>CACKRG010000001.1 GCA_902602515.1 uncultured Alphaproteobacteria bacterium
ATATTGATAAAAATTATTTATTTAAGAATATTAATACTCTAGAAAAAAAATTTGATAATAATTATACATGGCGTAAGTTTTATAATAATAAATTAAAAAATGAGTATAAATCTCTTTTTAATTTATTTGATGAAACAATTTTCTTAAAAGCTCCTAGCTTTAAATATATTTTGGGATGGAGAATAAAGCAGGAAAAAAATAATTATTCTAATTTCAATAATTCTAAAAAAATGAAAACTAAAGAAATAAAATTATTTATTCAGCATTATGAAAAAATTACAAAATGGATGTTAAAAAACTATCCTAAATTTGCTAATATTGTTTTAAAAATAAATAAAGATCAAAAAATTACTTCAATTATAAAATATTAGAATAAAATCCATTTTTTTACTGATTGACGATATCTATTAAATTCATCTTTAAACTTGTTCTCCAAGAACAACTCTTCTTCTAAAATAACTTTATAATTTAGCCAAATAAATAAACCTATTGAAGATAAGAAATACATTACATTTTCGAAGGTTAGAAACATTCCAAAATGAAACATTATAAAAGATAAGTATATTGGATTACGTGAGTAAGCATATATTCCAGTTTTTATAAGTTTCGATGTATCAGTTTGAGGTATCGGATTTTCATCATGAGCATAAAATGCATTTCTAGATGAAAAAAATATTAATGGTGCTACAATTATAAAGAATACACCTAATAAATTAATGATATAAACAAGTGGATATTTTGGAAAAATAAATTCTCCAATTATATAAGATCCAATAAGTAAATAAACTGATATATATAAGGGATTACCTCTAATTTCTGGGCCCATATTACAAACTTTCTATTGCACTAGCTAAATCTTCATAATTTGAAAAAACTTCTAATGCACCATTATCATATAATTCATTTTTATCTCTATTTGAATGCCAATGTTTACCTGCAGTTAATCCAAAAACTCTTAATCCCGCTTGAGTACCTGCTTTTACTCCTACTCCGCTATCTTCAACTATTATTGTTTCGTTTGAAATTAAAGAATTATCATTTAATGCCTTTAAGTAAATATCAGGATGAGGTTTTGGATATTTAACCATATCAAAAGAATAGATTTTATCTTTAACAAAAAAACTCGACAAACCGACTGTCTTCAATCCATCAATAATTCTATCCTTGTTGCTATTAGAACCAATAAATTGATTTCTTTTTGAATTGCAAATATAATCTCTTGCACCTTGTACTAAATTTAAATTAAATAAGTAATTATTTGATATAATTTTAAAAATATCGTCAGAAAATTTAACTTTATCCTTAATTTGATATTTTTGAATTAATATATCAATGACTTCTATTGTTTTCATACCAGCATAATCATAAAATTCTTCTTCTTTTAAAGAATAGCCTAAATCATTAAAATATTTTGCATACGCTTTTGATGCCAAAATTTCACTATCTACTATTACACCATCAAAATCATAAATTATATTTTTAATCATATTTCTGAAATTTTATATTCTGAACTTTTAAGCCAATCAGGATTAATTTCAATCCCCCATCCAGGAATATCTTTAATTTCTATATTCCCATTTTCGATTTTAAAAGGATCATTTAAAAAAAGATTCTGTTGCCAGGGATAATAATCTTTTCCCTCTATAGAAAATTCCAAGTATGGACCTGCATTATCAATTGCTTTTAGAAAATGCATAGTACATATCGTTACCAAGGATAAATTTGCAGTATGAGGCGTACATATAAATCCACCGTCTTTAATAATGTTTGATACTTTAAGTGCTTTTGTTAATCCTCCTAAGTACATCACATCGGGCTGGAAAACATTTACAATTTTTCTATTTACCATATCTTTCCAAATTCTTAAATCGCAGTCCTGCTCTCCTCCAGTAACATCAATACCTAAAGCATCTGTAACTATTTTGGTTTGATCTGGTTTCCAATATGGGCAAGGTTCCTCAAAATGTGATATATTATTATCTTCTAAAAGTTTTCCAATTTCAATTGCTTGAATTGGGTTGTAACAACTATTTGCATCTACCATTTTTACAATACTTTTATCTAAAGATTGATTTATGGTTTTTACAATATCTTCAGTTCTCCCCTCCCATTCATCTTTACCTCTTCCACATTCTGATCCAACCCTGAATTTAAAAGCGTTTATTCCCTTTTCATTAAAAAGTTTATTAAAGCGTTCAGCTTCATCTTTTGGTTTAATATCTCTTTTCATTGAAGAGCCATAAATTCTTAGCTTACCTGGACTTCCTCCAATTAATGAAACCACTGGTTTTTTTTCAGTCTTACCTTTTAAATCCCAAAGAGCAGTATCTAAGCCTGCTAAAGCTCTTAAGAGATAAGAGCCAGGAAATTTATGCTCTCTTTCAAAAACAAAATCTGCTAAATCATCAAAGTCTAGATAATCTTTTCCTAAGACCCATGGCGCAACTTGTTTGTGAAAAATTTGATTTGTTATATCAGCATGGTAAGTTGACATTTGACCAAATCCAAATGATCCATCTTCAATAGTCACTTTAACAAAGCTAACATAAGATTTTGTAAAAGTTTCCAGTTTAGTTATTTTCATTATTGTACTTGTTTTTTTAAATCTTCTATAATGATTTTGCTACCTATATTAGAAAGCATCATAACAGGTGCATTAATGTTTCCTGAGGTTATATTTGGAAAAACTGAAGCATCTAAAACCCATAAATTATTCAATCCATGTACTTTAAAGCGTTCAGAAACAACTCCTTTAGATTTTTCTTTATCCATTCTACAGGTTCCACATGGATGATAAACAGAGACTGCATTTTCTTTAAAATGTTCAAACATTTCCTGCTCACTGCCATCTATTAAATTATTATTTATATTATCAACTCTTATATCTTTAATAGAACTAGTATTTGCTAATGTTTTTGAAAAATTTATAGCACATTTTACATCATAAACATCATCTTCATTACTTAAGAAATTTGGGTCAATAATTGGGTTATCTTCTACATAAGGACTTGCAAGATATACTTGACCTAAACTTTTAGGACGACATGAATTATATCCGATAATAAAACCATCAAATTTATCTGTTTTTAAAAGCGGTCTTTTGTTTTTATGTGAGATGGAATAAGTTATGGGATTAAAATAAATTTGTAGATTAGGATATTTATTAATAGAATTCCAATTTACATATCCTCCTGATTGATTCAAACTTAAACCAAAAGATCCCTTTCTATAAAATATATATTTATAAATTTCATTCATTCTTCCTAACCATGTTCCTAAAGCGCTGTTTAAAGTAGGATGATATGTTTTAAATAAATAATCTATACCCAAGTGATCTTGAAAATTTTTTCCGACATTTCCATTATCTATGATTATCTCCTTATTCATTTTTTTTAGATCTTCCACATTACCAATACCAGAGTGCATTAAGATAAATGGTGTCATGATTGCACCAGCGCATAATACAGTTCCTAAATTAGGTTTAATTTTAATTTTCTTTTTTTTATTAATAAACTCTACAGCTTCTATTTTATTATTCTTAATTATTAATTTATTTACATAAGTATTTGTCATTAATTTTAATCTTTTACTTTTTAGAATAGGATTTAAGAAAGCCTTTGAAGATGAGTATCTTCTTCCTTTAAAAGTAGTGATGTTATAATGTCCTATTTGATCATTTAATTCAGTATTTAAATTTTTGTTAAATTGTATACCCATCTCATCACAGCCTTCAAAAAAATATTTTAAAATTGGATGATGTTGCTCACTAACATCATTAACGGGTATTTTGTCAAAACTTAATGATGATTTACTTGAATCAACTGGCTGCTCAATTTCTTTAAAACTATTTATTATATTTTCTAATGATAATTCAGAGCTCATATGCCAATTTTCATAATCAGATTTTACCCCTCTTGCATAGACCATGCCATTAATAGAGCTAGATCCTCCCAATACTTTACCTCTTGGATAATAAATTTCTCTATTGTTAAGCTTATTTTGTTTTTCAGAATAAAAATTCCAATTTATTTTTTTATTATAAAAGGTCATTCCATATCCCAAGGGCACATGAACAATAGGACTGCTATCCTTTGGGCCAGCCTCTATCAAAAGAATATTATAATTAGTATTATTTATTAACTTATTGGCCAATATACAGCCAGCTGACCCAGCACCTACAATTACTATATCAATATTATTCAATTTGTTAAAAAGTTTTAGTTACCTTTGTTAGGTATCTTGGTTTATCGGGATCTAAGCCTTTTTCAATAGAATATTTAACTATCCATGGATAAAATTTAGATAAGATTATGATTGGATCTAATTCAAAAAATTTGTAAGAATTGTAAAAAAGATTTTTATTATTTTTATCTTCAAAAGATATTGCATAATGCAAATTAGTTAATTGTGTGATTTCTTGTGAGTCTTTTTGAACGATTTTACCACTATTATCTTTTAACGACATTGTAAAAACTTTAAAAGAATTTTGAATTAAACTCTTTGGTCCATGCATCACTTCAGCACTACTAAAGGGCTCAATCATTTCTTGGCATAATTCTTTAAATTTTAAAGAAATTTCATTTGCAATAGCATATCCCACTCCTCTACCAATGATAAAGCCTACATCTACCGATTTGTCTATAATTTTAGTATCCCATTGATTATTTGAATCTTTGATTAATTCTTCACTAATATTTTTGATATGATTATTAATATTTTTATTCAAAGTATTAAAAATTATTTTTTGTATTATCAACAAAGATAAAACAAAAGTTTTAGTTGCAGCAACACTTTTTTCTTCACCAGCATTAATATAATAAAAAAAATTAGATGTATTAACCATAGGACTTTTTTGATTGTTAGATATTAAAATAGTAGTTGCTCCCATTAGCTTAGTTTTTTTTTCACATTCAATTAAATCTACACTTAAGCCTGACTGAGATATAATAATTACCAAAGCTTTAGAAAAATCAAATTTAGAATTCTCCAATGTAATAATTGATGGAGGCATACTGTAAGTTGGCAAACCAAGATATTTAGCAAACATATATGATGCATATAAAGCTACACAATCGGAAGTCCCTCTTGCTACAGTAACAATGTATTGAATTTTTTTTCCATTAATTAATTTAGTAACATCTGCATAATTATTTTTATCATTTATAATAAATTTATTTATTTTTTCTGGAATAGATAATGCTTCTTTTAATACTATAGAACTATCCATTTACTTTATTTCCCTCTAAGTAAATATCTACAATATTAAGATTATTATCTAAAACTAATAAATTGCTTAAACATCCTTTTTCTATTTTTCCAATTTTTTGAATATTTAAATATTTTGATGCATTATAACTTGTTAGTTCTACAGCTTCTTCTAAAGAAAAATTCATATTCACTAAATTTTTGAATGTCTGATCCATTGTAACTATACTTCCTGCTAGAGTTCCATCTTTTTTTATATTTACAGATTTATTTTCTTTTATTATATTATTTTTCGCAAAAATATATTCACCATCAACTAACCCACTTGCGTTAATTGAGTCTGTTATAGCATATAATCCTTTAATACACTTTTTGGCAATTTTTATAGATTGTTCACTTACATGAATATTATCACAAATGATTTCAGCAAAGTTACTTTTTTCTAAGGCCGCAGATAACACTCCTGGTTCTCTATGATTATTACCAGACATTGCATTATACAAATGAGTAAAACCAATATCGTATTTGTCCATATATACCTTACAAATATTATAATTAGCAAGAGAATGTCCAAATTGAATTTTAATATTTAAATCAGATAGAAAATTAATAAATTCATTCATTCCCTTTATTTCAGGAGCTAATGTAATAATTTTTATTTTAGCTACTGCTAATAGTTTCATTATAAATTCTTGAGATGGTATTTGAGTTAAATTTGGTTGAGCGCCTAATTTTTCTGGATTTATAAAAGGTCCTTCAAGATGAATACCTAATATATTTGAATTTTTATTATAAATATCTTTAAAACCTTCTAGAGCTTTATGGGTTTCTTCAAATGTATTTGTCCAAGTTGTAGGCATTATTGAGGTAGTTCCATGACCCAAATGATATTTTGACATTTTTTCAATTGAGTGGGAACCTTCCATTACATCAAAGCCATTACCACCATGACAATGCAAATCTATAAATCCAGGTATAATAATATTGTTAGATTGAATATCAGTATTGCTTTCAATTCTTTGAATTTCATTATCAAAAAATATTGCACCATTAAATGAGGAGTTATAATTTACTATTTTTCCTGTAATTTTTTTAATATCAGACATAAAAGTTAATAAATGTTATATAGATATTTAATTTTTTAAAATAAAACAACTACTATAGGTGAGGGTTAGATTTTTTATATTTTTTAACTAATTTGTCATTATTTTCTTTTGCACCAGGCATATTTACACTGATATAAAAAGGAAAAATTTTTTCATTTTTTAATAAATTAGCAACTTCAACAAGAATTGAATTTAAAATAAATGCTCCGGTAATAGAAGATGCTGGACCTACCATCATTTTTTTAATTTCAACAACTGCATCACCTGGCGGTATTTTGTTATCAATATAAATATCACAGATCTCATACAATCTTTTCTTTAGCTTTGAGAGGGGTGCTTGTTTAGAAAATTTATATGAAGTTAAAGCTATTGTTTTTATTTTCTTTTTTTTAGCTATTAATGCAGCCTCAACTGGTGCATGATTAACTCCTGAGTTAGATACTATCATTAAAACATCTTTTGACGATAATTTATATTTTTCTAATGCTCTTTTTGCTACATTCGCTGTTCTTTCTAGTTCAGTAGCTTTATCAGTTCCTTTTGAAAAATTTATTTCATCACTTCTTACTGGGCAAGCAGCAGCGTAGCCTCCTGCTCTATGAAAAGACTCTTCGGCAAGTAATTTTGAATGACCAGTACCAAAAATAAATAATTGACCACCTTTTTTATATGAATTTTTAATTAATTTAGCACATTTGACAAATTTTTTATGTTCCTCTTTAGAAATTTTTTTTAATATTGAATTTATTTTAGAGGCGTAATCAGTACTTGGTTTTTTTTTCATGATTATTTAACTGGGGCATTAATGCCCCAGTTTATAGAAATATTATTTATATTCTTCCAATTCTTCAGCTGCTTCTGCAACTAAATCAACAGGGTCACCTTCACCAAGAATTGCCCCTTGGATCATGTTATTCATTACTGATTGGAAAGCTTTATAGTCAACAAGTAAAGGCTCTGGTCCACCATCACCAATTGCATCTATAAACATCATCCAATAATCATCGTTGTATGGTGCTTCACTGCCTATAGCATCATATTGCATAATTGGAGTTAATCCCCACTCAGTATCTAATTTATACTGCCATTCTGGAGAGGTAACCATAGCAGCAAACTTGTTTGCCATTTCCTCATTGCCAGTATTATTAAAAACAGCGATACTATCAGTAATTAATAGAGTTCCTTGTTTTCCTTGTGGGCCAGCGGGTATTCTAACAGTCTTCATATTAAGATCTTCATTATGAGTACCTCGTCCCCATGGTCCATCAATATACATTGCTATTTTTTTATCGTTCAAAAGATCTCTTAGCTGTGATCTCTCGTATGCTAGAGGACCTTCTTGAGCTACATTAGCTAATTTTCCATAAAAAGCTAGAGCTTCAACTGTATTTGAACTGTTTAAAGTAATAGTATTGGTATCAGGGTCAATTACTTGACCACCATTACTATACAAATAATTTAAAAATTGATGCATAGTGTTATCAAAATCTTTACCAGTTAAGCCTATTCCAGCAACACCTGGAACATTATTAGTTACAGCTTCAGCCATAGAATATAATTCATCCCATGTTTCAGGACCTTCACATGCAACGCCAGCTTGATCTAATAAATCACAATTCATAAATAAAGCTTTAGTTGAAAATGCTCTTGGATATCCCCATACTTTACCTAAGTGTGAAACAGTATTTAAAATACCTGGTTGATACATATCAATTTGTGATTGAGGAATATCAACGTTAATTATATGACCATTTTCTGCAAGACCCTTTAACGTTCTTGAACCAACATATGCTAGGTCAACTGGATCTCCGGCAATAGCCAGATTTATAACTTTATCCTGACATGTTCCCCAAGGAACCGCTTCCCATTTTATAGTAACACCTGGGTTAGCACTTTCAAATTCAGCTGCTACATCCATATCTGCTTGTCTAATTTCACCACCACATAGAATTCCATGTAATTCTTGTGAGTTTGCACTGAAACCAAAAGACAGAAAAAAAATGAAAGAAGCAATAGAAGTAATTTTTAAAAATTTCATGTTTCCTCCGAAAATATAGAAGACCGTAACATTATTAGGTGGCGACAAGCAAGAGAGTTTTTACAAGATTTCTAGTTTTTTACAGCTCCAGCGGTTAATCCTTCAACAATATATTTTTGTAAAAAAACAAATACTATTAATACAGGAAATACTCCAACTATTGATGCTGCCATCATTTCGTTCCATTTTACAGATTGATATCCTATAAACTCAGTTAATCCTGAAACTATTGGCATATACTCTCTTATTGAATTAAATGTAATGGCAAAAAGAAATTGCTGAGCATAGGCTTGAATAAAAGCATATATGGCAGTAACAACTATCCCTGGAGTACTTAAGGGCGCTATAATTTTTGTTAGAATATCTATTCTTGAAGCTCCGTCAACATAAGCAGCTTCTTCTAACTCAACAGGTATTTTTTCAAAATATGCTTTAAGTAACCAAATTGAAGTAGGAATACAAAAAGCAATACCAGGTACAATCATAGCAAAATACGTATTTAATAAATCAAAAGTTCTTAATAATTTAAATAATGGAATTAGAAGTACAGCTCCAGAAAACATATTAACTGCAAGTAGAACCCAAAGGCTTCCCTGTTTAAAAGGAAAATTAAATCTTGCATAAGAATATGCAGCAGGAATTACAAATACAAGTGTAAAAAAAGTTACAGTTATAGCCATAAAAAAACTATTGAAGATGTATCTGCCTAAAAGAGGTACAGTATTCCACATCTCTCTATAGGCCCAAAAAGACAAATCATCTGAATAAAATTGATAAGGAGATCTAAATAAATGTTTTAATGGTCGTAATGATGCGTAAAACATTTCTACAAATGGGAGTAGAATAAATATAAAAAATAAAAAAATAGAAAAATATAAAAAAATTTTTAACTGCAGGCTATATTTATCCATGAGATACCTTTTTATTTATTTTCGATAGCAAGTAGAAGTAAAGTACGGCAAAAGTTGTTATCATTAAAACAATCATTACTGCTCTTGCTGACCCTCTGCCAAATTTATAATTTCCTAAAGCCATCTTATAAGTATCAATAATTAATGTTGTTGTAGCACCTCTTGGCCCACCTTCAGTCATGATAAAAATAATATCAAATGAAACAAAAGTAGCTACAGCGGAAATAAGTGACATGGAAATTATGACTGGAGTAATTTGAGGTAGAGTTATATGGTAAAAACGTCTAAATCTTCCTGCTCCATCACAATATGCTGCTTCATAAAGATCTTTTGGAACTGCTTGCATACCAGCTAAAAAAAATAATGTTACAAATGGTGTTCCTACCCAAACATCTGTAACCATTGTAGCAATAAAAGCACTTTGCTTATAAGCTAAAAAACTAAATGGGCCATCTAGTATACCAAGCCTAATGCCTATTCCTGATAAAATTCCAAAATGACCATTATAAACCCACATCCATCCTAGTGCACCAATAGCGATCGGAACTACCCAAGGAGGTAAAACTAAAATTCTAAAAAATGTTCTTCCTCTTAGACTTGCATTTAGTAGTACTGCACCTATCATTCCAAGAATTAATTTGAGTAAAACTGAAAAGAAAGTCCAAACAAATGTCCTTATTGCTATTTTACTAAATTTTGAACTAGAAAGAAGTTTTTCATAATTTTCAAAACCAACATATTCTTCTCCAGCAATACTGGCATTAGTAAATGATAGCCTAAATGTTTCAAAAAGAGGCCACCCCACAATACCTAAAAGATAAATAACTGCTGGTGCTATTAAAACATATGCTAAAAATGTTGGTGAATTAAAAGATACAAGTTTAGATGTTTTTTTCATTTATTTTAATAAGTTGTCTAATTCATTCCATGTGCTAGTCAAATCAATAATTGAATTAGTTTTTATTGATTCATCTAATTTCATAGCTACAATTCCTGCCTCCATACACTCAATTACTCCGACAGGTAAATTAAAATTATCACTAATTAAATGTGAATTAATATCTCTTGCCATCATACTGTCTGCACCATAATGTCCTTTAATTTCTTGACCAAATGCTGATCCATAATTTTCATCTAAAATTAAATCATTATTTTCATCATGTGCCTTTAAAAATCCTCTTACAAAGTCTCCCTCTATCATTCCTTTAGAGCCCATAATTGCAAATCTTCTATATTCATCAGGAACTTTCATATTTGTATGAAAAGATAAAACTGCTTTATTTTCATACTCAATTATTGCAACTTGATGGTCAACAATATCAGCATCACTATCAAATACATTAGTTTTCGACTCCCAACCTCTTAATCTATCTTTAGTATATTCATCAACAGATCCATTAGGTAAATTTTTTGGAATAAAAGATCTGCGTGATCCAAAACTTGCTAACTTTATTGGTCTGCTATTTGTAATCATAGAATAAAAATCAATATCATGGCAACATTTCTCTAAAATAAATCCGCCTGAAAATTTTTTTTTTCTCCTCCAATTTCTCATAAAGAAAGCACCGTGAGAAGGCACAATATGTTCAGAGCCTTCAATAGAAATTACTTCACCTATTTTATTTTTTTCAAGTAAATCTCTCACCGTTCTTGCCTGCTGGGAGTATCTTAAAACTAAACCAACAATAATCTTATCTTTTCCAAATTTTTTAATTAATTTTGCCAGTTCAAAAGTTTGATCCTCATTAATTACAATAGGTTTTTCTGCAAAAATTTTTAATCCAGATTCTAAGCCTTCTTTTATGTGCTCTAAGTGCAAATGGTTAGGAGATCCCACCATTAATAAATCTAATTTTTCATTGTTAAGCATATCTTTCAAACTAGAATAGTTGGTGTTAGGAAAAAAATTATACTTATCTGCATAATCCTTTCCTATAGGATCAGGATCAACATATGCTACCATTTGACAATTAGAATTTACTTTCGAGAACTCATGATAAACATGAGCAGTTCTACTCCCAAAACCAATTGCACCAATTTTCATTTTATTTACTTTTATTTATTAACATTAAAATTTATGATGACTCCAGCCTAATTTTGTTAAAAGATTCACTGTATTCAGTAGGGTTGATCGAAAATGTATCCAATTACGTGATATTTTTCCTCGCCATGCAATCTCAGATAAGGTTGCTAAACGTGGATTGATCATTTTATCAATAAATTTTTTCTCAGTTATTGTTTCAGACCATAATTGACCTTGAATACCTTTTATAAATTTTTTGTTCTCTATATTATGGTCAGGTTCCCATTCAAATATATCTTTTACCTCTATCGTCGCTGCCCAACAGATTCCCCTTTCACTAGTAGAATTATTGTAAGCCATATCAAAGTATGTTTTTTGACCAGGACAAAGTATTGTATCAAATCTTTTACTTGTAGTTTCTTTTGCTACATCTGAGTGTTCCCAAGAAAATATTAAACATGATTTATCTAAATTTCCTGCACTACCTCCTACTCCATGATCTATATGAGGTGTCACAGCTGCTTCATTCCATGCTGCTGTTCTTTTATTTTTTGATTTAATTATATTAATTAAATAATTCATATAATAATCCTGATATTCAGCCTGGGACTTTATATTATTATTATTCATAAATTCTTTAATAGATTGAGATCCTTCCCATGAATTATTAGGTCTCTCATCTAATCCTACATGAATTACATTAAATGTAAAAATTTCACATATTTCTTCAAGCATTGATTTTAAAAATTGTTTTGTTTGTTCGAGTGAGGGATCAATTGTATTGTTTTTATAAGATCCAACATCTTCAGAAATTATATTTGATTTCTGATCTCTTAATTCTGGCATTACCTGCAATAAAGCCCATGAATGTGCAGGTAAGTCAATCTCTGGCATAATTTCAATGTTAAGATTTTTGGCGTATAAAATTAAATTTTTTATATCTTCATGAGAATAGTAGCCACCATACTTTTCATAACCACTACCATAAAAAGGAGGGACGGCCATATTGTATCCTCTATATGATCCAAATTTTGTAAGATTGGGAAAGCTTTTTATTTCAATTCTCCAAGCTTCATTATCTGTTAGATGCCAATGAAAACGATTGATTTTAAATAAAGCCATGTAATCTAATATTCTCTTGATTTCATCAATAGAATAAAATTGTCTTGCACAATCTAAATGCATGCCTCTCCATGGGTATTTAGGTTTGTCATCAATTTTACAAATAGGAAGTTTATTTTTATAAAAATCTATTAATTGAATTAATGTAATAATTCCATAAAGCTTACCACCATAATTTTTATGGAATATTTGTATTTTATCTTTAGATATTTCTAGAGAGTATTCATCTTCTTTATAATCACTATCAATAAAATGAATTGGAAAACCATTATTACTAGAAAAAATTATTCCTAGCTTATCAGTATATTGAATTGTACTTTTAATAATATTGCTATCATTTACTAATTTGAAAGTTTTATCATTAATTTCTACAAAATCTTTCTTGGATATAAATTTTATAGGCTCAGGAATTATTGGTTTAAATTGATCTATAGTTAATTGATCATATTTAACTTCTTCTATTTCATTTTCAAATTTTAAATCAGCTACCTCCACTGTAATATGATTATTTTTATTATCTATAATAAAAGTACCTTCTGGACCACATGACATGTTATAGGAACCAATCCGAGGTATTTGTAAATCAATCAATACTGTATTTTTTTTGATAATAAGTTCATAGTACCGTCCAGTTTGATTTATAATTTCAGCACCGTCTATTGATTGAATAGAATAAACTAGAGAAAAACATAATTTAAAATTTTGATTAACAAAATTTTTACTTAAATTTAATTTAAGTTGATTTTTTTTTGTAAATGAAGGATTTATCTGAAATAACATATTTATAATTTATGGGATTTGAGAATATATATAATCATAAAGCCATTGTAAAAGAAAGTGCTAATGCACGTGTAAATTTAATTGGTGAACACACAGATTATACAGGGGGGTATGTAATGCCAACTCTACTTAGTTTTAAAAATACTATTGAATTATCAAGAAATGCAGAGAAAACATTTGTAGTATTTTCGGAACATTTTAATGAAAAAAAAATATTTAATGATTTTATAAAGTCTAAGAGCAACGATTGGTCTGATTATATAAAAGGTTGTCTATTTATATTTTTTGATGAATACAAAAAAATAAAATTAGAACACTTAAATATTCATATATCATCCACAATACCTCTAGAGAGGGGGATATCCTCTTCATCTGCATTGTGTGTTTCTACTTTAAAAGCACTAAATTCTTATTTTAATACTCAAATTAGTGAAAAGCACATTGCAATTTTAGCTAAAAAAGTTGAGCATGATTATATAGGTGTTTCAGGAGGAATAATGGATCAAATGGTATCCTCGATTGGAATTCACGGGAAAGCATTTTTTTTAGATTGTCTCAATTTAAAATATGAACTTATAAATTTTCCATCAAATTGGAAATTTTGCCTTATTGATTCTGAGGTACAAAGAAATTTACGAAGTAGCTCATACAACGATCGTTTTAATGAATTAAAGATAGCGGAAAAAGAACTTGATGTTGAATATTTAGGTGGAGTTGATTTAAATAAATTTGATTCAGATAAAATTTCAGATCCAACAGTTATAAAACGAGCAAGGCATGTTGTGAGTGAAAACAACAGAGTCTTGAAAGCCAAAGAATGTTTGTTAAAAGATGATATCAATCAATTTGGTAAATTAATGATTGAAAGTCATAATTCGTACTCAAAGGATTTTGAAGCATCTACTGTAGATGTTGATGAAATTGTTGAAAGATCATTTCAATGTGGAGCTTTAGGAGCAAGATTAACAGGTGGTGGATTTGGAGGTTTTACTGTTTCTCTAATAGAAAAAGAAAAATTTTCAGATTGGTATAAAAAAATTAATAAATATTACCCTCAAGAAAAAATATTTGAAGTATAAGTTATTTTAATAACCTTCTTAATTTACCTTCTGTAGAATCATGATCAATATAACATCCTTGTAAATGTCTAAATCCAGTATTCGGATCAAATTTTGTTCTTCCGTGTAATGTACGTAAATTATCAAACATAGCAATCATACCTTTAGATAATCTAAATTTAATTTTAAATTGATCAGAATTACAAAGTTCATACATACATTTTCTAGCTCTATAAAAAGTTTTTAATTTTTCTTGATTTAGAAGCGGGACATAATCCAATCTTCCACTAAAACTAATTTGCTTAAACTCACCATCATCATCTAGCTCAATAAGTTTGGATTTATTTTCTAATATAACATCAACATCAGTAAACTTAAAATTTACACTGGTGTTAGTCAGAATTTGATAAAATTCTTTATTGTTATTTCTTAAAAATTCAGCAACACTAAAACCATCAACTAAACTTGAATCACCCCCTATTGATTCATTTGCTATACAATGTAAGAGTTGAATACCAGGTACAGGCTTACGATATGGATTATCAGAATGTGATTTTAATTCTAGAGCAGTATATGCTAGATCATTAGGATTAGGTTTTGAAACTACATTAAATAATTTTCCCCAATTAGTGGTTCGAACAGGCCCAATTTTTTCTGCAAAATTTAATACTTCATTTTCTACAGCTTGCGTATTTTCTATTATTACATATCCATACTTGTAAAAAGATTCTAACATTTGAATTAAGCTTTCTGAATTTTCAAAAATCTTATTATTATCGAATATTTGTAAAGAGTCGTTTTTTTCCCAAATTTTTTTTTTAGGAATAGCATCAATAGAATTTATTTCTTGATATAATTCATCAACACTGATGTTTCCTTCTACACCATCAGAAAATTTAATACTTAAAAAATTATCTTTAATTGAAAAACTATCTATCAATAGGTTCTCATCTAGCAATGAAGGCTCATATAATCTTTGAAGATTATTAGGATCAACAAATTCATCGCCTGATAGTCTTTCTCTAAGCCATAAACTGTGTAAAATAGCACCTTTCAATACCCCTTCCTTTATAATAATTTCTTGTGAACTCATTTAATTAATTTCTTAAATAATTTTTAAAATTGTGTAAAATAAATTTTTTATGAATTTTAAGTTATTTGGAGATAAGTGGACGCAGTACTACAAAAGAGGATTTTTGGTATCTTTTTTTATAATCAGTTTTATGTGTGTAGTTGACCAAATATTAAATACACCACTTTTCTTTTCTAAGATTAATAATTTATCTATTTTTTTGTTTACACTATCTACGATCTTCTTTGCTTCGGTTTTTTGTGGTTTATTGGGGATGATCTATCTACTATTTGTATCTATCGTTAGTAAAAAATAAATTTTATTTTCTTTTAAAGATATTTTTTAGCACAAAATCATTATCTTTTTTTGATAATCTCCATAAGCAATAGCCTAGGAAAATAATCCATAATACTGCAAATAAAAAAATGTTATCCATCATGAATAAGTAGATTGATTGAAAGTAATTTTGAACAGTAAGATAATTCATAATGATTAAGGGCAGATTACTCTGCCCTTATCAAATATTCAAATATTATTTGTGCTTATCAGCAACTTCACTCTCATGTCTTGCAGCTGACCAAATAATGCCTACGCATATTGCGGCTACAATTAAGGTGAGGAATACTAATATTCCAGGAGAATCTGCCCATGTAAAGTAAGCATCAACACCTTCCCAACTATTTTCTGGTCCGGGAAATGAATTCATATTTAGTTCCTTTCTCTATTGCTTTTGATAAGCTTCAAGACCAAGTTCAGCTTTGTCAATTCCAGCCATTTGAACTTCATCAGGTACTCTCAGCCAACCCATAGATTTCATTACTAGTGAAATAACATAGCCAGGAATAAACCCTGTTGCTATCATAGTTATTGCACCAACCAACTGTCCAACAAAAGATGTCGGTGGAATATCTCCAGATGCAGGATATCCTGAAGCAAATATACCAACCACTAAAACACCTAAAATACCTGATACACCGTGTACTGAAACAGCACCGACACAGTCATCGATTTTAAATGTATTATGTAACCAATTGTTTGCTGGTATAATTACTATGCCTGCTACAACACCCATAATAAATGCGAAACCAGGATACCAAATATCTAAACCACCTGCGCAAATAAATATACCTGCTAGACCTCCAGACATCATCCAGAACGGATTTCCTTTACTGTACCAAAATGCTCCAATCATTCCACCTGATAAACCCATTAGGGTATTAAATGCGAATGAAGAAAGAGTAGCCGGTGCACCATAAATGTTAATCCAACCACCTAAGTCTGAACCTGCCCAAATTAAACAGCCTCCAAGGAAACCAAAGAAACCAACTATAAGCATTAATAAACCTATAAATGATGAGACTAAGCTGTGACCTTCAATTTCATTTGCGGTACCATCTTCATTATATTTTCCAATACGAGGGCCAAGGTTTAAAAGAACTCCAAATGCGAACCAACCTGCAATTGTATGTACAACACCAGCTGCTCCAACATCGTGATATCCAAAACCTGTAACTAACCATCCATCAGGATGCCATCCCCAAGATGCTCCAATAATCCAAACTACTGAACCAAGTATTACAGCTAAGAAAGTAAAAGCACTTAATCTAATTCTTTCAATAACTGCTCCTGAAAAAATTGAAGCTGTTGTACAAGCAAATAAAGTAAATGCTGCCCAGAAAACACCTGTCGCCTGGTCACTTAACATTGGTCCCATAGAAACATTCCAAGGTGTTCCATATCCTTCTAAATCAATAGGTACGAAACCTGCAGGGAATGCTAAATAAATGTACCATCCAAATAACCAAAAAGTTGGTATCATAAATGCAAAGGCTAAAAGGTTTTTTACACCTGAAGAAACAGCGTTCTTCATACGTGTTGCACCTACCTCATACATTAAGAAACCTACATGGATGATAACCATAAATGCAGTACACCACCAATAATAGGCTTCCATTGAAACGTTAGCCTGGGTGGTGACAAAGGTATTTAACTCCTCTAAAGTCATATTATCTCCTTCCGAGTATATAAAAATACCGTTTGACTCATTTAATTATCAATATGGAAGTTTTAGAAATGCTAGATCAGATCTGCGTTCCTTCAGTTCAAAACTTACTTCCGTCTCAATAAGTGAGATGAACGATAATTCTTATTTTTTTATATTTTTTTTACTGAGATTCAACAAGCTCAAAAGATATTTAAATTTATTGATAATTGCTTTTTTTTCTTGTAATTTCGCGATTTTAATGAGGTAGAATAATATGTCACAGGATCTTTCAAAAATTGCAAAACAAAAAAATATAAAATACTTTCTTATAAGCTACGTTGACTTTTTTGGAGTACTTCGCTCAAAATTAGTACCTTCTCAAGTAATAAAAGATATGCAAAAAGAAGGGGCTGGATTTGCTGGGTTTGCTACTTACCTAGATATGTCGCCTGCTGATCCTGATATGGTATCAATACCGGATCCCTCAAGTTTAATACAATTACCATGGCAACCTGAAGTTGGATGGCTTGCAGGTGATTTATGGATGGATGGAAAGCCAGTTCAATCATCACCAAGGGTAATGCTAAAAAATCAAATTAGTGAACTAAAGAAAAAGAATATGTTTTTAAAATCTGGCGTCGAATGTGAATATTTTTTAATTTCACAAGATGGTAATTCTATTGCTGATGAAAAAGACCAAGCTTTTAAACCTTGTTATGATCAATCTGCTTTAATGAGGCAATATGATTTAATTAAAGAAATTTGTGACTGTATGATTAAACTTGGCTGGGGTCCTTATCAAAATGACCATGAAGATGCAAATGGCCAGTTTGAAATGAATTGGGATTTTTCTGACTGTTTAACAACTGCTGATAGACATGTTTTTTTTAAATTCATGGTCAAAGCACTTGCAGAGAAAAGAGGTTTAAGAGCAACATTTATGCCAAAACCATTTTCAAATAAAACAGGAAATGGTTGTCACGCGCATGTATCCTTATGGGATAAAAAAGGTAGAAATATTTTTTTAGATAAAAAAGATAAATTAGGTTTATCTAAAAATGCTTATAATTTTATTGGTGGAGTTATGCATTCAGCAGAAGCTTTAACAGCTTGGTTTAATCCAACAATAAATAGTTTTAAAAGAATAAACGCACCTGTAACAGACTCAGGGGCAACTTGGTCTCCAAATACAATTACATATTCAGGTAATAATAGAACACATATGATAAGAGTTCCAGGCTCAGGAAGATTTGAATTAAGATTAATGGACGGAGCAGTTAATCCTTACCTTCTTCAAGCGGGAATTATTGCGGCTGGGATGGATGGAATAAAAAATAAAAGAAATCCAGGTAAGCCAATCCATATCAATATGTATGAAGAAGCTAATAAAGTTAAGAATGCAAAAAAACTTCCAAAAAATCTTGATATAGCTCTTACGAATTTATCAAAAAGTAAAGTAATGCAAAAAGCTTTTAGTCCAAAAACTATTAATTCTTATGTTAAATTACGTACAACGGAAATTAAACAATTCAAAAAATCCGGTGATAGCAAAAAGAAGGGTATTACCAATTGGGAAAAAACAAACACCCTTGATTGTTAATAACAATGTATGACTAAAGTAGGCTGGAGAGATTTTATTGTATGGCAATGTAGCCTACGTCAACGAAACTTTAGAATGTTTCAAGGCAAACCCTCTGAGGGTATAATATGTAAAATCTATGATAAGAAAAATAATAAAGATATAAAAAACTTTGTTAGTGTTTTATTAGAGAATAAAGTTAAAGAAGCTTCAAAAATGTTTGAGTATATGAATAAAAGAACTCACGACCCAGAAGAAAGATATTCAAAAGCTGTAAAACTATTTTCATCAGAATATTTTAATACACCAGAAAACTTTGATGGACGATTTACTGCCACTTTTGCAGATAATGACACATTTGTTAAAAAAATAAAAACATCAATTAAATATCAAGCACAATTTTTTGAAAGAGATAGCGGATTTGATTTTCCAGTAAAAATAAAAAAACTAAAAAAAACTGACTATGAGTGGCAATGTACTTTTTGGCACAATTTAATGTTTAATCCTGGTTTAAACGAAAATATAGAAGTACTACTTTTCACTCCTATTACAACTGGAGTGAAAAGAAGTAATTAATTTTTTTTGTAAGCTTTTTTTAATGTTACAAGAGGATGATTTGAAGACATTTGAAATTTAATTAATAGTTCTCTTGCAATCATATCTCTGTCTTGTTGATCTTTTGGTAATTTTAAATTTGACGGGGTTGTTACCCAGCCGTTAATATTTCTATCAAAAACTGCAGGCTTACCATCTTCATAACCCATATGAACATCTTCCAACCAGTTTAAATCGTCCCAACCCATGTGCTCAATATATTTTTTTAGGAAAGGAGTAATTCTTGAATAGTCAGGTAAAAGATTCACATCATAACGATATCCAATATGTTGACCAATCATTTTTTCTCGAGCTGTTTTAATTCCTTTATCTTTGGATTTCGCTGAAGAAGTTTTTTTCTTAACAGTTTTTTTTGTTTTCTTTTTTGCCATTTTTATTCCTAGATTGAATGAAAATTGTCTACACCAACAGTATAATCAGTACCTGCTAAAGGAACTTTTGCAAGTGCTGACGCTTCCATTGTTAAAGCAGCTAAATCTTCTGGCTCTAATGAATGAATATTAGTTTTTCCACATGCTCTAGCTAATAACTGAGCTTCCAATGTCATTGAGTGTAAAAAATTATATACTCTTAATGCAGCATCATCAGGATTTAATCTCTTTCTTAATTTTGGATCCTGGGTAGCTACACCTACTGGGCATCTGCCTGTATGACAGTGATAACAATCACCAGCTTCAACTCCAAGTTCTTTTTCAAAATCTGCTTCAGGAATATCTTTGTTACAATTTAAAGCAACTAATGCTGCAGTTCCTACGGAAATACAGTCAGCACCTAATGCTAGTGCTTTTGCCATATCAGCTCCGTCTCTTAAACCACCTGCAAATATTAATGTTACATCTCCAGATTTTCCAACATCATCAAGTGCCCTTCTTGCCTCTCTAACAGCAGCAATACCTGGAATACCTGTATTAGCAGCAGCAATGTGTGGTCCAGCTCCAGTTGATCCTTCCATGCAATCTAAATAAATAGAGTCTGGATCACATTTAGCGGCCATACGAACATCGTCGTAGACTTTTGCAGCACCAAGTTTCAGTTGTATCGGAACTTGATTATCAGTTAATTCTCTTAATTCTTGAACCTTTAATGCCAAGTCATCTGGACCTAGCCAATCTGGGTGTCTAGCCGGTGAACGTTGATCAATTCCTGCTGGGAGTGATCTCATCTCAGCAACCTGATCGGTAACTTTTTGACCCATAAGGTGTCCACCCATACCAACTTTTTGACCTTGTCCAATAAATACTTCAATACCATCAGCTAGTTGTGCGTGATGAGGATTAAAACCATAACGAGATTGGATGCATTGATAGTACCACTTATGAGAATATCTTCTCTCATCAGGTATCATTCCACCTTCCCCAGAGCATGTTGCACTACCTGCCATCGTTGCTCCTCTAGCTAATGCAGTTTTCGCTTCGTAAGAAAGTGCACCAAAGCTCATTGAAGTAATATAAACAGGAATATCAAGCTCTATTGGATTTTTACATCTAGGTCCAACTACAGTTTTTGTTTCGCATTTTTCTCTATAACCCTCAATTACAAATCTAGTAAGAGTGCCTGGCAAGAAAGTAAGATCATCCCAATGTGGTATCTTTTTCATTAAAGCCATACCACGCATACGATATCGACCTAATTCAGATTTAATATGGATATCGTTAATTACTTCAGGTGTAAATATTGCGTTACGTCCTAAAATACTTTTATCTTGTTTTTTCTTTTTTTTACTTGCCATTCCTAATTTCCTCCGTTTTAAAAATTAAATTGCACCTTTCCTCTCAGTTGGTTCAAGATTATCGTAATTCCATAATTTTTTACCAGAAACAATTTTTGTCATTTTTTTAAAATCAACTTTTTTATCAATTTCTGCGACTTTTAATTTTCTTTTTAACCAATCAACATCAAGTTCTGTCATTTCAGCTTCAACAGCATCTGCTCCAAGAGATTTAATATTGCCCCCAACAAAAATGGTTCCATCATAAAGTGAATCAGCTAGGTTCGGACCAACATCTCCAAGAATTACTATTCTACCTCTTTGCATCATAAAACCAGTGAATGCGCCAGCATCACCACCGACAATAATTGTTCCACCTTTCATATCTATTCCAGATCTGGCGCCAACACTTCCTTTACATATTAGGTCACCACCTCTAATTGCAGCTCCAAAGCAAGAACCAGCATTTTTTTCTACAACGACTTTTCCAGCCATCATATTTTCAGCACATGACCATCCAACTCTTCCGGATATTCTAACGTTAGGGCCATCAACAGAACCAATTCCAAAATAACCAAGACTTCCCTCAACAATAAGATTTAGTTTGTTAAGAATACCAACGCCTATACTGTGTTTTGAGCCAGGATTTTTAATAACTATTGTTCCATATCCTTGAGACATTAATTCCTTAATTTTTCTATTTATATCTAAACATTCAATATCTTTTGCATCTATTTCTGTTCGTTTATTAAAATCAACATCATAGGCATCATGGTAGAAAAAGTTTTCTGATTCTTCAGGATTAAAAAAAACTTGCTGAGTGCGGCCTGTTAGAACTTCTTCATGAAGTCCCATTTCTGTCGATTTATGTCCTTTTATGCTTGCCATACCTTAACCTCACCTTCATAAGGGTCATAAGTGTCAATTTCAGTTGGCATGACACTACGAATTGCGACTTCTTCAGAAGCTAATGCAACTAAATCATCGCTTTCATAAAGAACCATAGGTTTAGCGGCCATAGTATCTTTGGCCATACCCAGTTTATCTTTTGTTGCAACTAAGTAAGTAAAAACTCCGTCCAAGTGTTCTAAAGATCCTTTCATTGCCTCTTCTAAATCCATTCCTTCTCTAATTTTATCTGCTAGATATACTGCAATTAGTTCAGAATCACAGGAAGACAAGAAACGCATTCCCTTTGCTTCAAGCGCTCTTCTATTGTTCCAATAATTTGTTAGCTGACCGTTATGAACAACAGAAACATCACTAAAAGGATAAGCCCAATATGGATGCGCAGATCTTATATCTACTCCTGACTCAGTTGCCATTCTAGTGTGACCAATTCCATGAGTCCCTGAAAATTGATTCAAACTATATTGATCTGCTACAACTGATGCATCCCCAATATCCTTAATTAGCTCTAAAGATTTTCCTAAAGATTGTATTTCAGTTTCCTCAACTGATTCAATTTTTTTTGCTAAATCTAATAAATCACCATCATAAGAAATTACATATCTGAATGAATAGTCAGTAATTTTCTCATCATCATGTATAGTAGCACCTACCTCATTTATTTTTTTATCAACTTCTTTTCTTCTGGCAGCATAAACACTTGGATCCTCTTTAACAGCAGTGGTACCTTCTTTAACATTTTCTCCTACCTTATATCTTAAAATATAATTGTTAGACTCTCCTTCTCCATATAAAGCATAGCCTGTAGAGTCTGGTCCACGATGCTTCAGGGATTGAAGCATTTTTTGCATTTCGCCACCTACATTGTTTGACTTTCCTCTATGAATAATACCTGCTATTCCACACATCTTTTATTCCTCTCTACTATGGTAAAATATCTAAATAAGTATCAACATCCCACTGCGTTACAGCAGATAGGAATTTTTCCCATTCATCTTTTTTATAATGCATAAATACTCTGAGCATTTCATCAGGAAGTGCAGATTTAATAATCTCATCACTATCTAATCTATCTATAGCTTCACCTAAAGTTAATGGAAGTTTATCTACTTTTTTACCAGCCTTCATTGCTTCATAGATATTTTGTTTTTCAGGTTCCCCTGGATCCATGTTCTTATCTAAACCATCATCGAATGCTTTTAATATACCACCTCCAAGTAAATAAGGATTATGAGATGAATCTACTGATCTGTATTCTACTCTTCCAGGGGCAGAAACACGAACACTACACGTTCTATTTTGATAACCCCAGTCTGCATAAACTGGAGCCCAAAAACCTGTGTCCCATAATCTTCTGTAGGAATTAACCGTTGGTGATCCAAGGCAAGTTAATGCTGGTAAATGATTTAACATTCCAGCTATACTATTTAATCCCACAGGGCCTGGCTTTACTGCATCAATTTTTGGATCAGGCATAAACATATTTTCTCCACCTGATATATGAGTAAATACTTGCTCCATACCGGGTAGTGGATCATTACCTATAGGAGTGGATTTAAATTCTCCACCTTTCCAAAGTGACACATTAGTATGACATCCATTCGCGGATACTCCCATGAATGGTTTACTCATGAAGCATGCTATTAAATTAAATTCTCTTGCAACTTGTGCACAAATTTGTCTGTAAGTTGAGAGCCTATCTGCATTTCGAAGGACTTCATCATACATAAAGTTAAGCTCTAATTGTCCCGGGGCATCCTCGTGATCACCTTGAATAACATCTAATCCCATCGCACGAGAATATTCTATAACTTTCATATAAACTGGTCTTAACGATTCAAATTGATCAATGTGATAACAATAAGGTCTTGAGAAACCGTCTCCAGTAGGTTCACCATTATCTTTTTTTGTTAACCACATCATTTCAGGTTCAGTACCAGCTCTTAAATGCATTCCATGTTTGTTTTTAAACTCATCTTGAAAAATTTTTAAATTACCACGACAGTCTGATGTAAGGTGTCCTCCTGGATTGTCATCTTCTTCTCTATTTCTAAAGCACGTTACAAAGACTCTTGCTATTCTTTTATCCCATGGTAGTTGAACAAAAGTTTCAGGTTCAGGAATACCAACAAGTTCGGAAGCTTCTGGACCATAACCTATATAATCGCCATGCCTGTCTATGAATAGATTTGCTGTAGCACCATAAACTAATTGAAAACCTTTTTCAGCAATTGATTCCCAGTGATCAGCTGGAACACCTTTACCAACAATTCTTCCTGTTACAGAAATAAATTGGTAATAAATGTATTCAATTTTTAAATCATTAATTTTTTTCCTAACATCTTTAACAAGCTTGTCTCTACCAGGCTGGCTAACAAATTTTTCTAAATCAGTCATACTTCCTCCCTCTCAACCTATTCAATCTAACTCCAAGGAAATGGACTGTTAGATGTAGGATGTAATTTTCCTTGCTCGTATCTTGAAAACCTAAAAGGTTCTAGAAGTTTACTTTTTTCCCCCAATACCTCATCAGCAACAAGCTTACCAACTCCGATCATTTTATAACCATGATTTGAGTCTGCAATCAAGTAAACATTTTCTCTAAAAGTATCAAAAATAGGGAAAGAATCAGGAGTAAAACATCCTAATCCACCAGTTGCTCCCTTTTTAAATAAATGTGATTTGCCTTCAAATCTTTTGTGGCAATGAGCTAAAGCTGAAGTCCACATATGAGCAAAATGATCATCTAAAGTGAATTCTGAAGACTTAGGTCCGTATGGATCAACTAATACACCTTCTCCTCCAGCCTTACCAACCTTGTAAGGTGATGAACCACCTTGAATACCATTAAAATGAAAATCAGGTTTGTAATAAATTCCCCAGAGCTCATCAGTAATGAGTGATTTATCTACATCAGAATAAAGTGGCGCATCAGTATCTACATGAAGAACTGGTGGCATATTATCATCATCTGTTTTTAAAAAACCTGGCTCTACTCCAAGTACACCTTCTGTTAAAAACCAGTATTGCCACATTGGAACATTGTTATGCATTTCACCTTTAGAATTTTTTATTGAAATTTGATTTGGTAAATCCATCATATCCCAAAATCTTTTAACCCATGGCCCTGCTCCAACTATAACATGATCACATTTAATTAAACCTTTATCAGTCTCTATACCAGTAACTGCATTTGAATTAGACCCAAATTCAAAACCTTTAACTTCTGTACCAGTAAGAATTCTCACTCCTTCTGCTTCCGCTTTGTCGGCTAATCCATAGATAGAAGAAGTATTATTTGCATACCCTCCTCTTTTTTCGTGAAGAACACTAGTGATACCTTGAGCTTGCCAATCACTAAAATATTTTTTCATGTATTGTTCTGATTCTTTTTTTCCTTGAATAAATACAGAGTCGTAACCAATATTTTTTTGTTGAGCATAAATTTCTGCAACATCATTTTCCATACATTCTGGGCTTATTTGCATGTATCCTACATCGTGGTAGTGAAAATTTTTTGCATCACTTTCCCAAACCTCAACACACATTGCCATTAACTCTCTCATCGCAGGCTGATAGTAATTATTTCTAATTACACCACATGCAATTCCACTTGCGCCTGCAGCAATGCTGTCTTTATCAATTACTAAAATTTTAGACCCATCACCTTTACCTTTAGCTTTCAATTTTGCAGCTAGGTGCCAAGCCGTACTTAATCCATGTATACCAGCTCCAATAATGGCATACTCAACTTTTGATGGTATCGACATTCTTATGCTTCCTTTTTTAAACATTTATTTTATAGATATTGATGCTGAAAGGATTTGTTTCATTAAATGAAACAATTTAAAGATAAGCCTTTTAATCTCTAATTATTAATAAGCCTTTTAGAAATTTGTTTTGCGGTATTCATTACCTTGATTGACAAATCTGGAATTGTTTTTAAGTTAATTGTGCTTTTTGTTCCTGATATTGAGATTCCAGCTATTGCCCTTCCTTGTGAGTCAAGTATTGCAGAACCTATACCATGGATATAATCAAATGTTTCAGCTTCATTAATACTGAAACCTGACTTCCGTGATTTATTTAATTCTAAAATAAGTTTATCTAGAGAAGTAATTGTATTTTTTGTGTGCTTGTAAAGAGAATAAGTTTTATAAATATTTTTGAGTTCATCTTTAGTTTTGAAAGATAAAATAGACTTACCCAATGCCGTACTATGAGCATCCTGCCTCATTCTAAAGGATCTTGGTGCATCATCCCCAGTTGGATCAACCTTATCACAATAAACTATATGTGGTCCCTCTAGAACTGCAAGATATGTGATATGCTGCGTATCAAAAGCAAGTTTTTTTATGTTTTCAAAACACGTTGTAGTTAAAGTTTTTAAAAAATCTGATTTATCACCAAAATCAAATATTTTGTGACCCAAAGAATATAAATTAGTTGATACATCTTTAAAAATATAACCTAAACTTACAAGATATGTAAGAATACGAAATGCAGTTGCACGGTCTAATTTAGTTATGGAAGCTACCTGACTAGCTTTAAGAGGTTTAGGAGATTTACCAACACACTC
The DNA here is from genome assembly GCA_902602515.1 of uncultured Alphaproteobacteria bacterium. Lineage (GTDB taxonomy): Bacteria > Pseudomonadota > Alphaproteobacteria > HIMB59 > CACPNW01. Next base: position 26,690 of record CACKRG010000001.1, read on the forward strand.
AATTATTACTAATGCTTTTTTAATTGATCCACTTAAATAGTTTCTTGTCATAATTAATAAAATTTTTTAATTGTTAATAAACTATCTTTTAATTAAATTAAATCATGGAATAATTTGGATATGCAAAAGAGAGAATTAAAAATAATACAAAAAGTACCATTTTTTAAAAAAATAAAAAAAATTGACAAAATTACAGGGGGTATCACCAACCAAAATTATAAAGTTACACTAAAAAATAATAAAAACTACTTTGTTAGAATTTGTAATGAAATTCCAGAACATTTAATTAAGAGGGAAAATGAAATTAATGCTAGTAATGCAGCTTCTAATATAGGCGCATCTCCTAAATTAATTTATTCTAATAATAAGTTATTAGTCTTTGATTTTATTCAAGGTAAAACCTTAAGTGAAAGAGATGTTCAAGAAAATGTAATTGAACTTGTAAAGCTATTAAAAAAAGTTCACACTGATATTCCAAAAAAACTAAAGGGTGTATCTCAAATATTTTGGGTTTTTCATGTAATCAGACATTACAATAATTTTTTAAATAATAATGAAAGTAAGTATAAAAAAATACTTAAAGATCTTCTAATTAAATCTGAAGAAATAGAAAATCAATCTTCACCATTTGAAATAGTTTACGGTCACAATGATTTATTAGCTGCAAATTTTATTAGAAAAAATAAAAAATTCTATTTAGTTGATTGGGAATATGCTGGATATAACACACCGCTATTTGATTTAGGGGGCTTAAGCTCAAATAATAATTTTGATAAACAGCAAGAAAAAATAATGTTAGAAAATTATTTTGAAAAAAAAGTTGGTAATTCCTTAATACATAAATTCAATTGTATTAAAGCAGCATCTCTTCTGCGTGAAACAATGTGGAGTATGGTTGCTGAGATTGTATCCAAAATTGATTTTGATTATAAAAATTATACTGAGCAGAATTTAGAGAATTTTTATCTAGCTTATAAAAAGCTTAAATTTTAAATAATAACGATTTAATCTATTAAGATTTTATTATTCAATATATAATAAATAAAGTAAATATATGGAACTCAATTTAGAAAATTTTAATATAAGAAATAGTAAACCAATTATTCTTGGTAATGCTGGCTTACCAAAAAATACTGAAAGATATCATTTAAATGGAATGGGTATTATTGGTATTGATATATATAAAGATGATAAAATCAAAATAATTAATATTGAAGGATCACAAGTTTGTGAAATTACCTTTTTTGATAAGAATGGTAAATGTATTTCCCTTACATCAAAAACTTTTAACAATGAAGCAAACTTTATTAAAAATAAAATTAAAGAAAAAAATTATATTAATTTTTTAGAAAAACTTAAAAAGAAAAAATTTGATTTAAGTAATTTAAAATCTTTAAATATTTTTAATGAAGATAGTTTGAGCAATGATTCAGTTAATTTAAGTATTGAAAACGATGGATTTGCAATCTTTGCAGCACCTGGAAAAGATATGGAAATTGATTCTAATGATGCCCCTTCTGATTTTTATATTTTTATTGAAAGAAAAAATAAAAAAAACCAAAAAGATGAAGCTTTTTTACCTGAACCATTAGCTGATGTAAAAAATGAGATTTTAGTAAAAAGAAGTTCTGCAATTTCTTACGAGGTTAAGAAAGGTGATTTTATTCAAATAATCGATATGTATGGAAGGCAGTGTTCAGATTTTAATGCATTTGATAGTGATGCATTACAAAAAGGAAGGGAGTATTCAATTGATCCAACTGCTACAAGGTCTTTAATTGGTAATTCATATCCTATGCCTGGTCTTTCTTCTAAATTTTTCGATAGAAACCAAGATCCACTTATAGAAGTGATGCAAGATAGTATTGGAAGGCATGATACTTTTGGAACTGCATGTTCTCTAAAAACATATGAAGACCAAGGATATTTTGGTCACATAAATTGCTCAGATAATTTTAATTATTCTTTAGATTCATTTGGAATTGAAAAAAGAAATGCATGGCAGGCTGTAAATTTATTTTGGAATACCGGAATAGATGATGCAAACGTATTTACTTCTGAAATGCCTTGGTCAAGACCAGGCGATTATGTATTATTTCAAGCACAAAAAGATTTAGTATGTGTTTCATCTGGTTGTCCTGATGACATTGATCCAGCAAATGACTGGAACCCAACAGATATTTTTGTTAGAATATATAGTGAAAAAAATAAATTTTCTAAATCTATTGGGTATAGGAAAAATGCTGATGCTGATTTTATGTTAACAAAAGAAACTGGTTTTCATTCAAGAACTTCTAAACTTACAAAAGACATGATGGAAAGTGCGGGTTATTGGATACCAGCAAAATATAATAACCACGGTACCATATCTGAATATACAGCATGTAGAGAAAATGTTGTGATGATGGATTTATCTTCTTTAAAAAAATTTGAAATTGTTGGTCCTGATGCTGAAGAATTAATGAATATTGCATTAACAAGAAATGTAAAGAAACTATCTATTGGACAAGTTGTCTATTCTGCAATGTGTTATGAAAATGGAACTATGATTGATGATGGAACGCTTTACCGAATGACTGAACATAATTTTAGATGGATATGTGGTAGTGATTATTCAGGTGAATGGTTGAGAGAGCTTTCTAAAAAATTAGATTTGAGAGCTTGGGTTAAATCTTCATCAGATCAACTGCATAATATTTCAGTTCAAGGTCCAAATAGTAGAAAAGTATTAAATAAAATTATTTGGACTGCTCCAAATCAGCCCGAAATAAATGATTTACAGTGGTTTCATTTTTCAATTAGTAGAATTGGAGATCATAAAGGTGTACCCCTAATGGTCTCTCGAACTGGTTATACAGGTGAATTGGGATATGAATTATATTGTCACCCAAAGAATGCTGTAGATGTCTGGGATGCTGTTTGGGAAGCAGGGAAAGAATTTGGAATTGTTCCAATGGGATTTGAAGCATTAGATAAATTAAGAATTGAAGCCGGTCTAATTTTAGCAGGACATGAGTTTAGTGATCAAACTGATCCATTTGAAGCCGGAATAGGTTTCACCGTTCCACTTAAATCTAAAGAAACAAATTTTATTGGTAAAGATGAGCTAATAAAAAGAAAAAATAATCCTCAAAAAAAATTAGTAGGCTTAGAAATAAATGGTAATGAAATAGCTCAACATGGAGACTGTGTTCATATTGGCAGAGGTCAAGTAGGTATTATAACAAGTGGCACATTATCTCCTGTATTAGATAAAAATATTGCATTGTGTAGAATTGACTCGAAATATTCTGAATTAAATACAGAAGTAGAAGTAGGCAAATTAGACGGTCATCAGAAAAGAATAGCAGCTAAAGTCGTCAATTTTCCTTTTTATGATCCAAGCAAATCAAGAGTTAAAGCATAAATTACTTAGTTGATAAATAAGTCTTCATTGAATCATCCATTGCCTTGAGCCATGTTGTATGATGGCTTGGGCCAACTGAGCCAGTAACTGGTGATGAAAAAGACTTATCTCTATATGTTAAAATATTATCTTCTTTATCGTGCTCCCAATCGTAAAAATGTTTTTTAATTAATTCAAAATCAATTTTTGGATAATCAGTATCCTTTACAAGATCAACACAATAGTCAGTTTGAAAATCAATCATTTGATAGGGATCTTCAAGAGATTCTTCTCTTTTGACCCATTTATCAATATCTTGTGATATTTTTTCGCTTGAAGGAAGATTAATTTTATTCAAAATAACATCTCTGACAAACCAAGCTTGAGCATCAAACATATTAAAAGTATGAAACTGATCCTGCATACCTAAATAAAATAAATTGTTATTATTTTCCCAGACAACACCTTTATATAAACTAGGCGGATATAGCCTATTATGTGTTTTTAACTTTAAGTCTTCTTCTAAAAAAGGAAAATGATGAAGATACCCTGAGCACAAAATTAAAACGTCCATCTCTTGAACTGTTCCATCTTTAAAAAGTGCTTTATTTCCATCTATTCTATCTAGATAATGTACTTCTTTCATTCCTTCAGGCCAATTAAATCCCATTGGATTATTTCTATATCCAATCGTAACTGTTTTTGCTCCATACTTATAGCATTGAAGAGAAACATCTTCCGCCGAGTAACTACTACCTAGTATTACTACATTTTTATCTCTAAACTCTTCAGCATCCCTAAAATCATGTGAATGCATTATGCGACCGGGAAAACTGTCCATGCCTTCATACTCAGGAACAAATGGTACCGAAAAGTGTCCATTAGCAACAATTACTTTATCAAAGTAATTATTTTCATATGTATTATTTTTCTTATTTCTTGCCATTAAATTAAAACCCTCTCCACTAGCCTCAACATATTCAACCGTTGTGTTAAATTTAACATATTTTTTTACATCTGATCTTTCAACTCTTCCTAAAATATAATCTCTTAATACTTCTCTAGGTGGGAAAGATGGTATTGGCTTTCCAAAATGTTCATCAAATGAATAGTCTGCAAATTCTAAACATTCTTTTGGGCCATTAGACCACAAATATCTATACATACTATTATGAACTGTATCGCCGTATTGATCGGTTCCAGTTCGCCAATTATAATTCCATAAACCACCCCATGTATCTTGTTTTTCATAGCATGTAATTTCTGGTATTTTTTTTCCTTTTACTTCTGCTTGCTGGAACGCCCTTAGCATTGAAAGACCGCATGGTCCTGAACCAATTATCGCTACTTTAGTCATATTTTTTCAAAATAAAGATAATTCTTCATATATTTAATAAAAATTCAATAATTTTTAAGAAAAAAGTTGTTTCACATTGTGAAATAAATTAATTCCTACACTGTTTTTACGAGTTAGATTAAATAATAATTTACGTAAATAATATTTAACTGGAGGAAATATGTTTAAATATTTGAACAAAATAATTGTAACAATTTCTGTAATGGTTTCATTAAGTATTTCTGGAGTTGCTAATGCAAACTCAAGTGGTACTATTATGATACCAACTCACAACTGGTCAAGTCAATTAGTTGGAGCAGAAGTTGTAGGAAAAATTTTTGAGATGGCTGGAGAAAAAGTAGAGTATGTTCCTTTTGATAGCCAAACAGTTTACCAAGCAATGGCTGATGGTGACATTGACATTGTCCATGAAGTTTGGGAAGGTGCTTTTGGTGCATCTTTTGATGCTTCAGTAGCTACTGGTGGCGTAATAGATCTTCTTACTCATGATGCAGTAACTCGTGAAGAGTGGTGGTATCCAGTTTATATTGAAGAAACTTGTCCTGGTCTTCCAGATTGGGAAGCATTAAATGCTTGCGCTGATCAATTTGCTAGAGCTGACTCTGGAGGAAAAGGTGTATTCATTGGTGGACCAGTTGACTGGTTAAAGCACGATGCTGAAAAGGTTGAAGCACTTGGTATGAACTTTATGGTTAAAAATGCTGGTTCTGCTGGAGCAATTTGGGCTGAATTAGATGCAGCAGTTGCTCAAAATAAACCTGTTGTAATTTTTAACTGGAGTCCTAACTTTATTGGTGCAAAGTATGAGGGTAAATTCATTGAGTTTCCAACTCATGACCCTGCTTGTACAAAAGATGCTTCTTGGGGAATCAATCCGAATGCACTTTATGACTGTGGAAACCCAGCTAATGGTTATTTAAAAACAGGAGTAAACGTTGATTTTGAAAAAAATCATCCAAAAGCATTTGCAATTGCAAGTGTTATGAATTTTTCCGGACCAATGATAGACAAAATGGCAAATTATGTTGATACAGATGGAATGGAAATTTCAGCTGCTGCTGATAGATTTATTGAGGAGCACCAAGACTCAGTAAATTCTTGGCTAGCTGCTGCTAATTAACAAATAAATAAATATATTAAACTGGCTGTTGTTTACAGCCAGTTTTTTTTTATAATATTAATTATATTAATATGAATTCAGAAAAAATTATTAATTGTCAAAATGTATGGAAATTATATGGCAATAATCCAGAAAAATTTATTAATTCTAGTGAAGACAAATCACTTGAAAATATAAAAAAAAATAATTTTATTCCAGCTGTAAGAGATGCAAACATAGATGTTTATAAAGGTGAAATATTGGTAATAATGGGTTTAAGTGGATCAGGAAAATCCACGTTGCTTAGATGCATGTCTAAATTAATTGATCCAACAGAAGGAAAGGTTTTTTTTCAAGGTAAAAGTTTAACAGACTTATCACAAAAAGAACTTATTGAAATTAGAAGACACAAGATGGGAATGGTTTTTCAACATTTTGCACTTTTACCTCATAGATCAGTAATTCAAAATGTTGCATTTCCACTAGAAGTTCAAGGAATTGACCGTGAAACTCGTGAGGAAAGAGCATCAAAAGTAATAAAATTGGTTGGTTTAGAGGGAAGAGAAAAATATTACCCAAGAGAATTATCTGGTGGACAACAGCAAAGAGTTGGTCTTGCACGATCATTAGCTGTTGAACCTGAGGTTTGGTTTTTAGATGAACCTTTTTCTGCCTTAGACCCTCTTATAAGAAAGGAAATGCAAAATGAGTTTTTAAAATTACAATCAATGTTACATAAAACCATAGTTTTTATAACTCATGACTTTGATGAAGCCATTAGACTTGCAGACAGAATTGCAATAATGTACGAAGGAGGTATTGTTCAAGTGGGAACTGCAGAACAATTAATTACAAATCCAGCAACAGATTATGTTGCAGAATTTACAAAAGATATTCCAAGAGCAAAGTTATTAACACTAAATAGTTTAGCAGACAAGTCCGATGTAAACGAATACTCTATGAGATTATCTGGTAGTGAAAAAATTATTAATGTATCAGCAAAAATTTTAAAAAGTGAAAGTAATATTAGTATTACTGACAGTAATAATAATATCATTGGTAGTATTAATAAGGATAAAATTATTAAAATCTTATTTGAAAAATAATGCCTAGATTTTTTTCTAAATACAAAAATTTTCTTTTTGTTTTAGTGCCTTTTGGTTTTTTATGGGCAATAAAGCCATTAATGCCTTCATGGTTTTTTATTCCCCCTAAAAGCTGCCTTGGAGGTTGTGGATCTATTGAAGGAATGATTCCTTTTGTTGGATGGATTAATACTGGAATTAAATTTCTTAAAAGTTATGAAATATTTGGCTTGTTTACATTTAGGGAATTAACAAGATCTATTTCAAAAGGAATAGACTCTGTTTTAAATTTTACTGAAGCAATATTTTATAATGGTTTTGAAAATTTAGGAATAGAACCTTTACCTTGGATAATGCTTTTTGGTCTTGCAATTGTATATGGTTTATATCTTAGAGGATGGCGTTTAGCTTTATTAGGTGGTGCATGTTTTTTTTATTTAGCTTTATTTAGTTTAAGAGGGATTTATGAGCTTTCTATGGAAACATTATCTGCAATTGCAGTCTCAGCTCCTTTATCAGCTCTTATTGGATTGCTTTTTGGTATTGTTGCGGCAAAAAGAAAAAGATTTCATGATGCTTTATGGCCAGTATTAAATGTTCTGCAGTCACTACCACATTTCTCTTATTTAATTATTGTAGCAATTTTTTTTGGAGTAGGATCTAAAGCAGGAGTAATAGCAACAATAATTTTTGCTTTCCCTCCAATGACAAGATTAACCATTTTGGGCCTTAAAGGAGTATCTCAAGAAATAAAGGAGGCAGGCATCATGGCTGGATGTTCAAAATGGCAAATGTTATTTAAAGTTGAGATACCTTCAGCAAGATCGTCTATTATGTTAGGTATAAATCAAGTTATAATGCAATGTCTCGCCATGGTTGTAATCGCTTCATTTATTGGACAAAAAGGTCTGGGTCACGATCTTTTAGCAAGATTACAAAATTTGAGACTTGGACAAGCATTTGAAATTGGAGTTGCAGTTGTATTTATAGCTATTACACTTGATAGATTTAGTCAAGCTATGGCATTAAAAGAGCCAGAAAGATTAAAAGAGGGAAATTTTTTCAAACGTCATCCTTTTATTAGCTCAAGTATATTAGTTATCCTTGGATCTGTTATACTTACTTTTATTAATCCTTTTGCTAGTAGAATACCAACCGAATATACAATCTCTATATCTGGCCAATTAAACTCAATGATAAAGTTTATAACAACATCCCTTTTTAATCCCTTAGGTGCATTTCGAGATTTTATGCTGGTGTATATTTTAATGCCTACAAAAGCTGCATTTCAATCACTCCCCTGGATTGCAGTTATTGCATTTGTTGGATTAATTGGTTATCGACTAGGCAAACTTAGATTAGCAATAACTGTTATGCTCTTCGTTTTTTTTATTGCAGCTTCAGGTTATTGGGTAAGAGCATTAATTACTTTATATATGGTTTGTGTTTCTTTAGTAATCTGTGCTTTAATAGGGATACCTCTTGGAATTTGGGCCTCTAAAAATGATAAAAGAACAAAAATTGTTCAAAATATTTGTGATACATTTCAAACGTTTCCATCATTTATATATTTATTGCCTGCTGTAATGCTTTTTCAAATAAGTGACGTATCAGCAATTTTTGCTATTGTTATTTATTCATCAATACCTATCACAAGATATACAATTTTTGGATTAAGGAACATTCCAAATCATATAATAGAGGCATCAATTACTTCAGGTTGCACTGAGAGACAAATGTTATGGAAAGTAAAAATGCCATTAGCATTTCCCGAAATTTTACTTGGGCTTAATCAAACACTAATGTTTGCATTATTTATGGTTATGATTGCAGGTTTTATTGGTACAGTTGATCTATCTCAGGAGATTTTTAGAGCATTAACTTTTGCTGATGGCGGAAAAGGTCTTATCATAGGGCTTTGCGTTGCTTTTATTGGTCTTACTGCAGATAGATTACTAGTAGCATGGTCTGACTTGCAAAAGAAAAAGCTTGGTTTTATTAGTTAAAAAATAATTAAAAATATAACTAGCTACTCCCCAAGTAATGAGTCGTCTAAAATATTTGTATCATAAGCAGAGTATGAGTGCCATCCAACCACAGTTTGATCAAAATCAATTAGGCTTCCAGTCATTAAACCAGATTCTTCAGAACATAGAAAAGCTAACATTTTAGCAACATCAATTGGTTTATTTAATCTTTTGAATGGAACTTTTTTTTCTATTTTTTTTAACCAATCATTTTTAGCATTATGAAATTTCTTTTGAATATAATCTTCAGATGGCGTATCAGTCCATCCAAGGTTAATACCATTTACTCTAATTTGGTGTCCTGACACTGCATTTGCAGTATTTTTAATCATAATTCCAAGTGCAGCTTTTGATGGACTGTATGCTGCTAAAAAAGGCATGCCACTATATGCAGCAACTGACAAAACATGAGCTATTGTACCTTTAACTTTATCTCTCATCATAATTTTAATAGTATCCTGCATTAAAAAAAAAGGAGCCCTAGTATTAATATTAAACATTTTTTCATAATTCTTTTGAGTTGTACTCAGTATTGTTCCTCTTTCAGTAAATGCAGCTGAATTAATTAAAGAATTAATTGTCCCAAATTTCTTATCGGTTCTAGAAATTATTTTTTTACAATCTTTTAAATTTTCTAAATCTGCCTTAACATAAATACACTCAGTACCTATTTTTTCTATTTCTTTTTTAACCTGTTTTCCTTTTTTTTCATTTCTACCACAAATAGTAATTCCTTTTGCTCCTCGTTTTGCTAACAATCTTGCAGTCTCAGCTCCACTTCCCTGAGTGCTTCCAGTTACAACAATGATTTTATCTTTAAATTGTGAATACAAATTTTCATTATTTTTTTTATTAATCATATTTGATTTCTACTGTTCTTTTATTTTTGTATGACTCATAAGCAGCGTTAGCTATAATTAGAGCTTTTCTACCATCTTCAAAAGTAACTTTAGGTTTTGAATTTGTTTTTACAGTTTCAATGAAGCTATTTAACTGATCTTTATAAGCTTGTTGATATCTCTCAATAAAAAAGAAATGTATTGGATCTTTAGAGCTTGTTGTGGAGGAAGTATAACGTTCAGTAGAATTTGGAGTTTGATTATTTGAAATGACCATACCTTTGCTACCAAATACTTCAACTCTTTGATCATACCCATAAACAGCTCTTCTTGAATTATTTATATGTATTAGTACGCCTGATTTAGATTTTAAAATAAACATTGCCGTATCAAAATCTTCTGCAGTTTTTACATTAGCATCAAATAAATTTTCACCAAATGCCGATACTTCAACAATAGGATCTTCCCCTAATATAAATCTTGAAAGATCGAAATCATGAATTGTTGTATCTCTGAAGAAGCCTCCACAAGCTTTTAAATAATCCAATCCAGGTGCTGCTGGGTCACGACTTGTAATTATAATCATCTCAAGCTCTCCAATTTCTTTTTTTAATCTTGCTTGCTGTGCTTTGCTATGACTAAGATCAAATCTTCGATTAAAGCCTATTTGAATTTGAGATTTTATACCTTTCAACTCTTCTCTACATTTATTAACTTTAATTATATCCAAATCAATTGGTTTTTCACATAATACAGGTTTACCTGCGTTTGCCGCCATTTTAATAAATTCTATATGTGTTGGTGTAGCAGATGCAATTAAAACAGCATCTGTTGTATTTGAATTAATTGCCTCCTCTGGATTATTTACCACCTCCGCTTTAGATAGGCTTGCAACATTTATTGCAATTTCTCTATTTAAATCATAAACAAATTTTAACTCAGTTTCAGGATTTGAATTTATAATTTCAGAATGCATTTTTCCTATTCTTCCAGCACCAATTAGAGCAAATTTTAGCATAACTATTTAGAGCAGTTTAGATTAATAAAATCAAGAAATAATGTTAGATCTTTATCCATTTTGAATTTAATTTTGAGGATTTCTTTGCTGCAAAAATAAATTTTATCCCTTTAACACCATCATCAATTGTTGGGTAAGATGGTACAATATTTTTTTTAGATTGCATATTAATGATGTCAGCAAATTCAGTATAAATATTTGCAAATGCTTCAAAAAAACCCTCAGGGTGTCCTGCAGCGAGCCTTGATGATGTTAAAGAAAAATTAGAAACGCCTTTACTTGCTCTAGTGATTATTTTTGTGGGTTTATCTAATTCAGTAAATTTTAAATTATTTGGATCATCCTGAAACCACTCAACTGCACCTTTGGTTCCATAAACTCTTATTTTTAGTCCATTTTCTCCTCCAGTAGCAGCTGATGAAACCCAAATTGCACCTCTTGCATTGTTATTTAGTCTAAGTAAAACAAATGCATTATCATCAACAGTTAATTCTTTTGAAAGGGTGTTTACTTCTGCAGCCAATTCTTTTACCTCTAATTCTGTTACATATCTTAATAAATGATATGCGTGTGTTCCAATTTCTGATAGTATCATTGAAGGTCCTGAGATATTTTTATCTAATCGCCATTTTAAAATTTTCCTCTCATCCTTTTTTTTAATACCAGCAGTATAACCTTGAGGATATTCTACATTAACTAAGTTTACCTTGCCTATCTTACCTGAAGTTACAATTTTTTTTGCTTCACGCAACATTGGATATGCTGAATAATTATGAGTTAATGCAAAAATAATTTTATTTTTATGCACTAGTTTTTTTAATTCTTCTGCATCAGAAATAGTAGCTGTTAATGGTTTGTCACAAATAATGTGAATACCTTTTTCAATAAACGGCTTTGCTATTTTAAGATGATCACCTGCGGGAGTCATAATACCTAAAGCCTGAATTCCATCTTTCCTTTGTGATTCTATTAAAGCCATTTTATTATAGTTCTCGTAACATCTTTCATGATCTAAGCCTAAAGAAGAACCAAAATTTTTAGATTTTTTTATATTTTTTGAAAATATTCCTGCTTTAAATTCAAATCTATTATCAAATCTTGCTGCCAATCTATGAGTATATCCAATAAATGAGCTTGGCCCACCCCCAATAAAACCAATTCTAATTTTTTTATTGTTATTTAAGATATCATTTCGTAATAAATTCAATTTACCAAAGGCAATTTTTTCTTTTTTTGCCATTAATTTACTATTCCACCATCAACAATGTAATTTTGAGCAGTGCAGCCTGAACTTTGATCTGATGCAAAGAATAAAACAGCCTTGGAAATATCATCAGGTACCAACATTCTTTTAATACATTGACGTTCTAATTGTTTCTTTTCAATTTCAGGAGTAAGCCACATTCTTTTTTGTCTTTCAGTAATAATCCATCCTGGAACAACACAATTAACTCTTATATTAAACTCACCAAGATCTCTAGCAAGTGTTCTAGTTAGCCCCATAATTGCAGATTTAGCTGTAGTGTAACCTGGCATTCCTCCTTGAGCCAACATCCATGAAAAACTACCTATATTTACTATAGTACCAGTACCCATTTCTTTCATATCTTTATAGACAGCTTGAGTTGCAAAAAAATAGTGTTTTAAGTTTATATTCATTCTATCATCCCAATATTCGGGCGTTACACTATCTAAATTATGTCTTTCATCATTAGCTGCATTATTGATTAGTATACTAATGGGTCCTAATTTTTCTCTTATTAATTTTATTGATTTTTTAAGTTCATCTATTTTTTTAAGATTACATTTAATAAAAGTTGCTTTTAAATTATATTTTTTTTCTAACTTTGTGACTAAATCACTTCCTAGTTTTTCTTCAATATCCAAAAATGCTACTTTTGACTTTTGTGTAATAAAATGTTCAACAATATTTTCTCCTATTCCTGAAGCGCCTCCTGTAATTAGAACAACTTTGTTTTCTAGTGAAGGGTAAATTGCAAATTCTTCCATGAATAATATTATATTTATTCTAATTTTATGATAATTATTAAAAGAATGTTTAACATAATAAAATTAAATGAAAAAGATAATATTGGTATTGCACCAATGGATATTCCAGAAAATGTAGATTTAAATATCGGAATAAAATCAAAAACTAAAGTTCCTTATGGTCATAAAATTTCAACAAAAAATATTAAAAAGGGAGAATTTATTTTTAGATATGGTCAAATAATAGGAATTTCTCTTACAAATATAATGCAGGGTGAGCATGTTCATTCTCATAATTTATCTTTTTCTGAATTTGAAAGAAATTATAAAAATGATTTTGATCACCAAATATCAAATAATATTAATAATGAATTATTTTTTAATGGTTATAAAAGAGAAAATGGTGCATCAGGAACTAGAAATTATATTGGTTTAATTAGTACAGTAAATTGTTCTGCAACAGTTGTAAAAAAAATTGCTAACAAAGTAAATTTAAAACTTAAAGAATTAAATTTTAAAAATATTGATGGTGCAGTTTGTTTAAAGCACTCTTCTGGATGTGGAATGAATACTACAAGTTATGGTATGAATGTATTTAATAGAACTATAGAAGGTTTCAAAATCCATCCTAATTTTGCTAAAGTTTATGTAATTGGCTTAGGATGTGAGTGTGCTCAGATATCATTATACAATAATGATCAAATAAATAGAAATGTAGAATATTTAAACATTCAAGATGAAGGTGGTACAAAAGAAATAGTAAATAAAGTATCTATTAATATTATTGATCAACTTGAAAAAATTAATAAGATAAAAAGAACTAACATACCAGTATCAGAATTAACTCTTGCTTTGCAGTGTGGTGGATCCGATTCATATTCTGGAATTACTGCAAATCCTGCACTTGGATTTGCATCTGATTTATTAATTGATTGTGGAGGATCATCAATATTATCAGAAACTCCAGAAATCTATGGTGCAGAACATTTGTTGTATGAAAGATCAACAAACAAATTAAATATTGAAAAAATTGAAAAACAAATTGATTGGTGGAAAGATCATTTAAGGAAAAGCAATAGCGCACTAGATAACAATCCCTCTCCAGGAAATAAAAAGGGTGGTTTGACTACTATACTCGAAAAAGCTCTTGGAGCAGTGTCAAAAAGTGGAACTAAAAATATGGTTGATGTCTTAGATTATGCGGAAAGAATAAAATATAAAGGTTTTAATTTTATGAATAGCCCTGGATATGATCCAGTATCAGTAACGGGACAAGTTGCATCTGGTGCCAATGTTATATGTTTTACCACTGGACGAGGCTCATGCTTTGGATTTAAACCAGCCCCTAGTATAAAGATAGCTACTAATACTAATATGTTTAATAAACTAGAGGAAGATATGGACATAAATGCTGGTACTATAATGGATAGTGAAAAATCCATAGAGGAAGTGGGAAAAGAAATATTTAATAAAGTTATATCAGTAGCTTCAGGTGAAAAGTCAAAAAGTGAAATTAATGAATATGGTGATGACGAATTCAATCCATGGATAATTGATCCTACGTTGTAATTTTATTTATTTAAAAATTAATTTCTTATTAAGTTATTTTCCTTTAAATATTCCCAGAATTCCTTATCTATTTTTTTATTGTATAATTCAATATTTTCATTGACCTGAGTCGATGAAGTCATACCGAGTAAACAAGATGATACAATAGAATTATCATATGGAAATTGAATAGCAGCTTGTTTTAGTTCCAATGAAAATTTATTACATGCATCTCTTAATTTATATGCTTTTTGAAGCCAATATTCAGCGGTTTCAAAATTTTTTGGCTTTCTAACTAAACTTTCAGTCAAGTTCTTGTTCCAATTATTATCTAGTTTGGAGTAATCAAAATATGTATTTGGACTAGGATCAATTAAAATACCACTATTAAAAACACCACCTAATACTAAAGAAATATTATTTTTCTGACATACTGGAATTAGTTCATCTAAGCTTGTTTGATCTATTAAAGTATACCGGCCAGCTAATAAAAAACAATCAAAACAGCCTTCTTTTGCAAATTCAATAAGCATTTCATTTTGATTCATTCCACAACCTATTGCTTTTACAACACCTTCATCTCTTAACTGTATCATGGCTTTTACAGCGCCTTTTTTTGCATCTTCAAAATGGTCTGGATGATTATCAGGATCATGAAGATAAAGAATATCTATTTTATCTAAACCCAATCTTTTAAGACTATCTTCAATTGATTGCATAGCACCATCATAGGTAAAATTGAATACTGAGTCTTTATCTTGAGGAGAGCCAATGAATTTTTCTACAGCTTTAGATTTTTTAGTATCAACAATCAGCCTTCCTACTTTTGTTGAAATAACAAAGTCTTCTCTTTTTTGTTTTTGTAAAAAATTACCTAATCTTTTTTCAGACATTCCAGATCCATAAAGTGGTGCTGTATCAAAATACCTTATTCCTTTAATCCAAGCAGTTTCAAGAGAGAGATTGGCGTCCTGATCACTTACAGCTACTGGCCAACCACCTAAGGGTGCGCATCCAAAACCAAGCTCAGATACTTCAATATTGGTATTGCCAATTTTTCTTTTATTTATCATCGTAATTTTAGAGTATACCCTCAAAAGAATGTTGATAAAGTTTTAAAAAATCGTCTTGATTTAATTTTATTGGATTTGAGCCAGTAGAAGGATCGTTTAAAGCCATAACACTCATTTTTTCAAAATTAGAATCGTCATCAATTAATTCTTTTAAAGTATGCGGAATAGATAATAACTTTCTCAAATCTAGTATCCAATCTAAAAAAGAATTGAATGATGGATTTGATAAATTTAAATATCTCGAAAGATCTACTATCTTATTTTCAATTGCTTCTTTATTTCTAATTAGAACATAGGGCATAAATACTGCATTTGTTAAACCGTGATGCGTATTATAAATTGCACCAATAGGATGACTGAGTGAATGTATCGCTCCTAAACCTTTTTGAAATGCTATCGAGCCCATAGATGAACTTGCAAGCATATTTGCCCTAGCTCTTATATTATTACCATCTTTGTAAGCTGCAAATAAATTATCTTTGATTATTTTCATTCCTTCTAAAGCTATTCCTTGTGATAATGGATGAAAAATAACAGATGAATAGGCCTCAAGACAGTGTGCCAATGCATCCATTCCAGTAAAAGCAGTTAAAGAAGGGGGTAAAGGAATAGTTAGATCAGGATCTAGTATAACAATTGAAGGAAGCATTTTAGGATGAAAAATGATTTTTTTTTCTTTTGTAACCTCATTAGTAAAAACTGAAGCTCGTCCTGTTTCTGAACCAGTTCCTGCTGTAGTAGGTACAGCTATTATCGGAAATATTACATCACTATTTGCACGAGTCCACCAGTCACCAATATCTTCAAAATCCCATAATGGTCTTTCTTGTTTAGACATAAAAGCAATACCTTTTCCAGTGTCCATCCCAGATCCACCCCCTACCGCAATAACACCATCGTGATTATTTTGGTTGAATTGCGTAACACCATCTTCCACATTTTGACCTGTAGGATTTGATTTTACATTGCTAAATATATCTGTTGATTGATTTAAAGAATTATTAATTTTATTTATTATATCAGTTTGTAAAATACCTGGATCAGTAACTATTAAAGGATTTTTCATGTTTAAATCATTACATGCTTTTTGGATATCTTTTATTCTGTTTAAACCAAACCACATTTTTGTTGGATAATTCCAGTTTATATTTTCAATTTCCATTAGATTGTCCTTATGTGATAACTTTTTGCTCTAGTTAGATGATCAAAACCTAAAACTGATAGTGTTACACCAATACCAGTATCTTTAACTCCAGTCCATGCAAGACCTGGATCAAGATAATCACATCTATTCATAAAAAATGTTCCAGTTTCAATTTTTGACCCCATATCTTTTGCAAATTCTGTGTCTGAAGTCCAAACACTTGCAGTTAATCCATAATCACTATCATTCATAAGTTGTATTGCTTCCTTTTCATTAGAAACTTTCATTATACCAACTGTTGGGCCAAATGTTTCTTCTTTCATAAATTCCATTGAATGATCAACATCTACCAAAGCTGAAGGCCCTACATAGCAATTGGAGCCATCATCCATTTTGAAAATTTTTTCATTAACAATATTTTTTCCCCCTAAATTAATTGCTTTTGAAACTTGTGATCGAATATATTTTGCCGCTTTTAATTTTACAACTGGACCTAAATTAGTCTCTTTTTCTAATGGATTTCCTAAAATATATTTTTCAGTAGTGTTTTTAAATCCCTCTATAAATTGATCGTATATCTTTTCATCAACATAAATTCTTTCAATACCACAACAAGATTGACCAGAATTAAAGTATGATCCATCAACTAAATTTTCAATAGCATGATTAATATTACAATCACTTCTCACATAAGCGGGGTCTTTTCCACCAAGTTCTAATCCAGCATTTATAAATCGTGTACCTATTGACTTTTTTATTTCTCTGCCTCCACTTACTGACCCAGTGAATAAAACATGATTTATTCTGGTATCTGATATTACTTTAGAAGTTGTTGAATGATCTAAATGTAAAAATTGAAAAATATTATTGGGTAGATTTGCTTTTTTAGCAGCTTCAAATAACTGTTCAGCACAAAGTGGAGTCTGAGATGAATGTTTAAGTATAACTGCATTACCTGCAAGTAAACTCGGTACTATTGAATTAACTGAAGTGTTAAATGGATAATTCCAAGGAGCAATTACAAATATTGTCCCTAAAGGTTCCTTCTTTATAAAATTATCAAATTCATTATCTTTTTTTGATGTTACATTTTCTAATGCTTTATCTGAATTATTTATCATGAACTTTGCTCTTTCTTCAAATCCACGCATCTCACCAGGGCATTGACTTATAGGTCTGCCAATTTGTCTACATAAAGTCTCAACTACTTCTTGTTGGTTTGATAAAAAACTATCAACAAATTTTTCTATTAGAGTTTTTCTCTCAGCTAAAGAAGTATTACTCCAATCTTTTCTTGCTATTAAAGAACTTTCTAATACATTTTCTACTTCAGAATTGGATGCAAAATTTCTTTCAACAAGTATTGAATTATCTATTGGGGTAACTGTTTTAATCATAAATAGTTAACCTCTCTCAAAATATCTTCTAAGCTGCCAATCATTTACAGAAGAATCATAATCTTTTTGTTCCCATTCAGCTGCATGAATATAATGTTCTAAAACTTCTTTACTAAATATTTCTTTCAATAATTTTGATTTTTTTGCAAGTTGAATTGCTTCATTTAGTGTGTTTGGAACTTCATTAACTTTTTTCTCATAAATATTTCCAGTATATGGATTTTCTAACTTTAGTTTATTCTTAATTCCATATAATCCAGCACCAACTAGTGATGCAAAAGCTAAATAAGGATTTACATCTGCACCAGGCACTCTGCATTCAATTCTAATTGATGAACCGTGACCTGCCAACCTAAAGCCAGCTGTTCTATTATCTATACCCCAAACTGATTTAGTTGGTGCAAAAGATCCCTCTTGGAATCTTTTATATGAATTAATATTTGGAGCTAAAAAAATTGAAATATCTGAAAGAAATTTAATTTGTCCAGCAACATAACTTTTGAAAATATCAGACATCCCATATTTATCTTTTGAATTATAAAAAATATTTTTTTTTGTTTTTTTATCAAAAAGTGAGTTGTGAATATGACAAGAACTTCCACAAACATCTTTGTTGTACTTTGCCATAAATGTAATTGCTTTGTTATTTTTAAATGCAATTTCTTTTGCAGCATTTTTAATAAGAATATGATTGTCGGCCATATTTAATGCATCTGTAAAAACAACATTAATTTCTTCCTGACCTGGAGCAGCTTCACCTTTAGAACACTCTACATAAATACCTGACTCTAAAAGAGAATTTCTTAACTCACGCATTACATCTTCTTCTTTAGTGGTTTGAAAAATCATATAATCTTCTATGTACCATGATGATTCTTTAAAATTGGTATAATTTTTTTTATGTATTTCTTCATAAGTTTGATTAAATAAAAAAAACTCTAGCTCTGAGCCAACCATAGAAACAAAACCCATATCATCTGCTTTTTTTAATACATCTTTTAGTATTTGCCTTGTTGAGTGCTCAAGTGGTTTTTTGCCATTATGATCCAGACAATCACACAAAACTATTGCTGTTTTTTCTAACCAATGAGCAATTTTAATTGTTTTTAAATCAGGTATTACAGTCATGTCGCCATAACCAGTATCCCAGGATGAAGATTTATATCCTGGTACAGTAAACATATCCATATCTACTGTGTAGAGATAGTCACACATATGTGTTTCTTTATAAATGTAATCTATAAATGCTTTTCCAGTTACTCTTTTTCCATTTAATCTACCTTGCATATCTGAAACACACACAAGTACCGTATCTATTTCTTTAGTTTGTATTTTTTTCTTTAAATTGTTAAATGTAATAGTCATTATTAATTATTATTGATTAAGCCTATCATTATTCTTTTCAAAGTGATAAAGAATTATACTTAAATAACTAAAATATAAAGTAAGAAATATGGATCAATACAAAAATTTTATAGATGGTAAGTGGATAGAAAGTGAATCAAAAGAAACAATCAAAGTTGATGATCCAGCTAATGGTAAGATTATTGGCGAAATAAGTTGTGCAAATAAAAATGAAGTAGATCTTGCAGTTGATGCTGCGAGAAGATCTTTTGAAAGTAGAGTGCTTGTTGACATGCCTTTGTTAGCTAGAGCAAAACTGATGCGAAGAATTGCTGATGAAACTAGAAAGATTGCTAAAGAAGGTGGTGAGCTTCTTTGTTATGAAAATGGTAAAACTTTAGGTGCAGCAGTGAAAGAATTTAATGATGTTGCAGATATGTTTGATTATTATGCTGGTCTCACTGACAAGCTTGAAGGTAAAACTATTCCAGTTTCAACAAATGTTTTTGATTATACAGTTTTAGAACCATTTGGTGTTTCAGCACATATTGTTCCATGGAATTATCCATTATCTATGATTGGAAGATCATTATCATGTTCATTTGCTACTGGTAACTCGACTATAATAAAAACAGCGGAGTTAACTCCTTTATCTGCTACAGTTTTTGCTAAAGCTTTAATAAATGCTGAAGTTCCTAATGGATTAATAAATATAATATGTGGTTATGGAAACGAAGCTGGATCGTATTTAGTATCTCACGAAGATGTTAATCATGTTGTCTTTACCGGATCAGTAGCAACAGGTAAAAAAATTCTTCATGCATGTGCTGACAAAGCAATTCCAGCTGTAGTAGAATTAGGAGGTAAGTCAGCAGGAATTGTATACCCAGATGCAAATATCGATGATATTCTTTACAGTGCTAGACACGGAATTTTTGGAGTAGCTGGTCAAATATGTACCGCTATGTCTAGATTAGTTGTTCACAAATCTATTAAAGATGAAGTGGTAGATAAATTAGTTGATTTAAGTAAGTCACTAAAAATTGGTCCAGGTATCGAAAAAGACACTGATCTAACTCCTGTAATATCTGAAAACCAACTTCAAAAAGTTGAAGGCTATGCTAGATCTGGAATTCAAGAAGGAGCAGTAGCAGCTCATGGTGGTAAAAGAGTTGAACGTGATGGATATTTTATGGAGCCAACAATTCTAAATAATGTCAAACAAGATATGACAGTTGCTAGAGAAGAAATATTTGGACCAGTATTATCTGTTCTTGAATATGAGGATCAAGAGGAAGCAATAAAAATTGCCAATGATACAGATTATGGTTTAGGGGCAGGTGTATTCACCAAAGATCTGAAAAAAGCTTCGTGGACAGCTAGCAAGTTAGAAGCTGGACAAGTTTATGTCAATAAATGGTTTACAGGAAATCACGCGACTCCCTTTGGAGGCTATAAACAATCTGGGTATAGTCGTGAAAAAGGTATAGATGGATTAAAATCGTATCTTCAAGTTAAGAATGTAGGTATTAGCTTAAGCTAATATTCTTAGCCCATAGTAAAAGGATCACTCATTGGTTTTTGAGAAGTATTAAACCAAGTAGTCTTAACTCTTGTGTATTCTTTTATCGACTCCTGACCTGCCTCTTTGTCATATCCGCTATCTTTCATACCACCAAATGGAACCATTGGTGAAATTAATCGATAAGTATTTACAAATACTATACCAGCCCTGATTGCTTTTGAAACTCTCATTCCTCTTCCTAAATCTTTTGTATAAACTCCAGATGATAAACCATACTTATTATCATTCATAAGATTTATTAGTTCTTCTTCGTTTTCAAATTTCATTATAATAAAATTTATATTAAGTTACGACCGATCCCACTTTCGTAATGACTTTACGCTGAGTTATGTATCGTTAACATATATTATCACTAATATTGCCTTAGTTGCAATAATTTAAGCTAGAATCTAGATGGAGAATATGCACTAATATCAATATTTGGTATATGGTCTCGCGATAAACTATCAATTATTTTCCCTGTAACCGCACCTAATGTCCAACCAATATGCTGATGACCGAAGGCATATATTACATTATTATTTTTTTGAGATTTTCCAATTATTGGTAAAGAGTCAGGCAAAGTAGGTCTTCTACCCATCCAAGTAGATTTCACATTACCTAATTGAGGAAGTACTTTTCTTGATTGTCTTTCAATCATTTCAATTCGTGAACTATTTGGCGATTTATTTAATCCTGCTATCTCAACAGTTCCCGCTGCTCTTACACCATCATGAATTTGTATTAAATAAAATCCAGATTCTGACCAAGCAACTGGACGCTTTATTAGTTTTTCATCTGTTTCAAATAAAATATGGTAACCCCTTTCGGTATCTAATGGAAATTTATCGCCAATCATTTTCGCAATTTCATTTGACCAAGCACCTGCACAAACAATTATTTTATCAAAATTAATTCTTTGAGTTCCTAGAGATAATTCTATACTTTTTTCTTTCTGAATAAGGTTATTTACATTTTGCTTTATATAAATACCTCCTAAATCTAAAAACTTTTCAAAAATTTTAGTACTTATCGCTAAAGGATTTGTTGTATGCCTTGAGCCAGTAAATAATTGGCCTGCATAATAAACATCAGCAATATTTGGTTCCAATTCTTTAACTTGCTCTTTGTTTAAATTTCTAACCTTAACTCTATTATTTTTTCTAATGATATTGGCATACTCATAATCGTCTAAAGATTTTTTAGTATCAAATAAATATAAATTCTCTTCATGGCTAATATACTCTTGAACATTAACTTCTTTAAATATTTCATCATAAGATATCTGAGAATGTTTTAATAAGTTTGTAAGTGAGCTAGCTATTTCATCAACTTTTTCTTTTTTACAATTCTTTAAGAAACTTAATGCCCATGGTAAATGTTTAACAATATAAAAAAAATCAACTGCCAAAGGACCATCTTTTTTTAGAAGCATTTTAGGTATATCCCAAATCAATCCAGGATAATTCACAGGTACATTAGCGTAATCAGCAAAACTACATGCGTGACCAAAACTTGTCATTGTACCGGGATCTTCTCTATCAATAAGAGTTACTCTTAATCCAGATTTTTTTAAAAAATAAGCACAACAGATACCTACTATTCCAGCTCCGACGACAGCAATATTTTTCACTTTTTTTATCTAGCTTTAATACCGCGTAGTCTTTCAGCTCTCCTTCTTAGTAATTCTACTGTCGTTAATAGAACAATTGAAAGTATAACTAAACATGTTGCCATACATAAAATTACTGGACTAATTTCTTGACGTATACCAGCCCACATTTGTTTTGGTATTGTAAGCTGATCAATACTTGCCATAAACATTACAATTACAACTTCATCAAAAGAGGTGATAAATGCAAATAAAGCTCCTGAAATAATTCCTGGTAAGATTAAGGGCATAATGACTTTAAAGAATGTTCTCATTGGTTTTGCGCCTAAACTTTGAGCTGCTTTAACCATGTTCATGTCAAAGCCAACCAATGTGGCAGTTACAGTAATTACAACAAAAGGTGTTGCTAATGCTACATGAGCTAATATTACACCGGTAAAAGTATACACGAGATTAATTCGTGCATAGAAAAAAAACATTCCAGCAGCAGTTATTATTAATGGAACAATCATTGGTGAAATTAGTATTGACATTATAAGTGCTTTGTAAGGCATATGAGGTCTGCTTAACCCCAATGCTGCCATTGTACCAAGAACAGTTGCTATGAAAGTGGCAATAATTCCAATATAAAAACTATTAACAGTTCCCTTCATCCATTTTGTTGAACAAGGTACAGTTGAAGAAACAACTTCAGCACTGCAATCTCCAATCATATTTCTGTACCATCTTAAAGACCAGGCTTCAGGATCAGGAGGCCATGCTAACATACCTTCTGTAAATACCATGAATGGTGAGACACTGAATGATATTGGTACAATTGCTATTAGTGGTGCAACTAAAAAAAAGAACACAACAGCACAAAAAAATAAATAAGCATAATAATAAGTTCTTTGAATTGGAGTTGCGTAAGTTGGTAATGCCATATTTATCCTAGTTTAATATTATCTATGCCAACAATTTTATTATAAAGCCAATAAAATATTAACATAAAGCCAAGGAGAATTGCTCCCAGTGCTGCTGTTAATCCCCAGTTAAGGGTTGTTTTAAGATGATATGCAATCCAACTGCCAATTAACTTACCATCTTTACCTCCAACTAATTCAGGAGTAATAAAATATCCAATTGCCAAAACAAAAACCAACAATCCACCTGCACTCATACCTGGTATGGTCTGAGGAAGATAAACTCTCCAAAAAGCCATAGCTGGTTTTGCACCTAAATTTTGTGCAGCTCTCATATGGCTTTTAGGAATTACTCTCATTACACTATAAAGGGGAAGTATCATAAAAGGTAATAATATTTGAGTCATTGCTATGAGTGTTCCAGTTTCATTATAAACCATAGCTATTCTTCCATCATCACTAAGTATTCCTAACCAAACCAAAACACCATTAATAACACCTTTTTGTTGAAGCATTACTATCCAGGCAGTTGTTCTAACAAGTAAAGAAGTCCAAAATGGAAGTAAAACAAATATCATGAGAAGATTACTATATCTTAATGGTAAATTGGCTAATAAGTGCGCAACAGGAAATCCGAGAATTAAACAAAAAACTGTTACGTAAATACTAACTTTTAATGTTTTTAACCATGTTTGAACATAAACCCTTCTATCTTCTTCTTGTTGAACAACATTTAGTTCTTGATCAAATGTTCGATCTATTGCATTCCAATAATAGATTGATGTTTGATTATTTACCATTTGACCCATTGCATACCAATAAGTTGGATCTGCCCATTTTTCATTGGCCTCTATTAAAAAGTCTTTATAATTGTCAGGTAATTCATCCTTTTTAACTGCTTTTTTTATTGCTCTGGATGTTTTTTTAATTAGACTTTTCCATCCCGACTTAGAATAATTCATTCTTGTTAATGCTCTGCCAACTTGGATTTTATCACCATAAGCAAGTTCTTCGAATAAAGCTCTGTAAACTTCCTCTGGAGGTAGCTCATCTTTTTCCTTGTCCCATTTTTTATATTCTTCGAATGTATTTGGAAAAACAGTATTTATTTGACTATCATCGACACTTCTAAGAAGCATATCCCCTATAGGCATTACAAATGTAACAATAATAAAAAGCAATAGAGGAAAAACTAATAAAAAAGCTCTGATTTTATTTCTTCGCTCAGCCTTTTTTAGACTTTGTTTTAATGGAACACCATCCGTCGTTAGTAATTCTGCACTAGAAATAAAACCTCCTAAATTAAAAAGGCGAGATAAATCTCGCCTTTAAATTAAATTATTGTAGTTAATATATCAAGCTTAGTTACCCATCCAAGCTGCATAACGTTCATTAATTTCTGCACCGTTATCTGACCACCACTGTGGATCACTTACGATTGAAACTGCTAAACGCTCTGGAGTGTTAGGCATATGAGGCATGATATCTACACCACCTGGTCCCCATGGTTCATTATTTACAATGATTGGAATACCAGAAGCTCTCATTGGTCCATAAGTAATATACTTTGCTTGCTCAGCTTGTGCTTCAGGAGTTGAAGCGTGCCACATGAAATCAAGAGCAGCTTCTCTGTTAGGAGCACCAGTTGTTAAACATAGATATTCTTGGTCAAGAACTTGGCCTTCCCAAATATATTCAAAGTTTTCACCTTCAGCAAGGTTAGCTGCACCTACACGTCCGTTATAAGCAATAGCCATTACAACCTCACCACTTTTTACCAATTCAAGTGGTTTTGAACCTGAAGACCAGAATACAACATGATCTTTAATTGTATCAAGTTTTTCAAATGCTCTATCAAGTGCACCAGTTTGTTTTTCTAAAACTGTAGGTACTGCATTTGGTTCTACACCATCTGCAACCATCGCTTTTTCAATTATACCGGTAGCCCATGTATGAATACCTCTTTTACCTGGAAATTTTTCCACATCAAAGAAATCAGCCATGCTATCAGGTTTTTCACCTGGGAAAGCATCTGGATCATAGAATACTACGTAAGTCCAGAAAATTTGTGGAACACAACAATCCCAACCTGAGTGATACTCAAGTCCGTTATTTTCCATATCCTCTGCCATTGACTCACCGTCTGGACCAGGAGCAGCATTAGCTGCAATCTCGTCAGAAATATCTTCGAATAATCCTTCGTCACAACCAGTGATTGCATCACCAGGTAATACATCAACTAGATCCCATGTTACGCTTCCACTCTCTACTTGAGCTCTAACTTCTCCTAAACCTCCGTTGTAGTTTTCGAATACAATTGAGCTAGGATCAGAATATGTGTCAGCATATGCTTTTTGTTGACTTTCTGTATAGGCACCACCCCAAGATGCGACAGTTACAGCACTAGCTGCAAATGGCGCAAAAATTACTGATGCGAATAAGAAGGCTTTTAAAAATTTAGACATATATATCCTCCTATTTTTTTAGTTAACTAATCTTAAGATTATGTCTGTAATGATGCCGTAATAACATGTAGCTTGATGAAAAAAAAGGCTTAAAAATAAAAAAAAGTCGCAGTATTCTGGGAAATAAATCTAGATATCCAAAGCTCTAACATCTTCAGAGTTCCAACTTAAATTTAAAGTATCACCTTCTTTATGATTAAAGCTTCCTTCATTTGGTACTTTGACAATGAATTCATTATTGCCACAAACATCTAACCTAGCTCTTATATGGTCTCCAAGATAAATTAGTTCTTCGATTTTTCCTTCAAATGAATTTAAGCTATTATTACTTGAGTCAATTGAAACTCTCTCCGGTCTTATTGATAATTGAGTTTTTTCTCCAACTTCACTTACGTTTACTTTAAGCGCTTTAACTGTTCCATGATTATTATCAAGATCAACTTCACAAGTGCTGTCATTAATCTCTTTAACAACACCATTTAAAGTATTGTTTTCTCCTATAAATTTTGCAACAAAAGAGTTTTCAGGTTTTTCATATAATATATCTGGCGTAGATAATTGCTGTACAACTCCATCATTAAAAACTGCAATTCTATTTGACATTGTTAAAGCTTCACTCTGATCATGTGTTACATAAACAACAGTAATTCCAATTCTATCGTGAATATGTTTTATTTCATATTGCATTTGCTCTCTTAAATTTTTGTCTAATGCACCAAGGGGTTCATCCATCAAAACAAGTCTAGGCTCAAATACTAATGCTCTCGCTAGAGCTACTCTCTGCTGTTGACCACCTGATAATTGTGCAGGAAATCTTGTTCCAAAATTTCCCAATTCTACCATATCAAGTGCTTTTTGAACTTTCTTTTGTGTTTCAGATTTAGATATCTTTCTCACTTCGAGTGGAAAGGCTAAGTTTTCTTGAACAGTCATGTGTGGAAATAAAGCATAATTTTGGAAAACCATTCCAATTTCTCTTTCGTAAGGTGGTATTTTACTTATAGGTTTTGTATCGAGAAAAATTTCACCATTGGTTGGTGTTTCAAAACCTGCTAACATCATTAATGTTGTAGTTTTCCCAGAACCAGATGGCCCTAACATTGTTACAAATTCTCCCTTGGCAATGTCTAAGTTTAAATTTTTAACAACTAAAACTTCTCCATCATAGCTTTTGTCAATTTTCTCAAATTTTACGAAACTTTGTGATGAGTCATTCATATATATTTTGTAATGGTGCTTGAATAACTGCCAGAAAACAAATAGTCAAAAGTTAATTTAAAAAATGTTCATATTTGGAGTTATTTTCGCATTAGTAGCTGGGATTTTATTTGGTTTAATAGGCCCTACTACCAAAATTGCTTACAATGCAGGTGCGTCTGTTGGATTAGCAATTTTTTTGAGATATGCGGTTGCATCTATTATTATACTGCCATTTGTTCCATTTCAAAAAAACCTTATAAGTAATTATAAAAAAAATTTCAGATACTTTTTGTCTATTGCAGTTGGTTCAATATTTTTAACTCTTGGATTATTAACTTCAGTCATTTTTATCGAAGTAAGTTTAACCATTCTCATTTTTTGTCTTTATCCAATATATGTGCTTCTTTACTCCATAATTATTGATAAAGAAAAAATTTTATTAACCGTAAAAATTCTTTTTTTTATAACTTTTTTAGGAATTGTTATGGTTCTTGGACCATCATTTAAAGTAATAAATATAGTGGGTATTCTTTTAGCGATTGTTGCATCTCTTGGTGCCACAAGCATGATTATAATTAATCAAAAAATGTCTTTAAAAAATATTTCACCAATACCTATCAATATTTTTATAAATATTTTTAATACTATTTTCTTTTTTATAATATTAAAAATTTTTTTTTCATTAAGCTTTAGTTTTTCTATGAATATTTATCTTTTAATTTTAATTCCTTCAATTTGTTATAGTTTTGCACTTTTATCACAATTAATTGCAATTCCTAAAATAGGTCAATCTTACACTGCTTTATTTCTTTACTTAGAGCCAGTTGTGGGTGTTCTTGGTGCAGTTTTTTTATTAAATGAAAATTTAGAAACTTATCAAATTACTGGGGCTTTTATAGTGATCGTAAGTTTATTATTAGCCTCTTATATTAGTAGTAAAAATTAGAATTGATTTTTCATAAAATTAAACCAATTTTCACCAACAATTTTAGTAGCTACTTTTTCTGAAATGTTATTTTCACACATTGTTGTAAACAAATTTTTTAAATCACTTGGTTGCTTATACCAGCTTGGTAATTTAGGCCATTTAGGATTCTTATCTTTAGACTCACCATAATCAATTTTTTTGGTCCATTTTCCATTTCTCATCCACATAACCACATCATCTGGCCAATTTAAACAAAGATCAGATCCTATTCCGATATTATCTTCACCAATTAAATTTATTAATTCTTTAATCATTGAACAAAATTCTTCTGCTGTGCATTCACCTAAATTTTTAAGATGGTATGGATATAAGCTTAAGCCAATAAAACCATTTTTGTTTGCTAGTTGCTTTAATACATCATCATCAATATTTCTAATTGATTTATGAAAGAATGTTGGATTTGCATGAGATATTGCTACTGGTTTATTTGAAAATTCAATAGCCTCAATACATGTTTGCTTTCCCGCATGACTAAGATCAACAATCATACCTAGACGATTCATCTCTTCAATAACTGCTTTTCCAAATCTTGAAATACCTGAGTCTTTAGGCTCAAAACATCCGCCCGCAAGTGGCGTTTGATTATTGTAAGTTAATTGCATAAATCTCAAACCTTTATCAAAAAATTTTTCAACAAGAAAAATATCGTTTGCAATTGGAGCAGAGTTTTGAAAACCAAAAATTATAGCAACTTTTTTATCTTGTTTAGCTTTTAAAATATCATTTGATGTCTTTGCATGAACAATAATGTCATTATGCTCATTAAAAAGATTGTTCCAAATACGAATTTTTTCGAATGACTCTTCAGTATTTTCCCAATACACTAATGTCGCATGAATTGCAGTTAATCCAGCTTGGTGGGCATTATCAAACAATTCCCTATTCCAATTACAATACTCTAAGCCGTCGATTAGAATAATATCTTCACTTATTTTTGACATAGATTAATACTTCTATTAATGAAAAAATTAAAATTAACTATAGATATTTAATAAATGTTACAAAAAGTTAGAGAAAATGACAGCTATATGAAATTAGCAAGAATGGGATCCCGTTATCCCTCAAGGCTAAGTTTTTCGAGAAGTATGTTAAGAAGATTAATTAATGATAATTGGAAGATAAATAAATCTAAATTTGATTTAGATAAAGATGGATACGGAACAGTTGTTTATGAAATTATTATTAATGAAGAAACTTATTCACTCGTATGCTTTTCTGCTTTTTTGGATGATAAGGATAGAAGTGACCGCGTAATTGCTAGTAAGTGGGATACGGCCTATACATTACATGTAGGGAAATTATCAGATGAAGATCTTAAAAGATTAAAAAAAACAATTCCTCTTCAAGAGTCAGGAAGGAATTCTCCTAACGAGTTAATTCTGAGTAGGGCAAATAAAAGCGTTAGATTGTTTCAATATGTTGTTGATTGTCTTTCAAGTGGAAAGCAGCCCGATATTAATGAGATTAATAAAGTTGGCTATTTATTAAGAACAACTGCTGTTTACGGTAGTGGTAAATTTGGTTTATCAGATTTTACTAATACAAGAAATACAACTGTATTCAATCAACCTTTCAGAGCAGAAATGTTGTCAGTTTATTTAATTAGAGAATTTAGTGTGGAATTAGTTGAGCATGTTGCAAAACAAGCAAATCCAGAAAAGGCAGTTAAGCTAAATAGAGAGATCAAGCAGCATTTAGGAATTGGTAATTCAACAGGCTTGGGAATGGCTCCATTTATAATTAAACATCCTAAATTAATTAATAAGTGGATGAGTCAGTATACAAAAACTTTAAAAGAAATTATTTCAATTGATTTAGAGAATATTCTTTTTGATAAGTATGAGAAGCTATTAAATAAAGCTTTAAATTATCTAGAAGAAGTAAACACAAGTGATGAATTTCAAATTAATAAAAACAATTTAACCATTGAAGATTTAAAAAAATATATTGTTTATATTAAAAATATAAATCTTTCTCAAAATTTAAAATGGTTAGATGTTTTAGACTATTGTGATTCAAATTTTAATAATGATACTCAAGAGATAGCCAGAGTACAATTAATTGAATTGTTTCCTGAAATTTCAGAAAAATTAGCAGAAGATATGGCTGATGAAGAAATAATGGATATAGATGGCAACCAATCTCTTAGTGATTTGAAAAAAATAATAAACGATAGGTACTCTTGGGCGAAAAATATTGATTTTAATAATAGAGATAGCAACTATTTATTCTGGTATATTTCTGCAGCCAAACTAGAACCTAGACTAGGTGAGAGATATAACGAAAAAGGCAGTGAATTAGAACAAAATTTAGGTATCGCTAAAATGGTTAGCGATTTATTTAAACAAATTAAAGATTTAAATGAAAATCAATTAATTTGTGAATTTTTATTAAATAACCCTCAATTCAGAGGCATTGTTAAAAGAATTCAATCTTTGAAAAATTATCCATATTCAGAAGTTGAAGATAATGTACTCGATAAAAAAACAATACCAATTGATATGTTAAGATTTAAACTATCATTTTTTGGTGCAAATCGTTATGACCCCAAATCAGACAGATGGTTAAGAGTTAGTTTTTTTTCTGGAGCACCTTATTTATCCGATCTTAATAATAAAAATGTAGATGAATGGGGTTTTGCTACAATGAATTCCTATTAAAAATTTGTGAGTTATTCTTACTACGAAGTTTATACTAATACTCAGCGAGCTTTTTCGGGTTTAGGTTTCAGTTATGGATCTGATGAAGATGCTGCATTTATTACAACTTGGCTTGAATTATGTGGTTTAAATGGAGTCAAATTATTAAACTTAAAAATTAAAGATCTAGATAATAGTTTTAATGCTAATATAGATCCCTCAAAAATTAGTTCTGAATATGATTTTAATAATAAATCTACATTAATGATAGGACCTGGATTAATTGATTATTTAATATCAAAAATAGATAACAATAGTAATTTTAAAATAACTTTTAAGAATTGTAATGATCCTATATTTCTCATACCACTACTTTATAAATATGCAAAGAAAAGTATTAACTCACAAATTATTTCAAATAAAAATATTCAAGCACAAATAACAAATAAACATATTGAAATTAACAAAGAAATTATTTCAACAGATTATCAAGAAAATTTTGACTTATTGCTCACTAAAAATATTATTAGTGAACAAAAATTAGATATTCGTATTCAATCATCAAAAATAAATGAAATGCTTTCTAATGGCATTAATCCTGATAAAAAATCTTGGGATCAAATATCTAATATCGCTTTTAGAACCTTTGTTCCTGAGTCTGAGGAATCTAGATCAAAAGGTGCTGGAGGCGGTGATGCAAATGACTAATTTACTATGTGTAAATCTCTAGGAACACTTGTAAGAAGTTCATAACCTGATTCTGTTACCCTAACTGATTCACTTAATTCTAATCCCCAAGTATCCATCCACATTCCACACATAAGATGATATGTAACATTAGGCTCTAAAAGTGTCTTTTCATTTTTTCGGATACTTAGTGTATGCTCTCCCCAATCAGGGGGATAGCCAAGACCAATCGAGTAACCAGCCCTTGACTCTTTTTCTAATCCATATTTTTCTAATACTGACCAAAAAGCTACAGCTACATCATGGCATGCATTACCTGGTTTTGTTTTTTCTAAAGCTCTTTCAATGCCCTCATTAGTAGCTTTCAAAGTATCTGATATTTTTAAATCAGGTTTACCTATGTATACTGTTCTAGATAAGGCACAGTGATAACGATGCTTTACACCACCTAATTCAATTATTGTCCCTTCATTATTTTCAAATTTTTTTTCACTAGGAGTTAAGTGAGAGGCTGATGCTGATTTTCCACTTGCTAATATCAAACCAAGACCCGCATATTCTCCTCCCATTTGTGTTGAATCATTTCCTCCAATAAGAGTATTCTGAATTTTCCCAGCAACTGTACTTTGCTTTACACCTTCTTTTATTGAATCATATGCTGTTTGCATTCCTGCTTTAACAAGTATTCCTGCATCTTTCATGTACTTTATTTCATTCTCAGATTTTATATATCTAACCCAATTAATAAGAAGATGTGCATTGATAAATTTAGCATTTGTTAAATTATCTATTAATCGCTTGTGGTTTTCTGCTGTATAATAGTAACTATCCATTTCAACACCAATATTTTTATCTGACCATTTTTTATCTCTAAACATCTGAACAACAAAATCATATGGATGCAAAGGTGGCGATTGAATAAGATTCTCAGGATAGCCAAATATATTTTCTTCTTTTAAATGTGTGGTTATTCTTGCGCCATTAGAATCTTGTTTTCTTCCAAACCAATAAGGCTGCTCTTCATCAATAGCAACTATAACACCTTGTGGAACATAAAATGACCATCCATCATATCCAGTTAGATAATTCATATTAGAAGGATCAGTAGTTAATAAAATCTCAATACCTTTTTTATTCATAGAATCTTTTACTTTTTTAATTCTCGAATTAAATTCTTCTTGTGAAAATATCATAACAACTTAGGTAATTTTTTTTATCTATCTAATACTTCATATCCAAACTGATCTGCAGTTTCAAGAAGGATCTCCCAAATTGATAGCGCAAAACCTCTTGGAATGTATAAACAGTAATTATTTAAAGATATTTTAAATAATTTAACACTGACATGATGAATTGCAGTGCTTGCAGAAGATAGATTAGGAAAATTTTTATTTCTTAAATCTATAGGAAGATGTCTATTTAAAAATAATGTTGAGCTATCACCTTTAATTTCAATACCTGTAAATGCATGAGACATATCTAAAGTTGTTGCAATTTCCTCACTTATTTCTATTTCTCTATTCAATAACCATAATTTCAAAGGCTCCATTCTCCATAATGAATTGTTTTCAAAAATAATCCCTTTATTAAATGCGGGAATATTATTAATATTTAATTTTTTTATTAATAGATTATTGAGTTCATCAAGTTTTTCAGGCCAGCAAGCAATTTGTGTAATTTCTAAGTTTTTTATTTCTTTAAATGTTAATGTTTGTTTTTTACTGTTTGAAAATTTTCCAACATTGTAATTAGCTTCTAATGCTGAGTGTCTAAGCATACATTCTTTCTCCTGTTGGATCGACCATATGTGGCGAAACAACTTTTAAATTCATTTGTTTAT
The DNA here is from genome assembly GCA_902602515.1 of uncultured Alphaproteobacteria bacterium. Taxonomy (GTDB): domain Bacteria; phylum Pseudomonadota; class Alphaproteobacteria; order HIMB59; genus CACPNW01. The sequence goes on from CACKRG010000001.1 coordinate 59,892, forward strand.
TTCTTACAGGGTCTGCACCAATCAAGGTAATATCTTTCCACTTATCTAAACCGCCTTCAACAAAACCAATACCTATCCAATGTCCAAGCTCTGGAGAATGTGTAACAGATGTAATCCTTCCAATTCCTTGACCTTTGATATTATTTTTTTCACAAACAATAGTTCCTGCATTAAATGTCTCTTTAAGATCAGTAGGAAAAAACCCAACTAAAGTTTCTCTGTTATCAGCACTTAATACTCCGCGTTTTCTCATAGCACTACCAATATAAGATTTTTTTATAGAAGCCATTTTGCCTAACCCAGCATCATCGATTGTAACTCTTCCATCCAGTTCAGCACCAGTTACGTGACCTTTTTCAACTCGAAGTGCTCCTAAAGACTCTAATCCATATAAACAACCATTAAACTTTTTTGCATTTTCCCATAGTAAATCCATCATTGTATTTGCAAAATCTGATTTAATATAAACTTCAAAAGCTAATTCACCTGAAAAACTAATTCTAGCAATTCTACATGGAATATTTCCTTTTAAGAAGGTTGATATCACTCCCATAAAAGGAAAATTCTCATTTGTGATCAAAGAAGGATCTTCAACACATTCATTAAGAACTTCCCTTGATTTAGGACCTGCTACTGCAGCACCAGCCCATTGTTCAGATACGCTGGTTACATTTACTTTTAGATTTGTCCATCTAGTTTGTAATAATTCCTCTAACCATGCCATTACTTTTGCAGCTGCAGCAGTTGATGTAGTCATAAAATATTCATTTTCTGATAAACGCCAAGACGTTCCATCATCCATGACAATACCATCATCTCTTAGCATTATGCCATACCTAGCTTTACCAACTTGAAGTTTAGCAAAGGCATTTGAGTAAATTCTATTTAAAAATTCTGTTGCATCTGGTCCTTGTACTGCAATTTTGCCTAATGAAGTTACATCACAAATTCCTACTGTCTTTCTTACAACTGTTGCTTCTCTAATATATGAATCACTGAGCGTCTCATTTTGTTTTGGGTAATACCAAGGACGTTGATACAAACCAACTTCAATCATTTTTGCCCCATGGTCAATATTCCATTGATGCATAGGAGTAACTCTTAATGGCCTAAAATGCTTTCCAACATTCCTTCCAGTCAATGCTCCTATAGGAACAGGTGTATAAGGTGGTCTAAATACAGTCGTTCCAACCTCTGGAATTTCTTTATTTAAAAGATCTGCCATTAAAGATAATCCAATAATATTTCCCATTTTTCCTTGATCATTAGCCATGCCAAGAGTTGTATATCTTTTGAGATGTTCTACTGAAATAAAACCTTCACGATGAGCCAATCTTACATCATCGGCTGTCACATCGTGTTGATAATCTACAAAACTTTTTGAACGCGATTTTTTATATTTGACTTCATAAAGTGGTTTAATTGGGTTTTTCCATCCACCGGGTTTAGGAAAAAAATAATTTGTTTTAGATACACCTAAGCGATTTAAAGCATCTGTTGCACCTGCAACTCCTGAAGCAATACAATCATCTTTATTCCATAATCCTCTTGAGGAGCCAATCATCGTAATATTTTCTTTAGTGTCGCTAGGAATAAAACACGCATTTTGTGGATCCCATTTAGGTTTTACACCCCTATGTGATAATAAATGCACCGCAGGAGACCATCCTCCAGATAATAGAACTTGGTCACAGCTAATCGTGTCAACTTTATTAATATTTTCACTTTTAGAAATATCTAAACTATCAATCTTTTTTGTTCCATTGATATTATATGGAACAAAACCTTTTCTGATTTCAAAATTTTTATTTGAGTCAATTTCAATGTTAGTTCGTGAGTCTAAAACAGTAACATTTGCTCCAGCTTCTGATAATTCACTTGCAGTTTCATAAACAGAGTCATTATTAGTGGCTATTACAATATCTTCACCAGTTAATACTCCATACCTATTTAAATAGTGCTTTGAAGCATTTGCTGTCATAACTCCCGGTATGTCATTATTGTTAAATGCGATGTGTCTCTCCAATGCACCAGATCCAACAATTATGTGTTTTGCTCTAATTGTCCAAAATCGCTGACGAGGAAGTGTACTGTCTGGGATTGATAAATGATCAGTTACTCTTTCTAACAAACCAACAACACAATTATCATAGAGGCCAAAAGCAGTTGTTCTAGTCATTACCTTAATTCCCAAACTTTTAAGTTGATTAAAAATTTTAGAGGTAGAAAAATCATTTTCAGACAATTGATTTCCACCAACTAGACTGTCCTGCTCAACTAAAATAACATCTAATTTTTTCTCAGCAGCTTCTATGGCTGCTGCAACACCAGAGGGTCCAGAACCAACTACAATTACATCACAAAAATCATGAGCATGTTCGTAAGAATCAGGATCAGGCAACCGTGAAGCACTTCCCATACCAGCTGCTTTTCTAATTAATTTTTCAAAAAGCATCCAAATAGTAGTACCCTTACCCCATTCAAAAGGCGGTATACCCATGAAGGTTTTGTAATAAAAACCTGCAGCAAAGAATCTACCAATATAATTATTTATTCCACCTAGATCAAAATTTACATTTGGAAATGCATTCTGACCACTTGCCTTCAAACCATCAAATAGCTCTTGTGTAGTTGCTCTAACATTTGGATCTCTTCTATCTTTAGAACCAATTGTAACTAATGCTCCTGATTCCTCTACACCACTAGAAAATATTCCTCTTGGTCTATGATATTTAAAACTTCTTCCAACAATACCAATATTGTTAGCTAAAAGAGCTGATGCAAGTGAGTCGCCCTCAAAGCCACTAAGTTTTTTATTGTCCCATGTAAAATTTAGAGTTTTATCTCTGTCGATTTTGCCAAGGTTATTTAATCTCTTTGATTTCATTTATTATTTTCAACTACTTTCTGTAAATCTGGATGACATGGTCTAACACTTTTTATTTCATGTGTTAATGTTGAACGCTCAACTTCTAGCCACATTCTACATCCATTTGAATGATGCCATGTTTCTAGTTGAAAACCTCTAATATTTTTTCTAAAAAATATAGCTTCCGTCCATTCTTTTGCAGATGCTTCTAAAGAGGGATATTTAATTGAAGCATCTCCTCCATAGCTAAACTCACTATGATCACGTTCTCCACAATAAGGACAATTAATTCTAATCATTTAACCGTGCAATTTAGGATCTGGACCAGCACCGCGCTCATCAATGTTTATGCCTTTTTCAAATCTTTCAAGATTATGGTTATGAACATAATTATGTGGATTTTCATTTGCAATTAAATCTGCAAAATACCAACCTGAAGCAGGGCTAGCTTTAAAGCCTCCATAATTCCAGCCAGCATTTAGATAAAGATTTGATATTGGTGTTTTACAAATAAAAAATGAACCATCCATAGTCATATCCATGACTCCTGCCCAATGCCTTAGTAACCTTATTCTACCTAAGCAAGGAAGTATTGCCATGGCTGCTTCAGCTGAATCTTGAACGATAGGAAGATTCCCTCGTTGTGCGTATGACTTGTACCAATCGAGATCTCCTCCAAAAACCATACTTCCTTTGTCTGATTGAGATATATAAAAATGTGCTCCTCCCACACCATAAACAACAACTTGATCTAAAAGAGGTTTTATTGACTCTGTAACAAATGCTTGAAGCTTATGAGATTCAATTGGTAGATTTCCTAATTCTGCCATTTGCCATAACACGGATGTATTACCAGCTACTGCAAATCCAACTTTTTTTCCTTTAATTGTACCTCTTGATGTTTGTATACTTTCAATACTCCCATTCTTTCTAGTGATTCCAGTTACCTCACAATTTTGAAGAATATCTACACCTAATGAATCTGCTGCTCTGGCATATCCCCAAGCGACTGCATCATGTCTTGCATTTCCAGCTCGCCTTTGAACTGCTGCACCTAAGATTGGAAATCTAGAATCATCATAATTTAAATGAGGAATTTTTTTCTTTAATGTTTTAAGATCCCAAAGTTCAGCATCAGTTCCATGAAGTCTCATAACATTATATCTTCGAGCAGCTGAATCTCTTGCACCTGGGCTATGAAATAAAGATACATGTGCTCTTTGACTAAACATTACATTATAGTTTAATTCATGACTTAAATTCTCCCACAACTTTAGTGAATGTTCATAAAATTCATGATTACCCGGCATCATATAATTTGAACGAACTATAGTTGTGTTTCGGCCAGCATTACCTCCACCAATCCATCCTTTTTCTAAAACTGCTACGTTTTTAATATTATGATTTTTTGCAAGATAGAATGCTGTTGCTAAACCATGTAAACCGCCGCCAACAATAATAACATCATAATTACTTTTAGGTTCTGGATCTCTCCACTGTCTCGACCAACCAGATTGTCCATTCAACCCATTCTTAATTACATTCCATGCATTAAATCTAGTCATAATTTGTAATATCTTCTAGTACACTTCCTATTAAATCATCAAAATAAAATGTTTCGAATAATGATACAAGTGTTATTTAATCGCAGTTTTCTATAGATCTGGCCAGGTATCATTTAATCTATAACCTTCTGGAAAAGGATCATCTTTATCAATGTATAAATTTTGTTTCCCAGTAATAAATGCACTTCCAGTTATTCTTGGAATAATACAATTTTTATTATTAATAAAAACTTCTTTTTCTATACTAGCCTTGAATGTAGAGCCAATAATTGATCTTGAAATAAATTCTTCATTAATTTGTATTTCATTTTTTTCCTTCATTACTGCTAATCTTGCAGAAGTTCCTGTTCCACATGGGGATCGATCTAGTTTACCAGGACGTATTACAACAGTATTTAAGCCAGTAAGAATAGATTTGCTATTTTTCTCTAATGGTTCAACAAATTGACAAAAAGAAAGATAATTTAATCCTTCTATTGTAGGATGTTCAAATCCGATTGTTAAATTAGCTTCTCGCAATAATTCTTTAGCTATATTTACAAATTTTTTAGCATTCTTAGGTTCAATTTTAAGATTAAAATCATTAGAATTACAGATCAAAAAACTGTCACCCCCAAAAGCTGTACTTACTTTTATTGAGCCAAAGTATTTAGTTTTTAAATTCACATCTACTTTATCTGCAAAACAAGCTAGGTTAGTTAGTGTTACACTTTTAACTTTTTTGTTTTCACAAGTTGCAATAACCTTGATTAATCCTCCTGGAGCCTCAAGTGTAAGCTCAGTTGTAGGATACTGCATTTTAATTATATTTTTTTCTAATAACACTGTTGTTACACATATTGCATTTGATCCACTCATGGGTGGATTGTCTTCCGGTTCCATAATTATAAAACCTGCATCTGCATTTTTATGTGAAGGATCTAAAATAATATTACAATGTTTAAATACTCCTCCTCTAGGCTCATTCAAAAAAAAATTTCTCCATTTTTTGTCTTTAAAAAGTTTTGATGATGCTTCTTTCGGTGATTTAAAATTTAAATCTTGAATTCCAATTACAACATCACCTATTTCACCACAGCAATGTGTATTAAAAACTGTAATCTCATCCATTTGATATGATGAGATCTTCTATTTTTTTAGAATGGTGTGTAATTTGTTCATAACCATCTTTAGTAATTATAAAACTATCTCCAACCTGAGATCTGAAATTGTTTGCGCTTGCACCACCATCTACAGCAAATACCATTCCTGGTTCAAGAACAGTTTTATTTCCAACAACTAATTGTGGTTCCTCTAAAAAACTAAAACCAGTACCTCTTCCACATCTAAAAGTAGGATACGGATATCCTTCAGACTGAATCGTCTCTGCATATGCTGCATGAACTTCTTCTGCAGTAACACCAGGACCAAGTACATCAAGAGCAGCTTTTTGTGATTTAACTGCAGTTTCAAAAGCTTTTATTTGTTCATCAGATTGAATTTCTTCCACCCAAAAAATTCTGTCAAATCCAAGTTTAAATCTATGAAAATTTGTTGAGCCACAATAACAAACAAATATAGGGTCACCTTTTTTGATTATTTTAGTTGATGCTCTGTGATGAGTTTTAGGAAGATCTTGACCCGATGTTATAACAGGTAAAAAATGAATATTTGGTGACATATTGATATTTTCTGGATAGTATTTTTGTAAGAGCTCAGCTGCTTTTCTCGTTCCTGCTTGTGATTGAGCAAGAGCAATTTCATACTCTGGTACATTATTTCCAATAGTTTTTTTTGCAGCTTCCATCATTGCCATCCCAACTTGTCCAGCATGGCGCGCTATATTTAGTTCATAATCTGATTTAATCATTCTTATACTATCAATTATTTTTGTTAGATCACCAGGTTGTTGATTAAATAATTCATCTAAATACGTTTTCACCATTTGATTAATTTTAAACTTTTCAATAAAAACATTTTTATGCTGATTAATAATTTGTGGTAAAAGTTCTCTCCACTCATTGCCAATTCCATCATTCCATGTTTCTACTTTATCTACAGGACAATTTTCTGGAACTAATAAAACATCTAACAGAGGTGTGATTAAGTATGTTTGATAATCATTTGAAATAATTAATAATGTTGGACGATAAAAATCCATATGAAGAAAATCATGATAACCTGTAAAATAATATATTGAGTCGTCATCTGTGATTATTGAAAGATCAATATTGTTCTCAGACATTTTTTTCTTTAGTTTTTGTAAATTTTCAGCAAACATTATTTTAACTGCTGTTCTACCAATTCTGTCCAATATGATGAACCTATTACTAATAAATCATCATTAAAATCATAATTATCTGCATGTAGCGGTCTAGAGTGTTGTTCTGATGTGCCATTTCCCATTAAAACAAAACATCCAGGTTTTTCACTTGCCATAACAGAAAAATCTTCTGAAAATAAACGAGGCTCAATATCTCCATTACATTTTTCACTCCCAAGTAATGAAACAGCTGCTTTAGTTGCAGACTCAGCTTGATCTTTTGAGTTGAAAGTAACTGGACAAGTCGTTTCATATTTAACACTTCCACTAACACCATGTGCATTACAAGTACCTTCAACAATTTGTAACATTTTTGATGCAATTTTTTCATTCGTTTCTTTTGATAGAGCTCTTGCATCACCTGTCATTTTAACATTTCCTGGTAAAACATTTTTTTTTCCATCAGTGATAAATTCTGTAATAGAAACTATACCATTATCAGCTGGATTTAATTTTCTAGAAACAATTGATTGTAAAGCGACAGCAATCTGAGAGCCAACAGTAATTGCATCAACACCCATATGAGGTAGAGCGGCATGTCCACCTTTAGCTTTTATTTCAATTTCAAATAAATTTTCACTTGCTGTTATAGCTCCTTTTCTTGTTCCAAATGTTCCAACTTCCATGTTGGGAATATTATGCATCGCATATACTTCATCAATGTCGAACTTTGTGAAGAGACCCTCATCGATCATAGTTCTAGCTCCAAACGTATTTTCTTCATCAGGCTGAAAAATAAAATATACAGTTCCATTAAAATTTCCTTTTTCAGCTAGATATTTTGCAGCACCAAGAAGCATTGCTGTATGGCCATCATGTCCACAAGCGTGCATTCGGTTTTCAAACTTTGATTTATAATTAAAATTATTTTTTTCATGTATTGGAAGAGCATCCATATCAGCTCTGATACCTATTGATTTTGAACTATTTCCTTTTCTTAAAACTCCTACGACTCCTGTTCTTGCAATACCATTATGAACATTAATACCAAATTCTCTAAGAAGTGTTGAAACTTTATTTGAAGCGTATTCTTCTTCAAAACTAATTTGTGGATGCATATGTAAATCGTGACGCCATTCTACTAATTGGTTGTGTAAAGTTTGGGTCTTCATAGTTTATATATTATTAAATTCTTTAATCTTATTGTCTAGAGAAAGCATATAATTGTAATGAGAATTCCAAAATTCTTGATTTTTTCTTTTCTCAAAATCTTCTAGACTGACACCTTGCTGCTCAACCCAAGTAAAGTAACCCAAATTGAAGATTCTATTTTTATCTAATTGAGAAAGCTCGAGCATATTATCTGTTGATAATCCTGATAAGTGTCTTCCAAATAATTCAGCACATAAAACCTCATCATAATTATTTTTGAATTCATTAATTGTTTTATTTAATTCTGACATGTACAAATCAGCACCATCTGTGGCAACCGTTATAATTGCATCATCGGCATTCAAATCCATGTATTTTGCAAGTTTTATTGAAGCAATGATATTAGCTATTGCAGAAAAACCAAATTCAGGCAATCTATCTACAAAGTTGGGTTCGAAATTTTTTTTCTCTACTAAAAATTTTCTTCCAATATCGGTGTTAAAAATCATGTTAAGATTGTTTGTAGCTTGATCAGAAACATCAACTACAAAATCAGTATTCATTACGTTATGAATTAGTGGAACGTGTTTGTCTCCTATGCCTTGAATATTGTGTTCACCATAGCCACCATGAAGTAGTGTTGGGCATTCTAGAGCTTCTACAACTGCAATTTTTGTTTGATATTTGTCTTTAAGATAATCACCAGCAGCCAAGGTACCACTTGATCCTGACGCACTCACATAAAATCTTGGAGTCAAGTTACTATTACCTTTTACTTTTAAAAAAGATTTTTCAAATGATGGACCTGTCACAGAACGATGAATTCCATAATTATAATATTCATCAAATTGATTTATTATGTCATTATGATTATCTTTTTTTAACTCATTACAAGCATCATAAATTTCCTTAACATTACTTTCAGTTCCTTTTGTCTTAATAATATTTTTTTTATCTTCCACCCAGTTGTTGAGCCACTCAAATCTTTCATTGCTCATTCCCTCTGGGAGTATAGCTATACTATTAAGTCCCATAATACGTGAAATAGCAACTCCTCCTCGGCAGTAATTACCTGTTGATGGCCAAACAGCTTTATGTTTTTCATAATCAAAAGTTCCATTTAATATTCTTGGTAGTAGACATCCATAAGCGGCTAAAACCTTATGAGCTGTTATTAAAGGAAAATATCGACCCATATTTACTATAATTTTAGCTTTAACTCCGGTAAATTCTGATGGAAGAACAATATGTTCAGGTTCGTCTGCAAAACCTGACTGATCTTTTTTATTAAACCAGTGGACTCTAAATAAATTTAATGGATTAACATCATTATTATTTATTTTTGTAAGAGAATTTTTTATCTCTTCATTAATATTTACAGGATTTTGTAATTCTTTAATACTTGGGAGAATAACTCCTTTTGATTTAAAGTAATCTGATGTTTTCTTAATAACAGCTTGACTCATAAATTAAGTTTTAATGCCTAAATTATTTTCATTACAGATATTATACGTATATCTTGCTATTGCAGTATCTTGAACACCTGTCCCTGTCAAATCACATATTGTAATGTCTTCTTTATTTTTTCTTCCTAAACTAGGATCAATTATTATACTTCCAAGATCATCAAATTTATGATCAGTCGATATTATGTTTTCCTTAATAGCATGGTGTAATTCACCTAAAATAGTTGTTTGTGGTTGATTATCTGGAATATACTTATCACATAGCTTTATCATAGTTGGGTGTAATTCATTTTTTTGTTCTGCGTCAGATCCCATAGCTGTTATATGAGTGCCTTTTTTAATCCAATCAAATTCTAAAAGAGGTTTTTTACTCGGAGTCGTTGTTATAATTATATCTGAAGAACTAGCTAAATCCTTGCAAGACTGGGAAATGTTTATATCAATATTTAAATCTTTTAGACTATCTATAAATTCATCAACTTTAACTTTATCACGAGCCCATAAATTTATTTTGTTAATTTTTCTTACTAACAAAATGGCTTTTAGTTGTAATCTTGCTTGAATTCCAGCTCCAATAATTCCAAGATTACTAGCATCTTCATTTGATAAGTATTTTGCAGCTATTGCACCTGCTATTGCAGTTCTAGTATCAGTTAAATATCCCTCATCTAACAAAATAGATTTTATAACTCCTGTCTCAGAATCTAGCAAAACCATCATCCCATTACTAGATGGTAATCCTAATTTCGGATTTTCAAAAAAACCTGATGCTATTTTTATTGCAAAACTATCTAAGCCTTCAACATAAGCAGCCTTAACATCTGATTCACCATGATATTTTTCAATATCAATTCTCATAATTGGAGGCATTACAGTTTTTCCATTAGACAAACTTTTAAAAGCCTCTTCTATAATTGGAATTAGATCTTTATTAAGATTTACGTGTTGAATAATATCTTTTTTTTTAAGGATGAGCATTGCTTAAAACTTTATTAAATAATTTAGAGTCAATGTTACCCCCACAAATTAAGCAAATTATATTTTTTCCAAGATGAGATGTTAAATTATCTTTAGCAACCATAACACTTGTTGCAGCTGCTCCCTCAGATACTATTTTATGTTCCATAAAATTCATTCTAATACCCTCTGCTATTTTTTCTTCACTAACTAAAACGAAGTCATCTACATATTCCCTAACAATATCAAATGTATATTTGTTATCCAAGCCAATACTTCCTCCTAAACAGTCTGCCAAAGTCTCTATTTCATCAACATCTACTGGCTCTCCTTTTTTTAAACTTTCATACATAGATGGTCCTCTTTCCATAGATACAGCAATGACTTTTGTGTTTGGTTTTTGCAGTTTAATAGCTTTCGCTATTCCAGAAATTAGTCCTCCGCCTGAAGTAGGTATAATAACTGTATCAACTTCAGGAAATTGTTCCAACATTTCAAGACCTACAGTTCCTTGGCCAATAATTATATCCTCATCATCAAAGGGGTGAATTAACGTAATATTTTTTTCTTTTGAAGTTTGTTTCGCAAATAAATCTGCTTCATCACTATTTTTTCCAATTATCTCAACTTTTGCTCCTAAATTTTCGATAGCTTCTTTTCTGTAATTGGGCACCATTGATGACATATATATAGTTGATTGAATTCCTAATACTTTTGAAGCATAAGCTACTCCTTTACCATGGTTTCCTGTTGAAACTGCAATCACACCTTGGTCCTTTTCTTGTTCACTTAAGGAGAGTAATTTATTAACTGCGCCTCTTAATTTGAATGATCCAGTAATTTGAAAATTTTCTAGTTTAAGTTTTACTTTAGAGTTTTTTGATAAATATTGAGATTGAACTAGCGGAGTATAATTAACATAAGGTAAAATTTTCTTATGAGCATCTTGAATTTGTTGAAGTGTAATCAATTTATACCTTCATCAATGTAATTTAAAAAGTTTTCCAAAACCATCAATTTTATTATTTGTTTTTGATAAACGTAAAGAATCCCATATGATAGCCTGATTACTTGAGATAATGTTTGTTTTCAAATTTTCTTCTAAATCTTCAATTAAATCTAAAATTTTTAAAGCTGTACACGAAACAAACAAACAATCAATGTCTGTTAAATCTATAGATGAAATTGTTTGCACTAAACTATCTGATGTAACCTTTGCAATTTCAGAATCATAATTCAAATTAAATGAACTAAAGGATTTAATATCAAACCCGTGCTTAATTAGATACTCATATACTTTAACATTTACCTCTTTAGGATAGGGTGTGAGAACAGCAATTTTTTTGAAATTTGATAATTTAAAGGCCTTAATTGCTGCAGTAATTGGTGTAGTTATCAAAGCATCTACTTTAGACTTATGTATTTCAGATTTAATTCTCTCTTCCCCTATTTCAATTGTGCCAGAGGTGCATCCATATGCTACTACATCCACTTTCTCATTAGGTAATATTTGATTTGTTGTTTCATAAATATGATCTGCCATCTTGATATAATTTTCGTGGGTGAGAGGATTTAAAAATGGAATTCTATTAAAAAAAATATCTATAGGTAAATTATAACATACTTTTCTATAATCTTGTTCAATTGTCAAATCAGTTGATAGGGTTATAACACCTACTTTACTGAAGTTTATCCCTTTTAAATCAGCTTTAAAATTATTTTGATTAAAATTATTCATTATTGATTAGGAAAATAATCTTCACATTCTCCTTCTCTGTAAACATCTGTGGTTGCACAATGAAGACTTCCCCCAAAAGCATAAGCGTCTCTAAAAGGAACAGGAATTACATCCATACCAAAACCTTCCATTTGCTTAATCATTTTTTCTTCAGAAGCTTCAACACAAATTGTTTTTGGATTCAAAATTAATACATTCATTGATAACCAAATTGATGAATAACACATAGGTGGTGGAGTATTGTGAATTGAAGGTGCAGCTTCATGTATCTGCCATTTATTATCATCAAATATCTTTCTTTGATCATTTGAAATTTTTCTGTTGGGATTAATAATAATGACACCTGGCTTAATTGGGGTAAAACATGCATCAATGTGAGTTGGTATTAATTCTCCTGGTAGGTTTATTTGATGGACTCGGTGGTTAGGAAAATGTCTTTGTAACCAATTCAATCCCTTTAAATTTGAAGTAAAATTGTTATGATAAAATAAATCTTTACCAAAACGCAGAACTTCAGCGGCATCAAATAATGGTTCTTGTTCGGTTAGTATCATATCTCTATCTGCAATTTTTTTATGTCTTTCTTCTTCTGTAATACCTTCTGGTAAGTAATTTGATTTATAAGTCTTAGCTGTTAAACGAGGTTTTGGAGCTGACTCCCATCGCATATTCGGATCTTCATCATAATATTTTTCGAGTAAGGGTCTATAAGCAAGATATTCAAACCAACGACAACGATATGACATTGGGGCTTCTAGCATTTCATTTCCTACAGTTAAAATTACATCTCTTGGAGGCATTGAACCGAATTGGCCATCATTTTGCCAATCTGGAGTTTCAATCGCTTTTGTAAAATCAATTGGCGTTGGTCGATCAACTTTTATATTGTGAGACTCAAGAATTTTAATAAAATTATCTAGCTGTATATTTGCTTTTCCAATAGACTCTTCACTTCTAGGTCCATTAGAGCCCACCATTCCACTATCTTTACTTATTTTAGGTTCAAGAGCAGGTTCCATTGGCGGCACATTTGCATTTTCTACCGTACCGACAATTACATGTCTTAAAGGATCCCATTCATTCCAAGAATTTACTGTTGTCATTATAATATCCTTAATTTAGGTTAAATCTTATAATTAACGCTTATGGAATTAAACAATAAATCGCTTTTTAAGGAAAAATGTTTTGTAAACGGACTATGGACGGATAGTCAGAGTGGAAAAACAATAGAAGTTAATAATCCAGCTACAATGGAAATTGTAGGCAAAGTGCCAAACTTTACAGCAGAAGAAACTAAATCTGCAATAGATCATGCTGAGAAAGCATTTCAATCATGGAAAAATACTACAGCGAAAGAAAGATCAATAATTTTAAAAAAATGGAGTGATCTTATAATCGAACATGTTGATGATCTTGCAAAAATAATGACAATTGAACAAGGAAAACCACTTGCTGAGGCCAAGGGTGAAATATTAATGGGTGCCTCATACATTGAGTTTTATGCTGAAGAGGCAAAACGAGTTTATGGTGACATTATCCCAGATCCAAGACCAGGAAAAAGAATAGTCATTATCAAACAACCTGTAGGAGTGGTTGGAGCTATCACGCCATGGAATTTTCCAAATTCAATGATTACTCGAAAATGTGCTGCAGCACTAGCAGTTGGATGTACAACTGTTGTCAAGCCTGCAAGTCAAACACCTTTTTCAGCTTTAGCTGTAGCAGAGCTTGCAAAAGATGCTGGATTTCCTGATGGGGTTTTTAATATTGTTACAGGTTCAGCAAAAGAGATAGGAATGGAATTAACTAAAAACCCAAAAATTAAGAAAATATCTTTTACTGGATCTACAGAAGTAGGAAAAATATTAATGGAGCAGAGTGCATCAACAGTTAAAAAGTTATCAATGGAATTAGGAGGTCACGCTCCTTTTATAGTTTTTGAGGACGCAAATATTGATGAAGCAGTAACAGGTGCACTACAAAGCAAATTTAGAAATAGTGGACAAACTTGTATTTGCACAAATAGACTTTTTGTTCATGAAAAAGTTTATGATTCTTTTTTAGAGAAATTTACAAATGAGGTAAAAAAAATAAAAGTTGGAAATGGTTTAAATGATGGTATTGTTTCAGGTCCACTTATTGATAAATCCTCATTAGATAAAGTTATTGATCATGTTCAAGATGCAGTAAATACAGGGGCAAAAATTGCAGTTGGTGGTGAAGTTCATTCATTAGGAGGTAATTTTTACCAACCTACAGTATTATCAAATGTGTCAACTGAAGCAAAGATAACATTTGAGGAGACCTTTGGACCAGTTGCACCATTATATAAATTTTCTAGTGATGATGAAGTAATTAAAATGGCAAATGATACTCCATATGGACTTGCCTCATATTTCTATTCTCGTGATATAGGAAGAATTTGGAAAGTTGCTGAAGCTCTAGAATATGGAATTGTATCTATCAACAATGGATTACCAACTATACCTGAAATACCTTTTGGAGGTGTAAAAGAATCTGGAATGGGTCGAGAGGGATCAAGGTATGGCTTGGATGATTATTTAATTATCAAATATATTTCAATGGGTGGAATTTAGGAAAGCCAAGCAGCTCCTCTAACACCACTTGAATCACCATGAACATTTTTTACTACTTTGGTATGTAAAGTATCAGTAAAAACATATTTTTTTAATGCATCATCAATATTCTCATAAATAAAATCAATATTAGACATACCACCACCTAAGACAATTACATCAGGATCAAGAATATTACAAACCAATGACAAACCTCTTGCTAGATGGTCAGTATATTGCTCGAGAGCAAAAATACAATCTGGATCATTTTCTTTAAAACCCTCTAATATTTTATGAGAATCATAATCTTTATTAAAACGTAAGTTAAAAGTAGAAGCAAAGCCAGGTCCGGAGATGTACGTTTCCATACAGCCATTTTTCCCACAATAACAATGTTTAACATATTTTTTTTCATCATCTGATCTATTAGGTAAAGTAACATGTCCCCACTCACCGCCAATATTATTTCTACCTTGTAGGACTTTATGATCTATAACTATTCCACCTCCAGTGCCAGTACCTATAATTACTCCAAATACAACTTTGAAGCCTTTTCCACCACCATCCACGGCTTCAGATAAAGCAAAACAATTTGCATCATTTTCCAAATTAATTTTTCTATTTAAAATTTTTTCTAAATCTTTTTTTAACGGTTTACCATTAAGCCATATCGAATTTGCGTTTTTAATTAATGCAGTGTCAGCAGATATTGCTCCAGGCATACCAATACCTATAGATTCAACAACACCAAAGGAGTTTTCAAAATTTTTAATTATAGAAAGTATACCATTGATAGTACCATCATAGTTCTTTTCAGTTTTAATTCTTTCTCGCTTTAATTCTTTACCAGAAGACTCAATGAGAATGCCTTCGGTCTTAGTGCCCCCCAAATCAATTCCAATTTTCATTAAAGTTATTTTTTAATAACTTTTTGGATAGTAGGAATTAAGGCAACTGCTAATGCAATTTTAAATAACTCACTTGGTATAAATGGAAGTAAACCTACAGCTACAGCTTTTTGATAACCGATGATTGATCCAAGATAAATTATACCAATTGCGAAAATAATTATTGAACCAATGGTAAGAGAAATCAAAGATTTAAAATATGTTTTGCTAAAACCTAGATTTGCCAAATAACTTATTACTACAGATGCAAATAACATACCGTAAAGATAACCAGCTGTTGGACCTGTTAAATATGCAATTCCTCCACCAGAGGCAAAAACAGGTAAACCTACTGCACCTTCAAAAAGATATAAAGCAACTGTTACAAAGGACAGTCTAACTCCATATGTTAAACCAATTAAAAAAATTACAAATGTTTGCATAGTCATTGGAACTGGCCAAAAAGGAACTTGAATTTTAGCAGATAAAGCTAATAAAAGCGTTCCAAAAAGAGCTAATACTATGTTTAAGATATTAGAATTGATATTTTCAAAACTCTTCAACTTATTTATTAAAATCCTATTATTGTTCATAATTTTATCCTTTTATAATTTGTAATTAAACTAATTTATATTTTGCTTCAAGCTTATCCCAAAAAACTCTTTCTAAATTAACGTTATTTAGAGCATTAATTTGTTTGATACCAGTAGGAGAAGTTACATTAATTTCAGTTAAATAATCTCCAATAATATCAATTCCTACAAAAAATAGATTACTATCTCTTAATTGTGGTCCAACAACATCAACTATTTCCTTATCACGAAATACTAAATCAGTTTTGCTAGGGACTCCCCCGGCATGGAAATTTGCTTTTATATCGCCATCTTTAGGAATTCGAGCTACTGATCCACAATATTCCCCATCAATAACTATTAATCTTCTATCACCCTTATCAATTTCTTTAATATATTTTTGAATCATAATTGGTAGATCAAGATATTGTTTTAAAATATTAGGATTAAAATTATTTATATTAAATTTATGAATTCCTACTCCACCATTACCATAAAGTGGCTTAGTTATAATATCTTCAACTTTATTTAAGAATTCATAAATTTCATCAATATCTTTTGTTACAATTGTTGGTGGCATAAATTCTTTAAAATTAAATGTATATAATTTTTCAGTAGCATTTCTTACAGCCGTAGGATTATTAATAACTTTAGTTTCATAAGGTAAAAAATCTAAAATATATGTTGAAGTGATGTAATTCATATCAAAAGGTGGGTCTTGACGTAAAAAAACAAAATTGAAATTTTTTAAATCTAAAGTAATTTTATCTGATGTATATCTAAAATAATCATTTTGGTCTAAATTTAATTTTAAATAATATCCAGTTGCCTGTACGTTACCATTTTTAATTATTAAGTCACTGGGATTATAATAGAATATTTTATAGTTTCTTAGTTGTGCTTCATAGGCAATTAAAAAAGATGTATCAAAATTATAATCTATCAACTCAATACTATCCATTTGAATTGCTATTTGTTTTTGCATTAAAAAATATTTTCTTTATAAATTTTATTTATATCATGATCCCATTTGTTATTAAATTTATCAATTAATATATCTGCTGGGGATTTTCCTGAACTTAAATTAAACTCAAGTTCTTTTAAATAAAATGTTTCATCATATTTTTTATTTTTTGCTAAAATATTTCTACTTTCTAATCCCTGTTTTGAAATTTCAAAAAGTTTTTGAGCAACATCAAGAATTTTTCCATCTTTAAATTGAGCTTGTAGGCCATCTTTGGGAGCTACTTTATTAATATAATTTCTGTCTTCTTGAGTCCAACTTTCAACTATCTCTTGAGCTTTATTAAAAGAAGATTCATTATAAAGTAACCCAATCCAGAATGCAGGTTGTGAACATATTAATTCCCAAGAACATGCATCCATAGATCTTATTTCTAAAAATTGCTTTAAGCGAACTTGTGGGAATAAAGTTGATAGATGATTAACCCAATCATCAATTGAAGGTTCAATATATTTTTTTTCATCTTGAAGCTTATTTTCAAAAAAATTTCTAAAGGTATAATCAGTCATATTTATATATTTATGATCTCTAACTATAAAATACATCGGAATATCAAGAGCGTATTCAACATATTTTTCAAAATTAAAATCTTTTTCGAATACAAAAGGTATCAAACCTGTTCTATCTTTATCTGTATGATGCCAAAAATGAGATCTTAGACTTTTATAATCTGATATTTTTTTATTATCAAAAGGTGAATTAGCAAATATTGCAGTTGCTATTCCTTCAAGATTTAACATTAGACGATACTTATTTTTCATATCCTCTTCTGAAAAAAAATCTAAATTAACTTGATTTGTGCAAGTTCTTTTCATCATATGATGACCTAAATTACCTACTTTAGGCATATAATTTCGCATTATACTGTATCTCTGCTTAGGCATCCATGGTAATTCATTTAATTTTAAACTAGGTTCAACTCCTAAGCCCAATAAAATAAATTCAAATTCATCTCCAATACTTTTTAATTCCTTTAAATGTCTTGTGGTTTCTGTACAAGTTTGATGTATATTGCTTAATTGAGCGCCTGATAATTCTATCTGACCTCCAGGTTCAAGGGTTATAGCCTCTCCAAATCTTTCCAGTGCGATAATTGTTTTTTCTTCATCATCATATTTTGGTTTCCAACCATTGGAGACAAATTTTAACAAAATATCCTTGATACCATTTTGCATCTCGTATGAAACTGGATGAAATCCATTTTTACTTAAAACAAATTTTTCGTGTTCAACGCCAATTTTTAAATTTTTTTTATCTTTTATACCTTTGTAAAAGTATTCCACTAATTCATTTTTTTTTAACATTTGTAAATTTTATATAGTATAAATTAAATCAAAAATAAGGTTGCTAAACCAAGAAAAGATAGGAAACCAAACACATCTGTTATTGTAGTCAAAATTACTGCAGATGCTAAAGCAGGATCAACTCTCAATTTATCTAAAACAAGTGGAATTACAATTCCTGCAAAGCCAGCAAGTATTAAGTTTGAAATCATAGCTATACCAATGATTAAGCCCAACATCAAATTTTCAAACCAATAAACAGATATTAAAGATATTATTATAGCAAAAATCATACCATTTATACCGCCTATAAAAGTTTCTTTAGTTATAATTTTTAAAGCATTGCTAGTTGTCAATTCTTTTACTGCAATAGCTCGCACTGCGACTGTTAATGTTTGAGTACCGGCATTAGCACCCATTGAAGCTACTATTGGCATTAAAATAGCTAAGGCTACTACTTTTTCAATAGCAGCTTCAAATAAACCGATAACTATGGAAGCTACGACAGCTGTCATTAAATTTACAATTAACCACGAAATTCTTGATTTTGTTGTACTAATAACTGACTCATATAAATCTGTATGATCTACACCTCCAAGTTTTAAAATATCTTCTTCTCTTTCTTCTTCTATTACTTCAACAACATCATCTACAGTTATTGAACCTATAATTTTTTTTTGATTATTAATAACTGGAGCGCTAACTAATCCATATTTATTGAATAATAAAGCTACATCCTCTTGATCAGTGTTTACATTAATCAATCTTAACTCTTTGTTTGATATTGAATTTAATTCTATTTCTCTTTTAGAGCCCATTAATCTTCCTAATGGAACAACTCCTTTCGCTTCTTGGTTATTATTAATTAAGTAAATATCATAGAAGTCTTCAGGCAAGTTTTCTTTATTATCTCTTAAATAATCAATAGCCTGACCAACATCCCATGATTGATTAACGGCAACAAATTTTCTTTGCATTAATCTTCCTGCAGAGTCTTCAGGATAATTTAATCCTTCTTCAATTAATGATCTTTCCTCCTCTTCTAAATTTTCTAAAAATATATTCTGATCTTTTTCTTCCAAATCTTCTACAAGATCTACAGCATCATCAATATCTAATTCTTTAGCATTGGTTGCAAGCTGTTTAATATCAAGAGTTTCAACAATTTCTTCACGAAGACTGTCATTCAAATAAGTTAAAATTTCTGGATCAAATTTATCACTTATTATGTTTATTAGGCTTAATCTTAAAACAGGATCAAGGTTTTGAAGTAAATCAGCAATATCTGCATTATGTAAATCTTTAAGATAATCTAATATTCTATTATTTTGATAATTATCTAAATAATTTGTTATTTTTTTTACAGATTCATCTGTAGAAAAGGATTCTTTAATTATTTTTTCTTCCATAATTTAATTTGGTGCGGCTGAGAAGACTTGAACTTCCACAGGATAAATCCCACAGCGACCTCAACGCTGCGCGTATACCAATTCCGCCACAGCCGCATATATACTAGAATTAAATAGCAGATAGGATATTAAGTATCAATAGAACATAAAAGTATTAAAAATGAATAGTATAGAAATAAAAATATCAAAAAATTTAGTAGATTACGAATCCTCAGTTAATTTTATGCAAAAAAAAGTACAGGGTATTCAGACTAATACCTCAAACGAATTATTATGGTTTTTGGAACACAATCATATTTATACTCAAGGGACTAGTGCAAATAAAAATGAAATAATTAAAACTAACAATATAAATATTATAAAAACAAATAGAGGTGGAAAAACTACTTATCATGGACCTGGTCAAAGAATAATTTATTTTTTAATTGATTTAAATAAAAGAAAAAAAGATATTAGAAGATTTATAACTGTCATTGAAAGTTCGGTAATCACTTTATTGGCAGATTATAATATTGAAGCAAGATCATTTAAAGACAGAGTTGGTATCTGGGTAATAAAATCTAATAAAATTAAATTTAATAAAGAAAGGAAAATTGGTGCGATAGGTCTAAGAGTTTCTAAATGGGTTACATATCATGGGTTAAGTTTAAATATTGATACAAATTTAAAGTACTATGATTTTATTAATTCTTGTGGATTAAAAGGTTATAAAAATACATCATTAAGTGAATTAAAGGTAAATATTACAAAAGAAGAATTCGATTATAAATTTGAAAAAATTTTTAATAAGAAAATTTCACAATTTTAAAATTAATAGTATTTTTTTAAATTTTTTAAACTATTTCTTTTGATAAATAATGTAAAATCTTTTGGCAATTCGCTATTAAAACTATATTCTTCATTAAAGAGTTTAAATTTTAATTGATAAGCATTCAACTTGAGTATTTCTTTTGTATAACTTGTTTGAATATTATATTTATCATCTCCAACAATAGGAGCTCCTATATTTTTTGCAACTATTCTTATTTGATGTGTCTTACCTGTTTTGGGTTTGAACAGTATTAATGAAACACCTTTCGAATAAGATAATATTTTATAGTAAGTTTCTGTTTTTTCATATTTACTAATTTTATTTTTTATATTTAATTTTACAATTGATTCTTTTAATCTTGGTTTTCCTTCACAAACTGCAATATAAGTTTTATCTATTAATTTAGATCTAAATAAATTACCAAAATTTTTTGCCGAATTTAAATTTTTAGAAATAATTAATAAACCGGAAGTATCTTTATCAAGTCTATGAACTAATTTGTATTCTGATGAAATATTTTTAATTATATTATCAATCGAAAAATTAATTTTACTACCTCCTTGAGTAGAGATTGATGACCATTTATTTAATATAATGAAATTTTTATTTTCAAATATTATTGATGTTTTAAATAGATTATTTACTTTTAAAGGGATGGTAATTTTTTTGTTATAAATAATTCTATTTTTATATTTTTGCTCATGAAAATTTAAAATTTTTAATTCGTCATTTTTTTTTACAATATATTTTGATGAAACTTTATTATTATTAACCAATATATTTTTTTTTCTTATATTTTTTTCAATAAAACTTTGAGTTAATGATGTAAATTTTCGTTTAAGATACTTATCTAACCTAGTATCTGTATCTTTTGAGATAATGAAAGACTTAATCAAAACTTATTTAAACTAATTCCAATATATGCAGCCAAAATACAAAAAAATATTGAAGATGATACATAAATAATTAACAAAAAATATTTATTTGACGCAATCAATTCAATAGCTTCAATTGAAAATGCAGAAAAAGTAGTGAAGGAGCCAAGAAAACCTATTATTAAAAAATATTTAATTAGGCTCTCCGAGATATTTTTTGCATAACCAAGAGAAATTAAATATCCAATAAAAAAACAGCCTAATATATTTACACAAAATGTTCCATATAAACTATTGTTCAAGAAGTTTTTTATAAAGTTACTCAATAGAAATCTGGATAGAGCTCCAAAAGCACCACCAGATGCTATTAGTATAAATTGAGACAAGTTATTTAAGCTTGAAGTTGTTCTTCTACTTCCTCAGTAGGCTTCTTTTCAATTACTGGACCGCTATCTTTTCCTTTTGCATCTTCATCTCTGTCAACAAGTTCAATTATTGCCATTGGAGCATTATCTCCAAATCTGTTTCCAAGTTTAATAATTCTAGTATAGCCACCACTTCGTTCTTTATATCTTAAGGCTAAAACGTCAAAAATTTTTTTTGTCATTTGCAAGTCTTGTAAGATAGATATTGTTTTTCTTCTTGACTGAAGATTACTATTTTTACCTAGTGTTATTAATTTTTCAACAAACCTTTTTAATTCTTTGGCTTTTGGTAAGGTAGTTGTTATTTGTTCATGCTTAATAAGTGCATTAGAAAGATTCATAAACATAGCTTTTCTATGTGTAGTAGTTCTGTTTAGTTTTTTGTTTTTTATATTATGTTTCATTGTTTACTTATTAAATGGATCTTCATATTTTTTTGCTAGCTCATCTATATTTTCAGGAGGCCAATCTGGAACAGACATTCCAAGATTTAATTCCATTTGTTGAAGAACTTCTTTAATTTCATTTAATGATTTTCTTCCAAAATTTGGAGTTCTAAGCATTTCTGATTCAGACTTTTGAACAAGATCACCAATATATATTATATTGTCGTTTTTAAGGCAATTTGCGGATCTAACTGATAACTCAAGCTCTTCAACTTTTTTAAGCAAATTAGAATTAAATGATAATTGTTCGGCTTGTGATTGATCTGAAGTTATTTCAGGTTCATCAAAATTGATAAATGGTTGTAATTGGTCTTGTAAAATTCTTGCAGCTAATGCTATTGCATCATCTGGTGTTATAACTCCATTTGTCTCAACTTCAAAAATTAACTTGTCATAATCAGTTACCTGCCCAACCCTGCTATTTTCAATTTTATAAGATGTTTTTACAACTGGACTAAACATTGCATCTAATTTAATTTCACCAATAACTTTATTTTCATCTTCAGCTACTTCTGCAGAAACATAGCCTTTTCCAGTCTCTACATTAGCCTCAATTTCAATTTCAGCATTGGAATCTAAAGTCATTATAAGTTGATCAGGGTTCATTATTTCTGTTTCAGAGTCAGTCTCAAAGTTTCCTGCTCTTAATTCTCCAGATCCTGTAGACTTAAGATACATTTTTTTTAAACCTGGTGAATGTACTTTTACAGCAACTGTTTTAAGATTTAACAAAATATCAGTTAAATCTTCTTTTACTCCAGGTATAGTAGAGAATTCATGAACTACACCCTTTATCTTTATTGATGTGATTGCAGCGCCTTGCAATGATGATAATAAAATTCTTCTAATTGCATTACCTAATGTAAGGCCAAAACCTCTTTCAAGAGGCTCTGCAGTTAATATACCTATTTTCCCATTACTTTCCTCTACGTTCACTTCCATTTTACTAGGCTTAATTAATTCTGTCCAATTTTTCTGTAACACTTAATTCTCCTTTGATTAAACTCTTCTTCTTTTTCTTGGTCTACATCCATTATGTGGAATTGGAGTAACATCCTTTATTGATGTTATTATATATCCAATTGATTGTAGTGATCTTAGTGCGGATTCTCTTCCTGAGCCTGGCCCAGAAACTTCAACTTTAAGAGATTTTACCCCATATTCTTTTGCTTTATTTCCAACATCTTCAGCTGCAATTTGTGCTGCATATGGAGTAGATTTTCTTGAACCCTTAAACCCTTTGTGACCTGCAGAAGACCAAGCTAGTGCATTTCCTTTTTCATCAGATATTGTTATGATTGTATTGTTAAAAGAAGAAACAATATGAGCTACTCCACTACTAACCTTTTTTTTGGTTTTATTTTTCTTTTTTTCAACCATATTAACCTTTAGTTACTTTTTTCTTTCCTGCAATAGCTACAGCTTTACCTTTTCTTGTTCTTGCATTAGTGTGAGTTCTTTGCCCTCTAACTGGGAGTTTCTTTCGATGTCGCAATCCTCTATAACAACCAAGATCATTTAACCTCTTTATATCAACTGATATTTTCCTTCTTAAATCTCCTTCTACAGAATATTTTTTATCTATTAATTCTCTAATTTTATTTAATTCATCATCGTTTAATTCACTAACACGTTTTACCACATCAACAGATGCTGATTTACATATGTCATTTGCAATCTTTCTTCCAATACCAAATATATATGTGAGAGCTATGTTCACTTTTTTATTAGTAGGTATATTTACTCCCGATATTCTAGCCATAATTGTGTACGAAAATGATTGAGGGTGAATACATGAATAACATGTTGTTAGCAAGTATAGAAAGTGTAAAATTGGCTGAAATTCATTAATTTTCTAACATTTTGAGAATTTTTTTGCTGATTTCTTCAATTTGATTGTTGCCATCAATTTCATGATAAACATCTGGGTAATGTTCACTATAAAAATCTGATACTTTTTTTACTTTCTTTACATATTCATTATATCTAATTTCTATAGCATTAATATTATCATCTTCTCTTCCTTCTTCTTCTGATCTCTTAAGTATTCTGCTTCTAATTGTATTTAAATCAATGTTAATATTAATAATAAAATTTATTTTCAATTTTGAGTCATCAAGAAACTTATTTAGAAATTTAGATTGCTCAATTGTTCTAGGATAACCATCTAAAATAAAACCTTGTTTACAATCAATTAACTTTTCAGCAACTATTTTATTTAAAATATCATCTGAAACTAAATTACCTTTTGCCATTACTTCTCTTAATGTATTTGCAATTTTATCTTTTTTTTGTATTTTTAATCTTAGTATATCTCCTGTGGAAAGATGAGGTACTTTTAATAATTTCGAGATCAACTTTGCTTGAGTTCCTTTTCCAGCTCCAGGAGGGCCAAAAAATAAAATATTATTCAAGTTATCTTCTACCTTTTAATTTTGTTTTTCTTAATAAATTTTCGTATTGATGCTGAAATAAATGTGATTGAACTTGAGTAATAAAATCAATCATAACAACAACTACTATCAATAAAGCTGTCCCACCAAGATAAAATGGAATTGAAGTTCTTGATAAAAGAAATTCAGGTAATAATGCAACAAATGCTAGATATATTGTTCCGATAGTTGTAATTCTTGTCAATACAAACTCAATATAATTAGCAGTATTTTCTCCTGGTCTTATGCCAGGAATAAAACCTCCATATTTTCTAAGGTTCTCAGCTTGTTCATCAGGATTGAAAACAATTCCAGTATAAAAAAAAGCAAAGAAAATTATCATAGCTGCATAGAATAAGAGATATAATGGTTGACCTCTACCAAGATAACTTGAAATAAATATAAAGATATCACTAGTTGAACCCGCGCCAAATCCAGACATTGTATTTGGCAATAGTAGAATTGATGATGCAAAGATAACTGGTATAACACCTGCCGTATTTATTTTTAATGGTAGGTGTGAGCTTTGCCCGCCATATATTTTATTGCCAACTTGTCTTTTTGGGTACTGAACAGGAAGCCTTCTTTGTGCTTTCTCAACAAATACAATAAAAATAATCAGTGCTAAAATTAAAATCAAGATACCTAGTATAAAGGCAATACTTAATTCACCAGTTCTACCTAATTGAAGAGTACTAACAAAAGCACTTGGCAAGTTAGCAATTATTCCAGCAGTTATAATTAATGATATACCATTTCCTACACCTCTTGAACTGATTTGTTCTCCCAACCACATCAAAAATATAGTTCCACCTACAAGTGTGATAACAGTAGTTAGTCTAAAAAAAATTCCAGGATCAAAAACAATGTTTCCATACATAGTTTGCATTGACTCTAACCCAATTGCAACGCCATATCCTTGTAGAGCAGCTATTAGCACAGTAAAATATCTTGAATACTGCAGTAATTGCCTTCTACCCTTTGTTCCTTGTTCTTTTAATGATTTAAGATAAGGAATTGCAGATTGCATAAGTGTCATAATTATTGAAGCAGAAATGTATGGCATTACGCCTAAAGCAAATATACCCATACGCCCTAGTGCTCCACCAGAAAAAGTATCAAAAATTCCAAGAATGCCTGACGACTGTTGTTCAAAAAACTGTTGGAGTGCTATAGGATTAATTCCAGGTATGGGTAAAAAAGTTCCTAATCTAAATACAATTAATGCACCTAATGTAAATAATAATCTTTGTCTTAATTCTGTAGCTTTTCCCAGTGCTCCAAAGTTAAGATTGTTAGCGAGTCTATCTGCAGCTGTTGCCATGTTAGTTTTTAATTAAATTAATTTTGCCGCCAAGCTTTTCTACTATTTCAATTGCTTTTTTTGATGCGAAAGAAATTTCAATATTTAGTACTTGATCTAATTTTCCAACATTAAGTAATTTTAATTTACCTTTTGATTTTTTAAGTATTTTCTTCTCAAAAATCTCTTTTTCACTAATTTTACCATCTGTGAAGTTATTTTTTGAAATTATAGAATTAAGAAAATTAAAATTAATATTTTGAATCTTTATTTTAAATGGGTTTTTAAAACCTCTTTTTGGTAATCTTCTATATAAAGGCATTTGCCCACCTTCAAAGCCATTTATACTTACTCCAGATCTAGATTTCTGACCTTTAACACCTCTTCCAGAAGTTTTACCTAGTCCAGATCCAGATCCTCTTCCTTTTCTTTTTCTAAGTTTATTAGATAATTTGTTTGATTTTAGTTCGTTTATTTTCATCTAATTATTTTTTTTGCTATTTGTTATATCTGTAATTTTTTTGGATCTCTTTGAGGCTATTGATTTTGGAGACTCCGACATTTTAAATGCATTAAAAGTAGCTTTTAGCATATTATGTGGATTTGATGTTCCTGTTGATTTAGCAACTACATCTTTTACTCCCAATGATTCAAATAATGCGCGCATAGGACCACCGGCAATTATTCCTGTTCCAGGAGCTGCAGATCTCAGTATCACTTTTCCTGCCCCAAATCTACCAACTACATCATGATATATTGTTCTGTTTTCTTTAAGATGAACTCTAATCATTTTATTTTTTGCATTTTCTGTTGCTTTTCTTACTGCTTCAGGCACCTCTTTTGCTTTACCAGTTCCTAAACCTACCCTACCTTTATTGTCACCAACAATCATAATAGCAGCAAAACCAAATCTTCTTCCGCCTTTAACAACCTTTGCTACTCTATTAATGGTCACTAAATGTTCACTGAAATCTGTTTTATCACTTTCAAACATAATTACCTCTAAAAATTAAGCCCTTCATTTCTTGCAGCTTCTGCAAGAATTTTAATTAATCCATGATATTTATATTTTCCTCTATCGAATGAAACATCTTTAATACCTAATGAAATAGTTTTTTTTGCAATATCTTTTCCTATCAATTCTGCAAGTTCTTTCTTTTTTAAATTTTGATTCTTTATTTTTGGCTCAACAGATGCTGAACTTGCTAATGTTGCTCCTTTTTTATCATCAATCAACTGTGCATATATATGGCAATTAGATTTAAATACACTAAGTCTATTTCTTGTTGATACTTTTTTTAGTTTATACCTATTTTTTTCTGCTCTGGTTTTCATAATATTTATTTCTTTTTTCCTTCTTTTCTAAAAATAAACTCATCACTGTATTTAATACCTTTGCCCTTGAATGGTTCTGGTTTTCTATAAGATCTAATTTTTGCTGCAGCTGCACCAAGTTTTTCTTTATCAAAGCTAGATAGATTAATTATATTTTGTTTTGGACATTCTATTTTTACTTCTTTAGGAATATCAAAGTTAACATCATGACTGTATCCCAACTGCAATTTCAGGGTAGAACCAGCAACACTTGCTCTATAACCAGTACCATTTAGCTCAAGTGTTTTTGTAAATCCCTCTGAGACCCCATGAATAATATTTGCTACCAAGGCTCTTATTGTTCCCCAATTTGGATCTTTTTTTGTGTCATCATTTTTAGGCATTACAGATACTTCATCATCCGAAATTTTAATAGTAAAGCTTGGTTTAACACTTAACTTCATTTCTCCAAGTTTACCTTTTGCAAAGAAAACACCATCATTGAAATTACACTCAATGTCTTTATTAATTTTAATTGTATTTTTTGCAATTCTTGACATTAAAATACCTCACACAAAACTTCGCCACCAACATTATTTTTTCTTGCCTGTTGATCTGACATAACTCCTTTAGGTGTCGAAAGAATTGAAATTCCTAATCCACCATATGGTTTTTCTAGGTCATTAATTTTTGAATAGACTCTTATTCCTGGTTTTGAAATTCTTTTTATTTTTTTTATAACTGGTACACCATTATAATATTTTAGATCTATTTTAATAAAATTTACTCCTTTTCTCTCTTCAATATCTTTAAAATCTCGAATATAGCCCTCATCCTTTAAAACAGATAAAACATTTGTATTAAGCTTAGATTTGAAACAAGAAGTAAAAGTTTTTTTTGCTCTATGAGCATTTTTAATTCTTGCTAACATATCTGATAATGCATCATTAAAAGCCATTACACACTCTCCTTTACCAACTTGATTTTATCACTCCTGGTAAATCCCCAGTCATTGATAACTCTCTAATTTTTATTCTTGATAAACCAAATTTTCTATAAGTTCCTCTAGATCTGCCAGTAAGTTCACATCTGTTTCTGTGTCTAATAGACGAACTATTTCTTGGCAATTCATTTAGTTTATTTTGAAATGATATTCTTTCCTCTAAAGATAAATTTTTATCTTTTACTTTAGATTTCAGATATTGTCTTTTACTACTTAATTTTTCAATTAGTTTTAATCTAGTTTTATTTTTTTGAATTGTACTAACTTTTGCCATATTTCTCCTAATTAACTTTTCTCTCTATAAAAGGCATATTAAAACTTTTTAAAAGTTCCAATGCTTCATTGTTTCTAGTTGTTGATGTACAAATTGTTATGTCTAATCCTCTTACTTTATCAATTTTATCAAAATTAATTTCTGGGAAAATTATATGTTCTTTGATGCCTAATGAATAATTACCATTGCCATCAAAACTGTTGGGGTTTAAACCTCTGAAATCTCTTATTCTTGGTATCGCAATATTAACTAGTCTATCAAGAAACTCGTACATTATTTTATTACGAAGAGTAACCATTATCCCTAAAGGCATTCCTGCACGAATTTTAAAACCAGATATTGCTTTCTTTGCTTTTGTTTTTATTGCTTTTTGTCCAGATATCAAGGTCAGATCTTCAATAGCCTTATCAATGATTTTAGAATCATCTTTAGCTTCTCCCAATCCCATATTTAATACGATTTTTTGTATTTTAGGAACCTCGTGAATATTATTTAAATTTAATTTAGTCATTAGGTCTTTTTTAATCTGATCATTATATTGGTTTAATAGTCTGCTCATTTAAATTTCCTTACCAGATGACTTGTTTATTCTTACTTTTTTTTCTTTAACTACTTTATACCCTATCCTGACACCTTTATTTGATGCAGAGTCAAAAAAGGATAGGTTAGAAATGTGAATTGGCATTTCTTTATCTATAATTCCACCAGGTTGATTATTATCAGGTTTTTGATTTTTTTTTGATTTATTTATATCTGATACTATTGCTTTATTTTTTTTAGGGAGGATTTTAATTATTTTTCCTTTCTTGCCTTTATCTTTACCAGCAAGCACTACTACCTCATCACCCTTTTTTAATTTTATTTTTATATTCATTATAATACCTCAGGGGCTAAGCTTATTATTTTCATAAATTTTTTATTTCTTAACTCTCTAGTGACAGGCCCAAATATTCTAGTTGCTATTGGTTCCTCTTGCTTGTCAAGTAATACTGCTGCATTTTTATCAAATCTAATTGCAGTACCATCCGACCTTTGAAAATCTTTTGATGTTCTTACAATTACAGCTTTGTAAACATCGCCCTTTTTAACTTTTGCTCTAGGTATTGCATCTTTAATTGATACCACTATAATATCCCCAATTGATGCTGATCTTCTTTTTGATCCACCCAATACTTTAATACATTGTATTTTTCTAGCACCAGAATTATCAGCAACAAACAACTTTGATTGCATTTGTATCATTTTTTATCTCCTGAATTTGGAACAACAATCCAAGTTTTAAGCTTTGATATTGGTTTAGTCTCAACAATTGAAACAAAATCACCGATTTTAAATTCATTATTTGCATCATGAGCATGATATTTTTTTGATCTGTTAATAATTTTTCTATAAAGTTTATGTTTTACTCTCCTTAAAACTTTTACAACGATTGTTTTATTTGAGTTTGAACTAACAACGGTACCTGAGAGCATTCTTTTAGGCATTATTTTTTCCTTCATTAAATTTCATCTTAGTTTTAAGTTGGGCTATATTCTTTTTTGTTTTTTTTATAACTGCTGTTTTTTCTAATTGACCTGTAGATTTCTGAAAATAATAGTTAATCAGAGATTTTTTTAGATTAATTATTTCCTCTTGCATTTTTGTTAAGTCTTTATTTTTATCTACTTTTTTAATCATATATTTCTCTCTACAAACTTACATTTAATGGGTAGTTTTGCAGCTGCTAGTGTCATTGCCTTTTTTGCATCATTTACATTGACGCCATCAACTTCAAACATAATTCTTCCAGGTTTTACCCTACATGCCCAAAATTCTATAGATCCTTTTCCCTTGCCCATTCTAACCTCTGCAGGTTTTTTAGATACTGGAACATCAGGAAAAATCCTAATCCACATTCTTCCTGCTCTTTTTAAATATCTTGTAATTGCTTTTCTTGCAGCTTCAATTTGTCTAGAAGTTACCCTTTCAGGTTCCATTGCTTTTAAACCGAAACTTCCATAATTCAGAGCATAATTTCCTTTAGAATTACCATGAATTCTACCCTTGAATTGCTTTCTATACTTAGTTTTTTTTGGAGATAACATATTCATTATCTTACACTTCCTTGATCAATTTGTTTTTTTTCACTAGCATAGGGATCTTTATTTAGAATTTCACCTTTATTAATCCAAACTTTAATTCCACAAATACCATATGTTGTATCAGCTTCTGCAGTTGCATAGTCAATATCACCTCTTAATGTATGCAGTGGAACACTGCCCTCATGATACTTTTCTGTTCTAGCAATTTCTGCCCCACCAAGCCTGCCACTGCAAACAACTTTAACACCTTTAGCACCAAGTCTAATAGCTGATTGGACTGCTTTTTTCATTGCTCTTCTAAATGAAATTCTTTTTTCAAGCTGATTAGCAATATTTTCAGCTACAAGTTTAGCCTCTATTTCAGGTTTACGTACTTCTTTAATATCTAAAAATACCTCAAGATTAGACATTTTTGATAAATTATTTTTTAGCGACTCTATATCAGCTCCTTTTTTACCAATTATTATACCTGGTCTTGAACTGTAAATAGATAATCTAAGTTTTTTTGCTGCTCTTTCTATATTGATTTTTGATATGCTTGCATTTTTTAATTTACTTTCAACATATTTTTTTATTCTAATATCCTGATGTAGCAATTTTGTATATTCTGATTTTGAAAACCATCTTGATGACCAAGTTTTATTTATGCCTAATCTAATACCGTGTGGATTAACTTTTTGTCCCATTATTTTTTACCTTTTTTAATTTCATTTCTTTCTTCAACAACAATAGTTAATTTACTAAATGGTTTTATTATTGATCCTGCTCTGCCCTTTGCTCTAGGTCTCCATCTTTTCATTCTCAAACTTTTACCAACATAAGCCTCTCGAACATAAAGTTTATCAATATCTAGTTGTTTATTATTTTCAGCATTCGCAATTGCTGCATTTAAAACTTTCAAAACATTTCTGGATACTCTTTTTTCAGAAAATTTTAGTTGATTAATTGCGTAATTAACATTCTTATTTACAATACTGTTAGCAATAAAAGATAATTTTAAAGGACTAGTTCTGACCATATTGTCTTTGGCAATTGCTGTTAAGTTATTATTTTTCATTTCTTTTCTGCCTTTTTGTCTGCTGCTGTATGGCCTTTAAAAGATCTTGTTGGTGAAAATTCACCAAATTTATGACCAACCATTTGTTCATTAACGGTTACGGGAACAAATTTTTGTCCATTATATACTCCAAAAGTAATACCAACAAATTGAGGTAAAATTGTAGATCTTCTAGACCAAGTTTTAATTACTTCTTTTCTGCCAGACTGAGATATCTTCTCAGCTTTTTTTACAAGCTGCGTATCTACAAAAGGTCCTTTCCAAACTGATCTACTCACTATTTTTTCCTTCTTTTAATTATAAAAACATTTGTTTTTTTATTTTTCCTAGTTTTTTTTCCTTTAGTCGGAACACCCCATGGAGTAACTGGATTTCTTCCTCCAGACGTTCTTCCTTCACCACCACCATGAGGGTGATCGACAGGATTCATAACTACACCTCTAACTTTTGGTCTAAATCCTAAATACCTTTTTCTACCAGCTTTACCTAACTTGATATTTTTTTGATCTGGATTGGAAATCTCTCCTATTGTCGCTCTAGAATTCTTATTGATATGCCTTATCTCTCCAGAAACTAATTTAACTTGTACATATGGAGTTTCTTTAGAAACAATCTGAGCTGAAGACCCGGCAGATCTTACAAGTTGACCCCCTGCTCCAGGTTTAAGTTCTATATTATGAATATTAGTCCCAACCGGTATGTTTTTCAAAGGAAGACAATTTCCATTTTTGATTTCAACATCTTCACCTGATAATATTTTATCACCAACTTTTAGATTTTTTGGAGAAATAATATAGCTTAATTCTCCGTCATCATATTTAATTAATGATATAAAAGCTGACCTGTTAGGATCATATTCGTTTCTTATTATCTCAGCTGCAATATCTAGTTTATTCCTTTTAAAATCTATTAGTCTATATTTTCTTTTTACGCCACCACCCATTCTTCTGGATGTAATTCTTCCTTGATTATTTCTTCCACCAGTTGATACAATTTTTTTAGTTAAAGACTTAACTGGTTTTTCATTACTTAAATGTTTTTTAGAAACTAAAACTGTGCCTCTTAGACCTGGAGTAACTGGTTTAAAGTTTTTAAGCATTATTTAATCTCCAGTGAACTATCAATCGTATTTCCCTCTTTAAGAGTAACAATTGCTTTTTTTGTATTTTTTCTAAAACCTGATGTTCCTTTAAAAGTTTTCATTTTTCCACGGTTGATTGAAGTATTAATTTTTAAAACTTTCACTTTAAAAATAGTTTCTATTGCTTGTTTAATTTCATTTGCGTTGGAATTTTTTGAGACCATGAAAGTATATTGATTAAATTGTTGAAGATTTGTTGACTTTTCCGTTGTAATTGGTTTTTTTATTATACTCATTGCATTCTCTAGAGATAGTTGTGAATTATTTATTTTCATAAAAGCCTCTTTGAAATTTCATCTATACTTTTTTGCTCAATAAAAACCTTATCAAAAGTTATTAAATCTTTTACATTTATACCTTTGTCATTCAATACTGAAATTTTGGGTATGTTTGATGATGCAAGTTTAAAATTATTATCAATTTCTTTTTCAGCATGAACAAATAAAGCAGATGAATAGGCAAAGTTTTTTAAATATTTGCTTAACTCTTTAGTTTTGAAACTATCTATTTTAAATGAATCAATAAAAATTAATTTATCCTCTGAAAGTTTTGTTGACAATGCAGATTTTAAAGCAAGTTTTTTTTCTTTTTTGTTTAATTTAAAAGAATGGTCTCTATTTACAGGCCCCATTGAAACTGCCCCACCTCTAAAATTTGGTGGTTTACTACTTCCCTGTCTAGCATTTCCTGTTCCTTTTTGAGAAAAAGGTTTTTTTGATCTACCACTTACTTCAGATCTTGTTTTAGTTTTATGTGAACCTTGTCTTGATTTTGCATTTTGATATCTAATATATTGGTGAATAATATCTGGGAATGTTTTAATTCCAAAAATATTGTTATCTAACTCAACGTTACCCACTTCTTTATTTTTAAGATTTAAAACTGGTTTTTTCATTATTTTTTAACAGAGTCTTTTAAAAAAATTATTGAATTTTTCTTACCTGGAACAGAACCTTTAACAACTAAGAGCTGGTTTTGTTCATCGACATTAATAATTTTTAAGTTTTGTTTTGTTACCTTTTTGCCACCCATTCTACCCGCCATTTTTTTTCCTTTAAAGACTCTTCCGGGATCTTGGTTCTGGCCTGTTGAACCATGAGATCTATGTGAAATTGATACACCGTGTGATGCTCTCAATCCGGCAAAATTATGTCTTTTCATTACTCCAGCAAAACCCTTACCAATTGATTTACTTGTAGCATCAACATATTGATCAGTTGAAAAATGTGTTACGTTTAATGTGGTACCAACTTCAAGTAAATTGTTATCATCAACTCTGAACTCTTTGAGTATTTTTTTTGGTTTCAAATTAATCGATGAAAAATTTTTTCTTTGTGATTTTTTTACTTTTTTTATATCTTTATCAAGATCAATACTTGCTAATTGAATGGCATTGTAACCGTCTTTATCCATTGTTTTAACTTTTGAAACTACACAATCTTCAACCTTTAGAAGAGTAACATGTGTTATAGACCCATTGTCATTAAAAAATGATGAATTACCAAGCTTTACAGCTATTAAACCTGACCTAGACATTATATTTTTATATCCACTTCTACCCCAGCTGATAAATCGAGTTTCATTAATGCATCTACTGTTTGGGGTGTTGGGTCAATTATATCAAGTAATCTATTATGAGTTCTAATTTCGAGTTGGTCTCTACTTTTTTTATCAACATGTGGTGATTTATTTACTGTAAACCTCTCAAATCTTGTTGGTAGAGGAATAGGTCCTTTAACTTTAGCGCCTGTTCTTTTTGCAGTATTGATTATATCAAGAGTGCTGTTATCTAATAAAGAACTATCAAAACCTCTTAACCTGATTCTTATATTTTGATTTTCCATTATGCTAGTTTCGCTTTCACTTCATCAGCAACGTTAGAAGGAACCTGTTCATAATGATCAAACTGCATTGTATAATTAGCTCTTCCTTGAGATAGAGATCTCAAATTATTAACGTACCCAAACATATTCGCTAAAGGAACCATAGCATCCACCACATTAGCATTACCTCTAGTTGACATTTCTTGCACCTGACCTCTTCTACTATTTAAGTCACCTATTACGTCGCCCATGTATTCTTCAGGAGTGACAACCTCCACTTTCATCATTGGTTCTAACAAAACTGGGCTAGCTTTAGCTATACCTTCTCTAAATGCAGCTCTGGCTGCAATCTCAAAAGCAAGCACACTTGAATCAACATCGTGATAGGCGCCATCATAAAGTACTGCTTTAAAATCAATACATGGAAATCCAGCTATAACTCCTGTTTGCTGCTGCGCAATTAATCCTTTTTCAACACCTGGGATATGTTCGGTAGGTATATTTCCTCCTTTAATTTGATTTACAAATTGATATCCGCTTCCAGGTTCTCCAGGTTCAAATTTAATTTTAACTCTTGCAAATTGTCCAGCACCACCAGATTGCTTTTTATGAGTATAATCAACATCAAAAGAATTAGAAATAGTTTCTCTGTAAGCTACTTGAGGCGCGCCTACATTTGCTTCAACTTTAAATTCTCTTTTCATTCTATCAACTAATATTTCCAAATGAAGCTCTCCCATACCTTTTATTATTGTTTGACCACTTTCATGATCAGTTGTAACTCTAAAGCTTGGATCTTCTTGAGCTAATCTTCCTAATGCTTGACCCATTTTCTCATGGTCTGCTTTAGTTTTAGGCTCAACTGCAACCTCTATAACAGGGTCAGGAAAATCCATTCTTTCTAAAACTATTGGCTTATTTACATCACATAATGTTTCTCCTGTAGTAACATCTTTAAGACCAACTAATGCTACAATGTCTCCTGCATGCGCAACTTTAATTTCTTCTCTATTATTTGCATGCATTAACAGCATTCTTCCTATGTTTTCTTTTTTACCAGAATTAGAATTAAGTACTGAGTCTTTTGCATTTATAGTTCCAGAATAAATCCTTGTGAATGTAAGGCTTCCAACAAAAGGATCGGTCATAATTTTAAATGCTAAAGCACTAAATGGTTCTTCATCATCACACTTTCTTATTAATTCATTCTTATCATTATCAACTTCACTACCCTTAACACTTTCAACATCAATTGGGGATGGCATATAATCTATAACCGCATCTAGAAGAGGTTGTACTCCCTTATTTTTAAAAGCTGATCCAGTTAAAACGGGAACAAATGAACCCTTTATTGTTCCAACTCTAATACATTTTTTTAGCTCATCTACTGTAGGTTCTTTACCTTCAAGATAATTTTCCATAATAGAGTCGTCTTCTTCAACGGCTTTTTCAATTAATTTTTCTCTATACTCTGATGCTTGATCTTTAAGATCATTTGGTATTTCAACAATATCAAACTTTGCTCCTAAGCTTTCATCTTGCCATATTATTGCCTTGTTAGAAACTAAATCAACAACTCCTTTAAGATTGCTCTCAATACCTATTGGTAATTGCGTAACTAAAGGATAAGAGCCTAATCTTTCAGAAATCATATCAACGCACATAAAGAAGTTTGCTCCTGTTCTATCAAGTTTGTTTATGAAACACATTCTTGGAACCTTATACTTATCAGCTTGTCTCCATACTGTTTCAGATTGTGGTTCGACACCAGCAACTCCATCAAAAACAGCTACTGCACCATCTAAAACTTTAAGAGATCTTTCAACTTCAATTGTGAAATCCACGTGACCTGGAGTATCGATTATATTTATTCTGTAGTCGTTCCAAAAGCATGTTGTTGCTGCTGAAGTTATTGTTATACCTCTTTCCTGCTCTTGCTCCATCCAGTCCATGGTAGCAGCACCATCATGAACTTCACCTATTTTATGGGATTTTCCAGTATAATATAATATTCTTTCAGTAGTTGTAGTCTTACCAGCATCAATGTGAGCCATTATTCCAATGTTCCTATATTTTGATAATGGGTGTGATCTAGACATAAATTACCATCTAAAATGAGAAAAGGCACGATTAGCTTCGGCCATTTTGTGTGTTTCTTCTCTTTTCTTTACAGCATTACCTTTGTTGTTGAATGCATCAAAAATTTCATTAGCAACTCTTTCTTTCATAGTTTTTTCATTTCTTTTAACTGCAGAGTCTACTATCCATTTCATAGCGAGAGTTTGTGCTCTTTTTGGTCTTACTTCCATCGGAACTTGATAAGTAGCTCCACCAACTCTTCTTGAACGAACTTCTAGAGATGGTTTTACATTGTTTAGAGCTTCATGAAAAAAATCAATTGGGCTTTTGTCTGTTTTTTTTGCAACAATATCGAATGCTCCATAAACAATTCTTTCCGAAACTGATTTTTTACCATCTTCCATAATTCTATTCATAAACTTTGCTAAAACTAGATCTTTAAACTTATGATCAGGTAGTATTGTCCTTTTTTCAGCTGCTCTTCTTCTAGACATAATTATTTAGGTCTCTTCGCACCATATAGTGATCTGCGTTGTTTTCTTGTACTTACACCTTGTGTATCTAGAGTTCCTCTAAGTATGTGATACCTAACACCTGGCAAATCCTTGACTCTTCCACCTCTAATAAGAACAACTGAGTGTTCTTGAAGATTGTGCCCTTCACCAGGAATATAAGCAGAAACCTCTTGTCCATTAGTAAGTTTTACTCTTGCAACTTTTCTTAAAGCAGAATTTGGTTTTTTTGGTGTAGTAGTGTAAACTCTTGTACAAACACCTCTCTTTTGAGGACTTTGTTCCAATGCCGGAACTTTATTTCTCTTTTTTACAGTTGTTCTACCTTTGCGAACAAGTTGATTAATTGTTGGCATTTTTCCCCTTAGTTAAGTGTTTGGATTTTCATCCACGACCTTTAACAATCGTAGCGGGTCTTTATAAATTGAAACAAATAAAGTCAAGGAAATATCTTAATTTATTCTAAATTTTCTAGGTTTTTTGCATTATTTTGCTCTATAATTTCCCTATCTTTATCTAAAGCCACTTTTTCGTATTCTGTGGTCATTCTTCCAGTTCCAGCAGGGATAAGCCTTCCTACAATAACATTTTCTTTTAGTCCATTTAATGTATCAATCTTTCCAAGTGTAGCAGCATCAGTCAAAACTTTAGTAGTCTCTTGGAATGATGCAGCGGAAACAAAAGAGTTAGTTTGCAAACTAGCTTTCGTAATACCTAATAAAACAGGTTCAAATTTAATAAGTTTTTTGTTTTCACTTTTTAGGATTTTATTTAATTTAACCAAATCTCTTCTTTGAATTTGTTCACCAGCAATTAAATTTGAATCACCAGGATCTTTTATGAGAACTTTTTGAAGCATTTGTCTCGCTATAGTTTCTATATGTTTATCATTTATATAAACTCCTTGTAGTTTGTATACTGACTGAACTTCTCTTACTAAATACCTTGCTAATTCCTCAACGCCCAATATTCTTAGTATATCGTGAGGAACTGGTGTTCCCTCAACTAAAATATCACCTTTTTTTACAAAATCACCCTCTTGCACATTTAAGTACTTTGATCGTGGAATTAACAATTCAATATTTTCATCGTTTTCTATACTTGTAATAATAACTCTTCTTTTGTTTTTATAATCTTTACCAAAAGATATTTTTCCATCAATTTCTGACATTATAGCAGGATCTTTAGGCTTTCTAGCTTCGAACAACTCAGCAACTCTTGGTAGTCCACCTGTTATATCTTTCGTCTTTGAAGATTCTTTTGGAATTCTAGCTAATACTTGACCAGCGCTAACTTCTTGGCCATCTTCAACACTGATGATTGTATCAATTGACATAGGGTAGTTTAAAAAATTTTCCTCATCATCATTTTCTAAATTTTGTAAGATATTAATTGCAGGTTTGAAGTTTTTACTTTTTTGATTTTGACTCCAATCTATAACTATTTTGCTAGATATACCAGTTGTATCATCTACTGTTTCTCTAAAAGAGTTTCCTTGTTTTAAATCTATATATTTAGCATATCCTTTTTTTTCAGCAATTATTGGTAATGTGTAAGGATCCCATTCGGCAAGAGTTTGGTTAATTTTTACATCATCATCTTCACTTACAAATAGCTTTGCACCAAATGGTATATATGAATTAAACTTTTCTTCAGATCCACTGATAACCTTAATTTTTGCATTTCTACTTAAAACAATTTTATTATTTAATTTGTCTTCAATAATTTTGATATTTTCAAGTTTAATTTTACCTTCAACAGGTGATATAGAATTTGATTGTTCAACTGATGAACTCGCTGCACCACCAATATGGAAAGTTCTCATTGTAAGTTGAGTTCCTGGTTCTCCAATAGATTGAGCTGCTATAATACCAACGGCTTCTCCAATGTTTACTGAAGTTCCTCTAGCTAAATCTCTTCCGTAACATTTTGAACAGATACCGTCTTCAGTTTCACAAGTTAATACTGATCTAATCTTGAGAGACCTTATTGCTAGTTTAGATATACTTTCAAGATGGTTTTCTGCAATTATATCGCCAGCAGGTACAATTATATTATTATCGCTATCTAATATGTTTTCAACCGGAGTTCTTCCTAGAATTCTCTCTGATAAAGGAGAGGTTATATTACCTGATTCAACTATTTCTTCCACAACAACTCCATTGGTTGTTTTGCAGTCTTCCTCTCGTATAACTGCATCTTGAGCTACGTCCACTAATCTTCTAGTTAAATAACCACTACTCGCAGTTTTAAGTGCAGTGTCTGCTAAGCCTTTTCGTGCACCATGCGTTGAGGTAAAATATTCTAACACTGATAAACCCTCTTTAAAATTAGACTTTATTGGGTTCTCGATAATTTCACCCGAAGGTTTAGCCATTAATCCTCTCATACCTGATAATTGTTTTAATTGAGCAGCAGAGCCTCTTGCACCAGAATGTGCCATCATATAAACAGAATTTATAGGCTGATCATCTGATGGGTTTGATATAACCTCAAGCATTTTATCAGCAACTTTATTTGTGCATTCTGACCAAGCATCAACAACTTTATTATATTTTTCACCTTGGGTAATTAAGCCGTCTTGATATTGACTTTCGTATTCAACTACTTTCGATTGCGTTTCGTTAAGAAGTTTTTGTTTTTCATCAGGAATAATTAAATCATCTTTACCAAATGAGATGCCGGCAATTGCAGCATACTTAAAACCAATTTGCATAATTTTGTCAGCAAATAATACAGTTTCTTTTTGACCACAAAATCTATAAACACTGTCAATCAAGTTACTAACTTCTTTTTTTGTTAAAACTTTATTGAACATATCAAAATTAATATTTTTGTTTTTAGGAATCACACTCCCAAGTATCATTCTACCTGGTGTGGTGTTAATAGTTTTAGATTCTCCTTCAAAATTTATTACCCTAGAAAAAATCTTACTATGAAGTGTAACGTCATTATTTTCTAAAGCTTTAATTATTTCATTTAAATCAATGAAATGCCTACCTTCACCAATTTGTTTGTCCCTCATGATTGATAAATAATATATTCCGAGTACAATATCTTGAGACGGAACAATTATTGGCTTACCACTTGAAGGTGACAAAATGTTGTTTGTGCTCATCATTAAAACTCTTGCTTCTAACTGTGACTCAAGGCTCAAAGGTACATGAACAGCCATCTGATCACCATCAAAGTCTGCATTAAATGCTGTACAAACTAATGGGTGTAGCTGAATAGATTTACCTTCAATTAAAATTGGTTCGAAAGCTTGGATACCCAATCTATGTAGTGTTGGAGCTCTATTTAATAATACAGGATGTTCTCTAATAACTTCTTCAAGAATATCCCAGACTCTTGGGTCTTCTTTTTCTACAAGTTTTTTTGCAGCTTTAATTGTATTTGCCCATCCATAAATATCAAGTTTGTGGAATATAAAAGGCTTAAATAATTCTAGTGCCATTTTTTTTGGTATTCCACATTGATGTAGCTTAAGGTTTGGTCCTACA
Source organism: uncultured Alphaproteobacteria bacterium (assembly GCA_902602515.1). Lineage (GTDB taxonomy): Bacteria > Pseudomonadota > Alphaproteobacteria > HIMB59 > CACPNW01. Next base: position 100,711 of record CACKRG010000001.1, read on the forward strand.
ACAATTACAGACCGGCCAGAATAATCTACTCTTTTTCCAAGAAGATTTTGTCTAAATCTGCCTTGCTTTCCTTTAAGCATATCAGATAGAGATTTTAATGGTCTCTTATTTGTTGATGTAATTACTCTTCCTCTTCTACCATTATCAAATAAGGCATCTACAGATTCTTGTAGCATTCTTTTTTCATTTCTAATTATTATGTCTGGAGCTCGCAGATCAATTAACCTTTTAAGCCTGTTATTTCTATTAATTACCCTTCTATATAAATCATTTAAATCACTTGTTGCAAATCTTCCACCATCCAGAGGGACTAATGGTCTTAGCTCAGGTGGTATAACTGGCAAAACTTTAAGTATCATCCATTCAGGTTTATTTTTTGAAGAAATAAATGACTCCACTAATTTTAGTCTTTTAGTTATTTTTGTTTTTTTTAATTCAGATTTCGTTTCTGTAAGTTCAATTTTTAATTGTTTATAATCATTTTCTAAATCAATACTTAAAAGCATTTGTTCAATTGCTTCAGCTCCTATAGCTGCACTAAAAGAATCTTCACCATATTCGTCTTGGTATTCAATATATTGTTCTTCAGAAATAATTTCACCTTTTTTAAGATTTGTTAATCCTGGCTCGACCACAATAAATTGTTCGAAATATAAAACTTTCTCCAAGTTTTTGATTGTCATATCTAAAAGTGTTGCAATTCTACTTGGTAATGATTTCATAAACCAAATATGTGATACGGGAGCAGCTAACTCAATATGGCCCATTCTGTCTCTTCTAACTTTAGATAGAGTTACTTCAACTCCACATTTTTCACAAATTATACCTCTAAACTTCATTCTTTTGTATTTACCACACAAACATTCATAGTCTTTTACAGGCCCAAATATTCTTGAGCAGAATAAACCGTCTTTTTCGGGTTTGAATGTTCTATAGTTAATAGTTTCAGGTTTCTTTATTTCTCCAAATGACCAAGATCTAATATCTTCAGGACTAGCTATAGATATTTTTAAACTATTGAAATTTTGTACGCCTAGACTTTGGTTAAAAATATTTGTTAGTTCTTTATTCATTGTTTCCTATCAGGTTAGTTAAGTTATTCTCTTTTAAATTTTCTTTAAATTCAAGGTTAAGACCTAATGATCTTAATTCTTTAACCATTACATTAAAAGACTCTGGTGTTCCTGACTCAAAGTTATTATCTCCTTTGACTATAGATTCATATACTTTAGTTCTTCCAGCAACGTCGTCTGATTTTATAGTAAGTATTTCCTGAAGTGTATAAGCTGCACCATATGCTTCTAAAGCCCAAACTTCCATTTCACCAAACCTTTGACCTCCAAATTGTGCTTTTCCACCCAATGGTTGTTGAGTAACTAAGCTATAAGGACCTATCGATCTAGCATGTATTTTTTCATCTACAAGATGATGTAATTTGAGCATATACATGTATCCAACTGTAACTGGCCTTTCAAACCTCTTACCCGTAATACCATCATATAAAGTTTCTTGACCAGTAATTGAAACACCAGATTTTTCTAATAAATTAGAAATATCCTTTTCTTTTGCACCATCAAAAACAGGTGTTGAGAAAGGGATTCCCTCTTTAAGGTTGTCAGCTAATTCTAATATTTCATCATCATTCATTTTATCGATAACTTTTTTATGACCATCTAAATCATATATATCTAGAAGTTTATTTTTAAGATCCTTAGTTTTACCTTCTTTTTGAATTTTACTTATCATACTTGTAACTTGTCTGCCTAAAGAAGCTGATGCCCAACCAAGGTGTGTTTCTAATATTTGACCAATATTCATTCTACTTGGAACACCTAAAGGATTTAAAACTATATCAACTGGTGTCCCGTCTTCTAGATAAGGCATATCTTCAACTGGGCAGATTTTTGAAATAACACCTTTGTTGCCATGTCTTCCTGCCATTTTATCTCCAGGTTGCAACTTTCTTTTTACAGCTATAAACACCTTAATAAGCTTTAATACTCCAGGAAGTAGTTCGTCACCACTTTGGATTTTATCAATCTTATTTTCAAATTTTTGGTTAATATTGCCTAATTGATTTTCATAATTTCTAACGAGCAAATCAATTTGTTGAATATATTTTTCTTCAGATATATTAATTTTCAACAAGTCTGATAGTAACATGTTTTCTATATCATCATATTTGATTGAGTCATTCTTTTTTAAAATATCACTGCCTGAAATGTAAGTTTTACCTGAAAGTAAATCTCTGAGATGATTACCAAAACTTTTTTCTAATATTTTTAACTCATCATCTCTGTCTCTAGCAATCATTTCAATTTGATGATTTTCTATACTTATAGCTCTCTCATCCTTTTCAATTCCCCTTCTAGAAAAAACTCTAATCTCAACAATTGTTCCTTTAACTCCTGGAGGTACTCTTAAACTTGTATCTTTAACGTCAGCAGCTTTTTCTCCAAATATTGCTCTTAATAATTTTTCTTCAGGTGTCATTGGTGACTCACCTTTAGGCGTTACTTTTCCAACAAGAATATCACCAGAAGATACTTCTGCTCCAATATAGACTATGCCTGTTTCATCAAGATTAATTAACATCTCTTCACTGGCATTAGGTATATCTCTGGTTATTTCTTCAGGTCCAAGTTTTGTATCTCTCGACATTACCTCGAATTCTTCAACATGAATTGAAGTAAAGACATCATCTTGAACAACTTTTTCAGATATTAATATTGAATCCTCAAAATTATAGCCGTTCCAAGGCATAAATGCTGCAAGAACATTTCTTCCCAGTGCAAGTTCTCCTAAATCCGTAGCCGGACCATCAGCAATAACTTGATTTTTTTTAATTTTATCACCTACATTTACAAGTGGTCTTTGAGTAATGCATGTGTTTTGATTAGATCTTTGAAATTTTAAAAGATTATAAATATCTATTTTATTTAATGATGTATCTGTTTTATCTGTAACTCTTATAACAATTCTATTTGCATCTAGTTGGTCTACAACACCTTCTCTCTTAGCCACGACAGTAGACCCGCTATCTTTAGCAACAGTATATTCCATACCAGTGCCAACAAGTGGTGCTTTAGGCTTTATTAGTGGTACTGCTTGTCTCATCATATTTGAACCCATTAATGCACGGTTTGCATCATCGTTTTCTAAAAAAGGTATTAACGATGAAGCTACAGAGACTAGTTGCTGAGGAGAAACATCCATCAAATCAATTGCATCAACATCAGCATTTATAAATTCACCATTTTTTCTGCAACTTACAATTTTGTTTTTAAAACGTCCTTTGTCATCAATATCAGCGTTTGCCTGAGCAATAACAAAATCTTCTTCATCAATAGCACTTAAATAAATGACATTATTCGTAATTTTTCCATTATTAACAATTCTATAAGGAGTTTCAATAAAACCGAACTTATTGATTCTGGAGTATGAAGCTAAACTATTTATTAATCCGATGTTTGCACCCTCTGGAGTTTCAATTGGGCAAATTCTACCATAATGAGTCTGATGAACATCTCTAACTTCAAACCCAGCTCTTTCTCTATTAAGGCCTCCAGGTCCTAAAGCAGAAACTCTTCTTTTATGAGTTATTTCACTCAAAGGATTTGTTTGATCCATAAATTGACTTAATTGACTGAGGCCGAAGAACTCTTTTACAGAGGCTACAACTGGTTTAGCATTAACTATATCTTGAGGCATAATGTTATCTACCTCAAGTGAGCTTAATCTTTCCTTAATTGCACGATCCATCTTAAGTAGACCAATTCTATATTGATTTTCTAAAAGTTCTCCTACAGATCTAACTCTTCTATTAGCTAAATGGTCAATATCATCAATATCACCCTTTCCATCAATTAGATTATGCATATGTTTAACAACATCTATTATGTCACTTTTATCTAAAACTCTCTGTTCAACAGATGTATCCTTCTTAAATTTAGCACAAATTTTCAATCTGCCTACAGAAGACAAATCATACCTATCTGAATTAAAAAATAAGTTATTAAATAATGTTTCGGCTGTTTCTATAGTTGGAGGTTCACCTGGTCTTAAAATTTTGAAAACTTCAAATAAAGCCTCCTCTCTAGATCTTGCTTTGTCTAGTTGAAGTGTACTTCTGATATAAGATCCGATTTCAATATTATCGACCTTCAGTATATCTAATTTATGAATTTTTTGTTCGTTGATAAAATCTATAAACGTTTCATCAATTTCATATCCAGCTTCATAAAAAATTTTTCCTGTTTTAATGTCAATAATATCAGATGACAAATAATGTCCAATTAAAGAATTATTTTCTATAGTTATGCTGTTAATATTTTTCTTTTTTAATTCATTTATTGTTTTTTGATTTACCTTAGTACCTTTACTAATTAAGATTTTGCCAGTCTTAGAATCTAAAATATCATAATTTAATATTTTTGCTTTAAAAAAAGATAAATCTTCTTTAAATTGCCATCCAAAATCGTTCTTTTTGTAGGATACGTTTTCATAAAAAATATTAAGAATTTCCTCAGAAGTCATACCTAGTATTTTTTTTGGATCAGGGTCAATTTTGTTTAACTCACAATCTTTTAAATATTTTTCAGACATTTCACTTAAAAGACACTTAAATAGAGTTGTTACAGGAAATTTTCTTTTTCTATCAATCCTTGCATGAATATTGTTTTTTGCATCATGCTCAAAGTCTAACCATGAACCTCTATAAGGGATAATTCTTGCGTTAAATAAGTATTTACCACTAGTATGAGTTTTACCATAATCATGATCAAAAAATACTCCCGGTGAACGATGCATTTGACTAACAACAACTCTCTCTGTGCCATTAACAACGAAAGTTGCGTTCTTAGTCATGAGAGGTATATCTCCCATATAAACTTCTTGTTCTTTTATATCTCTAACTGATTTTGTACCTGCAATTTCATCAATATCCCAAATTACAAGTCTAAAGTTAACTAATAAAGGTGCTCCATATGTCATGCCTCTCTGAGAGCATTCTTCTACATCATACTTTGGAATCCCTAAATTATAACTTACATAATCTACAGTAGCTCTTTCAGTATAATCATGAATTGGAAAAACAGATTTAAAAATAGCATGTAAACCAAAATTTTTTCTTTCTTCAGAATCAACATTCAATTGTAAAAAATTATCAAATGATCTCTTTTGAACCTCTACCAAGTTAGGTAGTGAAGTTACAAGAGGGATCTTACCGAATGATTTTCTAATTTTTTTTAAATTTATGTGATCTAAACTCATCAATTTTCCTTTTTTAATTTAAGGCCTCTTTGAAAAGAGACCTTAAAGTTACTTAAGTTCAACTTTAGCACCTGCTGCTTCCAATGATTTTTTCATTGTTTCAGCTTCCTCTTTTTTAACACCCTGTTTTAGGGGTTTAGGGGCGCCTTCAACTAAATCCTTGGCTTCTTTTAAGCCAAGACCAGTGATAGTTCTAACTTCCTTTATAACTGAAATTTTATTTGATCCAGCTTCAGCAAGTACAACATCAAATTCTGACTTCTCTTCTGCTGGAGCATCTCCTGCTGCTGCAGGAGCTGCTGCCACTGCAACTGGTGCAGCTGCAGAAACACCCCACTTTTCTTCAAGCATCTTGCTAAGTTCAGCAGCTTCAAGAACAGTTAAAGAGGATAAATCTTCAACAATTTTATTTAAATCAGCCATTATCTTACTCCTTATTAACCTAGTTCGACTCTTGTGAATTGCTACTCTTTACGCTTAAAAGTCTAGCTATTTTCGCCCCAGGCTCAATAGTTACGCTAGCAATTTTTTGAGCTGGTGCCATTATAAGACCAATAAGCTTACCTCTAAGTTCGTCTAATGATGGTAATTTAGCTAAAAAATCAATTTTATCTTTATCAATCTTTTCACCATTATAACCACCACCAATGATTTTAAATTTATCAAATTTCTTTTCAAAATTTACAGCAACTTTTGCAGGGGCAACTGGATCAGTTGAATATGCAATTGCTGTAGGACCTTTGAATAGATCAGAGATATCTTTAAATTGAGTATCAGAGATAGCAAGTTTAGTGAGTCTGTTCTTAGTTACTTTAAATTTTGCTCCATTAGCTCTCATTTCTTTTCTTAGATCTTCTGATTCATTCACAGTCAACCCAGAATATTCAGCAACAATAATAGAAGAAGAATTTGAAAATTCATCTTTGAGCTTTGAAACAAAATCTTTTTTTTCAGAACGTTTCACGTCAACCTCGGTTTTTATTAGATTAAATAATCTAATGTTAGCTAAAGTTAATTTGCCCATCAAATTAACTCAAAGCCTGTCAAGAAGCAAATCTTTGACTTACTTCAGTCTATGCAGGATATTAAGCTTGAAGCTCCTGCAGTCTTTGACAGGTGATGATCATAAAGATCATCTTATTGAACTCTTAACGCAAACTCACTTGGTTAATTTTGAGCCCAATACCCATAGTTGAAGCTATGGTAACTTTTTTTACAAATGATCCTTTAACAGCATCAGGTTTATTCTTTAGTATGGAGGAATAAAAGGTTCTTAAATTCAATAAAATATCCTCATCTTTAAAACTTAGCTTACCAATTCCAGCATGAACGATGCCAGATTTTTCATTTTTAAACTTAACTTGACCAGATTTAGCATCTTTGACAGCTCTACCTATTTCATTTGTAACTGTACCTAATTTAGGATTAGGCATTAAGCCTTTAGGGCCTAAAATTTTTGCAACTTTACCTAATTGAGGCATCATGTCTGGGGAAGCAATTAATATATCAAATTCAATTTTGTTTGATGAAATTTCATCTATTAAATCCTTACTTCCTACTATATCAGCTTTATTTTCTATAGCTTCATTCTGTTTATCTTCGGAAGTTATAACTGCAACTTTAATATCTTTTCCAGTACCTTTTGGTAAATTAATCACCCCTTTAATATTTTGATCTGTTTTATTACTATCAATATTGAGATTAACTGAAACTTCAACTGTTTCATCAAATTTTACGTATGATTTATCTTTTAAGATCTTAATTGCATCAAGAGGCTCATATGTTTTATTGATGTCGAAATCATTAAATAGTTTTTTTCTATTTTTAGAAATTCTCATTATTGAATTACCTCCATACCCATAGACACAGCTGAACCTTTAACCATATTGACTGCCCCGTTTAAATCCGTGGCATTTAAGTCTGCCATTTTTTCTTTGGCAATCTTTTCAACATCAGCCATTGTAACTTTGCCAACTAAAGATCTTCCTGGAGTAGAGTTACCCTTCTTAATTTTTGCAGCCTTCTTTAAATAGTAACTGACAGGAGGTAGTTTTGTAATAAAATCAAAACTTCTATCTTTGTAAGCTGTTATAATTACTGGGATTGGAGCTCCTTTTTCTAAACTTTTCGTTTTATCATTAAAAGCTTTGCAAAAATCCATAATATTTAATCCTCTTTGCCCAAGTGCAGGCCCTACTGGTGGTGAAGGATTAGCTCCTCCTGCTGGAATTTGTAACTTAATTAATCCTAAAACTTCTTTAGCCATACTTAGTTATACTTTCTCAACTTGTGAATAATCTAGATCTACAGGTGTTGATCTTCCAAATATTGAAACTGCCACCCTAAGTCTAGCTTTTTCTTCATCAATCTGTTCTATTTCACCATTGAAAGACGCAAAAGGTCCATCAATTACTTTAACTTGTTCTCCAACATCATACATTATTGCAGGTCTAGATTTCTCAACACCGTCGACCACTTGTTGAGTAATTCTTTTTGCTTCAGCATTGCTTATGGGAATTGGTTTTCCTTTGTTTCCTAAAAAACCACTCAATTTTGGAGTAGTTTTTATTATGTGCCATGTATCATCATTTAAATTCATCTTAATAAGAACATAGCCAGGAAAAATCTTCCTTTCTGTATTAACTCTCACTCCCCTTTTAACTTCAACAATATTTTGAGTTGGTACTGAAATATCCTCAATTTGATCTTTAATACCTAATTTGTCTGCTTGATCCATTATACTATCTGCTACTTTTTTTTCATATCCTGAATATGCATGCAATACGTACCATCTAGAATTTGTCATCTAAAAGCCTGAGCCAATCTGAATAATTTTTTTTATTGAAAAGGACCAGATTTGATCAGTCAATAAAAAAAATAATGAAAACAGTATAACAAGAAGAATTACTATACCTGAAGAGATAAACGTATCTCTCCTTTGGGGCCAAGTAACTTTTTGCATCTCTTGCCTCACCTGCCTTACAAAAAGTGCTGGTGAGGTTTTTTTCTTTTCAATATTCATAATCTACTTCTTTATTTTGGCAGGAGTGGCAGGACTTGAACCCGCAGCCCCCGGTTTTGGAGACCGGTGCTCTACCAGTTGAGCTACACTCCTATTTTAAGGTACGTGAAATCAACGGATAGATTTAACCGGTGAAATTACTATTCAATAATTTCACTTACGTTTCCAGCACCCACTGTTCTTCCACCTTCTCTGATTGCAAATTTTAATCCATTATCCATTGCAATAGGAGATAGGAGTGTTATTTCCATTTCAATAGTGTCACCAGGCATTACCATTTCCGTACCTTCAGGAAGTTTAATAGTACCAGTTACATCTGTTGTTCTAAAATAGAATTGAGGTCTATAATTTGAGAAAAAAGGAGTGTGTCTTCCTCCTTCCTCTTTGTTCAATATATAAGCACTAGCTTTAAACTTAGTGTGAGGCTTGATTGAACCAGGAACAGCCAAAACTTGTCCTCTCTCAACTTCTTCCCTTTTGGTTCCTCTTAATAGAATTCCAACATTATCACCAGCTTCACCTGAGTCTAAAAGTTTTCTGAACATTTCCACACCAGTACATGTTGTTTTTTGAGCATCTCTTATTCCAAGAATTTCAATTTCTTCTCCAACTTTAATTATACCTTGCTCAATTCTACCAGTTACTACAGTACCTCTTCCAGAGATAGAAAAAACATCTTCGACTGGCATCAAGAAAGGTTTATCTTTTGGTCTATCAGGTTGTGGTATGTGTTCATCTACAGCTTTCATAAGTTCCATGATTGAATTTTTTCCAATTTCATCATCTCGACCTTCAACAGCAGCAAGAGCAGAACCTTTAATAATTGGGGTTTTATCGCCAGGAAACTCATACTTAGTTAATAAATCTCTGATTTCTTCTTCAACAAGTTCAATCATTTCTTTGTCATCAACTTGGTCTACTTTATTCATATAGACAACTAGGGCAGGTACTCCTACTTGCCTAGCTAATAGAATATGTTCTCTAGTTTGAGGCATAGGACCGTCAGCTGCATTTACAACTAGTATTGCACCGTCCATTTGGGCAGCTCCTGTAATCATATTTTTTACATAGTCTGCATGACCTGGGCAATCTACGTGAGCATAATGCCTATTATCAGTTTCATATTCAACATGAGCAGTTGAGATCGTAATACCACGTTCTTTTTCTTCAGGAGCTTTATCGATTTGATCGTAAGCAGTAAATTCTGCTCCTCCACTTTCAGCTAATACTTTTGTTATAGCTGCTGTTAATGTAGTTTTACCATGATCCACGTGTCCAACAGTTCCAATGTTGCAATGTGGTTTGTTTCTTTCGAATTTTGCTTTAGCCATTTTATTTACCCCAATAAATTTTTGTTATGGAGCGGGTGAAGGGAATCGAACCCTCGTAGCCAGCTTGGAAGGCTGGAGCTTTACCACTAAGCTACACCCGCAACTAAACTGACTGCATCACGCACTCACTTTTTTTGCTTTACACCTGTCCTCCATTTATGGTGGAGGGGGTAGGATTCGAACCTACGTACGCTCACGCGGGCGGATTTACAGTCCGCTGCCTTTAACCACTCGACCACCCCTCCTTATGAAGAAACTGGCCAATACTAATAAATTAGTACATATGTCAATCTAAAACAGCAACCTCACCCATGCAAAATACGTATACTCGTAAAAGCAACGGCCTTTTAGACAAAAAATGGCAATTTGTATATATCTAGATTGTATTTATTAAATAAATCTGTGATATAGAAAAATGTCCAAAAATAACTCGAAAAAACAAGGCAAAGCAATAAAAAATCAGGTTATTTTTGGCTTTCATTCAGTTTTAGCAGCTCTAATTAATGAAAAAAGGATAAAAAATGAACTAATTTTGCAGGAAAATACGGCATTTCCAGTAGAAAACTTCAAATCAAAAATAAATAAAATCAAATATTTTGACAAAAAAAAGTTTAGAAAACTTTTTGGAAATGATCAAACCACTCAAGGTATTGTATTAAATACAGAAGAACTTAATATTCCTTCAATCGAAGAATTTTTACAAAATGAAAAAAATAATAATAAATCGGTAATCGTAGTTTTAGATCAAATTACTGATCCACAAAACATTGGTTCAATAATGAGATCCTGTGCTTTATTCAATTGTAAAGCTATAGTTGTATCAAAAAATAATTCACCTGAACTAACTCCAGCACTATTAAAAGCTGCTTCAGGTGCTGCTGAATTAGTAAATTATTTTAAAGTCACAAATATAAGAAGAAGTCTTCAAGACTTTAAACAAAATGGTTATTGGATTTATGGTTTTGACAGCTCAAGTAATAGTAAAACAAATTTAAACTTTGAAAAAAAATCAGTTTTAGTTTTTGGCTCAGAAGGTAAAGGTATAAGAGAGTTAATCAAAAAGGAATGTGATTTTTTTATAAGATTAAAAATAGAGAATATTTCAAAATTTCAAATTGATAGCTTAAATGTTTCTAATGCTACATCAATTGCACTTTATGAATTCTACAAAAAGTAATTATATAAAAGTTTTAAAAGGTGGTGCCGCGTGTCGGAATCGAACTGACTACCTGATGATTACAAATCAACTGCTCTACCAAATGAGCTAACGCGGCATAAATTTGCATTTATAGTTAAATTAAAATTTCAACAAGAAATTTATAAATTAAATACCGGGAATATATGGCACTCCATCACCTTTAACTCTTTCATTCATTTCACTAAATGTAGAGCACGCAGTTACAGGACTAAAAATCAGAAATAAAATAATTAAAATTTTCTTAATCATATCTTTCTTATAACTTCTCAATTTTTGCTGCACAATATTTAAATTCAGGTATTTTACCATGAGGGTCTAAGGCTGGATTTGTTAATAAGTTTGCTGCGGCCTCATTATAACAAAAAGGAATAAATATAACACCTTCAGGAATAGCTCTGTCCTGTCTAATTCTAATATCTAAAGATCCTCTTCTTGTAGATACTTTTATTTTATCACCAGGTTTCATATTATTTTTAAAAATATCATTCGGAGAAATGGATACTGATGGCTCTGGTTCAATTGCATCAAGATTTGACGCTTTCCTTGTCATTGCGCCAGTATGCCAATGCTCTAATTGCCTTCCAGTTGTTAAAATCATTGAAAAATCACTATCTGGCATTTCATCTGGAGATGTGACACTTGCAGGAACAAATTTTCCCTTTCCAGTTTCATTTGGAAATTTATCACCAAAAACTATTTCATCTCCAGGACTAGTTGGTGATCTGCTGGGATATGTTACTGAGCTTTCTTTATCAAGTCTATCCCATGAAATATTGTTTAAAGATGGCATAGTTAATGACATTTCTTCATAAATTTCTTTTGGATGTTTATAATTCCATTTTAAGCCCATTTTTTTTGCTAATTCATTTGTTATCCACCAATCTTCTTTAGCTTCACCTGGTGCATCTATAGCCTTTCTGCCCATTTGAACTTGCCTATTTGTGTTCGTTGCTGTGCCATCTTTTTCAGGCCAGGCAGATGCAGGAAATATAACATCAGCATATGTTGCTGTTTCAGTGAGAAAAATATCTTGAACAACTAAATGTTCTAACAACTGCAAAGCCTCCCTAGCATGGTTAAGATCTGGATCTGACATTGCAGGATTTTCTCCAAGTATATACATGCCTTTAATAATTTTCTCATGAATAGCATCCATAATTTCAACAACAGTTAATCCTTTTTTATCATCAAGAGCAATATCCCAAAATTTCTCAAAAAAATCTTTATTATTATTTTTTTCTACTAATTGATAATCTGGATACATCATTGGAATTAAGCCTGCATCAGAAGCTCCCTGAACATTATTTTGTCCTCTGAGTGGATGCAAGCCTGAGCCCCTTTTGCCTACATTACCTGTCATTAATGCTAATGATATTAAACACCTAGCATTATCAGTTCCATGAACGTGCTGTGATACGCCCATTCCCCAAAAAATAATACCCTTATTAGTATTAGCATATAAACGAGCAACTTCCCTAATCAAACCAGCATCAATACCTGTTTCACTCTCCATAATATCAGGTGAGTAGTTTTTTAGGTGTTTTTTTAATTTGTCAAAGCCTTCAGTATGTCTTTTAATATAATCTGTATTAAATAAGTTTTCTTCAATTATGACATTCATGATGGAATTAAGTAAAGCAACATCAGATCCTGGTTTAAATTGCAGCATATGAGTTGCATGCTTTTTTAAAGCATGACCTCTAGGATCCATTACTATAAGTTTTGATCCGTTCTTTGCTGCATTCTTAAAAAAGGTTGCAGCAACTGGGTGATTTTCTGTAGGATTCGCACCTATAACAATAATTACATCAGAATGTTCTACTTCATAAAATGGGGCTGTAACAGCGCCGGATCCAATTGTTTCTAATAATGCAGCAACAGATGATGCATGACAAAGACGGGTACAATGATCAACATTATTTGTATTAAAACCTGTTCTTATAAGTTTTTGGAATAAATAAGCCTCTTCATTTGAACACTTTGCAGATCCAAAACCAGCTAAATTACTTTTACCATTTCGTTTCTTTTTTAGTTCAAGAAATCCTTTAGCGGCGTAGTCTATTGCTTCTTCCCAACTCGCCTCTCTAAAATATTCGTGAATGTTTGAAAAATTTATACTAGGGTGAAGATCTTTCTTTTTACCTTTGATTCTAATTAATGGCTTTGTTAATCTTTCCGGATTATTTACATAATCAAAACCAAATCTTCCTTTAACACATAATCTATTTTTATTAGCTGGGCCATCAGTTCCATTTACATATTTTATTTTATTATCCTTAACATTATATTCAATCTGGCATCCAACACCACAATATGGACATACACTATTAACTTTTTTATCTACATCACTATGACCAACACCATCCTTATCTACCACTGAGGCTGGCATAAGAGCTCCAGTTGGACAAGCTTGAACACATTCACCGCAGGCAACGCAAGTACTATCACCCATTGGGTCATCAAAATCAAAAACAATTTTTGAATTTTCTCCCCTATAAGCCATTCCAATGACATCATTAACTTGAACTTCTCTACAAGCTCTTACACATAAATTACATTGAATACATGCATCTAAATTTACTGCCATACTTGGATGAGATGTATCAGGCTGGCAAGGTGTCTTTTTTGGAAATCTACTTTCTTTAATATCTACTTTGTCTATCCAATTCCAGAATTGTGAATTACTATCATGTGCAATATCTCTGTCTGGTTGATCTGATAAAAGTAGCTCAAAAACAAGCTCTCTAGATTTTTTAGCCTTTTCTGATGAAGTTTTGACTTTCATTTCATTAGTCGGCTGTCTAATACACGAAGCAGCTAAAACTCTTTCACCTTCAATCTCAACCATACAAGCTCTGCAGTTTCCATCAGCCCTATAACCTGGTTTGTTAGCATAACATAAATGTGGAATTTCAGTTCCTAATCTATTTGCAACCTGCCAAATTGTTTCGTCTTTATAAGCTTCAACCTCTTTGTTATTTAAATAAAACTTAATTTTATTTTCACTCATAGGAGATCTCGTTTTCAAAATACTTTAAAACAGAATTAAGAGGATTTGTTGCAGCTTGACCCAATCCACAAATTGAAGCTTGAGACATAACTTGTGATAAATCAGCTAACTTTTTCTTATTCCAATTTTTTTCTTTCATTAATTTAACTGTTTTTTCTGTACCAGCTCTACATGGTGTGCATTGACCACAGCTTTCTTCCTCAAAAAATCTAAGTAAGTTTAGAGCAACATCTTTCATATTGTCTTTATCAGATAAAACTACTATTGCCGCAGAACCAAGAAAACATCCAGCTTCAGCGAGTTCTTTAGAGCCATAATCTAGAGGAATATTATTCATTGATGCAGGCAAAATCCCCCCAGAGGCACCTCCAGGGAGATATCCTTTGAAAACATGTCCTTCTTCCATACCATCACAGTAATTATCAATTAACTCTTGAATTGTAATACCTGCAGGTGCAACTTTTACTCCCGGCTTCTTTACATGACCGGAAACTGAAAAACTATGAAAACCCTTTTTCCCACTATAACCTTGATCAGCAAACCATTGCGGTCCGTTTTCAATTATATCTCTTATCCAATAAAGTGTTTCCAAATTATTAGTAAGTGTTGGACGTCCGAACAATCCTATTTCTGCAACATAAGGCGGTCTATGTCTTGGAAGACCTCTTTTACCTTCTATACTTTCAATCATAGCTGACTCTTCACCGCAAATATAGGCACCTGCACCTCGTCTTATAATAAAATAGTTTTTAGGAATTATACACTCAGTTTCTAATTTATTTATTTCGTCATTTAAAATTTTTATTACAGCTGGATATTCGTCTCTCATATAAATATAAACTTTATCAGCATTAATAAAATTAGATGCGATTAAGGCGCCTTCCAAAAATCTATGTGGATCTTTTTCAAGATATGATCTATCTTTAAAAGTACCTGGCTCACCCTCATCACCATTTACAGCAACAAATTTTTGCCCTTTATATCCAGAGACAATTTCCCATTTTTTTCCAGTAGGAAAACCTGCACCACCTTTACCTTTCAAACCACTCTCATTTAAAGAAAGTAAAATTTGTTTTTTTGTAATTATCCCTTTTTTAATTTTATTAGCAATTACGTAACCGCCATTTTTCATATATTCTTTTAGACCAATAAAATTAGGAATTATTGGATCAAATTTTTTTTCTTCTATTGTTTTTTTAACATCTTTTAAGCTAGCTTTATCAACATAATTTTTACCAACACATACAGTAGGAGCAACTTGACATCTGCCCATACAAGGACCAGGAACAACCTTAATATTACGGTCTTGAAGGCTTTCTAGATCTTTAAGTAGTTTATGTGCACCAAATAATTCACATGTTAAACTTTCACATACTCTTACAACTTTGATAGGATTATAATTTTCAGCATTTTTTACTATATTGAAATGCGCATAGAATGTTGCTACTTCATATATTTCAGTAAGAGGTAAATTTGTTAAAGTTGATAGTGCTACTAGATGTTTATCGAACAAAACTCCAAAATTATCTTGTAATACATGTAAATACTCAATTAGCTCATCACGCTTAAATATAGTTCCAGTAAATAGTTTAGAAACCTCATTTAAGTAATTATCATCAACTTGCCTGCCTTTAGGCGCCCATCTTCTTTTTTTCTTTTTTAAAGAATTTTCCGTTTGAGAAACAAATTTATCCATTCTAGCGTTCCAATTTTTATAATATATATTAAGTAACAGAAAGTCATGAAAGATTTAATTGAAAATGATGAAATAGTACTTGATACTAGTGGTACAGAATGTCCTATACCGGTACTTAAAGCAAGAAGACTAGCTTCTGAACTAACAAAAGATATTATAGTTAAAGTTATAGCAACTGACCCTTTAGCAGAGGCAGATTTTGAACATTACTGTGAACAATCAAAATTTGAATACTTAAATTGTATCAAAGATAATGGTAAGATTATAATTCGTTTTAAATTTAAAAAAATCTAATTTAGAAAAGAGTATTAAAATCATAAAAATCAAATATATCACCTTTATTAATCTCTGATACATCTTCATTTATTTCTATAATACCGTCTGAGTATGAAACTGAACTAATCATACCAGATCCTTGTTTAGGATATTTAAGTGCTATATCTTTTTTGTTTACTCTCTTTTTGATTATTCTTAACCATTCCATTCTTTGAGTTTTTTTCTTCATACTAAAATTAGCAACAATTTTATTTGAGTTTGGCAGTTTAAAGCCTCCCCCTGATAATTTTTCTACTAATGGATTAATCAACATAGCATACAATAATTGTACTGATACTGGATTCCCCGGCAAGCAAATGACATAGCAATTATTTATCCTTCCAACAGCAATAGGTCTGCCAGGTTTTATTGCAGCTCTCCAAAAAAATAAGTTACCTAAATTTGATAATGCATTAATTAAATGATCTTCATCACCAACTGAAGCACCTCCAGCAGTAATAATAATATTATTTTTTTTAGAAGCGCTTAAAAGATTATTTTTAACAATTTTTAAATTATCTTTAAGATTTCCACAATATTTCTTTGAAATAAATTTTTGATCTAGCAACGAATTAAGCGCAAAAAAATTTGAATTATTTATTTCTGAATATTTTAAATTGTTAGTTGGTTTTCGTAATTCATTCCCACTGGTAAAAAAGCCAATTTTAATTTTTTTAAAAACTTTGACTTTTCTTATTCCAGAAGCAGCTATTAAGTTAATGTTTTGTTGATTAATTTTTGATCCTTTAAATAAGATTTTTTGATTTTTTTTTATATCTTCACCTTTAAGTCTATAATTTTCTCCAAAACTAGGAACTTTTAAAATCTCAATTCTATTTTTATTTATTAATGTATTTTCTTGCATAACTACAGTTGAAGAATTTGAAGGCATTTTTGCTCCTGTAAATACTCTAACTGCTTCACCAGATTTTATTTTAATATTTTTTTTATCACCAGCTGCAATTCTTCTATCACAATAAAAAAATTTTTTTTTATTTAGATCTTTTTTTAATAATGCATAACCATCAACAGCAGAATTATTAAATGGAGGTAAATTTACTTTGCTTTTCAAATCCTCAAATAAAAACCTTCCTTGAGAATTTTGCAAATCTACGAATTCCGGTTTTATAATTATCGCATTCTGTTTTTTAAAAAGTTTAACTATTTGCTTTTTTGTTAATGGTAATTTATTCATTTTATACCTTTTAAAATAAAGTTAACAATATTATCAATCTCATTTATTTTGAATTGTTTTAAATCAGTATCAATTTTTTCTTCTGAAATAACAGCCTGAATATTTGAAATTTTATTAAATAAATAGTTATCATCTCCCTTTTTAATTATCTCAATTTTTGGATGATTATCATTTTTAAAGCCTTCTACAATAACAAAATCTGTTTCACTTAATTGATTTAACAAATCATTTAAAGATTGCTCTTTAGAATTATTAAGTTCTGTAATTTTTACCCATCTCTTTGATGAGCTGATTATTACTTGCGTGGATCCTGACTCTCTATGAATATAACTATCAGTATTTTTATGATCAATATCAAATTCATGATGAGCATGCTTAATAGATGCAACAGTATAATTTTTAGTTTTTAATTTATTAATAATTTTACTTGCAAAATATGTCTTTCCAGAATTCTTCCATCCAACTATGCCTACAATCTTCATTTAACTGATCTATTATTTAATAAATAGACAAAAGAATATATAATAATTGTGATTGAAATAAGTACTAGGCCTAAAGCCATAGCATACTCTAAATTACCCATTCGAGTTTCAAGAGAGATTGCGGTAGTCATTACACGAGTATAATGATCAATGTTTCCACCTACAATCATAACAGCCCCTACTTCAGAAATAGCTCTTCCAAAAGCTGATAATAATGTTGTAATTAATAAAAAGTAACTATGATTAAATAAAAGTTTTGCTGAACCCAAAAAAGGAATATTCAATGATCTGATCTGATCTTTGAATTCAAACCAATTCTTAGAAAATATTTCATGAGATAAGGATACAATAATTGGAAATATTATAATTGTTTGAGCAATAATCATTGCTGATGGAGTATACAATAGTTGCAAAACTCCAAGAGGACCACCAGAAGCAAAAATAAAATAAACAATCAAACCAACAACTACTGGTGGGATACCCATTAACGAGTTTAATAAGACAAGTAAAATTTTTTTTAGAAAAAAATTACGAAGTGCTAAATAATAACCTATTAAAAAACCCAAAATTGAGGCAATAATTAGTGCTGTAAAACTAACAAATAAAGATAAAAATATTATGTCCCATAACTCTTGATCAAATGTAATGATTAATTGTATGGAATTTATAAAAATTTCAAATATGTTCATATAAATTATTAGGTTATTTACAACATATGAAAAAAAAAGAGAAATATTTAGTATCACCAAATATTAAAGATAAATCCCTTATAACTGAGCTAAAAGGCATAGATGAAAATGGTAAACAGATTAAATCAAAAGTTATAAACGAAAAATCACTTACAATATTTCTAAATAATCAAGAAATAGTGACTTTAATGTCGATTGGTGATCATCCAAAATATCTTGCAATTGGATACTTACTTAATCAAAATATGCTCAAAAAAAATGATAAAATTTCAAAAGTAGAAGTAGACAAAGAGTTGAATGTTGTTGTTGTTCGGACCAAACGGAAAACTAACTATGAAAATAAATTAAAGAAAAAGATCACAACAAGTGGTTGTGCAATAGGAACAGTTTTTGGTGATATATATAATGAAATAAAAAAAATTAAATTAAATACAAAGAAAAAAATAAAACATAAATGGATTTATGAAATTTCAAAAAAAATAACTTTAACTCCAAGTCTATACCTAGAAGCTGGTGCAATTCATGGCTGCGCTATCATTGAAAATAATAAACCATTAATTTACATGGAGGATGTAGGCAGACATAATGCTGTAGATAAAATTGCTGGATATATGTTCTTAAAAAAAGTAAGTTCATCAAATAAGTTTTTTTATACTACAGGTAGATTAACTAGTGAGATGGTTATAAAGACTATTAAAATGAAAATTCCTATTTTGATATCTAGATCTGGTTTTACTTCATGGGGTGTTGAATTAGCAAAGGAATCAAATTTAACACTAATTGGAAGGGCAAAAGGTAAAAAATATTTAGTTTTATCAGGAGAAGAAAGAATTGAATATTAGTAAAGAAAAAATATTATTTGCAATTTTAGCAGGTGGTCAATCTAAAAGATTTGGAGGTGGCTATAAAACTTTTACTAAAATTAGTGGAACAACCATGCTAAATCAAATTATTAAAATATTAAGTAATTTTAGTAATGATATACTTATAAATGCTAATAATTTAGAAGAATTTGAAAGCCTAAATTACAATATTGTAAAAGATAAGTTTGAAGGATTTCTTGGTCCTCTAGCTGGCATTCATGCTTCAATTTTATGGATGTTAAATAACAACAAAGAAAAAGAATGGTTGTTTACTGTTCCAAGTGATACACCTTTTTTACCAAGTAACTTACTAGATAAATTTTTATCATCATATTCCTCTGGTATAAAAATTCTGATAGCAAGGTCAAATAATAGACATCATCCAGTTATTGCAATGTGGCACGTTTCTCTTTTAAAGAGTTTAGAAAAAGAATTAAAATTAAAAAATAGTAAAATTATGCTTTGGGTTAAAAAACATAAATATAAATTTGTTGATTTTGATGCTGATCAAGAAAAAAATTTTTTTAATATAAACACACAAGTTGACTTAAATGATGCAAAAAAAATAATAATCTAATTAAGTGTTTGAATAATTTTTTTTTTCTATAAGGAATGTTTTAAAATGCGATTATCAATATATAAAGTCTTTCCAGGAATTATTTTAAGTTTTATAATTGCATACTCAGGAATATATTTAAGTAGCTTTATTGCTAATGAATTATTAAATTTAAGTAAAAGTCCAATTTCTCCAATTATGATTTCAATAATAATTGGTTTATTAATTGGAAATATTTTTAAAATTCCTTCAATATTTTCTGAAGGAATTAAATTTTCTCTGAAATTTATTCTAAGATTAGGAATTATTTGTCTTGGTATTAGATTAGGTCTTTTGGATATTTTAAAGTTAGGAGTTATTGGTATACCATTAATTATTGCTTGTATAATTTTTTCAATATTATTAGTTAATTATTTTTGTAAATTTTTAAATGTTCCTTCAAAAATAGGTTCTCTTATAGCTGTTGGTACAAGTATATGTGGCGCTTCAGCAATAGTTGCAACTAGCCCAGCTATTAACGCTAATAAAGAAGATGTTACATACGCAATTGCTAATATTACCATATTTGGGTTAATTGCTATGTTTATATATCCATTTCTAGGACATTATCTATTTAAAGGTGATGAACTATCAATTGGTTTGTTTTTGGGCACATCAATTCATGAAACTGCTCAAGTAGCTGGTGCAGGATTAATTTATTCAGAGCAGTTTAGCTCTCCAATTACTATGGATATAGCAACTGTAACTAAACTTGTAAGAAATATTAGTATGATAATTGTTATTCCATTTATAAGTTATTTGTACTTTAAAAATAATATTGATACAGAAAATAAAAAACCGTCAATTCTATCAATGTTTCCTCTGTTTATTATTGGTTTCATAATTATGGGCTTAATTAGAACAATTGGCGACTACAGTTTTCAAAGCTATAATCTAGCATTTGGTCTATTTATGATAGATCAATGGGTTTCAATAATTAATTTTATTAAATTATTAGCAGAATACTCTTTAGCTATAGCAATGGCAGCAGTTGGTATAAGTACAAACTTTGCATCATTAAGAAGCTTAGGCATAAGGCCATTTTATGTTGGTTTCTCGGCGGCCATAAGTGTTGGATTTGTCAGTTATGTTGGAATTATTATTTTAAATTATTTTATTTAGTTTTCTTTAAGCAAATATAATTTGTACTTGGGAAGTATTAATTATATAAAAAATTTAATCATAAAATGTCGATTTATCTTCCAATAGCTGAAATGAATGTAAATATTTTTTTAATTATATTTATTGGAATGAGTATTGGAATTCTTTCAGGTATTTTTGGCGTTGGTGGAGGATTTCTTATGACACCTCTTTTAATTTTTTTAGGTATACCTCCTGTTGTTGCAGTAGGTTCAGAGGCTCCACATGTTTTGGCAACTTCTGTTTCAGGTGTGATTGCACATTGGAGAAAAAAAAATGTAGATTTTAAGATGGGTATTTTTCTATTATGTGGTGGTTTATTAGGATCAACAGTTGGAGTAAATTTATTTAATTATCTTAAGAATTATGGTCAAATAGATTTAGTTATTCAATTACTATTTGTATTCTTTTTAGGGTTTGTAGGTTTTAGCATGGCTTTTGAGAGTGCTAGAACTACGATAAAGCAGTATAGATCAAGAAGTACAAAAAGAAAAAAACTTCATCAACATTCTTGGTTTCACGGTCTTCCATTCAAAGTAAGATTTCACCGTTCAAAATTATACATTAGTGCAATACCACCAATTTTAATTGGATTTATAGTTGGTGTAATGTCAGCAATGATGGGAGTCGGAGGTGGTTTTATAATGATACCTGCAATGGTTTATATACTTGGAATGCCGACTAGTGTTGTTGTTGGGACATCTTTGTTTCAAATTATTTTTGTAACCGCAAATGCTACTTTTTTTCAATCATATATAAATTATAATGTAGATGTTGTGCTTTCAGCGCTAATGATATTTGGCGGTGTCATAGGTGCACAAATTGGTGTAATATTTGGCTCAAAACTAAAGGCAGAATATTTAAGAGGTATTCTTGCAATTTTAGTTTTAGCAGTTTGTGGTAAAATTTTTACCGACCTTGTTTTAAAACCAAGTGATTTGTTTTCCTTAGTAGTTCTATAATGATTATTTTAAATTATTTTATTAATTTACTAAATTTATTTTTGATATTTCTTTATTTTATTTTTATAAATATAAATTTCTTATTAACAGAATTAGAGCTTTCATTAATTTTTCTAATAATCTTAAATTTTGTAATAAAATTATACAATTGGTATTATTATAAAAATTTAAAAGTAATAAATTTAAAAGCAATATCGAAAAAAATTTTTTTTAATGAAAATTTTACAAAAATAAGTATTTTTATATTATCAATTTTAATTCCTATTTATATGATTTGGCAAAGAGAAAGTTTAATAATAGATTTATTTGTAGAAAAACTATCTTTTTTTCTAGTATTTGTTTTTTCATTATTAGGATTTTATATAGAGTTTTTTATTTTAGAAAGTCAGTCTAAAAAATGATTACATCATATAAAAATATAATTGTTTTTATTTCTATAATATTCATATTTATCAGTGCTGAAGCAGAAGAAGTTTATTTTGACCTTTCAGAAGATAATATTGAGATTAAAACTGATTTTGAAGGGAAGGAAATAATTATTTTTGGATTACTGCAAAATGGTCACGAGACTCTATTAACAATAAAAGGGCCGCCAACAAAAATGAAAATTCAAAAAAAAGAAAGGTACTTTGGTATATGGATTAATAATAAACAAATTATTTACAGTAAAATCCCAACTTTATTTTTTTTATCGTCGTCTTCTAAAGTTGATGATATTTTACCAAAATCAATTCAAATAAATGATGACTTAAATTTTGATAAAATATTAAATAATAAAACATTTGATCAAAATTTTATCTTTGAAAATGATCAATCGATTTGGAATGAGAACTTTGTTAGAATAAAAAAAAGACAGTTATTTTATAAAGAATTTGAAATGAAGACTTTTAAAAATAAATTATTTCAAACTAGTGTTTTTTTCCCACCAAACACAATTCCTGGTATTTATACTGTTGATATTTATTATATAAAAAACAACACTATTATGAATAAAGATCAAAAAAAAATTATTGTTAAAAAAACAGGAATTGGTAGTGATATATATAATTTTGCTAGGAATAATGCTGCTACCTATGGAGTATTTGTAATAATCTTTTCTATATTATGTGGTTTAATTGCTGCAACATTGTTTAGGAGAGCCTAATGAAAGAAGAAAGATATATTTTGGTTATTGCTGATAATTCAGAAGAAATGAATATCGCATTAGAATATGCTTGTGCTAGATCAAAAAAAACTGGTAGAAAAATAATTATTGCTACTTTTATTGAACCTCCTGAGGTCCTTACTACTAAAGGAGTATCAGAAATTATGAAAGAAGAAGCAAGAGAGGAAGCTGAAGAATTATTAAAAAAAGCTGCTTCTTTTGTTAAGAATAAAATTGGAGAGCATCCCGCACTATCAATAAGAGAGGGTGAAACTATGACTGAACTAAAAAAATTAATTGATGAAGAAAAAAATATTAATGTTCTTGTTCTAGCTGCAAAGACTGACCTAAATAATAAAGATCCGGGACCAATAATAACTTCTCTTGTTACAAGTGAAATTACTAATTTACGAGTTCCAGTAATGATTGTACCTGGAAATTTTTCAATTGAGCATATTGCACAAATCACTTAATTAATGTCTAAAGAAATTGCAAAAATTTTAGTTGAGATAGGTTCAGTTAATTTTGATTTCAAAAAATATTTTACACTTACCTCTGGTTTAAAAAGTCCAGTATACGTGGATTGTAGAAAAATAATTTCATTCACAAATGAAAGGGATTTTATAATAGATAAAGCAATTCAATATTTAAAAGAAAATAATATTGATAATGATATAATTGCTGGAGGAGAAACTGCTGGTATTCCATATGCAGCATTTCTTTCTCAAAAATTAAAAAAACCAATGGTTTATATTAGAAAGAAACCGAAAGGATTTGGCATTAACAAACAAATTGAAGGTAAATTTGATTATAAATCTTCTGCACTGCTGGTAGAAGATTTGGCAACCGATGGTGGAAGCAAAATAACCTTTGTTAATGCAATGCGCGAAGTTGGATTAAATGTTAAAGATATATTTGTAATATTTTATTATGATATTTTTAATTTTGAAAAATCAGAATTGTATAAACTAAACGTAAAAATACACTCACTTTGCACTTGGAAAAATATAGTGGAATATATTGAAAGTGAAAAAATATACACAGAAAATGAAATTTCAAATTTAAAAGAATTTTTGAGAGATCCAGATAAATGGAGAAATAAATATGGATGAAATCGTTATTGTTAGTGGAGGATTTGATCCAATTCATAGTGGACATATTAAATTGATTAAAGAAGCTGCTAAACATGGAAAGGTTGTTGTTTTGCTAAATTCAGATCTATGGCTTCAAAGGAAGAAGGGTAAGGAATTTTTACCATTTGTTGAAAGAGCAACAATAATGAATGAATTAAAAAATGTAATTGAAGTTATTGAATTTGATGACAAAGACAGAACATGTATCGATGGTCTTAAAAAGGTTAAAAATAAATATCCAAAATCAATTTTGAAATTTGCTAATGGAGGTGATAGAAATAATAATACAACACCTGAAATAATTTTTTGTGAAGAAAATAATATAAAATTGTTATGGGGTATAGGTGGTGAAAATAAATCAAATTCCAGTTCATGGATTTTACAAAAATGGAAAGAAGATAATTAAGGATATAATTTTCTTGTAACCCAACGATCATTTTCCATACGGAATTCAAGTCTGTCATGCAATCTAAACGGCATATCTTGCCAAAATTCAATTAATACAGGTGTTACTAAGTAACCATTCCAATGTGAAGGTCTTGGAACATCATTATTTGAAAATTTTTTTTCAAACTCTTCTACTCTTTTAGTTAATGTCGATCTATTATCTAATTCTTCTGACTGCAAGGAAGCCCAAGCTCCTATTCTACTTCCTAGTGGTCTTGAATTATAATATTCATCGGCTTCAGCGTTAGAAATTTTTGATACATTGCCTTCAATTCTTATTTGTCTTTGAAGTGTTTTCCAATGAAAATTTAAAGCCACATTGGTATTATTTTGAATTGCTCTACCCTTTTTACTATTAGAGTTTGTGTAAAAAACAAACCCATTATCATTATATGATTTTAGTAAAACAATGCGAGAATTAGGCTTGCCATCAGAAGAAACAGTGGCAAGGTTCATAGCATTTGGATCATTAATTTCACTTTTCTTTGCTTCTTCAAACCATTCTTCAAAAAGTTCAATTGGTTTTTTACTGGAATTTATTAATTTTTGATTTGTTGGCATATTATAGATATGAATATTAATTTATAAGTATATATATCTATATTTATAAAAAAACACTGATTTACAATATGTTAATGCAAAATAAAAAAGGTCTTATAATGGGAGTTGCCAACGACCGGTCTATTGCTTGGGGTATTGCAAAAAAATTAGCTGAACAAGGCGCAGAAGTTGCACTTACATATCAAGGAGAAGCTCTTAAAAAAAGAGTCCAACCGCTTGCTGATGAAATTGGCTCTAATACTATAATTCCATGTGATGTTTCAGACTCTGAAAGTATGACTAATGTTTTTAAAACCCTTAAAAATAAATGGGGTGAATTAGATTTTTTAGTTCATGGAATTGGTTTTTCAAATAAAGATGAGTTAAGAGGTAAATATTACAATACATCTTCTGATAATTTTAAACAAACCATGCATATATCGTGCTATTCTTTTACAGAAGCATGCAGACTTGCAGAACCGTTGATGAATAATGGTGGATCTATTTTGACTTTAACCTATTATGGATCAGAACAAGTAATGCCGCATTACAATGTTATGGGAGTTGCAAAAGCAGCTTTAGAGGCAAGTGTAAGATATTTGGCAGTTGATTTAGGTGAAAAAAATATCAGAGTTAATGCAATTAGTGCTGGCCCAATAAAAACCTTAGCAGCTTCAGGAATAGGAGATTTTAGGTTTATTCTAAAATGGAATGAGCTTAACGCTCCGCTCAAAAGAAATGTAAATCAACAAGATGTTGGAAATTCAGCTTTATATCTCTTAAGTAATCTTGGAAGTGCTGTTACAGGTGAGATACAGCATGTTGATTGTGGTTATCATACTGTTGGAATGGTTGCTGTGGATGAGAGTAAAAATGTTTCTGAATTATTGGGAGAATTTACAAATTCTAAAAAATGACTTCTAATTCTATAGGAAAAATATTTAGTTTTACTACATGGGGAGAAAGCCATGGAAAAGCAATAGGCTGTGTTGTTGACGGAGTTCCATCAAACATAAATTTGACTGAAAAAGATATTCAACCCTATTTAGATAAAAGAAAACCAGGTCAGTCGAAATTTACAACTCAAAGAAAAGAAGATGATGTAGTTGAAATACTATCAGGGACTTTTGAAGGAAAAACAACAGGTCATCCAATTTCTCTAATTATTTATAATCAGGACCAGAGATCAAAAGATTATGGTGATATAAAAAGTAAATTTAGACCAGGTCATGCAGATTACACATATTGGAAAAAGTATGGTATCAGAGATTATAGAGGTGGAGGAAGATCTAGTGCTAGAGAGACTGCAATGAGAGTTGCAGCAGGAGCAATAGCAAGAAAAGTAATAAAAAATAAAATTAAAAACAAAGTGGTAATTACTGGTGCTTTAGTTCAAATAGGAAATCATAAAATTAATTACAACAATTGGAATAGTAGTTTTATAGCTAAAAATAATTTTTGGAGTCCTGATAAAGAAATTATTAAAACATGGGAAAAAGAAATACAAAATGCAAGAAAATCTGGTTCCTCTTTAGGTGCGATAATTGAAATTAGAGTTAAAGGTTTGCCTGCTGGGTTAGGTGAGCCTATTTATGAAAAAATTGACTCTGACATAGCTAAGGGGCTTATGTCAATTAATGCTGTTAAAGGTGTAGAAATGGGAAATGGTTTCAATAGTGTTTACGAAACTGGAATTTCTAATGTTGATGAAATGAGAATTAAAAATAAAAAACCAATATTTCTATCAAATAATAATGGAGGAGTTCTTGGCGGTATCACCACTGGTCAGGAGCTCATTAGTAGATTTGTTGTAAAACCTACAAGTTCAATTTTATCAACAAAAAAAACTATTAATTCAAAACTAAAAGAAACAACTATCTCCACTAAAGGCCGTCATGATCCTTGTGTTGGAATTAGAGCTGTTCCTGTTGGTGAGGCAATGGTTGCAACAACTATAGCTGACCACTGTTTAAGATTTCTTTAAAACACTATAAAGCAAAAATTCTTTATTCCCTTTTGGCCCAGTTATAGGACTTTCAACTAAACCAACAACTTCAGCGTTAATAGTTTTTTTAAACCAATTCGATATATCATTACATACTTGTTCATGAATCAATGAATCTTTTACAATACCTTTTTTCAAATTTATTTTATTAGTTTCAAATTGTGGCTTAATAAGTGAAATAATTTCAGCTTTACTTGATAAAAGCTTCAAGCTAGGTTTTATTACTTTTGTAAGACTTATGAAACTAACATCACAAACTACCAAATTAATTTTTTCATGAATTATTGAATTATCTAAATATTTAGCATTAAAATTTTCTACACTGATAATTTTTTTTTCTTTTTTTAATTTTTCATGAAGTTGATTTGTACCAACATCAATAGAATATATTTTTTTAGCTTTTTTTTTTAAAAGAACTTCTGTGAAGCCGCCTGTCGATGAACCAATATCTAAACAAATTTTATTTTCAATATCAATCTTAAAATGATCAATTGCTTTCAGTAATTTAAATGCGCCTCTTGATACCCATGGTGGATGAAGCTGTTTAATTTTAATTTTTGAATTTTCATTAAAGCTGTTACCACTTTTTGTAATAATTTTGTCGTTTACATAAACTTGGCCAGCCATAATCATAGATTGAGCTTTTGATTTAGTTTCAGCAAGGTTTCTTTCGACTAAAAGCTGATCAAGTCTTATTTTTAGATTCTTACTCAAGTTTGAAAATTATTTAAAATCTTCTTTTGTGATTTTGCTATTTTCTTGCTTAATTTTTTTTATTTGGCTTTCAATATTTTTCAACTTTTCTTCACATGCTTTTTTTAAATTCATTCCCTCTTCGTAAAGTTTTACAGATTCTTCTAAATCAACCTCACCATTTTCTAATTTATCTACAATAGACTCAAGTTTTTTTAAATTATTTTCAAAATTATTATTATCTTTATTCATTTGCAGTATCTATTTTTGTAACATTTGATGTTTGTATATCATATATTAAAGCATAGACTTTATCATTATTTTTTATTGTGAATAAAATCCTATTATTATCAATCAAATCTATATCTGTAATTTTATGCCCTTTTTCTAAATTTAAATTGTAATCAATCAAATTTGTTTCCAAATTACTTTGTTTTTTTGTTGTTTTTATATACAAACCATAAACAAGAGCTAGAAAACAAATAACTATCAATATACCTAAAAATATAACAATGAATTTGAGAATTTTTTGAGACATGAACGAATTTTATAATGTTAAATTAACTATAAATAAACAATTAAGTTCACAAAGATTAGACAAAGTTCTCGTTTCGAAATTAGAAGGATATTCAAGAACACAAATAAAAACTTTAATATTAAATGGTAATGTAAGTCTTGATAAAAAGGAAATAAAAGATCCGTCTTACATAACTAAAGAGAATGAAAATTACTCTATAAATATTATCTTAAAACAAGAAATAAAACATTCAGCTGAAAACATTGAATTAAACATCATTTTTGAAGATGAAGATTTAATTGTTATTAATAAACCTCCAAATTTAGTTATGCATCCAGCTCCCGGAAATGAAAGCGGCACTCTTGTGAATGCTCTTATGCATTATACTAATAATCAACTCAGCAATTTAGATGACAGTGCTAGACCAGGAATAGTACATCGATTAGATAAAGATACTAGCGGAATTCTTGTTATAGCAAAAAATAATCAAGCTCATATTAATTTAGCTAAACAATTCAAAGAACATACCATATCACGAAGATATAAAGCAATAGTTTGGGGATCACCTGATAGTCAATCAATTGAAGGATACATAGAAAGAAATAGAAAGAATAGAAAAAAAATGAGTTTAAATAATAAAGGTTTTGGTAAATATTCTAAAACAGATGTTAAGATAGAAAAAACTTTTGGTATTGCTAGTATAGTTGATTGCCACTTACATACAGGAAGAACACATCAAATTAGAGTTCATTTAACTTCTAAAAATTCTCCAATCATTGGTGATAAGATTTATGGAAAAAGTAAAATTAATAAATTTGGAAAAGATAAAAATACATTTAATAAATTTATGATTTTGAAAAATTTTAATAGACAAGCATTACACGCGTATCATCTAGGTTTTGATCATCCTATATCAAAAAAAAGGATGGATTTTGATATTGAAATTCCTGAAGATTTTAAGAATTTAATAGAATTATTGCTTAAATATTAACTTAAATTTAATTTATGCTATAGGCATAATGTGAATTTACCAATTCTATCAAGTGAAGGAAACTTAGCAGTTTATCTTCAGGAAATAAAAAAATTTCCTATGCTTACAGCTGAAGAGGAATATATGCTTGCAAAACGCTACAAAGAGCATGGTGACTCTGAAGCTGCGCATAAGCTTGTTACAAGTCATTTAAGATTAGTTGCTAAAATTGCAATGGGTTATAGAGGATATGGCTTGCCAGTTACTGATTTAATCTCTGAAGGTAATGTTGGTATAATGCAAGCAGTAAAGAAATTTGATCCAGAAAAAGGTTTTAGACTTGCTACATATGCAATGTGGTGGATAAGGGCCCAAATACAGGAATATGTTTTACACAGTTGGTCATTAGTAAAAATAGGTACTACCGCTGCTCAAAAAAAACTATTTTTTAACTTACGAAAAATTAAAAACCAACTTTCATCTATTGAATCAGGTAATTTGTCTCCAGAAAATGTAAGAGAAATCGCAACTAGATTAGATGTAAAAGAAGGCGAAGTAATTGATATGGAAAATAGACTATTTTCATCAGATCAATCCTTAAACGTAAGGTTAGGTGATGAAAATGATTTAGAGTGGCAAGATTTAATTGAAGATAAAAATGAAACACAAGAAACAATTTTTGAAAAAAAAGATGAATACATTTTCAGAAAAAAGGTATTCACCAAAGCATTAAATGTTTTAAATGAAAGAGAAAAAGAAATTATTAAACTTAGAAAATTAAATGAAAAACCACTCAAGCTTGAGGAATTAAGTAAAAAATATAAAATTAGCAGGGAACGAGTAAGGCAAATCGAAGAAAAGGCTCTAGAAAAACTTAAAAAAGAAGTTTTAAATATTCAATAAAGTACCATTTATATCAATTGTTTCTTTTCTATCAGGTCCAGTTGAAACAATAGAGATATTAGTCTCAATTAATTCTTCTATTATTTTAATATATTTTTTTGCATTTATAGGAAGATCGTTAATTTTATTAATTCCTGCAGTTGATGACTGCCATCCATCTATAGTTTTATAAATTGGCTTAATTTTATCAAATAGAAACTCTTCGCTTGGTAAATAATCATATTTTTTTTCATCAATAAAATAACCAACACAAATTTTTATTTCTTTTAATTCATCTAAAACATCTAATTTTGTTAAAACAATATCTGTAATACCATTTAAATTTATCGATTGTTTGAGAAGAACGCTATCAAACCAACCACATCTTCTCTTTCTTTTAGTAACAGTGCCATACTCCTGACCCTTTTCACCCAAATGTTCTCCAATATTGTCAATTAGCTCTGTTGGAAATGGTCCAGATCCTACTCTGGTTGTATATGCTTTTGTAATTCCTAAAATTTTATGATTATTCTTTTTACTAAATCCTGTTCCAGAATAAATTTGACCAGATATTGTATTTGACGATGTTACATAAGGATAGGTTCCAAAATCAATATCAAGCATTGATCCTTGAGCTCCCTCAAAAACAATAGTTTTATTATTTTCTCCAAACTCATTTATCATTTTCCATAATGGAACACTAAATGAATCAAGATATTCTGCCATAGAAAGCAATTCCTGATAATAATTTTGAGGTATTTTATCTATATATTTTGAAATTTTTTCACTGTGAAATTTAGAAAGATTATCAAGTTTCTGTTTCAAGTATTTTGGGTTTTTAAGATCACATATTCTAATTGCTCTTCTTCCAACTTTATCCTCATAAGCAGGACCAATGCCTTTTTTTGTTGTACCTAATTCTTTTTGACCTCTAAGATTTTCATTTATTTCATCAAGCAATTTATGAATTGGTAAAATTAAACAAATATTATCAGCAATAAATAGATTTTTATTAGTAACATTAATTCCTTGTTTTTTTAAGTTTTCTATTTCATTAATTAATGCCCAAGGATCTAAAACAACTCCATTTCCAATAGCACATTTTTTATTATTAATTATTCCAGACGGGAGTAAATTTAATTTATAAACTTTATTATCTACTTTTATTGTGTGACCTGCATTATTTCCACCTTGATATCTAACAATTAAATCAGCTTTTGATGATAGCCAATCAACAATTTTACCTTTACCTTCGTCTCCCCATTGAGTACCAACAATAGTATAAAACATTAGATTTTTTTAATCATTTTATTATAAAGAAAATACTTAAATTTAAATTTTTTTGCCTCTTCTTTAATTTTTGAAACATTTTCAAATGATTTAAATAAACTAAAACCTTTATCAATTAACATTTTTTTTGTTCGTTTTTCAGTAGCAAATGGTATTAAAATTTTTTTATTTGTATTTTTGAATGAAGAGGCTCTCAAAATGGTATCCATATAACATGTGTAACCTATTGCTGCCTCAGAGTTATTGCCAAACTTAAGTTTATACCTTCCTCCACCAGCTATCTCACCTCTAACTCCTTTTGCAAAAAAAGTAAATTTTATTCCATTGTAATAATTTTTTTGTTTTGGTATTTCAAAAAATTCAATATTTACGGAATCTTTGCTTGATATTTTTATTAAATTAGAAATATTAATTAATCTTTCAACTTCATTTTCAAATCCAATAACTGTACTTAAATTTTTAATCTTTAGTTTTTTACTCTTTATATAGCCAGAGGATGAGTATAAAAATTTAAAAATTCTAGCAATCTCTTTATCTTCTAATAATTTAATGCAGCTATTTAAATCTTTTAACTCAATTAATTTTTTTAACTTTTGTCTTAGTTTTATACTTTTCACTTTCTTTAATACTTTATTTAAAAAAAATGGAGCTGATATTTCGATAACTATATTTTTTACTCCTATATCTTTTAGAGTTTCATATGCTAAATTTATAATTTCAACATCAGCTTTGTAACTTTCTGATCCAATTATTTCTGCGCCAACTTGTTGAAATTGTCTTTCTGGTCTCAAAATTGATCCATTTTTCCTAATAACCTCACCATAATAACATAATTTGAGAGGTCTTCTTTTTTTAGCAAGTCTAGATGAAGCAATTCGAATAATTTGAGGTGTTATATCATTACGAATACTTAGTTGATCTTTTTTTTTATTTGTTTTTACTGTCAGAGTATTATTATTAAAATTTGAACTATACTCAACTAATGGAGTTTTTATTAAACTAAATCCATTAATTCTGAATGCATTTACTATTGTATTTTTATATTGATGTTCAATAAATGTATCAAAGTTTAAACTATCTTTAAAACCAGGAGGAATTAAATATTTTTTATCCAAGATAGGGCCTGACTGAATTTTTTAATTTATCTGACAACTTTTTTACTATAATTTCATTTTGACCTTCAACTAAAATTCTAACAAGTGGTTCCGTGCCAGATAATCTAACAATTGAACGTATATTTTTATTATTAAAAGTTTTGTTTTTTTTAAGATTATCTAGAATTTTTATTAATTTGCTTGTTTTTTTTTTATAAACTAAATTTATTTTTTCTTGATAATAATCCTGATAAAGATTGAAAAGATTACTAGGTCTCTGCTTCTTATTACAAATAATTTCAGATATTTTTAATGCAGCTAAAATACCGTCACCAGTGCTTGAATATTTTGACATAATAATATGACCAGACTGCTCACCCCCTATTAAGGATTTAGATTTTTTCATTTGATTTATGACGTTAATATCTCCCACTGCTGTTCTTTTGATTTTTAATTTTAATTTTTGTGTCAAATATTTTTCTAATCCCATATTAGACATTATAGTTATAATCACATCATGTTGATTCGCTCTATTTTTTGGTTTAACAAAATTTTTACAAAACAAAGCAATTATTTTATCACCATCAACTTCTTTACCTTTTTCATCAATAACAATTAATCGATCACCATCACCATCAAATGCAAATCCAATATCTGCTTTTTCAAGAAGTACTTTTTCAGACAAATATTTAGTATCAACAGCACCGCATTTTCTATTTATATTTAACCCATCTGGATTATTATTTATTGTTATAACTCTATGACCTAATTCCCAAAAAATATTGGGTGCTATATTATATGTAGCTCCATTAGCACAATCCAAAACAATTTTAAGTTTCTTTTTAGAAGATTTACTTACTAAAGAACTTTTTAGAAATTCAGAATATCTGCCTGAAGCATCTTCTAATCTCTTGGCATTGCCTGAAACAAATGAATTATTTATTACTTTAGAATATTGCTTCTTATTTAAAACAATTTGTTCTACTTTTTTTTCAATGGTAGAATTTAATTTTAATCCAAAACTATCAAAAAATTTCAATCCGTTATACTCATATGTATTATGCGAGGCAGTAATCATGACTCCAATATCAGCTCTAAGAGTTTTTATCATTAGTGGAACTGCAGGTGTTGGAAGTGGTCCAACTAAAATTACATCCATTCCCATCGAGATAAAGCCAGCTGTTACAAGAGGTTCGTACAAATAACCTGATAACCTAGTGTCCTTACATATTACAACTCTACTGGACTCTTTATTCTTTTTTCTTAGCACATAAGCTACTGACTTAGATATTTTTAAACAGGTTTCAGTTGATAGAGGCTCTTGATTGACTAAGCACCTTATTCCATCAGTGCCGAAAATTTTAGTCATTAAAGCCTTTTATTGAAAAAATTAAATATTGTGAAGTAATTTAAATTAGTTAACTGGTGCCGTAGCTGATCCACCAGTTTTAGGTACAGAAGGAGCCTGTTTTTTAGGAGTATCTAAATCATTTTCAAAATCATCTCTTGATGGTTTAATGCCTTTAATTAAGTCTTTAATTTCATCGCCAGACAGTGTCTCATACTCTAAAAGTCCTTTTGCAACTATATGAAGTTGCTCAATGTTGTCTTGAAGAATTTTTTTGCAGTTATTTTCAGCTTCTTCTGCTAAGCCTCTAACTTCCTCATCGATTAATTTAGCAGTAGAATCTGATAGATTTTTTGATTGTGCAACTGAATGTCCTAAGAAAACTTCTTCGCTATCACTATTATATCTGAGTCTACCAAGTTTTTCACTCATGCCCCATTCAGTAATCATTTTTTTTGCAAGATTGGTTACCATTTGAATATCGCTTGCAGCTCCATTTGTAATTTTATCTTTACCAAAAATCATTTCTTCGGCAATTCTACCTCCTGTTGCAATTAAAAGGTGAGCTTTCATCTGGTCTTTTCTCATTGATAGCTGATCTTTTTCAGGTAGCCTCATAACCATTCCCAATGCTCTACCTCTAGGAATAATTGTCGCTTTATGTATTGGATCAGAAGCTGGAGAATGTAGAGTAGCAACTGCGTGACCTGCCTCATGATATGCAGTAAGTTTTTTTTCATCTTCAGACATTACCATTGATCTTTTTTCTGCTCCCATCATTACTTTATCTTTTGCATTTTCAAAGTCTTCTAAGGTAACCATTCTTTTATTTTTTCTTGCAGCAAGTAGCGCTGCTTCGTTGACTAAATTTGCAAGATCAGCACCTGAAAATCCAGGTGTACCTCTTGCAATAATTTTTGAATCAAACTTAGGTGAGACTTTTATTTTTTTTATATGTACTTTTAATATTTTGTCTCTTCCCATCACATCAGGATTAGATACTGTAATCTGCCTGTCAAATCTACCTGGTCTCAATAATGCCGGATCTAAAACATCAGGCCTATTGGTTGCTGCAATAATTATAACTCCAGCATTAGCTTCAAAACCATCCATCTCAACCAAAAGCTGATTCAGTGTTTGCTCCCTTTCATCATTCCCACCTCCTAGACCTGCACCTCTATGGCGTCCAACAGCGTCAATTTCATCAATAAATACTATGCATGGTGCATTTTTTTTACCTTGATCAAACATATCTCTTACTCTACTTGCACCAACACCAACAAACATTTCAACAAAATCCGAGCCAGATATAGAAAAGAAAGGTACATTTGCTTCACCAGCTATAGCTCTTGCTAATAGTGTTTTTCCTGTACCAGGAGGGCCTACTAAAAGAGCACCTCTAGGTATTTTGCCCCCAAGTCTAGAAAATTTTTGAGGGTCTTTAAGAAACTCAACAACTTCTTCAAGTTCTTGTTTAGCTTCATCAATACCTGCAACATCGTCAAAGGTTACTTTACCAACTGCTTCATTAAGCAATTTTGCTTTTGATTTGCCAAAACCCATCGCCTTACCACCGCCAGATTGCATCTGACGCATAAAAAATATCCATACACCAATTAAAAGCAACATAGGGAACCATGATAATAAAACACTAAGCAAAGGGTGCATTGATCTTTCTGAAGGTTCAGCAGAAATTTTGACACCATACTCATTTAATTTATCAACTAAATTGGGATAATTAGGAGCATATGTAGTAAAAGATCTACCGTCATTTAAAAATCCCGTAACATTGTTGCCACTTATGTTAACTTCAGAAACTGTACCGCTTTCAGTTGCAGCAATGAAATCTGAAAATGAAATTTTTGCACTGCTTCTATTTGTAGAAGTACCTTGAAAAAGGTTAAATAATACTATGAGCAATAATCCAATAATTATCCATAGAATAACGTTTTTACTGATATTTTTCATATTATTATCTAATAAATAGGAATTTATAATAAAAACACAATACTTTAATGAGCAATTAATTACATTTTTTTTGAAAATACCAAAGAATTTGTTGTTTTTTTAACTAACATACTCTTTAAATTAAACACTTTGAAGTTAGCTTGTTTAATTTCTTCGATTAATAATTGAATCTTATTCGATCTTATAAAATTATTATTTTCGAATAATGTATTATAAATTTTTTTTATTATTTTTTCCTGAAATAAATTATCTAATTCAACGAAACTTTTAAATTTGATTTTAATATTTTGTTTGCTTGTAAAAAAAATATTTTTAATTAACAACTCAGATAGCATGATATTAAAAAATTTTGAATTTTCTTTTATTTCTCTAAATTCTTTTTTAATTTCATTATTTATATTCGTACTTGTTTCATTTAAAAATTTTCTAATTTTGGGTCTTGTATAATTTAAATTAAGATTTGAGGGATCATTTAAATAAGGAATT
This sequence comes from uncultured Alphaproteobacteria bacterium, assembly GCA_902602515.1. Lineage (GTDB taxonomy): Bacteria > Pseudomonadota > Alphaproteobacteria > HIMB59 > CACPNW01. Next base: position 136,997 of record CACKRG010000001.1, read on the forward strand.
TTATTTTGATAATTAAAATTTAAAATATCTTTTTTTGAAAAATCTAATAATGGTCGAATAATACATGTTTTTTCTCTGACAGAGAAATCGCTCATTGATTGTAATCCATCGAAATCACTACCAGCAACTTTGCGACTTAGGAATGTTTCAATGTTATCATCTTTATGATGGCCTAAAAATAAATGAAGAATATTATTATTGTTACAATAGCTAAGTAACAAATTATATCTATTTTCTCTTGCTTCATTCATATTTCTTTTTTTTATTTTTTTCATATTAACAGACAAAATTTTAGATTTAATTTTATGTGTTTTTAATAGTATAGAAACTCTTAATGCTTCTTCAGTAGATTCTTTTCTAAGGTTATGATTGACTATTAGTGCAATTAAGTTACCTCTCACAGTTTTATTCCACTCTTTAATTAAAAATAATAATCCCATACTATCTGGGCCACCTGAAACACCGACTGCAACAACTGGTTTATTTTCGAATGTATATTTTTTGTTTAAAAGTATATTAAAGTTTACTTTGTTTAACTTCATTCATTATTTTCTAAACAACCATATTCTTGTAATTGTTTTTTTGCATTTTTAATAAATTTATTTTTAGGAAAATCAAAAAGTAATTTTTGTAAAGTTTTACACGACTCATCTATTTTATTAACCTCATAAAGAGAATAAGATAATTTATATAACATATCGGGAGCTTTAATACTTTGAGGAAATTTTTGGTAACCTTCTGCAAACACTAAAGCTGAGTCTCTAAATTTTTTTTCTAAGATATATAATTCACCTAACCAATAATATGCTGATCCAGAAAGCTGATTTTCGGGAAAATTTTTAATAAAATCTTCAAATTGTAACTTTGCCTCATTCCAGTTTTTACCTCTTATATTATCAAATGCAGATTGAAATTGATCTTCTGGTGATAAATTTACCATTTCCGATTCTTCGTTAATCTTTTCCTCAATTAAATTATCATCTAAGACTTGATTTTCAGATGTTATTTTAAGAGATCCTAAAGTATTTTCATTATTAGATTGATTTTCATTAATTATATTTTCATTATTAATAGTATTTGAAGTACTTCTTGTTTCAAGTAAACTTGTTTCTATGTTCTTAATGATATTTTCAAAGTTAGAAATTTGAAGAGTTAAATCTTCTATTTGAAAATAAATATCCTCTAAACTACCTGTAAGATTTTTTACATCTTTCTCAATATCATAGATACGCATATCAATTGCTGATAAATTAGTAACTAAGTCACTGTTATTAGAATTTGTTACATCTGTTTTTGAAAATACAGCTTGAGATAAATCTGATACTTCTCTTTGTAGTCTTTCTATTTGTTGTTGTATTGTTAATAAGTTCTCATTTGAAAAAACATTTGATGAAAACAAAATAAGTAGAATTGAAATATATTTAAACATTTAAATTTTACATTATTTTTAAATTTAGATACAAATAAGGCGCTATAAAGATATAGCGCCAAAGTATTAAGGAATAAATATTAGTTAACTATAGTTACTGATCTTCTATTTTGCGCCCACGCTCCATCATTTGATCCAACTACAGCTGGTCTTTCTTTACCATAACTAATTGTTGAAACGCGATCAGGATTTATACCTAAACCTATAAGATAATTCTTTACTGCTTGTGCCCTTTTTTCACCTAGAGCTAAGTTATATTCTCTTGTCCCTCTTTCATCACAGTGACCTTCTATAGTAACAGAAACATTACTATTTTGTTTAAGCCAAGCCACCTGATCCTGAAGCAGTTCAAGTGCATCTGAATCTAAGTCGGAACTATCGTATCCAAAAAATACTCTATCACCAACATTTACAATTAGATCCTCTTGAGAACCTGAAACTATACCACTACCAGTTGTTTCTGTAATATTGCCATCTGAACTATCTGTGCTTGATGATCCAGATCCACTTGCATCTGCAGCATCTTTTGGTTTAGTTGCACATGCTGCAACAAATAACATTAATAATATCGATACTAAAAACTTGTAAAACATATAAAACTCGCTCCCTTAATACTTTGCTAGCTATATTTAATTATTTTAAGTTTTTTAACATTTTTTTGAACATTTCATATATTTTTTTGAAATTATAGTGGATTAATGCATTAATGGGGACCAAGCTGGATCTGATCCACCTAGAGGTGTAATTACTTTTCTTTCATTATATCCAGTTAAATCAATAGAATATAAGCTGGATTCTCCCCCAGAACCATCTTCTGCTGTTCTTTCTTCCTTGAAATACATTAAAAACCTTCCATTTGGCGCCCAAGTTGGGCCTTCTACGTGAAATGATTTCGCTATCATTCTTTCATTTGATCCATCTTTTTCCATAACTCCTATATAAAACTGGCCACCCTGTTGCTTTGTAAAAGCTATCATATCGCCTCTTGGAGACCAAACCGGAGTATAATAACTTCCAGCTTCTCGACTAATTCTTTTTACATTTTTACCTTTAATATCTGTAACATACAAATGCCTTCTGCCACTTCTATCAGAATTAAAAACAATATTTTTTCCATTTGGTGAAAAACTTGCTGATACGTCAATTGCTGAATTGTTGGTTATTCTTGAAGATATTCTTGTTTTGAGATCAAGAACATATATTTCAGAATTACCTATATCAGGATCAGTGTATGACATAACTATTTTGTCACCATCAGGGGAAAAGCGTGGAGCAAAAGTCATTCCTGGAAATTCTCCAACGATTTCTTGCTTACCTGTTTCTATATCAAAAATATATACTCTAGGACTATTTCGACTAACATAAGACATGTAAGTAATCTTTTGTGAATTTGGAGAAAATCTAGGAGTTAATACTAAATACGATCCATCTGTAAGAAATCTATGGTTTGCTTGATCCTGATCCATAATCGCTAATCTTTTTTGTTTATTTTCTTTTGGACCTGTCTCAGCCACATAAACAATTCTAGTATCAAAATATCCTCCTTCACCTGTAATATTTTTGAATACTGAATCAGAAATAATGTGAGCAACTCTTCTCCAATTTTTTTCATTTGTTTCGTACTTTCTTCCTACTAGTTGTTTTTGCTGAAATACATCGTAAAGTCTAAACTCAACTGATATTTTACCATTTGAGCCGGAAATTTTTCCTGCTACTAAATGTTGAGCTTTTATTACTTTCCAATCTTCAAATCGCGGTTGTTCAGAAAGAGATTTGTTGTTCTGGATAAATGCTTTTTGATTTAATGGAACAAATAAACCAGATCTTTCAAGGTTATCAGAAATAACGTTAGAAATATTTTTACCTATTTGCTCAAAATTTGAATTAAAAGAATATAAATTTGTAACTGCGATTGGTGTTGGTTTTATGCTTCCCTGAGTTAAAGTAACCTCAAGAGCATTAGATGAGAGAGAAAATATAACTGAAAAAATAAGTAACAAAAATTTAGTCATCAATATCCTTTCATAATACTGTAATCGAATGTAATTGTAAGATTTTTCCAAAGATTATATTTATTTTTTGGAAGTTTTAGTGGTGTACATTCTGGATTTAAAAGAGTTCTCATAGCACTATCAGTAATTGGTCCATAAAAAGGATTACTTTTAGATATATTTGTGTCAACAATACGAACAGAATTTTCAAAAACCTTCATATTTTGTTGTACTTTTGCAGAAATGGTTACTTTGTCACCAATATTTATTACTGCTCCTGCAGGTGCATTCCAACAAGATGATAATTGTTGACGCAAAAGATCAATTTCTGAGATGGATAAAATCTTGTTTTCATTTTGTTCATCTTGTAAATTTTGCTTAGTATCTTTGATATCTGTGTCTTCATTATTTAGATTATTAGATTTTTCATTCCTCAAATCCTTTAACATCGATGCTATGCTAAAATCTTCCTCAGGTTTTGATTTCGGTTTTGCTGAAACTTCATTCTTAACAACTTTTGACTCTATTTTATCTTTTGGCTTAATATCTAAATCTGATTTTTCATTTGTCAATTCTCTTTTCTTTAGCTCAGGTTTTAGTTTTGGCTTAATGTCATCTGTCTTAATTGTTTCAATTTTTGTTTTTGGTGTAATATTATTCTTTTGCTGTATTTTATCAATTTTCTTTTCTTCAATTAATGGTGTATTTTTTTGCTCTACATTAACATCAGGTTTATTATCTTCAATAATTGGTTGAATATTTTGAGAAACTTCAAATTGCTTTTGAACTTCAGTATTATTTGAAGAATTAAATTTTATTTTCTTTTGCTTGTTACCACTTATATCTTTGTCAGTTTTTTCAGATTTTTCTATATTTGTTGTTTCAGACACATTTAAAATTTCAATTGGAATTATGTTTGGAACATAAATATCTTTTGATGGAAAAAAATTGGGTAAACCTATAGTAGATAATAATATTATTAAATGTAATAATACTGAAAATAATATTCCTGAATTTTGAGGACTTAGTTTGTCAAATAACTCATTAAATCTCAAAGAATTATAATTAATTCTTTCCATTAATTATTTTAAGTTCTGTGTAATTAATGCTACTTTAATGTATCCTGCAGAATTAATTATGGACATTATCTCCATCACTCGTCCATATGCCACAACCCTATCCCCTCTTATATATATTCTCGCCTCTGTATTTTGTTCTGTAATAGCATTAATTCTCGGAATTAAATTTTCAACTTCAACCAACGACTCACCAATATAAACATCTCCTTCAAGATTTACAGTGATTTCAATTGGATCTTTTTGATCTGTCAATGCAGTTGCTTTTACTTTAGGAAGATCAACTGGTATTCCTACTGTTAAAAGAGGCGCTGTCACCATAAACACAATTAATAAGACAAGCATAACATCAACAAAAGGGGTAACGTTTATTTCGCTCATTCGAGTGTATCTTCTTCGCCTATTTTTTGTTGAATTATTTAAATTAATCAATTTATTTGTTCTCTAGTTGTCTAAAAAATATAGTTGTAAATTCATCCATAAATGTTTCTAAAGATATAAAATATTTTGAAATATCATTTGATATTTTATTGTAGGCAACAACTGCTGGTATAGCTACAAATAAACCTAATGCTGTAGCAAACAAAGCCTCTGCAATACCTGGTGCGACAACTGCTAAATTTGTATTTTGGGCAATTGCAATTGACTTAAAGCTATTCATTATTCCCCAGACTGTTCCAAATAAACCAATAAAAGGTGCAGTTGAACCGGCTGTAGCTAAAAAAGTTAGATTCTTCTCGATAGTTTCACTTTCTTTATTAAATATAACTACCATTGATCGATGCATTCTATCTTTTAATGAATTTAAATCCGAAGAATGATCAAATTGATTTTTACTTTTCTTCCACTCTAATATAGCAGCGCAAAATACTTTAGACTTTGGATCTGTTTTATTAAAATTTAATGTCTCATAAAGATCTTCAAACGAATTTCCAGACCAGAATATATCTTCAAATTCTTTTTCAAGTTTTTTTAATTGCCTCATTCTTAAAATCTTTGAGACAATTACATTCCAAGAATATATTGAGGCTAATATTAATATTACAATTACTGACTTAACAACAAAATCAGCTTGCATAAAAAGACCAAACATTGAAAAGTCCGGTGCTTCACTTATAACTTCAATATTTTTAATTTCACTCATAAATTACTTTTTTTTATTTTTTCATTAACTTGTTCAGGAAGATTTTTTAAAACACTTTCAGCATCACTACTGTGAACCATTATCCAAAAGCCCGGTCTGTTCTTTTCACATAATGCTATGACTGGTGTTTTTGACTCCTCTTTTGCAAGTTTTGCAGTATCATCCCACAATGTTACGACTGTATGTTTAGCTCTTAATTTACATTCAATAAACAAATCGTCATGAATAACATCAGCTCTTGTTACTTTGCCATTGCCTCCACTTAAAGGCGTTCTCTTACCATTAAAATAGGTTGCAACATCTCTTTCTCTTTTTTTCCAAGCTTTATCAGGCATTATTATCTTTTCATTAAGATGTTAAGGATGACATTACGTCTTCGTCAACTTCAAAATTTGAAGAAACTCCCTGAACATCATCATTATCCTCTAATATTTCTAATAATTTAAATAATTTAATAGCACTTTCTCTTTCGATATTGATTGAATTTTTACTTTTCCATATCAAATTTGAATAATTTGTCTGACCAAATGTTTTATTAATTTTATCATTTAATTGGTGGAGTTGATTTTGTTCACAAAAAATCATGTATTGATCATCTAATACTTCATAGTCATCTGTTTTATTTTCAACAAGAAACTCAAATAAATCTTCTTCATTTACTAGACTCTTCTCAAGTGAAATATTTCCTAATCTTTCAAAACTAAAACTCACACTTCCTGTTTCACCTAAATTACCTCCATATTTACTAAAAGTTGATCTAATTTCAGCAGCTGTTCGATTCTTATTATTAGTTAGAGCTTCAACAATTATAGCAACTCCATCAGGACCATATCCTTCATATCTTACTTCCTCATAATTGCTATCTGGATCATTCCCTTGTCCTTTTTTAATTGCTCTTTCAATATTATCTTTAGGCATGTTTAAGCCTTTTGCTGAAGTGATTGCCGATCTAAGTCTAATATTACTTTCTGGATCATCTCCTCCAGTTTTAACGGCAACTGAAATTTCCCTACCTAAGCGAGAAAATTCTTTAGCGCGTTTTTTATCTTGAGCACCTTTACGATGCATAATATTTTTAAATTTTGAATGACCAGCCATTTATACAGTCTCTATAATTATTTTATTCGGTGTTAGTAAAGATTAATCATTACCTTAAAAATGTGTCCAATATATGTAAATTAGGTTTCTTTAATAGTTGTAATATGTTTTGCCAATCCAGTCTGGTCATCAGTTTCAATTAAAGCTCCACAAATTGTTATTTTGCCTTTAGCAGGAGTAAATCTTCCATCCGCTCTGAAACCTTTTGTAAAACCATGTATAGGGTTTGTAATGTCCATGCCTATAACAGAGTTATAATCTCCTGTCATTCCCACATCTGTCTGATAAGCTGTGCCTTTAGGCAAAATAGTATTGTCAGATGTGGGAATGTGTGTATGAGTTCCTAATACAGCCGATACATACCCATCGACAAAATGGCCAAAAGCATTTTTTTCAGAAGTTGCTTCACCGTGAACATCTATAAGTATTGCATCACAAGTAGAGCCAAGTTTTTCTGAAGTCAAAAAACTTTTAATTGAACTAAAAGGATCATCAAGAGACATATTCATAAATAACCTAAGCATAACTTGTATGATGACTATTTTTTTTCCATTTATTAATTCAATTTTAAAAAAACCTTTTCCTGGCACACCTTGTGGATAATTAATTGCCCTAATAATTTTAGGACATTCTTCTATGTAATTTAACATTTCTCTTTGATCCCATGCATGATTACCAAGAGTAATTGCATCAAGTCCTGAAGAGAGTAAATCACTAGCATCTTTTTTAGATATACCATAACCACCAGTTGCATTTTCAGCATTAGCAACTAATACATCATAATCATATTTTGTTTTTAAATTAGCAATACTCTCTTTAACTTTTTCTCTTGCAGATTTGCCTACAATATCACCAATAAAAAGAATTTTCATATAAAAGAGTAAATTTTTTTTTCGGTAATAACATAATCAAGTTTAATATCAAATTTATCTTTGGGAAGTTCAGATACTTTTTGGCCGTCAAATGCGTATCCTACTGAAATATATTTATTATTATTTTTTTTTAAATATTTAAAAGTTCTATCATAATAGCCCCCTCCATATCCAAGCCTAAAACCACATGTATCAAAAGCCAAACAAGGTACAAAAAGAAGTTCTGGAATAATTATTGGATTTTTTATTGGTGGCTCTTTAATATTCATAAAACCTTCAACAAGATTTGTCTCATCAGTAAATTTTCTAAATATGAGATGTTGATCTTTTTTCAAAACAACTGGAAAACAAAGCGTTTTATTTTTTTTTAAAATATAATTGTTTAATTGAGTAGTATTTATTTCTGTCTTTATTGAGATAAAGCTAGATATAAAATTTATATTATTTGAATTAACTATTTGAAATAATTTTTCAAACAACGCCTCATCAAATATTTCGTAGGTAGATGAAAATAACTTTTTTCTTTCATTAAAAAAAAATTTTCTTAATTTATTTTTTTTTTCTAATAATTCAGATTTCATAATTTTTTAATTAAATCAATAATTAAATTTATTTGATTTTGAATTATATCTAATTCTTTATTTATTTGCTGATTTTCTTTTTCAATAAATTGTTTTTGTTCAGTTAGTTTGTTTATTTTATCATTTAAGTTAACAGTATTAAAATTTGCATTATTTAATTTACTTTCTATTTCAGCATTCTTGGCATTTTGTTTCTTGAATTCTAATATTTCAGCTTGAAGTTTGATAGCCAAGAATGATAACAATTTGGTATCACTAATTTTACCATTATGTTGATCATAATCTTTTAATTTTGAATTTATTTCTTTAATTGCTTTCTCTAATTTATCTTTTTCATCTATTTCGTAATTTACATTTATCTCTCTATTTAAAATTAATGCTTTATAAACTGGCATTATTTATCTTTTATTATTTCTTCTAGGTTATCTAAATATTTATGCATTTTTTCTTTGATATCCTCTATTTCTGTTTCAAGATTTATAATTTTATTTTTTTTTGAATGATGCAAATCCACAAAATCCTCTACTAGATTTTGCAATGAATTGATTTTGTCCTTAAGTTCCTTAATTTTTGATAGATTTTCCATAATTATTTTATAATTTGAAATTTTATAAATGTCACTGTAATGAAGCAAATATTATTAATTAATTTGAATATAAAATAAGGTTAGAATAATTGGATAACGATAAAGATATAGCAAATTTGAGGGAACTTTCAAATTGTATACGTTTTTTGTCAATAGATGCAGTTCAAAAAGCAAAATCTGGACATCCAGGTATGCCAATGGGAATGTCAGATATTGCTACAGTACTTTTTAAATATCACCTAAAGTTTGATCCTAAAAATCCAAAATGGATTGATAGAGATAGATTTATAGTTTCAAACGGTCATGGCTCTATGCTTCTTTATTCATGTTTATATTTACTTGGATATGAAGATATTACTCTTGATAACATAAAAAACTTTAGACAACTAAATAGTCCTACAGCAGGTCATCCAGAATATGGAGCATCAGATGGAATAGAAACTACAACTGGACCGCTATCTCAAGGATTATCAAATGCTGTAGGTATGGCTATTGCTGAAAAAAAATTATCTACTCTTTTTACTAACAAACTAATAGATCATTATACTTATGTTTTTGCAGGAGATGGCTGCTTAATGGAAGGACTAAGTCACGAAGCCTGTAGTCTTGCTGGACATTTAAAATTGAACAAATTGATTATGTTTTTTGATGATAATTCAATTTCTATCGATGGCTCTACCAAACTTTCAACTTCGGATGATATAAAAAAAAGATTTGAATCTTATAATTGGAATTATATTAAAGTCGATGGTCATAATTTTAAAGAAATTGATCAAGCAATAAGATATGCAAAAGAAAGTAAAGCTCCCTCAATAATTGCATGTAAGACAATAATAGGTTTTGGTTCACCAAATAAATCAGGTAAGGCTGCTTCACACGGGTCGCCACTAGGAGATGATGAAATAGAGCTTGTTAGAAAAAAATTAGACTGGAAACATAGTCCATTTGAAATACCAGATAATTTACTCAAGAGTTGGAGAGATTTTTATTTAAGAAATGTAAAAGTTAAAGATGGATGGAATAAAAATAATAAAGAAATATTTAATAGTGACTACTATAAAGTTTTTTTTTCAGGTAAAATTAATAACAATTTATCTAAGGAGATTGTTGAATTTAAAAAATTGCACTTTAAAGAAAAAACAATTTGCGCAACACGTAAGGCAAGTGAACTATCATTAAATTTATTTTATAAAAATATGCCTAATTTATTTGGGGGATCTGCTGACTTAACCGGTTCTAATAACACAAAAGCTAAAGATATGAATGTTGTCACATTTGATAATTTTAGTGGTAATTATCTTCATTACGGAATTAGAGAGCATGGAATGGCAGGAATTATGAATGGTATAGCTTTACATGGAGGGCTAAAACCATATGGAGGAACATTTTTAGTTTTTTCTGACTATTGCAGACCTTCTATACGATTATCAGCACTTATGAATATTTCAGTAATCTATGTTATGACTCATGACTCTATTGGATTAGGTGAGGACGGTCCAACTCATCAGCCTGTTGAGCATTTGGCTAGTTTAAGAACAATTCCAAATCTAATCATATTAAGACCATGTGATATTATAGAGACAATAGAATCATGGGAAGTAGCTATAGAAAATAAAGGACCTACTATTTTAGTTTTAACTAGACAAGACCTCCATATTAGCCAAATTTCAAATCGCAATATAAATTTAGTTAAAAAAGGTGCATATGAAATTACAAGTTTTAAAGAATATGATGCAACAATAATTGCTTCAGGTTCAGAGGTAGAAATAGCATGTAGTGTATCAAATAAACTAAAAGAAGCAAGAGACCTGAATATTAAAGTAATTAGCATTCCATCATTTGAATTGTTTGAAAAAAATGATGAAAAATACAAAAATGAGATATTAGGTAATAAGCCTATTTTTGGTATTGAAGCTGGTGTAATAAATGGGTGGGAAAAATATATTAATAAAAAAAATTTTGTAGGGATGTCTTCTTTTGGTGAAAGTGGACCTTACAAAGAATTATTTGAACATTTTAATATAACAGATCAAAACTTAATTGAAAAAATAACGAAAACTTTATAATATCGAGGAGATAAAATGAGAGTAGCAATAAACGGTTTTGGAAGAATTGGAAAATTAGTATTTAGAGCCTTTTTAGAGAAAAAAATCAAGAATGTTGAAGTAGTTGCAATCAATGAACTAGGAAGTTTAGAGTCAAGTATTCACTTATTAAAATACGATAGTGTGCATGGAGAAATGCCATTAAAAATAAACAAAACTAAAAATGGAATTAAGATTGCAAATAATAATATTAATTTTTATTCAGAGAGAGACCCCTCAAATTTACCATGGAAATCATTAAAAGTAGATATTGTTCTAGAGTGTAGTGGAGTTTTTACTTCAAAGGAAAAAGCTGCTAGTCACTTAAATGCTGGTGCTAAGAAAGTAATAATTTCTGCTCCAGCTTCAAATGTTGATAAAACCGTTGTTCAAGGTGTAAATAATCAAGAGCTATCTAGTAAACATAATATTATATCAAACGGTTCATGCACAACAAATTGTCTAGCTCCAGTTGCAATGGTTCTAGATTCATCACTAGGTATAGAATCTGGTTTTATGACAACTATTCATAGCTATACTGGAGATCAAAGAACTGTTGATCAAACTCACAGTGATCTTAGAAGAGCGAGAGCGGCTGCAGAATCTATGATTCCAACTTCTACAGGTGCAGCTAAAGCACTTAGTCTAGTATTGCCAAAGCTTACTGGAAAATTAGATGGCACAGCTATAAGAGTACCAACACCTAATGTGTCTCTAATTGATTTCAAATTTTTAAGTAAGAAAAAAACAGATTCTAAAAAAATAAATGAGATAGTTTTAAAAGCATCAAAAACTAAAAAACTAAAAAATATATTAACCGTTAATGATTTACCATTAGTTTCAATAGATTTTAATCATAATCAAAGTAGTTCGATTTTTGACTTAACACAGACACAGGTAGTGAAAGATAAATTTTGTAGGGTACTTGCTTGGTATGATAATGAATGGGGATTTTCTAACAGAATGATCGAAACTTTGTTAGACTTGAAAAAACATATTTAGTGAACAAATTAAGTTGTTATGAGATTATTTCTTATGATCAATTTACAGAAATTATTAAGAAAGTAAATAAGAGAGAAATTTTCATAATATATATTAAAAATTATTTAATTAAGGGACTAGGTATAAATTGGTTAAGAGTTTTTATAAAATTAATTAATACTAAATACAAAAATTATAATATAAAATTTTACGTTGATAGCGGAACTGACTATGGACTATCAATACTTGTTATGAAAGAAAATATTCATTACTTAAAAATTAAATCTAATAAAATTATTTTAGAAAAAATTAAACAAATTGCAAAAAAAAATAAAGTTTTGTTAAATCCAAATTTTAATATAGTAGGTACTCAAAAAATAAAGTAAATTTGACTTATGAAAATAGAAGGAAATGAAATCAAAGTAGGAAATATACTTGAAATTGAAAATAAGCTGTGGAAAGTCTTAAAAACACAACACACACAGCCTGGTAAAGGAGGGGCATATATTCAAGCAGAATTAAAAGAAATAAAGGATGGTACAAAAATGAATAATAGATTTAGATCATCTGAAACTTTAGAGAGAGCAATCCTAGACGAAAAAAAATTTCAATACTTATACGCTGATAATCAAAAGTTTATTTTTATGGATCAACAAAGTTATGAACAAATAGAGCTAGGTTCAGACTTAATTACTGAGAGTCAATCAAAGTTTTTAGTCGAAAATGATGAAGTAATTTTACAATTTCACAACGAAAAACCAGTAGGTCTAGAACTACCTGATAACATTACATTGAAAGTAGTAGAAACGGAAGGAGTTGTTAAAGGGCAAACTGCAGCTTCATCATATAAACCTGCTATATTAGAAAAGGGCATTAAAACTTCAGTACCACAGTTTATAGAAATTAATGATAAAATAGTGGTTAGTACATTAGATAGCACATATGTTGAAAAATCAAAAGATTGATGCAACCTGCAATAATAAATATTTTTGAAAAAGCCGCTAAAAAAGCTGGAAAAATATTAATAAGAGATTTTGGAGAAATAGAGAATTTACAAATCCAATCTAAATCAGTTGGTGATTTTGTTACAAATGCAGATGTAAAAGTTGAAAAAAGTTTATTAGATACATTAAAATATTATTATCCGAATTACTCCTATATTACAGAAGAAAGTGGAAAAATTGATGGAGATGAAAATACTATAATAATTGACCCTATTGATGGTACTTCAAATTTTATACATGGAATTCCTCATGTTGGCATAATAATATCAAAAATGAGTAATAATGAAATTACTGACGGTATAATCTATAATCCCATATTAAATGAATTTTTTTGGTCATCAAAAGGTAAGGGGTCATGGTGTAATGATAGAAGATTAAGAGTTTCAAAGAGAAGTAAATTTTCAGACTGTCTTATTGGAACTGGTTTACCATTTGGAGAAAGAATTTATAAAGATTATCTTAAAGAGATTGATGAAATACTAAAATCAACTGCTGGAATAAGAAGATTGGGATCTGCAGGCTTAGATCTTGCATATGTAGCTGCTGGAAAATTTGACGGTTTTTGGGAAAAAGATTTAAATTTATGGGATATTTCAACTGGTGTTTTGTTAGTCAAAGAAGCAGGTGGTAAAATTTCAAAAATAAATGGACAACATTGGGATGTGAATTCACGAGAAATTATTGCCTCAAATGGCAAAATTCATGACACAATGATAAAAAAACTGTCTTTACTTTAAAAAGTATTTAAATATAAGACCGATTATGAAGAAAAAAATACATCCTGATTATCATGAAATTAATGTGGTAATGACTGATGGCTCAACATTTAAAACAAAATCAACCTGGGGCAAAGAATCTGATACTCTAAAGTTAGATATTGATCCAAAATCTCATCCAGCTTGGACAGGTGGTAAATCAAGTTTGAATGAAACTGAAGGTCAAGTCGCAAGATTTCAAAAACGATTTAAAGGCTTAAAAATAAAATAATATTATTTAAAAAATTCTTCTGCATTTTTCTTAAAACTATCTTTTCGTCTAATTTCTAAGTTAACTCTATCAATTTCCTGTTGCAACTCACTGATATATTTATTTAGATCTTCAATGCTTAAATCATCCAAATTAAGTATTTTTATTGTTTTATTGCTTTCATCTATTTCAAAAAAATCTATCATTATAAGTATTATTTTATATATAAATTATATTTTTATATTATAAGGAAAAATTATGAAATATCCACTAATGCCAAAAGCAACAGCAATATGGCTTGTTGAAAATACAGGTTTAACTTTTGAACAAATAGCAAATTTTTGTGGATTACATGAACTTGAAATTCAGGGTATTGCAGATGGTGATGTAGCAGTGGGAATGAGGGGTTATGACCCGATAGATAATAATCAATTAACAAGAGAAGAAATTGAAAGATGTGAAAAAGATAAGAGTTCAAGCCTTACTCTAATAAAATCAACAATTATTGAAGATTTACCTCCAAGAAAAAAAGATACAAAATACACGCCACTTTCTTTGAGGCAAGAAAAACCATACGCTATATTATGGTTGATTAAAAGATATCCAACTGAGTTGACTAGCTCACAAATTGCTAAGCTAACTGGCTCTACAAAAAATACAGTTGAAGCAATTAGGAATGGTACATATAGAGAAGCAGTACTTGAAACTAAAAGCCCTATGGATGTTGGTCTTTGTACTTATAAAGAACTTGAGCGCACACTTAACAGAATAAGAATAAAAAAAGACACAGCAGAAAGTTAGACTTTTTTTAAGATTATCTGCAAATAGTAAAGCATCAAAATAAACCAAAAAAATAACATTAAACTAAAAAATGATATTTTGTCATTTATTGAAATAATTCCAATAGGCTCACCTAAATAATAAGTTATAGGGCCTAAAACAGTACTTAAAAATAAACCAGCTTTTTTGAAACTCTTAAATACGGCTAATATTTCAACAAATAAAGTTGAAAAACTCAACCATAATATAATCATCCAGAGTGGTAGAGTGCCAACAATCAAAGATGAATTAAATTTATAAATTTGAAGATAAACTAAAAGGGAATCAAAAAGGTATCCAGGAATTGATATTAATAATACTACTTTAAAAAAATATACTTTGTTATGGTGATAAAAAATATATAATAATAAATACAAAAGTCCGACATAAACTCCTAGATTTTCTTGATTGAATTTTATTTCACCAAATACACAGGCTAACCAAGTTAATTGGTACCCTGTTAGGGTGAAAAATACTTTTATTTTACTCATTAATTATTTTTTTATTAAAAAATGAGAAACATCTGTTGAGTTTGTTAAAAATCCTGTTTCACAATATGCAAAATAATACTCCCACATTCTTTTAAATTTGATATCAAACCCAATTTTAGCAACATCGTTCCAAGAGCTTTGAAATTGAGAGTTCCATATATTTAGAGTTTTAGCATAAGATTTTCCAAAACTTAAGAGTTCAAGGCATTTTAGTCCAACTTCTTTAGCATTTTGATTCAATTGTTGTTTAGTAGGTAGCATTCCACCAGGAAAAATATATTGCTGAATAAAATCAGGCCTATTTTGATAATCTTTCGCTCTTTGATCATCAATTGTTATTATTTGTAATGCAGCTTGACCGTTGTAAGACAAAGAATTTCTGATTACTTCAAAGTAATTTTGCCAATACTGTTTACCAACAGCCTCAAACATTTCAATTGATGCAATATTTGTATATTTATTATTTATTTCTCTATAGTCTTTAAATTGAACAACTACTTTTTCACCTAAGCCCTCATTCTGTATCTTACTTGCAGTAAAATCATATTGTTCTTTTGAAATTGTAATTGCATCAACTTTACATTTATAATTCTTAGCAATATAACTGGAAAATCCTCCCCAACCACAACCTATTTCTAATGTTTTTGAATTTTCATTGAGAGATAGAGAATCTGCAATTATTTTATATTTATTTAATTGCGCATCAGATAAATTTGTATTTTGCTGATCAAAAATAGCAGATGAATAAGTCATACTTTGATCCAGCCATTTTTCATAAAACTTATTTCCCAAATCATAGTGATATTTAATATTTTTTTTACTTTGAGTTTTAGAATTATTTTTCAAGAAATGTTTTATTTTTGATAAAGTTAAATAAAATATGTTTGAATTAATATTATCTAAAAAAAATTTTTCATTTTTATGAGATAATAAAAGTAAGTCTGTAAGATTAGGAGTTGAGAAGAAACTTTTCATGTATGCTTCGGCATATCCAACTGATCCTCTTTTTAATACGTAAGATAAAAAATTATAATTATGTATAATTATTGAAGCATTAAGACCATTATCTATTCCTGAATAAATTTTTTTTTCACCTGACGGAAATTCTACATCTAAATTCCCGTATTTGATTTTAGATAGAAAATTTTTTACTAAATTTTCTAATGTTTTATCTAAATTATTTTTAAAAAACTTCATTTTTAAAACTTTCCTTCAAAGCTTATTGTATCATTTGGCTTCTTTTGTCTAGCATAGTACTTACCACCCTTGGATATAATCTTTACTGCCTCATAAAGAATTCCAAACATTACTTTAAAACCTAATAATGGATTATATGAAAGAAACTTAAACATATTTTTAGAGTTAAGTTCAATAAATTTTCCATATTGCGATGCAGTCAAAACTTTTTTATTATTTTTATCAAAAAGATCAATATTAATATTCATTTCATTTTTAAACATTTTATTAAAAAATTTGTAATATGCTTCCATTTCAATAAAAGGGGATACATAAAATTGTTTTGCACATTTGTGAGATAACTTAAAGTTCTTTGAGTCGGCATCGCCTTTAAAAATATATGTATGTTGTTCATTTGTAGTGTTTTTGACCTCATATAATATAGAAATCAATTTATTATTATCAAAACAATAAATGATTGATAATGGATCAAACACGTATCCTAGTATTCTTGGGAAACATAAAATCATTATTTTCAAATTTTGATATTTTATTTTATATTTAGAAAGAGAGTCAACAACAAATGTTTTAATTGATCTTTGATCTCTATAGCCGTGATCACTTTCATGAAAAGAAAATAAGTTGAAATTGTTTAAAGAAAAAAAAGTATATTGTTTGTTGATTTTAGCTAGATCATCAATATTAAGATAAATACTAGGAACTCGGTATTTTAGTTTATGTTTGAAGGGTATAAATCTTATATGAACAATGCTTGATAATAAAATTTGAGAATTCATCAATTGTTAATTTCAATTCTGTTATAGAAATTTTTATCTCTATTCCAAGGTAAATCACAACCCAATAATCTGGAGATGTATACAGCTGATTGAATACCATCTTCATGAAATCCATATCCAAGATATGAACCACAAAAATATGTGCTGTTTAATCCTTGAATTTGCATAACTTCTTTTTGTGCACTAAGTGTCTCCAGCGAATAAATAGGATGTTCAAATGTAGTTTGGTTAATAATATTGTTTGGTTCTTTAAACGGGTTAATAGTTACAAAATAATTTATATTTGTTGGCAAGCTTTGTAATAAATTCATCCAATATGTAAGAGTAAATTTTTTTCCAATTGATTTGTTTAAAAAATTCCAACTTGACCAAGCAAGTTTTGAACTAGGCATTAATGAGCTATCAGTATGTAGGTATGCTGTATTATTAGAATATTTAAACTTATTAAAAATATCTATTTCTTTTTCTGAAGGATTATCTAGTAAAGATAATATTTGATCACCGTGGGTAGCAAAAATTAACTTATTAAAATAGGTACTTTTATTATTCTTATCAATAATTTCTATATTATTATTACCTCTTATTATTTTGTGAATTTTATAATCTGTAAAATAATTAAAAGCATTCAAGTTTATTAGTTTTTTTATATACTGATTGCTTCCACCAAAGATAAATTTCCACTGTGGTCTATTTTTAAAATTAAAAAGGGCATGATTTTTAAAAAAATTTATAAACGTTATTAATGGAAATTTTTTTACATCATCAGTATTACTTGACCAAATAGATGATATCATAGGTAAAATATGATAATTTTTTAAATAATCAGAAAATTTATATTCATTTAAAAAATCATCTAAAGTTAATTTTGAATTAATATTATTCATTTCTAATTTATTACAAATTGAATAAAATCTTTTAATTTCAAAAATCATTTTATAAAATTTTAATGAAAATAGATTATTAAAATTAGCAAATAATCTAAAAATTGATTTCCCGCTATACTCAATGTTTGGTAATTTATTTGATACAGCAAATGACATGTCTGAATTTTTACAATCAATTTTAAGTAATTTAAAAAATTTCGTTAAGTCTGGATAATTTTTTTCATTGAAAACAATAAAACCTGTATCAATAGGAATTTTTCTTGAAGGTTCATCAACGTTTATTGTTCTTGTATGTCCACCTAGCCTATTATTTTTTTCAAATAAATATACATCATATTTTTTAGATAATATATAAGCTGCACTTAAGCCTGAAATACCTGAGCCAATTATTGCAATTTTTTCTTTCATATCAACTTATGGTTTTAAATGCTGAAAGAGCTCTATTTCTTGTTTCTTTTAAATCTACTATTGGATTTGGATAATCTTTACCTATTCTACAACCACAACTTATTTGGCTTTCTTCAGACATTTCCCATGGATTGTGAATAAATTTGTTTGTAACATTTTGAAGTTCAGGAATGTATTTTTTAACATATTTACCTTTAGGATCAAATTTTTGTCCCTGAAGAATTGGATTAAATATTCTAAAATATGGACTAGCATCAGCCCCACAACCAGATATCCATTGCCATCCAGCAGAATTTGAGCCAATATCTGCATCTACTAAAGTATCAAAAAACCACTGTTCACCAAGTTTCCAGTGAAGTAGTAAATTTTTTGTTAAAAATGATCCAACAATCATTCTTACTCTGTTATGCATCCATCCTGTTTCATAAAGCTGTCTCATTCCTGCATCAACTATTGGAATTCCTGTAAATCCTTTTTGCCATTTTTTTAAATTTTTATTATCATTTAACCATGGAAATTTATTGAACTTATTTTGAATAGGCTGTTTAGTCATATCTGGGTAATGGTATAATAAATTATAGGAAAAATCTCGCCAACCAATCTCAGCCAAAAATTTATCTTTATTTTCAGAATTAATTGTTTTTGTTACACGAATTTGATTATAGATCTCTATTGGTGAGATTTCACCAAAATGTAAATAAGGAGATAATTTTGAAGTTAAATTTTTATCAGGTCTATCTCTACCTATAGAATAATTATCTGCCTTTTGATTTATAAATTTTTGTAATTGAAGTTGAGCATTATTTTCTCCTGGTAACCAATGTTTATTAATTTTATCAGTCCATTTTAATTTTTTATTTGTTAAGTTTAAGTCTTGAATATTTTTAGAATTTTTAAAATTTAAGTTATAAAATTTTATATTTTGTATTTTTTTATTATGTTTTCTACTTCGAGTTATTTCATTACAGTACCTCCAATAAGGAGTAAAAACTTTAAAGAAACTTCCACTTTTATTTTTTATTTCCCATGGCTCATTTAGTAAATAGCCATTAAAAGTTACACAATTAATATCTTCTAGCTTTAATAAAGATTTGATTTTTTTATCTCTTGTAATGGAATAAGGATCATACAATCTATTCCAATAAAAATATTCTATATTTTTATTTATAAATAAAGATTTGATTATATCAAATGGATTGCCTTCAAAAATTTTTAGTTTTCCATTTTTTCTTTCGATATTATCATTCAAATTTTTTAAAGATTGCTCTAACCACCACTTAGAGACAGATCCCATTCTCTCTTTTGGGTCAAGAATGTAAATTGGAACAATTTGATCAACTTTATTAGATAAAGCTTCAAGAGATGGGTTTTGAGATAGTCTTAAATCTTGTCTAAACCAATGGATTCCAAGTTTAGTTTTCATATATTAAAATTAACTTAATTTGGTATAAAATAAAGGGGGTCCAACAGTTATTTACTGTGTGGAGGCATTTTTTTTTCAACAAACCATACGTGTTTTTTGAGAACTGGATCGTACTTCTTCATACGTAGTTTTTCTGCTACTTTTAATCCCTTTGTTGGTTTTCTAACAATGTATTTTGTTCCTGTTTTAGGATTTTCTTCAGGAACCAGTTGCTTTAATGCAAACGAAGTTTTTTTTGCCATGGAGTGTCTATACAGAATATTATAATGAAATAAAGTATTTTTTATTCATAGTCTGCAACTGTTTGCTTAATATATCTACTATATAAACCTCTTTTCTTTGCAATCGAGATTTGTTTATTTCTTTCTCTTAGTCTCGTTTTCTTTTCATTACTTGTCTTTTCAAAGCATTTTGGGCATGAAATTCCTGGAACATATCTTTTTGAATTTGTTTCTTTCAAATTTAAGAGCTCCCTACAAGCATGACACATTTTATAGGTACCTTTTTTTACTCCATCTTTAACAGAAACTCTTCCATCAAAAACAAAACACTCTCCATTCCAAAGTGATTTATTTTCTGGAATTTTTTCTAAGTATTTAAGTATTCCTCCCTCTAATTGACATACATTTTTAAAACCTTTGGCTAATAGATAAGAAGATGCTTTTTCACATCTTATGCCTCCAGTACAAAACATCGCAATATTTTTGTCTTTAGAATTATTTAAGTTATTTTTTACATAAGCTTTAAATTCAGTAAAATTTTTTGTTTTAGGATTAATTGCACCTTTAAAAGATCCAATTTGAACTTCAAAATCATTTCTTACATCCAAAAGAATAGTATTTTTGTCATTAATAATATTATTCCATTCATTAAAACTGATATGTATACCAGTCTGTATTTCTGGATCTGAATATTTGGTTCTTAAAGTAACTATTTCTTTTTTGTATTTAACTTTTAATTTTTGGAAAGGCATAAATTTTGAATAAGAAAACTTTATATTAACGTTTACAAAATTATGTTTTTTCAAAATATTAACAATATTATTAATATCTTTTTTTAAACCTGCTAAAGTTCCATTTATACCTTCGCTTGCTATTAGAACTGTACCTTTAATTTTGTTAAATGTACAAAAATATTTAATCTCTGATAATACTTGAGTTTGATCAAAATCCTTTTTAAACTGATAAAAAGTAATAATGGTAAATTGCTTGTTATTCATTAAAGTAAATTATATATAAATTATTATAAATGTATGTCGAAAGAAACTCTAAATATAGTAAAAAAATTTCTTAATTCATACTCAATAGAAACTACACCTAACGTTCATAGTAAATATGGAGGATTTTCAGATTTTTTAGATAAGAATCACGATGTATATATTACTTATTTACCAGATGAAAATTCAAAGAATGTAATAAGTACTGCAAAAAAATTAAAAGATGAGGGTTATGAAGTAATACCACATTTGCCTGCTAGAACTATAATCAATGAAAATGAATTAGAAAAATATCTTGGTGATTTAGCTAATGAATCAGGTTGTACTAAAATATTAATTATTGGAGGTGGGGGTAATCAGGCTGGAAATATTTCTTCAACAATGGATGTTTTAAAGTCTGATCTTTTATCAAAGTTTAACTATCAATTCGTTGGTGTTGCTGGTCATCCAGAAGGAAGTCCAGATATTTCAAATCAAAATTTAGATTTAGCAATAAATGAAAAAAATAATTTTGCTAAAAATGTTGATTTTCAAATGTATATAGCGACTCAGTTCTTCTTTGAAGCTAAATCCCTTATTAATTGGGAAAAACATCTAAGCACCTTAGGTAATAATTTGCCTATTCATGCAGGCATACCTGGTCCAGCATCTATAAAAACTTTAATTAATTATGCTAGATCATGTGGTATTGGAAATTCTTTACGATTTATATCAAAACAAGCTTTCAATTTAACTAAACTCGCAACATTAAGCACTCCTGATAAACTAATATATGACTTAGCAAGTTATATTCATTCTAATCAATCTAGTAATCTAGAGAATATTCATTTCTATGCTTTTGGTGGAATGAAGAAAACGGCAGATTGGTTGAATCAATTAAATAGTTCCGAGTTAAATTATAATAATAAAAATCAATTTGTTTTATAATGTTTGCTTAATTCTTCACATTTTTTTATTTCTAATATTGAAACACAAGTTGTTTCAATACTAACATAATCTATAAGTAAATTTTATAAAATAAGGAGTTACATGTCAGATATTGAAATAGCTAGAAAAGCTAGAATGCAACCCATAGGTGAAATTCTTGATAAAATAAATGTACCTGATACCCCGGAAGCATTTAGCCCAATGGGTCGTCACATCGCTAAAATTAATTTAGAATATATTGATACTCTCAAAGAAAAAGAAGATGGCAAATTAATTCTTGTTACTGCAATAACTCCAACTCCAGCTGGAGAAGGCAAAACAACTACTTCAGTTGGTCTAAATGATGGACTTAATAAAATTGGAAAAAAATCTATAGTTTGTTTAAGAGAACCAAGTCTGGGACCTTCTTTTGGGATGAAAGGTGGAGCTGCAGGTGGTGGATATGCACAAGTTGTTCCGATGGAGCAAATTAATTTACATTTTACTGGAGATTTCCATGCAATTACCTCTGCACATAATTTGTTATCAGCACTAATCGATAATCATATTTATTGGGGCAACAAATTAAATATTGATGTCAGACGTGTAGTTTGGAAAAGAGTTATGGATATGAATGACAGGTCTTTAAGATCAATTGTAGTTGATCTTGGTGGTGTCGCAAATGGTTACCCAAGACAGGATGGATTTGATATAACTGTAGCATCAGAAATAATGGCTATTTTTTGCTTAGCAAATAATTTAAATGATCTTGAGGAAAGAATTGGCAACATTACAATAGCATATACAAGAGATAAGAAAGCTATTTATGCTAAAGATTTAAATGCACAAGGCCCGATGACAGTTTTACTAAAAGATGCAATAAGACCAAATATAGCTCAAACTCTTGAAAATAATCCTGCCATCATCCATGGTGGACCTTTTGCTAATATTGCGCACGGATGTAATTCCGTAATTGCGACAAAAGCAAGTTTAAAACTAGGCGATTATGTTGTTACTGAAGCTGGTTTTGGCGCTGATTTAGGAGCAGAAAAATTTTTAGATATAAAATGTAGAAAGTCTGGATTAAAACCTGATTGTGTAGTTCTTGTTGCTACTATAAGAGCATTAAAAATGCACGGCGATGTTTCAAAAGAAGACTTGAAAAGTGAAAATGTTGAAGCACTAAAAAAAGGTCTTGTAAATTTAGAGAGACATATAATTAACGTTCGTAAGTTTGGGCTTCCTGTTACAGTGGCTATAAATCACTTCATTACAGATTCTCAAAGTGAGGTTGATGCAGTGCTTGATTTTTGTAAAACTCAAGGTGTAAAAGCTTCAATGTGCACACATTGGTCAGATGGAGGAGAAGGAGCAGCAGAATTAGCACAAAATGTTGTTGAAATTTGTGAGCAGAGTAAAAATACATTCAAATTTTTATATGAAGATGATTTATCACTTTTCAAAAAAATCGAAAAAATTGGTCAAGAAATTTATCATGCAAGTGAGGTAGTTGCTGATACAAAAGTTAGAAATCAACTAAAGGATTTTGAAACTAAAGGTTTTGGCAAACTTCCAGTATGCATAGCTAAAACACAATACAGCTTTTCTACCGATCCAAATCTAAAGGGGGCTCCAACAGGCCATGTTCTTCCAATAAGAGAAGTGAGATTATCCTCAGGAGCTGAATTTATTGTTGTAATTTGTGGAGATATTATGACAATGCCTGGATTACCAAGTGTGCCTGCGGCAAATTCGATTAAGTTAAATCCAAAAGGAGAAATTGAAGGTCTTTTTTAAAACTGTTATAGAATAAAAAGATATGGAAACTAAAAATAAATATTCTTTTTTTTCTATAGCAAAGAATGCATTCACACATCATGAGAATTGGCAAAAAACATGGAAAAGTCCTGAGCCTAAAAAAAATTATGAAGCAATTATTGTTGGCGGAGGTGGGCACGGCCTAACAACAGCTTACTACCTTGCAAAAAATCATGGAATTAAAAATATTGCAGTCATTGAAAAAGGATGGATAGGTGGAGGTAATACAGGAAGAAATACAACTATTATTAGATCAAATTATTTATGGGATCAAAGTGCAGCATTATATGAGCATGCATTAAAACTTTGGGAGGGAATGTCACAAGAATTAAATTACAATGTAATGTTTTCTCAAAGAGGAGTTTTAAATGTTGCTCATAATTTACATGATGTAAGAGAGCTTAAAAGACGTTGGCATGCCAATAGGCTTAATGATATTGATTGTGAATGGCTGGATACAAAAAAAGTAAAAGAATTCTGTCCAATTATAAATACTTCACCAAAAATTAGATATCCTGTGCTTGGAGCAACACTGCAACGAAGAGCGGGGACAGCTAGACATGACGCTGTTGCATGGGGTTACGCTAGAGGTGCAGATGAAATGGGTGTTGATATTATTCAAAATTGTGAAGTTACAGGTATCAATATTAAAAATGGAAATATAACTGGGATTGAAACTACAAAAGGAACAATTAATTCTAACAAAGTTGGTATTGCCGCTGCTGGACATACTAGTGTAATTGCTAATATGGCCGGAATAAAACTTCCCTTAGAAAGTAAACCTCTTCAAGCTCTTGTCTCTGAACCTGTAAAACCTGTAATTGATACAGTAGTAATGTCTAATACAATACACGCTTATGTATCGCAATCTGATAAAGGTGAATTGGTAATTGGAGCTGGTACTGATGGATATACTTCCTACACGCAGCGAGGCGGATTTAATATTGTTGAAGATACACTCATGGCAATTGTTGAATTATTTCCTATTTTTTCAAGAATGAAAATGCTTCGTCACTGGGGTGGAATTGTTGATATATGTCCTGACGCTAGTCCAATTATTAGCAAAACTCATATTAATGGTTTATACTTTAATTGCGGCTGGGGTACTGGTGGTTTTAAAGCAACTCCTGGTTCAGGATGGGTATTCGCACATACAATTGCAAATGATGAAGCTCATGCGCTAAATGCTCCATTTAGTATAAACAGATTTTCAAGTGGCGAGTTAGTTGATGAACATGGTGCTGCTGCAGTAGCCCACTAATTCATGTTTATTATAAATTGTCCTTATTGTGGTGAAAGAGATCAAGCAGAATTCACATGCGGTGGCGAAGCTCACATAGCTAGACCTAAAAACCCTTCTGATCTAACAGATGATCAATGGGCAGAGTATTTATTTCATCGAAAGAATGATAAAGGCCTTTACTATGAAAGATGGAATCATTCTTTTGGATGCAGACAATGGTTTAACTTAGCCAGAAATACAGCAACTGATGAAATTTTAGCAGTTTATAAAATGGGTGAAAAGCCTCCTAAATTAAACGCTAACATTCCTGTTACACCCTCAGGTGAACCAAGTATTGGTTCTGGAAATTTATCAACTTCAAATAAGAAGTAATTAATAGTTTATGAGACGTTCTCAAAATAATAAAAATATTGAACAAAATAAAATCATAAATTTTTATTTTGATGGAAAAAAATATCAAGGATACGAGGGAGATACACTAGCTTCAGCTTTGTTATATAATAATGTTCATTTAGTGGGTAGAAGTTTTAAATACCATCGTCCAAGAGGAATTGTTAGCGCTGGTAGTGAAGAACCAAACGGAATAGTACAATTAGAAACTAAAGAATATACAGAGCCAAATAGACGTGTGACAGAAATTCAACTTTATGAAGGTTTAAAAGCTTTCTCACAAAATAATTGGCCTAGTGTAAATTTTGATTTTGGTGCTATCAATGATTTGCTATCACCTTTTTTTCCCGCTGGTTTTTATTATAAAACTTTTATGTGGCCTGCAAAATTTTGGAAAACATATGAATTTTTTATAAGACATGCTGCAGGTCTTGGGAAATCACCCAAAAAAGATGATCCTCATAAATATGAACACATTCATTATCATTGTGATTTATTAGTTGTTGGAAGCGGGGTAAGCGGTCTCTATACAGCTGAAATTGCTACTAAAAATAATTTAAAAGTATTATTAATTGAACAAGAAAATGAATTTGGTGGAGAGATTTTATCTAGTAAAGATGATGATGTAAAAATAAATAATACCCCAATTAATGTTTGGAAAAATAATGTAATTAATAATTTAAGAAATCAATCTAATGTAAAAATTATTACAAATACTTCATGTTTTGCTTATTTTCACTACAATCTTTTACATGCTATTCAAGATTTAGAACCTGAAAAAGGAATAACAAAAACACATAATATTAGACAAAGAATATGGAAAATAAGATCTAAAAAAGTTGTACTAGCTACCGGATCAATAGAAAGGCCGATAATATTTAATAATAACGACAGACCAGGTATTATGCTTGCAAATAGTGCTCGCAAATATTTAAATAAATATGGAGTTGCCGTTGGTAAAAATTTAGTTTTCTTTACAAATAATGATAGTGCTTATGAAACTGCAATAGATTACATGCAACAAGGTTTTAATGTACAAGCAATAGTTGATGTCAGACTTGAATCAAATGGTCAATATCCAAAAAAAGCTAAAGAACTTGGTATAACGATTTTAAATGGATATGAAATTAGTGATACGATTGGAAGATTAAGAGTAAAAGAAGTTCATTTAAAAAAAATATCAGATTATAAAATCTATGGAGGTAAATCGTCTATTACTATAAAATGTGACACTATATGTGTTTCAGGTGGATGGACTCCAACTGTTCATCTGTTTACACAATCTAAAGGAAAGTTAAAATACAGAGATAGTGATGGAAGTTTTATTCCTGAAGAGGCATTTCAAGAAACATTATGTGTAGGAAGTTGTAATGGTGACTATGATTTAAATAAAATTTTAAGCTCAATCCCATCAAGGGTTAATAATTTTTTAAATCTTAAAGTAAATAAAATAAATGAAAAAGAAAATTATCAATCAAGTAAAATTATAAACGGTGATCATCAAAATATTTGGATTACTTCAAAGAAAAAAATTTCTAAAACTAAAATGTTTGTTGATCTTCAGAATGATGTTACTGCTAAAGATATTAAATTAGCATTAAAAGAAGGATTTCAATCAATTGAACATGTAAAACGTTATACCACCACTGGAATGGCTACAGATCAAGGTAAAACTAGTAATGTTAATGCCTTAGGCATTATATCAGAATTATCAAATACAAATATATCTGATCTTGGTACTACAACATTTCGTTTACCTTATACTCCTGTTACTTTTGGAGCTATTGCAGGAAGGCATATAAAAGAATTTTTTGATTTGGAAAGAACAACACCAATGCACGAATGGCACAAAGAAAATAGAGCATTATTTGAGGATGTAGGTCAATGGAAACGTGCATGGTATTATCCAAAAGAAAACGAAAGTTTCTATTCAGCTTTAAATCGAGAAGTTAAAGCAACTAGAGATAGTCTTGGAGTTTTAGATGCATCAACTTTAGGGAAAATAGATATTCAAGGAAGAGATGTAAGTGAATTTTTGAATAGAGTATATACTAATTCATGGTCTAAACTTGATATTGGTAAATGTAGGTATGGTGTTATGCTAGGCGATGATGGAATGGTAATTGATGATGGAGTTACTACAAGACTGGGTGAGTATCATTATCTTATGTCAACAACTACAGGAAATGCTGCATCAGTTTTATCAAAACTTGAAGACTGGCTACAAACTGAATGGCCTGAACTCCAAGTTTATTTAACATCTGTAACTGAACAATACGGAACAATAAGTTTAAATGGTCCTAACTCAAGAAAATTAATGCAAAAGCTAAATTCTAAATATGATTTTTCAAAAGATAATTTTCCTCATATGAGTTTTAAAAATATCAATTTATGTGGAATTGAATGCAGGGTAATGAGGATTAGCTTTACCGGTGAGTTATGTTACGAAATAAATGTACCATCAGGATACGCAAAAGATTTATGGAATATTTGCATAGAAAAAGGTAAGGAATTTAATATTACACCTTATGGAACAGAAGCCATGCATGTTTTACGTGCTGAAAAAGGATTCATTATTGTTGGTCAGGAAACTGATGGATCAGTTACTCCAGTAGATTTAGATATGGATTGGATTATTAGTAAGAAAAAATATGATTTTGTTGGAAAAAGAGCATTAAATAGAAGTGATACTATAAAGAAAGATAGAAAACAATTAGTTGGATTAAAAACTAAAGACCCAAAAAAAGTTTTAGAAGAAGGGGCACAACTAGTAGAAAATATTACTTCACTTCCGATGAAAATGGTTGGGCACGTAACTTCAAGCTACTATTCACCAAATCTAAATAGTTCTTTTGCACTTGCTTTAATCAAAGGTGGGTTGCAAAAAAAAGGTGAAAAACTCTATGCACCTATGGAAAATGAAAATATTGAAGTTGAAATTACTAACCCTGTATTTATTGATCCTCAAAATAAAAGGATCAATCAATGAACTTAAATCAGTCTACAGTTCTAAAAATAAATAAAGAAAATTTTAATGGTATTTATATTGAGGAAAAAAAGCTAACAGGAAAGATTAATCTTAGAGGTAAAAGTTCTGATAAAGAATTTATGAAAAATGTTGGATCTGTTTTAGATCTTGTTTTACCTATTGAACCTAATGTCAGAATATCAAATAATAATATTAACATATTGTGGTTAGGTCCTGATGAATGGTTAATAGAAACGCCTGAAGCTGAAACTCAAAAAATATTTATGCAATTAAAATCATCACTTAATCCTCAAAACACAGCTGTTACGGATGTATCATATAATAAGACTGTGTTAAGATTACAAGGAAAAGATGTTTTAACACTACTTTCTAAATTTTTAGTTATTAATTTAGAAGAAGCTTTAAAAAATAATTATAGCGTTGCTCAAACAATTTTTATTAAAATACCAATACTGCTTATAAGAAATAATAATGAAGATGAAAATACATCAATAGATATTCATCTAAATAGATCTCATGCAAAATATGTTTATGAATTATTAATAGATGGAAGTAAAGTACTTAACATTTAGTTTTTTTTTGAGTTTAATACTTTTTTTTAGTCAGGCTTACGGAAAAACTATACATGGAAAACCAAAAATTATTGATGGTGATACAATACATATTGGGAAAAATAAAATTAGATTGCATGCAATTGATGCTCCTGAAACTAAGCAAAAATGTATAAAAAATAACAAAGAATGGAATTGTGGATTACAATCAACTGAATTTTTATTAGAACTAATAGGTAGTAGTCAAATACAATGTATAACAAATGGAAAAGATAAATATAATAGATACATTGGTGTATGTTACAAAAATAACATAGATTTAAATAGTCAAATGGTTTTAAATGGCTGGGCAATAGCGTACCGATATTACTCGCTAGATTATATAAATGAAGAAGAAGTAGCAAAAAATAAAAAAATTGGTATTTGGAGTGGAAATTTTGAAGAGCCTTATTTATTTAGAAAGAAAAATAAATAACTAACCATGATGTTGTTGATCTTTAAGATAATTTAATTGATTAATTATTATATCTTTTTCTTCAATCAAAGTATTAAGCTGATCTAATGCTTCTAAAGATTCTGTATTTTTTTTCTTAAGTTCCTTAACTTCATTTTTTAATATTGAATTTTCAATACTTAAATTTTGTAAATCATCGGTCGATACAGAATTTATAAGTTCATTTTCTAATTGATAAATTTTGTCTTCATAATTTGAAATTTTAGATTTAAATTCATTTATTATTTTATTGAGTTCATTAATTTTTTTTGAATTTACTTCAGAATTTTCTGATGAATTATTTTCCAACGTATTTATATCACCAATAGCAAGATCATAATCTTTTTGAATAGATAAGAGGGATTGATTTAAATTATTAATTTCATCTTGTAATTTATTAATTTGATTGTCTCTAAATTTAATTCTTTGATCTTTTTGAAATACTTCAAGTTTTAATTCCTCTATTTCTAAAGCTAAACTAGTTTCATCTATAACTGCAGTTGGAAGTATTTCTGTTGGTAAATTTTGATTTTCATTTGAAAAATTAACTGAAGGCAAATAAAAAAAGAGAGATATTATTATAATAATAAAAAAAAATACTACATATCTGTTTCTTCTCCTTCTTCTTGCTTGAGTGCCAACAAATCCAACCATAATACTTCCCTATAAATGCGCAATGATAAAAAATAAATATTTAATTATTCTTTAGATGTGGATCCAAAGAATATGTTGTTGACCTCAAGTATTTAGTTATTTCTTTAATATCACCAATTTTAGCTAAGTTTTCATATTTTATCAAAGAGCCAAAGTGCATATATATATCGTCTCCTATCTTTCTTTTTAATTCGTACATACACAAAGAATACCTAAAAGTTAATCCTAGCTTATTTGCAATGTGATACCACTGACTATTTTGACCATCAAAATAAATTGGCAAAACTGGACTTTTCGTTTTTAAAATTAATTTCGAAACCCATTGTTTCCATTCTCCATCATCTGCTTTAGTAGATTTTTTTAAATCTTTTTTTGTAGCAATTCTTCCTGAAGGAAAAAGGATTAAAACCCCTTCATTTTTTAGAACTTTTTCAGCTTCCTTTCTTGTATGAATATTTGTTAATAATGCTTCTTTTGTTTCATTAAAATCAATTGGTAATATTTTATTCTTTACCGCATCAGCTTGTCTTAATACTTTATGGGTTATCATTTTATAATCTTGTCTTACTTTTGATATGACTGAACAAATTGATACTCCGTCAGCAACACCAAATGCGTGATTAGCAATAACAATTAATCTTCCATTTTTTGGAATATGGCTACCTTCTTTAAAATTCGTTTTAATCTTAAAATTAAGTTTTGAAACTGCGTCGTCCCAAAAATATTGTGGTGGTCTATTTTCAGATATGTATTCGTCATACAATTTTTTTAATTTTAATTTACCAGTTAGCAATTCTGTTATCATTATAAATAATTGACCCATAAAATTCACTTCTGCAGTTGCAAAAGTAAAAGCTATTTTATTTTTTTTCACAATTATCTCTCATCTTATATTTAAAAGTTTGATAAAATTAATGTTATTTAAAGTCTATATGAAAATAAAATTTATTACATATTTGCATAGTTGGGTCCGCCACTTCCCTCAGGAACAACCCAAGTAATATTTTGAGATGGTTCTTTTATATCACAAGTTTTGCAATGAATACAGTTTTGTGCATTAATAATAAATTTTGGCAATATAGGATCAGTTTTATCTATTTCGTAAACTCCGGCTGGACAGTATCTTTGAGAAGGTTCATCATATTCATTTAATGTGTAATTAATAGGAAGATTTATATCCTTAAGTTGTAGGTGTACAGGTTGATCAGGCTCGTGGTTAGTGCCTGTCAAATATACTGAACTAGTCTTATCAAATGTAAATTTTCCATCATATTTTGGGTAATCAATTTTTTTTGCATCTTTTGCTAGAATTAGTGATTCATGATCAGCATGTTTATGCTTCAAGGTAAAAGGAAGCTTACCCCTAAAAATTATCTGATCTATACCTGTAAAAATAATAGCAGGTATTAAACCCCAATTAAAACTAGGTTTTACATTTCTAGCTGCATATAATTCTTTAAAAAGCCAAGAGTCTCTAAATTTTTTTTCATAATCAGATAATGGATTAGAATTGCCTAAGTGATTAACAATAGTTTCTCCAGCAATAATTCCACTTTTCATAGCTGTATGAGATCCTTTAATTTTTGGCATATTTAATGTGCCTGCGTCACACCCTATTAATAATGCTCCAGGTAAATACATTTTTGGTAGACTTTGTAAACCACCCTCAATAAGTGCTCTTGCTCCATACGCAATTCTCTTTCCATTAGTTAGTATTTTTTTAATAGCTGGATGTGTTTTAAATTTCTGGAATTCGTCGTAAGGTGATAGATATGGATTTTTATAATCAAGACCAATGACGTAGCCTAAAAAAATCTGATTTTTTTCTGCATGATAACAAAAACTTCCTCCATATGTAGAATTATCTAGTGGCCATCCTGCAGTATGCATCACCAAGCCTTCTTCATGTTGTGTTTTATCAACTTCCCAAATTTCTTTAAATCCTATCCCATATTGCTGTGGAGATTTTCCCTCAGATAAATTATATTTTTTGATAAGTTCTTTACCAAGATGGCCTCTACAACCTTCAGCAAAAACTGTGACTTTTGCTTTAATATTAATACCTGGCTCAAAACTATCTTTTTTATTTCCATTTTTATCAATTCCCATATCTCCAGTCTGCACTCCAATAACTTTATTATCTTCTGAATATAAAATTTTTGATGCTGCAAAACCTGGAAATATTTCTACACCCAGATTTTCAGCTTCAGTAGCTAGCCATCTGCATAAATTTGCTAAGCTAATAATATAGTTATTATGATTTTTTTGAACACTTGGTAAAAGCCATGTAGGCCAACTCAATGATTTGTTTTTAGAAAGGAATAAAAATTTTTCTTTTGATACTTTTGTTTTGATAGGTGCTCCCCTTTCATTCCAGTCTGGAATGAGTTCATCTAAGGCTTTAGTTTCAAAAACATTTCCGCTTAAAATGTGTCCGCCAACTTCTGATGCTTTCTCTAAAATACAAACATTTATTTCGGTGTTTAGTTGTTTAATTTTTATAGCTGTAGCCAAGCCAGAAGGCCCAGCTCCAATTATGACTACGTCATATTCCATTGACTCGCGATTCACTTCCATTTGGCTATTTTAATAAATAAATTTATTGTTGAATAGTATTTAATTTATCTAGTTCAGAAGATAACTGAGGCAATACCTCAAATAAATCAGCATTAAGTCCATAATCTGCTACATTAAATATTGGCGCTTCTTCATCTTTATTAATTGCAACTATAACTTTGCTTTCTTTCATTCCAGCTAAATGTTGAATGGCACCAGAAATACCAACTGCGATATACAAATCAGGTACAACTACTTTACCAGTTTGACCTACCTGGTAATCATTTGACACATATCCTGCATCAACCGCTGCTCTCGATGCACCAACAGCTGCATTCAATTTATCTGCAATTTCATTTAAGAGTTTGAAATTATCTGCGCTTTGTAATCCCCTTCCTCCTGATATCACAACTCTGGCTGTACTTAATTCGGGTCTTTCAGATTGAGATTCTTCCCTTTCTATAAATTCAACATTATTAGTTTGGGTTTCAAAACTTAGATTTTCAACAATTCCACTACCACCACTAGTTTCAACAGGGTCAAATGAAGTTGGTCTTATTGTAATAATCTTAGTTTTATCATTTGATTTTACAGTAGCAATAGCATTACCTGCATAAATTGGTCTCATAAAAGTATCACTACTAATTATTTTTATAACATCACTAACTTGAGCAATATCAAGCTTAACAGCTATTCTAGGAAATATATTCTTTCCAAATGTCGTAGCTGGTGCCAAAATATGAGTATAATTATCAGCTACAGATAGAACAATAGGTTCAATATTTTCAGCGATTGGATTTTTTAATTTTTCATTATCAACAACAAATACTTTAGTTACTTTTTCGCACTTTGAAATATTTTGTGCTACTTCTTTGCATTCATAACCAGTTACAAGAACTTTTATATCTTGATCGATTTTAGAAGCTGCAGCAATTGTATTTAAAGTCGAAGATTTAATATCAACATTGTTGTGTTCGGCTAAGACTAGTATACTCATATTACTTTTGCCTCATGTTTTAATTTATGTACAAGTTCAGATACATCATTTACCATAATTCCTTTTTGACGAACAGGTGGCTCTTCAACTTTTATCTGATCAATTCTAGGATTAATATCAATGCCAAGAGAAACTGCATCTTTGACATCTATGGGCTTTTTCTTTGCTTTCATAATATTAGGAAGTGAAGCATATCTTGGTTCGTTTAATCTTAAATCGCATGAGGCAACAAATGGAATACTTACCTTAATTTTTTCAAGCCCTTCATCAATTTCTCTTGTTACGATAGCGGCATTATCCTCTATTTCAATTTTTGAAGCAAAAGTGGCCTGTGGCCAATTAAGTAAAGCAGAGGTCATTTGACCTGTTTGATTAGAGTCATCATCTATTGCTTGTTTACCCATCAGAATTATAGACGGCTTTTCTTGTTCGGCAATTTTTGAAATAATTTTTGAGATTGCCAGTGGTTCTAAGTCTAGATCTGACTTAACATGAATTCCTCTGTCAGCACCCATTGCGAGAGCTGTTCGAATTGTTTCTTGAGCCTTATCACTGCCAATTGAAAGAGCGATAATTTCATCTGCTTTACCTGATTCTTTAATACGAAGAGCCTCTTCGACTGCATTTTCATCTGGAGGGTTCATCGACATCTTTACATTATCTTTTTCAACACCGCTGCCATCTTGCTTTACTCTAATTTGAACATTGTAATCTATTACTCTTTTTACTGTTACTAAAATTTTCATATTATGCTCTTAGTTTTTCATTGTTTGGATCGTAGGGACTATCTTGAATTACTGTTACTTTATGTTTTTTATCTAAAATATCCATTTCTAAATTTTGTCCAATTTTTGCATATTGCGGTTCTATCATACCAATTGCTAACGATTTTTTCACTCTAAAACCGTAGTTACCTCCTGTCGCACGACCAATAACTTTACCATTACTATAAATAGGATTGTTGCCTAATGCATCCGCATCTTCAATATCGTGTACTTCCAACGTTACCATCTTATTTTTAAAGCCTTTTTGTTGCCATTTAACAAGAGCATCTCTTCCTATAAAATTACCTTTATTAAGATGTACAAATCTTTCTAATCCTGATTCAAAAGCTGCATACTCAATTGACATTTCAGTTCCAACTAATTTATAAGTCTTTTCAACTCTTAAACTTTCCATAGCTCTAATACCAAATGGCTTTAACCCAAAATCTTTACCTGCTTCCATAATTTTATCGAAAATATGATTCTGATATTCTATAGGATGGTGTAATTCCCAACCAAGTTCTCCAACAAAATTCATACGCATAGCAATTGCTGGGGCAAGACCTACATTAATTTTTTTAGAAGAAAGCCATGGAAAATTTTCATTTGATAAATCAGTTTTAGTAATTTTAGATAATATTTCTCTAGACTTAGGGCCTGCTAGAACAAGCACTCCCATACTATTTGTTAAATTTTCATATTTTACAGAACTATCCTTTGGCATCCATTTATGTATCCAATCATGGTCCAATCTTTGAAATGCTCCAGCTGATACTAGATAAAAAGTATCTTCTTTTTCTTTAGCAATAGTAAATTCAGAGTGAACTCCTCCAGAGGTATTTAATGCATGACATAAATTAACTCGTCCATTTTTCTTTGGTATCTTATTTGCAACTAGATTATCCAAAAATTCTTCAGCTCCTGGTCCAGATATACGGCACTTAGCAAAAGCTGACATGTCAAGTAATCCTGCATTCTCAGCTACATTCTTACACTCGTTGCCTACGTGTTCGAACCACTTCGACCTCCTAAATGACCAGTCATCTTTTTGTAATTCTTTAGATGGAGCAAACCAGTTAGCGCGCTCCCATCCAAATTTTTGTCCAAAGACTGCTCCTAAGTCTTTTAATCTATCATAACAAGGAGCCTGTCTTAATGGCCTGCCCTCTTCCCTTTCTTCGTCAGGATAATGAACTGTAAAAACATTTGCATAAGCTTCTTCATTTTTCTCAATTAAATACGACTCAGTGGCATAATCTCCGAATCTTCTAGGATCAACACCAAGCATATCAATGGTTGGCTCCCCATCAACTATCCACTCAGCAATTTGCCAACCTGCTCCTCCTGCTGCCGTAATACCAAAACTATGACCTTCATTTAACCAGAAGTTTTTTAAACCCCAAGCTGGTCCAACAATTGGACTTCCATCAGGTGTGTAACAGATAGCACCATTATAAACTTTCTTGACACCAACTTCCCCAAATATAGGAACTCTGTGAATTGCTGATTCGATATGTGGCTCAATTCTCTCTAGGTCTTCTTGGAATAACTCAAATTCAGACTCTTTGTCAGGTCCATTAACATAACATACAGGTGCACCCTTTTCATATGGACCTAATATAAGACCGCCTCTCTCTTCTCTCATGTACCATGAGCTATCAGAGTCTCTAAGTACACCCATTTCTGGCAATCCTTTTTCTTTTCTTTTAACTATTTCTGGATGATCATCAGTTACAATGTATTGATGTTCTACTGGAATTACTGGTATTTCAAGACCAACCATTTTACCTGTTTGCCTTGCAAAATTTCCACTACAAGAAACAACGTGATCACACTCAATTAATCCTTTGTCTGTTTCCACAACCCACATACCTTCTTCTGTTTTAGAAATTCCAGTAACAGTTGTATTTCTGTATATTTCTGCACCTTTATCTCTAGCACCTTTTGCTAATGCCTGAGTTAAATCAGCTGGTTGAATATATCCATCTTCTGGATGTTGAATTGCGCCTATTAAACCATCAGTGTTACATAGTGGCCAAATTTCTTTGACTTGCTTAGGTGTTAAAAATTTTACATCAACTCCAATTGTTTTTGCTACTCCAGCGTATTGGTAATATTCATCCATTCTATCTTTTGATGTTGCGAGTCTTATATTTGAGACAACACTAAATCCGACTTTTTGGCCGGTTTCTTCCTCAAGTGTTTTATAGAGTTTAACAGCATATTTATGCAACTGGCCTACTGAATAACTCATATTAAACAGTGGTAACAATCCGGCAGCATGCCAAGTTGATCCCGAAGTTAGTTCTTTTCTCTCAACTAGTACAACATCAGACCAACCTTTTTTAGCTAAATGATAGAGTGTACTAACTCCTACCGCTCCTCCACCTATTACAACTACCTTTGACTTTGATTTCATATTAACTATTTATTACTGTACTTCATTAATCATATTAAATAGAGTGGGTCAATCATGAGATACTTTAAAAATTTAATTTTAGGGATAGTTTTAAGTGCGTTTATTTGTCTTAAAGTAAATGCTGAAATTACTGTAAACGAACTCTTTTTCGATAGTGAAAAGCCATTTCATCTTAAGATCTTAGAAGCAATACCTGAAGATGGAATTATACAAATCGGTGACGACAATGCAAAAAATACAATAATTGAATTTATGGATTATTTTTGTGGTTACTGCAAAAAAGTACATCCTGAATTGTTAAGTATTGTTGAAGAAAGAGATGATACAAGAGTAATATTTTTACAGCACCCAATCCTTAGTGAATCATCTAATTTATTAGCAAAGATGGTTATTGCAGCAAATATTCAAAAAAAGGGTATTGATTTTCATAATGCTTTATTTGCAATTGAAGGAAATATAAATAATGATAAATTAAAAAAAATTATAGAAGATTTAGATTTTAATACAGCTAAATTTAATATTGATATAACGAAAGAGGAAGTACACAATATTGTAAGACTATCTGCATTTTTAGCCAATGGAGCAGGCGCAAGAGGAACTCCAACTTTTTTTATTAATGACGAGTTTGTGGTTGGGTATATTTCTATTGAAAGAATTAGAGCTTTATTAAATTAATAAAGCCTCAACTATTGATTGAGGCTTAAAAATATTTTTAATTATCTACAACTTCCCTTGTATTCGCATTATGTGACTCAGTAAATGGAATTGGAACAACTTCTGCATCAACTGGAACACCTGGAGATTCTGAATAAATATCAGGAAGATGAACTTTAAATTTTTTACCATAGTTTCCAACTGGAAAACCATTCTTATTTAGAGTTCCATCAAATGGAACATAGCCCATTGCGATATTTCTTCCTTGCTCTGGATGATACCAAGGTGAAGTTACAAATCCACATGGATCATTACCATCCTCAGAAACAAGCCAAAAATCAGGAGCGTATTCTTCGATGGGTTTTCCTCCTAGGCTTAATCCCACAAGTTGCAACTTATATGGTTTTTTTCCATCTCTTAAATCTGCTTTCATTTTTTCTAAAACAGTCTTACCAACATAATCTGTTGTTTTATTCCATTCACCTTTTCCAGAGAGAGAAACTTGATAACCTAAATTACATTGAAATGGATTATGTTGATTATCCATATCTTGACCCCAAGATAATATTCCTGCCTGTATCCTTCTATGATGAGCAGGAGCTATAACCATTAAATTATGTTTTTTTCCAGCTTCTAAAACTGCATTCCACATATCATCGGCATATTTTGTAGAATCATAAAGGTAAATTTCAAATCCAGCTTCTCCAGAAAAACCTGTTTGAGAAATTATACATTCTCTACCCCCAACTTTTGCTGCAGCAAGACCATAAAATGGCATTTCATCAACATTTACTTGATTGCCAATTAAATCGTTCATTAAAGCATGAGCTTTTGGACCTTGAATTTGAACTGGGCTCACATCAATTTCATCAATATTTACATTAAATCTATTGTCGTGATTTACACCTTGTAAATAAAGACCAATATCTGAATCAGATAAAGAAAACCAGAATTCATCTTTTGAAATTCTAAGAAGAATTGGGTCATTCAATACACCGCCGTATTGGTTACAGAGTATTACATACCTTCCTCTCATTGGAGAAATTTTTGTTGCATCTCTTGTAATTACATAATCAACAAATGCTTCAGCATCGGGACCTTTAACTTGTATCTGTCTCTCAACTGCTACATTCCACATTGTTACATGATTTTTTATTGCCTCATACTCAACCATCGCTCCACCATCTTCTGGCTTAACATATCCTCTTGGATGATATATTCTATTGTAAACTGTTGCTCTCCAACATCCCGCCTCCATTGACAAATGCCAATAAGGTGATTTTCTTACTCGAGTTGAAATTAGCATTTGAACTGGTGTAGGACCACTTTGTCTTAAATTATAGGGAACCTTTCTATCCGATTGATCCACCGACGTAGAATGTTTAATCATTAAAAACTCCTTAAATAAATATGTCTTTTGTCTATTTAAACTTTAATAACTGCGCAATGATAAAATTAATGAGAATTGAAAAAAATAGTGGACCTTAATTTAACCAAAATTTAGACTTAGTTTTGACAGGATCAGAATATATATTTAGATTATATGCATTTAAAAACATTAACATTAATTTCGACAGTTATCATCCTTTTAGGTGGCTGTTCTTCTAGTTATAAAAAGCTTTCTAAAATGGAAGAAAAAAAGCCCTATAATTTTCAAGAATACCTACTAAGTGAATATAAAAAAAAAGCTACTTTTGAAGCAGAAGTAATGCATGATTGGAACTCTGCTAAACTTTATTCAGAAAAAGCTCTAAAGAGCTTAGAAACTGATAAGATATACCCAGAGGACATTTCATATTGGAAGTTACCAGATAGAAATATTAAAGAAATAAACATAGCATATGATAACCTTTTGGCAATTTATGATGATGCAAAAGAAATTGATCCATTTAATTTAGCAAGAGCTATTTCTTCATTGGATTGCTGGTCAGAACAACAAGAGGAAAATTGGCAAACATGGGATATAAATAGATGTAAGGATGACTTCTTAAACGCTGTGCATAATATTTATCAAAAAATAACAAGTGAAGATAATAATAAAAATAATAATACTAACCTGGAACAAACATCTAGAGATGAAGTAACAGTTGTTACTAAAAACAAAAATAAAGAATTGATGCAGATAATATATTTTGACTTTGATAAATTTGATTTATCTTATGTGAGTAAAAGCAAAATAAAATTATTTATAGATAAATATGGAAGTATCATTAATGAATATATTGTTGTTGGTCATACTGATACTAAAGGCACAAAAAATTATAATTTATCTCTATCTATTAAGAGAGCAGAGGTTGTGCGAGATATATTAATAAGTTATGGAATTAAAAAAAATAATATAAAAATATTAGGTAAAGGAGAGGAATCTTTAGCTGTTAACACTCCAGACAATACAAAACAACCTGCAAATAGAAGAGTAGAAATAAAAAAAACAAATTAACTTTAGTTTATATATATTTTGGTATATGTGAAGTTTTTATGTATACAAAAACTACTAAGAAAATAAATATTACAGTTAAACCCTATTATTTGGAAGATCAATCTGAGCCTGAAGATCAACACTATGTATGGGCATATAGAGTGACAATTGATAATCAAGGAAATGAAAAAGTCCAACTAGTTAATAGATACTGGAAGATTATTGATGCAAACGGAACTCTACAAGAAGTACGTGGAAGAGGTGTAGTTGGTGAGCAACCTGTTTTAAATCCAGGAGAAAAATTTGAGTATACAAGTGGAACTCCACTTACAACTTCATCTGGTTTTATGGAAGGTACCTATGAAATGCAAAACGATAATGGAGATAAATTTAATGTATATATTCCGCAATTCTCCTTAGATAATCCCTTTGATAGTAATAAATTAAATTAACATAAATATATGAGAGACTTTAGGTCGATACTTAATATCATTGGTTTTCTATTGTGCATTGAGGCGATAGCAATGATTATTCCAATGCTTTTTGATCTATATTATAAAAATCAAGATTGGTTACAGTTTTTTTATTCTAGCTTAATAACTTTTATAATTGGTATTATTTTATACATATCTTTTAGAAAAAAAAATATCAAGTTAGGAATTAGACAGGCATTTTTATTAACTATATTATCATGGTTGATTATTGCATTATTTGGAGCAATACCATTCATATATACTTCATCCTCACTATCTTATACTGATGCTTTCTTTGAATCTGTTAGCGGAATTACCACCACAGGATCTACTGTTATATTTAATATAGAAAGTTTATCAGAAGGAATTTTAATTTGGAGATCATTATTGCAGTGGTTTGGTGGAATAGGAATAATTGTATTAGCTATGGCAATATTACCAACACTGCAAATTGGAGGCATGCAACTTTTGCATATGGAGCATGATGACCCATATGAAAAAACAATTCCTAAAGTTAATAGATTCGTTTTAGAATTATTTTTATTATACGTATCTTTATCTATTATTTGTGCTTTATTATACATTATAGCTGGAATGTCAGTATTTGACGCTGTTATTCATGCAATGACAACAATATCTACAGGAGGTTTTTCAAATTATGATCAATCTTTTTATCATTTTAACTCTTTTCGCATTGAAATAATTAGCATTATTTTTATGTTAGTTGGAAGCTTACCATTTGTACTCTATCTTCAGGTCATTCACAATCAGGGTAAATCAATAATTAATGATGATCAAATCAAATTGTTTTTTTTAATTTTAATTATTGTAACATTCGTTACTGCAATTTGGCTTTCATTAAAACAATCACAAGATTTTTTATTATCATTGAGAGTTTCATTATTTAATATTACATCGATTTTAACAGGAACTGGATATAGCAGTAGTAATTTTTCTAATTGGGGTAGTTTTGGAACAATAATTATGATGGTAATTATGTTTATTGGTGGTTGTGCTGGGTCAACAACAGGAGGTATCAAAATTTTTAGACTGCAGATACTTTTTAGAGGAGCCATAACACAAATCAAAAAATTAACACAACCCCACGCTGTTTTATTAATGCGCTTTAATGGTAAAACGGTAAGTGAAAATACTTATAACTCAATAATGGGTTTCTTTTTTATGTATATTTTTTTGTTCATTATATCAGCTATAAGTTTGAGTTTTTTTAATTTAGATTTTTTAACTGCATTTTCTGCTGCAGCTTCTGCAATTTCAAATGTTGGGCCAGGATTAGGGGATTTAATAGGTCCAAATGGTAATTACTTTTTATTAGATAATGCTGCTAAATGGATTTTATCATTTACAATGATTATTGGTAGATTAGAAATATTTACCTTTTTGGTTTTATTATCTATAAACTTTTGGAAGTATTAAGTATTTAAATACTCTCTCATATATTGTGTTAATAACGACATACTTTCCTCAGTAAAATCATAAAGAGCACTATTTATTAAATCATTTATAATTATTTCAGTTTCATTTATTGAAATATATTTTTTTGATGTTGTTGATCGAGAACTTTCTACTGAAACATTTGCTAATAAAAAACCACTATCATTATAAAGTTCATATTCAACTAAAAAGGAAACGGTATACTCAAATATTGTTTTTTCTTGATAATTATTTGCATCTTGATCTTCAATTTGTTTTTTTAATATTGTTGCATCTATTATATTAATAATAAATTTATTTTCATTTCCAATATTAGAAATATTTTCTTTACTCCAACTTAAGACTACTTGTATTGGCGGGTTTTGAATTTGATCTTCAATATTTTCCTCCGAAAAAATTGGGTCATACAAAGTGTTGATTGATATTTCTTTTGCACTTATATTAATTTTTTTAAATTTAGAATAATCAATCTGTACTGGTTGAAGTAACTCAACAGGTTGACATGAAGCAATAAATAGAAATATAATAACAAAATTATTTCTTAAAAACATAAAGTAGTATTGCTTGTTGAATATACATTCTATTTTTTGCTTGTTGTAAAATAACTGAATTTTTACCATCTAGTACTTCTGATGTAACCTCTTTACCTCTTTTAGCAGGTAAGCAATGCATAAAAATTGCATCTTTTGTAGCTAAATTAATAATTTTTCGATTAACTGTAAAATTTTTAAAATGATTAGTTTTATTTTTATCTTTATCTCCCATTGAAATCCAAACATCTGTCATAATGCAATTAGAATTTTTTGCTCCTATTAATGGATCAGATAATAATTTAATTTTATCATTTTTGTATTTAATTATTTTACTTTTATTTTTTTTTAAAATTTTTTCTGGGACAACAACATTTAGGTTAAACAAATAAATATTTTGAAGATGTAAAAGTGAAATTAAAACATTATTATAGTCCCCAATCCATGTTATTTGTAACTTTTTATATGTTTTGAAAATTTCATGTATAGTCAAAAAATCACCCAATATTTGACAAGGGTGACTGTATTCTGTGAGTCCATTAATTATAGGAAGTACTTTTTGATTAGATAGCTCAATTAATAATTTATGATTGTTGTTTCTAATCATAAGACAATCTATGAATTGGGCTAATATATTTAAAATGTCTTTTTTTTCTTCCCTTTTATTATCAAAGCCAATATCTTTACTAATAAGCTCAACAACATTTCCGCCTAATTTTTGCATACCAACATTGAAGCTTAATCTAGTTCTAAGAGATTGTTTTTCAAAAATCATACCTAATGTTTTATTTTTTAATGAAGAGGAAAATTTTTTGGGGTTTTTTTTTATTTTTTTTGCAATTTGAAGAATTTCATCAAGTTGTTTTTTTCTAAAATTCTCTATATCTATGAAATTTTTTATCATTCTATTTCCTCTAAAACCTTTTTAATTATTGAAATTGATTTATCAATCTCTTTATAAGATACAATTAGTGGTGGAGCTAATCTGATAGTATTATCTGCAGCAGGTACATTTAATAGCTTATTTTCTTTAAGTTTTGATGAGAACTTTAAATTATTTATTTTTGTTTTAATTCCTAATAAAAGCCCTGCTCCTCTTATTTCACTTATAATTTTCGAATGATACTCAATTTCCTTTAATTTTTTCCAGAAATATCTTGATGTTTTATCTACTCTTTTTAAAAAACTTTTGTCAGAAATTATTTTTAAGACTTCCAAACCAACACTCATAGCTAGAGGATTGCCTCCATATGTTGAACCATGGCTTCCTTGAGTCATTGATATACATGCTTTTCTTGTTGATAAACAAGCACCTAAAGGAAAGCCTGAACCAATACCTTTTGCAACAGCCATTAAGTCTGGTTTAATTTTTGCCCATTCATAAGAAAATAATTTACCAGATCTTCCAAATCCGCACTGAACTTCATCAGCAAAAAATAAAATATTTTTTTGATCACATATCTTTCTAATAAACTTTAAAAATTCTAGATCTGCTGGACGTATTCCACCTTCACCTTGTATAGGCTCAATAATAATTCCAGCTGTTTTGTGATTAATGGCCTTTTTTAGTTTATTAATATTATTGAATTCTATTTTTCTAAAACCAGAAAGAAGTGGGCCAAATCCATTAGTGTATTTTTTATTTTTTTGAGCGGATAATGCCCCAAAAGTTCTTCCATGAAATGCTCCATCAAATGAAATAATTTCAGTTTTACCTGTTTTATGAAAAGAATGATATCCCCTAATTATTTTTAATCCACATTCAATTGATTCAGTTCCAGAATTTGTAAAGAAAACGTTTTCTGCAAAAGATTTTTTACAAAGCATTTTTGCAAATTCTTCTTGTTTTTTTATTAT
Organism: uncultured Alphaproteobacteria bacterium; assembly: GCA_902602515.1. Taxonomy (GTDB): domain Bacteria; phylum Pseudomonadota; class Alphaproteobacteria; order HIMB59; genus CACPNW01. The sequence continues at coordinate 181,191 of CACKRG010000001.1, forward strand.
ATATAAATTTGAAACATGCCAAAGTAAATTTGATTGTTTATTTAGTGCATTAATAAGTTTTGGGTGACAGTGTCCCAAAGAGTTTACTGCTATACCACTTGCAAAATCTAAAAACTTTTCATTTTTTTTATTATATAGGTAGCAGCCTTTACCTTTATAAAATTCTAGATTCTTATTGCCATATGTAGGCATTACATATGATTTACTTTTAATTCTCATTATTTTTTTAAAATTTAATTTTATATCCTTTTCGAAACATTAAATAACAGAATAAAACTAATATCATATTAATAATTATTAAAAATATCATTCCTTGCAATAAAGAGCTATCAGAAACTCCTGTAAACGCATATCTAAAACCATCTATATTATAAAAGAAAGGATTTAATGATGAAACATTTTGCCAGAAATCAGGGAGTCTTGAAATTGAATAAAAAGTTCCAGATAGAAAAGTTAATGGTAAAACTATAAAATTTGTTATTCCTTGTTGTTGATCCCATTTATCGGCCCAGATACCGACTATAGTGCCCAAAGATCCCATCATTATACATCCTGTTAAGGTATAAAATATAAGTGAAGATATAGAATATATTTCTAGTGGGACAAATATTATAACACCTAAAGAGGTTGCAAAGCCACATACAATGCCTCTACAAACTGATCCTATAATATATCCAAGAGCTAATTCAACATTGTTTAAAGGAGCCATTAATACATCAATTATATTTCCTTGAAATTTAGATTGACCTATACTCGATGCAGAGTTTGCAAATGAATTTTGTAACATTGTCATCATAATCAAACCAGGAGCAATAAAAGATGGAAGGTCTATTCCATTTATTGTATCAACAGATCTTCCTAAAGCTAGACTAAATACAGCTAAAAACAATAAAGAGCTTATTGCTGGCCCAATAACTGTTTGAATACCAACTTTTAAGAATCTTCGAACTTCTTTTTTTACTAAAGTATAAAAACATAAATAATTATATGAATACATATTAGATCTTTTCTTTTAATATATTTATTTTATTTGTATATTGTTTTAGTGAATCAAAAAAAACTATTAAAATTTGCCATCGATTACTTGAGCAAATATGACTCTTCAAAAAAAAATTTAGTAAATGTACTTAAGAGAAAGATAAATAGATTAGGATTAGATGGTATTGAGAAAATTAATTTAATTAAATTAATAGACATTACTATTTTGAAATTGGAAAAAAATAATTTTATTGATGACAATAGGTATTGTAACTCTAAAATTTCACAATTATCTAGATCAGGAAAATCAAAAAATTATATATTTAATTATCTCATAACAAAAGGGATTGATAAAACCAACATACAAAATAATTTTAAAATTTTTGAAGAAAATAATAATAATTGGGAAATGAATTCTGCAGCACATTTTATTAAAAAAAAGAGACTTTTAAGTTCTAATTATAGTTATGAAAAAAAATTATCTAAAATGGCAAGAGCTGGTTTTAGTTATGATATTTGTAAAAAATTATTAGGCTAACTTTCTTTAATATGTATTTTTCCTTCTAATAGTCTTGCTATTTGCTTTGTTGTTTCAAATCTTTCAAAAGTAATTCTGATTATTGCAGTAAGTGGAGCAGCGAGTAAAACTCCTATGAAACCCCAAATCATACCCCAAAATATTAATGACAATATGATTGTTATTGGGTGCAGTCCAAAGCTTTCTCCAAAAATTTTTGGCTCTACAAAGTTACCCACTATCTGATGAACAATTGTCGGTAATAAAATTATTGATACCACTAATGTTGGATCATTATATTGTAAAAACGCGATTGGTAATGGTAACAATACAGCTATTACTGAACCAATAACAGGTATAAAATTTAAAATAAAAGTAAGAGTTCCAAAGATGAAGGCTAGTTCTAAACCAAGAAACCAATAAATTAAACCTGCAGCTATGCCTGTGAAAGCAGAAGTAATAAATTTAGTAAAAATATATTTTTTAATTAATCTTATGATATCATTCCACTCTTCTGATGTATTTTTAGGAGGTGTGCCTAGCAATAAAAAGAGAGTAATAATTACTACAAGTAAAAATTTAGAGATAAAATTAGCACTATTGCTAAGTATTGTGGTTGCCCAATTAGTAATAGGTAATTCTAAAATTGTATTTCTAATAGTTTCTCTATCAATATTTATATCAAACTCTTGAAGTTTTATAATTAGTGCTTCAATTAAAATTATTACTTTTTGATTATAATCATCTGCAGACTCTAAAAAAGTTGCGACAGAAGAAATTAAAAATGGAACAATTATTGAAAATAAAAAAACAATTAAACAAATACTTACAAAAACAGCAATAAACCTATGTACACGTAGGTTTATAGTTTGAAAATCAATAATAGGATCTATTAATATTCTTAATAGAAGTGCTAATACAAATGGAACCATAATTGGTTGAGAAAAATTAAGTATAAAAGCAACAGCAATACTTGCTAAAATAAATAGTGAACCAGAAATTACTTTATTAGTCTCGTTCACTTTTTGTTATTCTCTTTGGGGTTAAATATTTCTGGTTTATCATTAGGAAAATTCTCAAAATATATAGATTGACTAGGGAATGCAAAAGCCGCAGAGTTTTTTTCAACAATCTCAATTATTTGTACTGCTAAGTTCTCTTTGATTTTCAAAAATTCACCCCAATCATTTGTATTTGTAAAAGCCTGTATCAACATATCTATTGAACTATCAGAAAAGTTATTAATTCTAACATAAAAACCTGCATTTTCATTTTTCGCAAAATCTTTTTCATTTTCAATTAATTTAGTAATTTCATTTCTTATATTTCGCAGTTGCTCAGTTGTAGTTCTATATTCTAAACCAATTAACCATCTAATCCTTCTATGATGTCTTCTTGTATAATTTGTAACTGATTGTTCTGCAAATTTATAATTAGGCACCATCACCGGAGTTGAATCAAATCTTCTTACTAATGTAGATCTGAAACCAATTTGCTCTACCACTCCTTCTACTTCTCCAGATACCAAAATAACATCTCCAACTGTAAATCTTTTTTCCATAAGGATCATTATGCCACTGATTAAGTTTTTAAATAAATCTTGAGCTCCTAAAGCAACTGCAACCCCAAATAATCCCAATCCTGCAATTACTGGACCAACTCTAATTCCCCATAATTCTAATATTGCTACTGTTCCAAGTATAAGTACTAAAATTCTAAGTCCTTTAAGTGTCCAATCAACTAATGGTTTTGAAATTTTTGATTCAAAGTTTTTAATAACAAAAGAGAATGGAATAATAAGTTGATGTAGTAGCCAAAATATAAAAATAGTTATAAGAGACCTATTTACTAAATCGATAAAATTTTGGTTTTCACTAGTTAGATCAAGATAAGACGATGCAATAAAAAATCCAATAACTACAGGAAAAAATTTTAATGGTCCGTCAAGGACTTCGATTACAGCATCATCAATTTTTGTAGTTGTTCTAGTTACAATTCTTGAAAGTCTATTTAAAATAAACCTGGCTATTAATCTTCTTAATAAATAAAACAGTAAGAAAATAATTAGACTAATTATTATGTCAGTTGCATTTATACCAAAAACACCATTGTTCCATACATCTAAAAAAAGACTATTAAAGCTATTGAATGTTTCCATAACCAATATATTTATATCACACTAACATGAAAATTAGATTTTTACTTGTTTTTTTAATTATGTTTGCACTAAAGAATACTTTAATGGCTAATGAAAACACAAATTTGTACGATTTTTCATTTGAAGATATCGATGGCAATGTAATAAACTTAAATAAATTTGAAGGTAAACCAATTTTAGTTGTAAATACAGCATCTAGATGTGGTTTTACTCCTCAATATGCTAATCTTCAAAATTTATTTTTGGATTACAAAGATAGTGATTTAACGATTATAGCAACCACTAGTAATTCGTTTGCTCAAGAATATAAAGATGTAGATGATATTAAAAAAATCTGCCTAGTTAACTATGGTGTCGGTTTTGTGACATCATCTCCCATGATTGTTAAGGGTGAAAATGCTCATCCAATGTATTCGTGGATAAATAATGAATATAATAAAACGCCTAAATGGAATTTTTTTAAATTTTTATTTGATAGAAATGGTAAATTAGTTAATTCGTGGTCTTCAATGACAAAACCCGATAGTTTTAAAATTACAAAACAGATAGATAAATTAATATAAAAAAAGGGCATTAAATGCCCTTTTTTCTTAATTTAAATTAATTGAATTACATCATGCCGCCCATGCCGCCCATGCCGCCCATGCCGCCCATGCCGCCGCCCATATCAGGCATCGCTGGTGCAGGTTTATCTTCAGGAGCATCAGCTACCATTGCCTCAGTAGTAATCAATAATCCAGCAACAGATGCTGCATCTTGAAGTGCTGTTCTTACAACTTTAGTAGGATCAATGATACCGGCATTTACCATGTTAGTATATTTATCCATTTGAGCGTCATAACCAATATTGTGATCTTTACTCTCACGGATTTTACCTGCTACAACAGCTCCATCAACACCGGCATTTTCAGCAATCTGTCTTAGAGGATTAAATAAAGCTCTTCTTACAATATCTACACCGATTTTTTGATCATCATTAGCTGTTTTAACTGAGTTTAAAGCTTTAGTAGCATATGCTAACGCTGATCCTCCACCAGGAACAATACCTTCTTCAACAGCAGCTCTAGTTGCGTGCATGGCATCTTCAACCCTATCTTTTTTTTCTTTAACTTCAACTTCAGTTGCGCCGCCAACTCTAATTACAGCAACACCTCCAGCAAGCTTAGCAAGTCTTTCTTGAAGTTTTTCTCTATCATAATCAGATGTTGTTTCTTCAATTTGAGCTCTAATTTGATTACATCTACCCTCAATGTCTTTCTTTTTACCAGCACCTTGAACAATAGTTGTATTTTCTTTGTCAACTACTACTCTTTTTGCAGTACCTAGCATATCAAGGGTAACGTTCTCTAATTTTATACCAAGATCTTCACTTATAACTTGGCCACCAGTTAATATTGCAATATCTTCTAACATTGCTTTTCGTCTATCTCCAAAACCAGGTGCTTTAACTGCTGCAATTTTCAAACCACCTCTTAGCTTATTTACAACTAAAGTTGCTAAGGCTTCACCCTCAATATCTTCAGCTATAATTAAAAGTGGTTTAGTAGATTGAACTATTGACTCTAACAATGGAAGCATTGGTTGAAGACTAGATAGTTTTTTTTCATGTAGTAAAACATGACAGTCACCAAGTTCAGTAATCATTTTCTCAGCATTTGTTACAAAATATGGTGATAAATAACCTCTATCAAACATCATTCCTTCGACAACATCAAGTTCAGTATCTAAACTTTTGGCTTCTTCAACAGTTATAACTCCTTCTTTACCTACTTTTTGCATTGCACTAGAAATCATTTTACCAACTTCTGAGTCACCATTTGATGCGATTGTTCCAACTTGAGCAACCTCTTTGTCAGTTTTAATCACTTTAGATTTTTTTCTAATTTCATTTACTACAGATTCTACAGCAAGATCTACGCCTCGCTTAAGATCCATAGGGTTCATTCCAGCAGCGACAGCTTTCATTCCTTCTGTGGCAATAGCTTGAGTTAGTACAGTAGCAGTTGTAGTTCCATCACCAGCTATATCATTAGTTTTACTTGCGACATCTCTAACCATTTGTGCACCCATATTTTCAAACTTATCCTTAAGTTCAATCTCCTTGGCTACACTAACTCCATCTTTAGTTATTCTTGGCGCACCAAAAGATTTATCCATTACTACATTTCTTCCTTTTGGTCCCAGTGTTACTTTGACGGCATCAGCTAGTTTATTAACACCAGTTAACATCTTTGATCTAGCATCAGATCCGAAAAATATATTTTTTGCAGACATTTTTATATCCTCTCTTAATAATTATTATTTCTTTTTACCTGATGTAATTATTCCCATTATGTCAGACTCTTTCATAATGAGATAATCCTCACCATTCATTTTCACTTCTGTCCCTGACCATTTTCCAAAAAGTATTTTGTCACCTTTTTTTACATCTAATGGTACAAGTTTACCTGTTTCATCTCTAGCTCCAGAACCTACTTCCAATACTTCACCTTCCATTGGTTTTTCTTGAGCAGTATCTGGAATTATTATTCCTCCAGCTGTTTTTTGATCAGAATCTACTCTTTTCACTAGTACTCTGTCATGCAAAGGTCTAAACTTCATATTTCCTCATTTATTAAGTTATTGAAAAATAACATTTTTTTTATTAGCACTCTCACTATAAGAGTGCTAATCATTTAAGCATTATTAAAGCTGATTCAAGTGCGAAATAAAGGTTTTTTTAAATTATTGAAACTTATGATATCAAACAAACTATGGCTTTCATAAATGTATTTCTTAAAACATTGGGTTTTTTAATAGGCTCTCTTACATTTGTTATTATTTTAAGTTTATTAATATCCATTACCTCAAATGAAGACAATAAATTTAAAGTTATTGAAGGTGAGCCAGATTCTAAAAATATTATTGCAGAAATATCACTTAATGGTCCAATATTTAACAACTACAACCAGTTTTTAACAAGTGATTTTATAAGTTATATTGATCCAAATAAAATTAAAGAGCAATTAAAATTATTAGAAAAACATAATCCAAAAATAGTAATATTTAAAATAAATTCACCAGGTGGCACAGTGACAGCTACACATAATTTAGATAACATAATTAAAAAATTTAAAATTAAAAATAAATCAGAAATTTATTTTTACTCTGATGAAATCTTAACTTCCGGAGCATATTGGGTTGCTACATCTGGAGATAAAATATTTGCAAATTATGGAGCTATAATTGGAAGTATTGGAGCAAATGGACCTAGTTGGTATTATTATAAAACACCTAGATCGATATCCAAGGGTATTTTTGGACAGAAAATAGAAACCATAGAAGAAATTGAAATTTATAATCAAAGTGCTGGTAGCTCAAAAGATCTTTATAATCCATTTAGAAAGCCGACAGTTAAAGAACTTAATCATCTTCAAAGTATGGTTCAAGAAATTTATATGAATTTTGTAAATAAAGTATCTAGTAGTAGAAAAATTGAAAAAAATTTACTTATTAATGAAATAGGAGCATTAATTTATACAAGCAATCAAGCTAAAGATAATTTTTTAATTGATAATATTGTTGAATATGAAGAACTTGTTAAATTGATATTGAAAGAAAACAATTTTAAAGATTACAAAATTTTGAAAATAGAAGCTCAGTCAAACTTCATAAGCAAATATATGTCTATGTATTTTAGTACTAACCTAAATAATTTTTGTGAAAAGATAAATATTAGCTTCACTACCATATCTCCTACTTTTGTTGAGAAATGCTAGTTATTAAATAGCTTTTATATCATTTAATTTAACAATTAAATTTTTATAATAATTACTATTACTTAGAATATCCTTGTCTATATACTTTCTAGAAAGTTCAGAATGATTTCCTACTGGAACAGTGTCAGTTATAAATCTTTTATATTTTAGATTATTAATTTTTGCTAATATATTATATCTATTTTCAAATATTTTTTCGTGCTCTTTTTTAAATTCAGGTCCTATTTCAAATATTTCAGTTTCTGGTTTACAAAATATTATATTAGAAAGATTAGACCCGTGTGCACCAATTATTTTGTCAGCTTCAGAGAAAATCTGTATTTGTTGATCAATTGTATATAATTGAGGATTAATTATCTTATATCCTTTAGATCTCAAAATAGGAATAATATCAGCTTCGTTAACAATTTTTCTATATGAGGAATCTTCTCTTGTTACATAAATTTTTTTATCTTTAGAGTTAAAACTTTTAGGTTTTAAAAATTTTTTTAATATTAAGTTTGAGTTAGCGATATTAAAGAACTGAGGAAATTGACAATCTGTAAATTTATAAAATCCGTCATCTAAATACACAAATGAAAAATCAATTTTTTTATTTTTTAAAATATATTTAATAAAGTTTCTAAATTTAACTGATGAATTACGGTGAATTGCAATTTTTATATTATTTTCTTTAATATAAAATATTCTTGGAATGAATTGAATTAAATTTGAATAATAATTATTGCCTGCACTTGAACCAAGTATAAATATGTTTTTAAATTCTTTTAATTTTTCAATATTTTCTTTTAGATTGTTAAAAAAATTATTAGTAAAATAATGTTCAGTATTTTGATAAAAATCTCTTATAAAAAGATTTTTAAATGTTTTAAAATTTTTATCAATTAAAAAAAAGTTAAAAGTATCTGAATAAAAATCTCCTTTATAAATATTACATTTTAAATTAAAATCATTTATTTTAGAATTTATAAAATTAGTATGTAAATTTTTATCTTTTGATATTTTTGATATGGGTATGTTTTGAAGCATTTTTTTATAGTTTACACATATATTAAAATTATAAATTAGTTAATCAATTTTGAACTTTAAAATAAATTGTCTTTAAATTTACTTAATATTGTTTGTTTGTAAAAAATCTTAATATAAAGAATTTTTAATTAAATTCTTTAGTGCTATTTTTTATTTAAAAATCAAAATAATGGCGCGCCCGAGAAGAGTCGAACTCCTAACCTTATGATCCGTAGTCATACGCTCTATCCAATTGAGCTACAGGCGCTTCTTATTTTTCAACCTTTTATCAACTTACTATTGAACATACAATGTTCATGGTACCACCATGGTACCACCATTTATTTATTTTAACATATTTCAATTAATTTTACACTTATTAGAACTGAACAATTTCTTTAGTTAGTGATGGGATAAATTAATAGGTTAAGACAGTGAACCTATTTAAATTTAAATATGAAGAATGTTTAGTAGAGTGTTCACTAAATACTCTTTGCAATAGTGATAAATTTTGCTTTAATTAGAACTTCTCTAGAGCTTAGTGAAGTAGGAATAGGGACTTTAATTTATGCTATTGGAATAGTGTTTTCCGTTTCAACAGGACTTTTTATTGTTGGTAAAATATATAACTACAATTTTGTAATAATAATTTAATTTTTTTTTGTTCTAAAAGTTATTTAATGAAAAATATCTTTTATTTATTAATTATTTTTTTTTCACTAAAATTATATGCTGATGATTATATAATTAATAAACCATATAAATTAGTTCCATCAATTGATGAAAGGTTTAGTGAAATAAATAATAAAGAAATAATTAAAAGCCTTTGTGTATCTAGAAACAAAAATACAATTTCTATTAATCAATTTTTAAATAAGAAGATTCCAAAAAACACAGATGATGAAAATATAAAAGAATGGAATTTTATTCCATTCAGTCTTTTTTCATACATGTCAAAATATTATCAAACTCAAAGTGATTTAGATGCGAAAAATATTAAAGAAGCAATTTTGCATTTAGCAAAAAATAATTATATGACAAAAACTAAGAATAAAAATGATGTTTACTTTATGAACACGCTTTTGAATACAAAAGATAATTTAGATATTATTTTATATTCTTTGTCTGTTTTAAAAATTAATAATCAAATTAATAGTAGTGATTTTGATAAAATATTAAAATGGATAGATAAAGTATATAAGCCCTATAGATCTCATAAAACTATGAATACTAAACAATGTATACATAATGATAAATTCATAGAAAAAAAAGATCTCGGTGGATGTCAAAATCATACTTCTTCAGGTATTCAAGTAAAAACTCTTTATTCAATATTAAAAAACAATAATAACGATTTTATTGATGGTTCTAAATATTATAAATTTATAATTGATGATTTAAAAAAAGATGGAGCATTATGGAAAGAAGCGGTGCGAGGGTCACATTCTTGGAAGTATTATGCTCATAATTTAAATGATATAATTGGAATAGCTGAAGCGTATTATATTCAAGGTTATGATCTTTATTCCTATAAATCAAAAAAAAATAATAAAAATATTCATGATGCCGTAAAATTCTTTGCTGATGCATTGTCAGATAAAAATTTAATGTTCAACTATGCTAAAGAATTAATTGGACAAGAGGGTCGCACTCAAAATTGGAAAGATTTAACTTATTATAATCAAGTAATAAATGGATATGGTAGCCGTATGCTTTGGTTTTATGCTTATGCTTCACGTTTTCCAAATCATGAAAATGTAACAAAACTATCAAAATATTTTCCTTTGTCTTTTCTAGAAGAAGCAAATAGTCAGCATATGGGATTAAATACTCAATGTTTTTTATCTAAAAAAGGAATAATAAATTCTCAAATTGACATATTTAATAAAAATCCTGCTATAAAAATTAATGATATAGAAAATAATAAATATATCCTTTCTATTATTGTTAAAGATGATGAAAAGGCATACCCACGTGGACTCTATATTATTCAAAAAACTAATAATGTTTTTAAAATAGTTGGTGGAGGAAATAAAAAAACAACTAATAGACAATGGGATAATACAAATAATCCATCTTTCATCGCTTTGGGTAAAAATAAATTTTATATTTATGCAAATTTACTATTAGAAAGCTCAGAGAGTTCTTTAAGTAGAATAACCAATTTTAATAAAATAATTGATCTAAAGAAATTCACCTGGCAATTACAAGAATTTGAGAATTATAATGAAGATGATTATAAACTACTTACCCATATTCTAAGATTAAGTGGAGAAAAAGTAAAATCAAAGGATAAATTACCTTCAAATTTAGACAAAAATTTATATTTTGGTAAAATAAATCAAAATAATAAAGATTATCTTTTCTTAGTTTTTCCTTTTAAAAATAATTGGTGTAATAAAAAAACTGGCAAGTTAGATGGTCAATGGAAGATTGTTAAAAAAGAGATATGTAGCTTTTAAATATGTTGTTCAACTATTTTATTTGTTAGTTTCATAATACGTCCCTATTGCATGGTACCACCATTTATTTATTTTAACATATTCTAGATGGTTTTACACTGATTAGAACTAAACAATCTCCTTAGTTGGTTTTAGAACTAAAAAGTAACAGCATATATTTGAAAAAATATACCGCACATTATAGCGCCTCCTAAACCAAAAAATAAATATGCCGTAAAAGTTGCTCTATTGACCAGTGACCAAACAGCAGTCATAGCTGGTATACTAGAAATAGCACCTCCCACAAGAAAGGCTAATGCCCCACCTGCACTTAATCCTTGTTCTAGCAATCCTGATACTACAGCGGGAGCTGCATAGGAATTCAGGTAGGCGGGAACACCGATGAATGCTCCGACAACAATAGAAAATAATCCATCTCCTCCCACGATGCTTCCGATTAGTTGTGTGGGAATATAAATAATCATGATTGCTTCAAGCAGATAGGCTAGTGTTAACCATTTAAGTAGAAATATTCCATTTGAGGAAAACTCAGACCAGAAAAATTGCATGCGTTGTTTGTCTTGCCAAAACTTCCAAATAGTTTTGTTCGTAAAAGATTTTACCGAACAGCAACTTTGTGCATTATTCATTACTTTTAATGGAGAGCTAAATAATCCCATTTTTGAAAATATAAAAATACCAAAACCTCCTAATAAACCTAGAAAGAGAGCTGAGAGAGTTTTGGCTATTGCGAATTCCCAGCCAAGCGCAGAGGCAGTGATTAATAATGCAGGGGGGTCTATTAAAGGAGATGACAACCAAAATGCCATAACCGCTGAGATAGGTACACCTAATGCTAACATACTGGCAATAAATGGAATAACTTCACAAGAACAAAAAGGGGCAAGCCCGCCAACTATAGTGGCCAAAAAAATCATATTAATTTCTCTTCCTTGAAACGATTTGGAAATAATACGTTCAGCACCCGATGCTTTAAGAGAAGCAATTAATAAAATAGCAATCAAGATAAAAGGAATAGTTCCCATTAGAGCAGACAATGCTTTGGTGATGATGGACGGCAAATTACTAATATCCATGATGCCAATAATCAAAACAATAGATAAGGTAATCAACCAGACTGATCTGAATTTTTTATAATTTGAATGAAAAAAATTAGCTGAGATGAAGTTTGCGTAGTTCATGCAGTTTTTCTTTTTGGAGTTTGTTTTTCATTACGACAACATTCCTTTAATACATAGCTTGCAAGTAATTCTGCTTGATGAAAATTTGCGTAAGTAAAAATGGATCGTCCTTTTTTTTCTTGATGGATGAGTTCAGCATTCTCCAAAAATCGTAGATGATGAGCAAGCGTGGAAAGAGGAATATCTAGCTGCTCTTGTATTTCTCCAACCGATAATCCGGTGTTCCCAGCTTTTACGAGTTCTAGAAAAACAGTTAAACGTGGAGTGGAACCAATAGCTTTAAATCCCTTAGCTATTAAATCAATTTTTTTCATAATGATATAACTAGTAATATAGTTATATTAAAATGTCAATTATACGTGTATGAAATCTTTTGGATAATCATATCCCTTAACAATCTCCGTGGTTAGTGGTAATAATTCAACTATGACTACTTATGTTGTGTGTGACATAGAAGCAGACGGACCTATTCCTGGACCACATTCTATGATAAGCCTTGGTGCTGTAGCCGTTAATAAAGCAGGAAAAAAATTTGGAGAATGTGAAATTAATTTCTTGCCACTAAAAAATGCCAAACCTCACCCCGCTACTATGCATTGGTTTACAACAGAAGCGCCAGAAGCTTTAAAACATACTCAACACCATCAAGTCTCACCCAAAGAAGGAATGAATAAATTTGGTGATTGGCTTCTTACGTTACCAACCCCACGAATTATGGCTGCTCATCCAGCTCCATTAGATTTTATGTGGATCAATTGGTATATTCAAACTTTTCTTGTAGAACGATTAGAAAAAATTCCTTTCTCTATGCCTTTTTTTGATAAGAATGGACAAGCAGCCTTTGATATCAAATCCTATGCTGCTGCTGTGCTGCAAAAAGATTATAAAGACATAGGTAGAGATGATTACTCTCTAGAATTGCATGATAATACAAAACATACGCATAAAGCCATAGATGATGCCAGAGAATATGCAAAATTATTAATTAAACTGCTGAATAAAAAATAATAAACAATCTCATTGGTTGGTGGTAAGATAATCGGGATGAAAAAACTTTTAGGGCTTGTGGGTATATGTTTATTAATTTGTAGTTTTAGTTTTGCTAAAGAAATAAATGTTAAAAAGGAGGAAGAATGAATCTAGGAGAACAGTATAAAAAAGCTTGGTTTGATTATAAAGATAATATTGATCGTGATACTTTACCAGACTTACTAGATGATAAATTTGAATGGAGATCACTGACAAAAGCTTTTAATGACAAAACAATTGAGTCTAAAGAAGATACATTAGAAACATTAAAAGGGGTAGATACAATAACAACTCCCGAAGTACATTATTCGTCTGATGAAATGTTAGTTATGAGTGTAGTGCATGAATCGGATGGTGGTAAAATGGTTGTTTTAGCTTTCGTAACTTTTAAAGATGGTAAAGCTATAGAAATGATTTCTGCAAAAGGTGATCCAGCATAAATATCAAGATCAATTTTGATACATATTTGATACATGAATAAATTTACTTTTATTTTTTTCTACTTTCTATTCTTTTATTTAAAGTTTTAAGTAGTTAACTTCGCAAACCACGTAGCTTATCCCTCTTAGCTATAAGCCTTCTTCCTCTTTCAAGTTGAGTTTGATCCAATCTCCCAAGCATATTTTTTTCTATTTTCCATATTAAAAAATCATCAGATGTTACATCTGTTTTATTTATATTTTCTTTTATATTTTGGGGTGCAGTGTGTTGCACCATTTCTTGCTCTGATGTTGCACGTATTTTGTTGTTATATTGCACTACTGCTTTTTCTTCATCAATTAATTCAAATAACGGCATGTATTCATTAGCACTTCCTGTATGCCCTCTTCTCTTTAAATAAAAATATTTTGTACATATTATTTAATTTTATACTTTATACCAATTGCTTGAAAAAGTGGAGGTTTAAGCATCTGCCAATATAAATTTAAACTATTTATTTTTGTTACCAAGAAATTTTTATCATATTCTCTTTTTACTGGTATTTCACATATTTTATATTTTTTTCTACATGCTAAAAAGCATGTGTAAAAATAAAATTCATAATATTTTAAATTTTGTTGTAAAATAAAATTATAATTTTCTTTTAAAAATTTTGAACTGATCGCTCTAAATCCATTTGTTGTATCAGTAAATTTTTTTCTACATGCTATACTAGTCAATGGAGCATGAAAATATTTTATAAGTAAATTTCGTGTTATAGGAGTGTTTATTGCCATACCCTTTTTTAAGTATCTAGAACCTTGTATGTAATCATATCCATTTTTCAATTTTAGTATAAAATCATCTGTAAATTTTGGAGAATCTTTACCATTTCCATCAACTATAATTATTCCTTTAAAGTTTTTTTTTATTAAAAAATCAATAACTGCCAAAAGTGTCATTGTGTGGTCACTTCTTTCTTTCATACTCATTAGTATGTCGACATTATAATTTGATAGTACTTCAGGCTTTGTAGAGCCGTCATTACTAGGGCTATCAGCAATTAAAACCCCAAAAATTTTATTTTTTTTAATTTCAGTTAAGAATTTGTGTAACCTTTTGCCTTCGTTATAAACATTAATTACTAAAAAATAATCATATTTGGTTTTTGTAAAAGATTTTATAGTATAATTCACATATAATTTATAAGGGTATAATTTGAAAAAGAAAATATTAATTTTGGGCTTAGGTTACGTAGGGATAACTTTATTCGCTGCCCTTATGAAAAAAAACAAAATTCATGAATTATATGGAGTGGATAATTCGAAAGAGTTAATAAAAAATCTTAAAAATAAAAAATTTATTACTTATGAAAAGAACCTACTTAATATTTTTAATAAATATAAGAAAAATAATATTTTTTTTGATAGTCAAATAAATACTAATATAAAATATGATATTATAATAATCTGTGTAGGCACACCTATAAAATCTAATAAAAAAATTAACGATAAATTTTTATTTGATGCAGTAAAAGATATTAGTAAATCTTTAAATAATAATTCTTTGGTAATTATTAGATCGACAGTAAAAGTTGGTACAACAAAAAATATTTATAAGTTTCTAAATAAAATTACTAAAGTTAAATTCCATATCGCTTTTTGTCCAGAAAGAACAATTGAAGGAAATGCGATAGAAGAAATAACAAAATTGCCTCAATTAGTAGGATGCATAGATAAAAATACTAAAAAGTTAACTTCAGATTTTTTTAAAATTCTTACAAAAAAACTTATTTTCTTTGAGACATTTGAAGAACCTGAATTAATTAAATTATTAGATAATTCATATAGAGACTCTAAGTTTGCATTTGCAAATCAGGTTGCAATAATTTGTGATCAGCTTAATCTTAATGCAATGAAAATTATTCAGAAAGCAAATAAAAATTTTACAAGAAATGCAATTCCTTTGCCAGGTCCTGTAGGTGGTCCTTGCTTAAGCAAAGATCCATATATACTTGATCAAAGCACTAAGCAAAATTCATCATTAATCACTCAATCAAGAAAAATAAATGAAAAATATGTTGAACTATTTTCAAATAAAATAATTAAATTTTCAAAAAAATTAAATGAAAAAAATATAAATTTTTCAATTATAGGAATTAGTTTTAAAGGTAAACCTGATACAAATGATATAAGAGATTCAACAGCATTAAAAATAATTGAAAAAATTAAATCAGAATTTCCTCATTCTAAAATATATATTTTTGATAAATTTGTTGAAACAAGAAAAATTAAAAATTTAGATTGTATAAAAATTAATAAGATTGATGATTGTTTCAAAAAAAATGTATGCATAATCCATGGAAATAATAACTATATTAAATCAATTGATATTAATAAAAAACTTAATAATAATGCCAAAGTATTTGTTTTTGATTTTTGGGACAATTTTTCTAATATTACTAATCCATTAAACAAAAAAAGGTATTCAGGCTTAGGAATATAAATCTTTATAAAAATCTTGAATGACATCTAATGTATCAATATTAATATTTAAATCATTTTGTAATTTTTTTGTATTTGCGCCAATCGCTTGTCTTATTTTAGAAACATCAAAATTAGAATTAAATTTTAAAATTTTATCAATTTTATTATAAGATATCAGATTATTGCCACAAACATTATATGTGGAGTTAAACTTTCTTTTTTTTATTAATGAATATAAAATTTTTGGAATAATTTTACCAGAAACAAAACTTGTTCTTGTGTATTTATTAACAAATACTTTATTTGAATTAATAATATCATAAACATGATTTTTTTTAATTCTTGAATCTAAAACAGGTCCAAGACGAAGAATGATATATTTTTTAGCATAATGCTTTACTATATTTTCAGATATAAGTTTGTTTAAACCATAGTTACTTATCTTAGAAATATTAATATTTGAATTTTCTCTTTTCAAACTTGGAGAATTTTTTTCTTCGTAAACATCTATGCTTGATAAAAAAATATAATTATCAAATTTATAGTCAAATACTGACTGATAAGTAGTTTTGATTGATTTCTTAAAATCTCTAATTGGATTGCTATTTCCTATATGACGACTAGAATTACCATTAGCATTAATAAAAATATTACATTTCTTATTTTTGAATTTTTTATAATTTTCTTTTGTTATAGAATATATTTTAAAGTTATTTTTATTTATAAAGAATTCTTTGATTCTTCTGCCTAAAAGACCATTGCCACCTAAAATAAATACTTTCATTTTAATAACTTATAAATTTAATATTTTTATTAATTTTTCTTATTTTAATCTTAAGAAATTTAGAGATATTCCAAGTTGGGAAAAAAGCATATACATTATTATGTTTTTTAATAAACATATCAGGCTTTATTTCTATAT
The DNA here is from genome assembly GCA_902602515.1 of uncultured Alphaproteobacteria bacterium. Classification (GTDB taxonomy): domain Bacteria; phylum Pseudomonadota; class Alphaproteobacteria; order HIMB59; genus CACPNW01. Next base: position 198,110 of record CACKRG010000001.1, read on the forward strand.
TTCTATTAGGTACATATTTACTTATTTTTAATTTTGAATTATCTGTCAGAAAATCAATATATTTATTATTTAAATTAAAATAATTTATTAAGGATATAGTTTTTGCACCTGCTCCAACTGCAACAATTTTAGAATTTTGATTTAATTTTATTTGCATTATTTTATTAAGGAATCTAGTTTTCTTATTTTCTATTGTTTCCATAAAATATCTGAATATCATTTTAGAACTGAAATATTTTTTTTCTTTAGAAATTATCGTTTTAAGCTTTTTATCAATTTTGTTTCTTTTTGAAATACATAATCTTATCATCTTTCCATGGTAATTAAAAAAATTAACTTTATTGATATACAAATTATTTTGTGTTGAAAGTTTACTTAATCCATTAAGTGAAAAATAATTTATATGTTCAAGATATATTAATTCAAATTTTGACTTTTCTATCATCCAAGGTGCATATGGCACTTCAAGAAAAAAAATTCCTGTATCTGATAAAATTGAATGAATATTTTTAAAAAATTTATTCAAATTATGACAATGATTCAAAACATTATTACAAATAATTGTATCAAATTTTTTAAGCTTTGATTGAATTTCGAATTTAGAAATTTCTTCAAATGGTAAATTTATTGAATTAATTTTCTTTTTTTTTAAAATAGAGTGCATTTTACTTGAAATCTCATAAGCAAATAATTTAGATTTTTTATTTTTAAATTTATTTAGTAAAAATCCATCATTAGAGCCAATTTCTAAAATATTATTGTTTGGATAATTAATATTTTTTTTAACAAAATAAAAATATTCATTTAAATAATTTCTAGAAACTGATGAATTACTAGATGTGTAAGAATATTTAAATTCATTATATCTGTATTGATTAACTAAAGTATGTTTTAGTTGAATCTGTAAGCAACTTTCACAATAGTTACAAATTAGTCTGGTTTTTGGCAAAATTAAATCTTTGTATTTTTTATGTATGAAAGTATCTGCCGGCGTATGGTATCCTAAATCAATAACCTTTTCCAATTTTGTACTACTACATATATTGCAGTTATTAATTTTAATTTTATTATTTCTTTTAGACATTTATTTTGTTATCTCTAATTATGAAAAAATATTTTAAAGATAAAATATTAATTACTGGGGGAAGTGGTTTTATTGGTTCACACATATCTACTTTTTTTCTCAAAAAAAATTATCGTATAGTAAATTTTGATTTAAAAAAAGACAAGAATTTAGAAAAATTTCCTAATTATGAATTTATAAAAGGTGATATTAGGGATGAAAAAAATTTAAGAAAAGCCTTTAAAGGTATTAAACATGTTTTTCATTTAGCTTACATCAATGGTACTCACAATTTTTATATAAGGCCTGTAGAAATTTTAGAAATAGCCAGTAAGGGCATACTTAATATATGTAAGATGAGTGAAGAAATGGAAATAAAAAAGCTTTTCGTTTTTTCAAGTTCAGAAGTCTATCATGAAAGTAAAAGTCCAACTGATGAAAAAGTTCATCTTAAAATTCCGGATCCTCATAATCCAAGGTATTCTTACTCAGGTGGTAAAATTTTTTCAGAAATTGTTACTTTAAATTATGCAAATGAAAGTAAAATTAAATTTGTAAATATAATTAGACCTCATAATGTTTATGGACCTAATATGGGATATGGCCATGTTGTACCACAGTTGTATTCAAAAATAAAAAAATTTAAAAACAATAAAAAAATTAATATTAAAATTCATGGGTCAGGTAATGAAAAAAGATCTTTTATTTATATTGATGATTTTGCGAGAGCTTTTTTTAAAGTTTTTCAATTTGGCAAAAATAAAGAAATATATAATATTGGTAATAATGATCCAGTTACAATAAAAAAACTAATAAAAATATTTGAAAAAAATTTAAATAAAAAAATTTTAATTAAAGGAGGCAAATTATTAGAGGGTAGTCCAAAAAAAAGATCTCCAAATATAAATAAACTTATTAATCTTGGATATAAAAAAAATTATCCTTTAGAAAAAGGAATAAAGCTGTATATAAAATCCGAAAATGAAAGTCCTAAGTAAAAATTTTGAAGATAGCAGAGGTTATATTCTGGATATCCTGTATAGTCAAAATTTTAATCACGCTACAATAATATATAGCAAAAAGGGATCAATTAGAGGTAACCATTACCATAAAAAAACAACACAAATAACTTTTGTATTAAGTGGAGAGGTAAAATATTATTATAAATTAAAGAATAAAAAGACAACATCAGAAAAATTAGTTACAAATAGTTTTTTAATAACTAAACCTCTAGAAATTCATGCTTATAAATTTATTAAAAATACTAAAATGTTAATACTTAGTAAAGGTTTGAGAGGTGGAAAAGACTACGAAAAAGATACATTTAGAAAAAAAATAATTTAGTATGATTAATCAAGAAAAATTAAACTTTTTCATTGAAAAAAATAAACTTTTTATAATTTTATCTTTGTGGATTTTTTCATCGATTTTTTTTTATTTTTACATTTACCAAAAATATGGTGAGCCACCAAGATATGGAATGTTTGACTGGAATAGATACTATAATGGCGCATTAGATATATTAAATTTTAAATTTCCTGATTGGCCTTCATACTATTTTTTAAGTTATTGTGTTTATTTAGCCTTATCAATAAAAATACTATTCCCTTACTTCACTTTGGCTTTAGCCATATTATTGAACTTATTTTCAACTTTATTAGTCTATTCGATAACAAAAAAATTATTTGATAACACAGCAGCAATTTCTTGTGTGTGTGTTTTTCTATTTTATCCATATTATCAAATGTGGGTATTTTTTATTCAACCAGTAAATTTTTTTTCTTTTTGTTTATTATTTGTTTTATTTTCAGTTGTGCATTTTGAGCATGATCTAAAAAAAATATTTATTTTAATTTTTGCGTTAATTTTAGGTCTTACAGCAAGACCGAATGGAATTTCTGAATTAATTTCAGTGTATATATTTTTAATAATTTACTACTTTTTTCTTAGTAAGAAAATATCACTATTTATTTTTATAATTGGGATACCAATAATTTATTTTATTTTACTTTTTCTCAGTAATTCAATGTCAATAATGAACGTATTTGATGCATGGAATCTAAGCGAAATGCATGAATTTGGATATGTAAATTTGAAACTTAATTTAGGAACTCTAAATTTTGAGAAATGCCTAGGACTAAGTTCTGATCAAATAATTAATTTAGATCAAAATAATGCCCCAGCTTCAAATTTAAGTTTTTGGGTTTGTTCATTAATTACATCGCCCATTGATGTTATGAAAATTTTTATTGTTCGTTTTTTTGTAACTCTATCTTTTTATAAACCAATACTGTCATTAAAACACAATTTATTTTCTCTTTTAACTCTTATACCTCTATATATATTTTTCTTCGTTGGCTTTTTTAATGAATTTAAATTAAAAAAAGTATTTATTATGTTATCTTTAATTTTAGTTTTATCAACTATTGCAATTCATACTGTTGATGGTGATAATAGAGTTTTTTCAGCTTTTCTACCTTTTATATTTATACTTGCGTCAGGAGGTTTTGTAATACTAATAAAAAAACTAAAGTTATTAATTTAATCTTTTTTTATAATATAATTACCTAATACAAGAACATCCATTTCATTTCTTATAAAACAATCAATGGCTTCTTGAGGAGTGTTTACTATTGGTTCATTTTCATTAAATGAAGTATTTAATAACACCGATATTCCTGTAATTTTTTTAAATTCATTAATAAGTTGCCAAAACAATAAATTATCTTCTTTATTTACGCTTTGTATTCTAGCTGTGTAATCTTTATGTGTAATTGCTGGTAATAAACTTCTTTTATTTTCTCTAACAATTCCAGATAAAATCATATGAGGTGATGCAACTTGATTAGGTAATATAAAATATTCATGAAGATCTTCATAGAGCACTGATGGAGCAAATGGTCTAAAAAACTCTCTTTTTTTAATTTTTTTATTTAGTAAATCTTTCATATTTGGAAAATTAGGATTAGCTAAAATACTTCTGTTACCTAATGATCTTGGTCCAGACTCCATTCTACCCTGATACCATCCAATTATATTTCCCTTGGCTAATAATTTTGCAACTGCGTTAAATGATGGATCTGTTTTCAAATATGATAAATTATTATTATTCAAAAATTTAATTATCTCATTATCCGTGTATTTTGTTCCTAGATAAATATCATGAAATTGATAGTTTCTACTTTTTTTTAATTTACCATGATAATAATATAATGCGCTACCTATTCCAGCACCTGGATCATTAGCAATAGGTTGGATAAAAACATTTTTAAATTTGGTTTTTTCAATAATCTCAGAATTCATTAAGCAGTTAAGTATGACCCCACCAGTCATACAAAGATTTGATGATTTTGTTAATTTGTAAAGCCTATTTGCTAAACTAACACCTAACTTTTCAACAAGTTTTTGAAGGGCATATGCAATATCGTAATGTCGCTGCAAATATTTATCTGAATAATTTTTTTTTGGTCCAAAAGTTTCATAAAATTTTTTACTTAACCATTTGCTACTGCCGTGTGTATGAAAATTGAAATATTTTAAATTAAGATAGTATTCGCCATTATTATCTATCTCAACTAAATCTTGAAAATTATTTACATATTTATCAGTTCCATAAGCAGACATACCCATTACTTTCCATTCATCGAAGAAAGGCTTAAATCCTAAATAATCTGTGATAGAAGCATATAAATGACCAATTGAATTTGGTATTTTAAACTCTTTAATAATATCAATTTGATTATTTTTTCCATATGCAAACATTGTACTAACACTTTCTCCCCTACCATCAATTGTTAAAATTGCCGACTCTTGATATGGTGACACAAAGAAAACACTGGATGCATGACAAATATGATGGTTGATAAAATCAATATTAAAATTTTTTTTTGTTTTAAATAGTTTTTGAATTTTTTTACCAATTGTTTTCTTCAAAATAATTCTTTTAATTGCATTATATTCTGTACTACCTGATTTACTAAAAAATAGATTTAAAGATTTAGGAAAGTACTTAAATAAATGGGCAATATTAGATATTATTTCATTATTTGGTTGCCAAAAAAAAGTAATTTTGTCTATATCTTCAATTGTTAAATTTTTAAAATTTAAACATGCATTAATGGCATTTATTGGAAAAGCAGATGAATGCTTAACTCTGTCAAATCGTTCTTCGTCAACTTGAAAGATAACTTTGCCATCCTCTATCAAACAACTTGATGAATCATGAGAATATGCAGTAAGTCCTAAAATATACATTTTACTAATAGCTGTTAATTAAAAAATATTTTTAATAACAAATAGACCCATATTAATATATAGTTTTATATTAATGCTAATAAAAATATTAATTTTTTATGTCTTGTTAATTACACCTTCAAAAATTTATGCCGATTTGGGAAGTGAAACTGGCTATAATTTACCTAGATATGTATCAATAAAATCAAATGATGTAAATTTAAGGGTTGGACCAAGTATTAATTATCCAATTATAATTAAATATATTAAACAAAATTATCCAATAAAAATCATTGAAGAATATAAAGATTGGAGACAAATTATTGATATCAACAATAACAATGGATGGATACATAAAAGTCTAATTAAAGGCGAGAGGAATGGTATAATAGTATCTAAAAAAAAATCAAATTTAAAGATTTATAATACTCAGGATGGCAAAATAATTGGAGAAATAACATCTGGATCTCTTATTAGTTTAAATAAATGTAAAATTGATTGGTGTTTAATATCAGATAATAATAATCAGCATCAAAAAGGTTGGATAGAAAAAGAAAATATTTGGGGTGTTGATAAAAATGAAACTTTTAATTTAAGTTTTTTTCAAACATTCTATGATTATTTTTTTAAATCTATCAATTTAATTAATTCAAAAATTTCAAATAATATTAAAAAAAGTTAAAATAAGTATGGCTGGGGCGGTAGGATTCGAACCTACGAATGCCGACTCCAAAAACCGGTGCCTTACCGCTTGGCGACGCCCCAAAAAATTCGATACTCTCTAGTATTTAGTGCAAGATAAGTCAAATTCATCGTATGTGACATTAACACAAATTTTAAACAAAGTAATTATAATTAACAAGGTTTGATACAAACAAGGGATTTACATTTGTAAAGCTAAGCCTATTTAAATTTTATGTTAAAATTTATTTCATTAATATTTTGCGTACTATTTTTACCTTATGTATCCTTAGCTCAATCTAATTCTCAAAATGAGAAATTATATGAGAAACTTGTTAGTGATTGGTCAGATATATTTCCAGATGGAAATAGAAATGCTGCTGGTCCAAGATTTTTTAAATATATTTTAGACCAAAATTTAAAATATGAAGAATTTATACAATTTAATAAATTATATTGCCCAGTCTCTGGTTCATTACTTTCACCTGATGCTTTACCTGATGAAATCTACCTTACTAACATCCAAAACGATGAACAAATTTGTGGTCAATATTATAAATGTTGTTGGCCTTGTTTATGTGACGTTATGAAATATTCAGAAACAAAAAAAATAAACATTAATTTTAAAGATCAATCAAAAGATATTTATGCAATTGTTATCGATAATCCTTGTAATAAAAATGATTTTCCAGAACTTGTTAATCGAGATTATTTTTGTGAAGGTAATGAGTTAAATAAAAAATATACTTACTCAGTAGATAATAAACTTGTTATTGGCTTATTACATAATGCAAAAAAATGTGATGCTTACGATATAGATTATATAAAAAATGACCAAATAACTGGACCCATGTGTGAAGCTAGAAATAGTATGCCTCTCGAGGATCTGAATTTTGGAATGGGTGACATTTTTATTAGATTGGCAAATTGAAAATACTTGAAATGCGTAAGTTAATTTTTATTTTTATTATATTAATATCTAATATGGCTAAGGCAGAATTTTTTTCTAATATTTCAGATATAATTGAAAACAATAATGATCGATTAAGTTATGGAGTTTCAGTAACGGACTTTAATAAAGATGGAACTTTTGAATTTATTGTTGCAGGTTTTGGTTACTCCAATTTAGCTCTTAGCTATAAAAATGGAAAACTAATTAATATAATTCAAGATCCTTTATTCGTCGATGAAGATAGGAATACTATCGGTGTATCTGCTTGTGATATTGATCAGGATGGTTTTGAAGAAATTTATTTCTTAAATACTGATACGTATAGTGGAGAAAAAAAATACTCTGATAGATTATTGGATAATAATAATAATATATTCGATTATTTTGAGTTAGAAAAAAATTTAGAAAATTTAAATTTGACTGCAGGGAGATCAGTTGTTTGTGTAGATAGAAATGGATCAGGAAAATACGGTATATACGTGGCTAATTATGGAGGCCCTACTAGATTTTATGAAATTAATGAAAATGAAGTTGAGGACTTAGCGCCAATTCTTGGGATTGATCAAATAACTGGAGGAAGAGCTGTTATCTCAGGACATATAGTTTCTGATAATATGGACATATTTGCGGCTAATGAGAGGGGTCCAAATTTTTTATATAAAAATAATAATGGTAAATTTAATGATATTGCGATTGAAAAAAATGTCCAAGATACCTTTCAAAATGGTCGAGGAACTGCTTTAACTGATTTTTTGTATAGAGGTGAACTTGATATTATAACAAGTAACTGGGAGGGTTATCATCGTATTTTTGTAAAACAAAAAAATTCATTTCTCGATATGTCCTCATTAAATTTTAGATCACCAAGCAGAATACGAACAGTTATATCAGCTGATTTTGATAATGATGGTTATGATGAAATTTTTTTAAATAATATAGGTCAGCCAAATAAACTCTTTCGTATTCTTGATGAAGGAAACTTAGAAGAAATCAAATTAGATGAAGCACTTGAAGCACAAGGTCTAGGAACTGGTGCTGCCGTTGCAGATATTGATGGAGATGGAATTTTAGAATTACTTATTTCTCATGGTGAATCTGGTGCTCAGCCGCTAAGTTTATTTAGAGCAAATGTGTTAAATACTAATTATGTTAGAATCAAACCTCTCAACACCTTTGGTGCTCCAGCTAGAGGTGCAACAGTTATTCTGAATACAAATTTAAGAAATCATGCCAAGACTATTGATGCAGGCTCAGGATATTTATGTCAAATGGAACCAGTAGCACATTACGGTTTACGTGAAGGTGAAATCATTAAAAATATAACAATCAAGTGGACTAATGGTACAATTGATAGTTATGAAATTAATGATATAAATAATACTTTGGAATTTAAGCAAGGAATATAATTTAAATGTCTGTCACTGAAATGTTGAAAAAGCCAGCTCCACGTTTTCATTGGAAATGTAAACATACATGGAGAAGAAGTGCCAAAAATACACTTTGGTGTTTACTTGGATGCTCAATTGGTGATTTTGGAACAATCCTATATTTTCAACTAAATGCAATAAATTGGCCTACTCTATCAATTATGATTTTAGCTATCATAAACGGACTAATTACAAGTATTATTTTAGAAACAATAATTTTATCAAGACAAATGACCATTAAAATAGCTTTTCACACAGCTTTAACAATGAGTTTTATTTCTATGCTTGCCATGGAAATTGCCATGAACTCTGTTGATTGGTTAATTTTAGGAGAGGCAAAACTTGTTTGGTGGATAGTACCTATAATGCTTTTAGTCGGATTTTTAACACCATGGCCATACAATTATTATAGATTAAAAAAATATAATATTGCCTGTCATTAATCTAATTAATTAATAACCAAATATTGAAATATGATTAATTGTACATATCTGCTAATTATGATTAGAATATTACTTACATTTCTATTTATTAGTTCTAGCGTAATTGCTGCAAGCACTAACTCAGATGATAATAGTTCAAGTATGTCAGCTGGTGAACAAGTAATTAAACTATATGATAAAGCTTACGAATTAGTCTATTACAAAAAATTTGATAAATCTATTAAATTACTAGAAAAAATTGCTAAGCGTAAAGACCTTGGTGAAAAAAAAGCTGATGTATACAACCTACTTGGTTTTAGTTATAGAAAGCACAGTGAGCCAAATCTAGATAAAGCCCTTGAAGCATATAGAATTGCTTTAGACACAAATCCAGAACATTTAGGAGCACATGAATATCTTGGAGAACTTTATATCACTCTTGGTAATATGAAAAAAGCTAATGAAATGTTATTAAAATTAGAAACTTTAGCTGGAACTAATTCTATGGAATACAGAAAATTAAAAACAGCAATTGAAAATTCATAAATATTACAATTGCTCTTTAAGAAGAGCAATTTGACCTATGGTAACTTATACTCTTAATTTTTTATTAACAATTTTAATTGGTTCTATGGCTTTTTTTATGACTGTTGTCTCACCCTCAGTCTTTACCACATTAAGTGCTAATGCCAGCAGTAAATTTTTAAGAACAATTTTTCCCAGAATGTTTTTATTTGGTTTTATAATAGCTGTTTTATCTTTAATCCTTAGTTATGTTTCGAGTAATATTTTAAATTCTACTTTATTAATAGTAGTGGCCATAAGTTTTATTATTAATAGAAATTATTTAACACCCAAAATTAACGATTTTAGAGATAAAGAATTAGAAGGTGATAAAAAAGCATCCTCTAGTTTTAAATATATGCATTTGCTTTCGGTTTTATTATTTATATTGAATTTTATTATTTTACTAAGCATCGTAATTATCAATTACTTTAATTATAATTTATAAACTTTATCCTGCCCTATAGGATAAATATTCAAATTTTTTTTACCTAATACATTGTTTATTTGTTTAGAATTGATATCAAGTCCACCAGTTAAAATTCCAAAACTTGGTAAAATGAATATTTTTTCATTATGAACAAAAGATGATTTGAAAATAGTTTTCCCTCTGTGAGAAATTTTTACTTTAGGATGATAGTGACCACAAATTTGAAATGAAGATGTTTGTATAGGTATGTGTGTAAATAAAAATTTATCAATTTCATAATTTACAAAATTTTTAAAACCCCCAATTTGTATATTTTTATCATGATTACCTTTAATCCATATGAAATTGGTATTGCTCATATATTTACTTAGATCTTTATGGTCTTGATCTTTTAAACTCAAAGTTGAAAAAACATCGTGTAATAAATCTCCAACTATAATTAAATTCCTTGGTTTAATCTGATCTAAACAAACAAAAAGTTTTTTTAATATTTCTTTTGTGTCATACGGAGGTAAAAATTGTTTATTCTTTGCATAGCTAATAGATTTTCCAATGTGTAAATCTGATACAATCAGTGTATTAAGTCTTTTCCAATAAAGAGATTTATTTGGATATGCATAAAATTCTTCATTACCAAAATTAATTAATTGATAGTACATTGGCCTCTTTTAATATTTCTTTTTCTAAATCCTCTAAAATATAATCTTCAGTTTCCTTTTTTGATAAATTTTCTCTATTTATTTCAAGAATAATTGGAACTGCCAAGGGTGATATACTTGTTAGTTTCTTTAATATAATTTTTTTATCAATTTTGTTTAAAATTTTCTCTAATCTATCATAATCTATCATATTCTTTTTTGCGTCTTCATATGATGATTGTAAAAGAATATGATCTGGTTCATTTTTTTTGAGAACCGTATAAATTAGATCAGAGCTAAATAAAACTTGCTTCCCCGTTTTTTCCATTCCTGGCAACCTTCTTTCTATTAAACAAGATATAATTGCATTATCTCTAAACAATCTTTTCACTATTGAAGTTTCTTCAAGATAATTATCTAAATGTTTATCTAACAATCCTATATTTAGAATTTTCTTAATTTCTTTAACTTCTTTTAAAGACCATAAAACAATAGCATAATCATTCGCAACAAATCCTAAAGGTTTATAATTAGATTCCTTAAAGCCTCTTAGCAATAAAAAGCCTAGTGTTTGATTTGCATGCCATCCTGCAAAAGTATAGATAACAGTATAAAAAATTTTTTTTCGGGGGAATTGTTCCACTAGATATTCATCTTTTTTTGGAATTTTAGATATTTCTTTTTGTCTTTTTAACCATTCAGTAATTTGATCTGGATATAAATCCCACATATTACTTTTTGCTAATAAAGACCTAACTGAGTTTGCTAAATTTGTTGATAAGGGCATTCTTCCACCAGAGTATGATGGAATTTTTGAAATTAAAGATTTACTTCTTTTAACTTGTACTAAATTATTTTTCATTGATTGAAATTCTAATACTTGACCAGCAAATATAAATGAATCACCTTGAGAAAGGTTTTGAATAAAAACTTCTTCTATATTTCCCAAGGTCTTTGTACCAAGTTTTATTTTTAACATGGGATTTTCAATTATAGTTCCAACATTCATACGGTATTTTAGTGATTCTTTTTTATTTACTAATTTATAAATATTTTTATTTTCTCTTAAGTGGGAGATTCTCTTGAATTGATCATAATTTTTTAAAACATATCCTCCATCTTGTATGAGATTGATCAATTCCTTGAAATCATTAAAATTTAGATATTTATATGGATATGCTTTTATAATTTCTATGTAGAGATCATTAATATTAAATTGCCCTGCACAAGCCGTTGCAAAAATATGTTGAGCCACAACATCAAAACTTCCTTCTTTCAAATCAATTTTATCTAAGTTATTATTTTTTATTTCTTCAATAGCAGCCTTTGCTTCAATAAACTCAAAACGATTAGTTGGTACTAAAATTGCTTTTGAGGGAGTGTTTAGATTATGATTTGATCTTCCCACGCGTTGCAATAATCTATTAATTCCTTTTGGTGCTCCAACTTGAATAATTTTTTCTACATCTCCGTAATCTAATCCAAGTTCTAAAGAAGATGTCGCAACAACACAGTCAACTAATCCTTTGCTAAGATTATTTTCTACATTTAAACGTAAGTTTTTTTCTAATGAACCGTGGTGAACAGCAATTTTTAATTTTTTCTTATTAATTAACCATAAGTTTTTAAACATATATTCAGCTTGCGCCCTCGTATTAACAAAAATAATTGTTAATTTTGACTTCATTATTTCTTTATAGATTTCATTAATAGAATACGTAGCCATATGACCAGACCAAGGAATACGTTCTTTTGATTCTAGGATTTTAATTTTAGGTAAAACTGAATTATCATAAGAAACTATTTTTGATTTTTTTCGACAAAGCCATTTTTTAGCATCTTGTTTATTTTTGAGAGTTGCGGATAACCCTATTCTTTGTAAATTTGGAGAGAAAGTTTGTAATCTTTCAATATTTAAACTTAGAAGATCAGCTCTCTTATTATCCAAAAAAGTGTGTATCTCGTCGATAATTATATATTTTAGATTTTGAAAAAATTCTTTCGCATTCTCATACGAATTTAACAATGCAAGTGACTCTGGAGTTGTAATAAGAATATTAGGAGGTTTTTGTCTTTGTTTTTGTTTTTTATATGGTGTTGTGTCACCTGTTCTTACTTGAAATGAAATATTTAAATCAAGCTCTTTAATAGGTTTTTCTAAATTTCTCACAATATCGTTTGCAAGAGACTTTAATGGAGAAATGTAGAGGGTATGAAGACCTTTAAATTTTTTAGACTTTATTAAATCATCTATCGGATTAATAAATCCTGTCAAAGTTTTGCCAGCTCCAGTAGGAGCAAATACAACAACATCAGATCCGCTTCGAACATGATGAAATGTTTCAATTTGATGGGGAAACCAGGACCATTTTTTTTTCTTCATCCACTTGGTTAGGGGGTGTAATAATAAGGGATTCGATTTATTTATATTCATATGGATTTCATTAATCATAAGCTATTTATCAAAGATATAAATGTACATATAGATCCAATATTACCGAAAAAAATAGCAATTATTACACATGGTCACGCAGATCATGCCAGATTTGGACATGATCATGTTATTGCTACTAGACAAACAATAGACATAATGAAAATTCGTTACGGAAATAAATGTGCCAAGAAATTTACTTCTCTTCGATACGGACAAAAATATTCAATTAAAAACTATGATTTTACTCTTTATCCTGCAGGACATATTTTGGGGAGTGCTCAAGTTTTAATTGAGAAAGATAATCACCGTTTAGTCATCACAGGTGATTATAAAGTAGGAAAAGATGAAACATGTAAAAATTTCAAACTGGTTAAATGTGATACTTTAATTACCGAAGCAACATTTGGCTTACCTATATTTCAACATCCAGATCCTAAAGATGAAATTAAAAAACTCATACATTCTATAAAAATAAATAAAAATAATTCTCATATTGTTGGTGCGTATGCACTTGGCAAAGCGCAAAGAGTAATGAATCTTTTACGCCAGCAGAAATATAATGAGACAATTTATATTCATGGCTCTCTAGAAAAGTTATGCCAATATTATTCAAAAGAAAAAATTAATATTGGAAAGTTTGAAAAAGTCTCTTCAAAGGATAAAAGTTTTTATGAGGGTAAAATTATTATTGCGCCTCCATCAGCGTTAAAAGATCGTTGGTCAAGACGGTTTCCTAATCCTATAATATGTATGGCAAGTGGATGGATGACAGTAAAACAAAGGGCAAAACAACAAGGTATAGAACTACCATTAATTATTAGTGATCACAGCGATTGGAATGAATTATTAGATACAATTAATAAATCAAATGCAAAAAATATATTAGTTACTCATGGTCAGGAAGATGCATTAGTATATTATTGTAAGAAACAAAATCTTTTATCAAAACCCCTTTCAATACAGGGAAGAAATGATGAGGAAATAGAATGAAAGAATTTTCTTCTCTTCTGCACAATTTAATTTTAACACCAAGTCGCAATACTAAAATTAAGCTACTTCAAGATTATTTTAAAACACTTGATATAAATCGAGCATACGCGCTTGCAATTTTATCAGACCAACTTTCTTTCAAATTTATTAAAGCATCTAAGCTTAGAGAACTTGTTTATGAACAAGTCGATCAACATTTGTTTGATTTTTCTTATGATTATGTTGGTGATTTAGCAGAAACTATATCATTAATTTGGCCAAAAAAAGCAGCTAGTAAAGCACAAAATTTATCTTCTTTAATAGATAATATAAAAAAAATTAAAAAGTCTGAGATAAATAAAGAGTTTGGTAAAATTTTAAATCAACTATCTCATAACGAGCGATGGACTTTAATTAAGATTTGTACTGGTGGACTAAGGATTGGTGTTTCGGAAAGGTTAGTAAAAACTTCCTTGGCTGACCTTTATAAAAAATCTGTAAATGAGATTGAAGAAATTTGGCATGGGTTAGAATTTCCTTATGAAAATTTATTTCGATGGTTAAGAAATGAAACCAAAAAACCTAAAATTGATTTTAAAAAATTATTTCACCCCATGATGCTTGCTAATCCAATTGATGAGGAAAAAGATTTTAATCGATTAAAGGCTAGTGAATTTCAAGCAGAATATAAATGGGATGGAATTAGGGTTCAACTTATGGTTTCGTCAAAAAAAGTTGCACTATATTCAAGAACAGGAGATAATATATCATCTGCTTTCCCAGAAATAATTGAAACTACTAAAGGAGATGCTGTAATTGATGGAGAATTGCTCGTAGGTAAGAAATTTAAACCCTATGGTTTTAATGATTTGCAGCAAAGATTAAACAGAAAAAAAGCATCGAAAGAGCTACAAAAAAAATTTCCTGTTTTCATTCGAGCTTATGATATCCTTTTTTATAAAGGTAAAGATCTAAGAAAATTATTTTTATTTGAAAGAAGAAAATTTTTAGAAAAATTTCAAAAAGAGAATAAAAGTAATCAAATTGATTTATCTTCAATCATAACGTTCTCAAACTGGAGAGAATTATCAAAATATAAAAATAATTTTAATGATGATTTAAATGAAGGGGTAATGATTAAACTTAAAAATAGTGAATATTTACCTGGAAGAAAAAAGGGGTATTGGTATAAATGGAAAAAAAATCCAAAACTTGTTGATGCTATTTTAATGTATGCTCAGCGGGGACATGGAAAAAGGTCATCTTATTATTCAGATTTTACTTTTGGAATTTGGAAAGGAAACGATTTAGTACCTATAGGAAAAGCATATTCAGGCTACACTGATAAAGAACTATTAGTTTTAGATAAATTTATTAGAAATAATACTACCAATAAATTTGGCCCAGTAAGAGAGGTAAAAAAAGAAATTGTTTTAGAAATAGCATTTGATGATATTTTTTCAAGCAACAGACATAAATCAGGAGTCGCCATGCGCTTTCCAAGAATTCATAGAATTAGATGGGATAAACCAATTAATGAAATAATTTCTCTAGAAGAATTTAAGAAAGAATTTAAAATAAGTTAGTTAGGTTGTTTTCACTTACATGTGTCCATAGATCAGAAAAACTTTGTCTAAAATTTTTCTGAGCATTTTCTGCATGCTCTTTTTTTTCAAATACACTATAAATACATGATCCACTTCCAGTTAGTCTTGAAAATATAACGTTTTCATTTTCTTGCAGAAAATCAATTATAGATGAAAATTCAGGTTCATTTTTTTTTAAAATTTTTTCAAAATCATTACCAGAATCCTGATCATTGATTTCCTCTAAATCGTAATCAATATTATAATCAAAGTCAGTAGTTTGAAAAGATTCATACATTTTTTTTGTCGAACATTTAAATGAAGGTCTAATTATTAAAAAATAGTATTTAGGAAAATGAATATTTGCAATTAATTCGCCCTTACCTCTTACGAGTGAATCTTTTTGATTTAAAAAAATAGGAATATCAGATCCAAGGTTAATATAATCAAATATATTTTTTTTATCTATTAATTCCATATTTTCTAAAATTTTTATAACAGTTGCAACATTTGAAGATGCAGAACCTAATCCTGCTTCATATGGAAAGTTTTTTGATATTGTAAAAAGAAGATTAGGTTTATCTTTTTTTAAAAAATCAAAAAGTCTTTCAATGATACAATCTTTAAATTGATTATTTTTTGGTGCAAACAATCCAATATAATTTACTTCAAATTTATTATGAGGATTAACAGTTATTTCATCATATAAGTTAATAAACGTAATACCCGTTCTAATATTATGAAAGCCATCATCACGTTTATTAACAATTTTTAAAAATAAATTAATTTTAGCAGGAGATTTTTCTACTATTTTATCCAGCATTGAATCTATCTAATTTGCTTCGAACTTTTTCTTCAATTTCATCCTCAGGTTCAGCTAATTCTAAAGCTTGTTTCCAAAAATGTATTGCTTCTCTTTTTCTATTCATAGCATAATAGATATCGCCCAGATGGTCTAGAGATATTGCTTCTCCAGGTGCAAGATCAATTACTTTCTCCATTAATCTTGCCGCTTCATTTAAATCATTTTTTTTAAAATAAGCCCAAGCAAGACTATCAATTATGTAAAAACTTTCTGGATTAGCATTGTAGGCTGCCTTTAACATCATAAGAGATTCATCAAGTTTAATCTCTCTTTCAACCCATCCATAAGCCAAATAATTTAAAACATTTGGTGATTCCGGTTTAATTTCAAGAGAAATTAGAAAATCTTTTTCAGCTTTGTCCCACTCATCAAGTCGCTCATAACAAACACCTCTCATGTAATAAATATTCCATAGGTCTTCTTTCTTTTCTTTTATCATTTCAGTATAAATTGGGATAGCAAGTTCATATTTTTTTTTAACTCGATAAAAGTCAGCTAGAATCTTTTTAAGTGAATAATTATTATCATTTTTTTCCAATATAATTTTAATATTTTTAATAGCATCGTCATATTCGTAATCATAAGAGTAATTAATTGCCAAACTTCTTTGCGCATCAAGATAATAAGGGCTTGAGATTGTAATTTTATCAAAAATTTTTCTTGCAACTGTATACTGTTCAACATTTTGAAATAATTCTCCTTTAATTAATATTGCTCGATCATTATTTTCATCCATAATTTTAGCAAGAGAAGTATAAAATAAAAGAAAATTATAATTTAGTGAAAGTTGTTCAGCATTAGAAAATGAAGAGGTGACTATGTCAATTAAAGAATTACTTATGGTGGATTTGTTTTTTAGTTCATTATTATTAAAAAAAAGAAAATCAATTAATTCATTTTTGTTTTTTGTTTCACTATATAAATTTTTAATTTTATTAAATTTTTTATTTATATATAGATAAGTAAGTTTAACTATATATGCTTCTTGATTGTCTTTATCTTTGGTTATTAATTGACTAGATAATTCGTTAGCTGTAGATAAATCTTCAACAATTACTGCTGCAATAATTTTATCTAAAAGATTACTATTTGAAAAATTATTTTCATTAATTTTTAAACCAGATAAACTTCTTGGATAGTCATAATTTTTGAATGCTAATTGAGAAATCAAGAATGATGAACTTGTGAGTGCGGATATTGAGGTTGAAAAAAAGAGAAATATACTGATATAAATGAGTTTTTTCATAAAATTTATTATTTAAAAAAATGGATAGTTACAATACAATTAGATAATCTTAAATTATAATGAATCAATCAAATAAGAAAAATTTAGAATTTATAAAGAATTCAGGTGTTACTTACTTTCTTCAGGA
This sequence comes from uncultured Alphaproteobacteria bacterium, assembly GCA_902602515.1. Lineage (GTDB taxonomy): Bacteria > Pseudomonadota > Alphaproteobacteria > HIMB59 > CACPNW01. The sequence continues at coordinate 215,747 of CACKRG010000001.1, forward strand.
TTCTCCAAGAAATTGGTTTGAAGATAATAAAAAAAACCATAAACAACATGTTATTAATGGGGATAATGATAAAATATTAAATATTAATAAAGTTATAGATAGTATTAAAAGTCATCAAACACCTCTTCAAAAATCATCTAAAAAATTAGTTGTCTATGATGGTACTCTAAATGCAAAAGTAATGTTTATTGGAGAAGCTCCTGGAAAAGACGAAGATGAAAAAGGCATTCCTTTTGTTGGGAGAGCCGGACAACTTTTAAACAAAATGTTAAAGGCTATAAATCTAAATCGAGAAGATGTTTATATTACGAATGTTGTAAATTGGAGACCGCCAGATAATCGAACACCAACTGATGAGGAAATTTTAGAATTTTTACCATTCTTACAAAAACAAATAGATATTGTAGATCCAAAATTTATTTTTTTATTAGGAGGTGTTGCAGCAAAAGCTATTTTATCTACACCATTAGCTCTTGGAAAATTAAGGGGTAAATGGCATGAATATAAATCATTAAAGTTAAATAAAACAATTTATACTATCGCTTCATATCACCCAGCATTTTTATTACGTTCACCACAATATAAAAAAGCTTCATGGGAAGATTTGCAAATGTTACAAAAAAAACTAAATGATGATTAAGTTTTTTAATTCTCTTTTATTAATATTATGTATTTGCATATTTATAATTCCAAATGCTCATTCATTTCAAACTGATATAGCACAAAAATACAATGATATTTTCTCATCAAAAATTTTAAGTGAAGAAGATGTGAAAAATTATCAAAAAGCTTATTATTTCCAAGAAAAATGTAAGTGGAAAAGTGCAAATAGATTTATCTTAAAAATACAAAACAAAACTTTACTAGGGCATATATACGCGCAAAAATTTCTGCATCCTAATTGTTATACATCTAAATATTTAGAATTGTACTATTGGCTCAAGAAATACAATGATCATCCACAAGCTAAAAGAATTTACAGGTTAGCTATAAAAAGAATGCCTCCAGGATATAAAAGTCCAACTAAACCTTCGTTGCCAATAGGAATTGAATCTGAAAAAGTAAATTCGATAAAAAAAACCAAATACAAAAGTAATAAAAAGTTATCAAATAGTCAGAGAAGTGAAAAAAAGAAATTAATCAATGGAATAAAATCTAGAGTAAATAGAGGTTGGCCAACAGGAGCTGTACAGTTACTTAATCAACGTGACGTAAAACTTCTACTTGATCAAGTAGAAATTGATCAACAAAAAGAACTTATAGCTAAGGGATATTTTCTAGCAAATAAAAATGAATTAGCAATACAATTTGCTTCAGAAGCATTAGTGAATTCTGCACAATATGTGCCATATGCTGCATGGACAGCAGGTTTATCATCATGGAGACTTGAAAGGTATGAAGACTCAGCAAATTTTTTCTCATTATTTTCGATAAGTTTAAAAGATGATGCTTGGCATCAAACTTCTGGTAGTTTTTGGACAGCAAGAGCTTACGCAAAACTTGGAAAATATGATGATATCAATTTTTGGTTAAAAAGAGCTTCAAATAATCCAAATAGTTTTTATGGAATGCTGGCTTTAGAAATATTAGGTGTTGAAAAAAAAATCGAATGGTTCCAGCAGAAAAATCTTGATAAAAATAATAGTAAGCTTTTAAATCTTCCAGCAGGAAAAAGACTTCAATCCCTTATTCAAGTTGGTTTTGCAGAGGAATTGGAAAAGGAAATTGTACACATTAATTCAGTTCTAAATAGAGAAATAGCACAAGAGTCCATAAGCATAGCAGAAAACTTTGATCTAGCATATACGCAACTAAAAATAGTCAACAAATTAGAACAATTTGGCATGAATGTACCCGTACACCTTTATTATCCAACTAGTGTATGGAAACCTCGTGATGGATTTAAATTAGAAAAAGAATTATTACATGCATTTATGCATCAAGAATCAATGTTTAATACTAACGCAAAAAGTAAAGATGGGGCAATGGGTTTGATGCAGGTACTTCCTTCAACTGCAAAATTTATTACAAAAAGTAAAGATGTTAAAAGAAATAATAGTAATATTTTAAAAAATCCAGAAATTAATTTAGAAGTTGGTCAAGAGTATATAACCTATTTATTAGATTTAGAGGTTGTATCAAGAAATTTAATTTATCTTGCAGCAGCATATAATGGAGGTCCAGGTAATCTTCAGAAGTGGAAAAGGGAAACAAATTATTTAGGTGATCCGTTATTCTTTATGGAAAGTATTCCATCTAGAGAAACAAGATGGTTTATAGAAAAAATACTCACAAAATATTGGATTTATCAAAATAAAAATAAAAAAGAAATGAGATCATTAAAAATGCTAGCTAATGGTGATGATCCACTTTATTAAGTAAGTAATGCCAATTGATTCTTCTTTAGATTTTGTTTCTATTAATATAGCAATAATTACTATTTCAGATTCGAGAACAAAAGAGAATGATACCTCAGGTGACACTTTAGTAAAACGTATCACTAAGGCTGGTCATCAAATGGTTAAAAGAATAATAATTCCAGACGATGTTAGTAAAATAAAAAAAACTCTAGAGGAATTATCATCTGATAATGAAATAGATTGTATTATAACTACAGGTGGAACTGGTCTTACTGGAAGAGATACAACTCCTGAAGCAATCAAACAGATTGCTAGTAAACACATTGATGGTTTTGGTGAATTATTTAGGCAAGTAAGCTTTAATAAAATAGGAACATCGGCAATACAATCACGAGCAGTTGCAGCTCTTGTAAATACCACTTATGTATTTTGCCTACCAGGTTCAACTAGTGCATGTAAAGATGGTTGGGATGAAATTCTTCAATACCAATTAGATATAAGACATAAGCCATGTAACTTTGTTGAAATTATGCCACGCTTAAATGAAAAGTAGTGACTGACTTCTCTATAGAAAAATCTATTAAAGGTCCTGTAATAGGTCTAGATGAAGTAGGCAGAGGTCCATTAGCTGGACCTGTTGTGAGTTGTGGTTGCTTATTTAATAGCTATGATACGTTACCTGAAAATATTAAAATCACAGATTCTAAAAAACATACAAAAAAACAAAGAAAAACATTATTCTCATTATTCAAACAACTTCAAGAAGACAAAATCATTGAGTTTCACTTGGGTTTTGCAAGTGTAAATGAAATTGATAAATTTAATATTTTAGAGGCAACAAGAATTTCAATGAAAAGAGTTTTGGATAAATTTAACAAATCTAATGCAAGTATAATTATAGATGGTAATTTTTCACTTAATTATAAAAATATTTATGAAAAATCAGTAGTTGGTGGTGATAAAATATCTTTATCAATTGCTTCAGCATCTATAATAGCAAAAGTTCATCGAGATAGATTAATGAGTTTGTATGATAGGAAATTTAGAGTGTATGGATGGAAAAAAAATTCTGGATACGGAACCAAACAACATATTAATGCAATTTACGAAAATGGTATAACAGCACAACACCGTAAAACATTTGAGCCAATCAAATCACTATCAAAAAAAATACAGTATTCATAATTTTAATATGCATAGAATGCATAATAAGTATCATTTTATTATGCTACAAAAAGATGCGACAAATACTATGTATAATAAATATTTCATCATTCCTCCCAATTGATGAATAATTATGGAGGTCTTCGGACCTCCTTTTTTTTGTTTTAACCTAAATTTTAAGGTTATCCCTACCTAAAGATTCCACCTGTTGATAACTCAATTGACCTGATTCCATATCTGCTTAAAGATTCTTTTTATCAATTATGAAGAAAAATCAAATTATTTTAGGTGATTCCATTAAGAAAATGAAAAAATTAAAAGATCATTCTGTTGATCTTATTTTTGCTGATCCACCGTATAATCTTCAATTAAAGGATACATTATACAGACCTGATCAAACAACAGTGGAAGCTGTCACACAAGATTGGGATAAATTTAATACATATAAAGAATATGATCAATTTACCAATGCATGGCTTAGTGAATGTAAACGTGTTTTAAAAAAAGGTGGAGCTCTTTGGGTCATAGGAAGTTATCATAATATTTTACGTGTCGGTTCTAGGATTCAAGATGAAGGCTTATGGATTTTAAATGATATTATTTGGCATAAAACAAATCCCATGCCAAACTTTCGTGGTACACGTTTTACAAATGCCCATGAAACATTATTGTGGTGCACAACATCAAGAGAAGCAAAATACACATTTAACTATCAAAACCTCAAAGAACTAAATGAAGGAAAACAAATGCGTAGTGACTGGTATATTCCTATTTGTTCAGGAAAAGAAAGATTACGAAAAGATAATAATCAACGATCACACCCAACGCAAAAACCAGAAGCTCTACTCTACCGAATTTTATTAGCCTCAACTAATAAAGGTGATCTTGTGCTTGATCCTTTTTCAGGAAGCGGAACAACAGCTGTTGTTGCAAAGAAATTACAACGTAACTTTATTGGCATAGAAAAAGATAAAGATTATGTTAAACTTTCAAAAGAACGATTAAAGAATACAAAAGTATTGAAAGAAGAAGTTGTCACTATTGCAAAGAGCAGAAAAGAATTACCAAAAGTACCTTTTGGTGAATTAGTCGAGCAAGGAATTATTCCACCAGGTGCAGTATTAACAGATAAAAAAGAACGCTTTAAAGCAACAGTTAGTATTGATGGAACACTTAAAATTAAAGATTTAACAGGTTCTATTCATCAAATGGGAGCAAAGATACAAGGACTACCAAGTTGTAATGGTTGGGATTTTTGGCATGTAAAAGATAAGTCAAAATCAATCCTACTTGACGAAATACGATCTAATTACCGTAAAGATAAACTGAATTAGTATTTTTAAAAATTATACTTCAGTATTAATTCTGCTTCTTGATTAGAATTATTACTAATAGACTGATTAGCATTAAATCCTAAGTCAAAACCATATATATTTTTTGATATACCAAGTTTAGCCTCTGCATTTTCATTACCAGCTAATGACAGGCTGTATTGCGTCTCACGGTTTGAAATAAAGTTAATAGCAAAGTCTATAGTATCTCTACGTTCACTCCTGTTACCTTGAACTCTACTATAACTGGAATTAATATTTAAATAATCTCCAGCGGTATATGTCAATCCAATCATGGAGCTTATTAAATGATTTGAATTTGCTTTTTGTGTGTAAGTATAAATTGTTGAAGTATCTGTTACATAATTGATCTTGGCATCAGATTTGTTACTAAAATCAGTAATAAATTTAAGTGATCCAAATGGTTGAAATTTATTTTCATTAAGTTGAATATTATCACTAACTTCAAAACCAAATGAGGCTAATCCACTCTCAATTCTCTGACTTGCATAATACAAAGCATTTATTCCAGTCTCCTTGTAGTCATCAAGTTTAGTATAACCTAAATCAAGACGTCCAATTGGTTTTATATTAAAATCACCGCGATCAATTGTTTTACCGTAATTGATGGAACCAAATATTTGTGTTCCATCCCTGGAGCCAGTTAATACACTAGAATTATGGACTCTTTTCAAATCACTTTCTATTAATCCTATGCCTAACAATATTTCGATAAAATTATTATTATCAAGTGGCCTTGTTCGGTAAATAGAGAAATTCATATTTTCACTATCAACACTTGTTCCATTTGTTCCAATATCCGTATCGCTTTGACCATACTGAATAGCAAAACCAAGAAAATCACTATCACTTAATTTTTTATCAAACCCTAATGCCACTGCTTGACCTTCAGTTTCTTGCGATGATGAATTTATACTATCACCAATTTTTGATACATAAGCTGACCCAGATGTCCATGCAGACCAATTATTCGGCATCATGGAATTGGCATTTTTTTCTATATTATCATTTGCTAATGAGGCAAGAATGGTATTATCAATATCTAATTGTAAACCTTGGCTCGACAAAGAATCACTTAATCTATTTTGTCTTAAAAATCGTAAACGATTTGAGACAGTATCAATAGACTGACTAATATAGTTTTTTGCTAATTCACTTTGCGCATCTATGGAGCCTACAACATCTTTAATTGTTGTTGGATCCAACCTATCATCGCTAACAGTAAAACTTAAAGCCGTTGTTGACGTTATACCAGCATAAGAAGCATCACTTCCATCATCAAAAGCTGTGGCATCAATTAAAACATAATATTCAACATTATATTCAAAATCTGAGCTAGGATTAATTGTTATCGCTGTTGTTCCAGTACCTGTAACTTGACTACTGGTGACATCTATTGTTTCAACAAGAGAATTATCAGATGTTTTATAAATTTTTATATTGCCACTTTCTACATCCATCGGTTCACTAAAATTTAGAACTATATTAGCATCTATTAAAACACCGGTAGCATTATCTGCTGGCGAAGAAGAGCTCAAGGTTGGTAAATTCAAATTATACTTTCCAGGTAATGAGTATTGCTTAACATTTCTATTATTTTCTAATACGAATAATTTTAAGCCAGTAGTAGTATTGAATGCTAAGCTATGAGGGTTAGTAGCACCAGTGGAAAATGTATCTACGTAGGTAGCAGTTGTAATATCAAAAGCAGTCGTAAAGACGTACTCATCTACACTTGTACCATCTAAAATAAATAACGTTGTTCCATCAGGATTAAAAACCAATGATTTTGGGTCCTTAGTATTATTAGTGATATCGAGACTAGTCTTATAAGATGCGGTACTTATATCAAATCCAGTAGATAATTCGTATACATCAATCTCATCAGGACCTGAAGTGTTACCACCATTCGCATCAGTGGTAAACATAAGAGTGCCATCTGTATTGAATTCTAAACCATAAGCAGCGCTACCTGCACGATTTGGTAGTGAATAAGTAGCGCTTTGTGTTCCTGTAGAAACATCCCAAGGTGTGCTTAGAGTATATTGTCTCATAACTGAAGTTCCATGAGGTGCTGTGAATAATTTGCTACCATCATTATTAAATTTAATATCTTGAGGAGCGATGTCATCTGGGGTTTCCATATTATCCAAAGTCTCATCAACATCCGTTATGTCAAAATCACCATTATTCAAACCAACTTGAGCTACATTATCTCCCGATATATACATATTATCTCCATCGGTATCAAAATCTATACCTCTAAGAAATCTTGCGTGTGTTGATTTATCGGCTGGTAATGCATAAAAGACACTGTCATATGATGCTGCTTTAGTAGAAGAAGAAAAAAAACAACTGAAAAATAAAAATAGAAAAAGATTGATTAAATATTTTTTTATTTTGACCAAACTTACAAACATAAAATCTTTTAATAACATTTGGCCTTTTTTATTTTAAAATAGGGCTAGTGGCCGACCTATTTGTATAATTATGTGTCTTTTTAAGTATTTTTTTTTAATTTAATAGAATTATTCTTGGATGCGGCCATAAATTCTAGGCATATAGACAAATAAAGTGAGTGCTCTTGCAATAAAGAAAAGGCAGAGAGATAGCCATAATCCTGTATTCCCAAAACTTGCTATTAAAAAGAAAGAGACAACAATATAGATGGCGACAGATACGATCATCGCATTACGCAGTTCTGTTGTTTGCGAAGCGCCAACAAAGATACCATCAAATTGAAAACAAAAAGAAGCTGCAAAAGGAATAATGATTACCCAGTAGGAGAATGAAAAACTAATCTCTCGAATATCAGGTAAATCCGTCATTGTAATAATGAAATAATTTTTACTAAAGAAAAAGATTACACATATTACCAAGCCGGTTAACGTACTTAGAATAAAGGAATTTTTTATGATATCTCTTAATAATTGTTTATTTTTTGATCCAATAGAATAGCCAACAATACCTTCTGTAGAGAAAGCATAAGCATCAAGAACATAAGCTGATAACATAATAAAATTTAGCAAAATGGTATTTGCTGCTACTGTTTCTTCACTGATAGAATTACCAAGATAAGTAAAATATAAAAAGGCAAAAGCAAGAAGAAGAGACCGGATAAATATATTAAAATTAATATTAAAAATATTTTTTACTTTACTGAAATTAAAAATTTTTTTTGTATTGAATTCCAATTTAGTCATTTTGCTTAGATCATAGAATGTATAGAATATAAAGATTATCATTGTCAGCGTTGAAGCTACGAGTGTGCCTAAGGCAACACCCAAAACATTTAAATTAAAATATAAAACAAAGACTAAGCTTAAAATTATATTGGCAATAGAATAAAACCCGACAATAAGACTTGATGTTTTTGTTTTTTGTAAACCAATAAACAATCCTGTGATCACAAAAATCGTTAGCTCGCCAAAAGAGGAGTAAATACGAAAGGTAAAATAATCTTTAAAATATTTTTTTGTTTCAGATGATAATTCAAATACAGATAGGGCAAATTGATAAATATAACCTTGTAAAATGATTAATATAAAAGAAATTATAATGACAAAAGCAATGTTTCGTAAAAAAATATTTACAATCTCTTGGTAATCACTTGATCCATCTGCTTGTGCAATCATTCCAACCGTACCTGATCGTAAAAAACCAAAACTTCCAAAAAGAATAGAAAAGACACTTGCCGCAATACTTGTAGCTACAAGATAACTCGGATTGTCGAGATTACCCATTAATCCTGTATCAACTATAGCTACAATAGGAATAACTAAGTTTGCAAAAAAAATAGGAATGGATAATTTAAGAATATTTTGAATAGAAGACCTAGAAGACATTTTAAAGAATAAGAATTTTATATTACTTAATTGTTTTGACGTTTTTTTTAATTTGTTCAAGAAGTTAGAATAAAAAAACCCCCGTATATTGGGGGTTTTATAAATTCGGCTCATCACCTAATGCGAGGCCTTTTAAAAAAAGGTCTGCTTTAATTGCTTAGTTGGCTTTGGTTGTGGACACCACCCTTAAAGTGTTGGGGGACTCATTTTTTTAGCTCCTTATCTTTAAGAACACGATAACAAATTAATCATATGAGATTCGTTAATATCTATCAAATAAGATATTAGTAAAATTTGATACTAAAGTGTTTGGCAAATCACTTAAAAAGAATAATATTCACTATCTTTATTTTCGAAATCTTATAAAGCTCATCTTACTTTAAAATGCAAATTGGCAAATACAAATACGAATTTGATTTCTTTAGTTGGATTAAAAAAACTGAACTAGTAGAACTAGAAGGTGTAAATCCTGCTGATGATCCTGTTCGTCCAGAACTTGATAATGATTTTCGAACATCAAAAGGAAGAAAAATTTTTGGGCTTAAATATAAGGATGATATCGAGGGTATTGCATGCTTTGCCTTTACAAATGAAATACCAGCAACCATTAAAGAAATGGATTTGATGAGTGTTGAGGAGGATAAAGCAAGCATTCCAGTAGCCTATACTTTATGGTCTTTTAAAAAAGGGGCAGGGAAAAAAATTATGAAAGAACTCCAAAAATATATTAAATCAAAAGAGCAGTTTGAAAGTATTATTACTATTTCTCCTTTAACTCCCGTTGCTACCCATTATCATATTCGAAATGGGGCAAGATTAATTAAGATTAACCCTACAACACAGAACTTCGAATATAAAATTTAAGGAGAAGGGGTTCAAAAAGTTTTATTTGAACTATTTATTTTACAAATCGAAACAAAATAAATACAGTTGGAAATGGCCTACCAAATAAATACTAATTATTCCGTTACTTTTGATGATGTTCTGCTTTCACCAGCGTATTCTGAGATCAAACCAAAAGACGTAGATACATCGATTACAATTGGAAAAGTAAAATTACACATTCCTATACTCTCAGCTGCAATGGATACTGTGACAGAGAATAAGATGGCTATCCATCTCGCACTAAATGGTGGTCTTGGTGTGATTCACCGTAATATGCCAATTGATAAACAAGCAAATGAAGTTAAAAAAGTTCATAGCTTTAAAGTTAATTCAAAAAAATTTGAAAATGCTGTAATTAATTCTGATAAAAAGATTGCTGTAGGTGCTGCAATTGGTGTGGAAAATAATGCTTATTTGCGCCTATTAGAATTATTAAAAGTTGGTGTTGATATAGTCTTTATTGATGTTGCTCATGCGCACACAAAAACAACTTTACAGTTTATTGAGAAAGCAAAAAAAGTTTTAAAGAAAACACCTCTTATTGTTGGAAATATTGCTACAAAAAAAGCTGCATCAGATTTAATTAGTGCTGGTGCTGATGCTATTAAAGTTGGTATTGGCCCAGGATCAATTTGTACAACAAGAGTTGTAACTGGTGTTGGTATTCCTCAGCTTTCAGCTATAATGGATACATTTCAGGCTGCCAAAAAATTTAAAATTCCAGTTATTGCAGATGGAGGAATAAAAACATCAGGTGATATTGCAAAAGCTATAGCAGGTGGCGCAAGTGCCTGTATGATAGGGTCTTTATTTGCTGGCACTGAGGAATCACCAGGAAAATTATTAACAATCAAAGGTAAGAAATTTAAATCCTATAGAGGTATGGGCTCTGTAGGGGCAATGCAAAAAGGTTCTTTTGATCGGTACTCCCAAGAAGAAACAAAGAATGCAAAAAAATTAGTGGCAGAAGGTGTGGAAGGGATGGTTCCATACAAAGGTAAAATAGAAGATGTAGCGTATCAACTTGTTGGGGGTTTAAAATCTTCTATGGGTTACACTGGTCATAAAAATATTAAGAAAATGCAAGGCAATTGTAAATTTGTTTTTATTTCTAAAGCAGGAGCCCGCGAAAGTAACGTTCACGATATCATTATGTAATAATGTGTCGAATCATCTTTGAATTGATACAATAAAATAAAAATGACGTCAGCATCAACAAAACATAAGGTAGCAATTGTGATGGGTAGTAAGTCTGATTATGCTACCATGAAAAATTGTGAAAAAATTTTAAAATTACTGAAAGTTAAGTTTGAAACCAAAATTGTTTCTGCACACCGCACACCAGAGAGAATGTTTAAATTTGCTAAAGCAGCTGAAGATAATAATATTTCTATAATTATTGCCGGAGCAGGAGGTTCTGCACATTTACCAGGAATGATTGCGTCATTGACAACTATACCTGTAATCGGTGTACCAGTAGAAAGTCGTAAATTAAAAGGATTAGATAGTTTATTATCAATAGTACAAATGCCAAAAGGCATTCCTGTTAGCAGTGTTGCAATTGGTGAAGATGGAGCAATTAATGCTGGTTTATATGCAGCATCCATAATTGCACTTACGAATAAAGAAATTAAGAAAAATTTAAAAAATTATCGAAGTAAACAATCAAAAGCTGTTAAACAAAAACCATAACTCATGAATACACCCACACTTGGCATTATCGGTGGTGGACAATTAGGAAGTCTTTTAGCAGATGCTGCAAAAAAAATAGATATACAAACTGTCATATTAAGTGATGATCCTGATGCACCCGGAAAACACTTTGCTACTAAATTTATTTTTGGTCAGTATGATGATGATGCAACGATAAATAATTTTATTAATGAAGTTGATCTTGTTACATACGAATTTGAAAATATACCCTTTGCAATATTAAAAAAGATTAATGAAAAGAAACAAGTTTTACCTAAACCAGAAATTAATCAACTCATTCAACACCGGGAAACAGAAAAAAAATTTCTCAATGATAATAATATAACAACAACAAAATATGTAACTGTCAAAAATGAAAAAGATTTGAGTGAAAATGTAGACTTGCTTCCTGGTTTGTTAAAAACCACTACGTTAGGATACGATGGTAAAGGTCAGTATAAATTAAATACTGTAGATGATATTACTAACGAGATTGATTTTACAAAAGAATATATTTTAGAAAAACTCATTCATCTAAAAAAAGAAATTTCAGTAGTAATTACTCGTTTTGATCAAAATAGTTATGAGATCTATGATCCTATTGAAAATGTTCATGAAGAACAAATTTTAAAATATTCAACAATACCAAGTGATATCTCTGATGACATACGAATAAAATCAATTGAGTGGGCAAAACAAGTTGTAGAAAAACTAGATTATATTGGAACGTTATGTGTAGAATTTTTTATTGATGCTGATGATAATTTATATGCTAACGAAATTGCTCCTCGTGTTCATAATTCTGGACATCTCACAATGAATTCTCATAATATTTGTCAATTTGAAAATCATGTACGAGCAGTATGTGGCTTAGAAAGGATTAATACAAAAAAATTGTTTAATGCCAAAATGATTAATTTAATTGGCGATGATATAACACCGTATCGAAATAAAACATTTATGGATAACGAATTTTTTTATGACTATTTAAAAACAGAAATTAAAAATAAAAGAAAAATGGGTCATATAACAATTATTGAAAAATAATTTATTAACTTTAATTAAATTGATCTGTTAACCTTGTTACCAGTTGATATTTGTTGGCAACATTTACTAAATCCTCTCCCTCACGAAAAGATTGTTTATCTAATTGTTTAGTGGGATCTCCGCCAGGCCATATTCGCCAACTATCATTATCAATAACATCAGATAAAACTAATGAATTATCTGATACTTTAAAACCAAGCTCAAACTTAATATCGACTAAATGTATAGGACCATCAATTGTATTAATAGTTTTCCATTTGTCTTCAATAAGCTCAAAACTTGGAAGAATAATTCCATTAATAGCTATTTCCAATTCTTGATCAGACAATAATTTTTTGGTTTTCATCAAGCTTTTGCTTGTAATAGGTTGTTTGGCAGAAAATAATTTCCATTCTTCTCCAGTTTTTACAAAAGGATCCGTAAATACACCCTCTTCCCATTTTCCATCTTTTAAGAATTGTCTTCTCGCTTCACTCTCATCCATTTGAACAGGTTCTGCAACATGAGGAGGAATAACAACAGCTTGTTTATGAAATATTTCCCAAACTAAGTTTTCAAATTGATGAGGATTACTTTTATCTTTTGCAAATTGAGTGTTTCTACTTAAATAACTCCCCCATGCATAACGTCTGACTACAAATTCTAAAGGGAGCATATTACAGTTATAACTTAAAAAAGTATTTGGAGAATCTTGTTCAATAAATGATGTTGCAATACCTGCCTTGGTTAGCATACTAAAAACATTACTTGTTTGTTTTGTCTTTTGTATTCCAATATCTTTAATTTCCTCTTTCTTCGCTGCATCTCCTCCTGTTAAAAAATCTTTTGTTACAATTCGAATGATATTTTGATCATTTGTTTTCTCAATAATTTTAGTTTTTCCTTCAACTAAAAATGAATTACTCATCGATATATCTCCAACCGATATCTTTTCGATAATATCCCTCATCCCAGTTAATTTGATTGATTATATTGTGAATAGATTCTCTAATACTTTTTAAATCCTTACCTGTACTAGAGATATTTAATACGCGCCCTCCATTAGAGATCCATTTATTTTCTTTAAGCATTGTTCCTGCATGAAACAGATACTCATCTTTTGTTAAAGTAAGATTTTCCAAATTATTAATTGATGTGTATTTTTTATAATCCTCTGGATAGCCATTAGCAGCAATTACTACTGTCATGGCATAATCATTTTTCCACTTAATTTTATCTATTTCATTTAAAGTGCCTATTGCCGAAGCATGAAGTAGTTCTAATAAATCTGTTTCTAATAGTGGAATAATTGCTTGCGTTTCTGGATCACCAAAACGAACATTAATTTCGAGTAAATTTGGACCCTGATCTGTTAGAATTAATCCTGCATAAAACATTCCTTGATAGTTGATGCCTTGTTCAGCTAGATATTTAACAATAGGTTCAACAAATGTTTTGGATAATTCATTCATTTTATTTGATGAAATAGAAGGAACAGGTGTGTAGGCTCCCATACCACCAGTGTTTAACCCTTTTTCTCCTTCTAAAATTTTTTTATGATCTTGTGCTGTTGTAAGTGGCAACACAAATCCATTTTTATCGATAAGTGAAAATAAACTTATCTCTTCACCAACTAAAAACTCCTCAATAACAACTACTGAACCGGCATTACCAAAAGAATCATCTTTAAAACATTTAATCAGTGCATCTTTTGCATCCTCCTTTGTTTGACAAATAATAACTCCTTTTCCTGCCGCTAAACCATCAGCTTTAATAACAAGAGGATAGGACTGGTTTTGACAAAAATTTAAGGCTTCATCATAGTTGTCAAATACATCATAAGCTGCTGTTGCTATATTTAATTTTTTACAAATGTCTTTTGTAAATTTTTTAGATCTTTCTAGCTCAGCTCCCATCTGATCAGGGCCAAAAACCAATATAGAATTATTTATTAAAAGGTTCGATAATCCTTTTGTTAAAGGTAGTTCTGGACCAATCACCACGAGATCAATTTTACTTTCTAGACAAAATTGAAGAATAGCATCATGGTCATTAACATCTATGGTAATCGAAGAAGCAATTTCACTGATACTATCACTTCCAGGAATACAATATAAATTAGCACAATTAGGAGATTGTTTTATACCATAACATAGTGCGTGTTCTCTTCCACCATTACCAATGACAAGAACTTTCATGAAAGAAAATAATTCATCAATTAGTTATTTGAAGCAAGGCTTAAAAATGATAGTTTTTTTAAGCTTTCGTCATTCAAGTAGTCTAAAGGTCTGACTGGATACTCTCCTGTAAAATAATGATCAGTAAATTGAGGATTCTCATTATCTCTCTCACTGTAGCCAAGAGCTTGATAAAGACCATCTAATGATAAAAATTTTAACGATTTAGCTCCAATATATTTGCGCATTTCCTCTAAATTTTTATTTGCAGCCAATAATTCTTCTTGGGTCGGAGTATCGACTCCATAAAAATCAGGATATTTAATTGCGGGTGAAGCAATACGCATATGGACTTCTTTTGCTCCAAAATCATAAAGCATTTTTATTATCTTAGTGGATGTTGTTCCTCGAACCAATGAGTCGTCAATTAAAACAACTTTCTTTTTTTTAATTGAACTTTTGTTAGGATTTAGTTTTAACTTTACACCTAAACTTCTAATTTGCTGAGTTGGCTCAATAAATGTCCTCCCTACATAATGATTTCTTATTAACCCTAATTCAAAAGGAATACCAGACTCTTGACTAAAGCCAAGTGCTGCAGGAACACCAGAGTCTGGAACTGGTACAACTACATCAGGTTTTATATCGGTTTCTTTTGCTAAGTATGTACCTAAATTTTTTCTATATTCATAAGCAGTTTTGTTTTTTAAAATACTATCTGGTCGCGAAAAATAAATATATTCAAAAACACATGGTTTAATTTGTTTTTTTGGAAATGGTCTTCTACTTTCAACTTTATTGTCTTTAATAACTACAACTTCACCATTTTCAATTTCGCGGATAAATTTTGCACCTATAATATCTAGCGCGCAAGTTTCAGAGGCAAGGATAAATGCATTTTTAAATTTACCTAAAACAAGTGGGCGAATACCTAACGGATCTCTTGCACCCATCAATGTACCATTAGCAATAATTGATAAAGCATAACCACCTTGAATTTGCATTAAAGCATCAATAATTTTATTTAAAATATCTTTCTTTTTTGAACGAGCTACAAGTTGAACAATTGTTTCGGTATCGGATGTTGTTTGAAATATTGCTCCTTCACGTACCATTTGATCTCTTAGAAGAAGTGCATTTGTTAAATTGCCATTATGAGCAATGCTAATAGCTCCACCATGAAGGTCAGCATAAAAAGGTTGTATATTCCTTATTGTTTCACCGCCTGTTGTTGAATAACGAT
Organism: uncultured Alphaproteobacteria bacterium; assembly: GCA_902602515.1. Classification (GTDB taxonomy): domain Bacteria; phylum Pseudomonadota; class Alphaproteobacteria; order HIMB59; genus CACPNW01. The sequence goes on from CACKRG010000001.1 coordinate 231,491, forward strand.
TGTGTCCGATTGCAATTTTTCCCTTAAGTTTATCTAATGAATGTTTCTTCGTAAAATTATCTCCAACCAATCCAAATTTCCTCTCTGAGTGATAAGAATTGCCATCATAACTTACAATTCCGCAACCTTCTTGACCACGATGTTGCAACGCGTGCAAACCAAGAGCTGTTAAGGCTGAAGCATCTTTGGTTCCACTTATTCCAAAAACACCACACTCCTCATTAAGTCTGGGGAAATGAGATTGCTTTACCTCAAATTTTTTTAAAAATTTTAGTCGATTTTTCATCTTACTCTTGTCTTTTTAAAAGTGTTTTTGCAACCATCTGTAATGCTCTTGGATAAACCTTATGCTCTTCTATCAATATTTTTTTTGAGAGTGATTCGGTATTATCTTTCTTCAAAATCTTTACTTTTTTTTGCAATATAATCTTTCCAGAGTCAATTTTAGAGGTTACGTAATGAACACTACAACCAGAATAGCTTGCTTTAGCCTTTATTGCCTGATCCTGAGCTTTTAAGCCTTTGAAAGCTGGAAGATAAGATGGATGAATATTGATTAATCGGGATTGCCACTGCCTTACAAATTTTGAGTCTAAAACTTGCATAAAACCAGCTAAACAAATGAGGTCTATATTTTTTAGATACTTAATGACTTTGTATTCAAAATTTTTTCTTGGAATAAAATGTATAAAAGGAATTTTATTTTTTTTAGCAATAATCAAACCTTTTGCTTTAGAATTATTGGAGACTACTAATTGAACCTCAACTACACTTTTTTTTTTAAATGATGATTGTATTAGTGATTCTAAATTTGAACCTCTCCCTGATATAAAAATAGCAACTCGTAATTTTTTCAACTAATTGTACACCTTGATAATTTGTTAACTTCTATTTTTCCAATTTCAAAAATATCTAAACTTTCATCTTTTATTAATTGCTCAAATTCTTTGTAATTATTTTTTGAAATAGTCATAATCAGACCTAATCCACAATTAAATGTCTTTAGCATCTCTTCATCTGTAATATTAGCTAAATTTTGAAACCATTGAAATATTTCTTCATTACAAATAAATTTTTTATCTATCCATGCTGACAGATTTTCAGAAAGCATCCTTGGTGCATTTCCAATGACACCACCACCTGTTATATGCGAAATACCATTGACTAAATTTTTTTCTAATATTTTTTTCAAAAAAGGAAAATATAAAGTTGTTGGAGCCATTAAAGCTGCTGCATTTGTTTCATAAGATGATCTAAATTCTGTTTTTTTATTTAGATCTATATTTTTATCTTTTAAAACTTTTCTAATCAGAGAATATCCATTTGAATGAAATCCCGAAGATTTAATACCGTAAAGTAAATCATCTTCTTCAATTTCATTTTTTTTTGGTAAAATTTTTTTTCTCTCAACTGCGCCAACACAAAATCCTGCAAAATCAAAATCATCTTTTTTATAAAGACCAGGCATTTCCGCTGTTTCACCACCTATCAAAGAACAATTATTTATCTTACAAGCTTCAGTTATGCTTTTCATAATTTTCAAAAAAGAATTTTTATCAATTCTGGAGGAAGCGTAGTAATCTAAAAAAAATAATGGTTCAGCACCATGGCAAAGAATATCATTAAGGCACATACCAACAAGATCATGACCTAAACCATCTAAAATATCAGTTTCAATGCCCAGTAATATTTTTGTACCTATACCATCTGTTCCAGACACTAATAACGGATCTTTAAATCCACATTTTTTAAGGTCAAAAAGTCCGCCAAAACCACCAATTTCATCAAAATTACCATTACGATTTGTAGATTTACTTAATTTAGAAATATCTTTAACTAACAAATCAGTGTTTTCTATATTCACCCCTGCGTCTTTATATGTTGTCATATTTAATTAGTTTTAAACGAATCGTTACTGTGTAACTATTAATATATTAAAATAATTTGATTCGTACTCATAATGACTAATACAATTCAAATTCTCGCAATAGAGAAAACAGGTAAAGAAATCTCTCTACAGAAAGAATATAAGAACAAGTCTATTAAAATTGTAGATGGATATTTTTTCTCCAAAAAACTCAATGAAGAAAATTTTAATAAAATAAGTAAGCTTATTTCTAATAAGGTTTCTCAAAAAATCTTGACAAAAAATAATATTGATAAAGTTCTATCTGGTTATAGTAACTTTGATTGGGTTGTAGAAATAAAATTTTTACCGGGAGTTACAGATAATATCGCAACAACAGTAAAAGAAATAATCAAAGATAATTTAAAAAATAGTTTTAGAAATTTTCAACTTGGATCTACAAAAATTATTTTAATAAAAGGAAAAAAACAAGAAATTATGAATATATCGAAAAATGAATCAAATCCATTAATTCAAACTATAAAATTTTATTCCTTTAAAACTTATTTAAAAAGTTTCAAAAAAAACCAGTTTAATTTACAGCAGGTTAAATTAGCTAAAAAAAAATATATTAAAAAAGAGATTAATTTGAATATCTCTGATGAAAATCTAAGTTTAATTGGCAAACTTGGAATTAAAGAACATGACAAATCTAGACGGGGAACACTTGGTTTAGATCTAGAATCTTTAAAGGCAATAAGAAATTATTTTAAAAAAACAAAACGAAAGCCTTCTGATGTTGAAATTGAAACAATAGCACAAACTTGGTCTGAACATTGTAAACATAAAATATTCTCAGCAGAAATTGATGATATTAAAGAAGGTATATTCAGAAAATATATTAAAGGTGCTACTGAAAAAATTATAAAACTAAGAAAAGATAATTTTTGTATCTCTCTTTTTACAGATAATGCTGGTGGTATTGAATTTAATAAAGATTGGATAATATGTCATAAGGTAGAGACACATAATACACCCTCTGCATTAGATCCTTTTGGAGGTGCAATAACTGGCATAGTTGGAGTTAACAGAGATTGTCTTGGATTTGGTAAAGGTGCAAAACCTATTGCAAACACTTATGCATATTATTTATCTTTTCCAAATAAAAACTATCAATTGTTTCGTCAAAAATATAATGATCCTATGCTTCCTGCTAATTTTATTGCTAAAGGTATAATTAGTGGCGTAAGAGTTGGAGGTAACTGTTCAGGCATTCCAACACCACAGGGAAATATATATTTTGACGATAGATTTGCTGGAAAGCCCCTAGTATTTTGTGGGACTGTTGGACTTATTCCTAAGAAGATTAAAGGTAAATTAGCTCATAAAAAAAAAGCTAATCCTGGAGATATTATCTTAATGGTTGGAGGTAGAGTTGGAAAAGATGGTATTCATGGTGCAACATTTTCTTCTGAGGAACTCGATCCAAACAGTCCTGTATCAGCAGTACAAATTGGTGATCCTATAACTCAAAAGAAAATGTCAGATGTTATTATTAGAGAATTACGTAATAAAAATATGTATTCAAGTATAACTGATAACGGAGCTGGGGGGCTATCCTCATCAATAGGTGAAATGGCAAAAGAAAGTGGAGGTTTTGAAGTAAATCTTGAAAAAGTACCAATCAAATATGACGGATTATATCCTTGGGAAATTTGGGTATCTGAGTCTCAAGAAAGAATGACACTTGCTATTCCACCATCCAATGTGAAGAAAGTTATAAAGCTATTCAACCTAAGGGGAGTTGAAGCAACCATAGTTGGAAAATTTATTAAAAAAGAAAAAGCTATAGTTAAATATAATAACACAGAAATTCTAAATTTAGATATGGAATTTCTTCATGAAGGTTATCCTAAATTAAAGTTAAAAACAGCTTTGCCAAAAATAAAAATTAAAAAGAAAAAAAAATTTAAACGTTTTTCATTAATAGAAAAATTTCATAAATTACTATCCAGTCCTAACATTTCATCAAAAGAATTTGTAGCAACACAATATGATCATGAGGTACAAGCTTCGTCAATTATAAAGCCATTACAAGGAGAAGGTAGAGTTTTTGGTGATGCTACAGCAGTAAAACCATTGTTTGATGATAATAAATCTATAGCGCTATCGCAAGCTGCTTATCCTCAATATACTGAAACAAATCCATATCAAATGGCAGCATGTTCAATCGATACAGCATTCAAAAATTTAATTGTATCTGGTGCTAACTTAAAAAAAATTGCAGTTCTCGATAATTTTTGTTGGTGTAGTTCGGATGATCCAGAGAGGTTATATCAATTAAAAGAGTCGGCAAAAGCATGTTATGATTATGCTGTTGCATACAAAACACCATTTATTTCAGGTAAAGATAGTATGTATAATGATTTCAAAGGATATAACAAGAGTGGCAAACCAGTAAAAATTTCAATACCTCCAACACTACTTATTTCTTCAATTGGAATAGTTGATAAAATTTCTTACTTAACAAAAATAACTCCTGATGTAGGAGATGAACTTTTTGTATTAGGCAAAAATTACAATGAATTAAAAGATAGTGAATATGAAAAAATTTTTGGAACAGGTAATAACAAAATTCCAACTGTTTATGCCAAAGAAGCATTAAAAACTTATAGTAATTATGTGAGAGCTAATAAATTAAAAATATTTAATTCAGCAATTGGAGTTGATTTAGGAGGAATTGGAGTAGCAATTTCCAAAATGGCAATAGCTTCTAAAAAAGGGTTAATTATAAATCTAAAATCTATAAAAAATAGTTCAATAGAAGAATTTTTGTTTTCACAAAGTCAAAGTAGAATAATTGTATCAATAAAAAAAATTAACGTAAAAAAATTTAAAAAAATATTTAATACATCTAGTTATATTAACATTGGTAAATGTATTAGCTCTGATACAATTGAATTTGTAGATATAAAAAAAATATTTAAAATTAAAGTTTCAGATTTAGAAAAATCCTACAAACAAAAAATCAAGGGGTTATGAGAGTTTTAGTATTATCTGGTTATGGTATAAATTGTGAAGATGAAACTTTACATGCATTTGAGGTAGTAGGGTTTAAGGGAAATATTGTTCACATAAATGATCTAATTGAAAATCCAAAAAAATTAGATAATTACCAAGTGTTTGCTATACCTGGTGGATTCTCATATGGAGATGATACAGGTTCAGGCAATGCAATGGCAAAAAAAATTATGATCAATTTATATGATCAAATACTAAAATTTGTATCTAAGGATAAATTAACAATAGGAATTTGTAATGGTTGTCAAATACTTGTAAATCTTGGCCTAGTCCCTGGAATACATTCAAAAGATCCAGAAATAGCCATGATTGAAAATACTTCCGGAATTTATCAATGTAGGTGGATAAATGTTAAAGTTAATAATAAGAAATCACCATGGTTAAAAAATATTTCAAAATTAAATCTTCCAGTTGCTCACCAAGAAGGTCAATTTATGATTCCAACAAAAATTCTCAAAATGATCAAAGATAATAACTTGATTGGTTTGCAATATATTAATGATAAAAACCAATTAGCTAACGGCGAATTTCCTTTTAATCCAAATGGTTCCATAGAAGATATAGCTGCATTAACTAGTAAAAATGGTAATGTGCTTGCTTTAATGCCTCATCCTGAAAGGGCATTTTATCATCATCATATTCCTTATTGGCAAAATAATCCCGCAAAAAAATATGCAGATGGATATAAAATTTTCTTTAATGCTAAAAAATATTTTGAATAGACTACACTGCAATTTCAACAATCTTTTTCATTACTGTGGGCAGTCCTGATTTTGCATAAGTAGTTTTTTTAATCCAATTTGCATTAGAAAATTCTGATTTTTTAATAATTCCAAAAAAAATTTCTGTCTTTAAATCAAAATGGCTAAATGAATATTCAAAAAAACCTCTTGGTCTTAACTGTGTTTTTAAATTTTTAATTATATAGTCAGTAGTTAATAATTTTTTATTTTTTACCCATTGATCGTTTGGTACTTCAAGCATAGAGGCTAGCATTCCTTTTTCAGGTCTATTTCTAACAAGAATTTCATTTTTTTCATTAATCAAAACATATGCACGAGTATATTTTATAGGTTTATTTTTTTTCTTATTTAGTTTTACAGGAATATGTAATTGTAAGTTTTTCTTAAAAGATTGACATAAATCATTTATGCCACAAATACTACATTTTGGATTCCTTGGAATACAAATTTCTGAGCCGTAATCCATAAATGACTGAATTAAGTTTGAAGAATATTTTTCTGTTTTATGTTTTTCAGCTAAAATTCTAATTTTACTTTTTACTTCAAAAATAGGTTTATTAATTGCATTTATTCTAACTAAAATTCTTTCTATATTTGCATCAACTGGTATTACAGATTTGTTGAAGGCAATACCCAAAATTGCCTTTGCTGTATAATCTCCTATGCCTGGAAGATTTATTAGTTCATCATAAGATGTTGGTAATTTATTATTATATTTTTTTTTTATTATTTTTGCTGCTTTTAATAAATTTCTAGCTCTTGAATAGTATCCCAGACCTGACCAAAATTTAAGTATTTGAGGCTCAGTAGCTTTAGCAAGTTTATCAAAATTAGGCCATTTAATGATAAAAGCCTCAAATTTAGCCTTAACAGTATTAACAGTAGTTTGTTGAAGCATATATTCACTAACAAAAACGAAATAAGGATTAAGTAGATTTTTTTTGTATATTTTCCGCCATGGCAATATTCTTGCATTCTTTGAATACCATTTGATTAAAAATTTATTTACATTTTTTTCTTTTCTAAACATATTGCTTTCATAATTGTGTAATATAAATGATTATGCATATGGATAAAAAAAATAACAAGCAAAAAAGATCTTTTATTCCACAGTCAATTGGAGATACTGTTAAAAAAATAAATAAAAACTTTTCATCCAAGTTTGGAAAGATTGAATTTATAATCCACTCTAACTGGCATAATATTGTAGGTTCATACTTTACTGATTTTTCACAACCAAACCAGATAACAAGAATACCTGATATTGAAAATGATTACGGTGAAAAAACATATAAAAATTATTTAAATGTAAGTGTTGCTCCAGCTGCAGCTATAGAATTTCAACACTTTAAAGATACTATAATTGAAAAAATCAATAGCTATTTTGGCTATAAAGCAATTATTGACTTGAGAATTCATCAAAACTACATAACTAAAGGTAGTTATAAAAATATTAAAATGAGCAGTAAAATTTTAAATGACAATGATAAAGAAAATATAAACAGAAATGTTGATAAATTACAAAATCATGATCTTAAAAAATCACTAATAAGCTTAGGAACTAATATGAAAGGTTCAGAGAATGAATAAACTTATAAATTATTTTGCTGTTGTATTTTATTTGTTTTTTTCATCTAATATACAAGCCGCTGATCATTCAGTATTAAATATAACAGCAGATGATTTTGTTATTGGTGATGCCGATTCACCTGTTACCATCATTGAGTATGCTTCTATGTCTTGTAGTCATTGTGCTGACTTTCACAATGAAACACTAGAAGACCTTAAAAAAGAATATGTAGATACTGGAAAAGTAAAATTTGTATTTAGAGATTTCCCTTTTAATTATCCCGCTCTTGCTGGAGGTATGATGATGAGATGTGTTCCATCTAATGTAAGATACGACTATATGAATGCGCTCTACAAACTGCAGAAAAGCTGGGTAATGAGAGAGCATAAAGATACTAGGTCTGAACTATATAAGATTATGCAGAGTGGCGGTATGCAACAAGAAGAATTTGATGCTTGTTTAAGTGATATTGATTTAGAAAATGATCTACTCGAAGGCGTTATGAATGCTCAGAGGGAATATAATATACGCTCGACACCTTCTTTTATTGTTAATGGTGTGCTTTATTCAGGAAACAAAAATATAAAAGAGTTTAGACAAATCATTGATAAAATATTATCACAATAATTAATGATTAATTTTAGAACACTTAAAGTCAAAGGCTTTAAGTCTTTTGTTGAACCAACTGAGATTGAAATAGAAAATGGACTTACTGGAATAGTCGGACCCAATGGCTGTGGTAAATCTAATCTCGTGGAAGCATTTAGATTTGTAATGGGAGAATTATCTCCTAAACAAATGAGAGGTAGTGAATTAGATGATGTAATATTTAATGGGACTGACGATAGACCAGCCTGGGATATTGCAGAAGTGACAATAGATTTAGATAATAAAGACAGAAAGGCTCCGAGTATATTTAACGAAAGTGATGCAATTGAGGTTACCCGAAGGATTTGGAGAGGGGAGGGTTCAGAATACAGGGTTAATGGAAAAGAGGTAAGATTAAAAGATGTTCAATTATTATTTGCAGATGCTGCTACAGGAGCTCGTTCAACTTCTATGGTAAGTCAAGGAAGAGTTGGAGCCATTATTTCTGCAAAACCTGAACAAAGAAGAACTTTACTTGAAGAGGCTGCAGGTATTACTGGCCTTCATTCCAGACGACATGAGGCCGAATTGCGACTCAATGCAACTGAAAACAATTTAGAAAGAGTTAAGGATGTTTTAAAAGCTCAAGATGAGCAACTAACAATATTAAAGAAACAGTCAAAGCAAGCCGAAAGATACAAATATATTCAGAAAGATATTACAAAGGCCAGAGCTCGTTTATTCTATAAAAAATGGATAGATGAAAAAGAAAAATTAAAAGATGCTAATGGTAAAATTAAGAATGAAAGCAATATAGTAAATGATCAAACACAAGTTGTAGCACAATTAAATATAGAATATGAAAAAATTCAAGAAAGTTTACCAAAACTTCGTTTAGAAGAAAGTAAAGTAGCATCAGAGCTTCAAAAATATTCATTAAGTTTAGAAAATCAAGAAAAAGAAATTGAAAGAGCAAATATAGCATTAGATGAAACAAAAGTTCGTATAGAGCAAATAAAGAATGACATAGAAAGAGAAAAATTTTTATTTGATGATGCAAAACAAAATTTAGAAAGAGTAATGGAAGAAAAATCAGTATTATTAAAACAGCAAGGGGATCTTTTCATCCAATCAGAAGATCAAATGAATAGTGAAGAAAATTCCTCGAAGAATAATAACAATCCAATTATTGATTATATCGATTTTGAAGATGGTCTTGAAAAAGCAATTGCGGCAGTTTTTTCAGATGAATTAATTGCATCTGTTGATGAAGAGCAAAGTAGTTTTTGGAGAAAATTAAATCCTGAAAATTCTAATTTTAGTTCTGAAATTATAAAGTTTTCATCTATTATTAAAGCTCCTGATAATCTGAAAAAAAAGTTAGAATTTATAGGCTTAATTGAAAATAAAGAAAATATTTTAGAAATACAAAAGAATTTAAGACCTGGCCAAATAATAGTAAGTAAATTAGGAGAAATTTGGAGATGGGATGGATATGTTTCTAAAGGCAAACAAAATAATTCTACAAAAGCAATTTTAGATCAATTAAAAAATAGAAGAATAAAACAATTAAGCACAGAAGAAAAACAATGGAATGATATTTCTGTAAAAGCATCTCAGAGAATAGAGGAATTAAATTCTAGAGAAAAATCACTTATTAAAGAATTATCAAATCTACAAACTGTTCCCGATGATGTGACGAATAAGAAAATAAAAATACAAAAATTGATCGAGGATAACAAAATTTCTTATGAAAAAATAGCAAATGAGCTTCGTCAAACAGAACAAAGTGCTCATGAGGTTAATAGAAAATTAAAATTAGAAGAAATTAAATTAAATGAATATAGAGAAGAAAGAATCAGAACTGAGGGCCAAATTAATACTATTAATGAGGCTATTAGATTGTTGTCCACACAAGTAAAGGAGAGGTTAAGTATTGAGCTTAAAGATCTTTATAATATTGGTGAGATCAACCCAAATAAAGTTTTGAGTGGTACTGATGATTTAGAAAAAAAACTAGAGAGACTTATTTCTGAACAAGAGCGTCTAGGTGGTGTAAATCTTCTAGCCGAAAAAGAAGCTAAAGAACTTGAAGAAAAGGTAGATGCAATTAAAAAAGATCGAGGTGATCTTTTAAGTGCAATTAATAAATTAAGAGAAGCTATAGATTCATTAAATACAGAAGGTAGACAAAGATTGCTTGCAGCTTATGGAATAGTAAATGAAAATTTTCAAAAATTATTTACCAGATTATTTGGAGGTGGAAAAGCTTATTTGAAGTTTACTGATGAAGCAGATCCTCTTCAAGCTGGATTAGAAATATTTGCAAGTCCTCCAGGTAAAAAATTACAAAACCTCAATCTGTTATCTGGGGGTGAGCAAGCTCTTACAGCCTTATCTTTATTATTTGCAGTTTTTTTATCAAATCCAGCACCTATTTGTGTTCTTGATGAGGTTGACGCTCCTTTAGATGATACAAATGTTGATAGGTTTTGTTCTTTAGTAGAAGAGATTGCAAAAACTTCTTCAACAAAGTTTCTAGTTATAACTCATCACAGAATGACAATGGCCAGAGTGAATAGATTATTTGGTGTTACTATGCCTGAAAAAGGTGTATCGCAATTAGTCTCAGTCGACCTTGAAAAAGCAATTGAAATAAAAGAACAAGATTCACCTGATGAATTATAAAAATAAGAATTTAGAAGAATTAGGTAAAAAAATAAATAACCTAAATGATAAAGATAAAAATATTAAAAGTTCAAAAAAAGAGAGTGGAGCAGGATTTGGATTTAAAATTAGCACTGAAATAATTGCAGCTCTTGTAGTAGGAGTGGGAATCGGGCTCATTGTGGATAATTATTTCAATACTAAACCAATAGGATTAATTATTTTCTTCATTTTTGGTGCATTAGCTGGATTTTTAAACGTTTATCGTGTAATGCGTCGCATTGAAAAACAAAGGTAATTTTAATATTCAATAATAATTATGGCTGCAAAAGATAGTCCCTTAAAACAATTTGAAATAAACACTATATCTAATATTGAAATAGGAAGTTATAACATTTCCTTCACAAATTCATCTTTTGCAATGTTAATTACAGTTCTGGTAATAACATTATTTTTAACATTGACTGTTAATACTCGTTCAATAATTCCATCTCGAATGCAGTTAATCTCTGAACTAATGTATAATTTTATTGCTCAATTATTATCTGACACTGTTGGTGATAATGGTAAAAAATATTTCCCTTTTGTTTTTACCCTATTTATGTTTGTTTTAATTGGAAATATGGTTGGTATGATTCCATATCAGTTTACTTTTACAAGTCATATAATAGTTACATTTGCATTAGCGGCAGTTGTATTTATTGGTGTCACTATTCTTGGATTTGTTAATCATGGATTTAAATTCTTCTCTTTTTTTATAATTCCTGGAGTGCCATTTTATATGCACCCACTTTTAATTCCTATTGAAGTAATTTCGTATTTATCAAGACCAATTAGCTTATCAGTTAGACTATTTGCAAATATGCTTGCAGGTCATACACTATTAAAAGTATTCGCTGGCTTTGTGGTTACTATGCCTTTTTTTACGGGTGCATTTCCGTTGGCGTTTATAGTAGCTTTAACAGGATTAGAGATTTTAATTGCATTTTTGCAAGCATATGTGTTTGCAATACTTACTTGTTTATATATTAACGATGCTTATCATTTACATTAACGAAAATAGGAGGAAATATGGAAATTGAAGCAGCAAAAGTTATCGGAGCGGGTTTAGCCGTAATCGGTGTAATTGGATCAGGTATTGGAATTGGCAATATCTTCTCTTCATTTATTCAAGCAGTTGGAAGAAATCCAGCAGCAAGAGGAGAAGTTTTTACAATGACAATGTTGGGCTTCGCTCTTGTTGAAGCGATAGCGCTATTTGCATTAGTTATAGCCTTAGTTATTTTATTTGGTTAATAAAAATTACAAATGCCTCAATTAGATCCTGAGTTCTTCATATCACAGCTCTTTTGGTTAGTTGTCTTTTTCTCATTTCTTTTATTTTTTTTGTGGAAAGTTTCTCTACCAAGAATTGCAAAAGTTATAGAAAAAAGACAAAATACTATTGATGAAAATTTGTCATATGCAAAAGAGCTTCAAGAGCAGGCTCAAAAAATTGAGAATAAAATTAATAATCAAATCAACCAAGCCAAACAAGATACTGATGATCAGATAAAAAAAACAATTTCTTCTTTACAAGATGATGTTGCCTCTAAATTAACAGTACTTGATAAAGATTTAGAAGATAAAATATCAAAATCTGAAAAAGAAATTATGAAAAATCGTGATAATGAAATTAAAAATATTGATAAAGAAATTTTAAATATTACAAAAATAACCCTGTCCAAATTAACAAATATTGATCTTTCAGATAACGAAATCAATTCAATAATAAAATCAAAAAAGGAAGCTATAAACTAATGTTTTCAGATCCACAATTTTGGGTAGCAGTTTCCTTTCTTATATTTATTGCAGCAATATTCAATCCAGTTAGGAAGATTCTTAAATCAAGTTTGGATTTGCAAATAAACGATATTAAAAATAAATTAAGTGAAGCTGAAAACCTAAAACTAGAAGCGCAAAATACTTTAAGTGAATTACAAAATAGAGAAGCCGAAGTTGAAAAAGAAATACAAAAACTAAAATCAGAAGCTGAAATTAAAATTAGACAATTAGAAGAACTCTCATCAAAAAAATTAACTGATCAAATACAAAAAAGAGAGATACTTGCAGAGAATAAAATAGAGCAACTAATAAGAGATGCTAATCTAAATATCAAAAATTATATATCTAGTATTGCTATTGAAACAACTATTAATATTTTAAAAAATAATCTAACGATTGATAAAAAAACTGATTTAATTAATGAATCTATAAAAGAGTTAAACACTACTTTAAAGGTATAAAAATCTATTTAATATTTATAAAACCAATCGTAATTGAGTTTAGATCGACATCTTTCTCTAATAAAATTGTTAATTTACCATTTACATCAGTTATCTCATAGTCTGATAATACTTCTGAGTATTTTAAATTATCCTGAATTCTAAAATATTGTTTATCAATAATTTTATCTTGTTTATCATACATTATTACAAATATTGGTAGATTAATATTTGAATCTTTCGGATTAATTGGCTCAACAACAATTAATAATTCTAATAAATAATTATTCTTATCAGCATCTTTATAACAATTATTAACGAATCCATAATTATTCAGAGTCGATTTAAAATCAATTTCTTTCAGATTTAGAGATTCATTTTTGCCCTTAATATAAACTTTATTTTCAGCAGAAAAGAATACTTTTGGACAATCAATAATTGAAATTTTACTACTATTTTTTTCTCTAATGCTGGAACAGCCAATTAAAATAAGAAATATAAAAAATATCAAGATTTTTTTCACAATTATTGTATTACTATAAAAATATCTATTATTACAATATTGAAAGAAAAAATGAGTAAAAAACTTAATATTTATCTAGCTGGACCAAGAGGATTTTGTGCAGGAGTTGATAGAGCTATTGAAATGGTTAAAGGGGCTTTAAAAAAATATGGTGAGCCTGTTTATGTCAGACATGAAATTGTTCATAATAAATTTGTAGTTGAAAATCTTAAATCTGAAGGTGCAATATTTATTGAAGAACTTGATGAAATTAAAGATAAAAGTAGACCAGTAATTTTTTCAGCTCATGGAGTTCCAAAATCAGTTCCTGAAACTGCATTGGCTCTCAATCTGATTTATTTTGATGCAACATGTCCACTAGTAAGTAAGATTCATAAAGAGGTTGAGCATTTTGATAAAAAAAATTTACCAGTCATTTTGATTGGCCATCGAAATCATCCAGAAGTAATAGGAACGATGGGGCAAACCAAAAATCCAATATACCTTGTAGAGAAAGTAGAGGATGTAAAAAAACTTCACTTAAATATCAATGAAGAAATTGCATATGTTACTCAGACAACATTGTCTGTTGATGATACTAAAGATATTATTCAAGAGATTAAAAACCATTTTAAAAATGTGATCGAGCCAAAAAAAAATGATATTTGTTATGCAACAACAAATAGACAAGAGGCAGTTAAAAAAATAGCATCAAATTGTGATTATTTTTTAGTAATTGGGGCAAGTAATTCATCTAATTCATTAAGATTAGTTGAAGTTGCTAAAAATTATGGTTCAAAAAAAGCAATATTAGTTGAAGATGTAAGTTCTCTAAATTTAAATATTTTTGAAAACAGTCAGAATATTGGCATCACAGCAAGTGCCTCTTCTCCTGAAGTGTTAGTAGAAGAATTAATCAATAAGTTAAAAAATAATTTTGAATTAAAAATTAATGAAGCACATTACCAAAAGGAAGATGTATATTTTAAAATTCCACAAAAACTCAAAAATTAAATAATGGCAGTTTTTACTAAATTAAATAAAAATGAAATTGAAGAATTTATTAATCAATATGAAATTGGTAAATTAGACGATTATAATGAAATTATAGAAGGTATTGAAAATACAAATTATAAAATAATTTGTGATGGAGTACCTTACATACTTACTATTTTTGAAAAGAGAGTGAATGAAAAAGAATTACCCTTCTTTATTGATTTAAAACTTTTTCTGAGTAGAAAAAACTTCAAATGCCCCAAACCTATTGAAAACAAAAATAATGAAATTATTAATTCTATAAAAAATAAAAAAGCAGTAATTATTTCATATATCAAAGGTTACAAAGTTGAATTACCAAATATGAAAGAATGTTTTGAAGTTGGTAAAATGATTGGTGAATTACATAATTTATCTCAAGATTTTGAAAAGAAAAGAATTAATAGTCTTGAAATTAATGAATTAAAAAAAATTTTTAATAAATGCTTAGATTCACAAAAAGAAGAATTAAAAGAGATAATTAATGAATTAACAAATGAATTAAAATTTTTAGAAACTTCCATGCCTAAGAATATTCCATCTGGAATAATTCATGCAGATTTATTTAAAGATAATATTTTTTTTAGTAAGGAAAAGATTGCTGGGGTGATAGATTTTTATTTTTCTTGTTTTTATTTTTATATTTATGATATTTCCATAGTAATAAATGATTGGTGTTTTGATAATCAAGGTTTAAATTTTAATAAAGATTTTTTTTACTCAATTATTGAAGGTTATAAATTGTCTAGAAATTTAGAGAATGCTGAAATTGAGGCTTTTAATGTAATTTTGAGAATGGCTTCAGTTAGAATTTTAGTTACAAGATTGCATGACTATACATTTCATCCAAACGATGCAATTGTTATTAAAAAAGATCCATTTCAATATTTTAATATATTAAAATGGCATCAAAATAATAAAGTTATTTAAATTATGATAACAATTTATACTGATGGTGCATGTTCTGGAAATCCTGGATTTGGTGGATGGGGAGTTGTTATTATAAAACCTGATAGTAAAATGATCTGCCTCAATGGAGGCGAAGAAAATACGACTAATAATAGAATGGAATTAACAGCTGCTATTCAATCAATTATTTATTTTAAAGAAAAAACAAATTTAGAAATATTTACAGATAGTAAATATTTAAAAGATGGTATCGAAAGTTGGATTTATAAATGGAAATCAAATGGATGGAAAACTGCTAATAAAAAATCTGTAAAAAATAAAGATTTATGGATAATTTTAGACAGAGAAATAGCAAAACATGAAATTAAATGGAAATGGGTTAAAGGTCATGCAAATAATACATTCAATGAAAAAGCAGACTCTCTTGCAAGAAAATTTATTGAAGATAACGCTTAAAAATTTTTATATATTAGGAATAATTTCTATTTTTTTTTGCACTAATGCTACGAGCAAAGAAAGTTGGATAATCGACAAAAGTATATCTTCAATTACATTTGAAGTTCCAGTATTATTAGCAACAAATGTTCTTGGTGAATTTGAAGATTTTGATGGTTTAGTAGAAATTGATATAGAAAACAATAGAAACAATAAAGCAATATTATCAGTAGAAATAGACAGTATTCAAATAAATTATAATAAATATAGAGATTTAATACTAAGTCCTATATTTTTTGATTTAAAGAAATATCCATTATGTGTGATTGATACAAAAAAGTTTTCTTACGCTAATGAAAGTGAACTAGTTTTAGATATTGAGCTAAGTATAAAGGGTATTAGTAAGAAAGTTAAAACAGAATTAAAAGTAATCAAATTAACCAAAAATATGGTTCAAATATTAGGAGAGTTAGAATTCAATAGAAATGATTTTAATATTGGAACTGGTAATTGGAAAAATACATCAATATTGAAGAATCAAATTAAAATAAATGCTAATATTTTTTTGATTAAAGAATAATTAATTAGCATTTAAAATGTCACCGCATCTTAAACCAAGCATCATTGCTGGGGCAGATGTATTACCTGAATTTATATTTGGCATAGCAGAAAGATCGCAGACACGAAGACTATCAATTCCTCTAACTCTTAATTTAGAGTCCAAAACAGACATCTTATCGGTATCTGCACCCATTTTTGCAGTACCAGATGGATGATAATTAGTTCGTACAAATTTTAAACAGTGTTTTTTCAGATTTTCGTCTGTTAAATTTTCTGTATTAGGAATAATTATTTTTTCAACTTTTTTTGACAAAGGCCCTTTTTGTAATGCCTGTAAAAAAAATCTTTGTCCTGCCATCATCATTTTAAGATCTTCCTCATTTTTGAGGAGATTTAGCTGAATTTCTGGAGGATCTTTAAAATTTGATGATTTAAGTTTAACGTAACCTCTTGATTTTGGTTTAGTCATAACTGTAGTTATTGACATTCCATAATTATCATCAATAACCCCAATTGTATCAGAATTCATATATATACTGGGAACAAAGAAAGCTTGTATATATGCTAAATCTTCTTTATCAATTGGATTAACGAAAGCTCCAGCCTCAACACCAGTTGAGTTTACCCTTCCTGTCCCAAATAAAAGAAATTCTAAACCATTTTTAATCATTCTCCATCCTTCACCTTGCTTGTAATAACCAAATTTACCATTAGCTTTAGCTATTAACGGACATTCTGGATGATCCATTAGATTTTTTCCTACACCTGGAAGATTACTTTTACATTTTATTGAAAAATTATCTAATTCTTCTTCATCACCAATACCTGATAACATCAAAATTTTTGGTGTTATGAATGAACCTGATGATAAAATTATTTCTTTATTTGCAAAAATTTTCTCTTCTTTTCCAAAAGAATTTTCAACAATTACACCAATAGCTTTATTATTTTCAATTATTATTTTTTTAACCTTAGTTTCCAACATTAGTTTTAATAAAGGGTTATTTTTTTGTGGCTCTACAAAAGCATAAGCAGCTGAAGATCTTTTTCCTTTTTGATTCATAAATTGGTAAAGACCAACACCTTTTTGATTTTCTCCATTAAAATCATCAGTGATTTTTACACCAAGAGAAGCAACGGATTCTATAAAATCGTATGATAATTGATCAACGTATGGTGAGTCTGAGACATTTAAGTTTCCGTTTTTGCCATGATATTCATTTTCTAGTCGGGAATTATTTTCCATCTCTTTGAAATATGGAAGCAATGTATCCCAATCCCATTTTATACTATCATTATTTACTCTTAAAATATCATCCCATTCATTATAGTCTTCTGCCCTTCCTCTCATATAAACTTGAGCATTGATTGAGGTGCCACCTCCTAATACATTTCCTTGAGGAATTATATTAATTCTCCCTTGTAAATGTTTTTGAGAATTAGTTTTATGATACGTTGCATATTTAGAATTATTTACTAATTTAAAAAAACCTGCAGGCACATCTAATAAAAAGTTATAATTTGAATATCCTGCTTCAATTAATGTAACTGATTTTTTGGATTTAAGAATTTTATGAGTTAATGCACATCCAGATGCTCCGCCACCTACAACAATATAGTCAGAATATTTATCCATTAGTTATCTTGTTGTGTAACCTCCATCAACGACTAGAACTGCACCTGTAATATAACTTGAAGCTGGGCTACATAAAAATAATGCAGCTGCTCCTATTTCGTCTGTTTCAGCCATTCGATTAAGAGGTGTCATACTATTCCAAGTTGGATACCAATGCTCATGTTCTTTAGGTAGACTTGTCATCTCAGTTCTAAAGTAACCAGGAGCTATAGCATTTACTCTAATATTTTTATCAGCAAAATCACTTGCCAAACTTTTTGTTATCATATGTACTGCAGCTTTAGATGCGTTGTAAGCAACCTGAGGCTGAGGAATATTAGAAATTATTCCCGATACAGATCCAATATTTAATATAACACCACTACCCTGCTTTTTCATTGGTGTTATTGCAGATCTACACATCCTAAATACCGCATCTACATTTATATTCATTATTTTATCAAGTAAGTCATCATTAAATTCTTCCATTTCTCCGTGTTGTGCAACACCAGCATTGTTAACGAGAATATCAATTGATCCATATTTATTAAGAGTAAAATCAATTATTTTTTGAGGAATAGATTTATCAGTCATATCACATTCGTAAAATTCAACTTCATAACCAGCTTTTTTTAAACTTTCAAAACCACCAAATTTATCTGTTCTACTAGTTACAACTAATTTTGCACCCGCTTCTCCTAATGCATGTGCAATAGCAAGGCCAATACCTCTGGTTCCACCTGTGACAACTGCTACCTTATCAGTAATTTTGAATCGTTCTAAAATCATTTAACCCCCAGCAATTAAATATTAATAATTAATAACAACATAAATAACCATAAAAACAATAGCAAATTCGAGAAATTTTTAAATTTCAAAATTATGAAATATTATGCAAATAATTGCATAAAGGGGTTGATAAAAATTATAATCTAAGTACAAATTCACTATAAACGTTTGTTTATGTTATTTATTCAATAGGAGGAATAATGAAAAAATTAGTTATTGCACTAGTTGCATCTATTTTTTCTTTCTCAGTAATGGCTGATGGTCATGCTGAATGGTGGAAAAAAGCAGGTGCTCCTTACGCAGGTACAGTTCTTCAAGGTGTAGCTGAAAATACACCCCCAGGACAATTTGCTGGAGAAGTTTTAGCAAAAGATTTTGAAGCACTAACTGGAATTAAAGTTCAACTAGAAAATACTTCTTGGGACTCTATGTATGACAAAGCAATCAAAGATATGGAAGCAAATTCTGGTATCTATGACTTTGTATATATTGAACAAGATATTGTTTATGATTACCTAAACAGAGATTTCTTAGTCAATATTTCAGAAGGTCTAGCTAACAATCCTGATCTTCAAGCTCCTGGTGTAAGTCTTGATGACTTCACAACTTTCATAGACTATTTTAAGGATGGTTCTGGTGATGTTTTTGGAGTTCCAATGGAAGCTTTCATAAAAGTATACCTTTACAGAAAAGATTTGTTTGAAGCAGCAGATGCAAAAGCTGCATTCAGAGCTCAATATGGTTATGGTTTAGCACCAGCAACTTCTTTTGAGCAATATAGAGACAATGCTGAGTTTTTCACACACTACTGTGCTGACAATGGTATGGAATGTTGGGGAACAACTGTTCAAGGACATACTGGTCACCCAGCTTCAACATATGAATTCTTAGAATCTATTGGACCATCTTTCGGTTTATACAACTGGGGTGTAAATATGGATAGCTATCAATCATGTGTGGAAAATGGTGGACAGTTAAATGGTGGAAGAGCAAAGGCAGCTCTAAACTTCTGGACACAATTATTACCTTTTGCTCCACCTGAAGCACTACAAAGTACTTGGAGTGAAGTTGGGGCATCTTTTGCAGCAGGAAGAGCTGCTCAAGGTTGGGTATACGGTGAAAACGCTGCATGGATTGCAACTGATGCAGAAAAATCTGCTGTTGTAGGAAATGTTGGAGTTATGTTACCACCTACTGCACCTGGTGTTATGACACAAGCTGCTTCTGGTAATGGTTACATTGGTTATTTTGATGGAGGTGCTTATGGTATTCCTCATTCATCAAAAAACAAAGAAGCAACTATGCTTTGGTTGCAATATGTAGCTCAAAATGAAGTACAAGCTGACTGGGCAATTGCTGGTGGACGTATTACGCATAAATCAACTTATGCAGATCCAAAAGTAATGGCTGTTGATGAACAAGCTGATGGTTACTTTACATTAATGAGAGATACTGGCTTCTTATACGCTGGTGCACCTCCATTCCCATTCCATGGAGCGGGAAGAGCTGCTATTGATCCTTTCATTTACAAAGCTCTAGCTGGGGAAATGACTCCAGAAGCTGCTCTTGATGGAGCATGTGCGGCGCTTGATAAAGTAATGTCTGACCTTGGTTACCAAGGTTAATTAATCTTTAAATGGGAGGCTTTATAGCCTCCCTTTTTTATGTTTTCTAATAATAAAACCGGTTGGTTACTTTTATCACCAACAATTCTTATACTTTTTTTAGTTGGGCTAGTTCCTTTCTTTTATGTTTTATATGTTGGTTTTTTTAAATGGAATCCTCTTGCTGTTGATCCTTCAATGCAATTTGAGGGCTTTGGATATAATTACAGAGAGCTAATTTTTGATGAAGTTTTTTTAAGTTCAATTTGGCGTTCAATTAGATTTGCAGTTGTCACATTATTTTTTGAATTAAGTTTAGGATTTTTGTTAGCTTTATCTTTATTAAGTTCTTTTCCGTTAAAATCTTTTTTCAGAGGTGTGCATACTTTACCTTTGGTAATCGCACCAATAGTTGTTGGTTCAATATTTAAGTTATTTAGTGTTCAAGGATTAGGACCTCTGCCTCATTTTTTAAAAGATTTTTTTGGGTATACGCTAAATTATGGTTTAAATGCTGATCAAGCTTTCTGGATGATTGTTATAATGGATATCTGGCATTGGACTCCATTTGTTACTTTAACATTACTTGCTGGGTTAAGTGCCCTCCCTCAAGATCCATATGAGTCAGCCAAAATTGATGGAGCAAATAATTTCCAAATATTTATCTATATAACTATTCCCATGATGGTGCCGGTTTTGATAGTTGTTATTTTTATTAGATTAATGGACTCACTTAAGATTGTTGATGAAGTATGGATGCTCACTGGAGGTGGGCCAGGTTATGCAACAAGATTTACAGGCATTCATATATGGAAAGAAGTTTTTGAAAAAAGATTTTATGGTTTTGGATCAGCTATGTCGATTTTATATTTATATATAACAATTGTCATTTGTTGGTTGCTTTATAGTGTAATGGTTTCGAGGGGGAAAAGTGAAGATTAGAAAAGTTATTGGAAAAATCAGTACTACAATTCTTTGGGCTATATTAACATTAATTACATTATTCCCAATTTATTGGATGATTTTAGTCTCAACAAGAACACCGGTTGAATTATTTGGTAAGCCAGATTTGAGTCCTACATTTTTTCAAAAAATACATTGGAAAAATTTTACTAAACCTTTTATCGATGGAATTTATTCTGATTATCTCTTTAATTCAATTATTGTTGCTACTTCAAATGCTGCCTTAGTAACTGTATTAGCATTAATGGCCACGTATGCTCTATCCAGATTTAAATTACCTGGATCAGAAAGTATATTTTTTTGGACTATGACAAATAGAATGGCTCCACCTGCTGCATTTATGTTGCCTTTGTTTTTATTGTTCTCAACTGTTTTTAAATTTGGCGATTTTACTCTATTCGATACAAAAATTGGATTAATATTATTATACTGTGTCTTTAATTTACCTTTTGCTATTTGGCTTTTAAAAGGAATTATTGATGGAATTCCAAAAGAATTAGACGAAGCCATGATAGTTGATGGTGCCAATTTATTTACAGTGCTTTGGAAATTAATAATACCTCTTGCAGCTCCTGGTATTGCTGTAACGTCACTACTTAGTTTTTTATTCGCGTGGAATGAATATTTATTAGCTTCAACTCTTACTAGTGTTTATGCTAGAACAATTCCAACAGGTTTATCAGAATTTGTAACAACGACTGGTACAAATTGGGGAACTATGGCAGCTGTTGCATTAGTTTCAATGATACCTGCTTTAATCTTTTTATTTTTAGTACAAAGGTATATTGTAGCAGGATTAACATTTGGAGCAGTTAAAGGTTAAAATGAAAAAAAGAGGTTTTATTCCTATCGATACTAATTGGTTTGATAGACTCTTCATTGGAGTTATTAGTTTTGTTGCATTGCAATTATTTTGGATGCGCTTTTTAGAAAATATTCTATCAATTAATTTTGCTATGGGAATAGGTGTAGCTTGGATAATATTTGTTATTTGGAAAGGATAAAAAATGAAAGCTTTAGTACTAGAAAAACAATTAGAATTAAACTTACGTGACATTGATCTTCCAACTGAAGTTGGTCCTGATGATGTTAAAATTAAAATGCATACTGTTGGAATTTGTGGATCAGATATTCATTATTATGAACACGGCAAAATTGGACAATGGCACGTTAATGCGCCAATGGTTTTAGGACACGAAGGATCAGGCACAGTAATTGCAGTAGGAGAAAATGAAAAAATTTTAAAAGAAGGTGATAGAGTGTGTATTGAGCCTCAAGTTGTTAGTAAAAAATCAAAAGAGTATAAGCTAGGAATGTACAATTATGATCAGAAAGTAAAGTTTTGGGCAACTCCACCCATTCATGGTTGTCTTGCTCCAGAAGTAATTTTCCCAGGTGATATGGTATTTAAGATTCCTGATAATTTATCTTATGCTGAAGGAGCAATGGTTGAACCATTAGCAGTAGGTATGCAAGGTGTTACGAAAGCAAAAATAAAACCAGGTCAAATTGGATTGGTTATGGGTTGTGGACCTATTGGGCTAGTAACTGGTTTAGCTGCATTAGCTGGTGGTTGCTCAAAAGTTTATATTGCAGATATTCTCTCTGAAAAATTAAAAATGTGTGAACATTATCCTGATTTAATTCCAGTTGATCTATCAAAAGAGAATTTATCTGAGAGAGTAATGGATGACACAAATGGTTGGGGTGTTGATCGTTTTTTTGAGTGTAGTGGTGCAGTTAAAGCATACGAAGCTATATTTTCTTGTTGTTCTCCAGGAGCGCATGTTGTGTTGATTGGAAATAATGCAGAACCTGTTCCAATGAATTGGGCAATCTTGTTTGCTAAAGGTTTAGAATATCAGACTGTTCATAGATATTCGCATCAGTATGAACCATCAATTAGATTATTGGGAAGTGGAAAAATTGATGTAAAACCAATGATTACTCATACATTTAAATTTGAAGAAAGTGTTTTGGCTTTTGAAAGAGCTGCGGAACACAGACCTACAGATGTAAAACTTCAAATAAAAATAGATGAAGAAAAATGAGCTAGAAGTACCTTCTTTTAAAAGAGAAGAATGTAAGATTGGAATTATTCACTTAGGTGCTGGTAATTTTCATAGGGCTCATCAAGCGTTATATATAAACGATTACCTAAACCAAACAAATGATCTTCAATGGGGCATTTGCGCCATAAATCTTAGAAAAGAAGAACAAGAGAATTTTGATTATTTAAGAAATAGAGATGGAAAATATATATTAAAAACTATTTCTACATCGGGTGATACTAAATATAAGGAAATTCATTCAATACAGAATTTGATTGATTGGAGTAAAGATAAAGAAGAAGCTGAAAATGCTTTAATGAATTCTAATATTGAATTAGTAACTATGACAGTTACAGAAAGTGGATATTATATTAGTGAAAATAATCAATTAAATCTTACCTTAGAAATTGTTAAAGATAATATTGAAAATAAAGAAAGTACAATCATTTTTTCATATCTTTTAAGAGCTTTAAAGAAAAGAATGATTTCTATTGATAAAGAAATAACTCTTCTTTGTTGTGACAATATTAGAGAAAATGGTTTAATGCTTGAAAATGCTCTAAAAATTTACGTAGAAAATTCAGGGGAATTTGAACTCTTAGAATGGATAAACCATAAAGTAAGTTTTCCTTCATGTGTTGTTGATAGAATTACTCCAAGACCTCCAGATTATCTTGAAAATGAAATAGCTGACAATTTTAATATAAAAGAAAAATGCAGTGTAATGGCAGAGCCATTTATTCAATGGGTAATTGAAGATAATTTTATTGGAAAGAGACCAGATCTCGAAAAAGTTGGAGTACAATTTGTTAAAAATGTATTTCCTTATGAAGAAGCTAAGATAAGAATTTTAAATGGTGGTCATGTAGCATTAAGCTATTTTGGTGCATTAAAAAAATATATTACATATGATGAAGCTATTTCTGACAAAGAATTGCAACAATATTTTTTTAAACTTGAAAGAAAAGAAATAATACCAGCATTAGGAGATGAAGCGCCTTTTGATCTTGAAGAATATATGATGATTATTTTTGATAGATTTAAAAATGCTAATATTGGCGATAAACTTGAAAGAATTGCAATGGATGGTGTAGGAAAATTTCCCATATTTATTTTACCAACAATAAATAAATGTTTTGAAAAAAATATTATTCCAGAAAATTCGATAGATGCCATAGCAAGTTGGTATGTATTTATGTGTAAAATATTATCTAAAAATCTTAGTTTTAACTATTATGAACCCAGTTGGGATTGGATCAAAAATTATTTATCAGAAGACAGAATAGAAGATTTTATATTTTTAAAAGAATTATGGGGCGATACACCAAAAAAATATAATAAATTTTCAGAGTTATTATCTAGTAAAATTAAATTTTTACAAACTATATACTCAAAATGAAAATGTTTGATTTTATTATTGTTGGCGGAGGAACATCAGGAACAGTAACTGCTGAAAAATTAGTTAAAAATGGACATACAGTTTTGATTATTGAAGAAGGAAAAAAAAATAATAACCCTTTTTTAAGTATGCCTGCTGGATGGATACCGATGTTAGAAGGTAGTCCTTATTTAAAATTCTATAAATCAATACCACAACCCCAGCTTGGCAATAGACAGCATGATATTGCCCAAGCAAAAGTTCTTGGTGGAGGATCAAGTGTAAACGGAATGGTTTATATGCGAGGTAAACCATCAGATTATGATAAATGGGTTCAAGAAACAGGTGACCAAAGATGGGGCTGGGATTCAATTTTAAAAAATTATATTAATCTAGAAAATAATCAGAGATTGGGTGCGCCATCACACGGCACAAGTGGGCCAATAAAAGTTTCTGATCCAGGATATGTTGCTAAAGGATCAGACTTATATATTAAATCAATGCAAGCTTTAGGATTACCGTACAATCGTGATTTTAATGATGGTGATCAATATGGTGTTGGTCTAATGCAATACACAATAGGTGATGGCAAAAGATGTGATACTATTTCTGCATTAATTAATCCAATTCTTAATAATAAAAATCTAAAAATAAAACTCAACACTTTTGTATCTAAAGTGATTATTGAAAATCAAAGGGCAATTGGTGTAGAAACTATATCAAAAGGGAAAGTTGAAAAATTTTTTGGAAAAGAAATTATCCTTACAGCAGGAGCTCTTATAACTCCAAAAATATTAATGCACTCAGGCATTGGCGATGAAGTTCAACTAAAAAAATTTGATATAGAAATCAAAGAAAATCTTCTAGGTGTAGGAAAAAATCTTCAAGATCATCATGAGGTACCATTTATTGCTCGAGCTAAAGAAGGTTATGGATATTTTAAACAAAATAAGGGTTTAAGAATGATAAGAAATGGTCTTCAGTATTTAATTTTCAGATCAGGTCCAGTTACATCTAATGGTGTAGACTGTTGTTCATTTCTTAATCCAGAAAATTTACATGATAATAAAAATCCAAAAATTAAATTATATTGTGTACAAATTATGTATACTGATAGAGATACAAAAGACATAAAACCTGATCACGGAGTTACACTAACCTCTTGTATAATGAATCCTAAATCTAGGGGAGAAGTAACAATAAACTCATCTAATCCCATGGATTTGCCAAATATTAATCCTAATTTCCTCAGTAATAAAGATGATATAAGCACTTTGCTAGAAAGTGTAAAATTATCAAGAAAGGTAATCAACACCAAGCCTCTTTCAGATATTATTATTGAAGAGGTACTTCCTGGAGAAAAAGTTACAGATGATAGTTCGCTAATTAATTATTGTAAAAAAATGATAAAAACTAATTGGCATCCAGTTGGAACATGTAAAATGGGAAGAGATGATGATAAAATGTCAGTTCTTAACTCTAAATTACAAGTAAAAGGAATAAATAATTTAAGAGTTTTTGATGTTTCTATGATGCCAAATATTATTGCAGCAAATACAAATGCGCCCGCAATGGCCATAGCAGACAAAGCTACTGAAATTATGTTAGAAGATTAGGAGCTATTTTCTTATTTGATGAATATAAATTTTTCCAGATCTCGTATCTTTTTAAAAGAGTGTTTATTTTATCAGTATTTGGTTCAAAATTTTTACTTATCTCAATTTCCTTAACAATAGATTTTTTTTCATCAATGTTTTTGTCCACATGCATAGCCAATCTTGCAACACCAAGTGCAGCACCAAATTCACTTTGATTGCACACACTTAGTTTTCTCTGCAATAAAGATGATAATAACTTAATCCAAAATTCACTCTTTGAGCCTCCTCCAACCATGAATATCTTTTCAAAATTATTATTAACTTTCATAACTGAGTTTATACCATCTAGAATACCAAAACTTACACCTTCAATTACAGCATACTGCATATTAGTAGCATCAGTTGTTGTTTTTATTGAATGAAAAGATCCTCTTATATGTGGATCATTATGTGGTGTTCGCTCTCCAGACAGATAAGGTAAAAAGAAAGATGAATTTTCCAACAGATTTACCTCTGCAAAATAATTTTCAACATTTTGAAGAGTATCTGTTATTGAGGAATTAGTTATTGAACAAATCCAATCTAAACAGTTACTAGCACTCAACATTACAGACATTAAATGCCACTTATTTGGCAAGCAATGACAAAAAGAATGAACAGCATCTCCGGTATTACTTAAAAACCTTTGTGTTGGGGAAAAAAAGACTCCTGAAGTTCCTAAAGAAATAAAAGATTGGTTTTGTTCTGTTATTCCCATCCCAGCAGCTGCAGCTGCGTTATCACCAGCACCACCAACAATTATTACATTATTATCGAATTGAAATTTATCTCTTAATGTTTTTTTTAAAATACCTGCTTCTTCATTACCTTCTACTAGTTGAGGCATGTTCTTTTCTTCTAAATATGAACATGTAAGTAATTTATCTGACCATTTTCTTTGTTTTATGTCTAGCCATAGAGTTCCTGAAGCATCTGACATTTCTGAAAAATACTCACCTGTAAGATAAAAACGTAAAAAATCTTTTGGCAGAAGAACTTTTGAAATTTTTTTAAAACTTTCTAATTCATTATTTTTAATCCAATTAATTTTTGGTGCAGTAAAACCAGGCATGGTAATATTTCCTGAAATTGATCGAACATCAAATTGTTGATTTTCAAACTCATAACATTCCTTATGTGATCGTGTATCATTCCAAAGTATACAAGGTCTAATAACTTTACCATTACTATCAACCAATGTTGCTCCATGCATATGGCCAGAAATTCCCATAGAAACAGTTTGTGAAAATTCCTTTGGTTTTTTTTCCTTAAGAGCATTCAAACACTCAGTTGTTGCATCAATCCATTCTTGAGGATTTTGTTCATTGTAACCATCTTGTGGACTTTGAACTGTAAGGCTTGAATTAGAAGTTGCTAGAATATTTTGTTCATGATCTATTAGTATCATTTTAACTGAAGAAGTTCCCAAATCAATACCAATAAACATTATAATACCTTATTAAAAATCCAATTTATTACAATTAATATCTTTAATCAGATTTTGGTCTCATTTTAAGAACATAGATACCAGATAGAGTAATTACAATGGCGCCAGTTATAGTTGGTAGATCAGGAAGGTCATCGTAAAAAATATACCCTAAAATAATTGCCCACAAAATAAGAGTATAATGAAATGGTTGTACAATACTTGCTTTTGTAAAGCTTAGAGCAATAATTTGAAAATAAATACCTACAGAAAAAAAAATACCTACACCTAAAAATAACAAATATGAAAATGATTGCATAGGCTGCCAAAAAAAAGGAATTATAAAAGACATTAAAATTATTCCAACTACTGAAGTATAAAATAGAGATGTCTCGGATGAATCATATTCAGAAACTTTTCTTGTTACAATTTGATATAGACTTAAGAAAAATGCAGCTGTTAATGGAATTAATGACATTGGATCAAAAATAGATAATCCAGGTCGCATTATTATCAAAACACCAACAAAACCTATGAAAATTGCAATCCATGTTTTTAAATTTACTTTCTCTCTTAATATTAATGCTGATAAAGCTACTACAATAACTGGTGTCAAAGAAGCAATACTGTGAGCATCTGCTAAAGATAAGTATCTAAAAGATAACACGAAACAGCCAGATTCAATTATAGACAGAATACTTCTAGTAATTTGTAATGTTGGTTTTTTTGTTTTAAAAAAATTTATATTTTTTTTTCTATATGATTCTATTACTGATAAAAAAAGTGTAAAAAAATATTTTAAAAATAAAATTTGAAAAATTGAATGATATATTACGATAGTTTTTTGTAATGTATCCAACAAACTAAATGAAAAGTATGCAAGAATAGCAAAAATTATACCAGTAGATGTTAAAGAAAGCTTCAATTTTTTTCTAAGTTTTGATAGATGTTGTTATAAAAATCTTGTTTTAAAACTCTATCCCCATCAATTATTTGCATCATCAAAACAGCAGAAATTTTATTAACTGGATCTATCATAAAATAAGTTGAAGCATAACCTGACCATCCAAATTCACCTATTTGACCATATGGATTGAATTTAGTCTTGTTCACTAAAACTCTAAAACCCAAACCCCAGCCATATCCATCAAGGTCATTGATATATCTTTCATCTTTAATTGTGTTTGTTGAGGTTATTTCAAGAGGAAAAAAGCTGCTATCTAAACTATTAGTTCTCATTTGATTTAATGTTTCACTTTTGATTAATTCTTTACCATTTAGATTTCTTCCATCTATTAGCAT
Organism: uncultured Alphaproteobacteria bacterium; assembly: GCA_902602515.1. Classification (GTDB taxonomy): domain Bacteria; phylum Pseudomonadota; class Alphaproteobacteria; order HIMB59; genus CACPNW01. The sequence continues at coordinate 260,457 of CACKRG010000001.1, forward strand.
ATTCACAAATTTTAAATAATCTTCAGCTGTTGAAAATAAACCATGGCCACCACGTGCATAGGATTTATTATTCGCTGGATAGTAATAATTTACTAATTTCCTTGCCTGAGGACTTAAATTCATTATTTGCTGATTCTCTTTAGAATACTCATAAGTATTCGCTAAATTTTCATTATCTTCTTTATTAATATAAAAATTGGTATTTTTCATTTCAAGTAATGAAAAAATATTTTCATTTAAAATATTTATGAGATTATCCTTAGTTATAATTTCTATAATTCTAGCTAAAATATCAATTGAAACAGAGTAATGCCATTTAGAACCAGGTTCAAATAATAATGGCATTGTTAGAATATTATTAACTTCTTCTTCTAATGAAGTTTCTCCAGAATGAAAAATTTTTCTTTTCTCATACTCCTCTGCAATGATATTATTACAACTATTATATGTAAATCCTGCTGTATGTAAAAGAAGTTCTTTGATTGTTGGTATTCTATCTGATTGGTAAGTATCATTTATATTTTTTGAGCTTTTATTTAAAATTTTTATTTTTTTAAAATCTACAAAATACTTATCTATTTGATCATTCAATGATAAATAATTTTTTTCAATAAGCTGCATAGCAGCTAATGATACAATTGGTTTTGTCATTGACCATATTCGATAGTATAGATTTTTTGTTAGATCTATTTTTTTTTCTATATCTTTAAATCCAATAGTTTCATGGTATATTTTATCACCAAAATTTATAATATACTCAGCACCATTACAAATTCCGCTTTCAATATGTTCATTAAAACTTTCTTTAATTTTATTCATAATGCAAAAAAGTTAAATTAAACTTTTTATTTTTTCTACTAAATTAGTGTTTATGTGTCTTGGGCCTTTATCGTTTCTGTTATTATGCCGCCTTTGTCCTGGTAGACGAACACCTTCTAAACTTGTCATTTGCTTAAAAAATTTTTCAGCATGTTCATTCCAATCTTTACCGGCTATAAGTTCAGGAGATAATGCCATTATAAACTCTCCACCTCTTGCTGGACCTCCATCATTATTATCTTCATCTTTTGCCTCAAAACTAAATAAATCTCCTACCAATCCTGCTGCTAATAACTCAATCATCATTGCTATCGCAGAACCTTTATAATCTCCAAATGTCAAAAGAACTCCTCCGTTTGCTATTTCAGAGGGATTATCAGTTTTTTTTCCATCTTTATTTAAACCCGTTCCATACGGAACCTTGTGTCCATCTCGAGCAGCAACTTGAACTTCTCCCATTGCCATTGTTGATGTTGCCATATCATATACAATTGGTGTTTTGTTCTTTCTTGGCCAAGCAAATGAAATTGGATTAGTTCCAAATAATGGTTTTTTTGCTCCTGCAGGAGCCACACTAGGCTTATAGGCAGTGCAAGCAATACCAATCAAATTATTTTCAGCTATAGCTTCTGTTTCGTGCCAAAGAGCTGCAAAATGATGAGTATTCGTTATTGTTAAAACTCCAACACCATGTTTACTAGTTGTATCAATAAGTAAGGGTATGCCAACTTTGATTGCCGTCGGTGCAAAACCATAATCTCCATCAACTCGTATAGCATTTTGAGTTAAAAATATATTCGATGGTTTAGAGTTACCTTTTACTTTTTTACTTTTTAAAGATGCAATATATCCAGGTATTCGAAACAATCCATGTGATACACTTCCATCTCTTTCAGCATGCATGACTGTTGTTGAAACTGCTTCAGCATTATATTCATCACATCCATTATTGGAAAGTGATGTATAAGCTAAATTGTAAATTTCATCTAAACTTAATGGTGTTGTATTCATTATAGATTTTTTTTTATTTTCATTATGATATATTTATTATCCATATATGAAAAATTCTGCATTGCAAAATGAACTTGAAAATTTATTAGGTGAAAAATGTTCATTCTCTCAGTCAGTTAGGCAAAACTATTCTAAAGGAGAAGATGTATATGATCCTGTCATCCCAGATGTTGTACTTTTTCCTGAAACTAATGAAGAAATTTCAAATATACTGAAAATATGCAATAATTATAAAGCTCCTGTAGTACCTTTTGGTACTGCTACATCTTTAGAAGGAAGTGTACTGGGAATAAAGAATGGAATTTCATTATCTCTTGAAAAGATGAATAAAATTATAGAAACTAATACTGAAGATTTTGATTGTAGAGTTGAAGCATATGTAACAAGAGAACAATTAAATGAAAATCTAAAAGATAAAGGTTTATTTTTTCCAATAGATCCTGGAGCAAATGCTTCAATTGGTGGCATGACTTCCACGTCTGCATCTGGAACTATGGCAGTAAAATATGGGACTATGAAGAATGTAGTTTCAGGATTGACAGTAATTCTTGCATCAGGTGAAATTATCAAAACTGGAACAAGAACAAAAAAAACATCAGCAGGTTATAACTTAACAAACTTATTTATAGGCTCAGAAGGTACTCTTGGAGTAATTAGTGAAATACATCTTCGTTTATCACCTATTCCTGAAAGTATAATGAGTGCAGCCTGTCACTTTCCAAACTTGGAGTCAGCGGTACTTACGGCACAGGAAATAATACAGTATGGAATACCAATTGCAAGAATTGAAATGTTAAACAAAGATCAAATGGAAATTAGTACAGAATATTCAGGCTTAAAGAATCTTGAAGTAAGTCCAACTTTATTTTTTGAGTTTCATGGTAGTGAGTTATCTAATAAAGAACATATCGCTGTAGTAGAAAACTTATCAAATAATAATGGAGGTAGTAAATTTAAATGGGCGGAGTCAACTGAAGAAAGAAATAAGTTATGGAAAGCAAGACATGATGTATATTATTCTGTAAAATCTCAAAAAAGTAACTCAAGAGTTTATACAACCGATGTGTGTGTACCAATTTCAAATCTTGTTGAGTGTATTACATTCGCTGAAAATGAAATTAAGAAATATGGTTTGAAATCACCAATGGTGGGACATGTTGGAGATGGTAATTTTCATACAACAATAATGTATGATCCAATGAGTAATAAGGACTATGATTTAATTAGGAATTTTAGTGATAAATTAATTGAAAAAGCACTTCAGCTTGATGGAACTATAACTGGTGAACATGGAGTTGGAATGCATAAAAAAGAATATCTTAAGAAACAACATGCTGATAATATTCCTGTAATGAAATCAATTAAAAAAAGTCTTGATCCAAACAATATTATGAATCCAGGTAAAATTTTTGATTAAATAACTTAATGACTATATCTTTTTACTTTATCACCTCTTTTGCCAACTAAAAAATCTAAATCAGCTCCTTTGTCAGCTTGCATTACATGATCAACATACATTTTTTGATACCCACCCTTAATATCAGGTAGTACAGGTTTATAACTATCAACTCTTTTTTTTATAATTTTTTCATCAACTAATAAATTAAGAACTCCTCTCTCAACATCTAATTCAATAATATCACCATTTTGTACAGCTGCTAAAGGTCCTTTTACTGCAGTTTCTGGAGATGTGTGTAAAATTACTGTTCCATAAGCAGTTCCACTCATTCTAGCATCAGATATTCTTATCATATCCCTTATACCTTTTTTAAGAAGTTTTTGAGGAAGTCTCATATTACCAACTTCAGCCATGCCTGGATAACCTTTTGGTCCACAATTCTTTAGAACTAATATTGAATTCTCATCAACATCTAAATTAGGATTATCAATTTTATTATGTAATTCTTCAACTGACTCAAATACAACTGCTTTTCCTTTATGCTTCATTAATTCAGGAGAAGCTGCTGAAGGTTTTATAATTGCACCATCAGGTGCAATATTTCCTCTTAAAATCTTTATTCCACCATTTTCTACAAGAGGTGTTTCATACTTTTTAATAACATCATCATTCCAACACTTAGCATCAATATTATTTTCAAAAATTGTTTTACCATTTACTGTTATACATTGCTCATGAAGTATTTTTTTTTCTAGTAATCTTTTAATAACTACTGGCAAACCACCAGCATAGTAAAAATCTTCCATCAGATACTTTCCAGATGGTTGTAAATTTACTAAAGTTGGAATATTTTTTCCTGATTTTTCCCAATCCGATAATCCTATATCAATCTCTAATCTTCCAGCAATGGCTGCTAGATGTATTACAGCATTTGTCGACCCCCCTATTGCTCCATTTACTTTAATAGCATTTTCGAATGATTTTTTTGTTATGATTTTAGACATTTTTAAATCTTCATTAACCATTTCTACAATTCTTTTTCCTGACATGAAGGCAAGAGAATATCTTCTTGAGTCAACAGCTGGTATTGCAGCATTGCCTGGTAATGACATACCTAATGCTTCTACCATACTTCCCATAGTTGATGCTGTACCCATTGTCATGCAATTACCTTTTGATCTACTCATAGAAATTTCTGCATCAATAAAATCATTTTCAGAAATTATTCCTGCTGTTAAATCAGCATCAAGTTTCCAAACACCTGTTCCTGATCCAATAGTGTTACCCTGATACTGACCATTTAACATTGGTCCTCCTGATACTCCAATAGTAGGCAGATCTACACTTCCTGCACCCATAAGAAGAGATGGAGTAGTTTTATCGCATCCCATTAACAATACTACACCGTCAATTGGATTTCCTCTAATAGCTTCTTCAACATCCATGCTTGCTAAATTTCTAAAAAGCATTGCAGTTGGTCTCAGATTTGATTCACTAGCAGAAAAAACTGGAAACTCTAAAGGAAATCCTCCAGCTTCATAAACACCTTTTTTTACATAATCTGATATCTCTCTAAAATGTCCATTACAAGGTGTGAGTTCAGACCATGTATTACAAATTCCAATGACTGGTCTTCCATCAAATAAATGTTGAGGATGACCTTGATTTCTCATCCATCCTCTATGTAAGAATGTATCTCTTTTATGATTTTTAGAATTAAACCATTCTGAAGATCTTAAGTTCTTTTTTTTTGCCATTTTTTAATAATCTAATTTATACAACTTAAAATATTTTTTGGAGAGCTTACTTCATATTTACCAGGCTTTTCAACAAAAAACTCTTTTATTAAGTTATTTTCTACAATCATTGCAAATCTAGAAGATCTAAAGCCCATATAACTACTAGTTTTATTTTCTAATAAATTTAATTTTTTTGTAATTTCAGCATTACCATCAGCAATTCCAATAATTTGCTCTGAGTTCGAATGACTTAATAACCATGCTTTCATAACATGTTTATCATTAACAGAAAGACAATAAATATCATCAAATCCAATTTTTCTAAATGCTGAAATAGAATTTATAAATTCTGGAAGATGTTTTTCTGAACAAGTGGGAGTAAAAGCTCCAGGAACACCAAATAAAACAACTTTTTTATTACTTAACTCATGATCTAATGACATTAAATTATCTATACCATTTTTAATAATTGGAACTTTAATATTAGGTATATTTTTTTTCATTCAATTTCATTTAAAATATTAATAATATTTTTTTCGTTTAATATTTCTGGGAGAATTAATCCATTAGAATATTTAATTGAAAAAAAAGCGTTGAATGGAATGCCAAATTTATTATATTTTTTTAGAAATTCATCAATATTTTTGTCTGGCTTTGTCCAATCAGCTCTAATAAGTTTAATATTTTTATCCTTAAATAAACTCTTAATTTTTTTGTTTTCTAAAACATTTAATTTATTGAATTGGCATGTAGCACACCAATCTGCAGTTACATCAATAAATACAATTTGATTATTCCTAATCATTTCATCAATATTTACTTCTGAAAAATTTGACCAGTCTTCATCATTAAATTTTACTGATTGATTTTGATGAAAATATGAAATTAAAGGAGTTGAGAACAAAATTAATATTGAAAATATTAAGATATAAAACTTAAAAAAATTAAACTTAAATGAAAATAATAAAGTTAAAACTAAAGCTAAAAAAATTATAACAAAATAATCATTATAAAAATTATATAAAATATTTAAAACCCAAATAATTGTTAAAACTAATAAAATTGAAAGAAAATATTTTATATATAATGTCCACTTGCCTGATTTTGGAAGAAGAGATACTGATTTAGGAAAAATACAAACAAAAAGGTAAGGTAGGCTCATTCCAAATCCCATCAAAACAAAAATAGAAAACAGAATTAATGAAGATTGAGTAAACGCAACAGTAATAGCTGAACCTACAAAAGGGGCTGTACAGGGTGTAGCTAATAGAGTGGCAAAAAAACCATTAAAGAAGTTTTTTGTAAAAAAATTATTCCCTAGTATTAGTATTTTATTAACTTTTATAAAATTTGGTAACTGAATTTCATAATAACCTAATGTATTCAAACAAAATAAAGTAAGAATTAATAATATAAAAATTAAAAAATATGGCTCTTGAAATTGCATGCCCCATGATATTGATATTCCAATTTGTTTTAATATTAAAAAAAATAAAGCTAAAAAGAAAAAAGAGGTAATGATTCCAAAAGCTGTGTAAACAAAACTAAGTCTTATATTTTTTGATTGATTATTTAAAACAGATAATAGCTTTATAGATAATACAGGAAAAACACACGGCATTAAGTTTAATATAAAACCACCTATTACAGAAATTAATAAAATATAAGATATTGAATTATTTTTTAGAGATAAATTTTCTTGAATTGAAACATTTTTAGTAAAAAGAAAATTATGATTTTTATCAGATACAATTATTTCTATTGGAAAAGTATTTTTAGTAAATTGTTCAGAACTGAAAATAAATGAAGATTTAATTTTTTTAAGATTAAAAAAATAATCATTTTTAGGATTAACAACAGGTAGACCAAAAGGTGTGTGTATATAAATGTTGGTATTTAAAAATGTTTTATTAGACTCGGCATTCACATTAATTGTTACATCATCTAAATTCTTTAAAATGTTTGTATCAATGCTAATGAGTGAACTAAGATCTATATTTTTATTAGGAAGAGAAGATTTAGCTTTTTCAATTTCATGATAAAATTCAGTATAATTACTTTCACCAGGTGGAATATTTAAATTAAGATTTGCATTTCCCGGGATACAAATATTATTGCAAACAAGATAGTTAATATTAAGATCTATATTTGCTGTTTTGTCTTTATTTTCCAATTTTACAGTTAGAGGAAAAATAACGTTATTTTCATATCCTAGAGAAGTAAGTCCTAGAATTTCAAATGATTTCGGAGTTGGCCAATCTATACGAATATTATTAATATTATTTGAATTATTCCATAATATTTTTTGAGGAAAGCCACCTCCACCAGGAGATTTCCAATATGTTTTCCAACCTTGATCTAGAGAAAATTCTAATCCAAGAGCAATTTCATAATTGTTATCTGTTGATGTTTTTGATGAAATTAATCTCACTTTAGATTTATCATTAGTTACCCAATCACTAGACAATGCAAATAAAGACGTAGAAAAAATTGATACAAATAAAAATAATGATGAAAGTAATATAAAATTAGTTAATTTAAGTACATTTTTCATAAATATATTTCGTTCAGTATTGAATTATTATAAATAAAATGAATATATATAATATATGAATTTAACTGGACAGTTCTTAATTTCAATGCCTTCTTTACAAGATGAAAGGTTTGAAAAAACAGTTATATATATGTGTGCACATTCAAAAGATGGGGCAATGGGCATAATTATTAATAAAAAAATTGATTATGACTTATATCCTGACCTATTAGAACAACTTGGTATAGATAAACCTTTATTGAATAAAAAATTATATATTAGATATGGTGGTCCTGTTGAAAGTGGAAGAGGTTTTGTTCTTCATTCTGATGAAGTTATTCAAAAAGAAACACTTTCTATTGCAAAAGGTATTGCACTTACTAGCACATCTGAATTTTTTGAGGATCTATCAAAAGGTAATGGGCCAAAAAATAGTATTCTTGCTTTAGGTTATGCTGGATGGGCACCAGGTCAGATTGAGCATGAGTTGGCATCAAATAGTTGGATGACATTAAAAACTGCTAGTGATTTTATATTTGATGATAGTGTAGGCAGTAAATGGAAAGATGCATATGGTCTACTTGGTGTTGACCCCAACAAACTCTCTTTTTATTCAGGAAATTGTTAATTACATTATTACATCAAAAACTCTTTCTTTATCTTTTTCTGTAATTTTTTTAATTTTAAATTTATCAGTCTTACTTAATTTTTCACCTTTACTTGTTACAAAAGATTTCATTTTTAATACTTCTTTTTCAGGCATTTTTCTTTCATATTTTAATAAGTATTTTTTTCCTGAAATCAAAAATGATGTTTTCATATTTTCTCCTTTCAAAAAAGGAAGGTAAAACGACTTCCTTAATTCATAATTTACTTAATCTCTTATAGAATAAGCTACTACATCTAACTTTGCTTTATCAGTTCCAAGTTTTTCAGCTATTGATTAACATTTGCTTTAATAAAATATGAGTGCTCTTTTTTTAACCAATTATTTATCATATCTGAAAAGTTATTTTCTAAAAAATAATTTTTAATTCTTTTATCTTTTTTACTTTGAAATTTTTTAAATATTTTTTTATCTAATGCTTCATTCAATATAGACTGAATTGAAGATCTTGAACCTATTGATTTAGGGACATTCGCACAAATTGTTTCAAAAGAGATTCCATCAAGATTGTGATTTTCATAGACTTCTAGAGAAACAACGTGATGAAGGATAGATTTAAAGAAAAACTTGTAAGAATAATCATTGGAGAAATAACTTGAGTAAATATTTCTTTTTTTTTCTTTTATAATTTCAGTTTCAATCATTTTAGCTTACTTATATTTTCTGGGGGGAAGAATTCCCCCCTGATATTAGTGACCAACTATAAGGAGTTAGGTTGCTAATCACTAAACTGTTTTTAGTCTCTTATGCTGTAAGCCATTACACCTACCTCAGACTTATCTGTTCCAAGTTTTTCTGCCTCTTCACTTATTCTTATTCCAAATAACATTTTCATTATGTACCAAATAATAAATGAAACGATGAAGACAAAAACATTGATGGCTATAATTCCATAAAGTTGAGCTCCAAAACTTGCTGCACTATTAGAAATTGGAACTATTAATGTTCCAAATATTCCAGCAAAACCATGGACAGGTATTGCGCCTACAACATCATCAATCTTAAACGAAATTAAAAGTCTTGTACCATAGAACACAATTAAACCACCAACTGCACCAATAATTATTGCTAAGATCGGTGATGGAGCTAAGGGTTCTGCAGTTATTGCTACAAGACCACCCAGTGCGCCATTAAGCATCATTACAACATCAGTTTTACCAGTTACTAATCTTGAGATTACTGCACATGCCATAACACCTGCACCAGCAGCTAAGTTTGTATTTATATAAATTGTTGCAACAGCAGTGACATCATCAAAAGTTCCCATAGCTAATTGAGATCCACCGTTGAATCCGAACCATCCGAGCCATAAAATAAAGACACCAAGAGTAGCTAGAGGGATTGATGAATTTGCGAAAGGTTCCATAGGAGCAGCTTCACCACTATCTGTGAAACGTCCTAGTCTAGGACCTAAAAGAATAGCACCAGCTAAAGCTGCAGCTGCACCTGCACTATGTACAAGTGTTGAACCAGCGAAGTCTGAGAAACCAGCTTCTGCTAAGTAACCTCCGCCCCACTGCCAACCCATTTCAATTGGATAAATGAAACCAGTTAAAAGAGCACAAAATATAAAGAATGGCCAAATTTTAATTCTTTCAGCTAGTGTTCCAGATACAATTGAACAAGTTGTTGCACAAAATACCATCTGAAAGAACCAGTCAGAACCATCTGAATAACCTGTATCAACGGCACTACCATCACTCCAAGGAATTGGAGATCCAATAAAGCCACCAGCAGGAATGCCGTAAGCCATATTATAACCTACTAACCAAAACATTATACCTGCAATTGAATATAATCCTATGTTTTTAGCAGCAATTGTTGCTACACTTTTAGATGTAACAAGTCCTGATTCTAGCATTGCAAATCCTGCTGCCATCCACATTACTAAGAATCCAGATACTAGAAATAGAAATGTATTTAAAATGTATTGCACTTCTCCATCCACTTCTGCTCTAGCGTATGAGCTAAAGAGCAAGAAGACAGTCACAATGCTAATGAAATATATAGATTTTTTTAACATTAATCCTCCATTATAAATTTCACATTACATGACTCACATTGAGACATGTGTTACTTTTCATGCGTAGCTATGGAAATTAATTAATAAGATCCGCGTTCCTTCGGTTAAACCTACTTCCGATTTGCTTTTCAGCAAATTGAACGATTTTATAACTTTGCATGCGTTCCTTCGACTTTCGTCTACTTCCGTCATTCCACGAGAATGATGAACGTAATTTCTGATATAGTTTATTAGTAATTTTTAATAAGTTTTTATTTTTAAATATAGATATGCAAAAAACGCATACTACAAAAATATAAGGTATATAAACAAAATTTAATTATAATTTTATTAACAATTATTTTATTGTATCGTTAGTTAATGAATAAAGAAGAATCCATTAGAAAAGAAATTCTAAAATCCTGCATAAAAATGGAGGATTTGAATTTAAATCAAGGCAAAACAGGTAATATTAGTCATCGATTTAAAGATGGAATGTTAATAACTCCATCAGCAAAAGATTATAAAAAAATAAAAAGTAAAGAGATTGTTTATATTACTAAAAATGGGAAATTCATTGGAAAAAATAAGCCGTCGATAGAGTGGAGATTTCACCTACAAATATATAAAAAAATTCCGCATGTAAATTCGATAATCCATAACCACCCTATTTATGGTACAGGTTTTTCTTTATTACAAAAAAAAATTGTAGCATATCATTATCTTATTGGATTATTTGGTGGAGTAGATGTTAGATGTTCAAGTTTTCATTTACCGGGTTCACAAGAATTAGCAAATGCAATAGTTAAATCTTTAAGAAATAGAAAGGTTGCCTTGATTGCAAATCATGGAGTAGTTTCAATAGGTAAAAATCTAAATGATACTTTATATTTAGCTGAGCAATTTGAGGCAATGTGCAAACAAATTACAATAGCTAAAATAAACGGTAACCCAAAAAAAATATCTCTATTAGATATGAAAAAAATTTTAATTGAAATTAAAAGCTATATAAATAAGAATGATTAGTTATCTAATATGTTTCTTATATCATTAAGAACGTTTTTCATGTTGTCTTTATAACGAATTAATCCCCCACCTAATAAAAAAACGGCGTCTTTACCAAACATTAAGCTCATATCATTTGCAGTATTTATTGACATGCCACCACCAACAGCTGGGAAAATTTGCTTTCCAAAACCGTCACTATCTTTACACTTAGATGATATCGATAAGCATTGGTCTCTACTAAATTCAAACCTTCCTCCAGTATTTGGAAAAATTGACATATCAGCACCTATAATTCTTTGTAAAGTTCCATAATATACCCCATGTTCTATTCCGTGACTTTTAGATAAAACATGTCCACCAGAAAAACTAGGATGAGATATAATAGGTAAGTCAAATTTTTTATTTTTTGAAATATGATGAACAAAATTATAACCTACCAAACTTGGTATTAACATGATTCCATCAACGCCCGCACTTATAGCAAAATGGATATCTTCTATTATAGTTTCAAAATTACTTGATACATGAGGAAAATACATTGCTCTTTTGCCAGTTTCTTTGTTAGCTTTATTTACAGCTTTAGTTATTTTTTCTATTCGATCTCTAAAAGTTGAATAATTTTGATTACTTAAATTATGATCTTCTTTAATCATATCTGCTCCAGAAATTATAAAATCATAAGCTAAAGACGCCAAGTCATCAGATGAAAGCCCTTGTGGTTTTAAGACTGAACATAAAATAGAATTGCTATGATTAATTATTTTTCTAATACCATTAATTCCAAACTTTGGTCCTGGGAAAATATTATTTAAAATAGAATTTAATTTTACATCAACAACTCTTACATTTTGATACATCGAAGTATTTCCATGAATTATATTAAACAATTGGTTAATTTCTAATCCAACACATTCATTAGAATAAGAAACTGTAATTAAAAATGATTGAATATCTTTTTTAATATATTCAATTTTACCAACAATTTCATTTTTAATAAAATCATTGGGTACTATATCACTAGGGATTTCTACAGTATTTTCATGACAAATTGAATTGACTATATTTTTTGCATCTATTTCAGAGTCAATAAAAATTTCATATGTTACATTAAAGCGTTCCAAATTATAAAGCCTCTGCTTTAGATAATGAATGAACATCTTCTATTCTTGCTTCATTTAAATCTACTTCTTGAATATTCGTTTTGGTGTTAGTTAAATTTTCAATTGATTTAATTAATGCTAATGCATCTAAATTGTAATACCTAGATAAATATCCTTTAGATCCACCATGAGCGTATGTGTCTTGAAGGCCAAGTTTAATTAATTTTTTTCCTATACCGTACTTTGATATTATATCTGAAACTATTGATCCGAGACCTCCATTAACTAAATGATTCTCCATTGAAATAATTCCAGATTTAGCTTCACTAATTAACGAAAGAAATAATTCCTCATTAATAGGTTTTAGGGTAGAGACATGGATATGCTTTATAGAAATTCCAAATTTCTTTAATGCGGATCGAGCACGAATTGCCTCTTCTGTACAAATACCAGATGTAAAGACTAAAATATCTTTACCCTCACTTAAAGTTCTTAGTTTGCCAATTTGTAGTGGGGTCTTAAATAACCTAGGAACAGATCCTCTTAGCATTCTGCAATAAACAGGGCCATCAATAGAGTCTGCAACTTCACAAATGCTTTCTACTTCTGTGGCATCCCCAGTTTCAATAACAGTCATATTAGGAAGAGTGCGCATTACTGATATGTCTTCTATAGCTTGGTGTGTCATTCCTCCTGGAGTTGTTATTCCGGGTAGAAAACCCATGATTCTTGCTTTTCTTCTGGGATAAGCAATTGAGGCAACTAATTGATCATAAGGTCTTCTATAAGTAAATACACCAAAAGAATGTATAAAAGGTCTAAACCCAGCTAAACCTAGACCACCAGAAAAACTCATCATATTTTGTTCAGCCATACCCATAGAAATAAATTTATGTGGGTAACGATCTCTAAAGCCATCTATTTCACATGATGAATCTAAATCAGCTGAAATACATAAAATTTCTTCTTTATCTTTTGCAAAATCTTCAAATGCTTTTGCATAAGGTTTGTTAACTATTTCCATTTTAATATTCTATAGGACTAATTCCAAGTTCTGTTGAAATTTCATTGTTCATATTTATTCTCTCTTCTTCTGATTTAAATCTAACATAGTGAAGTTTTGGAAAACGTGTTTTTAGATATTCCATGCCTTGATATGGTGATGTTTTAGCAAGAATAATGAGTGGTTTATCTTTATGATTTATTTTTTTTGCTTTTTTGAGTTCGTCAAAGTTATGTCCATCAATTTCAGTAACTATTGCTCCAAATGATTCAATTTTATTTGCAATATCACCTATATCCATCACATCTTTCATCGCTCCATTAACTTGTTGTTCATTAACATCAACTATTGCCCATAAATTATCGATTTTATGATGAACACATGTTTGTAAAGCTTCCCAAACCTGGCCCTCTTGTAATTCACCATCAGACATGAAGACACAAACCTCTCCAGTTTCTTTTTTAATTTTTCTTCCCATAGCTAAACCTGCGCCTGTTGATAATCCAACACCTAATGTTCCATTATGAACCTCCATTCCAGGAGAATGTTCAGCTCCAATCATTTCAACTGATGAGCCATCTTTATTAAACATATCTAGAGCTTCAGGTGCCATTCTTCCTACTTCAATTAATGTTGCATAAGCAACAAGGGCATAATGTGCTGGTGCAATTATTAACCTATCATAATTTGACTCAAAAGGGCCATTGTAACCAGCCCCTGTTATATAATTCTGATTATCTTTTGAAGGAACACCACTAAATTCCTCAGGTATCATGGGTTGAGTTGAATCTCCTAAATTCAATATGTCGTTATATAACCACGCCAGTTGCTCAGCAGCTGAACAAGCTTGACTCAAATAACCTCCATTATTTTTTATACAATGCTCAAAAACTCTCTTTCTAATCCCTTTTGCTACTTCATGATTTGTTTTTTTATTTTTCATTTTTATCTAAGCGTCGCAGTTATATTTCCGCCATCTACAGTAAGAACATCTCCTGTTGTTTTTTTTGATTTAGCCAATAAAACAAATGCATCTGCAACATCACTTGGTTTAACTTCAATATTTAATAAGTTATTTTTTAAATATTCAGATTTTCTAACTCCTCTTGCCTTTGCTCTTTCTTTTATAAAATTCTTACCTCCAAAATTTGTATTAACTCTATCTGGATTGACACCATTTGCTCTAATATTATCTTTTGCATATTCTAATGTATATTGCCTCATCATAAATAAAGTTGCAGCTTTTGCGATACCATAAGGACCAAAATTTTTTCCAGGATTAATTGATTGTTTTGAAATATTATAAAGCAATAATCCACCAGTTTTTTGTTTTAAAAAAATCTTTACTGCATGTTGAGAAATATGATGGTGAGACAAAAGATTAAGATCTAAACTTTTTTGCATTACATCTTTAGATATGCTAGCCATTTCACCCTGCCAAGGAGCGCCAGCATTACACACTAAAATATCAATACCTCCATAAATTTTTATGACTTCTTTTATAGTTTTGTTAAGTGATTTAGAATTAGCTACGTCACATTTAATAATTTTAGCAAATTTTTTAATACTAGATGGAGTGTTGTTTATATGATGTTGTTCCTTTTCTAGTAAAATTACCTCTGCTCCTTCATCATAAAAAGATTTTGCAGTTGATAGACCAATATCTCCACACCCTCCACTTATTAAGACAACATTTCCGCTAAAATATTTCCTTTTTAGATTTTTAAGTTTAGCTTGCTCAAGAGACCAGTATTCCATTTTAAATATTTCTTTTTCAGATATAGATTTAAATTTTCCAAATGACTCAGCTTGAGAAATGACATCTAATGTACATTCAGCTAAATCTGAGGCAATTGTAGCCTCTTTAGATGTTCTTCCAACCCCCACAATTCCTAATCCAGGTATTAATATTATTCTTGGATTAGTGTCGAGCATTATTGACCCTTTAAGAAATTTTTTATTTTTATTAAAATATTTAATGTAATTTTTTTTAAACGCATTGATAGAACTTGAAATTTTTTTGTCTAATTCTTTTAGCGAGATATTATCCAAATTTAAAATTAAAGGGTTTGGTTTTATTCTAATTACATGATCAGGAGTGACTGGTCCTCTTTGTGAAAAACTTTTTATATTCTTGTTATTTAAATAATTAAGAATTTTTTGGTTAGATCTTAAATTTAAAACCCATTTTGTATAATTATCGTCTATTTTACTTGATAAATTTTTCCTTAATAAAGGCAGGACATCTTCAGATTTAATTATATTTTTTTTAATTTTTTTACTATTTTTTAACATCTTATTCGGATACTTTGAAAGAAATCTTTCCGCAATATTTACTAATTCTATCATACGATCATAGCTCTGTTTTGCAGTGGAACCAAAAGAAAAAATACCATGGTTTAGCAAGATTAAACCTATAACTTTATTATTTTTTTTGAAAATATTATTAGCTTTAATAGCAAGTTCAAAACCTGGTATTACATAAGGAACGATTCCAATTTTATTTCCAAAAACTTTTTTACAAATTTCAACATCATTTGGCTGATCAATAAGACTTAAGATTGAGTTAGCATGAGTATGATCAACATATTTATGTGGAATAAAAGCATGAAGTAATGTTTCAACGGAAGGGTTAGGTGCTTTTGAATCTAATAAATTTTTTCTTTGTAAGTTTACCATTGAAAAATCATCTAAAGTTTTTAAGTTAGCAGTTTCTAATAATGGATCTAGCTCTACAGCAGGCAAACCAGGATAATCTATATCTGACATATCCCAACCACTACCTTTCACATGCATAACTCTAATTTTTTTTCCAAAAATATTTTTAGTTTCTGTTTTTAAAGAGGTATTTCCACCTCCATGAAGAACTAATTTTTTTTCTCTTCCTAGAAGTTGAGTGGAATAAACTCTCAAAGCTAAATCTTTACTCAAACCAATTTTCTTATATTTTGCAATCAAATCACTTGCCTCTTTTGAAGACCAATTATTTTTCATAATTTTTCATCATATTATTTAAATTTACTTGAAACAAAAAAATTATTTTGTTTTTAAAGAATTCATTTTTTCAATAGTGTCATCAAAGTCAACGATACCTGCATCTGAGCCAAGACCTGTAGCAACTAGACCTGAAGTTGTAGTTGCAAACTTTAATGAAGTTTCCAAATCCATATCTTTAACTATTCCAACTATCATACCTGCATCAAATGCATCACCGCATCCTGTTGTATCAACAACTTTAATATCGAATGCAGGTGTTACAATTTTATCTTTTTCACTCATAAATAATGAACCTTCACCTCCCATGGTTAAAACACAATTTTTAACACCACCATCTAGATAAAATTTTGCCACATCCTCAGGTTGGGATAAACCACACATAATGCTTGCTTCCTCAATACTTGGCATAAAATAATCAATATGTGGAAGTAAAGGCTTAACTATAGCAATTGTCTCTTCAGTAGCGCCAATCAGATCCCAAGTTGTTATACAACCTCTCTCTTTTGCTTCTTTCAATAGATCAACTGAAACTTGACCATCAAGTAATTTTAATAATCCTGTTCCGCCTAAGTGAAAAACTTTACAATCAAAAATATCAACTTTTTCTTTTTTAGGTGGTAAAAAATGATCGCATGCTCCTCTCAAGTGTAATGCTGGTCTTTCTCCATTAGGTCGAATATTTAAAATAGTTGATGATGTTGGTATTCCTTTTAATCTTTCAAAACCTGATGTATCAACTCCAAATTTTTCAAGAGTTGATATAACAAAATCTGCTTTTTCATCATCCCCAACTGCTCCAACACCAAGAGTGCTAACTCCAAGTTTCGCACAATCCACTACTGTGCCACCAGCTGTACCAGCAACAGTTAATCTTAATTCTTCAATATATGCTAAGTTTCCACCTTCAGGAATTTTGCTAATTGGCCTACCTAGTATATCTAATACATAAAGACCCAGAACTGTGGTATCGTATTTTTTTTGCATAATTTATTTTAATTGGCTTTCAATTTTTTTCAAATGATTAATGGATTGTTCAGTGTAATTATCTTTAAACTCTTCTGCCTTACCCCCTCTAACACATGCAAATGGATCTGAAACAGGTGGTATAAGTTCCATTGTTATATAATTTGAAAAGTTTATATCTTTAAGAGCTTGTAAGATTGGTTTAAAATCAGTGTGACCTGTGCCAGGTGCAGCCCGATTTGAATCTGCAAGATGACAATGGTTTAATTTTTTTCCCATTTTCTTATACGCATCAGCTATATTTACTTCCTCAATTGACATATGAAATGTATCTCCATGAATACCAGCGTTATCAAGACTTAAATTATCTAAAATTTTTTCAGCTTGCTCTAGTCTGTTAATAAAATATGTTTCATATCTATTCCACGGTTCGATTGAAATATTAGTACCAACAGATTTTGCATATTCACCAACTTTTTGAATTGAGTCTATAGCATAATTCATTTCATCCTTTTCAGAGGTCATAGCTTCAATTTTTCCAACAGGTGATGGAGCAACTATCATAGTTGTGGAATTTACCGCAGCTGCCATATCAGCTATTGATTTACAATATTCAATTGCCTTTTCTCGCATTGACTTTTCAGGATGAATTAAATCTCTTTCAGCAGTAAAAATAGAACAAATTGAATTAACTTTAATATTATATTCTAAATTAAATTTATTTACTTCATTAAAATCATACCAACTTGGCTCACCAACTAACTCTATTCCTTCATATCCAAATTTATTCAATCTTTTTGCTTGAGTGAGATAATCTTCTCCTGAATAAACTATTGTGTTGTAAGAATATTTAAAACCCATAGTAATTAATCCTGTAACTTAACATCAGTTTTTAACCATTTTTTAGATTTGCCTGAATTAATAACAGCTTCACATACTTTTTGGGTTTGAAGGGCGTTTCTAAAATCTGGTTGAGCTTTTCTATCAGAATCAACAGAGGATAAAAAATCTGCTACGCCGTGTGTGAAAGAATGTTCAAATCCAATATTTAATCCAGGAACCCACCATTTATCCATATAGGGCTGATCGCCATCTGTTACATGAATATCTCTCCAACCTCTCACAATTGATTCGTCGCCATGATCAAAATACTTAAGACGATGCAAATCATGTAAATCCCATGCAATTGAAGAATTTTCTCCATTTATCTCAAATGTATAAAGTGCTTTATGACCTCTTGCATATCTAGTAGACTCGAAAATGGCTAGAGATCCATTTTCAAATTTAGCTAAAAAAGCACAAGCATCATCAATGCCAACTTTTTGAACCTTACCAGTTAAATTATGAGTTCGTTCTTTAATAAATGTTTCAGTCATTGCGCTTACTTCAACAATAGGACCATTTAACCACATTGCTGTGTCTATACAGTGAGCTAGTAAATCTCCAGTAACACCACTACCAGCAACATCAACATCTAATCGCCATAAACCTTCACCTCCTTGAGGTAATTCAGATGAAATTGTCCAATCCTGCAAAAAGTTTGCCCGATAATGAAATATTCTGCCAAGCGAGCCTCTATCAATAATATTTTTTGCTAATGTAACTGCAGGAATTCTTCTATAATTGTACCATACCATATTTGGTACACCAGCTTTCTCAACTGCAGCAACCATTTCCTCACCCTCAGCTACATTTAATGAAAGAGGTTTTTCAGTTAAAACCCACTTGCCCCTTTCTGCAGCTGCAATCGCAATTTCTCTATGCATATTATTTGGAGCACATATATCAATAAGATCTATTTCGTCACTTTCAACGACCTCTCTCCAATCAGTTACAACTTTTTCATATCCCCAATTTGATGCAAATTGATTTGCTCTATCTACATTTCTTGCACAAAATATTTTTAACTCAGGCTCATAAGGAAGGTCAGGAAAAAATTTAGATGCTTGTCTAAAAGCATTTGTATGAGCTTTACCCATAAATCCATAACCAATCATCCCAACTCTTAGTTTTTTTTTCATTTTGCTATCCCCTAAGTTAAAATTTAATCCATTTGCTTCCATTAATACCAGAATCTACAACTGAAGTAATAAACCTTACACCCTTAAGCCCATCATCAATCGAAGGAACAAGTTTCAAACTTTCATCAATCTCAACTCCTTCTTTTAATGCAAGTATTTGTTTTGCAAAATCTGAATATAAATTTGCGAAACCTTCAAGATATCCTTCTGGATGCCCTGGAGGAATTCTTGTTGCTCTTGTACCCGTTTCGGTAGTTTCATTTCCAGCTCGTCTTATAATTTTTTTTGCTTTTCCAAAGATATCAACTCGTAAATAATTTGGATTTTCTTGTTCCCATTCAAGGCCGCCCTTATCTCCGTAAATTCTAATTTTAAGAGCATTTTCATTTCCTGGTGCAACTTGTGAAGACCATAACATACCCTTGGCACCATTTTCATATCTTAATAAAACATGAGCGTTATCATCATTTTTTCTTCCTTCAACAAAACTACTAATATCAGCACAAAGCTCTTCAAGTTTTGCACCAGTAATAAAATCTGCAAGATTAAAAGCATGACTTCCAATATCACCGATTGAACCGCCCATACCTGCTTTTGATGGATCAGTTCTCCATGCTGCCTGTTTTTGTCCATCATTTTCAATTGGAAGTGTCAACCAATCCTGAGCATACTCAACTTGAATTACTCTTAATTTGCCTATTTCACCTGAACGAAACATTTCTCTAGCCTGCCTAACCATTGGATAGCCTGTGTAATTATGTGTTAGTGCAAATAATGCCTTAGATTCTTTTACACATTTGTAAAATTTTTCTGCATCTTCTAAATTATGAGTCAAAGGTTTGTCACAGATAACATGTATTCCTTTTTTTAGAAAAGCTTCTGCAATTGGGTAGTGAAGATGATTAGGTGTAACTATTGCTGCTACATCAATACCATCATCTCTATTTGATTCCTTTTCAGACATTTCTTCATATGACGAATATGATCTATCTTCACTAATACCTAAATCTTTTGCTGAAGCGTGAGCTATGTCTGGTTTACTTGCTAGTGATCCTGCAACCAATTCGTAATGATCATCTATCCTTGAAGCTATTCGATGGACACCACCAATGAAAGCTCCCTGTCCACCACCTATCATTCCTAATTTTAATTTAGTCACTATTCCTCCCAAATTATTAACTAAAAAAATATAAGGTTATTTGATTGTAAATAAAAACCAATAAAGAAGGTTTATATAATTTTAATAGTGGATTATTTTTGATCTAAATTGTTAATTTTATCTACTTTTTTTGCTGATCCACCACCTTGAAACTCGTTTCCTAACCATATATCTACAAGTTTTTTAGCAACTTCAGGTCCAGTAATAAGAGTGCCCAAAGTTACAACTTGAGCATTATTTGATGCTATTGCTCTTTCAGCGGTGTACGGATCATTGATACACACAGCTCTTACTCCCTTAACTTTATTGGCAACAATTGCCATTCCAGCTCCAGTTCCACAGAAAAGTATTCCTCTTTCATAATCTGACGAAGCAATTTTATTGGCTAATTTTTCTCCAACATCTGGATAATCAACTGGATCATTTGCGTTTACTCCAATATCTTCAACTTGATAATTTTGTTTAATTAGATGTTCTTTAATAGAATTTTTCAAAGGAAGCCCCAAATGATCGGCTCCCATAATTATTCGATTTTTTTCCATAAGATATTTATACATTATTATTGAAATATTCAAAAAAAATTGTTTAACAGGTATATGGCATTTAAAAAAATTATTAATGATCCATATCAAGTTGTTGATGAAATGGTTGAGGGAATTGTTCTTGCGCACGATGATATCTTAAAATTTGCAAATAACAATAAAAGAGCTGTTGTAAGAAAAGATGCTCCTATTAAAGATAAAGTGGGCATACTTATAGGTGGAGGATCAGGTCACGAACCTGCATTCTTAGGTTATGTTGGTAAAGGTCTTGCAGATGGAGCTGCAATTGGAAATGTTTTTGCTTCACCTTCACCCGACCCTATTGTTGAAGCTACTAAAGCAATAAATGGTGGGAAAGGCGTAGTATATATGTATGGAAATTATGCTGGTGATATAATGAATTTTGATATGGCAGCAGAAATGTGTAGTATGGAGGATATTCCTGTAAAAACAGTACTTGTAACTGATGATATTGCTTCTGCACCACTTGATAAAAAGAAAGAAAGAAGAGGAGTAGCAGGAGATTTTTATGTATTTAAAGTTGCTGGTGCAGCAGCAGAAAAAGGAATGGAAATAGATGAGGTTTGTAGACTTGCAGAAAAAGCAAATGATATGACAATATCAATGGGAGTTGCTTTAGGTCCATGCTCTCTTCCACACACATTAGAGCCAAGTTTTGTATTAGAAGACGATGAGATGGAAATCGGTTTAGGAATTCATGGAGAAGCAGGTGTTAGAAAAGGAAAACTTAGAACAGCTGATGATATTACAGTTGAGTTGATGGAAAAGATTTTAAATGAAATGGATAGGTCTAAAAAAGTAAGTGTTTTGGTTAATGGCCTTGGCTCAACTCCTCTAATGGAATTATACATCATGTATCGAAAAGTTCATGAAATACTTGGTAAAAATAATATTGAAATTCACTCCTCTTTTGTTGGTGAATATGTAACTTCTCTTGAAATGAATGGTGCTTCAATAACTGTTATTAAATTAGATGATGAGTTACAACCGCTATTGGAAGAAGAAACTCTCTGTTCTATGTTTAGGGTTTAAAAAGTAATGAAATTAATTGGCACAAGTTGGAAGATGAATAATAATATTCCACAGACAAAGAGATATATAAACACACTTTTAAAAAATAAAAAAGTATTAAAAAAAAAAATAATTTTTTTATAATACCTCCATTCACATCACTTTCTATATTCCAAAAATATTTAAATAAACTTCCTATAATTTTAGGAGCTCAAAATATACATCATGAAGACTATGGAGCATATACTGGAGAGATATCGGCATCAATGATTAAATCGTGTGGGTGTAAAATTGTTGAACTAGGTCATGCAGAACGTTTTGAGTATTTCAATGAAAGTGATATTTTAATAAATAAAAAAATTATACAAGCACTAAAATATAATATTACCCCTTTAGTTTGTGTTGGAGAAAAAAAATTTAATTCTAATTATAATTTAAGAAAACAAGTATTAAGAAAAAAATTAAATATTTTCTTTAAAAATATAACTCTAAAAAAAAATAAAGAAATTATTTTGGCTTATGAGCCTATATGGGCTATAGGTAAATCTAAAGCAGCTAATTTAAAGTATATTTCTGAAACAATAGATTTTATAAGAGTTTTTAGTCAAAACAAGTTAAAAATAAATAAGAATCGATTAAAAGTGATTTACGGCGGTAGTGTAAATAAGAAAAATGCAATAAATATTATAAATATTAAAAATAATGATGGAATATTTATAGGAAGATCAGCTATAAGCGCTGAAGATTTTCTAGATATTTGTAAAATGATATTATAATGAAAAAAAACTTAACAACTGAAGAATTTATTAAGATTTTGTATATCATTTGTGATGATATAGAAAAAAATAAAGATTACTTTTCAGAACTTGATAGAGCAACTGGTGATGGTGACCACGGAGTTACTATGAGTATTGGTTGGACGGCAGTAAAAGAAAAATTAGATACTTTGTCCAGCGATCTAACTTTTGATAAAATTTGCATGCAAGTAGCATCTAGTTTTTTAAGTGCAGTTGGTGCATCTGCCGGCCCCTTATATGCGACTGCTTTAATGAGGGGTGGTGCTAAATTAAAAGATTTGAAGTCTTCAAATGCATTACAAATTGCTGATTTTTTTGAGGCTGCTGCTAATGGTATAAAAGAAAGAGGAAAAGCCGAGCTAGGAGATAAAACAATGCTTGATGTATGGATACCTGCTGCTGAAACTATAAAAAAAACTTCTATAGGACAAGAAGATATAATAGAAATTTTAAAACAAGGTGCCTTAAAAGCTAAGCAAGCAATGGAATCCACAAAAGATATGCTTTCAAAAAAAGGACGTTCAAGTAAACTTGGTGAAAGAAGTAGGGGTCATATAGATCCAGGCGCAGCTTCAAGTGCAATGATTATAAATACTTTTTTTGAAGCAATAGAAAATTTAGATAATATTTGATTAAATCAAAAGAAAATATTGGAATTATCTTTGGGGTATTAGCATTTTTTTTATTTGCAAGTTCAGATGTAATTCAAAAATATGCAACTATTAATCACACTATTTTTCAAATTATTTTTTTTAGATACCTTTTTTTACTAGTGATTTCTATAATTGAATCGAAAAGAAAAAAAAATATTTTTTTTTACAAAACAAAAAATATTAAAATACAACTTTCTAGATCAATAGTATCAATAATTGAAACTACTTTTTTTGTTTTGTCATTTAAATATTTGTCCTTAGCAACAGCTCATAGCGTTGCTTCCTTGGCTCCTATTTTTGTAGTCTTGTTATCAATGATATTGCTAAAAGAAAAAGTAGAAAAAAAATTATGGTTTGTAATATTTTCTGGATTTGTTGGAGTAATAATTATTATGAGACCAGGTTTTGATGTTTTTGATATTAATTCCTTACTGCCATTAGGTGCAGGTTTCTTTTTTGGTCTTTACCAAGTAATAACAAAAAAAGCCTCTAGCTATGACTCAGATGAAACATCTTTGTTTTTTACCTCAATATTCGGTTTGATAATTATAACTTTTCTAGCTATAGTTTTTTGGCACCCTCTTACATTGATTTCATTTATAATATTACCAATTATTGGAATAATGATGACACTTGCGCATTATAGTCTGATTATAGGACTCGCTAGGGCTCCGGCAAGTAAAATACAACCCTTTCATTTTACTTTAATTTTTTGGGCAATTATTTATGGATATATTTTTTATGGGGATATACCAGACACACCAACTTTTATTGGTGCTGGAATTATAGCTTTATCAGGTATTTTTATAATACAAAGTCAGTCAAAAGTTAGTTAAGATTTTCTTTTATAAACTTGAAACCTTCTTCATATACTTCTTCTTTTGATGGAAAGAAATCTCTCCAAACTCTGGTAGCTGCTGCTAAATCTGGCAACGCTCTTCCAAATGCTTCAATAGTTAACCAACCATTATAATTTATATTTTTGATTTCTTTAAATGTATCAGTCCAAGGGACATTGCCCTTACCAGGTGTGCCTCTGTCGTTTTCAGAAATATGAATGTGATTAATATTTTTTGATGTTTTAGAAATTATTCCAACGGGATCTTTTTCTTCAATATTAGCGTGAAACGTATCATACAAATATCCAAAGTTATCTCTATCAACTAAGTCAACATAATTTGATGCATCCTCCGCAATATTTAAAAAATAACACTCAAATCTGTTTAATGGTTCAATGGATAAATCTAAGGATGCTTGTTTTGCATAATCTGCTGCATCTTGGTGAACTTTAGCAGCAAATTCTTTTTCCTTTTGAGTTGGTGGATCACCAGAAAATATACCCAATGGTTGATGATAAGGGCCAGCCAAAACTTCACTATTCAAAGCTGCACTACAATCGATTGCCCACTTTAAATAATCAAGACTTTTAGAGCGAGCAACTGGATCATTACTTATAGGACTTCTATCTTCATCAGGTATTACTGTTACACTTGTACAATCTAAACCATTTTCTTTCAGAACTTTTCCAATATTTTGAAAATGTTCAACTTTTTCTTCTCCTCCAAAAATTGGAATTTCAACACCATCATACCCAACTTTTTTTATTTTTTCTAAAAGATCAAATTGATCTTCAACAAGATGTGTTGTCCATAAAAGCATATTAAAACCAATTTTCATTTTTCCTCAAATATTTTGATTTATTCAATATTAAATAAAAATTAAATCTATAAAGAATATTTATATAATTGCTTTCTTTATCAATTCATAGCAGTATGATTTTATAATAATTATTTGGGGGAAATATGACTATTAAAGGTCCTGCTATTTTTTTAGCTCAATTTGCTGGAGACAAAGAACCATTCAATTCATTAAAGAATATTACTAAGTGGGCAGCTGACTTAGGTTATAAAGGGGTTCAAATACCCACTTGGGATTCGAGAATGATCGACCTAAAGAAAGCTTCAGAAAGTAAAGATTATTGTGATGATTTAAAAGGAATTTGTAAAAATAATAATGTTGAAATAAGTGAACTTTCAACTCACTTGCAAGGACAGCTGGTAGCTGTTCATCCAGCATATGACATTGGATTTGATCAGTTTGCCCCAAGTGAAGTTCATAATAATCCAAAATCAAGACAAGAGTGGGCTGTAGATCAAGTCAAAATGGCAGCTAAGGCCTCAAGAAATCTGGGTATAGATGTATCTGTTAGTTTTCCTGGAGCATTATTATGGCCTTATATTTATAGTTGGCCACCAAGACTTCCTGGACTTGTTGAAGATGGGTTCAAGGAATTAGCAAAAAGATGGAAACCTATTTTAGATGTATATGAAGATAATGGTGTTGATCTATGCTACGAAGCTCATGCTAGCGAAGATATTCATGATGGAGCATCATGGGAAATGTTTTTAGATGCTGTAAATGGTCATCCAAGATGTAATCTTCTATATGACCCAAGTCACTTCGTATTACAGCAGTTAGATTACCTTCATTATATTGATCTCTATCATGATAGAATTAAAATGTTTCACGTCAAAGATGCTGAGTTTAATCCATCTGGTCGTAATGGTGTTTACGGAGGTTATGTTGATTGGAGAGACAGAGCAGGACGTTTTCGTTCACTTGGAGATGGGCAGGTAGATTTTTCTAGTATATTTACAAAACTTACTTACTACGGTTTTACCGGATGGGCTGTCCTTGAATGGGAGTGTGCTATTAAAGACTCAGTTCAAGGTGCAAAAGAAGGTGCTCCTTTTATTCAAAATCACATTATCACAGTATCTCAAGGTGCATTTGATGATTTCATTGATAAAAGTGGAGATAACAAAGAAGCTAACAAAAAAATCTTAGGAATAAATTAGGAGGCAAAATGAAGAAAACATCTATTGGCACATGGGCTTACAATGTTGGTCCGTATGGTGAGAGCCCAATACCATTTGATACAGTTGGAGAAACTCTTTCAAAACTAAAATTTGATGGAATGGAGCTTGGAGGTTTTAATGGATATCCAAATCCTCACAATCACCCAGAAAAAGAACAAAGAGATGAATTAAAAGAAAAGATGAAAAATTGGGGATTATCATTTTCTGGTTTTGCTCAAGATTTGTGGAGTGAGGAGTTATTAAATACAACTGACCCCTCTAAATATATATCAGAATTTAAATCAAATGTAGATTTTGCTGTTGATCTTGGAATTAAAGGTGTGAGAGTTGATTGTGTTCAACCTCCAACAATTCATAATGATGTTGACTTTGATACATTGTTTTCAAGATTAACCTCAACTTGGGATACTTGTATTAATTATGCTGCAGATAAAGGCATATATGTAACTTGGGAATTTGAACCTGGTTTTGCATTTAATAAACCTTCTTACGTTTTAAAGGTTTTAGATAAACTACAACACAATAATTTTGGTTTAATGTATGACACATGTCACGGACAAATGCTTGGTGTTATCGGTGCAAGACAGCAAGGTGAAAAAGAGTTAGTCGATAATCAAATTGAACTTATTAACAAATTTAGCGGTAGAATAAACCACGTTCATTTAATTGACTCAGATAATACCTGTCATAAAGATGCAGATGGTAATGATGAGACAAGTGCACATCCTCCATTTGGTGATGGTATTTTAGACTTTGATAAAATTGTACCTGTTCTTGCTAAAGAAAATATTGGGCATGACTGGTGGACCGTAGATTTATGTTTTTGGCCGGAAGCGTGGGACGCAACAGAAAAATGTAAATCTGCTTTAGACTCACTTGTATCAAAATATGGATAGGTTTATTTTTAGCTTAAGTTAAATTAGAATAGAGTATGAACCAATTCGATTTAAAAGACAATATAGCAGTTATAACTGGAGCATCTCAAGGTTTTGGATATTCTATTGCTAAAAGATTACAAAAGTCTGGTGCTAAGATTATTAATATAGATAAAGATTCAACAGCTACTGCTGAAGCAATAAGCAAAAAAGAAATAAGCTATTTAGATATTTATGAAATTGATATTACAAGTTTCGATAAAGTAAAACAAACTTTAGATTCAATAATTGATAAATATTATAAAATAGATATTTTTGTTAATAATGCAGGCATAGCTGGGCCTTCCTTTAAAACTTGGGAATATCCAAACCAAGATTGGGAGGATGTCATTAATATTGACTTAAATGGAACATTTAATTGCTGTAAGGCTGTGGTTCCATATATGATAAAGAAAAATTATGGAAGAATTGTTAATGTAGCAAGTATTGCTGGAAAAGAGGGTAATCCAAATGCTTCTGCATATAGTGCGGCTAAAGCTGGAGTTATAGCTTTGACAAAGTCTCTTGGAAAAGAACTTGCTGAATTTAATATCGCTGTCAATTGTGTCACACCTGCTGCTGCAAAGACAAAGATATTTGATCAAATTAGTCAGGAACATATTGACTATATGT
This sequence comes from uncultured Alphaproteobacteria bacterium, assembly GCA_902602515.1. Taxonomy (GTDB): domain Bacteria; phylum Pseudomonadota; class Alphaproteobacteria; order HIMB59; genus CACPNW01. Next base: position 288,328 of record CACKRG010000001.1, read on the forward strand.
TGTCAAAAATACCTCGAAATAGATTTGTAAAAGTAGATGAGCTAGCAGCAATGGTTGCGTGGATGGTTTCATCAGAAAACTCTTTTACTACTGGAGCAGTCTTTGATATAAGTGGTGGGAGAGCAACTTATTAAAATATGGCTTATTTAGAACTAAAAAATATAACTAAAAAATATGAAGATTTAATTGCATTAAGTGATTTTGGTTTTTCTGTTGAGAAAAATGAGTTTGCTGTTTTATTTGGATCATCAGCTGCTGGCAAAACAACTACTCTTAGATGTATTGCAGGATTAGAACAAGTTCAAAGTGGAGAAGTGTGGTTTAATGAAAAGAATTATACAAATTCACCAATTCAAGGAAGAGAAATGGCAATGGTATTTCAAACGTTTGCATTATACCCACATCTTACAACAAGACAAAATCTTGCATATCCACTTAAAAAGAAAAAAGTTGATATATCTGAGACTAATAAAAGAATTTCTGAAACAGCTGAAATGCTTAGAATTAGTCATGCCTTAGATAGAAAGCCAGATACTTTGTCAGGAGGTGAACAACAACGATTAGCTATTGGCAGAGCATTAATACAGCAGCCAAAATTGTTGTTATTAGATGAGCCACTTGCAAATCTAGATGCTAAATTAAGACATGATACTAGAGCTGAACTTAAAAGACTTCAAAGAGATTTAAACATGACAATGGTATATGCGACACCTGATCAACTCGAAGCGTTAACAATGGGTGATAACATCACTATTATTAAAGATGGTAAATTTATTCAAAAAGGAACTCCAGATGAGCTCTACGAAAATCCTAAAAATTTGTATGTTGGAAAAATGATTGGCTCTCCAGAGATGAATTTAATTTCTGCAAAAATTAATAATCAAAAAATTGAATTACCATTTGGAACTATTTCAACTATGAATAAAAAAGTTGATCCAAATTTTAACGCAACAGAATTAATGTTTGGTATTAGACCTAATGATATTAGTATTTCTAATGGTGATAATTCTTTTGAAGCTAAAATATTCTTAAAAGAGCCTCTTGGTGATGTTACAATTTTAGATCTAAATATAAATAATATAAAACTAAAGATGATTTTACCTGAAGAAGAAGCAATTAAGTATCAAACTGGAGAAAATGTAAATGTACAGTTCGATGTTAACAACTCTTATTTATTCTCATCTGATACTGGTGTAAGCGCACTTACAGCTTAATCTTGCATTCTTTCTTCAAATAAGTTTTTTAAATCCCTAGTTTCTTCATAAAAAAATTTTTCAAAAGATGAAATAAGTTTTACAGATGGGTGAAGAGCTACTTTTCTTTTATCAATTTTAGATCTTTCTTCTATAATTATGCCTAACTCAATTGACTCTTTGATGTATTTAAGTATTGTTATATGAGATACTTGAATTTTATGAATTAAGTCACTTTTTGTAATTATTTTTTTTTCATAATAAGCAAAAAGAATATTTAATAAATATAACCAGTGAATTCTTGATCTTCTAAAATAATTTAATGGATTGTTTTTTTCATCCTGAGATTCATCAAAATATTTAATTTCTCTTTTTAAATATTTTTTTATGGTTTCATTAATCATAAAAACTATTAGATTTTAATTATATTTAAAATCATTCTAAATGAGTCCTATACATAAATTTTTTTTAAAATTTCTTATTTCTGCTAAAAAAGCTAGGAAAAAGTGATTTTTTTTGAATTATATAAAGATTCTTTATATTTTTTGTTGAATTTTCTGATTTATTGTTTTTAATTAAATTTAATTAATGGGAGGTAAAATGTTAAATTTAGCAAAAAAGACCTTTCTTGCATTTTTAGCTTCAATTGTATTGTCAATTGGAGTGTCGAAGGCTGTTCAATCTAAGACAGTCGAGATTATTATGGCGGCACCAGATTGGCCACCTACTCGTTTCATGCAAGAATATTTTAATTCAAACTTTCCTCAATCAGGAGACACTGAAATAAAGCTTACATTAGACTTTATCCCTTGGGATACTTTCTATACAAATGTTGCAGCTTCATTAACTTCAGGTGAGGAAAAATATTCGATGATAGTTTCTGATAGTCAATGGTTAGGAGCATTTATTGAAGGTGGATATTTCCAAAAACTTAACAAATACATTGATGCAGATCCAGAGTTGCAAGCAATCTTTGATGACATGCACCAAGGTTACAAAGAAGGTTACACTACTTATCCGTACAAGAGTGAAAACTATTATGGTTTCCCTCAGTTTCCAGATAACTATGTGAACTTCTATAGAACTGATATTTTCTGTAACCCTGATGAAAATGCAGCTTTCAGAGCAAAGTATGGAAAGAAACTTCCATGTACTTATGCTGACTGGGAAGTTACAGTTTGGGATGATATCTTTGATATTAATGAATTCCTAACTCGTAAAAAAGGTGAGATGATGGCTGGTAAGCCACTTGAAGATGACATGTTCGGTGTTACTTATCAAGCTGGTAAAGCTTATGACTTCTCATCAATGCAAATTAATGGTTTCTTCTGGCAATATGGCGGAGATATTTGGAGAGAAGATCAGCAACCAAATGCACAAGCAGTTGGTGTTGTAAATTCAGATATCAATGTAGAAGCTTTAACAAAGTACCTTGATCTTCTTGCAACTATGCACCCATCTCACAAAACTGGAGGTATGGGTATATTTGAAATGCAAGCTCTGTATCTAGAAGGAAAAATTGCTTCTATGATTAACTGGGTTGGTTTAGGTGCACCTGTTGTTGATCCAAGCTTATCAAAAGTTTACGACATCACAGGTTATGCAAGACAACCAGGAACTATGCAAGCTGATGGTACAATTTCTCGTTGGGCAAACTTAGGTGGTCAACCATTTGTTATGACTACTTGGATGACTGATGAAGAAATTGATGCATCTTTCAAAATCATTAAATGGTGGTTATCTTTTGATACACAAATTGCAGCCGTTAAGGCAGGTGGTCAAAGTTGTATGAAGAGCATAATCTACTCTGATGGTTATAATGCATTAGCTCCATGGAATGCTGCATATGTAGCAAGTATGGACTGGCAGAAAGATGTTTGGCATATTCCAGAATTCTTTGAACTATTAACTCAACAACAAGAAGAGTTTGACAAAGCAATTACTGGTCAACAAGACGCTAAAACTACTCTTGATAACATAGCTGAATTCCAACAAGAATTGTTGGAAGAAGTTGGAAGAATAGAGTAAATTTATTTTATAAAAAGCCCAATGTTACATTGGGCTTTTTAAATTTTTAATCTATAAAGATCTAATATTTATGAATAATAATTCTGGTTTTCTAGCATGGGTTATGGATCCAAAAAGAAGAGGTCCAATGCTTATTGCTCCTGCAATTATTGTATTATTACTCATAAATATTGTGCCATTAATGTGGTCATTTGGACTTAGCTTTTTTAAATATAGAGCTAATACACTAAAGCCGCCTAAATTTAGTTGGTTTTACAATTATGAAAAAGTGGTACAAAAAGAAGGAATCTGGGAAGCTCTACAAACAACTGCAATTATTGTTGCAGGAAGTGTTGGAGTTCAAATGGTACTCGGGTTTTTATTAGCTTTACTTTTTGCTAAAAAATTTCCTTTAAGACGAATATTACTAATGTTTGTTTTAACACCAATGATGTTGAGTAATGTAGCAGTAGCAATCTATTTTAAACTTTTTTATGAACCTGAATTTGGTCTTTTAAGTCAGTTTGTACAAAGTTTTACTGGTGAAATGTATGTTTTACTTGCTACACCTGCTGGAGCGTTGATAGGAGTTATCGTTGCTGATGCATGGCAATGGACGCCATTTGTAATGCTTCTAGTTTTAGCAGGATTGGTAAGTGTACCAAAACACTTATATGAAGCAGCTGAAATTGATAGAATGAGTTGGTGGCGAACTTTTACTACCATAACTTTTCCTTATGTAAGAAGCCTGCTATTACTTGCAGTTTTATTTCGAACAATCGAAACATTTAAAATCTTTGATTTAGTTTTTATATTAACAAATGGAGGGCCAGGTACTGCAACTGAAACAATTGGTGTCTTAGTTTATAGAACAGCATTTCAATTCTTTAGAACAAGTAGTTCAGCAGCGATGGGATATATTTTACTATTTGCAGTAATAGTTCTAACAAGTTTATATTTGTACGTTATTAAACAAAGAGAAAGTGAGGAGATGTGAAAAAAAGAGCAATAGGTGAAGCTGGATGGGGAGGAACTGCAATTGCAGCAATTGTTGGTTTCATCTACTTTTTTCCAGTTCTATTTATTATTCTTACTGCCTTTAGATCTAGAAGCGATACTCTAGCTACTCCACCAAAATGGATTTTTACACCAACACTTGAAAATTTTTATCATATTTTTTACAGAAGTATGGCTAACAGTACTGAATATGTTGCAACTGGTTTTCATATGTACTTTTTTAATAGCATTTATATTTCTGGTATGAGTGTTTTACTTGCATTAATTATTGGAACTTTAGCAGCATATGGATTTTCAAGACATCCATTGAAAGGAAATGATACATATCTATTCATTATTTTAACAACAAGAATGTTGCCACCAATAATTGTAATTGTACCAATTTTTTTAATTTTTAGAGTTACCGGTCTTGCTGGTACTTATACTGGTATTATTTTAATTTATACATGTTTCAATCTTCCATTTTCAATTTGGATGATGAAAAGTTTCTTTGATGAATTAAATACTGAAATTGAAGATGCCTCACGAATGGATGGAGCAACTGAAAGATCAGTATTTTTTGGAATATGCATTCCTCAAGTTAAAGCTGGTTTAGCTGCAACATCTGTTTTTGCTTTAATCCTTACATGGAATGAGTTTTTATTTGCATTGTTACTTACGAATAAGATAACTAGGACTATGCCTCCTGCTATGGCTAGAACAATTGGGGGTGAAATTAATGTTGATTATGGTCTATTAGCTGCAATGATTTGTTTATTCCTAATTCCAATTTTGCTTGTAACTTATCTACTGCAGAATCAACTTTTAAGAGGTGTTACCTTTGGAACAATTAAAAAATAATGTCTACAATTGAACTACAAAATTTAACAAAATCATTTGGTGACCTTACCGCTGTTAATAATGTGTCACTTAAAGTAGATGAGAACGAAGTTTTATGTCTTCTAGGACCATCAGGTTGTGGAAAAACTACAACTTTAAGAATGGTAGCTGGTTTAGAGATTGCAACATCTGGAAATATATTAATTGATAATAAAAATGTAAATGAATTAGAAACAAGAGATAGAAATCTTGCCATGGCTTTTCAATTTTATGCTCTATATCCAAGTTTAACTGTAGGTGAAAACTTAGCTAATCCACTTTATGCTGAAAATTTGTCTGAAAAAGAAATTAAAGAGAAAATATTTGAAATAGCTGATATTTTACAATTACGAGAAATTATTAATAGAAAACCTCACCAATTAGCAGAGGGAGAGAAACAGAGGGTTGCTGTAGGAAGAGCTATAATAAGAGATCCGCAGTGTTTCTTGTTCGATGAGCCCTTAAGTAGATTAGATGTTCAATTACGTGAACAAATGAGAGGTCAAATAAAAGAGGTTTTGTCTGATTTAAATAAAGCGACAGTAATTGTAACACATGATCAGTTAGAAGCTTTAACTATGGCAACAAAAATTGCTGTAATGAGGGATGGATTAATTGAACAGATTTCTTCTCCCCATGATATTTTTGCTAAACCTGAAAATACTTTTGTAGCAGGTTTTATTGGGACACCTCAAATGAATATTGCTGATTGTAATATTAGTAACATTAATTCATCTGTACTAGAAATTTCTTTGTTAAATCAAATAATTGAAATCGATTTTGGTAAAGCTCTAGATATAAATAAAAATGAAAATTATTTTTTTGGCGTAAGACCAAGAAGTTTTGATTTAGCAGAAACAGCAACAAATCAATCTTTAAGTGGAGAAGTAGATTTGATTGAAAATATGGGATCAGAGGTATTGTTACATGTAAATTCAAATGATGCATCATTTAGAACTGTTCAAAGCAGATCACACAAAATTAAAGTGGGTGATAAAATTCATTTAAAACCAAAAAAATCTCAAGTACATTTATTTAATAGTGATGGAAAGGTTGTTGCTCATGGATAAGAATAATAGTGGCTTAACCAAAAAGCAGGCGAAAAATGTAGAACGTGGAATAGTAATTTTTAGTGTTATAGCTTTAATATGTCTTTTCCAACCATTTACTATATATCTTTATGGAGTTGCTTGTGCTGCTGTAGTCGTTGCGGGATTGATGTTTAATCTAGTACCTCTTTGTGTAGAGGGTGTTAAAACATCTCAACTAATTAAGATAGCAATTATAATATTTATAATATTAATAATTGTAGCGGTAGTTGCCATAGGCTCTGGTCATTTATATGGAATTTATCTAGAAAGTACGAGATAAAGCTCTGTAATTTTTCTTGTTAATGGATTTTAACTTAAAAAATAATTACTACGCAGTTACAGGTGCTGGTAATGGGATAGGAAGAGCAGTATCAATTCTTCTTGTAAAAAATGGTGCAAAAGTAATTGGCATAGATAAAGATAAAAATTCATTATTTAATTTAAAAAAAAAACTGCAAAAAAATTTTATAATTAAAAATTTAGATTGTACAAAATCAAAAGATATAAAAGAAGAATTAGATGATATTAAAAAAATTGATGGATTGGTTAATTGTGCAGGTATAGTGCCACAAGGCAATATTATGGATTGCTCTGAAGAAGAATGGGCTGAAACCCTTAACACTAATCTTACCTCAATATTTTTAATCACAAAATTTTTTATGAAAAAATTTATTAATCAAAAAAGAAGTTCTATCGTAAATATATCATCAGTTGCCTCATCAATAAAAGGTGTTAAAAGAAGATTTGCCTATTCTTCATCAAAAGCAGGAATAATTGGATTAACTAAGTCTATAGCTGTAGATTATGCGAAAGCTGGTATTCGCTGCAATGCGATATGCCCTGGAACAGTTGATACTCCTAGTTGGAGAAAAAGAGTAATTAGTTCAAATAATCCAATTCAAAGTAAAAAAGATTTTAATTCTAGACAAATCATAGGTCGTGTAGCTAAACCTGAAGAAATTTCAGATTTGATAATTTTTCTTCTAAGCAGTAGATCATCATTTGTAACCGGATCTGTTTATAATATTGATGGGGGAATGAGTTTATAAATGAATAGTAAAGACATATTTAATTATTTGGAAATTATAGAATTTCAAATATCAAAGCACAAAGATGAAATAGAAAAATTAGACCAAGAAATTGGAGATGGAGATCATATCTTTAATGTTTTAAGAGGATTAAAAGAAGCTAATTCTCTTAAAGAAAAAAATATTAATGAACCAGTAGATAAAGTTTTTAAACAAATTGGTATGAAAATAATGACAACTGTTGGAGGATCTTCTGGTGCTTTATTTGCAACACTTATTATAGGAATGTCTAAAAAATATGATAACAGTTTAGAAAATTTAGAAAATATCTCTAATATGTTTTCTGAAGGTGTAGAGGCAATGAAAATAAGAGGGAAATCAAATGTTGGGGAAAAAACAATGCTTGATGTTTTAATACCAGTTGCAATAAAACTTAAAGAAATTAAAAATGAGAAAAAAATGAACTTAGTTGCAGAAAAAATTAAAAAAGTAGCACAAGAAGGTATGTTGTCTACTAAAGAAATGATTGCCACTAAAGGAAGAGCATCTTTTTTAGGAGAAAGAGCGAAAGGTCATATCGATCCAGGTGCTAGATCTTCTCAGTTAGCAATAGAGGCTATTTGTAACGAATTAATTAAGTTAGAGGAAAATTTATGAAAAAATTTATTAATAATGTCGAGAATATTTTAAGTGAGAGTTTGTCTGGTTTTGGAAAGGCGCATGCAGATATATTAAATGTAAGTCTATCACCTGATTTTATATATAGAAAAAATAAATCGTCTAAGCCAAAAGTTGCACTTATATCTGGAGGAGGTTCAGGTCATGAGCCTTTACATGGTGGATTTGTAGGAACTGGAATGTTAGATGCTGCTTGTCCAGGTCAAGTATTTAGTGCTCCAACTCCTGATCAAATGGAAGCTGCTGCAAACAAAGTCCACAATGACAAAGGAATATTATTTATAGTTAAAAACTATTCCGGTGACATTATGAACTTTGAGATGGGAGCAGATATTATTGATCATGAACATACAACTGTTATTGTTAACGATGATGTTGCAGTTGAAGATTCTACTTTTACTACAGGTAGACGAGGTGTTGCAGGTACAATGATAGTTGAAAAAACTGTTGGAAGCCTTGCAGAAACTGGGGCATCATTAGAAGAGTGTAAAAATTTTGGCGATCACGTAAATAAAATGACCGGTTCTATGGGCGTTGCTTTTACAAGCTGCACTGTCCCAGCAGCAGGTAAACCTACCTTTGAATTATCAGGTGATGAAATAGAATTTGGTGTTGGAATTCATGGTGAGCCAGGAAGAAAAAGAGAGAAAATTAGATCTGCGAACGAACTAACAAAAGATATTATTGAATCTATTTTAGAAGATTTAAAACCAGATAATAATCAGGAAGTATTATTACACATAAATGGTTTTGGAGGAACGCCATTGATGGAATTGTATTTACTTTTTGAATGTGGTCAAAAGCTTTTAGAAAAAAATAATATAAAAGTAACTAGATCAATAGTTGGTAATTTTACTACATCACTTGAGATGGCTGGCGGTTCATTTACTATTACAAAATTAGATGAAAAAATTACCAAACATTGGGATACTCCAGTTCATACCGCTGCATTAAGATGGAAAATGTAATTTAAATAATTTGTTTAAAATTTTTGTACAAAATTTCTGCGCTTAAATTCATTTCATTCATATTGTTTTTTGCTTTTTCTTCAAATTTTTGAAGTGCTCCTTTTCCTAAACTCTCTTCTAACGCATTTTTATATTCTGGGACACAAGACCATTGGCTTACAGTATTGCTCTTTATTTCTATGTGAAATTGAATTCCATAAGCATAATCCATATATTTAAAAATTTGATATTTTGTAGTTGCAGATGAGCCAAGGATTTTTATATCTTTAATATTTTCTAGATCTGTTACTTCATAACTATGCCACTGAAGAGCTTTAATCTTTGCAGGATATTCTGAAAATAGTTTGTCAGTGTTTCTATCTTCAGCCATGTTTATATCCATTATTCCTATTTCTGGAGGATTTGATTTTACTACTTTACCTCCTAAAACTTCACCAAGTAACTGGCAACCAAGACAAAAGCCTAAATAAGGTTTTTTGTGATTTAAAACATATTCTTTAATTTTATTTTTTTCTTCTATTAGCCATGGATATTCTTCTTCCATCCATGTATCCATTGGCCCTCCCATGCAAAACATTGCATCAAAAAAAGATAGGTCATCAGGTATTTTCTCACCTTGATCTAACTCGATTGTAGTTAGATTAAAATTATCTTTTTTCATTAGATCAAGTATATAACCAGGAGTTTCAATGGGTATATGCTGAAGTATAATTATATTTTTAGACATTTTTTTCCAAATTAAGTAATTTCCTTTTAAGTTTTATACCACCAAAGCCTGAAAAACCACCCAACGAGCCATCACTTCTAATGACTCGATGACAAGGAATAATTAACAAAAGATTATTCTGTCCACAAACATTTCCTACATAACGAGGAGAAGTCTTTAACTTTTTTGCAATATATCCATAAGATACTGTAGTTCCAAATTTTATTTTGGATAATTCGTTCCAAATTTTATTTTGTAAATCAGATCCAGATAAACTGTAAGAAACATTAATTTTTTTTGACTTTCCTAAAGTATATAATTTTATCTCTTTTGAGACATTAATTAAAAATTTTGAACTTTTATAGTTTCTTTTCTTACCAAATTTAACTGATATAATTTTTGAACCACTAGATATGATTGATATCCATCCAATAGAAGTCTTAAATGAGTAAGAATTCATATATTTAAATATATCACTATTGATGGAATCTAACAAAATAATTTATAGTGTTTTTATGGATGAAGATAATTTAAATATTGAAATTAGAAAATTTTTAAAAAAGGTTGGTATAACTTCTCAACGTGAAATTGAGAAATTTATAAGAGAGAGTATTGCTAATGGCAACCTTAAGATAGGTCAATCAATTGAAATTTCAATGAATTTGTCTTCAGAGAATAATGAATTATCTCATTTAATAAAAGAAAATATAAATATTAAATAATAAAAAAAAATTTTATTTTATATAAATTTTCAACTAAATCTATATCTTTAAAAAAATCAATGGATTTTTATTTAGGCCTTTTCATTTTAAATTTAGAACTTACCGTTGTGTATTCAGAATAACCCATTCTTGCAACATAACGCATTGCTGTACTATTTACTCTTCCTTTTACTATAAAGCTATCCTTAATATAAATACCAATCACTTCGCCCATTACCATTGTAGAAAACTTTCTTAAACGAGATTTTAATTTTATAGATTTTAGAAACTTACATTCTAAATTTACAGGACTATCAGCAACGGAGGGAACTTTAACCAATCTTGATTTGCGTTTTTTTAATTTTGCCAAAACGAATTCATCATCATCTTTATGAATATCTTTTGAAGATATATTCATTTGTTTGCGTGTTGCTGTTGTTGCAAAATTAACTACAAATTCTTTTGTTGTCATTATGTTATTTAAAGTATCTTTTTTTTGAGAAGACTTATCAGATGCTCCCGCAACAAACATTATCTGAGGGGGATCATCTGCAATAGCATTGAAGTAAGAATACGGAGCTAAATTAACAATACCTTTTTTATCAATAGATGAAATCCACCCTATAGGTCTTGGAAATATTAATGATTTATAAGGATCAATTGAAAACGGGTTTTTTTTTGGTTTATAAAACATTATATTCTTAAATTAATAGTAAGTAACTATTTATAGAAGTTCAATAAAATTAAATTAGACTAAATATTAATTCAGTCGAGTTTGAATTTTATCTAAGTTTTCAAGTTTTGATAAAGGTCCAATACTAGAAATTGTAATAGGGCCTTTAACTATTTTGTTTGCTATATTTTGAACTGTTTCTTTAGAAACTAAGTCAATATTTTTAATAGTTTCAGATGGTTCAATAATACGGTTAAAAACTAATAGTTGTCTTGCAGCACTTTCACATCTTCTAAATGCACTTTCACGGCCCATCATTAAACTTGCTTTCAATTGAGCTTTACCTCTATTAATTTCTTTTTCAGTTATTGAATTTGGACTATTGTTTAGTTCATTACATAGTACAGGTATTAATTCTTGAATTTGATTTTCTCCTGTACCACAATATATTCCAAATACACCTGTATCAGAATAAGATGAACTAAAAGATGAAATTCCATATACTAATCCTCTTTTTTCTCTAATCTCTTGAAATAACCTTGATGACATACCGCCGCCTAAGAGCGAGGAATATACTAATAGAGAGTAATAATCATCATGATGATAATCTACGCCTTCAAAACCTAAAAGTAAGTGAATCTGTTCTAATTTTTTGTCTTCTCTATATTCTCCCGATTTATATTCAGCTTTTACTCTGGAGTTTGAAAGTCCATATGGTAAGTTGGTGCAAGCTTTTCTAATAGATTCAACAAATTTATCATGATTAATCTTTCCTGCTGCGCTAATTATCATTTTCTTTGGGTTATAATGATTTGTCATAAAGGATTTAACCTCTTCTCTAGAAATATTTTTAATAATATCGGTTTTTCCTAATATTGATCGACCCATAGGTTGATTTGGATATGCTTTTTCTTGCCAATAATCAAAAATCATATCATCTGGTGTATCAAGATACATACCTATCTCCTGGATAATTACACCTCTTTCTCTATTAAGTTCTTCCTCAGCAAAAGTTGAGTTCTGAAGTATGTCTGTTAATATGTCTATTCCAAGCGATATATCATCAGCCAATAATTTAACATAATATGCAGTAATTTCTTTGGAAGTGTATGCGTTTATATCACCTCCAACATTTTCAATAGTTTCTGCAATTTGCAAAGCATTTTTAGTTTTTGTACCTTTAAAGGCCATATGTTCAAGAAGATGCGCGACACCATTGATTTCTTTAGTCTCGTCTCTACCACCAACATTATTCCAAATTCCCATTGAAACAGTTTCAAGTCCAGACATATTTTGAGTAACTATTCTTAATCCATTATCTAATTCTGTTATTTTTTGCATATCATATATTTTCTAGTAAGTAATTTTTAACTTTATTAGTATTGTTAGGTAATATAGTCATCTTTTCTTTTTTATCAAAGAGATTGCTTAATTCTTTCGGTATATCTGCTTCTTTGTTAATAGCTTTTTTTACTGCTGAATTAAATTTAGCTGGATGTGCACAGGCAAGTGAAACCCAAGTTTCCTCATCATTTTTATCCATGAGTAACTTCAGGCCAGTAGCTGTATGAGGATCTGATATATAATTATACTTTTCAAATATTTTAGAAATTGTCTCTAAAGTTTCTTCATCATTAATACTAGATGCATCATAAATTTTTTTAAATTTATTAATTATATCTGGACTAAAAAAATAATTACCAGTTTTATAAAATTCATTAAAAGAATTATTTACTTTATCACTATCTCTATCAAAGCTTTCAAACATCTGTCTTTCAAAATTACTTGATATTTGTATATCCATACTTGGACTGTATGTTTGTGATACAATTTTTTTGGTCATTTGACCATTTGTGATAATTGATTTTAAAATATCATTTTTATTTGTTGCAACATGTAGTCGTTTAATTGGAAGACCCATTTGTTTTGCGACATATGCAGAAAATATATTTCCAAAATTTCCTGAAGGTACAATAAAATTAATGTCTTTATTTTTTATTTGTAAGTGACTCCAAAAATAATACACGACTTGCGCTATTAATCTTGCCCAGTTAATTGAATTAATAGCTGTTAGAGATGTTTTATTTTGAATATCATTATCAACAAATAATTCCTTAACAATCTTTTGACAATCATCAAAATTGCCTTCTATGGCCAAATTAAAAATATTACTTTTATTAACAGTGGTCATTTGTTTTTGTTGCATAAGAGACACTTTTTGGTGTGGGTGCAATATAAACACATTTATGTCTTGATTTGTTTTAAAAGCGTGAATAGCTGCCGAACCAGTATCTCCAGATGTTGCTCCTAATACAGTTATTTTTTTTGGGTTTTTAATTAAACTATTTGAAAATAATTTACCTAAAAACTGTAGAGCATAGTCCTTAAAGGCATATGTTGGTCCATAGATTAGTTCTAAAATATATTTATTGTTTTCTAATTGTTTAATTGGTGCTCTTTTTTCATGTCTAAAATTTATATAGCTCTCGTTTAATATATTTTGTAAATCACTTTTTTGATAATTTTCTTTCACAAATGGAAAGATTATTTCTAAAGCTACATCTTCATATGATTTATTTTCTAAGTTCTCAATATCGATAGTTGGCCATTCAACTGGTAAATATAACCCTCCATCTTTTGAAAGACCTTGATAAAGAATTTCATTGAATGATTTTTTAAGAGAATTATCTCTTGTACTTAAATATTTCATTTAAAGATATCGATTGTTTATATAATTTTTGAAATATTTAGCATTTAAACTTGAGTTTGTAACCTGTTCTAAAACTTCATTTGTACTAAAAAAGCTAGCTTTTTCATGAATATTTGTTTTTAACCATTTAATTAACATATCAAATTTACCTTTTTCAATATTTGAGTCTAGTTCTGGTAAATCAACTCTTAATTGGTTTGCAAATTGTGCGGCAGTTAAAGCTCCAAGTGAATATGTTGGAAAATAACCAAATAAACCAGCAAACCAATGAATATCTTGTAAACATCCATCAGTATCTTTCTCAATTTTTTTATCAAATAATCTTTTATATTCTTCATTCCATGCATCAGGAATATCGTTAACACTGATTTCATTATTAAATATTTTTCTCTCAAGATTAAAACGTAAAATAATGTGTAAAGGGTATGTAACTTCATCAGATTCAACACGAATAAAAGATTTCTCTACTCTCGTTCCTAGTAAATATAAATTATCTTCATCAAAAGATTTATCCATAAAATTAAATTTGTCTTTTAATAATTTTGATAGAAATTTTTTAAAAGCTAGTGATCTTGTTATCTGCATTTCAATCAAAAGAGATTGACTCTCATGCATAGCCATTCCTCTTGATTTTCCTACAGGTTGAAGGCTCCATTGTTCAGGAAGGTTTAATTCATATAAAGCGTGTCCAGTTTCATGCATAACTCCATCAAGAGATGAAAATGGATCCTCTTTATTATATCTTGTAGTAATCCTAACATCATTTGTAGAACCACCACAAAAAGGATGCACACTTTTATCAAGCCTACCTCTTTTAAAATCAAAACCAATTATTTTCATAATGTGTTCAGCTATCTCTTTCTGTTTGATTTCACTTATTTTACTTTGAATAGGTAAAATTTTTTGAGACTTTTGTTTCTCAATTATAATATTTATTAAAGGTGATAAAAATTGCTGAAGATCATGAAATACATTGGCAATTAATTTTATATTTGATTCTGGTTCAAATTTATTAACTAATGCTTCATAAGGCAATAAATTAAATTCTTTTCCTAATATATTTGCCTCCTCTTTGGTTAGATTGATTAATTCACCTAGTGTATTTTTTATTAAATTAAAATTTGAATTTTTTTTTGCTTCTTGCCATTCTCCCTCACATTTTGCTGAAGTTCGAGATATTTTTTCAACTAGATCTGATGGTACAGAAAAGGCTAATTTGTGCTCCCTTTCTATTTCCTTTAAATTTTGTAAGTCATTTTTATTTAAATCTTCATTTTTTGCCTCGGATATTAAATCTCTTACTTTATTTGAAGAAACTTTATCGTGACTTAACTTAGATAAATACGCAAGCTGTTCAGCTCTTTGGTTTCTAGAGTTTGTAGGCATCATTGTTGACATATCCCAATGCAAAATTCCTGCAATATCTGAACTTAGAGAAGCCTCTCTAAATATTTCCTTAAGTTTAATATAAGCACTCATCTATTTTTTCTAATTAAGTAGATAATAAAGATTACTAAAATTGATAAACTCATTAAAAACCAAGTAATAGCATACTGTAAATGGTTATTTGTAAAATTATGTTCTGCTGTTGATGGTAATAAAAAATCTTCGCCATAATTTGTCATATTTTTAATAAAATATTTTTGATTTATCTCAGTTTTAAAATATTTTTGAATTTCATTTAAATCATAATAGTACCATTCATTTGTTTCTGGAGAGTTGTTTGGGGTAAACATTTTTTTTTCAGTAGGATATCTTATATATCCTAAGATCTCTGAAGAAATAATATCAGTATTATTTTTAAAGTAATCAAATTGACTATACTCAAACCAGCCTTCATCAATAAGGTACTGGTTATTATGATTATCAGTTAGCAAACTTGCAACAAAAAAACCATTCTTCCCATTGCGTGTTTTAGCAGGAAAAAATATTTTTTTTGACCGATCTACTGTCCCTTTTGTAATAATTTTTGTAAACTCTTCCATATTTCTATACTTCATATTTCCCATAGATAAAGAAAGTGGTTTATCTTTAACTAAGTTATTAAATTCTTTTATTAAATTTTCTTTCCATTTTAGTCTATCAAGTTGCCAAATACCCAAATATAGTGTGAGCCCTATACAAAAAAAACTGAAGAGAGAGAATTTTATAGAAAACTTAAAAATTTATCCGCCCCAAACATAAACACAGACGAAAAGAAATAACCAAACCACATCTACAAAATGCCAATACCATGCTGCAGCCTCTAAACCAAAGTGTTGATTAGGAGTAAAATGATTTTTGTAAACTCTATATAAACAAACTGCTAGGAAAACAGTTCCTACCATAACATGGAAACCATGAAAACCTGTAGCCATATAGAAGACCGATGGATAAATTCCATCTGTGAAGCTAAAGTAATGTAAGGCTGCCTCATAGTACTCAACTCCTTGCATAAATGTAAAGAACAACCCTAGCCCTACAGTAATCCATAATGCTTGTATTGCTTGATCCTTATGTCCCTCTCTAACTGCATGATGTGCCCATGTACAAGTGGTACCTGACATTAATAATATTAATGTATTTAAAAATGGAACATCTAGTGGATCGAATGTCTTAATACCTTCTGGCGGCCAAATACCAACTGCGCCATTTGTATCAAATGTTTCTGTATACTCTTCAATTGGTAGTTTTGGTGTTAAACTTGCATCAAAGAAAGCCCAAAAAAAAGCAACAAAAAACATAACTTCTGAAGCAATAAACAATGCCATTCCATACCTTAGTCCTAACTCTACGACAGGAGTATGGACTTTTTGAATTGTTGATTCTTTGATAACATCTCTCCACCATAAAAACATAATCGTTAGCAGTCCAATTGTACCTAAAATTAAAAGCCAGGTAGTTTCGTAGTGCATATAAAAAACTAATCCTGCAGCCATTGCTAAACCTGCAACTGAAGATAAAAACGGTAATGGGCTTGGATCAACTAAATGATATGGATGTTTCTGTCCAGTTGATGAAGATTTTTTTGACATCTGACTATTCTATATATCGAAAAAACGTGTATGACAATGTAATCTCTTCAACATCCTTCATAGTTGGATCCTCACTTATGGATGGATCAATATAAAAAACAACTGGCATGTCAACTGTTTCTCCAGGTTTTAAGGTTTGTTTTTCAAAACAAAAACATTCTGTCTTAATAAAGTAAGGTCCAACTTTTTCTGGTAATACATTAAATGTCGCAGTTCCTGAATTTTGAGTATCTGATAAATTTGTAGCTTTATAATTAACTAATAAATTTTCACCAACTTTAAACTGAAGATTATCTGGTGCTTCAAATGACCAATTAATACTATCATTTACATCAGCACTAAACTTTAAATCTATATTTCTTTCAAGTATTCTTGAAGACAACACATCTGAAGTATTTGTTTTACCTCCATATCCAGTAACTCTACAAAATAAATCATACAATGGAACTGAGAAAGCAACTAAAACTATCATGGTAAGTACAATTAGTGATAAGCCTAGAGCTGTTCTAATATTTGACATATTATACTCCAAAAATGTTAGCCTTAAATAAGGTCCAAAGGTAAAAAAACGCTACAATGCAGAATAAAATTATAAGTGTAATTAAATTTTTTTTTCTTTTATTTTTCATAATCAAACTAGATGATCTATTAATAATGCTGAAAATAAACTAAACAAATAAAAGATAGATAATGCAAAAAATTTTAAACCTTCAGAATTAGGTTGTAATTTTTTTTCTTTAGTATTTTTTAATTTAATTGAGCTTTTTAATAAAACAAAATTTAAAATTGTTGCTATTACCAAATAAACTGAACCAACGTTTTGATTTAAAATTGGTAAATAGCTAAATAAGATCAAAATTACAGAGTAATAGACAATTTGCTTTTTAGTATCATTAATGCTTTTCACATTTGGTAACATAGGCACCTTAACATTTTCATAATCATGAAATCTATAAACTGAAAGAGCCCAAAAATGAGGAGGTGTCCAAAAAAATATTATTAAGAACATGCTAATGGGTAAAAAACTTATTTCAGGTGTAACTGCAGTCCAGCCTATAATTGGTGGTATTGCCCCAGCTGCTCCTCCGATTACGATATTTAAAGGAGTAGTTCTTTTTAACCAAAATGTATAAATGAATATATAAAATAATATTGTAAAAAGTAATAGACTGGTTGCAAGAGAATTTGCAAACCATTGCATAAGCAGTAAAGAAATTATCCCAGTAAATATCCCTAGAACTAATGCCTCATTTTTTGAGACTATACCAAGTGGAATAGGTCGTGTTTTAGTTCTCTCCATTGTTCTATCTATGTCTTCGTCAAACCACATATTTATTGAGGCTGATGATCCTGCTCCAATCGCTATTGCAAGTATTACAAGTACATAGTTAATATAATCAATTTTTCCTGGGGCTAAAAACATACCTACAAAAGCAGTAAATATTACCAAGCTCATTACCCTTGGCTTCATAAGTTCAAAATAGCCCTGTATTTTTCTTAGTAAGAAGTTATTACTATAACTATCAATTGATACTTTAGTACTCACCAATATTATTCTTTAAATTTTGGCAACGTCTCAAATTGATGAAAAGGTGGGGGAGATGAAAGAGTCCATTCTAATGTATCTGCACCTTCTCCCCAAGGATTTGAAACTTCTTTCTTACCAAAGAAAAATGCGTATATGATTGCAAAGAAGAAAATTAGAGTAGCTGCAAATGAAATATACGACCCATAAGTTGAAACAAGGTTCCACCCGGCGTATGCATCCGGATAGTCAGGTATTCTTCTAGGCATTCCTGCTAAACCAAGGAAATGCTGAGGGAAAAAAGTGATGTTTACTCCAATAAAAAAAAGCCAAAAATGTAATTTACCTAAAAATTCATTGTATTTTCTACCTGACATTTTCCCAAACCAATAATAAATACCAGCAAAAATACCAAACATAGCACCCATGCTTAAAACATAATGAAAATGAGCAACAACGTAATAAGTATCATGCATAACTGTATCAATTCCTGCATTAGCTAAAATTACTCCTGTTACGCCACCCAGCGTAAATAAAAAAACAAAACCTATTGCAAATAACATTGGTGTTTCAAATGTAAGTGATCCGCCCCACATAGTTGCTATCCAGCTAAAAATTTTAATTCCAGTTGGTACAGCTATTATAATTGTAGCTAACATGAAATAAGCTCTTAGATCAGCACTCATTCCAACAGTAAACATGTGGTGTGCCCATACAATAAAACCAATGAATCCTATTGCAACCATTGCATAAACCATTCCCAAGTAACCAAAAACTGGTTTCCTGGAGAAGGTTGAAATTACCTGACTAACAATTCCAAAAGCAGGAAGTATCATTATGTAAACTTCTGGATGACCAAAAAACCAAAAGAGGTGTTGGAATAAAACTGGATCTCCTCCTCCAGCAGGATTGAAAAAAGTTGTCCCAAAATTTCTGTCAGTAAGCAACATTGTTATTGCACCAGCTAAAACAGGTACAGCAAGTAAAAGTAGAAAAGCTGTTATTAACATTGCCCATACAAAAAGAGGCATTTTATGCAAAGTCATCCCAGGTGTTCTCATGTTTAAAATTGTAGTGATAAAATTAACAGCACCTAGAATTGAAGACGCTCCTGCTAGGTGCAGAGCAAAAATAGCCATATCAACGGAAGGTCCAGCGTGGCCAAGTTTATTCGAAAGCGGTGGATAGATGGTCCATCCAGTACCAGCACCAGTTCCTATTGTGGCAGAAACTACTAATAAAACTAAAGCCGGCACAAGTATCCAGAAGCTAAAATTATTCATTCTTGGAAATGCCATATCTGGCGCACCAATCATTAATGGAACAAACCAATTTCCAAACCCTCCTATTAAGGCAGGCATTACTACAAAGAAGACCATTAATAATCCGTGTGCTGTTATTATAACATTCCAGACTTGTCCATCTGCTACAACATCTAGACCAGGAGCTGCTAATTCAGCTCTCATTAATAATGAAAAAAAACCTCCTATAAGACCAGCTATTAAAGCAAATATAATGTATAGAGTTCCAATATCCTTGTGATTTGTTGAAAAAAACCAACGTCTTATAAATCCTGGTTTATGATCGTGGTGATCTAAATGACTATCAGTAGACGTTTCGTAACTCATTTTTTTACTCCTATTTATTTATATTTGCTTTAGCAAATGTATTTTGTTCGTTCATTGCGTATCTAATCTTAGTATCCATTGCCCAAGCAAGAAATTCTTCCTCAGTAACTGCTTCTATCACTATAGGCATATATCCATGACCTGTTCCACACAACTCAGAACACTGACCTCTATATATGCCGGGTTTTTCAATATTCATCCATGTTTCATTAAGTCTACCAGGAACAGCATCTTTTTTAACACCTAAAGATGGCATAGCAAAACTATGCAAAACATCACCTGCAGTTACTAATACATGTATGTTCTTATTAATAGGTAAAACTAATCTATTATCAACAGTTAAGAGACGAACATCACCGTCTTCTAACTCTTCATCAGGAATCATATAACTTTCAAATGTAATATCGAAATGTTCTGGGTATTGATATTCCCAATACCACTGGTGGCCTATAACCTTTACTGTCATATCTGCTTCTGGAATTATGTCTTGTTGATATACAAGCTTAAAAGAAGGTATTGCCATTGCAATTAAAATGATGACTGGAATACCAGTCCATAAAATTTCTATTAGAGTATTATGACTTCTTTTAGAAGGATTTGGGTTTACATTTTTTCTGAATCTAAAAACAACGTAAAAAATCAATAGTAGAACAAAGATTGTAATTGCTGTCATCATAATCAAAACAAAGTTATGTAACTCTAAAACACTTCTCATTACTACACTTGCTGGTTCTTGAAACCCAAGTTGCCAATCGTATGGCTCTTTAGCTAAAACAGATTCAGAAGCTAATAGTGATATAATTAAGGTTAATATGCGCATTTTTGTAAAATCTTTTTATATACTAATTATTAAAATAATCAGCAGTATTACTAGGTAAAATACACTAGTTTTATAGGACAGGTTGTCGCTTACAATTAATGTTCAACAAAAGATTGAATAGCAAATAATGCAGCAGTTGTAGCAGTATCTGATCTAAGTATTCTTTTACCAAGAGAAACGGGAATAGTAGAAGAAATAGATAATATTTTTTGTGTCTCTGCTTCTGAAAATCCTCCTTCAGGCCCCACTAAAACAGCCCATTTTTTGAAACTACTAGATTGAATTTGTAGAGCATTAAAAATATTTGGCAATTTTTTATCATTTTCATTACAAAATAATAGCCCCCTATCCTTTGGAAAATCTCTTAAAAGACTATTTAGATCAATTGTTTCATTTAACTTTGGCAAAGTTAATCTTTCAGATTGTTCAGCAGCTTCAACTATATTCATATATAAGTTTTTCATATTTATTTTTTTTTGATTAGTATTTTGTGTAATGCAAGGAATAAATTGAGAGACACCTAATTCAGTAGCTTTTTGTACTGTTATATTCATACGAAATAATTTAATTGGAGCAAATATTAGCCATAAATCTGTTTCTTCCTTAATTTCTGATATTTTTTTCTTTATTTGCAAAACAACATTATCACGGTTAATAGAAATTCCTTCTGACAGCCATTCACCGGTAACTCCATCAAAAATATTTATTGAATCTTTAACTTTTATTCTTAATACGTTTTTTAAAAAATGATGTTGTTTTTCCTTAATATAAATCATTATATTAGGTGATATTTTTTTATCAAAATACAAACGTGTTTTAGACTTTTTCATAACAATAGTTTAAATAATAACATTTATTCAAATATGTTGGATAGTTTAGTTTTAAAAAAATTCAAAGATTATTTAAATTTAATAAGATTTAATAAACCAATAGGCTTTCTTTTACTTATGTGGCCTTGTTGGTTTGGTTTATCAATTTTAGATTTAAACCTTAGTTTATTATTTTTTTGGTTAACGTTATTTTTTTTTGGATCATTTTTTATGAGATGTGCTGGTTGTATAATAAATGATATAATAGATAGAGACATTGATAAAAACATTAATCGTACAGCTCAAAGGCCATTAGCTTCAAAACGTATTAGTGTAACTGAAGCTTTAATATTATTAATTATATTATTAATAATAAGCTTGCTCATACTTTTGCAGTTTAAACTCGAAGCAATTATAGTTGGACTTTTAAGTACACCCTTTATCGTTATATATCCTTTTATGAAAAGAATAACTTATTGGCCTCAAATAATTTTAGGCATAACTTTTAGTTGGGGCGTATTAATTGTTAATACTCAATTTAATACTGGTTTAAAAACTGAATTTATTTATCTTTATATTGGCTGTGTTTTTTGGACTTTAGGTTATGATACTATTTATGCTTACCAAGATATAAAGGATGATATTAGCCAAGGCATAAAATCAACCGCAGTTTATTTTGGAGAAAATGGGCGAATATTTGTAACATTTTGCTATTTTATTTTACTTTCAATTTTTGGCTATTTAGGCTGGAATGCATCAAAATCTGTATTTAGTCTAATTATTATAGCTATGATTGGAATTTGTACGTATATTGCAATTCAAAAATGGAATATAAACTCTCCGGAAAGCTCAGGTTTTTATTTTCGTCAAAATAATGTTTTTGCAATTATGTTATTTTTATATTTATTAATATTTTAATGCCATCAAATAAAGAAAAGCCTGTAACATCAAGATTAATTTTCGAATATTTGTTTGATCATAAAATCAAAATTCTTTTGGCACTTGTAATGATGTTTATTTCAGCAGCAGCCACGGGGTTACACGCTTGGTTAGTAAGACCAGCTTTAGATGAGGTTCTAATTAAAGGTAATAAAGAAATGCTTTTCTTAATACCAATAGCAATAATAATAGTTACATTAATTAAAGGCTTAGCAACATATACTCATTCATATCAAATGAGTAAGGTTGCTCATTCAATTATTGCAAAACTTCAAACTCAAATGTTTGAAAAACTCATGTATTTAAATATGAAATTTTATAATGATTCAAAATCTGGTAATTTAATATCAAGACTTATCAATGATACTTACTACCTAAGACTTGCAATAGTTAAATCAGTAACTGGAATTATAAAAGATGTTCTAGTTATCATTTTTTTACTAGGAAATATGTTTTATCAAAGCTGGACCCTAACTCTTTTTGCTTTTTTTGCATTTCCTCTAGCCATATGGCCTATAAGAAAAATTGGAAAGAGCATTAGAAAAATAACTTACACAATACAAAATGAGATAGCAGTTTTTTCAAATGTATTAGCAGAAAGCATTAAGGGGATTAGACAAGTAAAAGCGTACTCAAGAGAAAATTATGAAAAAAAACGAGCTTTTGAGACAATAGGTTTCATTCAAAAATATTTTACAAAATCTGCCTTCATCAGCAATCGCTTGAGCCCTTTGATGGAATTTATTGGGAGTTTAGCTGTGGCATTATCAATTTATGCAGGAGGTGTTTTTGTATTAAATGAAAGTATGACAACAGGTCAATTTATGAGTTTTTTAGTTAGTCTTCTTTTGGCCTATCAACCGGTAAAAGCACTTGGAAATCTAAATATTAGTGTTCAAGAAGGACTAGCTGGAGCTGAGAGAATATTTAAACTTTTAGATACAAGTGAAAAAAATATAGAAAAAATTTCTTCAAAAAAAACTATAGATCTAGATGGAGAAGTTGTTTTAAAAGATGTTTCATTTTCATATAACGATAATAAAGTACTTGATAAAATAAACTTAATAATACCTAAAGGAAAAAAAGTTGCGTTAGTTGGCTTATCTGGATCTGGTAAATCAACAATAGCAAATATAATTTTGCGATTATATGATAGTTATTCAGGCTCTATATTAATTAATTCTAAAGATATAAAAGAACTAGATCTGACAGATGTAAGAAATAGCGTTTCAATAGTAACTCAAGAAACAATTTTATTCAATGAGAGTATATTTAACAATATTAAGTATGGAAACCTTGAAGCAACTGATGAAGAGATTAGTTTAGTCGCTAAAAATGCTGGGGTTAGTAGTTTTTCAGAAAAATTGGATCAAAAACTACACACTGTTATTGGAGAAAACGGCATAAAATTATCAGGTGGACAACGACAAAGAATTGCTATTGCCCGAGCTCTAATAAAAAATGCACCACTTTTAATTATGGACGAAGCTACATCTTCTTTAGATAACATAACTGAAAATAAAATTCATGAAACAATAAATAGTCTTATGAATAATAAAACCAAATTAATAATTGCACATAGATTAAGCACTATAGAAGACGCAGACATTATCTACGTTTTAGATAAAGGCAAAATTGAAAGTCAAGGAAAGCATGAAGAGTTAATTTCAAAATCAATTATTTATAAAAAATTACAACTAAGAGAACAGTTGGAAAATGAGTTTTAAAAAAAAAATTTTTAAATTTTCTATATTTCAAAAAATTTTGGCATTTATAGGTTATCTTTATATCTTATTTGTATGTCACACTTCTAAAATACAGATTATAAATTCTGAATTACCAGAAAAATTGTGGAGAGAGAATAAACCTTTTATTTTAGCATTTTGGCATGGTCAATTGATGATGATAGGACATGTATGGAAAAGTAAAGCTGTGTTAAATATGTTAGCATCTAGCCATAGTGATGGTCGATTTGGTGCATATATTGCAGGCCATTTTAATCTGAAAAATGTTTCTATAATGTCAAAAAATAAATCACCTTCATTAAGGAAAGTATTTAAAATTTTAAAAGATAGAAATTATATTGGTATTACTCCTGATGGGCCAAGAGGGCCAAATAAGAAAGTCTCAGAAGGAATTATAAAAATTGCAATTCATTCTCAAGTCCCAATTATACCACTTGGTTTTGCTTCAAATAAAAACTTTAAACTGAAATCTTGGGACTCGTTTTTAATAACATATCCATTTTCAAAATGTAGATTTGTCTGGGGTGAACCAATTACCATTCCTTATTCTACTAAAGATAATGATTTAGACAAATATAAGAATTTCTTGGAAGAAAAAATTAATGATTGCATGGTATCAGCAGAAAAAAATCTTAATGCTTAGAATATATCAAATACTTGGTACTCTTCTCATACCTATAATTATTTTCAATATATTTATTCGCATCTATAGAAAAAAAGAGGATAGGCTAAGATTTATTGAAAGGTTTGGAAAACCAACGGTGAAAAAAAATACTGAGAAAAAAATTTTATGGATACATGCAGCAAGTATTGGCGAATTTAAATCGTCAGATTTAATTATAGAACGATATCATAAAGTATTTGATATTTTAGTTACTACAACAACAAAATCTTCAGCGGAATATATTAAGGAGTTTTATAAAAATAAAATTATCCATCAGTACATCCCATTTGATGTGTCTCTGTGGTGTTCAAGGTTTTTAAACTTTTGGAAACCAAATCTGATTCTATGGATAGAGTCAGATATTTGGCCAAATATGCTTAATAAAATTAGAATTAAAAATATCAATTGTTTATATTTGAATGCAAGGATTTCTCCAACTTCTTTTAAAAAATGGAAAAGTACAAAAAATTTCTACAGAAATTCATTAAAGAGTTTTAATAAAATTTTTGCGCAAAGTAAGGATGACAAAAAAAGAATTCAAGAATTAACTAACTTACAAATTGAATATGTTGGAAATTTAAAATTAGCTAAGAATAAAAACAATTCTTTAATAAATAAAGATCAATCAAATACAATCATGATTGCAAGTACTCATCCTAATGAAGAGAAAGAAATAATTAAATGTATTAAAAAAACTATTCGTGAATTTAATTTAAAAATTTATCTTGCACCAAGGCATCCAGAAAGAATTAGTACAATTAAACAAGAATTAAACAGAGAAGGATTTAATATTTCTTTAGAATCTAAAAAAGAATATGAAAAAAATAATATTGTAATAATTGATAGTTTTGGAAAATTAGATCAATATTTTAAAATTAGTGATTTAGTTATTTTAGGTGGTTCTTTTTTAAAAAATATTGGAGGACATAATCCTATAGAGCCTGCAAGTTATGGATGTGCTATTATTAGTGGAAATTATGTTGATAATTGGACTAATATTTATGAAGATATGGTAAAAGCAAATTCATGTATAATGGTAAATAAGTTTGAAGATATTGATATAAAGATGAAAGAATTACTAAATAATAATCTGGAAATAAAAAAAATTCAAGCAAATGCAATTGAATTTTCTAATAGATCTTTCTTTGAAAAAGAAAAGATTTTCAAAGACATCGAAAAGTACATTAATTAAAATGCTTAAAGCTCCTAAATTTTGGTATAAAAAAAATGATACATATTTATCGAACTCTTTATATCCACTTTCATTACTATTTAGATTTGGAACAAAAATAAGAAATTTTATTAGTAGGAAATCGTCCTCTGGTATTCCAATAATTTGCATTGGAAATATAGTGGTTGGAGGAGCTGGGAAAACACCAGTTGCTTTAAAAATTGGAAATTTATTAAAACTTAATGGATATAATCCACACTTTGTTTCAAAAGGCTATGGTGGAGTTGAAAAATCTAATGTTCTTATTAAAGAATGGCACTCTGCAAAAAGTGTTGGGGATGAATCTTTATTACTTGCTGAAATTGCACCAACTTGGATTGGCCAAGATAGAAATAAATCATTTATTTTAGCTAAAGAAAATGGTGCTGACTGTATAATTATGGATGACGGCTTTCAAAATCCAACACTTCAGAAAGATTTTTCAATTATAGTAATTAATGGTGAACAAGGATTTGGAAACAAACGAGTGATCCCATCTGGGCCTCTTAGAGAGAGTATATCAAGAGGTATTTCTAGAGCTAATTTAGTAATTGTAATTGGTAAAATTGATCAAGATGTTAAAGATAAAATTCCTAGTACTGTTCCAGTTATTCATGCTAAATTCCAAATTAGTACAGAAAATAAAATTTATAAAAATCAGAAAGTAACAGCTTTTGCAGGTATTGCTTATCCTGAAAAATTTTATAATTCATTAATTGAACAAGGTGCTATTTTAGAAAAAAAAATTAGCTACCCAGATCATCATATATTTGATGAAAATGACATGTTAAATCTTGCTGAAAATGCTAATCTTACAAAATCTGTATTGGTTACTACAAAAAAAGATTTTGTAAGAATACCAAAAGCATATCGTTCTTTAGTCAGCACACTCAATGGTGAAATCAAATTTGAAGATGAAAATTTACTCAAAGAGATTTTAAGTAATGTACTCGAAAATAAAATTAATGATTTAGCAGTATGAAAAAGGTAATTTATTTTTTACAGTATATTGGATTTATTTTAATTTATTTTTTATATAAAATTTTACCACTCAATCTATCTTTAAAAGTTTCGTCATTTTTATTTAGAACTTTTGGTAAATTTTCACAAGCCAATAAAACAGCTATAAATAATTGTAAGTATGTTTTCCCAAATCTTAAAGATGAAGAAATACAAAATATTATTAAAAAAAGTTGGAATAATCTTGGTATTACAATTTGTGAACTTCTAAGAATAAATGATATTTTTATTAAAAATAAAATAAAATACATAAATTTAGAAAACATAGAAGATTTTATCAAAAATAAAAAACAAGCAATTTTTATTAGTATTCATCAATCTAATTGGGAAGTATTAGTTCCAGGTTTGGATAGAATTGGAATTAATATTGGCGGTATTTATAGGCATATAAACAATAATTTTATTGATAAACTAATACTTAATATTAGACAAAATTCTCTTGTTTCTAAAAATAGCTTTTACACTCCCAAGGGTAAGAAAAGTGCCAAAGATGTTGTTGATGCAATAAATAATTCTTTATCAATTGTATTATTGATAGATCAAAAAGATTCCTCAGGAGAAGAAGTAATGTTTTTTAATAAAAAAGTTAAAACACAAACAGGTTTTTTAAAAATAGCTAGAAAATATAACTTACCAATAATTCCAATACAAAATAAAAGAATTAATAATGGAAATATTGAGCTAACATTTTTAGAACCTCTTTATCATAACAATTTAGAAATTAATGATACTCAGATGATGGAAGAAATTCATAATAAGGTTGAACAGTGGATTAAAGCAGAGCCCAGTCAATGGTTCTGGCAGCATAAAAGATTTAGTTAATTTTTGTTACTTTTATATCAATTGTACCATCAATAAGTTTCACTGATAATTGATCGTCAGTAGTAATTTTTTTACTTGTCTTAACAACTTTCTTTTTATCCATCAAAATTGAGTATCCTTTTTTAAGATTTGAAGAAATAGAATTTGAATTGAGCAATCTTATATTAGACTTATATTTTTCAAGCTTATCTTTGTAATTATTGGCTATATTCAAATTAAGATTTTTTGAAAGATTGTTAATCTTTGTTTGTTTTAAATTTATTGATGAATCTGGTGCAATAATAGATTTTCCCAAGTTAACAAGATTCAATTTTGATATACTAAATTTATTTTCAATTGATAATGTTAAATTTTTAAAATCATCTAAAAGCTTTTCCTTATAATTATTAACTATCAAGCTTGGAGATTTGAGAAATTTATTTAAGTATTCATAATTTTCTTTTTTGGATTGAATTTGTGAATTTACTTTTGTACTTAATCTAAGCTGTAAATTTTTAATTTTTTCTATTAATTCAAATCTGACTGGGGTAGCTTTTTCAGCTGCTGCAGTTGGTGTAGACGCTCTCAAATCTGATACTAAATCAATAATTGTTGTATCTGTTTCATGACCTATTGCTGAAATAATTGGTATCTTTGATTCAAAAACACTTGTTGCAAGATTTTCATCATTAAATGCCATTAAGTCTTCAGTACTACCTCCACCTCTAGCAACAATAAGAATATCTGGTTTACTAGATTTAAGTTTATTGAAACCTTCAATAGCATTTATAATGCTATCTGCTGCGTCAACACCCTGAACAGAAACAGGCCATATATCTAATGGCATTGGAAAACGATCATTCACCCTATTAATTATGTCATGTACTACAGAGCCAGTGGGAGAGGTAATAACACCTAATCTCTCAGGCAAAAAAGGTAATGGGATTTTTTTATCTTCATCAAAATAGCCTTTTTTTTGAAGTCTTTTTTTTCTTTCTTCAATAAGTTTTAAAAGTGCTCCCTCTCCTGCAATTTCAATTTTATCAATATCTATTTGGTAAGTAGTTTTATAGCGAGACCAAGTGGTGATTCTGCCAGTTGCTATTATTTCTAGTCCTATTTCTGGATTAATATCTAAATATTTTTTTTTCTGATCCCAGATAACTCCACTTAAAATAGAATCCTCGTCTTTAAGTGTTAAATAGATTTGACCTCTTGTTGCAGTTTTAACTTCAGAAATTTCTCCTTTAATTCTTACATAATTAAAATTGGACTCAATTACCTCTTTAAAAGCTTGGTTAAATTCTGAAACCTCAAATTCTGGTATATTAATTTTATTTATCACTTTTATTTTTAAAAAATTTTTTTAGTAAATTACTACATTCTTTTTCCATAATGCCACCATAAATATTTGGCATAAATATATTTTGTCTTTGAAAAGCAACTCGAAGTTTTTCAATTCCTCCATTTTTTTCATCATAAGCCCCAAAATATACATCTTTAATATGTACCTCACTTATTGCACTAGCGCACATAGTGCATGGTTCCAAGGTAACAAATAATGTCATATCCTCTAAATATTTCAGCTTTAATCTTTCGCAAGTTTCTTGAATTAGATTTAATTCACAATGTTTAATAGCATTTTTATCTTTATTTACTGTATTGTAGCTTCTGGTTACAATCTTGTTCGTTGTATTATCGACAAGTATTCCCCCAACTGGAACCTCATTTAAATTATAAGCTTTGTCTGCTTCAATAATTGCTTCTTTCATAAAAAAATCAACGTTCATTCTGGAACACACTTATGATGTACATTATAACTGAATTATAATGAAAAAACCAATTATTGGAATAACTCTTGATAGTGAAAAAAAGAAAACATACTCTAAATATCCATGGTATGCATTAAGAGAAAATTACTTAACATGTTTGACTAAATTTAATGCTATTCCATTTCCATTATTACACGAAAAAAAATATATTAATGATTTTTGTCATATAATTGATGGCCTAATTATTACTGGAGGTGATTTTGATATTGATCCTAAAATATATAAAGCTAAAAATACCAGATCTAAAATTACTAAAAATAAGAGAACAGATTTTGAGATAAATATTTTCAATAATTTTTTTAAATATAATAAACCTATATTAGGAATTTGTGGTGGAGCACAATTAATTAATATTGCATGTGGTGGAACATTAATACAGGATTTAAAAAAAGAACCCATAAACCATGAGCAAGTTAATCCTAGAAATCAAACTAGCCATAATGTTAATATTTTAAAAAATTCTAAACTATATAAAATAAGTGGCACTCAAAAAATTAAAGTGAATAGTGCACATCATCAGTCAGTAAAAAGAATTGGTAAAAATTTGAATATTTCCTGTACAGCAAGTGATGGTGTTATAGAAGGCATAGAGCACAAAAAACACAAATGGTGTATTGGATTGCAATGGCATCCTGAATTTTTAATTACAAAAATAGATTCAAAAATAATAAAAAATTTTATTGATAAAACAAAATGAATATTAGAATTTCAAAATATCTATCAAGTGCTGGGATTTGTTCACGAAGAGATGCAGAAAAATTAATAGGTGAAAAAAAAATTAAAATTAATAATAAAATATGTATTCATCCAAGTCATAAAGTAAATAACTTAGATGTTATTAAGTTTAATAATAAAATTGTAAAAAAATCAAATAAAGTTGTGGTTTATAAGTTAAATAAACCAATTAAATATATTTGTAGTACAAAAGATAATTTAGGTAGAAAAAAAATTTTTGATTTATTGCCAAAAAATATAGGCAAATTAATAAGCGTTGGTAGATTAGATTATATGAGCGAAGGATTGATACTACTAACTAATAATGGTGATTATTCTAGATATTTGGAACACCCATCTTCTAATATTGAGCGGACTTATAGAGTTTGTATAAATAACATTGTAAAAAATAACGATTTACAAAAAATAAATAAAGGTATTACAATTAAGGGAATTAGTTACAAAAAAGTTAATGTTGCCTTTGAAAAAAAATTAAAAAATTATAATTGGTTAATATTTAAACTTAAAGAAGGAAAAAATAGGGAAATTAGAAATATTTGTAATTATTTTTCATGGAATATAATTAAATTAATAAGAATTAGCTATGGTCCATATAAACTGGGCAAACTAAAAGAGGGACAGTTTCAAAAATTAAAAACAATTAAAAAATGATAAAGATCACTGGTGGAAAATTTAAGCAAAAAAAATTAGATAGTATTAATGATTTTGTAAGACCTACTTCTTCTCTAAAAAGAGAGGCTTTTTTTTCAATTATTGAAAGTTATGCACTTAAAAATTCAATTAATTTATACAAAAGTAAAGTTTTTTTAGATCTTTTTGCAGGTATTGGCACAATGGGTTTAGAATCTGTCTCTAGAGGCATGGATAAAGTAATTTTTTTTGAAAATAATATTGAAGTCCTTAATGTTTTAAAAAAAAATTGTTTAGCTATTTGTGAAAATGACCAATTTAAAATTTATGAAGAAGATATTGTCAATTCTAAATTAGAAATAGAATTTGACAATATTTCAGTTGTTTATATTGATCCACCATATCAAAAATATAATTTAACAAAACTTTTAAAAAATTTAATAAATAAGATTAAAGATAATACTTTAATTGCGTTAGAGGCAGGTTTAAAAGATAAAATTGAAATACCCAAAAGTTTAAATCTTTTTCAGAAAAAAAAATATGGTAAAACAATTATCTATTTTTTAAAATTATCTTAAAAAAGTTTTTGTTAATTTTTTACCTTGTTCAACAGCTGGCTGGTTAAAAGGATTTACGCCTAAATAAATACAGGATGATACAGTTTCAACTATACTAAAAGCCAATAACTTTCCGATATTTTCTTCATCAATTTTAGGTAAAAAAATTTCTCTAAAACTAAATTTATTAATCTTGAATGTTTCAAGTGTAGCTTTCTGCTCTGCTTCCATTAAATCTCCCATTGTTTTATTTGTAAAATAGTCAATATCAGTGTCATTAAATATATCATTATTTATTTTCATTCCTTTTCCAGAATGTGATGTAGTTAAAAAAGAAAAAAATTTATCTCTTGGGCCATCTAGATAAAGCTGTAATTGACTATGCTGATCTGTAGTACCAACTGAATGAATTGGGGTTATCCCTTTTTTATCTTTACCAATACTTTCTGCCCAAAGTTGCAAATACCACTTGCCAAAAAAATATGCATAATCAGAGTATGTCATTAAAATATTTGAATTGAATTTGGTGTTTGATTTATTACATAAGTATTTTCCTAGACTAAGACTCAGATATTTATCAATATTGTCAGTTATAACAGAAACTCCTTTATATAACTGGGTAATATTTAATCCAGCGATAATAGCTGGTACTATTCCAACATTAGAAAAAACTGAATAGCGACCACCAATGTTAATATTGTGTTCTAATAATAAGCAATTTTTTTCATTAGCAATTTTGTAGAGTGGTGAATCTTTAAATTCAGTAATAACTAAAATATTTTTTAAAAAAGCATCAAGATTATTTTTTTCTTCAGCTAGTTGATAAAGAGTTGAAAATTGTGCAAGAGTTTCAGGAGTAGTTCCAGATTTAGATATAATTAAGAAACCAGTTGAGTCAAAATCAGTTTTTAATAAAGATTTTGAGAAAAAAATTGGGTCAATATTATCATAAAATTCTATTTTACATTTTTTTTCAAAAATTATGTCATTTAAAGCTCTAGCACCTAAATTGCTGCCGCCAGTTCCAAATACAATAATCTTTTTTTTATTTTTTCCAAATTCATTTGCTACATTAATTGTGTGATTTAATAAATTTTCATTATTAATAATATTCAAAGCTTCAAGGTTTAAAATTATTTCAATAATTTTATTATCTAAGTTTTTGGTGTTATCAATATAATTAAAATTTGAATTAAAATATTTTATTTTCATTTAATTAAAAAAAGAAAAATCTTTTTTTCTTTTTTTCTTTAGCTGTTTTTTCATTTTCTTTTTTATTTATATTAATTTCAGTCTCTTGAATTGCATTATCTATCTCTTCTTCATTATTAAATGTAGTTTCATCATTAATTGTTGATTTTTCATTTGCAAATTCTTCATTTATAGAATTTCTTATATTATCATTCACTTCATTTGCTTCAGTTTCTATTAAAATTTGATTGATCAACGATTGATTATTATTAGTTTTTGTTTCTATATCCTCTAAACCAAAAAGAATTTCTTTTGCAAGATCACTATCAGCGTCAATTATATCTTTAGAATTCATTTGATCAGGAGGTAAAAGATTAAAATTTGGAGGAATAACAAGTGGTGGGTTTTCAATCACTGAATATTCATCAATTTGCTTTCTATTTACTCCTGCGCTATCTCTTACAGCATTACATGATGATAGAATAATACTGCTGCTAATGATGATAAAAAATATTTTTTTCATTTATTTATCTTCAGATTTAATAAAGAAACTTATTAATAGCATGATAATTCCAATTGTAATATAAATATCTGCTAGATTAAAAGCGGGCCAATAAAAATTATTGTAATGAAGAGATATAAAGTCAACTACATATGAATTTAGTGCTCTATCTAAAATATTGCCAGCTGCTCCACTGATAATTAGTAAATATGCAATTTTTTCAAAATTTTTGTCGGATGTATAAAATAGGTAAAAAATTAAAAAAACTATAATTAATCCAATAATGACTAAAACCCAATAATTAAAAAAATTTGAAAATAAACCAAAGGATACTCCAAAATTTTGTACGTAAACTATATCAAAAAAAGCATTAATTTTAATTGATTGATTTAGTACCACATTGTTTTGAATAAATAATTTTGTAAGTAAGTCTAAAAATAACAAAAATATAAATACTACAGTTTTAATCACTTAAATATTACTGTATTACACCTTTCACAGATTTCATCTTTTACTAACTTTGCCTCATATTTCCAACATCTTTGACATTTTTCTCCATTAGCCTTTGATACTTTTACTTTAACGTCAGGAATATCATCAATGGAAAATCCATTTGATTCCTGATCAATTATATACAAAGAAAATGATGAGGTAATTGTTATTTCATCAAAAATTACATCCTCTAGTTTTTTATAACTTTCTTCTGAAACAAAAATATCTATATGAGCTTCCAGACTTGAACGTATTGTTTTTTCTTCTCTAATTTTTTCAATTGCTCCAGTTGCAACTTTTCTAATATTTTTAATTAAATTCCATTTTTCATTTAATCCATTATTTTCATATTCTTTTTTACATTGTAAAAAATCTTGTAAATGTATACTCTCTTTATTTCCTATAGCTTTCCATGCTTCTTCAGAAGTAAATGATATAGATGGAGCAAACCATCTTACTAAGTGATTAAAAATTATGTTTAAAAGAGTTCTTGTAGATCTTCTTTTAATCGATTCTTTACTATCACAATATATGGTGTCCTTTCTTATATCAAAATAAAAAGCTGAAAGATCATTAGTGCAAAAATTTAAAAGTGTTGTAAACATCAAGTGAAAATTAAATGTTGATATACATTTTTGAACAACTTGATCAACTTCCCACAATCTGTGAAGAAGATATTTTTCTAATTCTGGAAAATTTTTATCTTCAATTTCTTCTAGGTCACTAAAATCATTTAAATTTCCTATTAAAAAACGAAAAGTATTTCTTATTCTTCTATAAGACTCAGCCTGAGATTGTAAAATTGCATTATCAAGTTTTAGGTCATCGTAATAATCAGAAGCAACTACCCATAATCTTAGAATATCTACTCCGTATTTTTTCAAAATTTCATCTGGAGAAATTACGTTACCAAGAGACTTGGACATTTTACGGCCTCTTCCATCTACAACGAAACCATGAGTTAAAACACTTTCATATGGTGCTTTACCTCTAGTACCAGAAGATTCTAAAAGAGAAGAATGAAACCATCCTCTATGTTGATCACTACCTTCTAAATACATCGATGCAGGCCATTTTAAATCTTCTCTTTGTTCTAGACAAAATGCATGTGTAGAGCCACTATCAAACCATACCTCAACGACATCCTTTACTTGTTCAAAATCATTTATAGAATATTCATCACCTAGAAATCTTTGAGGATCTTCAGTAAACCAAGTATTACTTCCTTCTTTTTCATATATTTCAGCTATTCTGTTAATAATATTTTTATCTCTTAATGGTTGGCCGGTCTTTTTATTTACAAATAATGGTAATGGGACACCCCATACTCTTTGTCTGGATACGCACCAATCTGGTCTAGTTTCAATCATTGATCTAAGCCTTGTTAGACCTTGGGGAGGATAGAAAGTAGTTTCGTCTATTGATTTAAGAGCAATACTTCTTAAATTATTTTTTTCCATAGAAATAAACCACTGCGGTGTGTTTCTATAAATCAGAGGGGCTTTTGATCTCCAGGAGTGTGGATAGCTATGACGAAGCGTGCCTTTAAATAATAATTTAGAAAATTCTTCTAATTTATCAGCAATCTTGTGATCTACCTTATAAACATGTTCACCTTCAAATCCAACTGCGTGGTGATTATACTTTCCATCATCTTTTACTGTCTGAATAATATCAACATTGTTTTCTATTCCTAAAATATAATCATCATCTCCGTGCCCTGGAGCTATATGCACAACTCCTGTACCTTGTTCTAAATTAACAAAGTCTCCGTGGTATGGTCTAACAACAAAATTATAACCAAGTTTTTTAAATGGATGTTCACATTCACAAGAAGATAGAACATCTCCTTTAAATTTCTTTTTTAAACTAAATTTTTTTATACCAATTTCTTTTGTTACATTTTCTAATAGTTCTGATGCAAAAATTAGTTCATCACTTTTTTTGACTAAACTATTATCTTCTAATTCTTCAACAACAATTAGAGAATAATCTAATTCCTTCCCATAAGCTAAAGCTCTATTTCCAGGAATAGTCCAAGGTGTGGTAGTCCAAATCACAATATTTGAACCAATTAAATCTTTATCTGCAGAATTTTTAATTAAAAATTTTACGTAAATAGTATTTGAAGTGTGATTTTCATACTCGACCTCGGCATCCGCCAGAGCTGTCTTTTCTACCACTGACCATAAAACTGGTTTTGCTCCTTTATATAAACTCTCATCAAGAAGGAACTTTCCAAGCTCTCTTACAATTTGTGCTTCTGCTTGATTAGACATTGTAAGATAGGGGTTTTCCCAATCCCCTTCAACACCAAGACGTCTAAATTCTTTCTTCTGTATATCAATCCATTTTTCAGCAAACTCCCTACACTCATTTCTAAATTGTACAGTAGGCACATCATCTTTATTTTTACCCTTTTTTCTATATTCTTCTTCTATTTTCCATTCAATTGGTAAACCATGACAATCCCATCCTGGAACGTATATGGAGTCTTTTCCAGCCATTTGTTGTGTACGCACAATAACATCTTTTAAAATTTTATTAAGAGCTGTTCCCATATGGATATGTCCATTTGCATAAGGTGGACCATCATGAAGAACAAATTTTTCTCTTCCTTTAGATCTTTCTCTTAACTTTTTAAAAATATTTTCTTTATCCCATTCCTCTATTATTCCAGGTTCTTTCGAAGGAAGATTAGCTCTCATTTCAAATGATGTTTTGGGAAGAAAAATTGTATCTTTATATTCCATTATAAATTGTGGTATTTTTTAGCTGTTTCAATATCTTTAATAATTTGCTTGGTTAATTTTTCAAAATTTTCAAATTTACGTTCAGGTCTAATAAATGTAAGGAAACGAACAGTCAATTCATTACCATAAATTTCTTCATCAAAATTAAATATATATGTTTCTAGAAGCAATTTATTTCCATCTACCGTTGGTCTTATACCAAAATTTGAGATACCATAATATTTTATATTATTATAAATTGCCTCAACACAATAGACACCTTTTTTAGGTAAAATATGGTTACCAGGAAACATATTAGCAGTAGGAAAATTTATTTCTCTTGCTTTTTTCTGTCCTTTAACAATTTTTCCAGTCATATGCCAATCTCTTCCAAGAGATTTTAAAACACTCTCCATTTTTCCTTGATTAATATCTTTTCTAATTAAAGAAGAGGAAAATTTTTCAAATTTATTTTCAATATTCACTGTATTTACTAAATTGACTTTATATTGAAATTCTTTTGAGTATAGATTAAGAACATCTATATTCCCTACTCTATCTTTTCCAAATTTAAAATCAGAACCAACAACTAAATTTTTAATTTTAAGCTTATCTACTAAGATATTTTTTATAAATTCAAATGAAGAATATTCTGATAATTTATGATCAAATAAAAAATCAATATAAATATTTATATTGAAATCATGAAGAAATTTTAATTTATCTTCTTTTGTATAAATATTAAAAGATTTAATACTGTTGTCAAAAAATTTTCTTGGATGAGGATCAAAACTCATAATTGCTGATTGTAAATTTTTTTCTTTAGAAACTTTTTTAAGGATACTAATTATTTTTTGATGACCCTTGTGGAAGCCATCAAAATTACCTATCGCTAAGCAAATGTTATTTTCATTAAATGTCGTATCTGTATTTAATTTAAAAATTTTCACTTTTATTTATTATCCTAAATACTAAGAACAAAACAGTTTGTAACTATAAATATTTATTAAGTATATTTTCTAAATATTCTTGTCTTCCAGAACGGGGTTCAGGCTCAATATCATCATTTAGTACTTTTTTATTAATATCATCTAGTCCTGTTTCTTCGTTATGTATAAATTTTCCTAGATCATTATTCCAATCTGAATATCGATCTTCAACAAATTTAGGAATAACATTATCATTAATCATTTTTTCAACTGATATTAATGTTTTTGCACAAATGTCCATACCTCCAATATGTGCATAGAACAAATCTTCTGGATCAAGAGATTGTCTTCTAATTTTAGCATCAAAATTCATACCACCTTGTCCTAAGCCTCCATTTTTAAAAATAAAATAAAATGCCATAATCAAATCAGCGCTATTATTAGGAAATTGATCAGTGTCCCATCCAACTAACGTATCACCTCTATTTATATCTATACTTCCAAGCGAATTATTACAAACTGCATAAGCTATTTCATGTTCAAAATTATGACCAGACAAAGTTGCATGATTAACTTCTATGTTAAGTTTTATTTCATTTTCAAGTCCTGCCTTTCTTAGAAATGCTAAACATGATGCAGAATCAAAATCATATTGATGCTTAGTAGGCTCGTGAGGTTTAGGCTCTAATAATATCTGACCTTTAAATCCAATTTTATGTTTATAATTTACAACTAATTCTAAAAATCTTTTTAAATTATCAGTTTCTTTTTTCATATCTGTATTTAAAATTGTTTCATAACCCTCTCTACCGCCCCATAGAACATAATTTTGTCCACCAAGCCTCATCGTTGCATCTATACAATCTTTTACTTGAGCCGCTTTATACGCAAATACTTCAGGATCAGGATTGGTGGAAGCACCACTCATATATCTCTTATGTGAAAAAGCATTTGCAGTTCCCCAAAGTAATTTTACTCCTGATGATTCAATTTTTTTTTCCATTAAATCAACTATATGTAGAAAATTTTTTTGACTTTCTTTATAATTTATACCCTCTGGTGCTACATCTCTGTCATGAAAACAGAAAAATGGCGTTTTTATTTTTGAAAAAAAATCAAAAGCTGCTTCTAATTTTATCTCTGCCATTTTAAGTTGATCTCCTTGTTCCATCCAAGGTCTTTCAAATGTTTTACCTCCAAATGGATCAAGTCCAGGCCAAGTAAAAGTATGCCAATAGCAAGTAGCGAATCTAAAATGTTCTTTCATTGTTTTTCCAAGAACAATTTTATTTTCATCATAAAATTTGAAAGCAAGTGGATTATCACTTTTCTCACCTTCAAATTCTATTGAACTAATATTTTTGAAATAATCTGACATATAATTTATTTTTTTTATTATAGTTATATTTTAATTGTAGTCTAATCTGAAATTAAATATAATAAATAAATATGAAATATTTACACACAATGGTTAGAATTGAAAATATTGATAAATCTTTAAATTTTTATTGTAATGTTCTTGGATTGAAAGAGATTAGAAGGAAAGAAAGTGAGAAAGGTAGATTCACATTAATTTTTTTAGCTGCTGAAAATAGTGATGAAAAAACTGGCCTGCTAGAATTAACTTATAATTGGGATCCAGAAAAATATACTGGAGGACGTAATTTTGGACATTTAGCTTATAGTGTAAAAAATATATATGAGTTTTGTAATAAACTTATAAAATCTGGAATAACAATTAACAGACCGCCAAGAGATGGACGTATGGCTTTTATACGATCACCAGATAATATTTCCATTGAAATATTACAAGAGGGAGATGCTTTGCCAATTGAAGAGCCATGGAAATCAATGGAAAATACTGGTTCTTGGTAGACTACCAAGACATTAAAGAAAGTTGTTTCTTTCCAAGTTCAGTCAAATCATCTAATTTAGCTCTATTCTTAAAATTCACTTCATAATTTTCTGGCGCAAAATCAGGAGGGCTTTCACCTAAAAGAAATTTTTCTGATTGTTTTTTAGAATATTCTAAATTTTTTTTACAGTATGGTGTTGAGCCCACATAAACTACGTTAGAATAATTTTCACCAAAATGATTATCTTCAACTGCATGAATAACATCAGGATGCCACCAAACCGTATCACCTGGTTTCATTTCAGGAATTGAAGTTAATGCTTTCAAAAGCAAGGAATGATATTTTGAATTTACTGACAAGGCTCTTGCTGGTTTAGACCCACACAATTCGTTTTCAGGCACATCCAATAATAGTGCTCTGGTTAATATATAAGCAATAGATTTGGCTATTGGTATAAGTTGCAAAGTTCCATCTCTAGGACCTTGTCGAGTTAGAGCAACCCAACCTTGAAAGGTTCTAAAGACATGGCTTACAGCAGGTGATTCTATTTCTTTTGTTTGATCTCTATTTAATGCATTAAAAGGATTATATTTTTCAAAATTATCCATAAATATATCATTGTAAACTTTCTGATAACCCTTATCTATCCATCTTTCAACAGACCCAGCATCACAATGTGGAGACAATCCTAAAGTTGAGTCCCCAGGCTCTCTTCTTCTGACTCTATCTGCATAAACCAATTCTCTATTTGGATCAAAAATATTTTCATCTTTATTTTTATAATTCCATAATTTATTTAACCATTTTTTTACTTTATCTAGTTCAATCGATTGTCTTATTTCTACTTGTGTCTTCGACCAATATAATCCAAAAATTTGAGGTTTTCCTGATTTTAGGTCACTAAAATATTGATCAATACCTGCTTTTTCTTTTTGATGATCATAATAATTGTTTTCATTGATATAGTTTTCTAGTTGAGTATTCCAATGATTCATTTTTTTCTCTTCAAAAACATTTCGTATTATTACACATCCTCTGTTCATAATTTTATTTATAATATCATCACTATTAGTATCTAAATCTTTGAAATATATTTGAGGTATTATTGAATTTCCTTTTTTATTTTCAGTTTCAATAATTTTAACTTCGTTTTTGATATAATTCTCAATATTCTTAAAGTTCTTATCATAATCTTTGGATTTGAGTCTTAAGATTTCTTTTGAGTTTTGAATTTTTTTATCTAAATCATTTTGATCTGTAGTTTTCATTTTAATAATTTATTTATTTCTTCATCGAATAATGGTTTTGGCCTTTCACATGTTGATCTAAGATCAACTTCTACTTTATAAATTGATGAAATCATTGAGCATTCAATAATATCCAAAACATGCAATGCTAGATCACCATTACATCTATGTATTCGATCATTTTCTATTGAATCAATCATTTCAGAAAGACCTATTCCACGGTAATTAGATTGTTCTGAAGCCTCATTACTTCTCCCACTATGATTTTTAATATTTGTTTTACCCAATGGTTTATCTTCAACACTATGCTTAATCCAAGTTGATCCAAGTTCTTTGGAGGTTATTACAGGACCTCCAAACATATTTGGATCTGGCACAATAATAGAACCATGTGAACCATATAATTCAATATGATTTCTCATATGATTTTGAA
Source organism: uncultured Alphaproteobacteria bacterium (assembly GCA_902602515.1). Lineage (GTDB taxonomy): Bacteria > Pseudomonadota > Alphaproteobacteria > HIMB59 > CACPNW01. The sequence goes on from CACKRG010000001.1 coordinate 329,269, forward strand.
CATCAAAAGAAATAAAACCCTGAACAATTGATCCATTATGGAATTCAAGGTTAAACATGTAAGAAGTAGGAATCTCAACATCAAATGTTTTTCCTTTGTTTGGCCCAACCTTATATTCTCTTTTATCAAAAAATTTTGCTCCTCTTCCCCTTACATTTTTTGCAGGACCTAAAAGATTGACGAGTGTCGTAAAAAAATAAGGCCCCATATCAATTACAGGTCCTCCACCTTCTTGAAACCATGACTCTGGTTTAGGATGAAAATCTTGAACACCTGGAAAAGCAAAAATAAAATTTCCTGTAAGTATTTGTCCAATACTACCATCATCAATTATTTTTCTCGATAATTGAACTCCACCACCAAGAAATGTATCGGGTGCATTACCTATATATAAGGAGGAGTCTTTTGCTAATTTTAATAATTCTTTTGCTTCATCATATTTAACACACATTGGTTTTTCTGAATAAACATGCTTTCCAGATTGAAGAGTTTTTTTTGAAATTTCATAATGTGCTTGTGGGATAGTTATATTAAGTACTACATCAGTATTTTTATCATTTAATAACTCATCAACAGTCAAAGCTTGTAAGTTGTTTTCTCTAGCGGTCTTCTCAGCTAAATCCATATTAATGTCTGCACAAGAAGTGAAATTTATATTATTAAAATATTTTTCAGAACGAAGATAGGTTTCCAATATATTGCCACAACCTATAATACCAACATTTTTCATTATATTTATTTAGCCTTATAGCCTAAACCAATATCATTAACTGATTTACTAACATCCATAATTTTAGGATATTTATAATTAAATCCTAGAAGCTGTTTTACCTTTTTAGAACAGTTTTTTTTAAAATCATCATCTAAATATGTAACAAGATCTTCAACAGGTTTTATATATTTTGGCAAAAACTCTATTAATAAAACTGCACGCTGATGATTTGAATTATTTGGTGATGCTCCATGCCAACAGTTACCATTAAAAAAAACTAGATCACCTGGATCAGCTGTCATTTGCTTTTGATTTGAAAAATCATCTTTATCATTAGGATAGTGAAGTTTTTTTTGAGAACCAGGTACATAGGCTGTTGCTCCAGAAAGTTCTGAACAAATATCAAGTGGAATAGTTACTTGACAATTTTGAGGAAAAGAGCTGTTTAATCCCATTGGGAAAGTTTCAGATTTATAGTAATCCCAATAAGGGTAATCTATATGAAGTTCTTGGCCTGGTGCACCAGGTAATAAACGACTAGCACAATACGAACCACAGGTAAACTCTGATCCTAAGAAAGAAGACATTAAGTCAAAAATAATATCGTTTGTTATTAAATCACTAAAGACAGTAGATTTACTAAATAAATTCCACACTCTTTGTTGTAAGTGTATTTTTCCTGAGGATTCTGCTTCAGCGTTAAAATGTGATTCTTTTTGATCCTGGGTATCTGCAAAATTATTTACGACTTCTCTAGCTGTGATGATTTCATCATTACTATAGACATTTTTAATAACAACAACGCCACTACCTTTTAATAATTCATCCAATATTGACTGCTTGTTATAATTATTTTTTTCTGCAATTAACATAAACGCAATTAATCAAAAATTTAAAAAAGAGTCAATCTTATAAAAAAATTAAAGTTCTAATTCTTTAGAAAGATCACCTATTTCAGCACCACCTGCCATTAATCTCTTAACATCTTCACCGCCAAGTTCATTTGCTAAACCACTACCAATTACTTCTCCTAGACTTAAAAATGTGTATCTATCTGCAATTAGTCTTGCATGTATTTCATTATGCGTAATCAAGATTATAGCTATATTGCCAAGACGTTGAACTTTTTTAATTGTTTTTAAAACTTCCATTTGTTGTTTTTGTCCAAGTGCAGAAGTTGGCTCATCAAGTATTAATATTTTAGCACCAAAATAAATTGCCCTTGCGATAGCTAAGGTTTGTCTTTGCCCTCCTGACATTGTTCCAACCTTTTGGTTAGGGTCAGCTATATTAATTCCAATTTTAGACATTTCTTCAATAGTGATTTTATGCATTGCATCCATTTGCATTAAACCAAATGGTCCAGGACCTTTTTTTAGTTCTCTTCCTAAAAAAAAGTTTAAAGTAACAGAAGTTAAATTGTTTAGTGCAAGATCTTGATAGACCGTACCAATCCCTGCATCAGAAGCTTGTCTAGGGGATGCAAATTTTACAATTTCACCATCAACTTTTATTTCACCGTTTGTAGCTGGATGAACTCCAGATAAAACTTTAATTAGTGTAGATTTACCTGCACCATTATCACCTAAAAGAGCATGAACTTCACCAGGATACACATCAAGTGATACGCCATTCAGAGCTGTGAAACTTCCAAATTTTTTTACTAAATCTTTTATTTCAATAAGTGGTTTTTTATCCATTAAATACTTCCCATTATTCTTCTTCGAATATTTTCATTTGTAAGCGCAGCGGTAACTAATACTGCACCTAAAAATACTCTATAAAAAGATCCATCAACACCAGGTATATAAAAGAAAGCTTCTTTTGCAATTCCAAATATAACTGCACCTAGCATGATACCCAGTATTGAACCAAAACCACCAGTTAGAACAACTCCCCCAATTACTGCGGCAGCAATGGCTTCTAGCTCTTTAAGATTACCTTTAGCTGTGTCAGCAGTATTAACCTCAAATACCTGACAGGCTGCAAACATCGTAGCGCAAAAAGCCGTAAACATAAATAAACCTATTTTAACTTTATTAGTTGGTACACCATTAGCTTGAGCTGCAGATAAGTTACCTCCGGTAGAATAAATCCAGTTACCAACTTGAGTCTTACTTAAAACAAAGTAGCAAATTATTGCAAGAAGTACCCAAATCATTACACAAGAATAAAAACCTGGTGCAAATTTATTTCCAAACATATTTACATTCCAATCAGCGGTAAAATATAACCAATCAAAAACTGGTTCTAAAATATCACCACCAAAAAAGTTAGCGACTGGTCTAGCGGTAATAAAAGTATCTATATATGCTCTTGCTAGATCCAATTCTGTTACAGATTTTGCTGCTACATCAGGTACTTGAATTCCCGCATCAATCTTTTTTTGTATAGCTTCAACCATTGACTCGTTGCCAGACTTTTGAGCATTTTCCAGAGTTTTTTGCATGGTATCAACCATCTTTTGTTTAGCTAATAAAGTTTTAGTAATTGCAACTTTTTCGTTGATATAAGTTAGTTGTTCTGTAAGTTTTTCAACAGTACTTTGTGGTGCTGTTTTTAGTATTTCTATTAATTCTTCATTAGATAATGCTTTAGCAGCATCTCTTTCCATTTCACCATGTCCAGGAACATTTATGATATTTTTAATATCTGGCAAATCTGTAACCGTGGTAGAGCCAGCTGTTTGATCTGGAGCTTTATTGAATGCTCTATAACAAACTTCTGTTAAACCTCTTAAAAAAAATAAACCACCTAAAGTAACAATAAATGAAGCAATTCCACTTTTAACAATTACATATCCTTGGAACCATCCAAAAGATAATGTCATAACTAAAGTTATTAACAATGCCGTTAGTGGAGTAACATCCTTGATCTCAAATATTTTTAAGCCTTCAAAATGAAATCCACCATCGAAAGAAATATAAGGTATCACAACAGCAAACCCCCATTTTAAGATCATTGCCATTGCTCCACCAGCAAATCCAATCATTGATCCTACACTTAAATCGAATTCACCTGCAATAATCAACATACCAGCACCAAGTGCAACAATTCCCAATTGTGAGATTACTCTAAAATTATTTCTTATTCCAAGGGCGTTAAAACCTTCTCCAGCAAAAGGGTTTAGTGAAAATTCTCCTTGTGGAATTGAAAAGTATCCTAACATTGCAAAAAGTAAAAGCATAACTCCAAGCGGACCAACTTCTGGTCTTGCAAATATTACGGAGTACCATCTTTTCGGTTTTAACCTATCAGACTCTTGTCTTTTTACTTCTGTGTTTGAATTCATATAATAAAAAAGCCGCCCAAAGGCGGCTTCAAATTAGAAGTTATCTATCGATACCAGCTAATGCAGCAACTGAAGCCGCATTTGATTTATCAACAAATCCTGGTCCAGATGGAATGTTTGCACCTGGTAATAGACCTGCACTGTTATTGTATAAATGTAATACAATAATTGGCATATAACCTTGAAGTCTCTGTTGCTGATCGATTGTAAATGCAACTTTATCAGCAGCGATTAAGTCCATAACTCCAGGGCTTAAATCGAAACAAGAATGGTGAATACCACTCATACCAAGATCATCCATTGCTTTTGCTACACCTTCACATACGTGAGGTCCAACAGATAGAATTGCATCAATATCTGTATTAGCTTGTAAAGCAGCAGTAGCACGAGTTACGATAGTTGCAGGGTCAGAAGTAGTATCAACATATTCCATAGGAACTGCTTCTCCATAACCTTCACATCTGTCAACTAAGGCAGTATTATATGCTTCTTGGATCATACATAGACCTTTAGTAGCGCCTTCAGCAGTTGCTCTTGCACCTGCTTTTTGACCAGCAAGATATTCTGGCTGTCCAACATGCATTAATGCACCTAGTGCTGCAGAATTTTCTAAACCAGAGTTCATAGTAATAACTGGAACACCGGCAGCAACAGCAGCTTTAATAGCTGGGCCTAATGCATCTGGATCTGGAAGTGAAATTACCATACCATCTGGTTGAGTAGCTGCAGCAGCTTGAATTGAGCTTGCCATATCAGCCATATCAGCAGAAGGGTTGTAGATATATTCAAAATCAGCACCGATTGCACGAGCTGCATCCTCACCACCTTTTTGTACAACAGGCCAGAAAGGATCTTTACCTTCACCATGAGTTACCATAACGTATCTCTCAGCGAAAGCGGCACTTGTAGCAAATACAATTGCTACAACTGTCATAAGAAGTTTTTTCATTTTTCCTCCTAACAATTATTAGAATTCGGACAATATAACGAGGATTTTTCAAATCAAGAGTAATTTTTAAACTTTTATTTGATTTATATTCTTAAATAAACTTCTTATTACTAAGACAAAACTATACCGAAAAAACTCAAGAATTATGGGAAAAAATTTTTGATTTTATAAAAATTAAAAGTAAGATGTGTCAAAATGAAACAAAAGTTTGGAGCAGGAATTTGGCATTTTGCAACGTATGTAGATCGTTACGCAACTGATGGATACGGAGAACCAAGATCAATATTGGACGCTATATCTCTTGCAGGACAAGTAAAAGATTTATCAGTTGTTGATATAAACTTTCCATATTTTGGTGGAAAATTTTCTAATCAGGAAATTAAGAATGCATTAGATAAAGTTAACTTAGATGTTATTGGAATCACACCTGAAATTTACACTAAAGAATTTAGAAAGGGCGCATTCACAAATCCAGATAGCGGTATACGTAATAGAGCTCATGAATTAATAACTGAAGCATGTGAGGCTGTTAGATTTTTTAATGCTGCGTATGTAAAACTTTGGCCTGGACAAGATGGTTGGGATTATCCATTTCAAGTAGATCATGGAACATTATGGAAGAATTCAGTAGATGGTGTTGCAAGATTAGCGAGTGAAAATCCGGATCTTAAGTTTGTAATAGAATATAAGCCCAGGGAACCAAGAATTAAAATGAGTTATGACTCAGTAGCTAGAACATTGCTTGGTATTGAAAAGATGGGCCTGCCTAATGTTGGTATTCTTCTAGATTTTGGTCATGCTATTTATGGCGGTGAATCGGCAGCTGACTCAGCACAACTAGCTATTGATTATGGTCGATTATTTGGGATGGATGTTAATGATAATTACAGATCATGGGATGATGATCTAATAGCTGGAAGCTTGCATCCTATTGAGATTTTTGAGTTTTTTTATGTTTTGAAAAAAAATAATTGGGAAGGTGTATGGCAATTAGATCAGTTTCCTTTTCGAGAAGATAGTGTCGAAATGGCAAACCAAGCAATTGATTTTCTTAAATCTATAAATAAAGCATTAGATGATTTAGATACAAAAGCATTACATGAGGCTCAATCTAATCATGATGCAATGAAAGCTCTAAAAATTGCTCAAAAAGCTCTTTATAAAAACTTATAAAATTATAAATAGAAATTATTTAAAACATCTTTCCATTTTTTATAGCTATCAATAATTTTATTTTTATTCGGATGATAGATAGTATATTTTTGTTTATATTTTGAAATATCTTTTAAATTTTTTTCAATTTTTGTACCTAATAATCCCATTATTAATGATCCGTAAGATGACATATCTTCAAAATTGGTAACATAAATTTTTCTTTTAAGAGTATCAGATAAAAAATTCATGAAAGATAAATTTGAAACAATACCTCCATCAATATAGATATCATTACAAATTATTTTTTGGTTCTTTTCTAAATCATCTAAATAATCTTTAATTTGGAAAGCAATTGACTCTAATGCAGCTCTTATAATATGATTTTTATTTACTGATGGCGTTAAACCATAAATCATTCCTTTGCTATTCGGGAGCCAGTGGGGCGAACTTAAACCAACAAAGGCTGGAATAAAGACCACTCCATTTGAATTATTGGTTTTTGTAAAAATACTATTTGTTTCCTGAGGTTTATTAATTATTTTTAAATTACTATTCAGCCAACTTACCGTTGCTCCAGCATAGTTTATTAGACATTCATAAGAATAAGATGGTTTATTATTATAGACATAAGATAAAGTAGTAATTGTATTTTTTTTATAAGAGTATTGATTTCCAATATTTGTTAATATTGATGCGCCAGTTCCTAAAGTAATTTTAGTGTTTCCTTTATTAAAACATTGATTTGCAAAAATTGATGCTTGTGAATCACCCATCACACCTGCAATAGGAATTTTATCTTTTAATATTTGGTTTAAGTTCGTGTATCCAAAAATTGAAGCACTCTCTTTAACTTGAGGTAACATTTTTATATTTAAATCAAATAATTTTAGTAATTCTTTACTCCAATTTAATGATTTATTATTAAAAAATAAAGTTCTCGATGCGTTTGTATAGTCAGTAGCGTAAGATTTTTTATTTGTTAGTCGATATATTAAATATGTATCAATCGTGCCAAATAAAGCTGAGCCATTTTTTAGTTTCTCTTTTAATTTCTTTTTGTTATCTAATAATTTTACTAATTTGGGTGCAGGAAAATAAGTATCAAGTTTTAATCCCGTATTTTTTTTAATTAATGATTGATTTTTACTAGATTTATTAATTTTATCACAAATTTTTTGGCCTCTTCTACACTGCCAAACAATCGCATTATAAAGAGGTTTGCCTGATAAAGTATCAAAAATTACAAAAGTTTCCCTTTGGTTTGTTATACTTAGAAATAAATTTTTATGTAATTTTATTTTTTTTGATATTTTTTTTAATAAAAATAAAATATTTTTATAAATTTCTTCAGCATCGTGCTCAACATGACCTAATTGATTTTGAATTTGCTTATGAGATTTTGAGAGTTTTGTTAATAATTTTAAACTATTATCATAAATAAAAACTGTACTTGATGAGGTACTCTGATCAATAGAAATATACATTTATTTTAAAATTTTTTTAGCTATCTCAGCTATCTTTGCCGAAGACATATTATAATAATCTAAAACGTCTGCTTGAGATCCATTAACCATATACTCATCCGGAAAACCCAACATCTTAAATGGTAAGTTAATATTATTTTGCATCATAATACTTGCACATTTTTCTCCCAATCCACCACTTAAACTATGTTCTTCTATTGTTATTACTCCTTTTGATCCAATTATAGAATTAATAAATAAATCTTCATCAAATGGTTTAATTGAGTGCATACTAATTAATGTTGGATTAATATTATTTTTCTCTAAAATTTCACAAGCCTTGAACGCTCTTTGCACAGTTTCTCCTGTAGATATAATAACTAAATGATTTCCACTTTTTAATTTGATTCCTTTTCCTATTGTAAAATTATGGTTTCCATTATTGATTTTCATCATTGGTTTTTTGCCAAATCTTATAAAAAGAGGATGTTTATAATTCACTGCAGATTTGATTACTTCCCTCGTTTCAAAATTATCAGCAGGAACAACAATATCAATATTATTAATTGCTCTTAATACAGCTATATCATGAATTGAATGATGAGTTGATCCAAGTTGACCATAACTAACTCCAGCACTTATACCAATTAAAGTTACAGGATGATTAGAATAAGCAATATCATTTTTAATTTGCTCCAATGATCTTGCAGTTAAAAAACTTGAAGGTGAAACACCAAAAACCTTTTTACCAACTGCTGATAATCCAGCACATACACCAACAAGATTTTGTTCAGCTATACCGACCTCAATAATCTGATCTGGAAGCTCATTTCCAAAACTTGTCAGTTTGCCAGATCCTCTTGAGTCACTAGTAACGACAATAACATTTTTATCTTTTTTCGCTAACTCTAGAAGAGTTTCAGCAAATATTTCTAAGTTTGCTTTTTCAATCATTTTTAATATCTAATTTTAAAAACTCTAATTCTTTTTGAGCTAAATTATATTGATCTTCAGAAGGTACTTTGTGATGCCATACAATCTCATTTTCCATAAAACTTATTCCCTTACCTTTAACCGTATTTGCAATGATTAAATTTACTTTATTCTCCTCAAAAGGAATATTTGAGAATATTTTACTTAGCTCATGAACAGAATTTCCATTTACTTCTTTTGTTGATAAGCCAAATGCATTAAATTTATCTTTAAGTGGCTCAATAGGATTTACGTCTTCTGTCTTACCAGTAATTTGAAGTCTATTTCTATCAATAATTACCACCAGATTATCTAAGGCATATTTATGTGCTGACAGAAAAGCTTCCCATACTGAACCTTCACTGAGCTCTCCATCTCCAAGAAGAGTGAATACCTTGTGATCTTTTTTATCTAACTTAAATCCTATTGCCATACCTACAGCTACAGATAAACCATGGCCTAATGCACCTGTATTATGTTCAATACCAGGAACTTTTTTAGTAGGATGCCCAATAAAATGTGATTTGAATTTATTTAAACTTAATAAATCTTGTTTCGAAAAAAAACCTTTGTCGCATAGTACAGTATAAAGGGCTTCTACAGAATGACCTTTACTTTGAATATAGTGATTTCTATTATAATTTTTAAAATTACTAGGATTAATTTGAAGTATTTTATTATAAAGTACATTCAAGATATCAATACAAGATAAGCTTCCAGCTGTATGTCCTGCACCACCATTAAATATAATTTCTAATATTGTTTTTCTGTATTCAATCGACTTTAATTCAAGATCTTTTGTATTCATAAAATTTAATCTAGTTTAAACTTTACAATTAGTTTGATAGAGGTGCTGCCTTAGCACCGGTCATAAATGCAACAGCGTCAGACATTTCATATTTTTTTGGATCGATTACGCAAAGTCTTGTTCCTAGTCTATGAATATGAATCCTATCCGCTACTTCAAAAACGTGAGGCATATTATGAGAAATCAATATTATAGGAATACCCCTTGCTCTAACTTCTCCAATTAATTCTAACACTCTTCTGCTTTCTTTAACTCCTAAGGCTGCAGTAGGCTCATCCATTATTACTACTTTTGTACCAAATGATGTTGCTCTTGCAACTGCAACGCCTTGTCTTTGTCCACCTGATAGCGTTTCTACTAATTGATTAATATTTTGAATAGTGAGCAATCCTAAATCTGAAAGTCTTTTTCTAGCTTCCTCTGCCATTGCTTTTTGATCCAAAAATCTCATAAACTTTCCAAGAAAACCTTTTTGTCTTATTTCTCTTCCTAAAAACATATTATCAGTAATTGATAAAGCAGGTGATAAAGCAAGGTTTTGATATACTGTTTCAATACCCAACGTTCTTGCTTCTATAGGTGATGTAAATGAAACTTTTTTACCATCCAACAAAATATCACCACTATCAGGAATTACAGCACCACAAAGAACTTTAATAAGTGTAGATTTTCCTGCACCATTATCTCCAATTACTCCTAGTACCTCTCCAGGATAAAGTTCTAGATCAGCACTTTCTAAAGCAACAACCGTGCCATATTTTTTAGATAAACTTTTAGCTACAAGTACAGGCTCCATTAGTTAGAAACCTTTCTAATCCATTGATCAATACCAACAGCTATAATAATTAAACAACCTAGGGCAAATCTTTGCCACAACACATCTAACCCAGCTATCGATAAACCGGAGCTGAAAACTCCAACAATTAATGCTCCAAATAATGATCCAATAATTGTTCCTCTACCTCCAAATAATGAAGTTCCACCAATAACTACAGCTGTGATAGAATCTAAGTTGCCTTCGTAAAAACTTGTTGGGGACACAGATCCTACTCTACCGATGGAAACCCACGCGCCTATTGCAACAACCAAACCTGCTACTGCATATATAGATACCAGCATTCTATCTGTACGTATACCAGAGAGTTCAGCAGCTTCCTTATCATCCCCTATTGCATAAACATGTCTGCCCCAGGCAGTTTTGTTAAGTAAAAACCATAAAAATATAAATATGGCTATCATTAAAAATGCTCCGTACGTGAAAACAAATCCTCCTAAATTTATTCTTTCTCCCCAAAAGTGAAGTAGTGGAGCATTTACTTCTATGTCAGAACTTCTAATAGATTGTGATCCAGTGAAAAAAATAACTAAAGCAAAAAATATATTCCAGGTTCCTAGTGTTACTATAAAAGGTGGTAGCCTTAGCCGCGTAACAAGCAGGCCATTAAATGCACCCGTGGCAATTCCAGATATGAAACCAATCGCTATTGCAGGCAGTGTCGGCATTCCCATTTCGACTGAGAGTTTTCCCATAAAAACTGATGCCAAAACCATCATGGCCGCTACACTTAAATCAATACCTGCTGTTAATATAATTAATGTTTGTGCTGCAGCTAATATACCTACAATAGTAACTTGTTGGACTATAAGAGATAAGTTAAAAGCTGAAAAAAATCTTCCTCCTGCAATAAAACCAAATGCGATTACACTTAATATTAAAATTATTACTGGAACAATTGTGGGATTCCCGTGCAAGAAATGTTGAATCTTTTTTAAAATAGATTGTTCACCTTGTTCAAAGGTGTGATGTTCTTGATTTTTTGAACCAATATCTTCTGTAAACTTAGGTTGATCTTTTAAATCTTTGTTAATGTCATCTGATATATTGTTCATATTCTTTAAAATTATTTTATAAAAATCAGGGCAGAAATTCTGCCCTGAAAAAATAGTTTTATTTTGTTAACCCCAACATCTGTCCATACCTTCTGCAACACTAATTGAAGGAACTCCGCTAGCAGCATCATCTGTAACTAAGTTCACACCAGTGTTAAAGAAGTCAAGACCTGGAGTATTATCAGGTTTGGAACCATCTTCAGCCCATGCCTTAATTGCTTCAACACCAAGAGAAGCCATTAGAAGTGGGTACTGTTGAGATGTTGCTCCTATAATACCTCTTTTAACATCAGCTACACCTGGGCAACCGCCATCAACTGAGGCAATAAGAACACTACCATCATCTTTTCCAACTGCTTTAAGTGCTTCATAAGCACCAACAGCTGCTGGTTCATTAATTGTGTAAACAACATTTATGTCTGGATCTTTTTGAAGACATTTTTCCATAGCTGTTCTTCCGCCTTCTTCATTACCATTTGTAACTTCATTACAAATAATACGTGGATCATCTTCATCTCCCCATCTTGAAACATCTTTAACATCAATTCCAAAACCAGTTAAAAAACCTTGATCTCTTAAAACACCAACAGAAGGTTGACTTTCGTTTAAGTCAAGCATTGCAATTTTTGCATTAGCAGCATCAGCACCTAACTTTGAAGCAACCCAAGCTCCGCCTAATTCACCTGCTTTAAAGTTATCAGTTGCAAATGTTGAATCTGCAGCTGTAATTGGTTCTAGAGGTGTATCAAGTGCAATAACAAGTAGGCCATTGTCCTGAGCATTTTTAAGAGGTGTTACAATCGCTTTTGTATCTGATGCAGCAATTAAAATACCTTTTGCACCAGAAGCTATACATGTCTCAATAGCTCTTACTTGAGTTTCGTGGTCACCATCAACTTTACCTGCAAAGAATGATAGTTTTACACCTAATTCATTTGCACGAGCTTCTGCACCTTCTTTCATCTTTACGAAAAAGGGGTTGATATCAGTTTTTGTAATTAAGCATGCTTCTATAGCATGTCCATCAGCTTGCGCAGAAAGACTTATAAAAGATGCTGAAAATAGACTTAAAATAAACAATTTTATTTTATTCATTATTCCTCCAATTTTGAAAAAAAACTACAAGAAATAATATATAAATCAACAACTATTATTAATAATATACGTCTAAAACTATTTTTTTGGATTTAATTTATATCAACTGGCTTAGATATTATTTGAGATATGGTTTTTAATTCTGCTTTTTTACAGTTTCTTGGCATCATTCCACTAGATATTAATTTAATATCTTGAATCACTATCTCACCCATCTCTTTAAATACCTCATCTAATGCTCCAGCCCTATGAGGAGAAAAAATTACATTTTTAAGTTTTCTCAAAGGATGGTTTTTTGGAAATGGCTCTTTAGGATAAACATCAATTCCTGCAAATACATTTCGATTTTTTAAAAATTTATATAAATCTCTGAAATTAACAACTGTTGCCCTGCTCATAATTAATATTGTTGAATTATCCTTCATTAAATTTAAATTATTATGATTAATCATTGCTTTGTTTGTAGAAGTAGAAGTTGCAAAAATAAAAATTATATCTGAATTTTTCATAACACTGTTAAGAGATAAGGAATAAATATTTTTTGATTTCATTTGTGTTTTAGGAATCCATGGGTCATAAGCTAAAATTTTATTTGCAAATGGTTTAATTAATGGAAGTGTAGCTTTTGCTAAATCACCAAAGCCAATAAATCCAAAAGTTTTATTTTTTATTAAAAAATTTTTTTGGCTTATTTCACCCCCATACTTCTCCTTTTTATTAATAAAATCATTATGTGCAATATGAATACTTCTTGCTATGGAAAGCAAAAGTCCTAGTGACATTTCAGCTACTGGTTGTGCAAATACGGGAGAAGTGGAAAGAACATGTATTTTGTTTTTTTTACAAAAATTATAATCCATATTATGTAAAAAGTTACTCTCTACATTAAATATTGCTCTTAGTTTCTTAGCTTTTTTTAAAGTAGATAATTTTAGTGTTGGTTGTCCAATAATAAACTTGGCCTCAGAAATATTCTTATTATAAAAATCTTCTTCTGTATGTTTTATTCTTTTTATTAATTTATAATTTGACTTAAGATAGTTTAGCTTATCTTTAGAAAAAATTAATTCCATCGTTCGTGGAAAAGGATCAACTAGAATTGTTGGCTTCATTTTATAAAGTAAAGAATATTAATAATTAAACACCTTTACGTTGCTTCTTTTTACCATCAATAAATTCTGAATAAGCTTTTTTATTTTCTTCAGTTGAATAAGTTTCCAATGTTGGACTTTCCCAGAAAGCTGTACCAGCTAACCATTCATATCCATGAGTAAGCATTGAAATTACATAAGTTTTATCTGACTGTTTTGCTCTTTTGAATGCCGCCTCTAATTCTGAGGTAGATTTAACAGTTTCAGCATTAGCCCCCATGCTTTTAGCATGAGCTTCAAAATCAACAAATTGAACATTAGATGCTCTCGCTGATCTTAAGTTACACAAATATTCCTTTCCTCCTTTAGCAAGCTGTAGGCGATTTATAACCATATGACCACCGTTGTCACAAACAACAATAATTAATTTTTTGTCATACATAATAGAACTGTAAATATCACTATTTTGCAAAAGATATGATCCGTCTCCAACAAACACAATTACATCTTGATTAGGTTTAGCCATTTTTATTCCAAGTGCTCCTGATATTTCATAACCCATACAGCTAAATCCCCACTCAGTTTCAAAAGTATTTAATTCTTTAGGTTTCCAAATTTGTACAACTTCACCAACTAAACCTCCTGCTGCTGTAACTACAATATCTGAAGGATCTGCATTTCTATATACTGCACCAACTGCATGAGCATAAGATGGAAGTTCTTGATTTGTTGGGCCACTTTCTTTTGCTACATAAGAATCCCATTTTTCTCTTTCTTTAACAGCTCTATTATACCAACTATCTGGAGCTTTCCATTCACCTAACTGATTTGATAATTCTTGAAGACCAACCTTAGCATCACTTACTACAGGAGTTGCTCTATGCTTTGTTGTATCAAATCTTGAAGTATTAATTGATACAAGTTGAAAATTTTCATTTTCAAAATTAGTCCATGAACCAGTTGTAAAATCTCCTAATTTTGTTCCAACTGCTAATGCTAAATCAGTATCAGTAGCAAGATTATTTGAAGATCCCTCACCAAGACAGCCAATTGCACTAATATAGTAAGGGTCATCTTTATTCATACAACCAATTCCCATAACTGTAGCAGTCACTGGAATATTATGTTTCTTTGCAAAATTTGATATTTCATTTTCTGCTTCAGAATATAAAACTCCTCCTCCTGATATTATTATAGGTTGTTTAGATTGTTTTAATTTCTCAGCAGCTTTTTTTATTTGATTTGGATCAGGGTGGATTCTTCTAATTTCATGAATTTTTTCTTCAAAAAAAACTTCAGGATAATCATAAGCTTCTCCTTGCACGTCTTGTGACATAGAAATGACTGCGGGTCCACAATCAGCTGGATCTAACATAGTATTAATAGCTTGAGGTAAAGATGACAAGATTTGTTCAGGTCTTGTAATTCGATCAAAATATTTTGATACTGATTTAAATGAATCATTTTGTGTTTCAGTCGGAGAATTAAAATTTTCAACTTGTTGAAGAACAGGGTCAGGAAAACGACTAGAGAAAGTGTCTCCTGGTAATAATAAAATTGGCAACCTATTACTTAATGCAACAGCTGAGGCTGTTACCATATTTGTTGAACCTGGTCCTACTGAAGATGTAGCAATAAATATTTGTTTTCTTCTCATTGCTCTGGAATATCCAATACCTGTTAACGCCATATTTTGTTCATGATGTCCTCTATAACCTGGAAGTTGATCTTGAAACTCTTCCATTGCCTGCCCTATACAAGCTACATTACCATGACCATAAATTCCAAATGCTCCGGGAAATAATGGTTCTTTTTTCCCATTAATTATTGTTTTTTGTGCAATTAGATATTTTATTAATGCGTGCGAGCAAGATAGTCGAATAGTTTTCATTATTTCCTCAAATTTTTAAAATGATAATATTACAATATGAATTATTTTAAAGAGTTAAACAATTTATTTTTCAAATTATTTAGATTATAGGAATTAATTATGAAAATAGCAATTATGGGGAAGATACATCCTGATGGCTTAGAAATTTTTAATAAAAATAATATTGAAAATTATGAAATAGATAGTTTTGATGATGAGGATCTTGCCATTAAACTTTCTGATGTAGATGGAATTGTAATACGGACTGCAAGTCTTAATTCAAAAATATTGTCAAAATGTAAAAATTTAAAAATTGTTTCTAGACATGGAGTGGGTTATGACAATGTTGATTCAAATTATTTATCTAATAATCACATAGCCTTAGCAATAACTGGAACTTCTAATTCAGTAAGTGTTGCCGAACACGTAATGACAATGTTTTTATATCTAACAAAAAAAATTAATTTATCTAATAATTTAGTCAAGTCTGGTAACTTCAAAAAAAAATCTGAACTTCCAGATTTTTTTGAACTTTACCAAAAAAATATTTTGATTGTTGGCTTTGGAAGAATTGGGCAAGAGTTAGCCAAAAGGTGTTTAGGATTTGATATGATTGTATATGTCCATGATCCATTTGTTTCTGAAAAATTAATAGTAAGTAAAGGTTGTATAAATATTAATAAAGAAGAAGGTCTAAAAATTGCAGACTATATTAGTATTCACGTGCCATTAAATGATAAAACAAAAAATTTTATTAGTTTTAAAGAATTTGATTTTACTAAAAATAACTTAATTCTTGTTAACACTGCAAGGGGCGGTATTATAAATGAAGAGGCTTTACTTGATGCACTAAAGAAAAATAAAATTAATAGTGCTGGACTTGATGTATTTGAAAATGAGCCACCAATAGAAAATCATCCCTTTTTTAAAGAAGATAATATTTTGTTATCACCACATAATGCAGCATTGACACTTGAATGTAGAAAGAGAATGTCTGTTGAAGCTTGCGAAAACGTATTAAATTTTTTAACAAATGACAGTAATTTAAATAAAGATAATATAATTAATTTAAAATTTTTAATTTAGATATTTAAATAAAGTTTTTCACCCTCCTCAGTTACATCATAGATTTTTAGAGGAAGTTGATCTAAGTCAGATATTGGATCTCCAGAAACAATACTAAAAGTATTTCCACAACTTGGACATTCTAGTTCTTCACCATCTACATCTGCTTCGCTTAATAGCGTTCTATCAGTACAAGTGCAATTACCTTGAGTTGCAAAAAAACCAGTATCTAGTCTGAAGATTGCATAATTTGAGTCTTCATATTCAAAATTTTCAACTGAACCTACATCGATATCATTCACTTCCCCTATTAGTATTGGTTCTATTTCGTCATTCATAACAAAATTTTTAGAATAAAATTTGATCAGAATAAATAATTTTTTTAAAATAATTGTTAATTTATCTGAATCTTAGATTTTTTCTTGTTAATTCATTAATATTTGAAACTCCCATAAGCTTCATATCTCTCTCAATTTCATTTCTCAAGTTTGTAAGACTTCTTTCAACCCCTTTTTGTCCTCCAGCCGCAAGAGCATAGAGATACATTCTGCCTCCTGAGCATGCTTTGGCTCCAAGTGATAGGGCTTTTAGAATATGAGTTCCCCTTCTAATTCCACCCTCACATATTACATCTATTTTATCACCCACTGCATCAACAATTTCAGCTAATTGATCGAATGGAGACCTTGATCCATCAAGTTGTCTGCCTCCATGATTAGAAACCATAATTGCTGTCGCTCCAATATCAACAGCTTTCTTTGCATCTTCAACTGACATAACACCTTTAATAGCAAATTGACGGCCCCACTTCTTATTAATATTTTCTACATCTTTCCAGCTCATTGAATTATCCAACATTTTTGTAAAGTAATCTCCTATAGTAGTCATTACTGTTGTACCTTCACTTATGTGATCTTTTAGATTACTTAATTCCCATTTAGGTTTTACGAAATAATTTAATGCCCACATAGGATGGAAAGCAAAACTAAAAACACTACTTAATTTTAATTTCATTGGTATTGTAAAGCCAGTATATAAATCTCTTTCTCTGTTGCCTCCCACGGCTGTATCAACAGTTACAGCCATTGCTTCAAAATTAGAATCTTTACACTGATCAATTAGTGCATCATTTAATCCCTTATCTTTATGTACATATAATTGAAATAATTTAGGAGTGCTTACAAGTTTTGATATTTCTTCAATTCCTGCTGTACCAAGAGATGAAATACCAAACATTGTCCCATGTTTCTCAGCTGCTTTGGCTACTGCCACCTCACCATCATGATGAAATAATCTTTGCAATGCAGTTGGAGCACAATACAATGGCATATCAAGTTTTTGTCCCATCACTGTGGTCGACATATCTACTTTGTCAACTCCGCTTAAAACATTTGGAACAAGATCACACTGATCAAAAGCTTCTGTATTACGACGGTATGTTATTTCATCATCAGCTGCACCATCAATATAATGAAAAATAGGACTTGGCAGCCTTCTTTTTGCAAGTTTCCTAAAATCTTTAACATTATGACAGTTGTTGATTCCTCCAAACATTATGCTGATATAGTTGTTTGAGATTGTTCTCCAAGACCTTCTATGCCAAGCTTCATTATATCACCTGGTTTCAAAAAAAGTTGAGGACTCATTCCCATTCCCACACCTGGAGGTGTACCTGTTGAAATAATATCACCAGGCTGTAATGACATAAATTGACTTAAATAACTAATAAGAAAATTGACGCCATAAACCATTGTGCTTGTTGATCCATCTTGCATTCTTTTTCCATTAACATCTAACCACATTTTTAAATTTTGAGGATCTGGAACTTCGTCTGTAGTTACTAGATAAGGCCCAATAGGTCCAAAAGTATCACAAGATTTGCCTTTTACCCATTGACCTGAATGTTCAATTTGAAACTCTCTTTCACTTAAATCATTTACTACACAATATCCTGCAATATGAGACAAAGCTTCTGATTCAGTTATATACTTTGCTTCTTTTCCAATTATTACTCCAAGCTCAACTTCCCAATCTGATTTAACTGATTTTTTTGGTATTTCAACATCATCATTCGGCCCAATAATTGCACTAGTTGCTTTTGAAAAAATAATTGGTTCGGGCGGAACTTTTTGTCCTGTTTCTTCAGCATGATCTGAATAGTTCAAACCAATACAAATAAATTTTCCCACACTTTTTTTACATACACATGGAGCAAATCCATCATGACTGTTAACTAAAGGTAATGAATTAAAATCAATTTTTTTAACATCATCTAACTTATCTATGGACACATTTTTATCATCCCAGTCTTTGACTATGCTAGATGCATCTCGCACTTTTCCATCTTTATCTAAAATTCCTGGTTTAACATCACTTCCAATTCTGTATCTCAATATTTTCATTATAAAGTCCATCCTCCATCTATTAAGTTTAATGTTCCAGTTACAAAATCTGATTCATCACTTGCTAAATAAGTTGCAAAAGATGCAATTTCGTCTGGTTGTGCTAATCTTCCCATAGCTTGTCTTGCAATAAAATCTTCTCGAGCCTTTTTTGGATCATCTGCCATATTTACTCTTCCTTCCCAAGATGGTGTCTCAACAGTACCTGGAAGTATCGCATTACAACGTATCCCTTTTTTAACATAATCTATTGCTAAGGCTTTAACAAAACCGTTTAGTGCTGCCTTTGTTGTACCATAAATAAAACGATTAGGAGCACCCTTTACGTTTGATGCAGCAGAAGAGACGATAATTATATTTCCTTTTCCTTTATTTAGCATTTTAGGTAGGAGATTGTAACTCATAAGATAAGCTGAATATACATTTACATTAATTGATCTAGTAAATTCATCATCATCACAGTCCATTAATGTGCCATGATGAACAAAACCGACAGCATGAAAAAGTACATCAACATTATTCACTGATGAACAAAATTTTTCTACTTCAGTTTTATTAGTAGCATCAAGCTTATGTGTTTTTATTTCATTATTTTCTTCACTGAGTTCACTTAATTTTTCTTCATTAATATCTGTAGCAATTACAGCTGCTCCTTCTTTAGCAAACATAAGAGCTGTTGCTCTTCCAATACCCTGTGCAGCTGCGGTAACAATAATATTTTTATTTTTTAGTCTCATTAATTATTCTTCCAATAATCTCCATTAGGAAATGAAAACTCATTAACAGACTTTTCTTTCATTTCAATAGAATATCCATGATCAAGGGGTGGCATATAATTTCCATTTTTAATTTTGCAGGGATACACAAAGTGCTCGTGCAAACTATCTTGATATTCTACTACTTTATCATCTTTTGAGCCATTTATTAGAACATAATCAATCATACATAAATGTTGTACGTATTCACATAAACCAACGCCACCAGCATGAGGAAAAACCGGAACATTAAATTTATGTGCCATAAGTAGGACAGTAATAATTTC
The DNA here is from genome assembly GCA_902602515.1 of uncultured Alphaproteobacteria bacterium. GTDB lineage: Bacteria > Pseudomonadota > Alphaproteobacteria > HIMB59 > CACPNW01. Next base: position 349,075 of record CACKRG010000001.1, read on the forward strand.
ATTAATACTTCCCAATCTGCAACTATCAATTTGGCAAATATTCATAGCTCCAGACTCTAAGAATTGTTTAAACATTATACGGCCACCACAAGCCTCTCCAGTTGCAAGCCTTATATCTCCAATCTCCTTTTTTATTTTAGCAAAACCCATGACGTCATCTGGACTTGTTGGTTCTTCTACAAAAAATAAATTAAATTTTTTATAAGCATTAATATGCTTAATTGATTGGTTTATATTCCATTGCTGATTTGCATCAACCATAATAAAACAATCATCACCTATTGTTTTCCTAATTAATTCTAATCTTTTAACATCTGCTTCTAGATCTAAACCAACTTTTATTTTGAAATGCTTCCAACCCTTAGACATATATTGATTACAAAGCTCAATAATTTTTTCATCAGAATATCCAAGCCAACCTGCAGCTGTTGTGTAAGATGGATAGCCTTCTTTTAATATTGTATCAATTCTATTTTGTTTATTAATTTGATTATTTTTTAAAATCTCTAAAGCTTCATCTGGATTTAAAACATCCTCGATATATTTAAAGGTTAACCAACTAACAATTTTTTCTGGTTCACTTTCAACTATGAATTTCCAAAGTGGTTTTCTATTTTTTTTTGCAATTAAATCCCAAAGACAATTAAAGATTGCAGATACAGCCATATGCACAACCCCTTTTTCAGGACCAAGCCAACGAAGTTGACTGTGATCAACACACTTAAACCATAAATTACCAATGTTATCTTCCAAAATATCTAAATCCATATTTTCAAAGATATAAAAAAAATGTTTTATACAATCAGCAACAATGTCGTTTCCCTTACCTATAGTAAATGCAATTCCATATCCTTGTAATTGAGGATCGTCAGTCAATGCCTTTACATAAGTTGCAGAATAATCTGGATCTGTGTGAATTGCATCAGATCCTGTTAAATCCTTAGATGTTGGAAACCTTACATCCTCAACAGTGAATTTAATAATTTTCGTCATTAAATTTTCTTGAATGTTGTATTATCTATAAAATCCCAGTCTAATTCTATACCAAGACCTGGCTTTGAAGGTAAGTGTGCAAAACCATTTTCAACTTTAATTGAGTCTTTTAATCCAAAGTTAAAATATTCATAAGGTACAAGCACTTCAAAAAATTCTGAATTTTTAATTGCTGCACAACAATGTAAGTTGACTAATTCTAATGGATGGTAAATTGCAGTATGAATTTCACATTGAACACCAAAACTCTCTGCTAAGTGAGCAGTTTTCATCGTTGCTGTTATACCTCCACTCCATGAAACATCAGCTCTAACCATATCTACAACTCTTGTTGAGATACATTCAGCAACACTGTAAGGATGTTTTGCAATTACCTCTGTCCCTATAATAGGAATATCTAGGATTCTAGTTAGTTCTCTTAAGTTGTGAAAATTTTCATCAAATAATGGCTCTTCATACCAATAATAATTTAATTTTTCTAATTCTCGTCCAAAACGTAAAGCTTGTTCAAATGTATATGGCGCAACTGGATCACTCATTAGCTTGAAATCATTACCAACTGCTTCTCTTACTTTTTTATGAGCCTCCAAATCAAAATCATATTTACCAGGAGGATGAAGCTTATAAGCATTGAAACCTCTTTTTTTGTATTCCACTGCTTCTTTTGCATAAGCTTCGGGTGTATCTAGAACTAGAGAACTTCCATAAATTGGAACTTTGTCTCTGTAAGCTCCCAAATATTTATACAAAGGCTGGCCAGCTTGCATTGAAGATAATAACCAACAGTTGATATCAAATGGACCATAACTGTATATTGGAGCGTGATTCCACCACCTATCTGCAGTTCTATATTCATGCCAATGCTGCTCTCGGTACAATGGATCTCTTCCAATAAAAAAAGGTTTAAAAATTGAATTTGCAATTTCCCCTGCCATTTCAGCTCCTCGTCCCGCAAATCCAAAAGTTGAGCAAGATAAACCTTCGTCTGTTTTGAATGTAATGACTAAAAATTCTAAGTCAGATTTCTTTCCATCTCGCATCTCTGAGTCTTTCATAACAGGTTCATTATGACGACACATACGAATATCAATATCCGTAATTTTCATATATTAAATTCCTTTTTTATATTATTATTATCATTCCCAATTTTTGGTGCAGCTTTATTTGATTTAAATATTTCTCCATCAATTTTTATAGGACATCGTAGTGTTTCAATATCAAGACCATCATCTCTTTGAATTCTTTGAACCATATCAAGTATTTTAAATCCTTCGTGTTTAACCATTGTTTCCCAGTCTAGTACTTTTGCACACCATATATCAGCAGGTTCTAAAATACTTAGCCAATGCTCTGTTGATTCTTTTACAATCCAATCACCAATGTTCTTCTTGATACCATCCCTTTTTGTGAACCACTCTTTTTGATCATGCAAATTTTTTATTGAATCTAATTTAATTAATTCACCTAATTGAGGAAGTGGAGTCATAGCTATTGCTATATATCCATTTAAAGTTTTATATATACCATAAGGAGCTGATAAATAAGCATGAGCATTATTATAAGAACTTCTTTGAGGCTTTCTGTTACCATCATTAAAATAAGTTGTTAGAACTTCAAATTGAAAATCTAGCAAAGCTTCAACCAAACTTGTTTCAACGTGGGATCCCTTTCCAGTTCTAAATCTTTTAATTACTGCTGATAATATACCTTCTACTAAAGTATGACCTGCGAGCATATCAGCAACAGCTAATCCCATTGGAGTTGGGGCCTCTCCACCATTACCATTTAACCAAACTAGGCCTGTTCTTGATTGAGCTAATAAATCTTGACCCGGAAGTGATCTCCATGGTCCTTCTGATCCGTAACCAGAAATTGTGCCATAAACTATTTTTGGATTTATTTTTTTTACATTATCGTAATCTAATCCAATTCTTTCAATAACTCCTGGTCTGAAATTTTGAGTTATTATATCTGATTTCTCAATAAGTTTTTTTACTGTTGCAACGTCGCTAGGATCTTTTAAATTAGCAGCAAAGCTTTCTTTATTTCTATTGATAGCATGAAAAAGAGTGCTATCTCCCTCTAAATCTGTATCACTTATATATAAGTTTCTACAAAGATCCCCTACATCTGGTCTTTCGATTTTAATTACTCTAGCACCTAAGTCAGCAAGTCTTAACCCTGCATAAGGGCCTGATAAAAACTGGCTGAATTCTAAAACTGTTAATCCTTCTAATGGTTTAGTCATATCTTAATCTTTTATTTGAAGCTTTCATTGTACATATCACATAGTTTTTCACAAATACTTTCAGCTCTAATTTCTGATTGTAAATATTCATTAATGATATCGCCACTTTTATCCTGAAACTCCATATAGCCATTATGTCTTGGTCTCACCCATGCAAGATTAAGTGTTTCTCTAGTAGCTCTAAAAAAATTGTTAGTTTCTAAATTTATTTTTTCATCTTCCCAAGCTTCAGAATTGCCTGGTTGTCCTCCACTTTCATAAAAAAGAGATTTCTGACAATCGGCTCCAGCAACCCAAAATGCATATTCTACTGCTAAATCTTTATTCTTACTTACATTGGATACAGCTATTCCAGTCCCGCCTAAATGTGTTCCAGCAGGACCTTTCCCAGATAAATTCATTACATCGATATATTTTAATATGTTTTTTCTATAATTCTTTCGCGAATAATTTGAAAAGCCATAAATATATGGACAGTAATAAAAATCATTTGTTTCAGTCATTAATTCAGCAGTTTGAATCGGATCCATTGTAAAACAATCTTTTATTAACTCATTAGAAACAGCTTTCATCATAGTAAGAGTTTTAATTCCAAAATTTTTATCAATGAAATCTTTTTGTTCAGGAATTAACTCAACAGTTAGGTTGTTATAAATACTATAAAAACTACTTATTGCATGAACAGGCTTTAAAGGCCAAAGCACTCTGTTATTTTTTGCTAAACCAATTAATGAATTCCAATTTAATGGATAACTTCCAATTAAATCATCTCTATAACAAGCAGTTTGAGATGCCGCATCAATGGCTAGTGCCCACTGTTTATTATCAATAAAATAGCTTTGATGAGATTTTCCTACTGACTGCTTTTTCAATTGTTCAATCTGAGGTTCATATTGAGGTAGATTCAAATTTTGAAGTAGACCTTTGCTAGCCACTTCTCCAACATGGGGGTAATCTATAACAATCATATCATAGTCATCAGTCATCTCTTCAATAGGCCTGTCAGCAAATGCTTGTAAAGGTCTTTTATCCCAATCAATTTTTACTTTATTATTATGAATTTTTTGAAATTTTTTTGAGGTTGCAATCATGGGATCAAATCCTCTAGAATGATCCCAGGTCATCCCTTTTAATGTAATCATTTTTTTTTGTATTTGTCTTTAAAATCTTCTGGCTTTTTATATAAAACTGAATGAAGGTGCTCACAGTATAAAACAATTTCTCCATCACCTTTAAAAACTTCATAACTGGTTCTGACAAGTCCCATTTTTTCATACTTTGGAGTTTTTTCCATATTAGTTCTAATTGTATAAATTGTATCACCTATAAATACAGGCTTTATAAATCGTAAACGATCGTAACCATAACTAAATGAGTTAACACAATTTGTTGCAACTAAACCTAACCCGTAAGAAAAAACCATTGCACCTGCAACTAATCTTTTTTCAAACATTCCTTCATTTTTTGCAAAATGTTCATCTCCTACATATGGATGCATATCTAAAACCATACAATTAAATTGCATTGCTTCACCCTCAGAAATTGTTCGCCGTAAAGATCTTATTTTATGATCAATAATTACGTCTTCATAAAACCAGTTCTCTGAATTCCAAACAGGAATATCACCGTGTTCTTTTGGCATATCCTTTGGATAGGTAGACTCAATACCAACTGTATTTTCATACTTATTATCTTTATTCATAATTACAATTATGATACTTTATTATAGAGAAAAATTAATTCAATAAAAATGGTAGAGATAGAACAGTTCTTTGAAGATTATGAGTTAGGTACCGAAAGGATTACTGTAGGTAGAACAATTACTGAAACTGATATAGTAATGCACGCTATGCACTCTGGAGATTTTTATCCTCATCACACAGATGCTGAGTTTGCAAAAAAAGGACCTTTTGGTCAGAGAATTGCTCAGTTTAGTTGTACTTTTTCAATAGGAATTGCTCTTACTGCATCAATAATAAACAAACGAGCGTTTACGTATGGTTTTGAAAGATTACGATTTCCCAACCCGGTATTTATAGGTGATACAATTCACACAAAAGTTACTATAAAAGAAAAAAAAGATGATCCTAAAAGACCACAATATGGTCAGGTTAATGAAGCATGTGAGATTTTAAATCAAAATGATAAATGTGTTTGTTATTCTGAACATATACTTCTTGTAGAAAGAAAAAAAACTTAAAATACACTATATTTAATATATGCTTCTTGAGGATCCATTCCTTCTCTTATAGCTTTTCTAACTTGACTTTCAGTACTTATTAATTTCTCAGACTTTTCTAAAATTTCTATCACATTATCATTTGGAATTATAACTACTCCATCAATATCAGCCATTACATAATCACCATTGTTGATTTCTACATCATTTATTTTTATAGTTTGTTCAAATTTAGTAGGTTTCCAATAAGCAACAACATCTTTTGGAGTATAAAATTTTGACCAAACAGGAAAATCAATTTTATTAATAAACTCTAGGTCTCTACAACCACCATCAGCAATATAACCTCTAATTTTTTTCTTTTGTAATGTTTCAGCACTTAATTCACCCATTAAAGCAATATTATTATCATTTGGTTGACATATAAGTACTTTATCTGTTGGTGCTTTTGATAACAAACCAGTCCAAGCTAGCAAAGTTTCATGGTGAGAAAAACTATTATTTGATTCTCCTTCTATTGTAAATATCTGGCCTGCAATTTTATGTTTTTCTTTATTTGGTTTAATTGTAGGATCTAAGACAAAATTTTTAAATCCATCATCTCTCATCACATCATGTATTACACTACTGAAACATTTTGCTAATCTATCAGATATTTCAGAGGTACTTGTCATATAGCTAAACCAGTATCTCCATGGAACAAATAAGTTCTATCTAAATTTAATGCAAATTCTAAATCATCATTAGAATTTACTAATTCAGGCGTAAACATTCTGCTTACAACTTCTGTGTTACCTAAGTTTGTAAAAATCAAAGTTTCTGTTCCAAGTGGTTCAGCAAGATTAACCTTAGATTTCAAACTCCATGAATTTTTTGGTTTCTGGCCAAATTTTAGTGGAACAATATCTTCTGCCCTAAAACCAAAACAGATTCTTTGTCCTTCAGCTAAGGAATTTATTTTATGTTTTGGAACTAATACTGAAATACCATCATTGGTTTCCATATAAAGTTCACCTGAAATATTAGTTATTTTAGCTTCAATCATATTCATTGAGGGTGATCCAATAAATGTTGCAACAAATTTAGTTGCTGGTTTTTCAAATAATTCAAGTGGTGTTCCTATTTGCTCGATTACTCCATCTTTCATTATAACTATCCGATCGGCGAGAGTCATAGCTTCAACTTGATCATGAGTTACATAGATAACTGTCGTTTTTAACTTTTGGTGAAGTTTTTTAATTTCAGTCCTCATTTGTGTTCTTAATTTAGCATCAAGATTTGATAATGGCTCATCAAACAAAAAGGCGTCAGGTCGTCTTACAATTGCTCTTCCCATTGCTACTCTCTGTCTTTGTCCTCCCGAAAGCTGAGAAGGTTTTCTTTTTCGCAGTTCTTCTAAACCCAAAATTTGTACAGCCTCTTTGACTCTAGTTTCAATTTCTTCTTTGTCTTCCTTTGCTATTTTAAGACTGAATCCTAAATTTTCCTCAACAGTCATGTGCGGATATAAGGCATAATTTTGAAAAACCATTGATATGTTTCTGTCTTTTGGATCTTTTTCGTTAACAACTTGATCTCCAATATAAATTTCTCCTCCACTAATTTCCTCTAAACCAGCTATCATTCTTAAAGTTGTAGATTTACCACACCCTGAAGGCCCAACTAAAACAAGAAATTCATTATGTGGAATATCCAAGTTCATATTTTGTACAGCTATTACATCACCATATTTTTTAGTTATATTTTTTAGTTTTACCTCTGCCATTTTAACCTTTTACTCCTCCAAATGTTAAACCAGAAACTAAATGTTTTTGAACAATGAATGTGAGAATTAATGCAGGAATTATCATTACAACTGCTATAGCACACATACCTGCCCAATTTATTGTAAATTCATCTAAATAATCCATCATCCCAATTGGTAAAGTTTTTGAATGAACCGTTCGAGTTATAATTGATGCTAAAGCATATTCATTCCATGATAATAAAAAAGCAAAGATTGCGGCCGCACCTATTCCAGGTCCTGCTAATGGTAATTCAACATTCCAAAAGGCTTGCAATCTTGTACATCCATCTGTTCTTGCAACTTCTGACATTTCTTTTGGTATTTGCCTAAAAAAACCATCAGTCAACCAAATAGTAAATGGAACATTCATTGCTACATAAACGAGAATGACTCCAAATGAAGTATTAATAATTCCAATTTTAGCGAATAGTATGAATAGTGGTAAACTCAATGAAATTCCAGGTACTGCTCTTGCTAGCATTAGGCTTAAGAAAATTGAATTTTTTCCTCTAAAATTAAATCTTGCAAAAGCATAGCCACCCATCATCCCAATTGTAATTGCTATTACTGTACTAACTGAAGAAATTATTACAGAATTCATTAAATATTTAAATGCAGGGACAGACACATAACCATTAATACTAAACATTTGTGTAAATTGATGAATTGTCCATCTATCAGGTATCCAATTTGCCGGTTTTGATAATATTTCAGGATTAGGACGAAACGCACTAACAAATATCCATATGCCAGGTAAACAAATAAGTATTAAGAGAAAAAGAACTAATAACCAAAAAGCAATTTTTTTTATCTGTTTCATTATTGCTGTCCTAAATCTCTTCTTGCAGCAACAAGTTTAGTAAAAAAATAATATGTAAATGCAATGGATAAAATAATTGAAACATATGACATTGCATTAGCAAAACCCATATTAGCATCTTTGTACCCTATTCTAGCAATCATTGTCCAAATCAATTCTGTTCGCATTGCTGGTCCACCACCAGTCATTATATGAACAATATCATAAGCTCTTCCAACATCTAAAGATCTAATTGTGAGTGCTATAAAAATAAATGGCATTAAAAATGGAAGTGTAATATTTTTAAAAACCTGCCAACTGTTGCAACCATCAACCCTTGCTGCTTCAATTGGATCCCTGGGTATGCCTAATAACCCTGCTAACAGGAGAATTGCAAATATAGAAGTGTTTGCCCATATTTCTGCAACCATAATTGATCCCATGGCAAGATATTTATCAATTAACCAAGGTATTGCAGACTCATAACCGAATAAATACAAAAAGTTATTTAATAATCCAATATTATCATTGAATATATATTTCCACTGAAACCCTACTAGGATTGGTGAAAACATCATTGGAAACATCATTATAGTTCTTAATGTTCTTTGGCCCCATGTAATTTTGTTTATTAATAGTGCAATTCCTAGACCAAACAATAATTCTAAGTTTAAAACTACTGCTAGAAATAAAATTGTTCGTCCAAAAGCATACCAAAACTTAGTATTATCTATTAATCTTTCATAATTACGTAATCCTACAAAATTAAAAAGACTGTCAGGTCTAGTAAGTTTGTATGAAGTAAAACTAGTATAAAAAGAAAATATTAAAGGTATAATAATTACAAAACCTATTGCTAAAATAGATGGTAAAATTAAAATAAATGGACCGCTAAAAAATTTCCTACTCATTTATTCAGCGTAATCTACCTTTAATCCTCCAGACTCACTGGATATTCCACATGAATCAACAACTGCCATAGTATCAATGGAGTCGTCTATAGATGTAATAAGTTTATTGTCTTCTCCATTTTTAAATCTTTGCATATTAGACATAACTCCAATGAAAGCATCAGGAAACCATTTTCCATTAATATCAAATTTAATCCAATCAGTATTTTCAGTTTTAATTTCTAGCTCCTCTGGTTCTCCATTTGGATAATCAAGTAATAAACCTAAAGTCATTTTTGCTGCACCTTTTGTTCCCTCTAATCTAATGTATGCATCTTGGTTTTTTCTTCCAAAAGAATGGCAATGATTTATTGTCATGCAGCATCTAATTTGATCACCATAATTAAAAATTGCACTTGTTCTGCAGTCAGCCAATTCACTAACTTTTGGATGTTTTACAGATTGACAATATAAACTTTTAGGATTTCCTAAAACAGATCGTATCCAATCAATATAATGAATTGAATGTAATGGAACTTCAACTCGATCTAAAGTTTTTAAGAATGGCCATAACTCCCATGGTGTATGTACATTTACATGTACTTCCAGCTCAACTAAATCTCCTAATAAATTTTGTCTAATTGCCTCATAAACTGGGAGCATAATTGGACTAAATCTTAATTGAAAATTCATACAAGCTTTTATATTTTTTTGATGGCAAATTTTTCTAATTTTGTTTCCTTCTTCAAGAGATCTTCCTAATGGTTTTTGAAATATTGCAAAAATATTTTCAGGGAGCTTTTCTACAACTTCTAATAAGATAGCAGGTGGTAATGCTAAATCAAAAATACAATTTGAATTTTCAAAAGATTCATCTAAAGAATCATAAACTTTTTTGATATTAAAATCCTTTGCAAGTTCAACGGCTTTCTTTTTATCAACATCATATAATCCAATTACTTCAAACTCAGCCTTTTTATATGCTGGTAAATGTGCATCTTTAACAATACCTCCAGTACCTATTATTACAATAGGGTTATTCTTTGATGGCTTAGGCCAAGTTTGACTAAAATTTTTGATTTTTAATTCTTGATCATTCATAATTTAAAGTTTTCTTGTGATGAAAGAATGACTACTCCTTAATTTAATAAGGAGTAGTCTTGCAAATGCTTAGTAATAACCAGCGTCTTGCATTAAATAATCAGTCTCTTTAGCTGCAGCATCCAAAGCTTCCTTCACAGATTTATCTCCAACAATTGCAGCTTGCAATTCAGGAAAAATTATATTTGAAAAAGGAATCCATTCTGGAATTAATGGTGGAGTAAATGCATCTTCTGCCATTGAAGCAGAAAAAGTTGAGAATAAATCACTCATAAAAGCATTTCCTTCTGCATCCATTTCTGAAGCAATATCCTCCCATACTCTAGTCATTGTAGGAAGTTTACCACCTCTCGCTTCATGCATTTGAGCTTCATGATTAGTTAAAATCCAAATCAAAGAAGCTGCTGCTTCGAGATTTTCTTCAGGGCAACCATTTAAAATAGAGTAAGTGTGAGATCCAGACCAACCGCCTCTTTTTCCGCCTGAACCCATAGGGAACCTAACAAGTCCTACATCTCCTCCAATTTTGGAATCAGCACTATTAAAGTACGCACCCCATCCTCCCCAATCAAGGTTAAGTGCAACAGTTCCACTAGCGAATCCTAAACCAGTTTCATCCCAAAGGTAATTAAGAACACCAGCAGGGACTGCTTGAGCGTTGTAAAGATCAACGAACCATTGAAGAGCTCTTTGACCTGCTTCATCGTTAAATACAGGTCTCATGCCTTCGTCAAATAATGCTCCACCTTCAGCAATTACAAGCTCATAGAAACGGCCTGTGATTGCCTCTTCTTTTCCTACATACTGTGTACCATAGAAATTTGGAGGATCTGACCAAAAGATAGCTTGTTCCTTCCATTGCTCTAAAGTTTCTGGCGGGGCTAAATCGTAACCATATTCAGCTTTAAATCTTTTTTTATTGTCCTCATCTTCATATATACTTTTTATATACCAAAGATTGCTCACATCACTGTGCTGAGGTAACTGAACTAATCTACCATCAACAGTTGAGTGATCTAATACAAGTGGAACAAACTCAGCTAGAAAATCTTTAGGCACAATACCATTAAGATCTCTATAGATATCACCATATTGAGTTGCAAAACTTGTGTGATTTGAAACTACACAATAACTTATATTACCTGCTGCAATATCTTGTTTAATTTCTTTATCTAACTCAAAGTGACTTTTCTTTGATAGTATAGAAACTTTACCTCCAGTTTTTGCTTCCCATATAGGAATCATTACCTCATAAAGTGGATCATAAGGTGCACCACCTATAAGTTTAACATCTAGTGTGATTCCACTAAAATCTCCCCAGATAGCTACTTTGTCATTTGGAAAATTTTCATCAACAGCAAAGGCACTAAATGGAAGAGTTAATAATGAAAAAACAACTAAAAAATTTTTTAAAAATTTCATATTTCCTCCAATTTATGAATTAATACTACACGCAAACAAGATTTTTAAAAGAGAAATTGTGATCTTTTTTTGGTTATAATATTAGATTCTAATACAAAAAAATTTATAAAAACTATAAATTTGAGTTGATTTATTATTAAACATTAAATTTATTTAATTGGTAATTAATTTAATTGATGAGGAAGTTATGACTGAAAGATATGCTATGGCTGTAAGATTGAAAGAGGAAAAAAAAGATTTTTATATAAGTAATCATGCTAATGTATGGCCAGAAGTTTTGAGTGAATTAAAAAAAATTAAGATTAAAAATTATAGTATTTATTTAAAAGAAGATTTTATGTTTGGTTATCTTGAATATGACGGAAATAATTTTAATAAAGATATGGAAGAGATGCAAAAAATTCCAATTGTAGATAAGTGGACAAAGTTAATGATAGATTGTTTCAATCCATTTCCAAATAATGAAGATAACAATTCATGGGTAATGATGGATGAAATTTTTTACATGGAATAAATGAAAAATAATGTCTAAAATTAAAAAAATTGAAGTATTCTTCTTAGAATACCCTTTTCCAAAAAAATTAAATTATAAATATAGTGCAGGTGTGGTTGAAAATATGATTGTGCCTGTTGTAAAATTGACAGATAGTAACAATGATTATGGTTTAGGAGAGATTACACATGGGCAATTCACATATGAACCTATTATTGGATTAATAAAACACTTCAGCGATCTACTTAAAAATACAAATTCTGAAAATATAAATCAAGCATGGGAGAAAATGTATGGGTCTAGTGTTTTTTGGAATCGTGAAGGTATAGGAATAGGAGTCATGGGTGGTATTAACATCGCTATGTATGATTTATTAGGAAAGAGGATGAAAACACCAGTTTTCAAACTTTTGGGTGGATTACAAAAAGAAAATATAAAAATTTATGCAAGTAATGGACTGTTTGATAATAGTAAGCAACTTTTAGAAGATGCCAAGAAAGCATATTCACTTGGATTTAGGGTATATAAAATGCGTGTAATAGATCCTGATACAATCAGTGATTTAATTAAATCATTTAATAAAAAATTTAAAAATAAAATGCAACTTATAGTAGACGCTGTTCAAGGTTCTTCAGCAAATCCGTGGGCAACTAAAGTCTCTATTAATTTAGCAAAAAAATTAGAAAGAGAGGAAATTGTATTTCTTGAAGAACCATGCAGAGTTGAAAACATAAAAGGATATAAAGACATAAAAAAGTTTTCAACTCTTAATATTGCTGGAGCGGAAAGTATACCTACAGCAAGAGCTTTTAAAAAATATTTAGAAGAAGATGTGTTTGATATACTTCAATTTGATATAGCAACCTCTGGTTTTATAGAGGGTAGAAGAATATGTGATTTAGCTTATGTTCATAATAAACCAGTTGCTATTCATTCTTGGGGCAGTGCAATAAGCATAATGGCTGGAATTCACCTTGGGCTTACAGTACCTAATGTAGCTTTCACAGAATACTGTTTTATGGATCACCCTATAAATAAAGAATTATTTGAAAATAAAAAAATAAAAATTATCAATGGATTTACTCCGAAACCTAATGGTCATGGCTTAGGTGTGCACTTCAAAGATATATTATCTAAGAAGTTTCAATACAATGAAAAAATAAATACCATGATCTCCACAAATAATGATGAGATTAAACTAAAATGACAGTTTTAGTTACAGGTGGTCTAGGATTTATTGGTTCTAAAGTTGTGATTCAATTACTTAAAAGAGATATTGATGTTTTAGTAACAGATCTTAATATTGAAAAAAATAAGGATAAACTTGAAAAAAATATTTTAAAAATTGGAAAAAATAAAGATAAAGTTAAATATCAGAAATTAGATATTACAGATCACACAGAAGTTGAAAATATTTTCCAAAATATCAAAATAGACTCAGTGATTAATTTAGCATATGGAATTGGGACAATATGTGAGGAGGATCCATTACTCGCTAGTAAGATAAATATTGTTGGAACAACTTCAATGTTTGAAATGATTGTGAAATATAAAATAAGGAGATTGGTTTTTGCAAGTAGTGAAACTGTGTATGGTGCAAATCAAGAATATTTTGGAAATAGATCAGTAAATGAAAAAGATTATTCAGGTATTGATAATCATTTTTATACATATGGTGTTATGAAACTTTTAAATGAGTTTATGGCTGAAAAATATATCAAGAAACACGGTTGTAGCATTGCTTATACTAGACCATCAGTTGTATTTGGATATGGCAGACAAAATACAGCTATCAATTGGGCTGAAGATTTTGCTGCTAAACCTGCATTGGGACAGCCAGCTTATTTACCTTTTTCAAAAAAAAATAAAGATAACTGGATTTACGTAGATGATTGTGCAGAGCAATTAGTTCGTTTAGCTTTAAAAGAAAATTTAAATTATTCTTGCTTTAATACAGGTGCTGAAACACTAGATGGTAACCAATTAGAAGCAGCTGTTAAAAAAATAATTCCAGATGCAAAAATCTATTTTGATGAGAATATAAAATCAACACCATTAATTGACGATCAAAATGATGAACGAATAAGAAAAGAAATAGATTTTAATCCGAGATCCTTCGAAGCAGGGGTTAGATGTCTTATAGAAGATGTGAGAGAAAGTAATTAAAAATGAGCTATAAAACAACAGTAACTGGAAGTTATCCAAGAAAAGAAGTCCAAAAAGATACACTTAGAAAACCAAGTGTTTCAGAAGAAGAGTCTTTTGAAATGATAAAATGGGCTGTTAAAGAACAAGCTGACCTTGGGCTCGATATTATCACTGATGGTGAAGGTTATCGTGAAAACATGTATTGGTTTTATCAGTTACGATTGGATGGAATAGATTCAATAAATAAGATCCGCAAAGATTTTACACTAGGCGGTTCTATAAAAGGAGTAGATTTAAGCAAAACTCATGGAACCAAAGGTTTTGGAATTGAATGTGCAGTTATAAAAGATGAAATTAAAAATCTTAAAACTGGTTTAGCAAAAAAATGGAGAGTTGCTAGAGATAACACACCATCAAATATTAGAGTAAAACAAACTATAACTGGTCCACATATGTTAGCAAGATTTAGTGTTAATGAAAGAACAGATCTTTATCCAGATGATATTTCATTGGCTAAAGCTTACGCATCAGTCTTAACTGAAGAGATTGAACAAGTAATTAATGAGGGTTGTGATTATATTCAATTTGATGAACCTGTTTGGACAGAAAACGTTAATGAAACAAAATGGGCTGCCGAAATACTTAATGAGATTATAGAAAAATTTCCAAATGTTGATTTTAATCTACATGTTTGTGGTGGCAATGCTCACCGAAAAAGAGGTTTTTTTGGTAAATATACAGATATGATAGAAGCATTTAAAATTTTGAAAGTTGATGAAATACATCTTGAACACTGCAGCTTGCATTACACAATGTTAGATGTTTTTAATGATTGGAAATTTAATGGAAAGGTTTCTCTTGGAGTAATTGACCAAAGAATTGATAATACAGAAACTGAAGAAGATATTATAAATGCTATCAAACCTGCATTAGAGTATTTTCCTAAAGAAAAAATTTTATTGACTAGTGAATGTGGTTTTGGACATGTTCCAATTGAAATAGTAAGAAATAAAATTAAAATATTGGTTTCTACTGTTTTTTTTTTTTTTTTTTTTTTTATTATTTCAAATCATACTTATTCTTCAAGTGAAATAAAAAGCTACAATTGCAATATTAAAAAAAGCACAAGTATCAAAAACATATCGCCTCTTGAAATGTCAGCACCTAAAATAATAAAAATAATTTATGATTCTAAAACGAATAGTTTGATAGATTATTTGTGGAATAAAAAAAGCGTTATAAATGATTTTGAATTAATTTCTGGCAATATTAATAGGGAATTTATTGAAATTGGTAGGAAAGGATATAACAAGACTTTAGCAAGTAAAGATATAAGTAATGCAATATATTTTAAATTAAATTTAAGTAACCTTAGCGCAAATCTAAAAAAACAATTTATAAGACCCGTAAATTATAATTGTTCATAAAATTACTTTAAATTTTTTTAATCGTATATGTGGACTTGGTATCATTTATAAAAATAGACTTAAAGAATGATTTAAAATCTTTAGGGGTATTATAAAAAACTTCACATTGGTTACTATCAAAAAAAGGTTCTAAGGCTGTTACATTAAATGCCCAAACTTTTAAGCTATCTCTAAAAATATTAAATCCATAATTAATTAAATTATTATGGTCTAAGCCTATGATATAAATTATTTCTTTTGTAAGATTATATTTTAGAATATTATCAGTAAGTACATCTACTGTATCAGAGTTTTTAATTAATATTTGAACAGAAACTTCATCAATAAAATTAAAGCCATACATTGATTTAAAGTCATTATTAATTTCTGTGCAAATTATAGATCTATTTATTAATTCTTTTGTTTCTAAAGACATAAGTGGGTGTGAAAATAAAAAAAATATAATTATTAAAATATACCTCACTTATAATTTATGTATCTTAAAGATAAATTTAAATTTTATAAATTCTCTCAGCATTAGAGCTAGCAATTTTTTTCGCCTCATCATCTGAAAGATTTGTTAATATTGTATTTGTAACTTTAAGCCATTCTTGTATTCCTTTAGCAGCATTAACTACTGGATAATCACTTCCCCACACCATTCTATCAGGACCAAAACATTCTAGTGCATGATCTACATATGGCTTTATTGTTTCATAAGAAGATGTTCCAGGAGCACAATAAGCCATTAACCCCGATAGTTTACATGTAACGTTAGGTAACTCAGAAAGTGACTTTAAATCTTTACCCCATTCATCAATTTCTCCAGAAGCAATTGGTGGAACTCCACAGTGATTTAAAACTAAATCCATTTGATCACATTCTTTTGCAAATTCAGAGGCAATTTTTAATTGTGTTGGTAAATAACAGAGGTCAAAAGGCTTTCCAGCTGCTCCAATTTTTTTTACATTATTTCGAAATACAGTAGTTTGAGAAAGCTCATCAGGCATAACATGGCATATTCTTCTGTATCCAACTACTTTCATAGCTGTAGTTTCTTCCAACCATTCATCAAAACCATTTTCTTCTTCCGGCCTTATTGAAACTATTAGACCCTTAATGTTGCTATTAGGCTGATCCATAATAGATTTTACAAATTTAGCTTCTTTTTTATAATCAGAATCATCCACTCCTGTTTCCATGAACAATGTTCCTTTTATATCAAAATTTTTAGTAAGTTCTTTGTAGTCTTCTAAAGTAAAATTTCCTTTGTCAATGGGGGGAAATTCATTTGCCCAACTATATCCTACCTGATCACGGTACATTAAGTGCTGATGTGTATCAATTAATTCCATTAGATAATTATTATCACAATAATACAGTTTGTGAATAATAAATTAACTATTTTGAATGTATACATTCCTAAACTCTTCTTTATTTATTCTCATATTGTGAACTTTTTTATATGCGTTCTCAAGAGTTTTAGTATATTTTTCAGTATCAAAAAATTGTCCCGAATTTTTTGTTTTTATTATTTTTTTCACAATTGAAGTATATAATTCTTTATTTTGAGCAAGCTCTAATGCTTTATTAAAGTAATCATTGTTGTTATAAACCATTAGTTCATTTAGCTTACAATAATTTAGCAAGCTGCCACATACCCTTGATGAAAAACTTTTTCCAACTTTTGTAATTATTGGAGTGCATGTCCAGAGGGCATCTACTGCAGTAGTGTGCGCATTATAAAAAAAACTATCTAAAAAAAGATCAACTAAAGAATGTCTAGCTAGATGATCTTCGTAATTAATCTTGTCCAAAAAAATAATTTTATCGGAAGAAATATCATATTTTTTGGCTTCATTTATTATATTTTTATGCATTTTCTCGTTAAAAAGAAGTAACACTAAATATGAATTATTAACTTTTTTTAATAAATTCATCCAAATTTCGAACTCATCCTCTGTAATTTTATATGAACTATTGAAACTGCAAAAAACAAATGATTCTTCGGGTATATTTAAATCTTTTTTATTAAATTTTTTATTACTTGTTTGCCTATTATTATCACGAGGAAAATAAGAACAATCAAGGTATATTTTTTTCTCAGAGTAAAAGTCTTCCTGTTCTTGCGGAATGATGAATTGGTCACAAATTATATAATCTATTCCTTCTTGTCCCGTAGTGCCTTGATATCCAAGAAAGTTAATCTGAATTGGTGCAACTTTATGACTAAAAATACTACTCCTAGCATTAACTGTTAATCCAGCTCTATAGATTGCTATATCAACTTTATTTTTTATAGAAAGGTCTCGAATATCATTATCATCTAGTTCGTTGACATAATAAAACTTATCAAAGTATTTCTTAACTTTTTTATGTGTATCATCTAATTTTATGTCTCCATAATAAAATCCTATAATTTCAAATTCATTTTTGTTGTGATTTTTAAATATACCACACATATTAATCATTCCTGGATGTTGATGAAAATCGCCTGCATAGTAACCAATTACAATTTTTTTATTCGAATAAATATTTTTATTATCTTTGAGTAAATTAAACTTACTTGAAAATTGCTTTGCTCTTAAAAAATGATTTTTTGAATTATCCTCTAATGACAAACAAAACCAAGGCGATATATCTTGATCTTCATCAAGGGTACTTTGTAATATTTTATTTAACTCTTCCTTTTCAGACCAATCACAAAATGATCTTTTTAAAAAATGTTTTTGCACACCTGCCACAACTAAACTATTATCTAGATCATAGGCAATTGTAAAATTCTTCAATGCACTTTCATATTCTTTTTTTTGCAAATATATTGTTCCCAGATTGTTGTAGGCTTTTGAATATTCAGAATCAATTTTTATAGCTTCGTGTAAATAACTCTGGGCAATATCATATTTGTTCTCATACACATATATTGTAGCCAAATTATTTAATGCTTTAATATGATTTTGATTTAATTTTAGTGTTTCTTTCAAATAAAATTTGGCATCTTTATTTTTTCCAATTTTTGAGAATGTAATTCCAATATTATAAAAAACTTTATCTATTTTATTGTTGATTTTTATAGCATTTAAATAATATTTTATTGAAAGATCAAATTGTTTTTTCTTATAATGTGCAATTCCTAAATTAAAATTAGTATCAAAGTTTTTTTGCTCAATATTTAACGATTTAGTAAATGATATAATTGCTTCATCAAATAAATTAATGGACATCTGACTTTTACCAAGATTATTTAAGACTTCTTTATTACTTGTATCAATTTTAAGTGCTGATTTATAAAAAAGAATAGCTTTTTCATGTTCGTTTATACCTGCGTAGGCAGCTCCAATTAAATTGGGAAGAATACCAACATTTTTATTTACTTCAAAAAGTTCAGACCCTTTATCTATGACCTCATTAAAAGATTTTTTGTTAAAAAGTTCAATTAACCTAATTATTTGTTTTTCTAGTTCTAAATTTACAGACATTGATCGATTACATAATTTATATTAATTTATTTTAAATTACTTTATTAAGATAATAAATAATGAATATTCTTCTTACAGGTGGCGCAGGATATATTGGAAGTCACGTTGCTTTAGCTTTGTTAGATTCTGGACACAAAGTCCATATAATAGATAATTTATCGAGAGGAAATGAAATGCTAGTGCCCAGCAGTGCTGGCTTTACTTGTTGTGATATAGATGACTCAAATAAAATAACCGAAATAATTATTAATAATAATTTTGATGCCCTAATGCACTTTGCTGGATTTATTCAAGTTGAAGAGTCTGTAGATTTTCCTGATAAATACTTTAGTAATAATACAGACAAAGCAATAAAATTATTTGAGACATGTCAAAAAAATAATCTGAAAAATATTATATTTTCATCTACTGCAGCTGCTTATGGAAATTCCAAAAAACAAATTACAGATGAGGAATCTAAATTAGATCCTCAAAATCCGTATGCAGAATCAAAAATACGAACTGAAAACTATTTATTACAAAACAAAGATAAATTTAATTTTATTATTTTAAGATATTTTAATGTAGCAGGAGCTGATCAACAACTACGTTCGGGACAAATTTCTAGTAAATCTACACATCTAATTAAGGTGCTGAGTGAAGTTATAATTGGAAAAAGAAATTGTATTGAAATATTTGGCAATGATTATAATACTAATGATGGAACAGCCATAAGAGACTTTATACATGTTACTGACCTTTCCGATATTCATGTAAAGGTATTAGAATTTTTATTGGAGAATTTAGAAAGCAATATATTTAACTGCGGCTATGGGTATGGCTATTCAGTTCTTGAAGTAATAAATACTGCAAATAAGATTTATAATGGCACAATAAATTTTAAAATATCTCAAAGACGAAAAGGTGATATTGAAAAATTAGTATCAGATACTTCTAAAATTCTAAATCGCATCAATTGGAAACCTAAATTCAATAACTTAGAAAGTATAATTACATCATCAGTAGAGTGGGAAAAATATTTGAATGAAAAAAATTTTTAAAAGAAAATTTAAAAGAAATGATAATAAACATTTATTGCTGTATGGATTTAAAGAGCATAAGGAAAAACCAGGGATTGAACTTGAAATAACAGATAAGCCAAAACCACATATGAGATGGAATCCAGCTAGAGATGAATGGGTAACTTATTCATCTGAAAGAAAAAATAGAACCTTTTTTCCACCCAAAGAATACTGCCCACTTTGTCCTGGAAAAGGATTAAATTTTCCAACGGAAATTCCTTTCAAAAATTTTGAGGTTGCAGTTTTCCCTAATAGATGGCCAAGTTTTGCTTCATCTGGTAAGAAAACTCATATTGATAACCTTTCAACTAAAGCTTCAAAAGGTGAATGTGAAGTCGTTGTTTATTCTTCAAAACACAAAGCAACACTTGCAGAAATGTCAGACGAAAAGGTCAAATTGTTAATTCAAGTATGGATAGATAGATATAAAGAGCTTACTAAAAATAAAGATATTAAATATGTACTTCCATTTGAAAATAGAGGTGAAGAATGTGGGGTTACTCTTCATCATCCTCATGGTCAAATATATTCATACCCTTTCATTCCACCTGTAATAAAAAAGGAAATAAAAGCTTTTAAAAAAGAAAATTTTTTATTAAAAATAATGAATCAACTTAAAGAAAAATATTTTATTTATCAAAATGATTATTTTATTGCAGCTGTCCCACCATTTGCAAGATATGCCTATGAAGTATGGATAATACCAAAAAAACAAATTCCTGGGCCTTGGAAATTAAACGATATTGAAATTCATGCATTTGCAAAAACTATAAAAAAAGTTGTGAAATGTTATGATAAGTTTTTGAAAAAAAGATGTCCTTATATAATGGGTATACATTCATCTCCAAAATTACATGATAAGCATTTTCATTTTCATGTTGAATTTTATCCACCTTTAAGACATGGTGATAAACCAAAAATTTTAGCTGGATCAGAGTCTATGGCTGGGGTTTTTATAATGGATATATTGCCTGAAGACTCCGCCAAAGAACTTAGAAAGTATATGAAATGAAATCTATTGAAGAAAAAATAATTTTTTATAAAGATAATTTAGATTTTTTTGATGATGGTATGGAGAAATATAAATTTCTTATTGATCAAGCTAAAAATGCGAAATTTTTTCCTGAAGAATACAGAAATGA
The DNA here is from genome assembly GCA_902602515.1 of uncultured Alphaproteobacteria bacterium. Taxonomy (GTDB): domain Bacteria; phylum Pseudomonadota; class Alphaproteobacteria; order HIMB59; genus CACPNW01. The sequence goes on from CACKRG010000001.1 coordinate 370,222, forward strand.
AACTTTTAAAGTTTCCGGCTGTCAAGCACAAGTATGGTTAGTTCCAATTCAAAATAAAGATTTATTATCATTTTACTATGACTCTGATGCTTTCATTTCAAAAGGTATGGTAACAATTTTATGTGACATTTATGGAGATAGAAATCCTGAAGAAATCATATCATCAGATTTTACACTTCTCAACATGCTCGAACTTGATTCTTTACTCACACCTGGAAGAAGAAATGGTGTTTATTCAATGTTAGAGAAAATTAAAGAATATGCAAAAGCATATAATAAAGGGAATTGATTATTAAAGAAACATTACTTGGTAAGACGAATATATATTGTCCAAAAATAGGTTTTGGGGGAGCTCCGATTGGAAATTTGTTTAAGAAAATTACAAATAAATATGCAAATGAAATTTTATTGGAGTCTCAAAAATCTGGCATAAACTTATATGATACTTCTCCACTATATGGATATGGATTAAGTGAAAAAAGGCTGGGTAGTTTTTTTAAAAATTTAAACAGAGATCAATTTTTAATATCAACTAAAGTTGGAAGATATTTAGTCAAAGAACATGCGTCAAAAATAGATAGAGGAATATTTAAAGGAGGTTTAAATTTTAGACCAGTTATAGATTACACCTATGATGGAGTTATGAAATCATTTGAACAATCATTAATAAGATTGAATGTAGATCATATAGATTTATGTCTAATACACGATGTAGATTATTTTACACATGGAAATCAATTTGAATATTATTTTAATCAATCTATAAAAGGAGCGTATGTAGCTCTTCAAAAATTAAAAGATCAAAATTTAATTAGAGGAATTGGTCTTGGCTTAAATGATGCAGATGTTGCTAATAAATTTTTATCAGCTGAAGAGTTTGATTGTGTGTTGTTAGCCGGGAGATATACACTGCTTGACCAAAGTGCAAATAATGGTTTCCTTCAAACTGCTAAAAGAAAAAAAGTTGGAGTGATAATGGCTGGAATTTTTAACTCAGGAATTCTTGCAAAAGGTATCAAGAAATCAACCTATTTCTATAAACCCATATCTGAAAATATTCGAAAAAAATTTTCACAAATAAATAATTTATGTCAAAAATTTAATATTCCAATTCAAGCCGCTGCAATTCAGTTTCCATTAAAAAATAAAAATGTTAATTCAATAATTTTGGGAATAGATGATGTAAATCAAATAAATCAAAATCTAAATTTTTTAAATTTTAGAATTGCAAATAATTTTTGGGATCAATTAAAAAAAATTGAATAATTTTAATAATTTATGTTTAAAAATTATTTAGTTTTTTAAAAAAATTGTACTTATTATAGAATAAACTAATTAATGTTTCTTCATCATGAGCTAAATTATTATTTTTTTCTTTTTCAATATATTCATTAAAAGTTTCAATTATTATCTTCCAATTATTTATATTTGATAACATAAAGCTTGCATTTAAATTTATCTTATTACCTAAATAGTTCATGAAACTATCATAGTGATAAAAAAAATTTTTATCATAATTGTTTTCAAGCACATTCCAATTATCTCTATTATTAAAAAAACGAGAGATAGATATATCAAACCAAGCATATAATTTATCATTATTTTTTTCTTCTTCTAATATTTTTTTTATTAAAAAAATTTTACTTGTCCAAATTGTAAATAAATTTCTATAACAGGTTTCACTACCCTCAATGTAATCTCTAAGATAATGATTTACTATTTTTTCATTACCTTTATTCAACGAATTAACTAATTTAACGTCTTGGTTTTTACAGGAATTCAAATAATATTCTGAAATACTGTAGGTTGGCAGTTGTTCTATTTCTATTTTTTCAGGTATTAAATTATTATTTAATTTGAATTGATTAACGAAGTCTAAAATTTTATCATGATTATAGAAAAAATATATTTTTTGATTATCAATGTACTTAAAAGTTTCAGGAATACAATTAAAATAATGATATAAATCTCTTTTAACATTTTCCTTAAAATACCACATCCCTGTACAGAAAATTGTATTTGTTTTGTCTAGTTTCATATATTTATTTAAATTATATTAAATGATTAGTTGATTGCCTATAATAAATTTAATTATATTAAAAAATTTAAATGAAAACAAAATCTTTACACGGCCCTACCAATGTAATGGCTGAAGGAGACTCTTTTTTAACTTGGATTTTGGTATTTATATTAGTAGTACTTTCTGCAGTTGCTAATTATTTTATATATTGGTCTTATAAAATTCTTAATAGTAGGAAATTTGGAAATTATAATAATTATGATTAAAATTTAGTTTAAATGTTATTTTACTCAGTTGAATTTATTTTTATATTTTTACCAATATTTTTTTTAATTTTTTTAATACTACACAAAACAAACTACATACTTCCATTTATAATCATATCTTCATTAATTTTTTATGCAATCTGGGATTATAGATTTTTAAGCTTATTATTTTTATCTATATCAATTAATTACTTGTTATTAATTAAAATAAACAAAAATAAATTAGCTCTAACATTAGGAATATTGATTAACTTATTAATTTTATTTTTCTTTAAATATACCAATTTTTTTTTAAATGAAGTATTACAAGCTGATATAAGTTACTTGAAAAAAATTATATTGCCTCTTGGAATTTCTTTTTTTACTTTTCAACAAATAAGCTGCCTAATAGATGGCTACAATAATAAAATAAAACTTTATGGATTTTATAAGTATTTAGCTTACGTAAGTTTTTTTCCTCAATTAATTGCTGGTCCAATTGTAAGGTATAATGAAGTAATAGAACAATTTAATATTATTGAAAAAGTAAGAAAATTAAATTGGGAAAATATAAATTTAGGATTAATATTATTTATAATGGTTTTTTTAAGAAAGTTTTTTTTGCAAATAATTTTGGTGGTGTAGTTGATAATTATTTTTTACAAATTGCAAATGGTAATTTTTATAATGGGCTGCATTATTGGTATTTAATATATAATTTTTCTCTTCAAATTTATTTTGATTTTAGTGCTTATTCTGACATGGCTGTTGGTCTTGGATTAATTATAGGAATAAATTTACCAATAAATTTTAATTCTCCTTACAGATCTTTAAATATTATAGATTTCTGGAGAACATGGCATATTAGTTTATCGTTTTTCTTTAGAGATTATTTATATATTGCACTTGGAGGTAATAAAAATAAGTTTTATTTCAAATTTATTTTAATAATTTTTGTAATGACAATTGCAGGACTATGGCATGGAGCAAATTGGACTTTTTTGATCTGGGGTTTAA
>CACKRG010000002.1 GCA_902602515.1 uncultured Alphaproteobacteria bacterium
GAAGTAATCTTAATTTCAAGTTCATTAATATCATTTTCAGATTTTGATATTACTGGTTTTATTATTGATAGGTTTTGGTTTAAATTTATTACATATAATTTTGAACTATTATTATTTATATTAGGTTTGATTGTTATTTTTTGTTGTCCAAATTCAAATCAATTTTTAAGAATTTATAAAGATAATATTATGCTACGAAAACCATTTAATGTTTTTTTTAATATAAGCTTAGGATTGCTATTAGGCTTGTCCATAATTTTGATAATTAAATCGAAAAATATAGAGCCTTTTATTTATTTTATATTTTAATGAGATCTATATTAACAATCTTAGCAAGCTGTTTTTGTTTTTTGTCAATTTTATATATTTTTGTTTATTTGATAGATCCTAATCAGGATAATACATATTCATATGATTTTAAATATAGCTTTGGCGGTGGTTATGGCCTCTATACAAAGTTAAAAACAAAACTGAAAAATCAACCATCTGAGCTAATCTTTGGATCTTCAAGATCAAGGTTAATTTCAAACAAAGTTTTGAAATCTAAAAATCAAATCCTAAATATGCATATACTATATGGGAATCCAATTGGTATATATGATTTTCTAATCAGTCTTAATGATAAACAAATTGAGAATATAAAAAAAGTATACGTACTTTTAGATACGCATGTATTTTGTGGTAGTAATGGTATTAATAAATATTTTGAGAGCAGTCTTACTAAAAGAACTCTAGATCAAATTCAAACCTTTGACTTAAGTAAGCTTATAAAAGCTTATAGAAAGTTAATAATTAATTTAATGCCAAAGTATACTTTTGAGGAAAATTATGTACCGCCATTTTATGTTTCGCATAATGGCGAAACAGTTTTTGTTAAGACACCTGAATGGGATGGAATTAATCAAGAGGGATTACATTCTGTACATTTTAGCTTAGAAACAATTAAACATTTAAAATTAATTGATTCGTGGATGGTAGCAAATAAAAAGAAGATAATTTATTTTACGCCCCCACACACATTAAATGATTTTATTGCTCATGCAGACATGGGTTATTTAAACAGATTAATCATACAAAGAATTGAAATTCTTAAAAATTTAAATGGTTTTTATGATTTTTCTTTAGTTCCAGAACTCATGAAAGATAATAGTTTATGGGAAGATAGTTTTCATTTAAATAAAAAGGGACTTGATTATCTTTTTAACAAAATAAATTGGGATGAATATTATGTTGAAGATAAGGAATATATAAATGCTACTCAAAACAAAATAAATAAATTTAATATTAAATATAATTTATCTGAGGAACTATCTTATGAAAATTTTCAACGTATTTATAATGATAGTGAATGTAATTCTAATTAAAATTATAGACCTATATAAAGATTTTTAATAATAACTTAAAAATGAAAATATTATTACTAGGTATTTTATTAATTTGTCTTAATGGGTTTACAGGATCTACTTTTGATGCAATTACTAAATTTTTAAGTCTTAATAATTATAAATGGTATCATTATTATAGTGTAGGCCTAACAATAGCTGTTATTACTTTATTAATATTTTTAAAATTTCAAGGCGGAATAATAAAACATATTATATTGGAAAAAAATCAATACTATTTTTTACCGTTACTAAGAGGTTTACAATTTGCTTTTATTACACCAATAATATTTTATTCGTTAAAGTATATGCCAATAAATATTTTTACTATATTATTAATGACAACACCTTTCTTTCTAATAATTTTTGCAAAATTTATTTTAAATGAAAGGCTTAATTTTATAAGTTGGATTGCTATTATTGTAGGTTTTATTGGAGTTTTAATAGTGCTGAAGCCTATAAATGTAAGTATAGATATTTATGTTCTTCTTGTTTTATTAGTTGCTATAACTAATGCTCTAAGCTTTACAGTAGTAAATAAATATTCTTATATTGCTACGACTTATGGGTTTACTTTATATGGTATTGTTCCAGCTACTTTGATTTCTTATTTATTTTTTTTTATAGACCCAATATTACCTTCAGGAAAGGAATTTTTATTTTTTGCTAGTTCAGGAATTGTAGTAATGATTTCTGCTTGGGCGTTCACGGCAGCTTATCATATAGCTGGTAAATATAGCAGTATAATAAGTCCATTTATTTTTTTACAAATATTGTGGGGCTCATTGTATGGTATTATTTTTTTTTCTGAAAAAATTAGCACTTTGTCAATTATAGGAATTTTTATAATAATAGCATCTGGATCAATTGCAATTTATAATAGAAATAAATAATAATATAAACTTAAAAATTAAAGCCCATAGACTAAACGATAAAAACCAAGTAATACAGTAAAAAACTAATATGGGAGTATGGCGGAACTGGTAGACGCGCCGGATTCAAAATCCGGTCATTTCGGTGGTGTGGGTTCGATTCCCTCTACTCCTACCAATTATTTATGTTTTAAAAAAGAATGAAAAAATGAGTATTTTTAGAAAATTATATGATTGGACACTAGATCAATCATCAAAAAAATATGCTACGTGGTTTTTAGCATTCATATCATTTATTGAGAGTTCATTCTTTCCAATACCACCAGATATAATTTTGATACCAATAATAATAGCAAAAAGAACGAAGGCTTTTATGTTAGCTTTTATTTGCACAGTTTCTTCTGTTATTGGTGGTTTGTTTGGATATCTAATTGGTTTCGCGTTATTTAATAGCATAGGGATAGTCCTAGTTAATTTCTACAATATGCAAAAGTATATTAGTGACTTAACAGAGTACTACAATAACTATGGTGTGTGGTTTGTTTTGATAGCTGGTTTTACTCCTTTACCATTTAAAGTTATTACCATTGCAAGTGGGTTGTTTCAGTTGAACTTAGTTGTTTTTTTAGTTTGCTCTTTGATCTCAAGAGGTTGTAGGTTTTATTTGATTGCTACACTCTTGTATTTTTTTGGTGAGTCAATAAAGAATTTTATTGATAGATATTTTAATATTTTAACAGTATTATTTTTTATACTTTTAATTAGCGGTATATTTATTTTGAAATATATATGATTTTAAGAAATTGGCATTTATTACTTTTATTAATTAGTTCAATATCAATAATATCTGCTTTAGTTGCTGAATATGTTTTTAATCTTCAGCCTTGTGAATTGTGCCTTAAACAAAGACATCCATATTATTTTTTGATACTAATATGTTTATTACTTATATTTTTTCAAAATAATTATAAATTGTTAAGTTACGTTTCAATTCAGATTGCAATAATATACGGGCTATTCTATGCAATTTGGCATGTAGGAGTCGAGAATAATCTTTTAAAAGGTCCTGCTGGGTGCTCATCTGGTTTAGAGCTTTCAAAAGATACTGGTGACTTAAAAGAACAAATATTATCCCAACAGGTTATAAGTTGTGATGATGTAGTTTGGAACTTATTTGGCCTATCTGCTGCTTCAATAAATACAATAGTTATGCTATTTATTTTTTTTATTAACGCTATATATATAATTAAATATTATGGCTTTAAAAAAGAAAAAAAAATCATCTAAGAAAAAAACGCGTTCATCAAAAAAAACAGATCGTGATACACTTGAGGAAATAATTCGAGTGGATCATGCTGGCGAATATGGTGCAACAAGAATATATGATGGTCAAATAGCAATTTTTGGAAAAAATTCAAAAATTGGTAAAACTATTCAGCACATGGCAGACCAAGAACAAGAACATATTAACAAATTTAATGAACTAATCCTTGAGCACAGGGTAAGGCCAACCGCTCTTCTTCCAATTTGGAATATTGCTGGATTTGCACTAGGAGCCTCGACTGCACTTCTTGGTGAAAAAGCTGCTATGGCTTGTACAGTTGCCGTTGAAAAGGTAATAGGAGATCATTATCAAGAACAATTAGGCCTATTAGAGGATGATCATAAAGAATTGAAAAATACTATTTCTAAATTTAGAGATGACGAAATGGAACACCACGACATAGGTATTGATCATGATGCAGAAAATGCTCCTGGATATAAAATAATGTCTAAAGCAATAGAATTTGGATGCAAGACAGCTATTGCGATTTCAAAAAAGATCTAGTTTTCTAGTTCAGTATCCCAATATAAGTAATCCCTCCAAGTCTCATGAAGAAAATTCGGTGGAAAGTTTCTTCCATTGTTTTGGAGTTGAATAGATGTTGGCCTAATTGGCTTTTTAATTAATTTCATTTCTGTATTTTGAATTAATTTCCTGCCTTTTTTAAGATTACAAGAAGTACATGCAGAAACAACATTTTCCCATGTAGTTTTTCCATTTAAACATTTAGGAATTAAGTGATCAAATGTTAATTCACTAGCAGGATAACGTTCTGTACAATATTGACATGTAAAATTATCTCTAAGGAAAACATTGAATCTTGTAAATGCTGGTTTCCTCTGTGGTGTTACATAATCTTTTAAAGCAATTACACTAGGTAGTTTGAAAGCTGTATTAGGTGAACGTACTTCTTTGTCATAACTCTCAATTACTGAGACTCTCTCTAAAAAAACTGCTTTAATTGCATCTTGCCATGAGCAAAGTGAGAGTGGATAGTAAGAAAGTGGTCTAAAATCTGCATTAAGCACTAGTGCTGGATTTTGAATTGCACTCATTTAGTTTATACTAACCCATGTCATAATATTCATATAGTACTATAATATTATGATTCGATTACTTTAAATATTTTTTTTTATAAAATCCTGAAATAATTTGATTGTATCTGGTGACATTGTGTGAGTATCTTCTTTAATCAGATGAGACTCAAAATTATGATTATCTTTTTTTAAAATATCTATAGACTGATTGAAATTTGAAATTGGAAGCACATCATCTTTTGAACCGTGTGATATAAATATTGGCGTTTGTTGAAAAATAAAATTTGGGGTTTCATTTTTTTTTATTATTCTTGAAGATATAATGCCCATGCCACCTAATTTAGATTTTAATGATCTTCCTAATTCAAAAGCCATTATACCACCCTGTGAAAACCCCATCACAAAACAATCTTTCATTTCCAATTTTAAATTTTCCAAAATTAGCGAAATTGTATTATTTATTTTTAATACATTTTCTCTAATAATTTTATTTATCACATCATATTCTTTTGGACCTGCGTCAGATATATAAACTCCATTTATATAAAGATCGAACCATTGGTATCCCATTGGATTACCTGGCATAATACTTGGAGCATTTAGAGCTACATAGTGCATTCCCCACTCATCTAAATCTAGAGGTTCAGCTAAATGAACAAAATTTGCAGCATTGTCACCATATCCATGGAGCATAATCATTACTTTTTTTGGATTGTCGTGTTTAGATATTGCAGGACCTGATAAAATATTATCCATAAAAACCTTATGTATGAATTCTTGCTTCAATCAAGAAAAGTTTTATATAGGTAATTATATGAGTTCTATGCAGATAATCCTAGTTTTATTTATGCTAGCTACGCTTGCAGTAGTTGTAATTGGTGTAATTGCAATGGCTGTAAATGGTAAATTAAATAAAAATCATAGTAATAAATTAATGAGATTAAGAGTTTTATTTCAAGCTATAGCCATACTTGTATTTGTAATTATGATTTGGTTGGCCAGAAATTAGTAATTAAGAGACTAGCAAATAACTCAATTATTTAGTATATAATTAAGTCATTGTTATGGGCATTCACTTTAATCATAAATCTAAAGCGGGAGACCGCAAAATGCAAAAAGAGCTTAAGCTTAAAATGAAAGCAGAAGAGCGTAAAAGGAAGCGTGAAGAACAGGAACGTCTTAAACAAGAAGAAGAAATGCGAAAATTAGAAGAGCTTACAAGACCCGATAGTAAAGAAACAAAGTAGTCCTAGTTTTAGTTGATTGGATCCTTTTCAAGTATAAATTTCTTTAGAATTTCTAAAGTTTGATCTGCCTCTTCTAAAAGCATCATGTGGCCACAATTCTCAATTATATGTACTTCTGAACCTTTGATCATATCAGCAAGCTTTTTACCATCTTTCAAACGACACATCCGATCTTGTGCACCTAATATTGATATAGTTGGCAAATCTAATTTTTTTGCGATCTCTGGTCCATTTTTGTAATTATCACATGCTCTAAAATCCACACCTAAAGTATCTTTGATTTCTTTATTTTGAACGATCATTGATCCAACATTTAGGTGATACAAACCTGGAACTGGATGACCTCCAAAATGTCCTGCTGGTCCATGTGCAAAATCCATCATTAGATCGACAGCCTTAGGGTTACTTTCTTCAGCAAGACTTAATAATTCTGGATTCATAGGAATTGCAGATGCTCCGCCCATAAGAGTTAATGTTTTTATTTTTTCAGGATGTTGCGCAACACATTCCATAGTTACAAGACAGCCTTGAGAGTGTCCTACGAGAGACGCTTGCTTACATCCAACTGCTTCAATTACATCACCAATCCAGTCACCCATTTCCTCAATTGTTTTTAAACTTTCACCAGATGATAAACCATGACCAGGTAGATCAACTGCTAAAACACTGTATCCCCGAAAAGCAAAATACCTTGTTTGAAGAACCCAAACCATATGACTCAAACCACTTCCGTGAACAAAAACAATTAATGGTTTATTTTTATCAAAAGGTCTGCCTCCAGTGGAGGCAAACGTATCAATACCTCTTACTTTAAATTTCATTTATTTGTTTGCAACTAATCGAGGTTTTTTTGCTGCTCTAAATCCATCTTCAAAATCATTTACAATATCTTCGAAGTCTTCTAGACCAACAGAAAGTCTAATCATGTCATGAGATAATCCAGCAAATTTCAGAGTAGCCTCATCCATTTGAGAGTGCGTTGCTGATGCTGGGTGTATAACTAGTGTTCTCGCATCACCAACATTTGCTAAATGTGATGCAAGTTTTACATTGTTAATAAATGCAGCTCCAGCCTCCTTGCCACCTTTAATTCCAAACGCAATCATTGAGCCAGTACCCTTAGGCAGAATCTTTTCCGCAAGTTCTTTATCTGGATGTCCAGGAGCACTAGCGTGTGATACCCAAGCTACACTTTCATGATTTGATAAATACTCAACCATTTTTAAAGCATTGGAACAATGCTTTTCCATACGTAGAGAGAGAGTTTCTATACCATGTAAAATATTCCATGCATTTTGTGGAGCTAAACATGGTCCCATGTCTCTCATCCCTTCAGCTCTTGCCATCATTGTAAAAGCTGTTGGACCAAATTCTTCTGCAAATGATAATCCATGATAGCCTTCATACGGTTCAGTCATAGAAGGAAATTTATCATTTTGCATCCAATCAAAAGTTCCACCTTCAACTAATATACCTGCCATAGAAGAACCATTACCGCTCATCCATTTAGTTAGTGAGTGCACTACAAGATCTGCCCCGTGTTCAAAAGGTCTACACAAATAAGGAGTTTGATAAGTGCTATCAATAATTAATGGAATACCTGCTTCTTTTGCTATTTTAGAAACCTCTGGCATGTTCATTAATTCATTACCTGGATTACCAACAAGTTCACCAAAAATACCTTTAGTATTTGGTTGAATTGCTTTTTTGAAACCTTCAGTATCTCTCGGTTTTACAAAAGTTGTTTTAATACCAAACTTAGGAAGTGTTAATCTAAATAAATTTACCGTTCCTCCATATAGCTGTGAGGACACTACCATATGATCACCAGCATTACACAAAGTCATAATAGTTAAAAATATTGCACTCATTCCAGAAGCAGTTGCAAGAGCAGCTGTTCCACCTTCTAATGCACAAACTCTTTCCTCTAGAACTTGAACAGTAGGATTAGACATACGACTATAGATGTGACCACCTCTTTCTAAATTAAAAAGTGCTGCAGCATGATCAACGTCATCAAACATATATGAGGTAGTCTGATAAATTGGAATTTGTCTTGAGCCAGCGTTTTTACTTGGTTGATAACCAGCATGTAGACTTAGTGTGTCAAATTTATAAGTTTTTGGATCCATTTATAACTCCTTTGCTTTTGTTCTTAATTCAAACTTTTGTATTTTCCCAGTTGAAGTTTTTGGTAATTCACCAAAGATTACATGCTTTGGTCTTTTAAATCCAGCCATATTTTCTTTACAAAACTGAATTATATCGTCTTCTGTGGCATTTTTTCCTGGTGCTAATTCTACAAAAGCACAAGGTGTTTCCCCCCATTTCTCATCTGGTCTCGCGACTACTGCAACCAAGGAAACAGCTGGGTGTTTTGCAACAACATTTTCCACTTCCACAGATGAAATATTTTCTCCACCAGATATAATAATATCTTTAGATCTATCTTTTATTTGAATATATCCATCAGGATAGACAACAGCTAAATCACCAGAATGAAACCATCCCTTTTTCATGGATGTTTCAGTTGCCTCTTTATTTTTATAATATCCTTTCATTACAACATTACCTCGAATTAAAATCTCCCCCATAGTTTCTCCATCCATCGGAACTCTTTCATAGGTCTCTGGATCTGCAACACAAACTTCTTCAGTATTTGGATAACGAACACCTTGTCTTGCTTTAATATCAGCTCTTTTAGATTTTGATTGTGATTCCCATTCTTCATTCCAAGCACATTGAAGAATATGGCCGTATGTTTCGGTTAAACCGTATACATGCATAACTTCAAAACCTAAGTTATCCATCTTTTCAAGAATTGCGCTTGTTGGTGGAGCTCCAGCAGTAAGTACATATACTTTATGATTTATTTCTTTTTTATCTTTTTCATCAGCATTGGCAATCAAACTTAAAACTATAGGAGCACCTCCAAAATGTGTTACTTTGTATTTATCTATTAAGTTATAAATATCTTTTGCAACAATGTACCTGCAGCAAATAATCTTTGCATGTATTAAAGCAGCTGTCCAAGGGTATCCCCATCCATTACAGTGGAACATTGGAACTGTATAAAGAAATGTTAATTTATTGGGCATGTTCCATGCAGTAACACTTCCAGTAGACATTAAGTATGATCCACGGTGGTGATAAACAACACCTTTTGGCTTACCAGTTGTGCCTGATGTGTAGCTTAATGAGATTGCCTGCCATTCATCTTCAGGTAAAGACCAATTATAATTATCATCACCTGTTTGTAGAAATTCTTCATATGTCATTTCTCCAATTTGTTCACCTTCACCATCTTTAAAAATTGCTTGATCATCATGAATATCTATAATTGGAATATTCCTTCCATATATTTGTAAAGCTTTCTTCATTGTAGGTGAAAATTGAGTATCAGTTATTAGAAGTTTTGCATCACTATGGTTTAAAATATATGCAATTGTTTCTGCATCAAGTCTGGTGTTTATTGTATTAATAACACCACCAGTCATTGGAATGGAATAATGTGCTTCAAATAATTCCGGAGTATTTGCAGCTATGATTGAAACGGTACTTCCTTTTGTAATTCCTTTTTTTGCTAAAGCACTAGCAAACTTGGTACATCGGTTATAGGTTTCAAGCCAAGTGTAGCTCCTATTTCCATAAACTAAAGAGTCATAGTTTGGATAAATATCTTTTACCCTAGTTATAAAACTTAATGGTGATAATGGAACAAAATTGGCTGAATTTTTATCTAAGTTTGTATCAAAATTACTCATCTGCCTCCTATAAGCATCAAATACTACAAGAAATTAATTTAATTTACTAATGGTTTTCCGGTTTCAAGTGTATGTTTTATTCGCTCTTGAGTTTTAGGCATCTGGATAAGTCTCATGAAAGCTTCTAATTCGAGATTATAAAGATCATCTTCACTTAATTCATTATCAATATTTGTATTTCCACCACTAAGTACAAAAGCAATTTGTTTACCTACCTCTAATCCATGGTCTAGAATTTTATTTTCATTATAAAGTGCTTCAAGCTTTTCGAACATTTTATCTCTGACAGCACTACCACCTAAATTGAATTTAGGTTGAGAGGGTTTTTGATATTTGCCCTCAATGCTACTTAATAAGTCAATGGCTGTTCTTAACTGTCTGTCTCTATTTATTACTACTTTATCTTTTTCTAGAAAGAATTGATTTGGCAAAGCCTCATTTGGTGAGGTAGCTGTAATTGCATAACCTATAAGATCAAAAACCTTCATAGACGCGTATTCAGAATTTTCCTTTCCTTCCGGAGTTTGTAGCCAACGCCACAACATTTCTTTACAACCTCCACCAGCAGGAATAAGCCCAACTAAAGATTCAACTAGTCCAAGAACAACATTTGTATGAGCAACGTTATAATCACAATGCAATACAACTTCAAAACCACCGCCAATAGCAAGCCCTGATGGTGCAGCAATAAAAGGCCTATCAGCATATTTTATTGTTTTACAGGTTTGTTGGAAATCAAGTATAAATTTTTCAATTTTAGACCATTCATTATTTTTAGCAAATTCCATTACATAATTTAAATTTACACCAGCAGAAAATTGCATTGCATCATTAATTACAATTGTGCTTTTATTATTTTGAGCAGCCTGTTTCAAAGCTAACATAGAGTCAGTATCTAAAGCGTTTGCCTTAGTAGTAAATTCAACAACCTGATATGATGAAGCATTTTTAACATTAGCAGAAGGGTTCTCAAAAGATTTTTGCAAATTTAACGATCTTAAATTATCAATACTAGAATCTAAATATCCAGGTCTTTTATTAAATTCAAAAATTCCATCTAAATCTTTAAAGAAATTAATATCAGTGTTTTGATCAATAAAATTTTTTGTATCAATATTGGAAAGCATTTCAAAAGGACCAACAGTCCAATTAAAGCCTAATCTAAGTGCATCATCTATGTCTATATATTTTGAAGATACTTCAGGGATTAGATATGCGGCATACCTAATTACTTTTGTTAGAATTGATTTTGCATATTCACCGTATTTGTCTTTTCTTTGAATGAGTTTGTTTATGTCAATTTTATCTCCGATACCTAAATTAATTTTCTCACTTGGGTGATACTCGCCAGTTTCTAAATTAATAGCTTCAAGAATTTTTTTACCTTCAGATTTATACATTCTATAAAAACCACCCTTACCTTTTCTTCCTGTATACCCAGTTTCAATAAGTTTTGTGACTAATGGAATTTCTTGTGCAACTTCGTAAAAAGGATCTTCTTTTGGAAGTTCTTTGATAAAACTTTTTAATACATCAGCCATCAAATCAATACCGATTAAATCGTATAGCCCAAAAATTCCAGTCTTGGGAATACCCATAGGTCTTCCAAATACTGCATCAGCTTCTTCAATTGATATCTTCATTTTAAAAGCTTCAGTCATAGCAACTTGCATTGCATAAACTCCAATTCTGTTTCCGATAAATCCTGGAGTATCGTTACAAATAATTACACCTTTACCAAGTTTTTCATCACAAAATTGTTTTAATAAATTTATTTTTTCTATGTCATTAACTTCTTCAGTTACTATCTCAAGCAATGCCATATAACGAACAGGATTAAAAAAGTGTGTAATACAAAAATTTTTTTTCATTTCATTAGACATATTTGCAGATAATATTTTCAGTGGAATTGTAGATGTATTAGATGAAATTATAGAATTGTTCTTTCTTGTAGTCTGAATTTTATCATAAATATTATGTTTAATATCTATTCTCTCAACAACAGCCTCCACAACCCAATCAGCTTCCGCAACTTCATTAAAATCGTCTTCAATATTTCCTGTCTTAATTAATTCTGATTTATTATTTTCTACTAAAAGTGGAGGTCGTGATTTTAGAATTCTTTGTTTAGCATTTTCTGTAATTTGATTTCTATTTCCTTCTTTAGATGGTAAATCTAGAAGTGTTACATCTATATCTGCATTTGCAATTTGGGCAGCAATTCCACTTCCCATCGTGCCCGATCCTATAACTACTACTTTTTTAATATCCATAAAAATTCAATAAATCTCAGTTTATATAAGAAAATTTTACTGTGTAAAAATAATTTAAGCATAAGGGTGGAAATTAATATAAATATCTCTTATAGGCGCGCAAAATGAAAAAAAATCCTTCAAGAAATGTCCATTTTTCAAAAGGACCAAGTGATCTTTTAGATACTATCAATAGCTCTATAGATATTGATCAGCGCTTATATAGAGAAGATATTATGGGTTCCATTGCTCATGCAAAAATGCTTGGTAAGCAAAAAATAATAAATAAAAAAGAACAGACAAAATTGGTTACCGGGCTTAAAGAAATTCAAAAGGATATAGAAAAGAATAAAGTTGTTTTTTCAAAAAAATTAGAAGATATTCATATGAATATAGAAAGTTTATTGTTTAAGAAGATTGGAAAAGTGGCAGGAAAACTTCATACTGCAAGGTCTAGAAATGATCAGGTTGTTACAGATTTAAAATTATGGATTAAAAGTGAATCTAAAGTGTTAGATAACGAATTAAAATTTTTTCAAAAAACACTTTTAAATATTTCTAAAGAAAATGTAGACACAGTAATGCCAGGCTATACTCATTTACAAATTGCCCAGCCAATTACCTTAGCGCATCATTTATTAGCTTATGTTGAAATGATAGGCAGGGACAGATCTAGACTTAAAGATTGTTTATATAGATTAGATGAGAACCCATTAGGTTCTGCGGCATTAGCTGGGACATCATTTCCAATAGATAGAAAATTTACAACTAAGCAATTAGGTTTTAGAGAGCCTACTAAAAATGCAATGGATAGTGTTTCAGATAGGGACTTTGTAATTGAATTTATATTCGTTTTATCACTTATTGGTGTACATTTATCAAGAATTGCTGAAGAAATCGTTTTGTGGTCAAGTCAACATTTTGATTTTATAAAACTGCCAGACGAACTTTCGACAGGAAGCTCAATTATGCCTCAAAAGAAAAATCCTGATGGGGCTGAACTAGTTAGAGGTAAATCAAATTTAATAATTAGTAATTTAATGGCAATGCTAAATATTGTTAAAAACTTGCCATTGTCTTACAGTAAAGATTTGCAGGATGATAAAAGTCTAATATTTAATTCTTACGATAATTTAATACTGTGCTTAAGAGTTATTAATGAAATATTATATAAATCTAATTTTAACAAAACAAAAATGAGAGAATTAGTTGATAAATCTAATGCGACTGCAACTGATTTTACAA
The DNA here is from genome assembly GCA_902602515.1 of uncultured Alphaproteobacteria bacterium. Lineage (GTDB taxonomy): Bacteria > Pseudomonadota > Alphaproteobacteria > HIMB59 > CACPNW01. Next base: position 13,124 of record CACKRG010000002.1, read on the forward strand.
ATTGGCTTGTACAAAGTTTAGGATATTCATTCAGAGATGCTTATAAATTGACAGGTAGAATTGTATTATATTGTTCAAAAAAGAAAATAAACATCGATTCACTCTCGCTTAAAGAATTGCAAAAATTTGATATAAAAATTACAACATCAGCAAAAAAAGTATTATCATCAGTAAATAGTGTAAATAGTAAATCAAGTTTTGGGGGTACTTCTCCTAAAAATGCTAAGAAAATTATTCAATTTGCTATAAAAAAATACTTAAAATAATGAAACATATTTTTATAATAATAATACTGTTAAGTCTTTATGGGTGTGGAAAAGTAGGTCCTTTAAGTTTACCAGAAAATCAAGTAGATAAATCAGTAATTACATATCCTTGTGACGAGACTTGTTTAGAAAGATTAGAAGAAGAAAAAAAACGTCAAAAATCAGTAGTAATTGAAAGTCAATAAATGCTTAAATTTGTTAAAAACACTCCTTTTATTGAGGACACGTCTTTGAATGATATTTTAAGAGTCTGTAAAACACCTTTCTATATATATTCTCAAGAAATGATAAATCAAAAAGTAAACTATACAAAAAAAATATTAGGAAATAATATTTTCTTTTCTGTAAAGTCTAATTCTAATCAAGCTGTATTAAAATTAATGCAAAATTTAGGCTTAGGTGCTGATGTTGTATCAATAGGTGAACTAAAAAGATCATTAACAGCAGGTTTTGATCCTAATAAAATAATTTTTGAAGGTGTTGGAAAATCAAAAGATGATTTATTGTATGCTATTCAAAAAAATATTCGTTTGATAAATACTGAGTCCTTAGAAGAAATTAAATTACTAGAAAAATTAGCTAAAGAGAAAAAAAAGAAAATTAATATTGGTGTTAGATTGAACCCAAATATAGATGGAGATACAATAAATAAAATTTCAACAGGAAAAAAAACTGATAAATTTGGAATAGAAATTAATGATATAAATTATATAATTAATCTTATCAAAAATTCACCTAGTTTAAATTTAATTAGTATAAGTTGTCATATTGGAAGTCAAATTAGTAAAATTGATGCTTATAAAAACACCTTTGCAGAAATGAAAAAAGCTGCAGATAAATTTGTAAATGCTGGTGTAGAAATTAAGCATGTTGATTTAGGTGGAGGATTTCATGTAAAATATAAAGAGGGAGATCCTAACTTTGAAATTCAGGATGTAAAAAGGGAATTAGATATATGTTTTGGTAAATCAAAATACGATATATCTTTTGAACCTGGTAGATATTTAACAGCTGAATCAGGTATGCTTATTACTTCTATAATAACAAAAAAACAAAATGGTGGTATAAATTATTTAATTGTTGATGCCGGAATGCATACGTTAATTCGTCCTGCTATGTATAATGCATACCATGAGATTGAGGCGATAAATAACAAATCTAAAAATAAAATATCATATGCAATTGCTGGACCTATTTGTGAAAGTTCCGATGTTTTTCAAAAAGATATAAAGTTATCTGAACAATCAATTGGTGATATACTATTAATTAAAAATGCTGGTGCTTATGGTAAAGTAATGTCTTCAAATTATAACACTAGAGAATTACCTGCAGAGATTTTAGTAAATAAAGATGTATTTGCAGTAATTTATTCTCCGCAGAAAATTGAAAAATATATTGATGAAGATATAACACCTAGCTGGTTATAATTAGTTTAAAATATCGTGAATAATTTTTGCTAAGTCTGAAATTATTAAGTTAAGATTAAAAAAAAATTCCATAACAAAATACTCAATTAATACAAAAGTATTATTTCCGTAGGATCTAGAAATCCAAATAAAAGAAAAAAAACAAATTATTAAAAATATTACAATTAGTGAATTTCTAATACTTGGTTTTTCTTCCTTAACTATTGTACTAGGTAAGTTCTTAATTGCTTGATTTTTTTTCTGATTTTTATTGTTATCATAAATTATTCCACTTTCGTGGTTTTTCTTATTTGACGAAGGAACTGCGGACAGTCCCTCTTGCTTACTCAGTTCTTGAAACCACTGATGACCACAATTAGCGCATTCAACCATTCGACCGTTAGGTTTCAAATCTGCAGAATTTATGAGGTATTTAAAATCACAACTTGAGCAAACAATGAACATAAATTATATATAGATTAGTCAGCCTAGTATATAAAACAAAATTATAGAGTATGTTAATTTTAAAAAGTATAATTTTTTATATTTTGTTAACCATTTGGACTGTGTCTATGGGTATAATATGTTTACCCTTTCTTATTTTGCCAAGAAATTTACTGAAATATCCAATTAAACTCTGGATAAAAATTATTTTTGTTTTTCTTGATATAATTTGTAACATTAAACATAAGATTGATGGTTTAGAAAATATACCAAATGAAAGTATTTTAGTTGCTTCTAAACACCAATCTGCTTTTGAGACTTTTGCATTGTTTTACTATTTAAACGAATGTTTTTTTGTACACAAAAGAGAATTATTCTACATCCCAATTTTTGGACAGTATTTATTTAAAGCTAATATGGTTGCAATAGATAGGGCAGGTGGAACAAAATCTATGCGAAAGATGTTACATAAAGTTCAGTCTAGATTATCATCTGGTTCTTCTATTATAATATTTCCAGAAGGTACTAGAAAGCTACCTGGTAGCAAGCCAGATTATAAAACTGGATTTATTGGAATTTACCAACATACCAAGAGAAAAATTCTCCCTGTGGCAGTAAACTCAGGTTTATGCTGGCCTAAACGTTCTTGGATTTTAAAAAGTGGGCTGATCACTATTAAATTTTTACCAGTAATTAATAAAGGTTTAGGTAAAAAGGTTATATTAAACGAAGTTAAAAAAAGAATAGAAACTGCTTCAAATTTGTTATTAAATAATTAATTCTTTTCAGTAGGATCAAAGGTTCCTGCTTGACCAATATCTTCGATAATTTTTCTAATTTCTTTTGATTTATTAAATTTTTCTTCCAAATATTTTAGATCATTATTCCTTATAGCTTTTTGATAGGTAAGTAAGTCTTCACTGAAACGTCCCAGCATTTCCAAAACAGCTTCTTTATTTTTTGCATAAACATCTCGCCACATTACTGGATCACTTCCAGCCAACCTTGTAAAATCTCTAAAACCCGCAGCTGAATATTTAATTACTTCATCTTTCATTTGTGTCTCGAGCTCAGTTGCAGTTCCAACTACAGAGTATGCAATAAGCTGTGGAATATGAGAAGTCATCGCCAATACTCTATCATGACGTTTTGGTTCCATGATTTCTATTGTCATTCCAAAAGATTTCCAAATATTTGAAATTGATTTAGTTAAGTTATCATTTGAGTCTATTGGGGTCAAAATACAATATCTATTCTCAAATAACTTAGCAAATCCATATTCTGGTCCACTTTTTTCTAATCCAGCAATAGGGTGGGCTGGAACAAATAAAATATTTTTGTTATTAACAGATTGTTTAAAGTCTTTAATTACACTTAATTTCGTTGAACCAACATCTGTTAAAAACGTTTCTTTAGTAATGTAAGTATTTAACTGATCGAATATATTTTTGTATGAGCTTAAGGGAGTACAAATAAAAATAATGTCAAATTGATCCTTATATTGATTTAAATCATTTTCTATTTTATCAACAAGATTTAGATTTCTAGAGGTATTTATTACTTTATTATCTTTATCAAGAGCAAAAATTTTATTTGATAATTTTTTTTCTTTTAAAATTCTTGCTATTGAAGATCCTATTAATCCCATGCCAATAATTAATACAGACTCATAAGTTATTTTAGACATATAATTTCTTTAAGCTTTCAACTGTTATTTTCATTTCTTCTTTAGTGCCAATACTAATTCTAAGAAAATTTGGAAGATTATAACTATTTAATTGTCTTATAATTATTCCATCATTCATTAAATGATTACTAATTTTTTCAGCCTCATCCAATGAAGTTTCAATTAAGGTAAAATTTCCCTCAGTTTGTCTTGTTTTAATATTTAAGAGTTTAAGCTCGTTTTCAAACCAACTTTTTATTTCATTATTTAATTTAACTGAATTTATAATATGCTCTTTATCCTCTAGAGCTTTAATAGCCAAAGATTGAGAAATAGTTGTTGTATTAAAAGGTGGTTTAATTTTATTAATTATATCTGCTATTTTTTGACTAGTATAGCACCAGCCAACTCTTAAAGCTGCAAGACCATATGTTTTTGAAAATGTTCTTGTTAAAATAATATTTTCATACTGATCAGTTAAACTAAATCCTTTGTCATAATCATCTTTTTGTACATACTCGACATATGCACCATCTACGACAACTATAATATTTTTAGAAATACTATTCATTAGTTTTACAAGTTGATCTCTAGATAAATAAGTTCCAGTGGGATTATTTGGTGATGCAATATAAATTACTTTGGTGGCTTCATTTATTTGTTCAATGAGATGCTTAATATTTATATTAAAATTCTCATCTTCCTTAATTTTTTTTGGAACTGCACCTACTACTTTACTTACAATTGAATACATCTCAAAACCATGTTTAGCATGTAATATTTCATCACCATCTTGACAAAATGCCAAAGCAGCAAACAATAAAACTTCGTCTGAACCAGAACCTAAAATAATTCTATTACTTTTGATTGAAAAATTTTTAGCTATTACTTTTCGTAGTGATGATCCATCAATTTCTGGATATCTGTGTAAATCATGATTAATATTTTTCATATCTAAGAATTTAACCACCTTTGGGGAAGGTCCATAGGGATTCTCATTAGAAGAAAGTTTTATAACTCTTTTATTGTTATTATTTAATTTTGCCTTACCGCCTTTATATGCATTAATATTTTCTATAGATCTTTTTGATTGAATATTTTCCTGAGTTAATTTTTGAAGTTTTTCAGAGGATTGAAAAATTTCTCTCCAAAGTCTAACTATAGTATCCTTTGGATAAGAGCCTTTGAATTTATCACATAACCTGTCTAGAATTTTTTGTTCTCTGGCTAAATCAATAACTGAATTATCTTTTTTTTGTTTTCCAATTTCTAGGACTATTTTTGAACGATCAGATAGTAAAGATAATATATCATCATCAATTTTATTAATTTTATGTCTTAAATTCTCTAATTCATCATTTTTCATAATTTTGAAAGTTTCTTACAAATTATCTTACAATAAATCAAAATAAAGTAGTATTTAATTTAAAAAATGACGATTTATTGACTTAAAGCAATATATAAATATAAGGCAAATTATCACCGATTTGAAACAGCTTGCGGGTGGAGCAATAATCAGCTAAAGCGTTCACACTCCTCCTTCATTCTTTCAAATAGTGTTAGACTAAAAAGATATGAAAACAAAATTTACTACCGATACAAAACTTGAAAGTGAAATAGCATATTTCGAAAATATTGATTTAAAACTTGAATCTGGAGATATCCTTAGTGGTTTTAAACTAGCATTCAAAACATATGGCAAATTAAATACTGATAAAACTAATGCTATTCTTGTTTGCCATGCTTTAACTGGAGATCAATATGTTGCGGGGAATAATCCCATTACTGGGAGAGAAGGTTGGTGGTCTAGAATGGTTGGGCCTAATAAACCAATTGATACAAACAAATTTTTTGTAATTTGCTCAAATGTACTTGGCGGTTGTGCTGGCTCAACTGGTCCTAAAGAGTTACAAAATGGAAGTGATGTTGCATATGGTGGTAATTTTCCTTCCGTAACAATAAAAGATATGGTGAAGGCTCAATCTTTATTGATTGAAAGTTTAAATATAGAGAAGTTATTTTCTGTCATTGGTGGTTCGATGGGAGCAATGCAAGCACTTCAATGGGCAATCGATTTTCCAGATAAAATTTTAAATATAATTCATATTGCGGGTGCTTTAAAACATTCGGCTCAAAATATTGCATTTCATGAAGTTGGGCGACAGGCAATAATGAGTGATCCTATTTGGAAAAATGGAAAGTATTTTGAAAATAATGAAGTGCCAGAAAGAGGTCTGTCAGTAGCAAGAATGATTGCACATATCACATATTTATCTGAAAATGCGATGCATAGAAAATTTGGAAGAAAACTTCAATCAAGAGATATTATTTCTTTTGGATTTGATGCTGATTTTCAAGTTGAGAGTTATCTGAGATATCAAGGTAAATCATTTGTTGAAAGATTTGATGCAAATTCATATCTTTATTTAACAAGGGCTATGGATTATTTTGATCATGATGAAACATTTAGAAAAAATATTGAGTTTAGTCATAATCCAAATAACCATTTAAAATATTTAATTATCTCATTTACCTCGGATTGGTTATTCCCTACAATAGAAAGTAAAATGATTGTAAATCAATTAAATTCTCTATCAAGAGAAGTAAGCTTTCTAGAAATTGATACTGATAAAGGACATGATAGTTTTTTATTAGAGGAACCACAGTTAGATGATGTAATAAAAGGTTTCCTAACAAACAACTTTGCGAAGATAGATGAATAAAATTAATAGCATAAGAAAAGATTGGTCTCTTATTGAAACACTTATCGCACAAGATAGAAAAATCCTAGATATTGGATGTGGTGATGGCGGTCTTATGGAACAATTAGAAAATAATCGTAATGCGATAACTCATGGCATTGAATTAAATAGAGATCTAGCTGCAAATGCTATAGCAAGAGGTTTCAATGTTATAAATGGAAATGCCGAGTTAGATTTGTCCCAATATTCAAATAATAGTTTTGATTATGTAATTTTAAGTCAAACTTTACAAGCAATGATGAAACCCAAAGATATTCTGTCTGAATTATTAAGAATAGGATCAAAAGCAATAGTTTCTTTTCCTAACTTTGGACATTGGAAAATAAGATTACAGCTTTTAATATCTGGAAAAATGCCAGTAACAGAAAGTTTACCTTATACATGGTATGACACACCTAACATTCATTTTTTTACAATTAAGGATTTTTTGAATTTGTGTAATGAAATGAATATTGTGATTGAAAAAAGTATTGGATTAACATCAAAAGGTAAGCAATTTGATATAAGTGAATCAATTAATGGAGTTAATTTTTTCACTCACGAAGCTATCTTTTTATTAAGTTATAAAAATTTTGAACCAATAAAAATTAAGTCATCAAAAAAAGTTTTTGCAAAAAATTCTGTTATTGCAAATTAGTTATTAAATGAAAGTTAAAATTATAAGTCAATTAAAAGATAACTACTCTTTTGTTGTATATAATGACACGCTTAAGGGCTGTGTTATTGATCCTGCTGATAGTAATCCTATATTAAGTTTTGCTCTTGAAAACAATTTAACCATAGAAGATATATTTATTACACATCATCATAAAGATCACACATCAGGTGTAAAAGGAATACTGAATGCATTTCCAGAAGTTAATATACACTCTCCAAGTGCTCAGATTGAAAATACAAGATTCGTTTTACGTGATGGAGATGAAGTCAACTCCTGCTTAAATACATTTAGAATAATTAAAACACCTGGGCATACATTAGATCATATAATTTACTATGATGAAAACAATGGTGTTTTATTTTGTGGTGATACACTGTTCAGACTTGGTTGTGGTCGTGTGTTTGAAGGAACATTGATTGAAATGTTTAACAGTTTAAAAAAAATCAATGAGTTAGATAAAAACACAATTATTTATTGTGGTCATGAATATACAATAAGCAATTTAAATTTTCTTGAGAAAACACTCAAAAAAGAAAGTGCTTATTTGACAGTTAGAAACAAAATTAATGATGATTTAAATAATAAAGGAAAATCCGTACCTTTTTTATTAGAAGATGAAAAACAATATAACTTATTCCTGAATCAAAATTCAAAATTAGGTACTATAATTAAGAAAGAGCTAGGTTTTACAGACTTTGAATTGTTTGCTTATTTGCGAAAAGCAAAGGATAGCTTTTAAGGTCTTTATTTCCAGTATTTACACCATATTTTTAATTTGACTATTCACATAGTTCACTATAAACCCCGCCATCAAAAGATATGTTAGCAATTTTCAAAACTGGTGGAAAACAATACTCTGCAAGAGCTGGTCAGATACTTAAAGTAGAAAAACTTGAGGGATCCAAAGGTGATAAAGTGTCTATTACTGATGTATTAGCGATCAGTGATCAAAGCACAAATAGCTTAGGAGAGCCATTACTAAAAGATGCTTCAATTGAAGCAAAAATTGTTGATCAAATCAGAGATAAAAAAATAATAGTTTTTAAAAAAAGAAAAAGACAAAATTACAGACTAACACAAGGTCATAGACAATATCTAACTGTATTAAGAATAGAATCAATTTCTTATGGTGGAAAAAAGTCAACTGCTGAACCTGAAACAAAAAAAGTTAAAAAAACTGAAACTAAAGTTACTAAAGAAAAAATTGAGTCTAAAGAGGTAAAAGTTGCAAAAAATAAGACAGTTGCAAAAAAAACAGTAAATAAAGCTTCACCTACTAAGAAAAAATCAGTAAAGAAGACTGTAAAAAAATCTGTTAAAACTAAAAAAGAAGATAAATAATGGCAACGAAAAAAGCAGGTGGTAGTTCTAGGAATGGAAGAGACTCGGCGGGTCGAAGACTTGGAGTTAAGAAATTTGGCGGTGAAAACGTAATAGCAGGAAACATTATTATTAGGCAACGAGGCACAAAGTTTCATCCTGGTGATAATGTTGGCATAGGTAAAGATCACACAATATTTGCTACAATAAATGGAAAAGTAGCTTTTAAAAAAACAAGAGTAAGAACTTTTGTATCAGTTGTTCCCACAGAACAATAATCCCAATTAATTAAAAATTTATTATGAAATTTTTAGATCAAGCAAAAATATATATTGCATCAGGTAATGGTGGAGATGGCTGTGCTAGTTTTCGTAGGGAAAAATACATTGAGTTTGGTGGCCCTAATGGAGGCGATGGAGGCAAAGGTGGGGATATTATTTTTAAAGTGGATGATAATTTAAACACACTAATTGATTTTAGATACCAACAACATTTTAAAGCAAAAAAAGGTGAAAATGGAAGGGGAAAAAATCAAACAGGAGCGAATGGAAGCAACATGGTTATTAAAGTTCCTCCTGGAACAGAAATTTACAATGAAGATAAAACGGTATTGCTAACTGATCTAACAAAAATTGATGAAGAATACATTTTATTAAAGGGAGGTAATGGCGGTTTAGGAAATAATCATTTTAAATCTTCAGTTAACCAAGCTCCAAGAAAATTTACAAAAGGTGAATTAGGAGAAGAACGATGGATATGTTTATCACTCAAATTATTTGCAGATATAGGAGTAATAGGCTTACCTAATGCAGGTAAATCAACTCTCTTATCAACAATTTCTAATGCTAACCCAAAAATTGGGGATTATCCATTTACAACTTTACATCCTGTACTTGGTACCGTGAAGCGCTTTGATAAAGAAATTGTATTAGCAGATATACCAGGTTTGATTGAAGGTGCGCATGAGGGAAAAGGTTTGGGAGATAAATTTTTAGCACATATTGAGAGATGTAAATATTTACTTCATTTATTAGATATAACCGACGACAATTGGTTCGAAAACTATAATACAATAAGAAACGAAATTTCAAAATATAGTGAAAAAGTTTATTCAAAAAAAGAAATAATTGTTTTTACCAAAGTTGATTTACTTCATGAAAATTTAGAAGAAAAAAAAATTAAAATTAATCAAAAGTTAAATTCTGAGATTCTTTTTATATCAAGTTTTAATAATGCAGGTATAAATGATCTAATTGATTATTTATTCAAATATAATGAATTCACAAATGATTAAAAAATATAAAAAAGTAGTTGTAAAAATTGGATCGAATTCAATTGTTGATTCGAAAACAAAAAAAATCAAATTTAAATGGTTAGATAATTTATGTAAAGACATTGCGGAATTGAATAAAACAAAAAAAATTGTGATTGTTTGTTCTGGCGCTATTGCATTAGGTGCAAAAAGTATTTCAAATACAAAGTTAAGAAAATTAGAAGATAAACAGGCAGCAGCTTCAGTTGGTCAAATTGAATTAGCCCATCAATGGCGAAATAAACTAGGAAAATACAAGATAGGCGTTTCTCAAATTCTATTAACATTAGAAGATAGTGAAGAAAGACGACGATATTTAAATGCTAGAAATACTATATCATCATTACAAAGCAAAAACATAATCCCAATCATTAATGAAAATGACACTGTTGCTACTGAAGAAATTCGCTATGGTGATAATGATAGACTTGCAGCCCGAGTAGCACAAATGATTGAAGCTGATTTATTAATTTTGTTAAGTGATATTGATGGCTTATATCAAGGCAATCCAAAAAAAGATAAGAATGCTAAAAAAATATCTGAGGTATTTAAAATTGATAAAAAAATTGAAGAACTTGGTAATTCTCAATCTTCTGAGCTAGGTAGTGGAGGAATAGCCACAAAAATTTTAGCAGCAAAGATATGTGCTGGAAATGGTTGTGCTACAATAATCACTAATAGTGATAAAAACAAACCAATCAGCAATATTAATAAGAAAAATTCAACAATTTTTTATCCCTTAACTTCCACAAACTCGTCCAAAAAGAAGTGGTTATTAAATCATTTAAAACCATCAGGATCGATAATTATTGATACAGGGGCTAAAAATGCAATTTTGAAAAATAAAAGTCTTCTTCCTGCAGGCGTAATAGATATCAAAGGAAAGTTCAAAAGAGGTGATGTAATATCAATTTTAGTTGAGAATGGTACCAAAGTAGCAATAGGTATATCAGCCTATGATTTCAATGATGTAAAAAAAATTATTGGAAAAAAAAGTAAAGAAATTTATAAAGTTTTAGGTTTCGAAGGAAGAGATGAAGTGGTACATAAAGATAATTTAGTTAAGCTTTCTACATGAGTATTGAAAATAATATTATTGAATTAGGCAAGAGAGCAAAATCTGCCTCTCTAAATATGAAAGTCTGTGGCAGTGATCAAAAAAATCTTGCTTTAACAAAACTCACTAAAAATTTAGATAAAAACAGAAATAAAATTCTCGAAGCAAATAAAATAGATTTAGAAAATGGAGAAAAAAAATCTTTAGCTAAGCCTTTAATAAATAGACTTACATTAACTGAAAAATCTATTGATGGATTGATTACATCAATTGAAGATATAATCGAAATACCAGATCCAATTGGTATTACATTAGAAAAATGGGAAAGACCTAATGGTTTGCAGTTCCGTAAAATTTCAACACCACTTGGTGTTTTAGGGGTGATATATGAATCGAGACCGAACGTCACTGTTGATGCGTCTTGTCTTTCGATAAAATCTGGTAATTGTATAATTTTAAGAGGTGGTAGTGATAGTTTTTATTCTTCTAAGGAATTAGTAAATAATATTACAAACGCTTTCACGGAAGCTGGTCTCCCTGAACATTGTGTACAAATGATCAATACACCTGAACGAGAAGCAGTTGATCATTTACTTAGCATGAGAGATTATGTTGACGTAATTATTCCTCGCGGAGGAAAAGGGCTAATTGAAAAAATTAATTCAACAAGTAAGATACCAGTAATAAAACATTTAGATGGTATATGTCATGTATATGTTGATAAAAATGCTGATCTAAATATTGCAGAAAAAGTAGTTTTTAATAGTAAAATGAGGCGTCCTGAAATTTGTGGTGCAGCAGAAACTCTTTTAATCGATGAAGAAATAAAAGATCAAGCTATGAGAATATTGAAGCCTTTAAAAGAAGTAAATTGTGAAATTAGAGGAGATGAATATATTAAATCATTAGATAATGATTTTAAAAGTGCTGACGAAGAAGACTGGTCATTAGAATATTTAGATAAAATACTATCAGTAAAAATTGTATCAGGAGTTGAAGATGCAATTAAACATATAAATAATTATTCTTCAGGACATACTGAGAGTATAATTACAAATAGTGAAGATACATTTGCAACATTTTATAACAAAATTGATAGCGCCATAATTCTAAAAAACGCCTCTACACAATTTGCCGATGGAGGTGAATTTGGTTTTGGTGCAGAAATAGGAATATCAACAGATAAAATACATGTTAGAGGGCCAGTAGGAACTAAACATTTAACTACATTTAAATATGTTGTTAATGGTAATGGCCAAGAAAGACCTTAGTTGAAAAAAATTGGTTTGCTTGGTGGTTCATTTGACCCTCCACACAAAGGACATTTATTTATATCTCTTGAAGCTAAAAGAATTATTAAGCTAGATGAAGTTTGGTGGCTTGTTACTCCTCAAAATCCATTAAAGATTGATAAGCCTGCTACTTATCTTGAGCGCATGAATAATTGTAAGAAAATTACAAGAAATTTTCCAATAAAAATTAAAGAAATAGAAAAGAAAATCAAATCTGACTATTCATACAAGACAGTCAATTATATTAAAAATCATTATAAAAATATTAAATTTTTTTGGTTGATGGGTGCAGACAATTTAATTTACTTACATAAATGGGAAAAATGGGAAAAAATATTTAATAACATGTCTATTGTTATTTTTAGAAGACATGGATATAATAATAATGCATTGAAAAGTATTGCATCACAAAAATTCAAAAATAATAAAGTAAAAACACCTAGAATTAATTTATTTGAATTTAATAAGGTGCCGTCTTGGTTATTTATTGACAATAAAGAAATAAAAATTTCTTCAACTGAAATTAGAAACCAAAGGAAAAAATTTAGAGGTGAAAATTAGTACTTTATCAATATCAAACACGATTTTATCTATTTTAGATGATGCAAAAGCTGAAAATCTTAAAATTATAAACTTAGAAAATAAGTCATCTATTGCTGATAGTTTTATCATTGCCACTTGTAGATCTACTAAACATGTGGACTCAACAGCAGATGAACTAATTAAGAGCTTAAAGAAAATCGGCATAAAATGTCCTGATCCTGAAGGAAGACCGCAGTGTGATTGGATAATAGTAGATACTGGTTCGATAGTTGTACATTTGTTTAGACAGGAGACAAGAGATCTCTATAATTTAGAAAAATTATGGGAGTTAAGCTTTGATAATTCAAAAACAAAACTAGCTTAATGTTATGAAATTAAATAAAATAATAAAAAATATTTCAATATTATTTATTTTTTTATATCCATTCTCTTTAAATGCCTCAAGTAATGAAGAAGAAAAATATAGATATCTAGATTTATTTGGACAAGTTTTTGATCGTGTACGTTCATCTTATGTTGAAGAAGTTAGTGATAAAGAATTAATTGAAAAAGCTATTGACGGAATGTTGTCAGGTTTAGATCCTCACTCAGGATATATGAATGAGGAAATATGGCAAGAGATGCAATTAGATACCAAGGGTAAATTTGGTGGTCTAGGTATTGAAATTACGATGGAAGAAGGTTTTGTAAAAATAATTTCACCAATTGAAGATACACCAGCTTATAAGGCAGGATTATTAGCAGGTGACTTTATAATACAAATTGATGAAACTCCTGTGTTTGGACTAACCTTAAATGAAGCTGTAGAGTTAATGCGTGGAGAAAAAGGACAGCCAATAATTGTAACAATTTCAAGAGAGGGGGCTGAGCCATTTGATGTTGAAATAATTAGAGATTATATAAATATTAGGTCAGTAAAAAGTGAAATCATAGATGATATTGGATATTTAAGAATAACATCTTTTAATGAACAAACTGAGAAGGGTTTAATTGAAGCAATAAAAGAAATTCAATCTACTACCAATAATCCTAAAGGTTATGTTTTAGATGTAAGATCAAATCCAGGTGGATTACTTTCACAAGCTGTAAAAGTCACAGATATTTTTCTAGAAAGGGGAGAAATAGTTTCAACAAGAGGTAGAGATAAAAAAGACATAAAAAGATACAGAGCAAAACAAAATGATAAGACTCTTGGAAAACCACTTGTTGTAATAATTGATGGAGGCTCAGCCTCAGCCTCAGAAATAGTTGCAGGTGCCTTGCAAGACCATAAAAGAGCAATAGTAGTTGGCACACAATCATTTGGAAAGGGCTCAGTTCAAACTATTATGCCATTTCAAGTAAACAATAGTGAAAATTTAACTGGAATTAGACTAACAACTGCTAGATATTACACACCATCTGGAAAATCAATACAAGGAAAGGGTATTACTCCAGATATAATTATAGAACAAGGTGAGTTTGAGTCTTTTGATTTTAAAACATTGTCAGAGGCAGATCTTAAAGATTCTTTAGATAGTGGACAAACAAATGTAAACCAAGATGAAGATTCTAAAAAAATGTTAACAGAATTTGAGAAAAGATTAGAGATTGACTATCAACTTCAAAGAGCAATTGATTTAGTTAAGGGAATTAGTTTATATAACTTGAGAGATAATTAAGATGGAGCCAGAGGAAATAACAAAAAAAATAAAACCTATTGTAAGGTCAAATAAAAATTTTTCAAAAATATTTTGTATTGGAGCAAATAAAACAGGCACAACCTCTTTAGCAGCTACATTAGAAATATATGGATACTCAATACCAAATCAATTAAATCAGGAAATGGAAATATCTAAACAAACTTATTTGGGAAATTTTGCCCCTTTAAATGAATTCGTAAATAAGTATGATGCATTTCAGGATTTGCCTTTTTCAATTGATAATTATTATATTGTGGCAGATACTTTATATCCTAATAGTAAATTTATTCTTACAGAAAGAGATCCTGAAGATTGGTACAATTCAATGATTAGATATGATCAAAAAAAATATAATATTGAAGATTTAAAAAATATAAAAGAAGAAGAAATCAACGATAAATTTCATTATTTATTTGAAGGTTATAGAAAAATGACAATGCAAAAATATATTGCAGAAGTAAATAATAACAAGATACTTTTTAATTGGAAACTACTTTACGACAAAGACACTTATATAAATTATTATATACAAAGAAATAATGAAATTAAAAAATATTTTTATAATAGAAATAATAATTTTTTAATTTTAGATTTAAAAAAAGAAAAAGATACAGAAAGTTTATGTAATTTTTTAAATATTCCAACAAAATATAAATTTAATTTTCCCCATTTAAATAAATCAATCTAACAATGGAAAACAGATACAGAAAATGTGTTGGAATGATGATCTTAAATCGCGATAATAAGATATTAGTTGGTAAAAGAATGGATCACCCAAGTGGGCATTGGCAAATGCCTCAAGGTGGTATTGATGAAAATGAAAATCCAGAGGAAGCTGTTTGGCGTGAAATGTATGAAGAAATAGGAACAAAAAATGCGAAAATGATAAAAAAATCAAATCATTGGATTAATTATGAGATTCCCTCTGAAACTTTAAAAACACTTCCATGGGGTCATAAGTTCATGGGTCAGACACAAAAGTGGTTTGCATTTCGTTTTGAAGGTTTAGACGAAGAAATAAACGTTAGTACAGAAAACCCAGAGTTTAGTGAATGGAGATGGTCTAATCATAATCTTTTAGTTGAAAATATTGTTCCATTTAAACGAAATACATACAAAAAAATATTAGATGAGTTTAAAGATTTATTTGTAAATAAATGAATGCATCAAAATTTATAGTATCCTATAAATATATTGATAGTAAAATATTAGATAAAAAAATAATATGGAGTTTAAATTATCTTAAAAAAATCTCTTCAAGATATAATATAAAAATTGCACTAAATAAAAAAATTACAAATGTAAAAAAAAATATTATTTTTTTATTTAATGATGAAAATATATTAAAAAAAAATTTCAATCTAAAAGTTAATTTAACTAAAAAAAATGAGTCTTTTGCTATAATCCCTTATAATAAAATAATACTAATATATGCAAATGATAGTAGAGGTTTTATTTATTCTATTACTGAACTTGCAGATATAATTAAATATTCAAAAAATAATAAACTAATCTTAGAGAAAGAAATTATTGAGTCAGCCGAAACTAAAATTAGATCAATATCAAAATGTTTTGAGAGCATAGATGAGGATAAAGCATGGTTTTATAATAAAAAATCTTGGGATGATTATCTGACTTTATTAATATCTGAACGATTCAATAGATTTACTCTTACATTAGGCATGCAGTATAATTATCCATACGGAAATGAATTTATTAAAGACGTTTATTTATATTTACCATATCCTTTTATTGTACAACCAAAAGGTTATAAAATTAAATTATCAAAATTTTCAAAAAAAGAACGAAAAAAAAATTTGAATATTATTCAATATATTTCAAAAGAAGCAGAGAAGAGAGGTTTAGAGTTTCAATTGGCAATATGGACACAAAGATATGATTTTGATGAAGTCCCAAATGCAAACTTTCAGATTTTAAATTATCCAAAAGGTCTTAATTATGCAAAATATTGTAGAGATTCTTTATCATTAATATTAAAAAAATGTCCAAGCATTACAGGTATAACCCTAAGAGTTCATGTTGAGTGTGGAATACCTGAAAAAGATTATTCTTTTTGGAAAATATATTTTGAAGCAATTAAAAACTGCGGTCGTAAAATAAATCTCGACCTCCATGCAAAAGGTATTGATGATAAATTAATTAATATTGCTTTAAAATATAGCAAAAGTTTATCAATTTCACCAAAGTATATTTCAGAACATATGGGACTCCCATATCATCAAGCATCAATTCGAAAACAAGAATTTCCACCAAGACGAACCGTAAATAAAAAATGGACTTTCAGTGAAGGTTCAAGAAAGTTTTTAAGATATAGTTATGGTGATCTTCTAAAAGAAAATAGAAAATATAATATTTTATTTCGGATATGGCCTGGAACTCAAAGGATACTTCTTTGGGCTGATCATGAATTAGCATCTGGATATGGAAAATTATCTACTTTTTGTGGTTCATTAGGGACAGAACTTTGTGAGCCACTTTCATTTAAAGGCAGAATGGGTACTGGTATCAAAGGGGGTAGATTTAATTATAAAGTAACCAAACTTAGAACAAAATATGATTGGGAGAAATACATTTATAATTACAGGATCTGGGGAAGATTAAATTATAATCCAAATACTAACGAAGAGACATATCTAAGGTATTTAAATTATTATTTTAGTAAAGATTATAAAAATATTTCAAATGCACTTGCAAATGCAAGCAGAGTATTGCCATTTATTACACTTGTGCATGGTGTTTCAGCATCTAATAACTCATATTGGCCAGAAATTTATGAAAATATGAGTATAGTAAAAAAAGGTCCATGGTTACCATACAGTTACGATCTTCACAAATATAGTAGATTTGGTATGGCAACTAGCTGTGATCCACAATTAATAATGTCACCTAAAAATTTAGCTGATCTTCTGTATAAAAAAAAATCGATAAATAAATACTCACCTTTATCAATGGTTGTTTGGCTTAATAAATTCTCAAAAAATGCCAAAAAATATTTATTAAAAGCTAAAAGTAAAAACAATCTGAAAAACAATTCAATATTTTTAAGAATCTATATTGATGTAATTATACAATCTGCGATTGGCAAATTTTTTACTTATAAATTTAAATCATCAATACTTTGGGAATACTATTTACTAACAAAATGTAAAAAGGTAGGAGATAAAGCACTAACAAATTACATTAAAGCAAAAAATTCATGGGAAGAAGCAGCAATCATATCAAAGAAATATTATTTACCTGATCTTAGTTATGGTCCACAAAGCTGGTTAAGAGGGAGATGGGATGATAGATTACCGGCTATAGTTGAAGATATTAATACTATGAAAAAATATCTTTTAAAAAATAATAAGCTAGTAAAGACATTAAAAAGTAATTTAAAAGTAATCAATGATATTGAAAACTGGAAAGCAGATCAAAATATATTAATCAATCACTTACCACCAAAGAATTTTAAAAGGGGGGAGACCATCTATTTATCTTTTAAACTCAATAAAGAAAATAACTTACCTGCCTATCTTCATTACAGAGAAGTAAATCAATCTAAAAAGTGGGTTAAGAAGAAATTAATAAAAACGAATGGATATTATAAATCAAAAATATCTAAAACATTTACTGAAACGATTTACCCAATTCAGTATTATTTTGAATTTACTGGGCAATTTTATTCTAGTTTTTCTCCTGGGTTTAATAATTATTTATCTAACCAACCCTATTATTTAATAAGACAGAAAGGAATTGTTTAAATAGATTTAAATCTTATTATAAAAGGTGAAATTTATTGCATCTAATTTAGCTTTAGCAATTAATAGTTGTTCATTAGCTTTAATTTCATTTTGAGACTCTAATTGTTGTATCTCTTTTTCTACTAAAGACTTTTCTAAGGAACTTAACTCCTCAACACTTTCAGCTAACACTATGCATTTTTCTGGATTAATTTCTGCAAATCCACCAGATACAAAAAATGATTTTAGCAAATTTTTATCTTCACCATAAACCATTACTCTGCCTGGCCTTAATGAAGACATTACTTTGCTATGCCCTGGAAGAATACCAAGATCGCCATCTTTTCCAGGAACTATTATCATCCCAACCTCATCATTAAATATAAGGTTTTCAGGAGATACTAAATCAAAAGAAATTTTTGCCATTATGCAGCTTCGGCTTCTAATTTCTTAGCTTTTTCAATTGCTTCGTCAATTCCTCCCACCATGTAGAAAGCGGCTTCAGGCATATGATCGTATTCTCCTTTTACAAGTCCATCAAAGCTTTTTATAGTATCTTCTAAATCAACATATTTTCCAGGAGATCCTGTAAATACTTCAGCAACAAAGAATGGTTGACTTAAAAACTTTTCAATTTTTCTTGCTCTTGCAACAGTTAATTTATCTTCTTCTGATAATTCATCCATTCCAAGAATTGCTATTATATCTTGAAGACTTTTATAGGTCTGAAGTACTCTTTGCACCTCTCTTGCTACTCTATAATGATCATCTCCTACGACTTGTGGATCTAAAATTCGTGAAGTCGAATCAAGCGGATCAACAGCAGGATAAATTCCTTTTTCTGAAATTGCTCTGTTTAGGACCGTCGTTGCATCTAAATGCGAAAACGAAGTAGCAGGTGCAGGGTCTGTTAAGTCATCTGCAGGTACGTAAATAGCTTGAACAGAAGTGATTGATCCTTTTTTTGTGGTTGTAATTCTCTCTTGTAATGCCCCCATATCAGTTGCAAGTGTAGGTTGATATCCAACAGCAGAGGGTATACGTCCAAGTAGTGCAGATACTTCTGAACCTGCTTGAGTAAATCTAAAAATATTATCTACGAAGAATAAAACATCCTGACCTTCTTCATCTCTAAAATATTCTGCTTGGGTTAGACCTGACAGTGCAACTCTAGCTCTCGCACCTGGTGGTTCATTCATTTGACCATAAACAAGTGCAACTTTTGAATCCTTACCTTTTAGATCAATAATTCCTGACTCAATCATTTCATGATACAAATCATTACCTTCACGAGTTCTTTCTCCGACACCTGCAAAAACAGAATATCCTCCATGCGCCTTTGCAATGTTGTTAATTAATTCCATGATTAAAACTGTCTTACCAACTCCAGCTCCACCAAATAATCCAATCTTACCACCTCTTGCATAAGGTGCTAGCAGATCGACTACTTTAATTCCTGTTACTAAAACCTCAGTTTCTGTAGATTGATCAACAAACTCTGGTGCTGGTCTATGAATTGGGTAAGACTTAGTTGTTCCAATATCACCTCTTTCATCAACTGGTTCTCCAACAACATTCATAATTCTACCTAAAGTTTCTGGGCCTACAGGCATTGAAATAGGGGCGCCTGTATCAGTAGCTGTCTGACCTCTAACTAGACCATCTGTCGTATCCATAGCAATTGTGCGAACTGCATTTTCACCCAAATGTTGTGCAACTTCCAACATTAATCGTGTTCCATTATTATCAACTTCTAAAGCATTCATAATTGCAGGTAATTCACCATCGAACTCCACGTCAACTACAGCTCCAAGAACTTGTGATATTTTTCCAGTTAAATTATTAGCCATATATCCCCCTTTATATCGATTCAGCTCCAGAAATAATCTCTATTAATTCTTTTGTGATAAACGCTTGTCGCGTTCTATTATACTTTAATGTTAAACTATCTATCATTTCGCCCGCGTTTCGGGTTGCATTATCCATTGCCGCCATTCTAGCACCCTGCTCTCCCGCATCACTCTCTAATAGTACTTTAAATACTTGAATGGAAACATTTTTTGGAAGTAGGTCTTTTAAAATTGTTTCTTCATCAGGTTCATAATCGTAAATTGCATTTGAAGAATTTTCTTTTTCTTCTTCTTTTTCAGAACTCGAAACATCTAATGGTATTAATTGTTGCTGGGTTACTTCTTGAGAAATAGCTGATTTGAATTTGTTAAATACTAATATGCATTTATCAAATTTTTCATCAAAGTATAATTCTTGAAGTTTATTTGAAATATTTAATGCAGATTCGTATCCAGTACTTGAAACATTTAAATCAACAAAGCTATCAATAATTTGATCTTTCATTACTCTATTAAAAAAATCTCTACTTTTTTTCCCAACTGGCATTAGCTGAACTTTTTTTCCATTGCCCTCAAGTGATTTAACTAATTTAAAAGTTTCTCTATTTATACTGCTGTTAAATCCGCCACACAAACCTCTATCAGCACTTACTGGAACTACGATATAATTCTGATCATTACCAGTGCCTGTTAAGAGTTTAATTATACCTTCCCCAGATGCAGCAGATGATGCAAGAGAGGATAGCATTTCCTCTAGTCTTGATGAATATGGTCTTGCCGCTTCTGCCTTTTCTTGTGATCTACGTAACTTACTTGCTGCAACCATTTTCATAGCTGATGTTATTTTTTTTGTAGATCCAACTGAATTGATCTGAGTTTTGATATCTTTTAAACTTGGCATAAGTTAGTTGCTTGCAAACTTTCCAACCATTTCGTCTAAAATTGATTTTAGTTTATCATCATTTTCTTTAGATAATTCTTTTTCATTGGCAATATCATCTAATAAATCACTATGCTTAGTTCTAATTTCATTTAATACTTCAGCTTCAAACTTAACTACATCACCTACCGCAACTTTATCAAGATATCCACGTACTCCAGCATAAATAGATACTACTTGCTCTGAAACTGTTAGTGGCGAATATTGACCTTGTTTTAAGATTTCAACTAGTCTTGCACCACGATCAAGTAATTGTTTAGTTGAAGCATCTAAGTCTGACGCAAATTGAGCAAAAGCAGCCATTTCACGGTATTGAGCTAGTTCTAATTTTACGGGACCGGCAATTTTTTTCATTGCTTTTGTTTGTGCTGCAGAACCAACACGACTTACAGAAAGACCTACGTTAATCGCAGGACGAATTCCAGCAAAAAATAAATTTGTTTCTAAAAATATTTGCCCATCTGTTATAGAAATAACATTTGTTGGAATGTAAGCAGATAAATCTCCAGCTTGAGTTTCAATAATTGGAAGAGCAGTTAAACTCCCACCTCCATGCTCATCACTCATTTTGGCAGCTCTTTCTAAAAGACGACTATGAATATAAAATACATCCCCAGGATATGCTTCACGTCCCGGAGGTCTTCTTAGTAATAAAGACATCTGTCTATAGGCAACAGCTTGCTTAGATAAATCATCATAAACGATTAATGCATGCATGCCATTATCTCTAAAATACTCACCCATGGTACAACCAGTATAAGCTGATAAAAATTGAAGTGGAGCAGGTTCTGATGCAGTTGCAGATACAACAATTGTATATTCCATAGCACCATTATCTTCTAATGTTTTAACAATTTGTGCTACCGTAGATCTTTTTTGACCAATCGCGACATAAATACAATATAATTTTTCTTTTTCATTATCTGATTGATTAACAGTTTTCTGATTTAGTATTGTATCAATAGCAACAGCTGTTTTTCCTGTCTGTCTATCACCAATAATTAATTCACGCTGTCCTCTTCCAACAGGTACAAGAGCATCAAGTGCTTTAATTCCTGTCTGCATAGGCTCTGATACACTTTGACGTGGAATAATACCTGGTGCCTTTAATTCAATTCTCCTTTTTTCAGAGGATTGAATAGGGCCTTTACCATCAATGGGGTTTCCTAAACCATCAACAACTCTACCTAACAATTCTTTTCCGACAGGAACATCAACAATTTCTCCTGTACGTTTAACAGTATCACCTTCTTTAATTCCAGTATCATCACCGAAGATTGAAACACCGACGTTATCCATTTCAAGGTTGAGGGCCATACCTTTAATGCCGCCTGGAAATTCTACCATCTCTCCAGCTTGTACTTGATCGAGACCATACACACGTGCAATACCGTCTCCGACACTTAATACCGTTCCAACCTCAGCAACATCTGCCTTAGTTTCAAAATTAGCTATTTGGTCTTTAATTACAGACGATATTTCTGCTGCTTTAATTTCCATTATGCCCCCTTCATTGCAATTTTTATTTTATTAATTTTATTTGCTATAGATGTATCAATCATTTTGGAACCAACCTTAACAATTAATCCACCAATAATTTCTTTATCAACATCAAAATTTAAAGAAAGTTTTTCACCTAAAGATTTTTTAAGTTGATTTGTAATATTATTTTTTTCATCATCTGATAATTCATTTGCTGATGTTATATCAGCACTAATATCACCTCTTTTTTCTGAGTTTATTTTTTTAAATTGTAAAATAATAGATAAGATGTTTGCAATTCTTTTATTGTTATCAAGAACTTTGAAAAATGTAATTGTTAGTTTATTTAGATTTGCTTTTGAAAAAAGCTTCAATAAAATGTTAAGTTTTTCATCTGAATTTACTAACGGACTTTTAATAACTTGTCTCAATTCTGAACTTTCCTTTAAAGCTTTTTCAACTAGTTCAAAATCATTCAAAACATCGTCAATACAATTTTTTTCGGAAGCAAGATCATATAAAGCTTCCCCATACCTTTCAGAAATCAGGTCTCCTGATAATGTATTAGATGACATATTTAAAATTCATAAGAAGTTTCGAAGTAGGCTAATAACACATCAGAAAAAGTAGGTAAACTGTCAGTTTGTGCGTCAAATGAGTTAAATCGAGGATATTTTTAAAAATGTGGGTAAATTACATGAATGAATAGGGATCGACATCAATAATTAACTTTATTGAAGAAGGCAACTTGGCCTTTTCTAGTATTTTCTTTGTTAATTTATTAAGATTTTTTCTACTATTGCCCTTCAATAATATTCTGTATCGATATTGGCCTCTTAATAAAGAAATTGGAGCTTCAACAGGTCCTAGGATTTTTATATTTTCATTATTTCGATCTTGCCGAACTAGTATTTCAGAATGTTTAAGTGCTAAAGCTTTTGTATGGCTAGAAATAATGATTGAAGTCATAAATCCAAAGGGAGGAATATTAAAATTCTTTCTCTCTTTTAAAGCTTTTTCAATAAAAGCTTCTCTTTCTCGAAGTTGAATGGATTTAATTATTTCTTGATCTGGAAAATATGTTTGAAGAAAAACTTTACCAATTTTTTTTCCTCTACCAGCTCTACCTCCAACTTGCTGAAGTAGGTTAAAAGTTTTTTCTATTGCTCTTGGATCTCCACCAAATAAACCTGCGTCTGCATCAACTATTCCTACTAATGACAAATTTGGAAAATCATATCCTTTTGCCATAATTTGTGTAGCTACAATTATATCTATATCTTTGTTGTTTATATCAGTAATAAATTCTTTAATTTTATTTGGTGTGTTAACGTTGTCGCTAGACATGATGGAAATATTTTTCCCAGGAAAGAATTCTTTTAACTCCTCTGCAACTCTCTCAACTCCAGGACCAACAAATTTTATACTATCTTTTTCATTACATTGAGGACAATCTAAATTTAATTTTTTTATAGTTCCACATTGATGGCACAAAAAAATTTTTTTGTGTTGATGCATAACCATCCATGATGAACATTGATCACATTCATATCTGAATCCACAACTGTTACATAAGGTTAATGGAGAGTATCCTCTACGATTTAAAAAAATAAGAGTTTGTTCCTTATTTTCTAAGCACTGAGAAATAGAATCTATAATTGATTGTGATATCCATTTATCTTTATCAAGTTTATTTTTATTTAAATCAATTATAGAAATTTCAGGTAATGGAGTTCCAGAAAATTGTTTTGATAAATAGACTTGATCATATTTTTTAATTTTAACATTATTTATTGTTTCTAAAGACGGCGTTGCTGAAGCTAATAATATAAAATTTTTTTCAATTTTAGCTCTTACAACTGCAAGATCTCTTGCTTGGTATCGTATATTGTCCTCTTGTTTATAACTAGAATCATGTTCTTCATCGACAACAATTAATCCTAAGTTTGTAAAAGGAAGAAATAAACTTGATCGAGCACCAATAACAATGGCCGGATCGCCTGCAAAACATTGATGCCAAATTTTTTGCCTATTTTTTTTTGTAATTTTAGAATGCCACAAACAAACTTCCATTCCAAAACGTTTCTTTACTCTTGTCTCTAATTGCGGTGTTAAGCTAATTTCTGGAACCATTATTAGTATTTGTTTTTTTTCTTTTAAAAATTTATCTATTATTTCAAAATATACTTCAGTTTTACCAGAGCCTGTTACCCCTTCTAATAAAACAGGTTTGTTTGATTTATTAAATGATTGGGTTATTTCTTTAAATGAATGTTCTTGCTCTTCACTTAAGGACACTAAAGCAGGTTCGGTATTATTGAAGCTATCTAATTTTTCTTTGTCAAATTCTACTATATCATTGTTAATAAGAAATAATTTTAAAACTGCTCCTAGTGGAGCTAAAGTGTAACTTGCGATCCAGTTTATGAAATCGATTGAAGAATTCTGAAGGATAAGATCATTACAAATTTTTGTAACCTCTTTAATTTCGTATCCAGGATTTTTAACATTCTTCTTCCAAATAATTCCAGCTTCTATTTTTTTTCCAAATGGCACTAAGACTATTTGACCAATTTCAAGTTGCTCATTTGTTGAAGAATAAGTGAAAACTTTATCGAAAGGTCTTGTTACTACTACATCGTACAACATTAAATTTATGTATTTTTTATATGTTAACTTTCTAAATAACTTGTATATGGTATACAACAAACAATGAAATTTTTTATAGATACTGCTGAAATACCTCAGATTGAAGAGTTAATGCCTAGTGGATTAATAGACGGTGTTACTACAAACCCATCTCTAATTGCAAAAAGTGGTAAAGATATGGGAGAAACCATTAAAACAATTTGCTCTATAGTATCTGGTCCAGTAAGTGCAGAAGTGACAGCAACGGAATATGATAAAATGCTTGAAGAAGGTGAATACTTAGCATCATTAGCTAAGAATGTTGCTGTAAAAGTTCCTCTTACACCTGCTGGTCTTCAGACATGCAAAGCTCTTAGAGAAAAAGATATCATGGTAAATGTAACGTTGTGTTTTAGTGCTGCTCAAGCATTACTAGCAGCTAAGGTTGGTGCAACATTTATTTCTCCATTTGTGGGAAGACTCGATGATATTGGTGAAAAAGGTATGGATCTAATTTCAGATATAGTAATAATGTATGAAAATTATGGATTTGATACGGAAGTATTAGTTGCTTCGGTAAGAAATACTCAACATCTTATTGATGCAGCTGTGATTGGTGCCCATGTTTCAACTCTACCACCTAAAGTTATTCACGAATTATATAAACATCCTCTCACAGATAAAGGGCTGAAAGCATTTCTTGATGATTGGGCAAAAACAGGACAGCAAATCTTGCCAAAATAATCATCATGGCGCATGGAGATGAAATTAGTGAAAAACAAATAATAAATTTTTTAAAAAAAAATAAAAATTTTTTTATTAAAAATTCAGAATTAGTTAATGAACTAAATTTTCCAACCGTAGATAATAGTTCTGATAAGGTTGTTGATTTAGAAGCTTATAGATATAAAAAAATATCGCAACAAAATATAGATCTACAAAATCAAATGACAAAAGTACTACTTGCAGGAAAAAGTCATTTAAATGCTCAAAAAAGAATTCTAAAATCTACAATTAGAATTCTAAATGTAAAAAGTTTACAAAAATTAATAAGCTTAATTAAAAATGATCTTAAAACAATTTTAGGTTGTGATGAAATGAATTGTTTTGTTACAAATGAAAATATTAGAGCAGAAAACTTATCACAATTGGATATTAAAATTGCAAATAGTTATTTTAAAAACAAAATGGTTACAAATTTAAATCAAAATCCTAAAGGTTTACTTTTATTTTTTCCTAATAAATCAGCAACGATAAAATCATATATTTTATTAAAAGTTAAATTTCGTGAAGATAGTCTAATATTGGCTATGGGATCAAAGGATAAAAATAAATTCACAGTTGATATGCAAACTGATCTTGTTGAGTACTTAATTAAAATTATAGAAGTAAATTTATTAAGTATTAAATGAAAGGAAGGTAAAATGAAAGGTTATAGATTTATTACAGATGATGACACTGTTGATTTTTGCCAAAGAGTAACAGAGGCACTCTCTAATGGGTGGAAATTACATGGTGAACCAAAAATGACTTTTGATCATAAAAGAAAAGTTATGAGGTGCGGTCAAGCAGTTGTAAAACAATCATCAAAAAAATACAAAAAAGGAATGGATCTAGCTAAAATTTAAATATGAATTGCTCTACCATCTACACTTAAAGCTGCTTCTTTTACTGCTTCACTAGTTGTCGGATGAGCATGACATACTCTAGCAATATCTTCTGCACTACCACCGAATTCTATTGTCGTGACAATTTCAGCGATCAACTGTCCAGCATCATGACCGATTATATGAGCACCTAAAATTTCATCTGTTTGTTTATCAACCAAAATTTTAACAAATCCTTCTGATGCGGAGGTAGTTAAGGCACGGCCATTTGCCATAAAAGGAAATTTTCCAACCTTGAAGTCTTTCTTTTCTTGCTTGAGTTGTTCCTCTGTTTTTCCAACTGATGCTATCTCTGGATTGGTATAAACAATCGCTGGTATAGCGTCGTAGTTTATATGAGGTTTTTGACCGTTTATAAATTCAACACAAGCCACTCCTTCTTCTTCAGCTTTGTGTGCTAGCATTGGTCCTGGAGCTACATCGCCAATTGCGTAGATTCCTTCAACAGAAGTTTGAAAATTATCTTTAATTTCAATGGATTTTTTTGCGGTTAATTTAATACCTATTTTTTCGAGACCCAGTCCCTCTGTGTTTGGTTTTCTTCCTACTGACATTAAAACTATTTCGAAGTTTTCTTTTATTTTCTTTTTATCTGATGTTTCCATCTCAACATCTACACCAGACTTACCAGATTTTGCAGAACTAACTTTATGAGATAATTTAAATTCTAATCCTTGTTTAGTTAACATTTTCATAAACTCTTTTGCAATTTCACCATCCATAGTTGGAACAATTCTGTCAAGAGCTTCAACAACTGTTACCTTTGAGCCTAATCTACTCCATACTGATCCCATCTCTAGTCCAATATATCCACCACCTATAACTAGGAGTGATTTTGGTATTTTAGATAGAGAAAGAGCACCTGTTGAAGATACTATTTGTTTTTCATCAACAGGAATATTTGGTATCTCAATCGAAGATGATCCTGTTGCGATAATAAAATTTTTAGCACTGGCAGTAATTTCATTTTTTCCATTTGTAATAGAAATAGTATTTTTATCTACAAATGAAGCCATGCCAGGAATATGCGTTATTTTATTTTTCTTAAATAAAAAACCGATCCCTGTTGTAAGTTTTTTTACAATCTTAGTTTTGCGATCCATCAAAACATTTAGGTCTAAATCTATCTTTGATGTTTTTATGCCATGCTCTTCAGCATGATTTGAAATTTCAACAAATTTTTCAGATGAATTTAATAATGCTTTAGAAGGTATGCATCCAATGTTCAAACAAGTTCCACCAAGTGATGGCTCTTTTTCTATACAAGCAACCTTCATTCCAAGTTGAGCTGCTCTGATTGCAGCTACATATCCGCCAGGTCCCGCACCAATTACTATTAAATCAAAATCTTCCATTTTATATTCCTAATACTAATTCGGATGGATCTTCTAGAAGTTCTTTCACTTTCACTAAAAATCCAACACTTTCTTTTCCATCAATAATTCTGTGATCATAACTTAATGCAACATACATCATTGGCCTAATTACTATTTCATCATTTACAACTACTGCTCTTTTTTGAATATTATGCATCCCTAAAATTCCAGATTGAGGTCTATTGATTATTGGGGTGCTGAGCATTGATCCGTAAACGCCACCATTTGAAATTGTAAAAGTTCCACCAGTCAAATCATCCATGGTCAGCGTTCCATCTTTGGCTTTTGTACTAAGATCAATAATTTTAGTTTCTATTTCTCCAAAACTCAATTGATTGGCGTCTTTAAGTATTGGTACGACTAATCCTTTTTCAGTTCCAACAGCTATACCTATATCAAAATGATTTTTATAAATTATATTTTCATCTTTAATTTCAGCATTCACAGCTGGATACTCTTGTAAACTTTTTACTACCGCTTTTACAAAAAAAGACATGAAACCTAATTTGACCTCATACCGACTTTGAAATTCTTGGTTTTTTGATTTTCTAATTTCCATAACTTTGGACATATCAATTTCATTGAAAGTCGTAAGTATGGCTGCTGTATTTTGAGCCTCCTTTAAACGTTTAGATATTGTCTGTCTGATTTTAGACATTTTAACAACTTCTTCTCTTTCACCTTTGTTAGTGGTTTTTTTATTTGAAGAAGAAAGATGAGAAACTACATCTTCTTTATTAATTCTGCCATCAGAACGAGATGAGGTGACATATTCAAGTTTAATATTATTTTCTTCAGCAATTTTTCTTGCAGATGGTGAAGATTTGGCAGGCGAAGATTTTGTTTCAACCTTAACTGCTTTTACTTCTTCTTTTATTTTTTCTTCTTTAGTTTCAGTTTTTTTAGGACTTGGTGTTTTACCTTTTGATTCATCTAAGATTCCTAAAATACCACCAATTTCAACGTCAGCGCCTTCAGAAACTTTTATTTCTTTTAGGGAGCCTGCATGAGGTGCTGGTACTTCAACTGTAATTTTGTCAGTCTCAATTTCAACTAAAGGTTCATCTGCTTCAAAATTATCGCCTATTTTCTTAAGCCATTTTGAAACAGTTGCTTCCGTAATTGACTCTCCAAGTGTTGGAACTATTAATTCAGTGCTCATTATTTAAATGCTTAATAACATTTACGTCAATTTATTCAATTGGCAGATTAGTCTTTAATTTTGTTGAAATACCTGCCCAAGATTTGATAATTTTGCTAATCGAATCTTCAGTTGCCATTTTTATAATAGTTTCTTGGTTACTTAAGTGTCTTTCTAAAGAACCAGCGGCAGGAGACGCAGCTGGACTTCTACCAACATAGAATATTTTTTCTTGTTTAACTTTGGCTTCCTGCATAACACTTTCCAATCTACCTTTCACAAAACCCCAGGCACCCATATTTTTTGGCTCTTCTTGTGCCCAGATAATTTCAGCATCCGTATAATGTTTTAATTCATCTCTAAAGTTTTCATAAGGAAATGGATAAATCTGCTCCAATCTTATTATGGAGAGATTTTTAATTTTATTTTTTGCTATGTGATCTGCAAGTTCAAAATATATTTTACCAGAGCAAATGATTAATCTTTTATTTTTCCTTTTTTCTTTAAAAGATAATTTATCAGTAAGAATTCTATGGAAAGTTGATCCATTAATATAATCCTCAATATTAGAAACATTAGATTTATGTCTAAGTGTAGATTTTGGTGTAAATATAATTAGAGGTTTCCTAAAGTTTCTATGTAGTTGCCTTCTTAAAACATGAAAATAATTAGCAGGACTTGTGCAATTAACAATTTGCATATTATCTTCCGCACACATCTGTAAAAATCTTTCTAATCTTCCACTTGTATGCTCAGGACCTTGGCCCTCATGTCCGTGAGGAAGAAGCATCGTTAAACCAGACATTCTAAGCCATTTTCTTTCTCCAGAACTAATGAATTGATCAATCATAATTTGTGCGCCATTTGCAAAATCACCAAACTGTGCTTCCCATATAACAAGTGTCTTAGGATCAACTTGTGAATATCCATATTCAAAACCAAGAACACCAAACTCAGATAAAAAACTATCTATAATTTCAAAATAACCTTGCTTGTTTTGAAAGTGTCTTAATGGAACAAAACGATTTTCGTTTTCTTGATCGTATAGAACACCATGTCTATGACTAAATGTTCCTCTTCCAACATCTTGTCCAGATATTCGAACACCGTATCCCTCATCAAGAAGTGTTGCTAAAGCTAAACTTTCAGAGGTTGCCCAATCAATACCTTTTCCGTTGATGACACTTGTTAATCGATCCCCATAAATTTTTTTTATTCTTCTATGAGCATTAAAATCTGCAGGTATTTCATGAATTTTCTTAGCAATGTTAATTAATGTTTTTTCTTTTACTGATGTTTTTCCTCTTCTTGCATCAAATGTTGCAGTAGATAAACCTGTCCAAGTTCCCTCTAACCAATCTACTTTATTTGGTTTATAATTTTTAGTTGATTCAAATTCTTTATCTAAAAAATTTTTAAAAGAATCTACAATATCTCTAGATTCTTCTTCTGAAAGAGTATTATTCTCAATTAATTTTTTTTCATATTTTTTTCTTGTAGTAATTTGTTTTTTGATAGCCTTATACATTAGTGGCTGAGTAAAAGAAGGTTCATCAGCTTCGTTATGTCCTGATCTTCTGTAGCAAAACATATCTACAACAACATCGACTTTAAATTTATTTCTAAATTCTGTTGCAAGTCTACAAACATGAACTACTGCTTCTGGGTCATCGCCATTAACATGAAATATTGGTGCCTGAACCATTTTTGCAATTTCAGTACAATAAGGTGCTGATCGTCCATATTGTGGCATAGTTGTAAAACCTATCTGATTGTTAATTACAAAATGAATGGTACCACCTGTTTTAAAACCTCTTAATTGTGACATAGCAAATGTTTCAGCCACAACTCCTTGTCCAGCTATTGCTGCATCTCCATGAATTAATAAACCTATAACTTTATCTGTTGTTTTATCTTTAGCTAAAGTTTGTTTAGCTCTTACTTTTCCTACCACAACTGGGTTAACTGCTTCTAAATGTGATGGGTTAGAAGTGAGCGATAAATGAATTTTCTTTTTTTCAAATTCACGATCAGTAGAAACTCCTAAATGATATTTTACATCACCCGAACCTAGTACCTCATTTGGATCGTTTAAAGATCCTTGGAATTTTGATAATATTTTTTTGTAAGGCATTTCCAAAACACTTGATAGAAGTGTTAGTCTCCCTCGATGAGCTGTTCCAATAATAATATCTTCAATTCCAGACAAACATGCCTGTTTAACAATTTGCTCTATCCCAGGTATCATCGCTTCACCACCTTCGATACCGTATCTCTTTGTACCTAAAAACTTTTTATCTAAAAACTGCTCAAATAGTTCTGATTCAACTAATCTTTTATAGATTGCTTTTTTTCCCTCATTTGTAAAATTTGTTTTATTTCTTACTTCTTCAATTCTTTCTTGGACCCATTGTTTTTGATCAGCTTGTTGTATGTGTAAAAATTCAACACCAATTGAAGCAGAATAAGTTTCTTTTAATATTTTAATAATATTTTTTAATTTACCTTTTTCTAAACCCAAACTTCCATCAATGAATATTTCTTTTTCTAAATCTGATTCAATGAAACCATAGCTTTTATAATCTAATTCTTGAGGATACTCTCTTTCAGATATTCCTAAAGGATCAAGATCTGCAATTAGATGTCCATTAATTCTAAAAGCTCTAATTAATCTTAATGCTCTAATTGAATCTAAAGTTGAAATTCTAAATTCCTCAGAATTATAATTCGTATTTGATTTTATGACCTTGGTTATGTAATTTTTATCTATTATACTTGATGGACGTTCTTTCCATTCTGGTCCTCCAAAATCTTTAAGAACAGAGTAGTCATCTTCATTTAAATTATTAAAAAAATCTTTCCAAGTTGTATCTACACTTTCAGGGTCATTTCTAAATTTAGAATATAGTTCGGCTACATATGGAGCATTAGCACTATTTAAGAAAGTATCATTCATAGATTTCTACTAAACTAAAACTATTTCGCATAACAATCATACTAATGGAAACTAATTATTCCCATTTTGCATTGCTAATTTCATAGTTTTTCCCAATGATGCCGGGGATTTTGATACCAAAACTCCAGCATTTTCTAAAGATTTAATTTTGGAATGTGCTGTACCTTTTGAGCCTGAAACGATAGCACCTGCATGACCCATACGTTTTCCTTTAGGAGCAGATTGTCCAGCTATAAATGCTGAAACTGGTTTTTTTCTTTTTGAATTTGAAATAAATTCTGCCGCATTTTCTTCCTCCTCGCCACCAATTTCACCTATCATTAATATTCCCTCGGTCTCATCGTCTTCTAAAAATAACTTTATACAATCTACAAAATCCATTCCATGTATTGGGTCTCCACCAATACCAACACATGTTGATTGACCTAATCCTACCTCTGTTGTTTGTGCAACAGCTTCATAAGTTAATGTTCCTGATCTACTCACTATACCTATTTTACCTTTTTTATGGATGAAACCAGGCATGATACCAATCTTGCATTCGGAAGGTGTTATTAAACCTGGGCAGTTTGGCCCAATCAAATATGTTTTATTGTTAATAATTCTTTTTTTTATATCAATCATATCTAAGACTGGAATACCTTCTGTAATGCATACAATTAATTCAATGTTTGCATCTAAAGCTTCGTGGATTGCTTTAGCAGCAAACTTAGCAGGCACATAAATGACTGTTGCGTTTGCTTCAGTTTGTTTAACTGCATCAGCAACGGTATTAAACACCGGTAAATTTAAATGGGTCTGCCCTCCTTTACCAGGCGTTACACCACCTACAAGGTTTGTACCATATGCTATAGCTTGTTCAGAATGATATGTTCCTTGTGAACCGGTAAAGCCTTGGCAAATAAGTCTTGTATTTTTATTAACTAAAATTGACACTATTCTGATAACTCCACAGCTTTCTGAGCTGCATTTGAAAAATCGTCAATTGAAATTAATCCTAATGATGAATTATTTATAATGTCTCTTCCCTCTTTAGAATTTGTTCCTTGAAAACGTACAACAACAGGAAGTTTAAAATCTAATTCTTTAATTGCATCAATGATGCCATTAGCGATCATATCACAATGGATGATTCCTCCGAAAATATTTATGAAGACAGATTTTACATTTTTATCTGATTGAATAATTTTGAAAGCCTTAATGGCTCTTTCTTTATTTGCTGTACCACCTAAATCTAAAAAATTGGCTGGCTCCATTCCAAATTGTTTAATAATATCCATAGTTGCCATAGCTAGACCAGCTCCGTTAACCATGCAGCCTATTTTTCCATCTAATTTAATGTAAATCATATCGTTTTCAGAAGCTTCAAGTTCTAAATCATTTTCTTCTGAAGTATCTTTTAATTTTTCAATGTCAGCCTGTCTATACAGAGCATTATCGTCAATATTAATTTTAGCATCTAAAAGAATTAGTTTTTCATCTTTTGTCACAACAAGAGGATTAATTTCAATTAAAGAAGCATCTATTTCGACATAGGCCTTACATAAATTTGAAACAATTTCTTTAAATTGGTTAAACTCATTAATAGAAAAATTTAATTTATTTTGAAGACTATCACTAATTGTAAAATCTTCTAAGTTATCAAAATAAACATATTGAATTCTTTCTGGTGTTTTCTCAGCTACATCTTCTATGTCTACACCACCAGCATCAGATACCATCATCATTAATTTTGATTGATTCCTATCAAGAAGAATACTTAAATAATATTCCCTTTCAATGTCACATCCAGCTTCTAAATAAATTCTATTTACTAACTTTCCCTCATTACCTGTTTGTTTTGTAATCAATATGTTACCCATCATTCCTTTTGCAATTTTTTGTGCATCATCAATTGATTCTGTTATTTGTACTCCACCTTTTGTATTAAATGGTTTTAAAAATTTCCCTGCTCCTCTTCCTCCAGCATGTATCTGTGATTTGATAACCCAAGGTGGTCCTTTTATATTTTGTAAATCTTTTTCTAAATCATCAACATTTTCAATGTAA
This sequence comes from uncultured Alphaproteobacteria bacterium, assembly GCA_902602515.1. Taxonomy (GTDB): domain Bacteria; phylum Pseudomonadota; class Alphaproteobacteria; order HIMB59; genus CACPNW01. The sequence continues at coordinate 47,364 of CACKRG010000002.1, forward strand.
CTTTTGCCTTCAAGTATAGGTAGATTGTACTTTCTTAGTAGATCTTTGGCTTGGTATTCATGCAAATTCATTTTGATAAAAAGGTAATAGTTAGATTAGATGAAAAATACAATTATTTTTTATTTTTCTTATTTAGAAGCTTGTTAGACAATGTAGTTAATGATTTTACTGCTTTAACGGAATGATTAAATTCTTTCTTTTCATTATTATTAAGTTTTAATTCAATAATTTTTTCAACACCTTTTTTGCCAATGATAACTGGAACTCCAACATATAGTCCTTTTACTCCATATTCACCATTAAGATATGCAGCACATGGTAATAATCTTTTTTGATCTAACAAAAATGACTCTGCCATTTGTATAGCTGAAGAAGCTGGTGCATAATAGGCAGATGTATTCATGAGTTTTACAATTTCAGCACCACCATCACGTGTTCTTTGAATAATTTTGTCGATATTTTTTTTTGTTGTCCACTTCATCTTTATTAATTCAGGTACAGGAATACCTGATACTGTTGAGTATCGCATAAGCGGAACCATCGTGTCTCCATGACCGCCTAAGACAAAAGCGCTGATATCATTAATTGACACATTAAACTCCTTGGATAAAAAGTATTTTAATCTTGAACTATCCAATACACCTGCCATACCAATACACATATTTGTTTTAAGGCCTGATGATTTCTGAAGGACACTTACCATTGCATCGAGTGGATTAGTAATGCATATAACAAATGCTTTTGGACAATATTTTTTAATATTTTTCCCTACATTTTGAATGATAATAGAATTTTTTTCTACAAGATCATCTCGGGACATGCCTGGTTTTCTTGGAAAACCTGCAGTAACTATTACTACATCAGAATTTTTGATATCTCTAAAACTTGAAGTACCTTTAAAATCTGCATGAAATCCCTCAATGGAAGATGACTGAGCAAGATCTAAAGATTTGCCCTTAGGCATCCCTTCAAAAATATCTAATAAAACTACATCACCTAATTCTTTTAAACTAACAAGTTGTGCTAAAGTCCCACCGATATTGCCTGCTCCAATAAGAGCAATTTTTTTTCTCATTTAAGTTTTATACTTTAATTACAATTCTGTAACAATAGCCTTTTTAAGTCCAGCAATTTCTTTGGCTGGATTTAGACCTTTAGGACAAGACCTAGTACAATTCATTATTGAATGACATCTATAAAGTTTTAATGAATCATTTATTGCTTTTAATCTCTCTTTTCTTTCTGAGTCTCTAGAGTCACTTACCCATCTTGCTGCTTGTAAAAGGACTGCAGGTCCTAGATATTCATCTCCATTCCACCAATAACTTGGACAAGAAGTAGTGCAGCAAAAACATAATACACACTCCCATTTACCATCTAGTTTTTCTCTATCTTTTGGTGATTGTTTTTTTTCGTCTACTGAGTTTTTTTCTTCATTTGTTTTTTCACGCTGCAACCAAGGTTTAATGGAAGCTAGTTGCTCATAAGCTTTGCTAAGATCTGGAACTAAATCTTTTACTACACGCATATGTGGAAGAGGGTAAATTTTTATTTCATTCTTAACATCAGACATACTTTTCAAACATGCTAATGTGTTAACACCATCAATATTCATAGCACAGGAACCACAAACTCCTTCTCTGCAAGATCTTCTAAATGTTAAAGTTGGATCAATTTCGTTTTTTATTTTCATAAGTGCGTCTAATACCATTGGGCCACACTTTTCTTGATCTATCTCATAATTATCTATCCTAGGATTTTTATCATCTTCGGGATCCCATCTGTAGATTGCAAGTTTCTTTGGATCTTTTGCAGGTTCTTTTAGTTGGTGAGTTTTCCCTTTAGTTATTTTTGAATTTGCAGGAAGTGTAAACTGAGCCATTAGTAAACTCTTCTTTTAGGTGGTATTGGTTGAACATGATTAGTTAGAGTATTCATATGAACACCTCTGGAACCCATACTCACATCTCCTTTATCGTTTAACCAGGCTAAAGAATGAACTAACCAATTATTATCATCTCTTTCTTTATAATCTTCTCTTGCATGTGCACCTCTACTTTCAGTTCGATTTAACGCAGAATGAAGAGTTACTTTTGATTGAACCATTAAATTTTGTAATTCTAAAGCTTCAACTAAGTCTGTATTAAAAATTAATGATTTGTCTTTAATATCTATATCATCCATAGAGCTTTCGACTTTTGAAAATTCTTCAATACCTTTTGATATGAGATCATGAGTTCTAAATACTGCACATTTTTGCTGCATTATATGTTGCATGGAAGTGCGAAGTTCTCCAGTTGTTGAGTTTCCTTTGCTGTTTCTAATCTTATCAAATCGCTCAATAATATTATCTGTTTTTGATTTACTAATTTCAATTTTTTTAGAATTTGGTTTTACTTTTTCTTTACATGTTAGACTAGCTGCTTTGCCAAAAACAACAAGATCGATTAATGAATTTGTTCCTAATCTATTAGCACCGTGTACAGAAACACATGCAGCCTCACCGACAGCCATTAAACCTTCACATATATTATCTGGATTTTCATTTGTTGGCCTTAAAACTTCAGTTCTATAATTTGTCGGTATTCCACCCATATTATAATGAACTGTTGGAAGAACTGGTATTGGATCTTTAGTTAGATCAACTCCGGCAAATATTTTTGCAGTTTCTGATATACCTGGTAATCTTTTATGTAATGTATCAGCATCAATGTGCTCAAGATGAAGTAGCACATGATCGGCATTATCTCCACAGCCTCTATTTTCACTAATTTCAATAGTCATTGCTCGGCTTACTACATCCCTTGATGCTAGATCTTTTGCATTTGGAGCATATCTTTCCATAAATCTCTCACCATCACTATTAGTTAAATATCCACCTTCTCCTCTTGCTCCCTCAGTGATTAACACTCCTGCACCGTAAACTCCTGTTGGATGGAACTGAATAAATTCCATATCAGAAAGAGGTAGGTTTTGTCTTAAAGCCATTGCACTACCGTCACCAGTACAAATATGAGCACTCGTGGATGAGAAGTAAGCTCTTCCATATCCACCAGTAGCTAGAATTGTTTGATGAGATAAAAATCGATGGATTGATCCATCCTCTAAACACCATGTTACCACACCAATGCAATTACCTTGATCATCAGAAATTAAATCTAAAACAAAATATTCAATATAAAATTCTACATTATTTTTAAGTGATTGCTGATAAAGTGTATGGAGTAAAGCATGTCCCGTTCTATCAGCTGCTGCACAAGCTCTCATAGCAGGAGCTCCCTCGCCATTATTGGTTAAGTGTCCGCCAAAAGGTCTTTGATAGATCTTGCCATCATCTGTTCTACTAAAAGGCATGCCATATTCTTCAAGTTCAATTACTGCTTCAGGGGCTTTAGAACATAAGTATTCAATTGCATCTTGATCACCAAGCCAGTCGGAACCCTTAACTGTATCATACATGTGCCACTTCCAATTATCTTCACCCATATTACCTAGTGCTGCTCCAATTCCACCTTGTGCTGCAACAGTATGACTTCTTGTTGGAAACACTTTTGATATACAGGCTGTTTTTAATCCGGCTTCTGCACATCCAAGGGTAGCTCTCAGTCCTGACCCGCCAGCTCCGACAACTACAACGTCATAATGGTGATCAATAATTTTGTATGAATTAGTCATTTAAAACACCATTCTCACTAAATTTACAGTAATTAAAATCATGATAAAATAAATAAGATAATTAATTGATACTTTAATAAATTTGGCTGTCTTTTTCGATGTGACATAATCTTCAATAATTGTTTGCAGTCCTAATTTTGAATGCAGAAGCATAGATTGCATCATCACAAAAAATAAGGATGCATTAACATAGGATTGAAAAAAAATTTCTATTTCAGAATAAGTCATCTTTGATAATGATATTGCAGAGTATATAAACCAAAACGTCAATGGTATTAAAATTGAAGCAGTAATTCTTTGGGTTAACCATTTAAAAGCATAATTTTTCATGCGAAGTACCAGACAACTAAACTAGAAATTAAAGTTAAACATATAACAGCATAACCCGATTTATATACTTGAGATAATTCCATTCCAATACCGAATGACCAATATAATTTTCTACATCCATTAAATAAATGGTAAAAAATACCAACAGTCCAAATCATTAGAACTAGTTTAAACAAAATACTCTTAGAGAGAGTTTCAAAATAAATATAAAATTCGGGACCAAAACTAATTAAAAAAAACCAAATTGAAATTAATAGCGCACCCACACTTAACCCTATTCCAGATATCCTATGAAAAATTGAAAATACTGCTGTAAGTACTCTTTTGTGAATAGATAGGTGAGGTGATAATGGTCTATTATCAGTCATTTTTTTCATTTTTTTTATGTTTCATAAGTAAGTATTTTTCTTCAAATTTCAAAATATTAATGGTTTAGTTATTTTTTCTTACTATCACGGAAGTTTGTAAAATGTTGATAAAAAGTGCCAAATTTTATGAAAATCATCCAAATTTAATGCCAAATTTAACTAAAAATCTTGAATTTTAAATAGATAGATATTACTCTTAATAAGCCGGATAATACTCGTTTCTTAGCTTCGGAGGAACGCCAAGAATTTTAATTATCTTACCCGCCGTTTGATAATTAATTGAGTTTCTTATTCTAGAGAGGTGTCTGCCAAGGTGCAAAACTAGTTTTAGAGTCCGGCCTACTCTAAATTTTTATTAAAAAAATCTTCCATCTTTTTAGAGTATACTTCTGGAAATTTAAACATAGCATCCACATGATAGGAGTCTTCAGCTAACCAAAACTCAGCATTAATATTATTTTGATTTGTGTATTCCTTAAAATAATTAAAATGTCTTGTTAATACTCTAGTATCTAAATCACCGTGAGTAAAAAAATAGAATTGTTTATCTGATAATTTTTTAGCTGGAGATAGTTGCCTTGGGTCTATTCCAGTTAAAATTCTTCCAGCAAAACTTACAGCTGGTCCAAATTCTATGGCAAGGCCATACCTTGCTATTTCATCTTTTAAAATCATATTGAATTCAGCAAGAGGGCTGTCAGCCCAAATTGCTTGTATCTGTGGCTCTGCATTTGCTGCAAAAATAGATGTACTAGCTCCAAGAGAAATTCCATGAAGGCCTATACTAGTAGACTTGAAACCAATTTGTTTTAAAAAGTCGAATGCACCAAGAATATCATTATACGACTTTAATCCTAAATCATCGTAACTGCTCACAGTATCACTTTGACCATAGTTTCTTAAATCTATTGTGAGAACATTAAAATTTTTATTAACTAAAAAACTTGTAATAATGTTAGACTCAGACTTACATTTACCATTTGGGCTTATACCATGTGTAACGATTATTATCGGTCTATTAGGAAAATAATTAAACAACCATCCATTAATCTTAATATCGGAGTCACGAGATTGAAAATACACATCTTGCCATTCATCTAAATAGTATTCTTTAAAGTTAAAGTTTTCTCTTACTAATTGCTGTGCCAAAATAGAATATTCATGTGAGTCAACTTTAGTGCTCCACGAATTTGGAAGAGATCCTTCATGTAAACCACATGTTGGATCTATTTTTAAAATTTGATAGGCCACATAGAAACCTATGGTAAAATAAAGTAATACTAATAAAACTATTGCACTAATAAAAATTCTAATAATGTATTTCATTAATCTGGTTTCACAATTGTCATTTCATATAGTCTGCTAGCGGTTCTTTTGAATTCTTCAGCAAGATTAGTAATACTATTTAAAGAATTAATAGGCTTAGATGCCAATATAACTATTGAACAATTATTCTGATAAAGCATATCAATTAAGCTTATAAATCTGCGGCAGGAATCTTTTTTTTCTTGATTAAACTCTGGAACATTATTTAGAAAAATTAATCTAAATTTTTTTGCTATATTATCATAATCTAAATGACTTAAATTATCTTCACAAATTTTATCAAAGTCTGTCATTAATATATTTGATGAACATTTATTAAATATAATTTCTCTACTATTAGATTTTACACTTATGGTTGTAATATGTGAATTGTCTACAAACCGATTAAAAAGCTTGTTAAATTCATCATTTGTTTCTTGATTAATAGGAGTAAAGTATGTTTTTGATTGATTAAGTGTCTCCCTCCTATAGTCTGTATTAATATTGATATTGATAATTTCATAATTTTTTTTTATTATATCAATAAAAGGCAAGAAGTCATTTCTTTGGAGTCCATCTTTATACAAATCATCAGGATGAAAATTTGATGAAATAATCAAAAATATTTTATATTTTGATAAAAAGAAAAAAATTTTTTTAATAATTAATGCATCTACAATGTTAAAAATATGCATTTCATCAACAAAAAGTATTTTAAATTTTTTCCCCAAATTTTTTATATAATCTTCAATTGCTTCATCTTTACTTGATGAATCTTTAATAACTCTATGAATCTCTATCATTAAATTATTAAAATGGATTTTGGTACCCACTTTTGAATTTTGATAGAAAAGATTTAAAAGAAATGTTTTTCCTGTGCCAACTTTTCCATATAGATAGATACCATTCTTTTTACTACTGTTTGAGAAAAGATTGTTTTTTTTATTTTTATTCCAAATATTATCAATTTTTTTTAATACATCTAATTGTGATCGATTTGATTTAATAAAATTATTTTCGACAAAACTATTGTATTGATCAATAACAGTAAACGACATTATTTTTTACCCAAAAAAGAGGATAGCTTTTTTAATGTTTCATTTTCTGAATTTGAAATTTTATTCATTTCTTTCTTTTTTTTAAGTCTTTTATATTCTTTTAAAAGAAAAGTTAAACTTTCTGATATATCTTTTGTTGTATCCTTAATCATTTATATTTAGAGCGATTGGTAAAATAGTTGCAACTATAATTATAAATAAAGAAACAAATGAAATTAATCCAATACCAAAACCCCAATCAATTATATAACCAAAGATAACTGGAGATAAAGCACTAGCCAGTACACCAATTGCATGAAAAAGGGCTTTTACTGTACCTAAACTTTCTAATCCAAATAGTTCAGCCCATAGTGAGCCAATGAAAGGAGCTGTAATTCCAAGATTAAAACCATAAAGAGACATATATAATAGTAGAAAGAAATAACTATCTAGCCAAATTAAAATTAGTAATCCAAAAAAAATTGGAAACAAAATGAATAATATTGCTTTTTTTGGATTTAGTAGATCTATTAGTGGGCCTCCTAAAAGCAGACCAAAAATAGAAAAACCACCTAAAAAAATAAATCCTACACCTAACATTTCTATAGTCCATCCTTTTTGAGTGAAAATAAAAATTTGATGAAACATTAAACCTGTGCCTATAAAAGAAAAAGCAGTTGTAATTGGAAGATAAATTAAGAAATTTTTATTTTTAATTACATCAATAGTTTTCCATTTTTTACTATCTTTATTAATTGATTCTTTAAATTTTTCTTGTCTTGAGCTTTGATTGTTTAACGTAAAATATAAAACTGGTAAAAAGATTAACAAACTTAAAGAGCATAATAACCAGATTTGCTTGAAGTTAAAATAATAGTTTAAATAAATTACTAAAAAAGGTAGAAACATCACTCCTAACATTCCTCCAAGATTTCCAATAGATATAGCCTTGCCTCTATCTTTTCCAAAATATCTTGTCATTGTTGTTATTCCGGCATGATTCATTGCTCCTTGACCAAAAAACCTTAATGAAAAAATTATTAAAAAAAGATAAATCACACTTGGTGGTAAAATATAAATTGCTAAACATGAAATAAACAATCCTAGAGTCACTAACAAAGAATAAATTCTTAAATCAATGAAATCGATAAGTTTAGCAAAATTTATAAGCAATAATGAGCTTAATGTAGTGGACAATGCATATATTAAACCAAATTGGCCATCTGTAAGAGAGTAAAGATTTTTTATATCATCATTAAAAAGTGCAATAAAAAATGTTTGACCATAACTAGCAAAAAAAATTATTAAAAATCCATAAATTAGTAGTTTTGGATCATGAAAGAAAAATTTTCTCATTTTTTATCCAAGTCTTTTTTAACTTTAATTAGTAAATTAACCATTTTAATTTTGTTTATCCTTCCTGTATTTACATTTCTAGGACTAGGGTGATAGCTGCCAATCAATACTTTATTGTCTGGAAGCTTGTTTTTACTTCCGTGACCAAAAATATAGTCTTTGTTTTTTATATCATAATTTTGTTTGTAGTAATTTATACAAGCATCATGTGCGATTTTACCTAAAGCTAATATAGTTGAGGTATTTGTTAATAGATTAATTTCTTTATTAAAAAATTTAAAACAAGTTTTAAGCTCTGATGAAGTAGGTTTATCTCCTGGAGGAACACATTTTAGAGCTGTAGTTAGGTATAGATTTTTCAGAACAAGACCGTCATTTTTATTTATTGAAATTGGTTGATTACAAAAACCAGCTTCAAATAAACATTTAAATAGAAAGTCTGCCGACCTATCCCCAGTAAAAACTCTTCCTGTTCTATTACCGCCATGAGCTGCAGGAGCTAAGCCAACCATTAAAAGTTTAGCCTTTTGATCTCCATAACCTGTTATGGGTCTGCCCCAATATATTTCATTTTTATATTGTTTTCTTTTTTCAGTAGCAATTTTTTCTCTAAAATTAACAAGACGGGTACATTGCTGGCAATCTACTATTGATTTATTTAATTTACTTAATGTCATAAGGAAAATATTTATTTATATTACACCAATATGATTAATGAAAGAGCTAAAGCAATCTTAGATTTTTGTTTTATTGATACAAAACAGGAGCAATGGTTCATAAAGGATGAAAATTTTGATTTAAAATTAAAAGAATTGTTTATTTCAGATTACAATAAGGCGATTATCAATGAATATGATGAATGGCAAGATAACCCAGAAGAATGTGTAGCCTTAGTTTTAATTCTTGATCAATTATCCAGAAATTTTTTTAGAGGTAGTTCTCAAGCATACGATCAGGATTATAAATGTAGATTAATTGTAAATGAGGCAGTTGATAGGGGATATTTGGAAGAAATGGATATGGAAAAAATACATTTTTTATTATTACCTCTTATTCATAGTGAGGATTTAAGTGATCATATATTTGGCCACAAATTAGTAGATACATATTTAAAAAATCATAAAGAATATAAAAAAATTAAAAAAGCATGGAATGATCATACCATAGCAATTAAAAAATTTGGAAGATACCCTCATCGAAATAAATCTCTAAATAGAGTTTCTACAAAAGAGGAAGAATTATTTTTGAAACAACCTAATAGTTCGTGGTAATAATCATTAATTATAGGTCTCGTGGTGAAATGGATATCACACGTGTCTTCGGAACATGGATTTGGGGTTCGAGTCCCTACGAGACCACCAATTAAATAGTTATTTTTTCTGAGTACTTTGAAATTACTAGCTCAGCAATTTGAACAGCATTAAGTGCTGCTCCTTTACGCAAATTATCTGAGACTACCCATAAATTCAAACCATTATCTATTGATTGATCATTTCTTATTCTACTAATATAAACTTTATCCTCTCCAGCAATTTCAACAGGAGTCACATAACCTTCGTCTTTTCGATGATCAATTACTGAAATACCTTCAGAGTTAGATAATATTTCGTTAGCTTCTTTTTCATCTAATGGCGAGTCAAACTCTAAATTTATAGCTTCAGAATGACCGATAAAAACAGCTGTTCTAACACAGGTTGCTGAAACATTAATTCCCTCGTCTAGAATTTTTTTAGTTTCATCAATCATTTTTTGCTCTTCTTCTGTATTACCATTTTCTAAAAAAGCTCCAATGTGTGGAATGGCATTAAAAGCAATTTGTTTTGTAAACTTTTCTTTTTTTAATTCTTGGTTTGCATAAACATTTTGAGTCTGATTAAATAATTCATCCATGCCTGTTTTACCTGCTCCAGAAACAGCTTGATATGTTGATACAACAACTCTGTTTATAATTGCTTTTTCATGTAGTGGTTTTAATGCAATAACCATTTGTATAGTTGAACAGTTAGGATTTGAAATAATATTAGTTCTGTTTTCATCATCAAAAAATTCATCAAGTGCATTAGCGTTTACTTCAGGCACGATTAAAGGAATATTTTGTTGCATTCGAAAATGAGAGGTATTGTCTATAACAATACATCCTGATTTAGCTGCTTTTGGTGCATATTCTGCAGAAATTTTACCACCAGGTGAAAATAAACCAATGTGAGCTTTTGAAAAATCAAATTCTGATAAGTCTTCTACAACAATTTCTTTATCTTTAAACTCTACTTTTTTGCCTTTTGATTTTGACGATGCAAGTAAATATAAATTGTCTATTGGAAAATCCCTTTGCTCTAATATTTGAACTATTTCTGTTCCTACCGCACCTGTTGCTCCTGCTACTGCTATATTGTATTTTTGAGTCATTTAATTTCCAGATAGAATTTTTAATTCTTCAATAACAGCATTGCCCATTTCTTGAGTAGAGATAATTCTTTCTGCTCCATCTTTTATATCAGCTGTTCTTAAACCTTTTAGTAATACATTCTGTACAGCTTTCTCAACCATTTGACTATCTTCTTGCATATCAAAACTATATTTCAACATCATAGCAAAACTCATGATCATTGCTAAAGGATTTGCTTTAGATTGACCAGCTATGTCTGGTGCACTACCATGAACGGGCTCATACATTGCTGCTCTAGTTCCATTTTCTTTAACTGGTCCAAGAGCTGCTGAAGGGAGCATTCCTAAAGATCCTGTTAGCATAGCTGCAGTATCACTTAAAAGATCACCAAATAAGTTATCTGTAAGAATGACATCAAATTGTTTTGGATAACGAACTAATTGCATTGCACAATTATCTGCAAGCATGTGTTCTAAATTAACATCAGAATATTCCTTTTTGTGTAAATCTGTTACGGTTTGTTTCCAAAATAAACCTGTCTCCATTACATTTGATTTTTCTACTGATGTAACTTTATTATTACGCAACTTTGATAAATCAAATGCCACTCGTGAAACTCTATTAACTTCAGATGTAGTATACAGTTGAGTATCAACTGCCTTACTTTCAGTCTCACTAATTTTTGATATACCTCTTGGTTGTCCAAAATATACACCGCTTGTTAATTCTCTAATTATCAAAATATCTAATCCTTTAACAAGATCAGGTTTTAAGGATGATGAATTTGAAAGAGCATCTAAAACAACAGCTGGTCTGAGATTAGCAAAGAGATCAAGGTCTTTTCTTAATCTTAATAAAGCTGCCTCAGGTCTTTTATCTCTTTCTACATTATCCCATTTAGCACCTCCTACCGCACCAAATAATACTGCATCACAATCCAAAGCTACCTGCATTGTTTCATCACTTATAGAATTACCTTCTTTATCGTATGCTGTACCACCAACTAATCTTTCAGAAATATCAAAAGATATAGATTTAGTCTTTTCCATCCAATCAATTATTTTTAATACCTCAGCCATAACTTCATTGCCGATTCCATCACCAGGTAAAATTAAAATTTTTTTATTACTCATTTTTGACTACACTATCCAAGGTTGGATATTGTGTATTTTTTCTTCGTGAACATCAATTTTTTTATTTTTTTGGAGCGTCAAACCAATATCATCCAAACCTTGTAGCAAACATTTTTTTCGAAATGCATCAATTTCAAATTTTATTGTTTTATCATTTTGATAAGTGATTTTTTGATTTTCTAAATCAACTGAAACATCATTTTTATTTTCTGCTTCATTCATTAATATATCTACATTTTGTTGATCTAACTTAATTGGCAGAATTCCATTTTTAAAACAATTATTATAGAAAATATCTGCGAAGCTTGGTGCAATTATTGACTTAAAACCAAAATCTAAAAGTGACCATGGCGCATGCTCTCTACTTGATCCACAACCAAAATTTGCCCCAGCAATTAAAATTTTTGAAGTTTTATAAGGATCCCAGTTAAGAACAAAATCATTCTTTATGTTACCTTGAATATCGTATCTTAATTCATGAAATAAGTTTTTTCCTAAACCAGATCTCTTTATTGTTTTCAAAAATTGTTTTGGAATAATCATATCGGTATCGACATTAATCATTGGTAGTGGCGCAGGGATACCAATTATTGTTTTAAATGATTCCATTTATAAATCCTCTACTGTTGCAAAAAAACCTTTGATTGCAGATGCAGCAGCTATTGCAGGGCTAACAAGATGTGTTCTACCTTCTCTACCTTGTCTACCTTCAAAATTTCTATTTGATGTTGATGCACATCTTTCTTGTGGTTTTAGTTGGTCTGGATTCATAGCTAAACACATGGAACAACCTGGCTCTCTCCAATCAAATCCTGCTTCAATAAAAATTTTATCTAAACCTTCTTCTTCAGCTTGTTTTTTAACTAGACCTGAACCAGGAACGATCATTGAGTCTACAGAAACTTTTTTTCCTTCTACAACTTTAGCAACTTCTCTTAAATCCTCAATTCTTCCATTAGTGCAAGAACCAATAAACACTTTGTCAATTTTAATTTTTTGTATTTCTTGTTTGGGTTCTAAGCCCATATATTCAAGAGAACGTTCCATAGCCTTCTTTCTATTTGGATTAGTCTCTTCTAGAGGATTTGGTACTATACCATTTATAGCAACAACGTCTTGTGGGCTTGTGCCCCATGTAATTTGTGGTGAAATATCTTCAGCATTAATTAAAATTTCTTCATCATATTTTGCGCCCTCATCAGATGGAAGAGATTTCCAAAATTCTACCGCTTTATCCCAATTATCCCCTGATGGAGCGTACGGTCTACCTTTAATGTATTCAAAAGTTTTTTCGTCAGGAGCGATTAAACCAGCTCTAGCACCTGCTTCAATACTCATATTACAGATTGTCATTCTTCCTTCCATAGAAAGAGAGGAAATTGCATTACCAGCATATTCAATAACATAACCAGTTCCACCAGCTGTTCCTATTTTTCCTATTATATGAAGAATAATATCTTTTGCTGTAACACCTAAGTTTAACTTACCTTCAACAGAAATTAGCATATTCTTTGCAGGCTTTTGAATTAAGGTCTGAGTAGCTAATACATGCTCAACTTCACTTGTGCCAATACCAAAAGCTAATGCACCAAATGCTCCGTGTGTTGCTGTATGGCTATCGCCACAAACTATTGTCATACCTGGCTGAGTAATGCCTTGTTCTGGTCCAACTATATGAACTATACCTTGTCTGCTATCTAATAATGGAAAAAGTGTAACATCAAAATCTTTGCAATTTTTTTCTAGTGTTTCAACCTGAATTCTACTTTCTTTATTTTCTATACCTTTAGATCTATCTGAGGTTGGAACATTGTGATCAGCTACAGCAAAAGTACTTTCAGGCCTTCTAACTTTACGATTATTGTTTCTTAAACCTTCAAAGGCTTGAGGGCTTGTAACTTCATGAACAAGATGTCTATCGATATATATAAGACAAGTTCCATCTTCTTGTCTATCGACAATATGATGTTCCCAAATTTTATCAAAAAGAGTTTTAGGATTATTTATTGTCATCCGATTTATTTTCGGCTGCTTTTTCCTCTTCTTTAATAGATTCCTCTGCAGCTTCTGCTTTAGATTCTTCTGCTGGTTTGGTTTCTACCTCTTCAGCTTTTGGTTCCTCTGCAGCATTTGTATCTGTATCTGCGGTTTTTGTTTCCTTTACAGGTGGAGCATCCTCTATATATTCATATTGGTCAGCTTCGTCACCCCTATCTTTATCTGCGATCCTTGCTTTCTTTCCAGATAATTCTCTAAGATAATATAGCTTGGCTCTTCTAACATCACCTTTTCTAACAACTTCAATTTTTTCTACTAGTGGACTGAATAAAGGGAATACTCTTTCCACACCCTCTCCATGAGATATTTTTCTCACAGTAAAGTTAGAGTTTACTGAGTTATTTTTTCTTGCAATACAAATACCTTCAAATGCTTGAAGTCTCGACTTACTTCCCTCTGTAATTCTTACAGTAACTTTTAGAGTATCACCTGGACGAAAAGCAGGAACTCTTTTTTTTGAAGTTAACTTTTCAATTTGTTGTTTTTCAAATGTCTCTAATAAATTACTCATTTTATTTTTCCTTTTTAAAAAGATCTGGTCTTAATTCTTTAGTTTTTTCAACCGATTTTTCTTTTCTCCATTTATCAATTTTTTCATGATGACCTGATGTTAAAACATCTGGTACTTCATGTTTATTTCCCTGAATATCTTCCCAGGTTTGCGGTCTGGTATAATGAGGATATTCAAGTAGATTATTAGAAAAAGATTCTTCTAATAAACTTTGTGGATGCCCTAATACTCCAGGAATGAGACGAATACAACCTTCAACTAATACCTGAGCAGCAATCTCGCCCCCAGATAGGACGTAATCGCCAATACTTATTTCCTGAAAACCAAGAATTTCTATAGCTCTTTGGTCAACCCCCTCAAATCTACCGCATAAAATAAGCATTTCATCATGTTTTGATAAATTATTAAGTTTGGCTTGAGATAATTTCTGGCCTGATGGTGTTAGAAAAATTTTGCAATAATTATCGGTTTTGAACGTGATTGAATTTAATGCTTTTTCTATCACATCTGGACGAATAACCATTCCAGGGCCTCCCCCAAAAGGTTCATCATCTACACTTCCTCTTTTATCAATTCCAAAATTATGTAGATTGACTATCTCGAGAGAAAATTTTTTATTGTTTAATGCATTTCCAATTACAGAATATCCTAATGAGCCAGGAAACATCTCAGGATAACAGGTTAAAATTACTACTTTCATATTAATCAAGAATACCAGGTATTGGATCAGCAATAATTTCTTTTTTAATAATATTAACTGATAAAATATTTGTTTTATCAAAAGGTATAAGAGTGAGTTTGGTATTATATTTGACTTCTAATAAATCACCTGCTCCAAAATTTTGAACACTTATAACTTTTCCAATACTAGTATTGTCTTTCAAGAAAATCATGCATTCTATTAGGTCGTTTATGAAAAACTCATTATCTTTTGTTTTTGGGAAAAATTTCTTATTTGAAAAAATTTTTTGACCTTTAAGCTCTAAAACATCTTCTCTAGAAAAGTATTTTTCAACTTGAACAACACACTTATTATTTTTAAATAAAATATTTTTAAAATTCCAAGCAACTGAACCATCAAAATTATAATAGTTTTTTAGATTTTTAAAAGCTTCAAACGAGGTAGTCATCATATTAACTTTTATTTCACCTTTTAATCCTACAGGAGATCCAAACTGACCAACAAGCATAATATCTTTTTTACTCAAAGCAAAAATTAATTTTATTCTTTTTTAGCTTCTGCTTCTTCTGCTTTTGGTTCTTCAGCAGGTTGAGTATCTTCAGCTGGCTTTGCTTCTGCTTCTTCTGCTTTTGGTTCTTCAGCAGGTTGAGTATCTTCAGCTGGCTTTGCTTCTGCTTCTTCTGCTTTTGGTTCTTCAGCAGGTTGAGTATCTTCAGCTGGCTTTGCTTCTGCTTCTTCTGCTTTTGGTTCTTCAGCAGGTTGAGTATCTTCAGCTGGCTTTGCTTCTGCTTCTTCTGCTTTTGGTTCTTCAGCAGGTTGAGTATCTTCAGCTGGCTTTGCTTCTGCTTCTTCTGCTTTTGGTTCTTCAGCAGGTTGAGTATCTTCAGCTGGCTTTGCTTCTGCTTCTTCTGCTTTTGGTTCTTCTGATGCAGCTTTTGCAGCTTCTTCTTTTTCTTTAGCTGCAGCTAAACGTTCCTGTGCTTTTTTCTTAGGTAGATGTTTTTTTGTTTTTTCAGTAATAACTGGTTTTTCCATCACACCAAGATTGCTAAGAAAAATAGAAATTCTATCTGAGGGTTTTGCTCCTTTTGCAATCCATTCTTTAGCTTTGTCTAAGTCCATTTTAACTCTATCAGCACTATCCTTGGGAAGCATTGGGTTATAAGTTCCAATTTGATCTATAAATTTTCCATCTCTGGCTCTTCTAGAATCAGCAACTACTATTCTATAAAATGGTCTTTTCTTAGCACCACCTCTTGATAATCTTATTCTTACTGGCATTTTATTTCCTTTCTAATTAATGTTTGGAGGAAGATTTCCTTGTAATTTTTGCATTAAATCACTGGGAATTCCTCCTTTGCCCATTGATTTCATTCTCTTCATCATTTTTTGTGATTGGAGAAACTGTTTTAATAACCTGTTAACGTCTTGAACTTTTGTTCCAGATCCTTTTGAAATTCTAATCTTACGTGAAGCCTTTATTATATCTGGATCAGCTCTTTCTTTTTTTGTCATTGAATTGATTATAGCTATTTGTTTATCAATCATTGAATTAGAAATTTTATTTTCTGCCATTAACTTCTGTGCCTTTGAAATACCTGGCATCATAGAAAGTAAACCGGAGACTCCACCCATTTTACCCATTTGCTTTAATTGATTGGCAAAATCTTCAAGATCAAATTTTCCTTTAGCGATCTTTTTTGCCATATCTTCCATTTCTTTTTTATCAATATTTTCAGCTGCTTTTTCGACAAGAGATACAATGTCTCCCATGCCTAAGATTCTTTGTGCAATTCTTTCAGGATGGAAGGGTTCAAAATTTTCTACTTTTTCACCTAGTCCTATAAATTTTATAGGAGAGTTTGTTATCGATTTAATTGATAGTGCTGCACCACCTCTGCTATCGCCATCTATTCGAGTTAAAATTGATCCAGTAATATTTATTGCATCACTAAAACTTTTAGCTACATTTGCAGCATCTTGTCCTGTTAGAGCATCTGCTACTAATAATGTTTCATCAGGTTTAAACTTATTTTCAATTTCTATTAATTCGCTCATTAACTTTTTATCTACAACTTGTCGTCCAGCAGTATCTAAAATAAGAATATCAAATAAATTTTTTTGAGCATATTCTATAGAATCATCAACAATCTTACTGGCTGATGATAGATTGTGGCTAAAGAAATCTGAACTGGTTTCTTCAGCTAAAACTTTTAATTGTTCTTGTGCTGCTGGTCGATAAATGTCTGCTGATGCTAATAAAATTTTTTTCTTTGAAGACTTCTTTAACAAATAGGAAAGTTTGGCTATTGATGTTGTTTTCCCAGAGCCTTGTAATCCACAAAATAATATTTTAGTTAATTGAGAAGATGAGAAATTTAGAGATTTATTTTCTGAACCAAGAATTTTTACAAGCTCATCTTGCACAAGCTTTATAATCATTTGATCTGGCTTAACAGATTTAAGAATTTCTTTTCCTAAAATGTTTGACTTGATAGAATTTATAAATTCTTTTACTACAACTAAGGAAACATCTGCCTCTAAGAGAGCAATTCGAATTTCACGTAATGTAGCATCAAGATCTGTTTCTGATATAACAGCCTTACCTCGAATACTTTGAACAATTTTTTCAAATTTCGTGTTAAGTGTATCAAACATAGTTCTCCAATAACGTTTTAACTCCAGGGCACGAAACTCGTGGGCTAGAGTACCTATCACAATTGTAACAAGCTTAATTCGTTTACAAATATAGGATTTATCTTTGACCCTGTATTAGCTGAATAATTGAAAGTCAAGTGTTCTTAAATTTCCCATATTTACTGAGATTTTTTGATAAATTAGGTTATAAAACAAATATGCAAAAAGTAGACTTTATAAAGATGCATGGACTTGGAAATGATTTTGTTATCATAGATAAAAGATCTAATAATATCGTAATTACTGAAGATATTATCAAAAGACTCAGTGACAGAAGAACTGGTGCAGGTTGTGATCAATTAATTACAATTAATGATACAACTAATAAAAGTGTTGATGCTGAAATTGAAATTTTTAATCCCGGTGGTGATAGAGCTGAAGCTTGTGGTAATGGTACACGTTGTGTGGCAAAAATATTATTCGATGAAGATTCAAATAGAGAAATTTTAAAAATTCAATCTGACGCAGGAATATTAGAAACAAAAAAAATAGATGAAAACATAAGTGTCAATATGGGTTTAATAAAAAATACTTGGGATAAAATTCCTTTAAGTAAAGAAGCTGATACAATGAATATACCAATTCCAATTGATGGATATAGCAATGGAGTTGCTGTGAATGTAGGTAATCCACATGTGGTTTTTTTTGGGAAATCAATCCAAGATACAGATCTTGAAAGTATAGGTCCTAGAATAGAAAATCATGAACTCTTTCCAAAAAAAACTAATGTTGAAATAGTTGAAGTTATTAATCCAAAATTAATTCAAATGAGAGTTTGGGAGCGTGGAGTTGGAATCACGTTAGCTTGTGGTAGTGGTGCCTGTGCGGCTGTGTATGCGGCGTGGAAAAAAGGATTAATTGAAAATAATGCTGAAGTGAAACTTGAAAAAGGATCACTGCATATAAATATAGTTAATAATGAAGCTGTAATGACAGGACCTGCAGAAATAAGTTATCAAGGTAGTTTAGAAATATAATTTATGAAAAATAAAAACCTTATAGTCAATCTAGGTTGTAGATTGAATATTTATGAAGGTGAAATTATTAAAAACCATCTTAAAACAAATAAATTAAATAACATTACAGTCATAAACTCATGTGCAGTAACTCAAGAAGCTGAGAAAAAAGTTGCTTATGAAATTAGAAAAGCAAAAAAAAATTTCCCTTATAATAAAATAGTAGTTACAGGATGTGCAGCTCAAATTAATCCATTAAAATATAAAAATTTAAAAGAAGTAGACTCAGTAATTGGGAACACCGAAAAATTAGAAACTTTAACATGGAAAAATATCGATCAGTCTCAAAATTTTAAAGTAGGAAATATATTAGAAGAAAGTAAAACAGTACCAAATTCAATTGAAAAATTTGAAGGAAAATCTAGAGCTTATATTGAAATACAGCAAGGTTGTAATCATCGCTGTACTTTTTGTATAATTCCATTTGGTAGAGGAAATAACAGAAGTGTACCTGCTGGAGAAATAGTAAATAAAATAAAAAAAATTGTTAATAATGGATATAATGAAGTAGTCTTAACAGGAGTAGATATAACTGATTATGGAAAAGATCTTCCTGCAAAACCTACTTTTTCAAACTTAATTAAAAGAATTCTAAAATTAGTACCTGAATTAAGACAGCTGCGTTTGTCTTCAATTGACTGCGCTGAAATAGACGAAGATTTTTGGGATGTTTTAAAAGACGAAAGATTAATGCCTCATTTTCATATAAGTTTACAAGCTGGAAACAATTTGATTTTAAAAAGGATGAAAAGAAGACATTCAAGAGAAATGGCAATTAATTTTTGTAAAAAAGTTCAATCTATTAGGGAAGATGCAACATTTGGTGCTGATATTATTGCTGGTTTTCCAACAGAGACTGAAGATATGTTTCAAGACTCAATCAAAATAGTTGATGAGTGTAATTTAACTCATCTTCATATTTTTCCTTATTCACCAAGAGAAAACACTCCTGCATCAAGAATGCCTCAAGTTCAAAAAAATATTATTAAAGATAGAGCAAGAAGACTTAGAGAAAAAGGTATTGAAAAATTAAAACAACATTTAAAAAAAAATATTGGAAAGAAGGAGCAAATTTTAATTGAAAGCAGAAAAGAAAATTTTTCACTTGGAAAAGATCAGCATTTTTTAAAAGTAAAACTTGAACAAGAATTTAAAGAGGGAAATATAATTTCCTGTATCTACACGGGTGTAGAAAATGATACGTTATTAGCAAGAATAGCATGAGTTTCTTCTCAATTTTTAAAGATAAGTTAAGTAAAACCTCAAATATACTTTCTTTTAATATTTTAGAAATTTTAAAGTACAAAAAAATAGATGATTTAACTTTAGAAGAATTAGAGAATGTTCTTATTTCGTCTGATATTAGTTTAGATGTTGTAAATCAGCTTATAGATTCTATAAAAAAAATAAAAATTTCAAATGATGATGAAATAAAATATGTGCTAGAAGTATTAGCTCAAAATATAGAAAGTGTATTGCTTCCAAGGGAACATGTTCTTATAAATGAAAAAGGTGATGAAAAAAAAATATTAATTTTTGTTGGAGTAAACGGAAGTGGAAAGACGACCACTATTGGCAAAATTACAAATAAAATTTTACCAAATAAAAAGATTCTTATTGCAGCTTGTGATACATTTAGGGCAGCAGCTGTTGAGCAGTTGGAAAATTGGGCAAAAAAAAATAATAGTGGTTTTATAACTGGAAAAAGTAAGCAAGATCCAGCAAGTGTAGCATATCAAGCAACTGAAAAATTTAGAAAAGAAAATTATGATTTTTTACTTATAGATACTGCAGGAAGATTATCAAATAATACTAACCTTATTAATCAACTAATCAAATTGAAGAATGTCATCTCAAAAGTTGATTCCTCTTTTAATATTGAAACTGTATTAGTTTTAGATGGAACAAATGGCAGTAATATGATTAAGCAAGTTGAAATATTTGGAAAAGAACTTAATGTATCGAGTCTTATAATAACCAAATTAGATGGAACAGCTAAAGGTGGAGCATTAATTTCAATTGCAAATAAATTTGAAATACCTATAAGCTATGTTGGTCTTGGTGAAAGCGTTGAAGATCTTTTAGAATTTAATTCTAAAAGCTTTGCAAGATCTATTTTAAATCTAGAAGAAAAAAATGAAGTCAATTTATAAACTTTTAATAGATATAGGACCACTAGCAGTCTTTTTTATTTTTTATACTAGAAGTGGTCTACAAGCAGCAATTTTACCACTTATGATTGCCACCATAATATCAGTTATTATTTCGTACTTACTTGAGAGAAAAATACCAATTATGCCAACTCTTGGAGCAGTAATTGTTTTAATCTTTGGAGGTCTTACGATTTATTTTGATAATGAAATTTTTATCAAGATGAAACCAACTATAATCAATCTAGTTTTTGCAATAATTTTATATGGTGGGGTAATTTTAAAAAAACCTCTTTTAAAATTACTATTAGGTGCAGCACTTAAGCTAGAAGAAGATGGTTGGAGAATATTAACTCAAAGATGGATTGCTTTTTTTATTGCACTTGCTGTTTTAAATGAAATTGTCTGGAGAACACAAAGTACAGATTTCTGGGTAAATTTTAAAGTTTTTGGTATTTTACCTATTACTTTTATATTTACCATGACTCAATTTCCATTAATTAAAAAATATCAAATGGAAGAATAAATTATAATCTATTTTCTTTTAAAGCAATAAATCCAGGAGATTGATTTCCCTCAAGCCACTCTAAAAATGCGCCTCCAGCATTAGATAAATAACTAAACGCATCTTTAGCTTTTGCTTTATTAATTGCCGAAAGTGTATCTCCTCCACCAGCCAGAGTATCGATCTTTAACTCATTAGAATATTTTTTTAACTGGTTTGCAACTTCAATGGTACTTTTGTCAAAAGGACTATATTCAAAAGCTCCTAACGGTCCATTCCATAGTACAGAGCGAGATTTTATAATTATTTCAGATATTAATTTTGAAGATTTTTCACCAATATCTAAAATCATTTGGTCACTAAAAACTTCTTTAATATTACATTTTCTAATATTTTTATCTTTTAGACCTGTTGAGCAAACTACATCAATTGGTAAAATAATTTTACATTTTTTTAATTTAGCTTTTTGTTGAATTTTTTTTGACAAATCAACATAATCATTTTCAACTAAGGAAGTTCCAACATTAAAACCATTAGATACTAAAAAAGTATTAGCCATTGCGCCACCAATTATTATTGAATCAAAACGTTCAACTAAATTTTCTAAAACTTTTATTTTTGTAGATACTTTTGATCCTCCAATAATGGCAACATTGGGCTTTGATGCATTGTCTAAAAATTTATCTAAATTATCTATTTCTTTTTTAAAGCATAATCCCGCATAAGAAGGTAAATAGTTTGTAATGCCAGTTATAGATGAATGATTTCTATGGGACGCAGAGAAAGCATCATTGATATATATATCAAAATTAGAAGCAAGAGATTTTGAAAAACTTAAATCATTATTTTCTTCTCCTGGATTAAATCGTATATTTTCGAATAAACATATTTCGCCTTCTTTCATTTCTTTAATTTTATTATTGATCTGTTTATTTTCAAATGTATCTAAAAAATGAATTTTTTCTTGATTAAATAAAACCTTAAGTTCTTTGCATAAAAATTTTAAAGAATATTTTTTATCTACTTTACCTTTTGGTCTACCGAAGTGAGCTAATATAAAAATCTTATTACTATTATTTATTAATTTTTTAATTGATGGAATTATCGAATTAATTCTAGAATAATCAGTTATTTTACCGTCAAATAAAGGGACATTAAGGTCAGCTCTGTAAATTATTTTTTTATGTTTAAGTTGAATTTTATCCAAAGATCTCATTATATATTCACAGTTATATAAAAAAAACCCATGTTTTCATTGATTTTTTTCAAAAAATTGCAGTTTACACTTTTTAAACGCATATATTTAGTATAAGTACTGTTGTTATAACTACTAAATATAGACGTTAAAGTATTATTATGCCTTGGGATGAAGAAAATATTACAAAACTAAGAGAATTGTGGGATCAGGGTCTTCCAACAGCTCAGATAGGAAAACTATTAGGTTTTACAAAAAATGCAGTGGTTGGAAAAGCACATAGAATAGGCTTAGAAAGACGTCCATCTCCTATTAGAAGAACTGCCGTAAAACCAGATAGAAAAAAAGCTAGGTCCCCTGTAATGCCAAAATTAAACTTTGAGAACAAAGAAAATCCAAATTTGTCTCAAAGTGAAAGCTCTTCTTTTAATCCAGTTGTTAAAAGTATGTTTAATACCTCAGCTAAAAGGGGATGCGAATGGCCAGTAGGTCATCCTGACGAGACAGATTTTCATTTTTGTGGGAAAGAAAGATTTGATGATAAACCTTATTGTTTAGATCATTGTGAGGTAGCTTATGTTGTGCCAGAAAAAGAAGAAAACGAAAAGTTAGAAATAAATACTAGAATTTAATAGAATTTTATTCATTTAGTGCTATCAACTTAAATGATGGGTAATAGCAACCAAAGTTCTTTATTTACACCAATATTAATTGCAGGAAGTTTAATTCTTTTATTAGGTTTTGCAATCAGATCAACATTTGGTTTATTTCAGATACCAATTGCTGAAGAATTTATGTGGGCTCGATCTGAATTTTCACTAGCAATAGCAATACAAAATTTAGCGTGGGGAATTGGAACACCGCTATTTAGTGCTTTTGCAGAAAAATACGGGGATAGAAAGGCTATAACTTTAGGATTAATTCTATATGCTTTAGGTGTTTTTATTAGCTCAACTGCTAGTAGTCCAGAAGCTCATCAATTTTTAAATGTTCTTATAGGTTTTGGAATAGCTGGAAGTGGGTTTGGTCCAATCTTGGGTGTAGTTGGGAGAACTTCATCTGCAGAAAATAGATCGCTGGCACTTGGTATAACAACAGCTGCTGGTTCAGCTGGACAAGTTGTTGGACCTCCTTTTGCAGCAATGCTTTTATCAATGATGCCTTGGTCATCAGTTTTTGAAATATTTGCTATCATAAGTATTTTAACAATAATTTTAGTTCCAATACTTAAATCAGACAATAAATACACGATGAAAATTTCAGATGAAAAAATGAGTGACGCTCTTTTAGAAGCAATAAAAGATCCAACTTATATAATGTTGTTTTTAGGTTTTTTTTCTTGTGGTTTCCAACTTGCTTTTATCACAGCACACTTTCCAGCATTTATAGCTGAGTCGAGCAGTCCTATAATGCAAGGCAGTGTTATTAGTTATGTTTGTAATTCTATGGAAGGTTTAGGAGCTCTTTCAATTGCACTCATCGGTTTGTTTAATATTCTTGGATCAGTTTTAGCGGGTGCGTTGGGCAAAGGTAATTCAAAAAAATATTTTTTAGCACTAATTTATACTGGCAGAACTTTAGCATCTATATTATTTATAATTTTACCAATCACACCTGTAAGTATTGTAATTTTTTCAATAGTAATGGGTTCTTTATGGTTAGCAACTGTTCCTCTTACGGCTGGTATTATTGGATATATTTATGGCTTAAAATATATGGGGACACTTTATGGTATAGTTTTTTTATCTCATCAAGTTGGATCATTTGTAGGTGTTTGGTTAGGTGGCTGGTTTTATGATTTATATGGAAGTTATAATATTGTGTGGTGGGTAGGTATAGGTGTTGGAGCATTTTCTGCCATAATTCATTTACCAGTAAAAGAAAAACCATTACTAGACAGAAAGTTAGTAACAACTTAATAATAATATAATAATATTTTGACTATATAAAAAAATGGATGAAAAAAAGATAATAAGAAATTTAATAATTGTAATATTCTTTCTTGTAATTATTTACTCATTGTTAAGAGTTGGCGCTGGTCTTGATTTAAGTTTAGGCCCATATTTAAAATAATTATAAAATGAATAAAGTTGCTGTTCTAATTGCTGCAGGAAGTGGCATGGGTGCTGATGCTGCTAAGGCGTTAGCTAAAGATGGGTTTAAAATTGCTATAATGTCTTCTTCTGGAAAGGGAGAAAAATTAGCAAAGAAATTAAAAGGAATAGGATTTACCGGATCAAATTTAAATTCAAAAAACATAAAAGAATTTATAAATAAGGTTGTTGAAAAATGGGGAAGAATTGATGTTTTAGTTAATAGTGCCGGACATGGACCCAAAGGTAATATATTAAAAATTACTGATCAAGAATGGGTTAAAGGTATGGAAATATATTTTTTAAATGTGGTTAGGGCATTGAGGTTTATAACACCTATAATGAAAAAACAAAAAGGTGGATCAATAATTAATATATCAACTTATGCTACTTTTGAACCTGAAAAAAATTTTCCTACATCTGGAGTTATGAGAGCTGGCCTTTCCTCTTTTACAAAAATTTATGCTGATGAATATGCCAAGTTTAATATTCGTATTAATAATATTTTGCCAGGTTTCATAGATAGCTTAAATACAAAAGAGGAATTTATAAAAAGAATTCCACTAAATCGAATTGGAAAAGTAAGTGAGATTTCAGCAGTTGTCAGACTACTTTCTTCAAAAGGGGGTTCATACATTACAGGGCAAAATATAAAAGTAGACGGTGGTATAACAAGATCAGTTTAGTAATAGGATGAAAAAAAAGATAATTAAAATTTTGAATAAAAGATTTTACAAGCCAATATCTTGCCTTACAGCTTACTCTTCTTCTGTAGCTAAAATTCTTGATGGTAGAGTAGATATGATCCTAATTGGTGATTCTTTAGGAACAACTTTATATAATATGAAAAATACTCAAGGTGTTACACTTGAAATGATGAAAATACATGGAAGAATAGTTAACAAAAATATTTCTAGTAGTGTGACAGTTTTAGATATGCCTTATAAAACTTACTCAAATAAATCAGTAGCTCTTAAAAACGCTAAAAAACTTTTAGAATTTACTAAAGTTAAAATGTTAAAAATTGAAGTTAACAAAAATAATCTAGATGTACTTGAATATTTATCAAATAAAGGAATAAATATGATTGCGCATATTGGAGTTACACCTCAAAGTTTTAAAGATTTTAGGAAAATAAAAATTGTTGGCAAAACTCATAAAGAAAAGAAAAATTTAGTTAACTTAGCGTTGCATGTAGAAAATGCAGGAGCTAAATGTATTTTATTAGAATGCATATCAAGAGAAGCTGCTAAAGAAATTACAAGTAAAGTTAAAATTCCAACTATCGGAATTGGATCCTCCAAATTTTGTGATGGACAAGTATTGGTTTTCGATGATTTTATAAATATTGACGATAATATTAAAATGCCAAGATTTGTAAAAAATTATCTAAACTTTGCTCAAATAGCAAAAAAAGCTGTTAAAAATTTTGATAATGAAGTTAAAATTGGTAAATTTCCTAGCAATAAATATAGTTATAAATAATTTAATTTTTCAAACTTATTACTTTGTCTATTTAAGTACTCAATATTACCAGAACCTATATCAAACCATAAACCGTAAATATTTAATTTATTTTTAAGAATTAAATCATTTACAAAAGGATAATTTTCTAAGTTGTATATTGAATTAACAATACTAGTTTTTTCAAGAAGACTAGTTGCTTCATCTTCATTATTTAAATTAGTATTATTAATTTTATTATAAGCAGGTTCCACAATCTCAATCCATTTATCAAGAAATGAAGTTTGATCATTTTTTTTAGTAAATTTTTTGTATGCAAAATTTATTCCACCACAGCCTGAGTGACCTAAAATAATTATATTCGAAATTTTTAGAGATTTAAGTGCATACTCAATTGATGATAGAGTTTCACAGTTAGTTTCATTTTTATTAATTGGTGGAACTAAATTAGCAACATTTCTATGTATAAAAAATTCGCCAACATTAGTATTAAAAATTTTATTAGCATCTACTCTGGAGTCACAACATGAAATGATCATAGCTTTAGGTTTTTGACCCTCTTCTGCAAGAGATTTAAGCAGCCCAATTTCCGAAGGAAAATTATTATCTTTCCAATCTTTATATCTCCGAATTAAAAAATCTGGTAAGTCCATTTAAAAAATTAGTATATTATATAATTATGATAATTTTTAGTAAATTTTAATGAAAGAGAATAATAATAGAAGATTTTGTGTAGCGCCTATGATGGGATATACAACACCATATGCAAGAAAACTTTATAGAATTTTATCTAGAAATTCATTTCTTTTTACGGAAATGATACCTGCAAAATCTATGATAAATTCAAAAAATAAGGATTTAGTAATCGAAAATAACGACAACAACCCAGTTGCTCTTCAGGTGGGGGGGTCAAATTTGAATGACCTGAAAATTTGCTCTGAGATAGCTTATAGTTATAACTATGATGAAATTAATTTAAATGTAGGATGTCCAAGTAAGGCAGTACAAAATGGAAAGTTTGGTGCATGTTTGATGAAAGATAAAGTTCTAGTACGACAATGTTTGGAGTCTCTTCAAAACAACAAAATTATTGTATCACTTAAATGTAGAATTGGATTAGGTAACGAAATGAATTATGAATTTTTTGAAGAATTTATTGAAGAAGTATCTAAAAGTGGAATAAAAATTATTTATGTTCATGCAAGAAATGCAATTTTAAGTGGTATAAGTCCAAGTCAAAATAGAACAATACCTAAACTTGACTATAATTTTGTTCAAAGAATAAAAACTAAATTTCCAGATATTTTATTTATTTTAAATGGTGGTATCAAAAGTTTACAAGAAGCTAAAGATCTAAGTAATGATTATGATGGAGTTATGGTAGGTCGTTTAATTCAAAATAATCCATTTGTTTTAGCTAGGGTTGATAGTATGTTCTATAATGATGGAAAAAATACTAGTATTAACGAACAAATTATTTTTGATTACTTTAAATATATTAAAACTAAAGTAGATAATGAGTCAATTTTCAGACTTTTAAGCCCGATTTTAAATATTTTTTTTGGTGTTCCAAACAGCAAAATTATTAAATCCAGAATAAATGAGCATATGAAAAATCGAAACTTAAATTTAATAGAAGACATATTTATGCATTTCGTAAAAAAAAATAATTTGTTATTGAATTAGTAAGGTATTTGATAGGATAAACTAATGATTTCAACACCTGGATTCTTATCACCTAAATTAGCATTTGATATGTGTCCTAAAGATAGGCCAATTCTATTATGATTTTCAAATTTATAGTTTAATTCTAGTGTTGTCCTAAATTGTAAATCATTTCCTAGATTTTTTCCATCCCCGTCATCATAAAAGCCTAATCCAAAACTAGGTATAAAAGAAAGACCGCTTGTTTCTCCTTGAAAAAGCTGACCTAGATTGTCTTCTATAAAGATCCCCGCCAGGAAGTATGATGCAGAGTCACCTGTATATTCAAAGCCTAGAAAAGGTTTTAAAAAGAAAAAATTATCTTCATTAGGTCCAATTTCAAAAATACTTTTATCAAAGCGTCTTTCATATCTGAAATCAGAAGTTTGGTTATCTTCTGACCCATCGAACTTGACATCATAAATTCCCAATCCGTAGACATTAACACCCTTAGAGAAAGCCGAAGAAGATGTTAATACTAGTGTTAAAGCTATAAATAAAAATCTCACACTTTTATTTTATTTGAATATCAAAAATGATCAAACAAAAAATTCTTTATCTTGTTGAGAAATATCTAAAATCGCTTTTTTTAGTTTTTGTAGAGCTTTTGTTTCAATTTGTCTTACTCTTTCTTTACTTATCTTAAGTTTCTGACCCAATTCATCAAGAGTTATACTTTTTTCTTTAAATTTTCTAAGTTTAATGATTATTTTTTCTCTATCATTAAGAGTGTCAATTGCTGCGTTTATGAAATCTTTTTTAATTTTTTTATCATTAAAATCCTCATATACTTCTTCAGGGTTTTGACGACTATCAGCTAAAAGCGACATCAAATCATTTTCACTATCATTGTCTACTTTTTGATTTAAATGCAGATCCCCACCTGTTAGTCTGGATTCCATATTTTGTACTTCCATTGATTTTACATTAAGCATGTTTGACACCTGATCAATTTCATTTTGACCCATATATTCTCTAGAAACATCGTTAATTTTTTGTTTTATTTTTTTTAAATTAAAAAAAAGTGCCTTTTGTGATGCTGTAGACCCTGTCCTTACCACCGACCAATTTTTAAGAATATAGTCTTGTATTGAAGCTCTTATCCACCAAGATGCGTAAGTAGATAATCTGAAGTCTTTTGAGGTATCAAATTTTTCTAGAGCGTGCATTATTCCTAAAACACCCTCATGAATTAAATCATCTATAGGTAATCCGTAGCTTGAGTATTTTCTTGCATATGAAACAGCTAGCCTTAGATAGGAGTTTAATATTTTTTGAAGAGATCTTGAGTTTTTGTTGTTTTTCCAGTCATTAATTAGATAAAATTCATCTTCTTTTTCAAGAATTGAAGCTTGCTTAGAAAATTCTACTAGATTATTGTGAAAGTAATTTTTGTTTGGCATATATAGTTATACGTGAAATTAAGGGTTTTGGATCAATCGAATTCAAATAAATCTAATATTTCACCATTTTCTGAGAAAGTTCCAAAATATATCATATTGTTTGTAAGTGGTTGCTTAAATAATGTACATATTACCGTGTTTTTTGACATTTCTAGGTTGTTATTTTTATTTGATTGATAACCTCTAACAATCCTAAGAAACGAGTTATAAGGCTCATCTATTTTAGAAAAATTTTGATATCCCCACCAAAAACAGTCATTTTGGGCAGATAGAGGTCTAGTAATATCAACGCCTCTATTAACAAAAAGAATTTTTTTTGAGGCAGAGAAAGCGGCATGTTTTAAACTTAAAAAATAGTCCTTGTGACCATTATTTTGAAGAATTAATTTATTTAATTTTGATGTCCATTTTGAAATAGCAACTGTACCTGATGATGCGATATCAATTACCTCATCATTTGTAAATCCATATGAATTTAACGTTTTATCAACCCCGTGATCAAACATCCAATTTATAATTTCGACGGGGTTAGGAGCAATTTGTAATTGGAGAATTTTGCTAAACATTTCTTCCTGTGCACCTCTTAAAAAAATAATAGAGTCTGGCTTTAGTCTAAATTTTGACATCAATTTAAATCTCAGATCAAGAACGCTTGTTAGACTTTCTTTAGATGATTTTCCTAGACCAATGATATTTCCTAAAAAAATTAGCTTATCTTTTTTTTCAAAATTATTTAAAATAAAATCTTTGATTCCGTTAAAAGATTTAATGTTTGAATGAATAGATCCTATAGCCCAAATCTTAGATGTATCTCTTAGTTCAACAAAGTTACTTTTAGTACTCAATTTTTACTTTTTACTTAAAATTTGTTCAATCTTTTCAGTAGATTGAAAGTAATCAGTTTTTTCAACAGCCGCAACTTCTCTTGCTAAACGTTCAATAGCTACTTGAAACATTTGTCTTTCGCTATAAGATTGCTCAGATTGACTATTTTTTCTAAATAGATCTCTTACCACTTCTGCAATTTTAATTGGTTCACCTGAAAATATTTTCGATTCATATTCTTGTGCCCTTCTGCTCCACATTATTCTTCTAATTTTTGGTTTTAACTTAAGAGTAGTAAAAACATCTTCAACTATTTTTTTTGAAGAAATTTTTCTTAAACCTACTTCATCTTGTTTATCTACAGGTACTCTAATGGTTAATTTAGCTTGCTCCATTTTTACAACATAAAATTTTGTTTTTATTGTTCCAATTTCCATATTTTCTAACTTAATAACCTCACCTACACCATGTTTAGGATAAACAACTATTTCACCAATCTTAAATTCATTATTCTTTTTTTTCATTTAGCTTCCTGGTTTTTCACTAAAGTATTTCTCAAACTTATTTTCAATATTTTGCCATTTTTCAGCATCTTTTGGAGGTTCTTTTTTTTCATTTATATTAGGCCACAATTCAGAGTATTTTCTGTTAATTTCCGCCCATTTTTCTGCTCCATCTTCAGTGTCTGAAAAAATGGCTTCAACAGGACATTCAGGTTCACAGACTCCACAATCAATACATTCATCTGGATGTATAACTAGCATAT
The DNA here is from genome assembly GCA_902602515.1 of uncultured Alphaproteobacteria bacterium. Taxonomy (GTDB): domain Bacteria; phylum Pseudomonadota; class Alphaproteobacteria; order HIMB59; genus CACPNW01. The sequence goes on from CACKRG010000002.1 coordinate 78,023, forward strand.
TTTCACCTTCGTAAAAACAATCAACTGGACAGACTTCTACACAATCCATGTGTTTACATTTAATACATTTTTCATCTACAACGTAAGTCATTATTTACTTGATATATTATTTAGAGCTCTTTTTCTTGCATTTCCAGAGTTAACATCTGAAATATATAGTAAACCAGCTAAACGCCGAATAAGACTTGATTCATAGTCATGTAATTTTCCATCTGACAAAACAATCTCCCAAAGTATTTCAAGTAATAATAGTTTTTTTTCTTCAGAATATTCCTTATTTATTTTTGATGTGTAAAAATGTAATGATTTAGAATTATCTCTATTTTCGATTGCTTTATTTAGGATATTAATTACATCATCTGGACTTTCATTGAATACGTTTACAAGCACTGAATTTATTTTTTCTTTTTCATTTTGATCGATTACTCCGTCAGTGTTGGCAGCCTCTATCATCAAACCACAAAGTAATTCTAAATTATTATTAATATCAGATTCATCTCTATCTTTACTATCAAAAAAATTTTTAAGTATATTCAACAATTTATTTCTCTTGTTTTATCCTTTAAAGAAGTTTTTCTAATACTGCAAAGGGAGAATTAGGATCTGATTTTTTAACATGTTTACTTTTTTTAATTTTCTTAATATTTGTATTTTTTTTAGCATATTTTTTCTTTGAAATAATTTTGTTTTGTCTAAAAAAATAAACTTTTCTTTGGTTTGGATAATTTATTACATCGTAGCCACAAATAGATAAAACGTCTTTTAGTTGATTTGAGTTACAACCGATCGGATTCATTAATTCTGGCGTTTCAAGAAAAGGTCCTGATTTTATTTTTTTTCTAGCCAGATAAAAAATTTTTTCAAAAACATCAACTCTAAAAGCAAAATTATTGATACAAATATATCCTATTGACTGCCAATAACTTTTAGGCATTTTAACATTTGTGGTAAATGATACTCTGCCATCTTTAGGTAATGGTAAAACATCATCACTATGATTTTTATTATAAACTTTCCATAAAATAGAATTTAACTCAATTGATTTTTTTTTCATTAAATTAGGCATAAAAAAATATTTGGCGCCAATTCTAATACCCATTTTTGATAACTGTTTTTTATTTTCATTATCAATATTGCTAATAAATTCTTTATAGTTATCTATTTCAAGAGTACCTAAGTTTTCAAAACAATTAAATGCAATTGCCCTAACATTTGCATTTAAATTATTATCTAATTTATCTTTTATTGGTCTTAGAAGATCTATAATCAAATTATCTAGCCAATTCTGTAATTTTGCAGACATTAACAATTTTTTTTCTGATGAAATAAACTCAGAATTTAATACTTCTGCAACAGGAGAATGTATCTTAGAGCCCCGTGATAATTGTCCAATTTTTTCGTTACCCCAATAAATATATATATTATCATTAAGTTTTATGTTTCCTATATCACCAAAACGAATTGCATCATCTGGTGCAATTAAAAAATTATCAATCTTATTATCAATCATATTTCTTATAGATTTTTTAACATGACTTAGAGAAAAAAGAGAGTGAGAAAATGATTTATCATTAAAAACAACGTCAAATCCACTTATATGACCATAAATTTGTCCATCTAGAATGATTTCATTTTTAGGATTTATCTCCACTTTATCAATGTTTGCTTCTAAAGTGGATTTTAAAAAATATCTTGAAGAAGAATCTATGAATTTATTTGTTAATCCTATGTGCAAATTATCTGATAATTCATTTTCAATATTTTGTGTTCTTTCTTGCCAAAAAGTTGGGTCTTTCAGCCATGAGTGATGATGAGAAATATAAGTCCAAGTTCTAATTTGTGATATTTTTAATGATAGCTCTGGAATATCTCCCTTAAAATTTTGTAATTTTACGACTTTGTTTTCTATCCATTCTTCAGGAATTTTATATTTATTTTTAACTAAAATTAAAAAAGTATGTTTAAGAAAGCTTAAATAATTATCATTAAATATTTTTTCAAAATCAGGAATTCTACATACATCCCATAATATCCTTATATGATTTGATGATAATAAAAAACTTTTTACTTCGTTATCATCAATTAAATTTCTAAAATTTAATTCATCTATAGCATTTTTCTTATGTATGAAATAACTCTGAACTGGAAATTCTTTCAAAGAACTCAAAAATTTTTCCACTGAATTAAAGTCGAGATTAGAATTTCTCCAATAGATCTTTTGTATTTGATCGTAGTTATGATTCTCAATTGTCTCAATAATTTTAGGATCTAATGTTCCAGCCTCTTTAGTATAACTGAAAGTTCCATTATTTTTAAATCTTCCAGCACGGCCAGCTATCTGACCAATTTCACTAGATGTTAGATTTCTGTTATATCTGCCATCAAATTTTTCTAAGGACGTAAAACATACATGATTTATATTTAGGTTTAAACCCATTCCTATAGCATCTGTGGCAACTAAGTAGTCTACTTTTTTATTTTCATAAATTTCAACTTGAGCATTTCTTGTCCTAGGACTTAATGAACCTAAAACTACAGCTGCTCCTCCTTTATGAGTTCTGATGTTTTCAGCAATTTCGTATATTTTATTTATATTAAAAGCAATAATTGCAGACCTGGGTTTTAATTTTGATAAATTCTGCCTAGAAGTATAAGATAGAGTAGAGAACCTATTAAGTTGTTGGATTTTTATTCTTGGAAATATTTTTTTTAACAAAGAATTAATTGTTAAAGAACCTAAAAAAATAGTTTCGTGTATTCCTCTTAAATTTAGTATTCTATCTGTAAAAATATGTCCTCTCTCATAATCTGCAGCTAATTGTACTTCATCAATAACTACACATTCTAAACTTTTATTGGATGGCATTGACTCAACCGTACAAAAAAAATATTTAGCCTCTTTTGGTACTATTTTTTCTTCTCCGGTAATTAGTGCTACATTATTTAAACCTATCTTTTTTACAGCTTTGTCATAATTTTCTCTAGCAAGTAATCTTAATGGAAACCCAAACATGCCAGATGAGTAAGTAAAAAGTTTTTCGAAAGCTAAATACGTTTTTCCAGTATTTGTTGGTCCTAAGATCGCTGATAAATTATCATCAGTATGCATAGTTTAAATTAAGCTGCATTAGAGATAATTTCACTTAAAACAAAATTAAGTATTCCTCCAGCTTTATAGTAATCTAGTTCTTTATTTGTATCTATTCTACATTTTAAATTTATTTTATATATTTTTTTTCCAATTATTTTACAATTTAACAAGCAGTTTGGTGTTAGATTAGTTATTCCATATATTGAAATTTTCTCATCTCCAGTAATATTCAATTTTTTTCTATCAGTATCTAAAAACTCTAACGGCAAAACTCCCATTCCAATTAAATTAGACCTATGTATTCTTTCAAAGCTCTCAGCTATTACTGCTTTAACACCAAGTAATTTTGTACCTTTAGCTGCCCAATCTCTTGAAGATCCAGTTCCGTATTCTTTGCCAGCAATTATAACTGTATCAATATTTGACTGAATATATTCCTGAGAAGCGTCATAAATAGGCATTGATTTGTTAGATACAAATGATTTTGTAAAACCTCCCTCAGTTTCCGGTAAAATTTCATTTTTAATTCTAATATTAGCAAATGTTCCTCTCATCATTACTTCATGGTTACCTCTTCTGGAGCCATATGAATTAAAATTTACAGAACTAATTTGTCTTTCATTTAAATATAAGCCAGCGGGACTATCTTCTTTTATACTCCCTGCTGGTGATATATGATCTGTTGTTACACTATCTCCTAACAGAGCAAGTATTCTTGCATCATTGATATCTAATAAATTCTTTTTATTATTTTCTTCAAAAAAAGGAGGGTGCTTAATATAGGTGCTTGCATCTCTCCAGTTATATGTCATTTTTTTTATACTCTCTATTGATTTCCAGTTCTCATCACCTTCATAAATTTCCTTGTATCTTTTTTTAAACATATCAGGAGTCAAACAATTGTTTAGTAAGGTGTTTATTTCATTACTAGAAGGCCATAGATCTTTTAAATAAACGTTTTTCCCATCTTTTGTTTTACCTAAAGGTTCTTTTGTTAAGTTAACATTAATATTACCAACTAAAGCATATGCTACAACTAAAGGAGGAGAGGCGAGAAAATTTGCCTTAACTGCTTGGTGGACTCTTCCCTCAAAATTTCTATTTCCAGATAAAACTGAGCATACAGTAAGATTATTAGTTTTTATTTCATCTGATATCCAATTATCTAGAGGCCCTGAATTCCCTATACAAGTTGTACATCCATAACCAACTGTATTGAACCCAATCATATCGAGATATTTTGTTAGACCTGCTTGATCTAAATAATCACTTACTACTTTGCTTCCAGGAGCAAGGCTTGTTTTTACCCATTTTTTAACTTGTAAATCAAGCTCGACAGCTTTTTTTGCAACTAATCCTGCTGCGAGCATAACAGCTGGATTTGAAGTATTAGTGCAACTTGTTATTGCTGCAATAACAATGTCACCGTTATTTAGTTTATTATTAATACTAGTATTTGAAATATTTTGTATTTTTTTAAATTCTTTAGGCACTTCTTTGAGAAGTATTTTATCTTGAGGTCTTTTGGGTCCAGCTAGTGAGGGTTCAATTGTAGTTAAGTCTAAACTTATTTTTTTATCAAATTTTGGATTATAGTTTTGGTCTGCCCACATTGTTTGTAGTTTTGTGTAATTTGAAACTATATTTAAATGATGCTCATCTTTACCAGTAAGTCTTAAATAATTGATTGTTTCTTGATCAGTTGGAAAAAAACCACAAGTAGCACCATATTCGGGTGCCATATTTGAAATAGTCGCTCTATCAGCTAATGCTAAATTTTGCAGTCCATTTCCAAAAAATTCTACAAATTTGCCAACCACACCTTTTTCTCTAAGAATTTTTGTAATTGTTAATACTAAATCAGTTGCAGTAATTCCCTCTTTTAGAGAACCTTTAAGTTCTAAACCTACTACTTCAGGAATATTCATAGAGATCGGCTGGCCCAACATTGCCGCTTCTGCTTCAATACCGCCAACGCCCCAACCAAGGACAGATAATGAATTTACCATAGTTGTATGACTATCTGTGCCAACAACTGAATCTGGAAATAGGTATTTATGATTATCTATTTTTTTTACCCATATTGTTTTGGCAATACTTTCTAAATTAACTTGATGACATATCCCTGCACCTGGCGGTACTAAAAAAAAATTATCAAATGATTTTTGGCCCCATTTTAAGAACTCATATCTTTCAATATTTCTTTCAAATTCTTTTTTTACATTCTCCTTCAAGGCATTTTGACCTCTGTATTTATCAACCATTACTGAATGATCGATTACTAAGTCAACTCGAGATAATGGATTAATAATTTTTGGCTCCAAACCTTTATTTTTTAGAGCATTTCTCATAGCTGCTAAGTCAGCAACTGCAGGAACACCTGTGAAGTCTTGCATCAATACCCTTGTTGGGAAAAATGCAATTTCTAAACTGTCTTCAGTTTTTTCTTTAATAAAATTAATAAATGAGGATATCATTGATTTATTTATTGAGCTACCGTCTTCATTTCTTAGTAAATTTTCCATAATTATTTTTATAGATATTGGCACTTTTGTGAGATCTAAATTAAACTGATCTGCAACATGTTTTAGGTCAAAATACTTATAATTTTGATTATCTATCTCTAAATTTAGTTCAGAATTAAATGAATTTAAAATTTTCATATTAAAAAAAATATTATAATTTTACAAATAGTATGAACATAAAATTTTGTATAGGGTAAATGTTAATTTATTATGAGAATTCTGCCAAAAAATTGAATTTGTGAATCATATCTGTTTTTTATAAAAAATATTTAAAATTTTTAAAATTAATTTTTATCATTTTTATAAGATTTTTATAATTAGAGGTATATTGTTGACTTTAACCGTAAGTTTTGGGAATAAATACACAGCCTTTTATTAATATCACTTTTTAGTGGTTTTGGAGGTAGGTTCCTCCGGGGTAACAAAATACAAGGAGTATTTTATGGCTAAGAAGAAAAAGAAAGCTGCTCCAAAGAAAAAGAAAAAAGCAGCACCTAAGAAAAAGAAAAAAGCAGCTCCTAAGAAGAAGAAAAAGAAAGCTGCTAAGAAAAAGAAGAAAGCAGCTCCTAAAAAGAAGAAAAAAGCTGCTAAGAAAAAGAAAAAGAGAAGATAGTATATCTTTGATTTTTCAGGAAAACTTTCTTTTAAGTTTTCTTTTTCTTATCTTTTTACGCAAAAAGAGAAAAACGGGGTACAACCCCGTTTTTTTTATTGTTTAGAATAAAAAAATATTTAGACAATAAAATATGCTTCTTACTAAAAATATTTCTCTGTTTAGGGCGGATAAGATAATATTCGAGAATATTAATTTATCTATTGGTTCGGGAAAAATTTTAGGACTTAAAGGAAAAAATGGTTCTGGAAAAACATCTTTAATAAAAACAATTTTATGCATACTCGAGCCAACTTCGGGCAGTATATTTTGGAAGGGGAAAAACATTGAAAAAAACTTATATGATTTTTACAATAATGTTACATACATTGCTGATAAAACATCTAGTTTAAAACAATTAACTATTAATGAAAATATTAAAATATGGAAAAATATTTTTTTATCAAAAATAAATAACGATCAAATTGAAAAGATATTACAAACATTAAAACTAGATAGCTACAAAAATAAAAAAACTAATATTTTATCTTTAGGTGAAACTAAAAAATTGGAATTACTAAGACTTATTATTGAAAATAAGAAAATCTGGATTTTAGATGAACCATTTACAAATTTAGATTCAGAAGCAATAGACGTAATTAAACAAACATTTGAAGATCACTGCAAGAAAGAGGGTTCAATAATATTTAGTTCACATCAGAATGTGCAAATTAACACAACAGAGGATTTGTTATTGTGATGTTTATTTTTTTAAAAAAAATTTTTTATTTTTTTTATAGAGAATTTAAAGTTAATATAAGTGGTTTCCACGACATATTAACAAATATTACATTTTTTTTCATTTCTATATTTATATTTATATTTTCAATTGGGCCACAAGATAAAATTTTATCAGTAATGGGTGTAAGTATTTTATGGACACTTTTATTACTAAGTTCGACTTTATCTTTGACTAAATTTTATAGAGATGATTTTGATACTGGGAACCTAATAATATTACATTTAAATGGGTTTAGTTTTGAATTCATTGCAATACTTAAAACAATTTCGCATTTTATTTATGTGCAGGTTCCGTTTATAATCTCAATACCAATAGCATGTGTTCTAATTAATATTCCGATGGAAAAAGTATACAGCTTGTTAATTAGCTTTGCTATTGGATCGTTTATACTCTCTTGTTTAGGCTCTATTTCCTCATCCATGAATTTATTGAATAAAAGAAATTACCTTTTAGGAAGTGTAATTGTGATGATATTAAGTATTCCGGTTATTATTTTTTCAGTAGGTATTATTAATACAGAAGAGAACTTTATTTCTCTAATAAATGTATTATTTGGAATATTATTAATAATTTTTGCTATTAACCCATGGGCTACTGGAGCCTGCTTAAAAATAGCTTTGCAAAATAATTAAAATGAAATTTTTACTAAATCCTAATAGCTTTCAAAATATTACAAATTTATTATTTAAGCCAATTCTTATAGTATCTTTAGTTTTATTGATCTTAGGTCTAATATTTTCTTTTTATTTGTCACCTAATGATTACCAACAAGGTTCAACTGTAAGGATAATGTATATTCATGTGCCAAGTGCATGGATGTCTCTTATGACATATATGATAATGGTAATTTATAGTATCGTAGCCTTAGCATTTAGAATTCCGTTTGGATTTATTATAAACACAGCTGTGGCTCCTATAGGAGCCGTTTTTACATTAATATGTATTATCACTGGTTCATTGTGGGGAAAACCAATGTGGGGCACTTGGTGGGTGTGGGATGCAAGATTAACTTCTGTTGCTATTTTGTTCATAATATATCTAATTATAATATTTATAAATAATTCTTTTGAAAATAGAGCTGTAAGAGAGAAAATAGTTGCAATATTTATACTTATTGGATCAGTAAATTTACCAATTATTAAGTTTTCAGTGGATTGGTGGAATACTTTACATCAACCTGCTAGTATAAGTAAATTATCTAAGCCCAATATTGATCCTTCAATGATGACGCCATTAATAATTATGACTTTAGCATTAATGCTTGTTGGAATTTCTATAGCAATTTTAAGGATAAATACTGAAATAACCAATAGAAAAAATTCTTTGTAATTATTTGTGACCTTTAGTCCCCGAGATATCGTATATTTATTAAATATATTTGTTATTAGAAAAAAATGTATTTCTGGTTTATATTTTCGGCATATCTGATTGCTTTTCTGCTTTTAATAGCTCTTTTCATAAATAGTTACAAACAACTAAATAAATCAAAAAGAAAATGAGTTTACGTTTTCAAAGACTTCTTTTGATTTTAGTTTCAGTAATTATGATTTTTGTTGCAGTTTTACTTATTCTTTACAACGGTAGAAAAAATATTTCTTATTTTTATACACCTTCAGAATTAGCATCTTTAAAAATTGATATAGATAAAAAAGTAAGGTTGGGTGGATTTGTTGAGAAAAATAGCTTTATTAAAATTACGGCAAGTTCATTTAAGTTTAAAATAAGTGATGATTTGAAGTCTATAGATGTAGCATACCAAGGACTACTACCTGATTTATTTAGAGAAGGACAAGGTGCAGTTATTGAAGGTTATATGACAAAAAATAATGTATTAAATGCAACTAGTGTATTTGCAAAACACGATGAAAATTATATGCCAGCTTCAATAAAAAAAGGGTTAGAAAACACTGGTTACTGGAATAAAAATTATTAATGAGCTCACTTGTCGGATTTTTATGTTTGGTTTTTGCAGTTGGGATAAATATATTTTTAATATTTTCAAAATATTTATTAAAACTTAAAATAGTTTCCTTTAATATCTTAATTCGTCTATCTTGCATCCTAACTCTTGCATCTTTCCTGTCACTTATTTATGCATATTTGGTATCTGATTTTTCAAATTTCAATGTTTTTCAAAATTCTCATTCGGATAAACCATTAATTTATAAAATATCTGGGACATGGGGAAATCATGAAGGGTCGATGCTCCTCTGGGTATCAATATTATCAATATATGCTTTTTTCTTTTCTTTCACAAAAAAAATAGATTTGAATTTAAAAAAATTAACTCTTTTAATTCAATCCTTCTTACATATTTCATTCTCACTATTTATAATTTTCACATCTAATCCTTTTTTAATCAATTCAGTAATTGTGCATGAGGGGCTTGGATTGAATCCTATTTTACAGGATCCTGGTTTAGCAATTCACCCTCCAATTCTATATGCTGGATATGTTGGGTATTCTATTGTATTTAGTTTGGCTGTTGCTTCTTTAATGCATGAAAGTAATGATCTTGAGTGGTTAAGTATTGCAAAAAAATGGTCGCTAATTAGTTGGACATTTCTTACAGGTGGTATTGCACTGGGTTCATACTGGGCATATTATGAATTAGGTTGGGGAGGTTGGTGGTTTTGGGATCCTGTAGAGAATATATCACTAATGCCTTGGATTACTGGTTTGGCATTAGTTCATTCACTTTTACTTGTTAAGGGACAACAAATTCTTAAAAAGTGGATAATCTTTTTGTCTATTTTATGTTTTTCATTAAGTATATTTGGTACTTTTTTAGTAAGATCAGGAATTTTAACTAGCGTTCATTCATTTGCAGCTGATGCGTCTAGGGGTTTATTTATATTATTAATTTTTTTTATAATCACGGGCTTTAGTTTAGTAGTTTTTTTATTAAAGTTTCCAGACAACAATAAACCTGTTAAATTTTTATTTATTAACAAGGTATCTGCTTTAATAATAAATAACATCTTAATGATAATTGCCACATTAACTATTTTGCTTGGTACGATTTATCCAATTATCATTGAAGTTTTGACTAATAATAGAATTTCAGTAGGTGGTCCATATTTTAATTCAACAGTTATACCAATAATGATTCCTGGATTTTTATTAATGAGTATTGCGCCTGTTTTGTCTTGGCAAACAAATAAAATTAAAAATTCTTACTACTATATAATATGTTTTATATTAATTAGTGTAATTATTTTAATACAATCATACTTAACGGAATTCAATTCATGGGGAGTGATTGGTTTAATTCTAGGAGTATGGATTATTATTGCATCAATATCAGCCATCATTTTATCATATAAATTAAAGTTAAATTTTAAATTTTTGCAAAATATAAATCCGCATCTAGCCCATATTGGTGTTGGTATTGCAATTATAGGTATTACTTGTTCAAGTGTGTTTCAAAAAGAATATGATTATAATTTAAATACAGGTGATAATTTTATAGTGAACGAAATAAATGTAGTGCTTGATAAAATTGAAACCAAGAATGAAAAAAATTTCCAGGCCCTAAGGGCAAATTTTTTGATACAGGAGGAAAATAGTTTCAAAAATGTTAAAAGTGGTAAAAATTACTATCCTGTATCAAAAATGATTACATCAGAGGCAGGAATATTACATCAATGGGATAGAGACATATATTTTATTTTAGGTGATCAAAAAGATGAAAAATGGTTTGTAAAAGTTTATGTTAATCCTTTCGTAAGTTTAATTTGGTTAGGAATAATTATAATGATTTGTTGTGGATTTATAGGAGTAATACGAAAATGAAAAAGTCTATTCTATTGATTCCCCTAATTATTTTGCTGGCTATTTGTATTTTTACCTTAATTTATTTAATTAGTGGTAAAGATCCCAACAAACCACCTAGCGCTCTATTGAATAAAGATATTCCAAAATTCATTACAAAAAGTTTATATGATAGCAACATAACATTAAGTTCAGATAATATTAAAAGAAATGTAATTTTAGATACTGAAAATGTAGAAAGAAAATATACATTAATAAATTTTTTTGCTTCATGGTGTACACCATGCAAAATTGAGCATCCATTATTTTTTAAGTTATCAAAAGAATATGATAATTTATTTATTTTAGGAATTAATCATAAGGACAGCTATAGTGATGCTACTAAATATTTAAATGAAGAGGGTAATCCATACAACTTTGTTGGAGTTGACTCAGACGGACTTATTGCCTTGGAATTTGGTGTTTTTGGACTTCCAGAAACCTTTCTTATAAATAAAAAGGGTAAAATAATATTCAAATTTATGGGACCATTAACAAAAGAGATAATTAACAATGATATTAAACCATTACTTTAAGTATTTTTTGTTATTATTTATTAGTTTATTTCTATTTTATTTTGAAGCTTTAGCTAATGATAATTTAGATAACAAAGTAAAGAGTCTCACGTTAGAACTACGATGTATGACTTGTCAGAATCAAAGTATTTATGACTCTGATGCAGAATTCTCTAATGATATAAAAAAAATTGTTAAAAAGAAATTTGAGGAAGGAAAATCTGAATACGAAATAAAGCAATTCTTGGTTGAAAGATATGGAGAATATATTCTTTTTAAACCCTTATTTAATTTCAAAAACTTGTTTCTTTGGGCTTTTCCTTTCATATTGCTAGCAATTGGCTTGTTTTTCCTAATATTTTTAAACCGAAAAAATAAAGTAAGCTAGCACTATTTATTTTGTTTTTTTATATTTAGCTTATAGAGTCTTAGCATAATTTGAAAATATTTCTTTAAGGGGGAAACGTGAAAAAATTTTTATTAGTTGTTTTGTCTCTTGGTGTTTTAGGTTTAGCTTCAATTGCTAATTCTCAAACAATAAGAATTGGTACAGAAGGTGCTTATCCACCATGGAATAATCTTAATTCTGCAGGTGAATTAGAAGGTGCAGAAATTGATTTTGGTAATGAAGCTTGTGAAAGAATGGGTGTGACATGTGAATGGGTCACTCAAGATTGGGATGGAATTATTCCAGCTCTTCTTCAAGGTAAATATGATATAATTATTGCAGGCATGTCTATTACTGAAGAAAGAAAAGAAAAGGTTAACTTTACCACTGGTTATATGACAGATGGTGCAAGATTTGCTGTCTTAAAAGATAGTGGTCTAGCGGATTTAAATATTGCTGGTATGGCAAAAGTAAATTTAAATAATGCCGGAGGTAAAGAACAAGCTGCAATCGGTCAATTAGTGGCAGCAATGGATGGTAAAACTGTTTGTGTTCAATCATCAACAATTCATCAAAACTTTCTTGAAAAACATATGTCAGGCGCAGTAGATGTAAAACTTTATCAAGCAGTTGATGATCATAATCTAGACCTTGCTGCTGGTAGGTGTGATGCCATACTTGCTGATGTCGGATCTATCATTGATTTTATGGAATCAGATGGTGGAGTTGATGTATCATTTACAGGTCCAACATTTTCTGGTGGAGTCTTTGGAGATGGTGTTGGAGGTGCAGTTCGTAAAGAAGACAATGACATTCTTGAAATGTGGAATGCAGTAATTTTAGAAATGTCAAAGGATGGCACAACTGGTGAGATCACCAAGAAATGGTTTGGCAGAGATATATCTATGTAATTTTAATTTTAATAATAAAAAGCGGTTTTTTTTAAACCGCTTTTTTATTTTAGATAGGTTGTTAAATCAGAATTCTAAGTATATAAATTGCACAAATGAGTTCATTATTAGGATTATTTCTCCAAATCATAAGCTTATTTCAGTTTATTCTTATTATATACATTATTGGTACTTGGTTAGTAAATTTCAATATAATTAATACATCTAACCGTTTTATTTATACAATAATGGATGCAATGTATCGTTTATGTGAACCAAGTCTTAACTTTGTAAGAAAGTACGTCCCTGTATTTGGATCAATTGATATGTCTCCTATTATAGTCTATTTAGGTTTATGGTTTTTAAAAAGTTTATTAATTGAATACTGGCCGAGGTAACAGTGTCACAAATAATAGATGGGAAATTAATTGCACAAAATCTTAGAAATGATTTGAAAACAGAGATTGCTGCTCTAAAACAAAAATTTAATAAAGCGCCCGGTTTAGCAGTTGTTCAAGTTGGCAATGTTGCAGCGAGTAGTGTTTATGTAAAAGCTAAAACAAAAAGTGCTACTGAAGTAGGTATTGAAGTTTTTGATCACCATTTGGATAATGAAATAACTGAAGATGAATTAATGTTATTAATTAAGAAATTGAATCAGCAAGAAAATGTGAATGGAATCTTGGTACAACTCCCTTTACCTAAACATATAAATGAGCAAAAAGTATTAGACAGTATTCACCCAGATAAAGATGCAGATGGTTTTCATCCTTTAAATGTAGGAAAATTATCCATTAGTTCATCAAATGATGAAAATTTACTCATTCCATGTACACCATATGGATGCCTTTTAATGCTGAAAGGTTTAAAAACTGATTTAAAAGGAAAGCACGCAGTTGTAATTGGTAGATCAAACATTGTTGGTAAACCTATGGCACAATTATTGTTAAAAGAATCTTGCACAGTAACAATTGCTCATTCTAAAACTATTGATTTAGATAAATTATGCAGTAGAGCTGATATTTTAGTAGCTGCAATTGGTAAACCTGAGTTTGTAAAAGGAGATTGGATTAAAGATAATGCGATTGTTATAGATGTAGGGATAAATAGAATTGAAATAAAAACTGATGGTGAAGTAAAAAATAAATTAGTTGGAGATGTTGACTTTTTAGAAGCAAAATCGAAAACGACAGCTATAACACCTGTGCCTGGTGGAGTTGGCCCTATGACGATCGCTTGCTTACTTCGTAATACAACTATATCATTTAAAAATAAATTATCTCAGTAATTACTTTTTAATCTTATTTTTTTTTATACGCACAGAGTTGATTTTTATAAATCCTTCAGCGTCTTTTTGATCATAATCGCCTCTTTCATCAAATGAAACTAGTTCTGAGTCATAAAGACTATTTGGGGATCTTCTTCCTAATATAATTACATTCCCCTTAAATATTTTTATTCTTACTTCTCCATTAACTCTTAATTGCGTTGAATCTATAAGATTTTGTATTGCATTTCTTTCAGAAGAAAACCACAATCCGTTGTATATTATCTCAGCATATTTTGGCATGATTTCATCTTTAGTATGTGCTTCTCCCCTATCTAAAGTTATACTTTCAATTGCTCTATGAGCATTTATAAGAATTGTTCCTCCTGGTGTTTCGTAAACTCCTCTTGATTTCATTCCCACAAATCTATTTTCAACTATGTCAATTCTGCCAACACCATGTTTTCCTGCTATTAAATTTAATTCAGATAAAAGAATATGTGGTTTTAATTTTTTTCCATTTAATCCAATAGGATCACCTTTTTCAAACTCAATATTAATTATTTCAGGAGAATTAGGTGTATCTAATAGGTTGTTAGTACGAGTATAAACATAATCTGGAACATCAACCCATGGATCTTCAAGAATCTTACCCTCAGAAGATGTATGTAAAAGATTTGCATCTGTACTGAAAGGAGGTTCACCAGCTTTATCTTTAGGAAAAGCAATTTGATTTTCTTCTGCAAATTTTATTAAATCACTTCTTGTCTCAAACTCCCAATCTCTCCATGGAGCTATAATTTTAATATCTGGATTATTTGCATAATAACCTAATTCGAATCTTACCTGATCATTTCCTTTGCCAGTTGCACCATGTGCTACTGCATCTGCTCCAACTTCTTTAGCTATTTCTATTTGTCTTTTTGCTATGAGTGGCCTTGCAATTGCAGTTCCTAACAAATAGTTTCCTTCATAAATAGTATTTGCTCTAAACATAGGAAACACATAATCTCTTACAAATTCTTCTTGCAGGTTTTCAATATAAATTTCTTCTACGCCAAGATTCTTTGCCTTTTGTTCTATAGGTTCTAGTTCTTCACCCTGGCCTATATCAGCAGTAAAAGTAACAACAGGACAATTATATTTGTTTTGTAACCATTTCAAAATTACACTGGTATCTAAACCTCCAGAATAGGCTAAGACAATTTTTTCCATTAACAATCTTCAGCTAGTTTATTATAAGAAGCTGTAAAACCCTTTAAGGTATAAGTATCATTTGTAATAGTTCCTCTAGAAGATTCTCCTCTTACTACGAGATCAAGACCCTTTTTCATGGCAAAAATAACTTTTTTATCATCATTAGTCCATGCTGCACTAGGTAGATCTTCTGTTGTATAAAAAACATAATTACCTTGATCAATTTTTACATTAATATCAGGCCCAATCTTATAATTATAGCCTGCCTCTATTTGAACAACTGTCTCTGGGCTGCCTATGTTTTTATAAACAAGAATATAAAAATCACCCCTATTTTTTTCGGGAGGAAGATCACTTGATGTGGCTAAGCTACCTACATAACAATACTCATCAGTTTTTACAAAACTCCATTTACCTTTTTCAAGTGATAAGGCTTGATAAGAAAAAAGGGTAGATAGTGAGAAAAAAAGTCCTAAAAATATTTTCATCTATTATGTCTTTTAGTATATCTTACACAAATAGTTAAGAGTGTTTAAGGATAAAAATAGTTTAAATAAAATGGATAAGAATCAGCTCACCAAATTAATGATAAGAGTAAGAGATTACCGTGATGAATTGGCTTTCTCTGATTTATTTGACTTTATTGCTCCAAAAATTAAGTCTTATTATATGCAAAATAATGTTTCTTCAGAGATAGCCGAAGAGCTTACACAAGAGGTATTAAGCACAGTTTGGACAAAATCAGACAAATATGAATCTTCCAAATCAGCTGTTTCTACCTGGATATATACTATTGCTAGAAACAAAAGGATTGATTTACTAAGGAAAAACAAGAGTTTTGACATTAAGGAAGAAGATATTAGAGAGTTTTTGTATGAGAATAACCAAAGTGACAAAATAGCTCAAGGTGAAAATAGAGATCAAGTTGACAAAATTAATGAAAAACTTGACTCAGATCAAAGAAAAATAATTAAAATGAATTTTTTTGAAAATAAAAGTCATAAAAAAATAGCCGAGGAGCTTGAAATTCCGCTAGGTACAGTTAAATCAAGAATAAGACATACTTTAATTAAATTACAAAGACTATTATGAACGGAACCTTGGTAAAAAATCGGCTGATATTTGACTTTGCATCTGGCTCGCTTGGACCTGCAAAATCAATATTTGCTTCCACTTACTTATATTTAAACTCTAAGGCTAAGAGTTTGAATAATACATTTGAGGGTATTCTTGGTGATCAACTGTTTAGTAATGAAAATTCTGAAATTAAAAAAATAAAATACTCCGATTGTATTTCCAATAAACCTTCTAAAAATTCATTTAATAGTAATGAAAGTAGTCCTATTACAAAAATAGTTGGTCCTCTAAATGAACTAGACTGGAAACAAATTTATAGAGGTTTTAAAGAGTTTTCTCTTAAAATAGAAGATGAAGATGAAATTAAACTCATCAAAATGGATCCAGGGATATCTGTGCCTATACACTCTCATGCTGGTAAAGAATATATACTTGTTCTAGATGGAAGCTTTTGTGATGAGTATGGTAAATACAATAAGGGCGATATTCAAATTAATGATCAGAAAATAAAACACACACCAATCGCATGCGAAAACGAAGGGTGCATTTGTCTCTCGATTACTGAAAAAGATGCAATTTTCTATGGTCGTTATGGCTCTTTCCTTAACCTATTTACATTTATTAGATCTTTTTTTAAGTAATTAACTTAAACTTGTTTTATAACAAACAAGTGGAAAAAATAGTTACTAACTTCAAGAGATCAAGTATAATTGAAAGCTCGCATAAGATAAAAGTTTTAGTAAAAGATATAAAAGGCAAAACCTTAATTAGTACAAATAACGAGAACGACCTTATTTATCCAAGGTCTTCAATTAAGATTTTTCAAGCAATACCTTTTGTTAGCTCAAATGCTATTACTAGATATGATTTAAACGAAAAAATTATTTCACTCAGCTGTTCATCTCATAGAGGAGAAACTTATCATATAAGAGAGCTCGCAAAATGGTTAAATAAAATTAAAATTAAGATGAGTGATTTAAAATGTGGTTTGCATTATCCATTAAATATTAATGCTAAAGAAAAATTTTTAAGATCAAATTCTAGGATAAATCAATTATACAATAATTGTGCTGGTAAACATTTAGCTATGTTATCAAGTTGTTTAGTTAATAATTACAATATTAAAGATTATCTAAAATTAAAACATCCGCATCAAATTGAGATAAGAAAAATTTTTGAGCAATTTTCTGAAACAAAAATTAATAAAAAAAACTATGGTATTGATGGATGCAGCGCTCCTCAATATTCTTTTAAAATAAAAGATATCAGCAAACTATTAATTAATCTAATAAAAAGCTATAAAAATAATTTCAAAAATTCTTATGAGACTAGGATATTGATTGATTCAATTATAAAAAATCCAAATTATATTGGTGGATCGGATAGCTTAGATAGTATTATAATGAAGATTGCAAACAAAAGAATATTTTGTAAGGGTGGAGCAGAAGGTGTTTTTCTATTTGTTGATCTTCACAAAGAGATAGCCGGAGTAATAAAGGTTGTAGATGGCAATGAGAGAGCAATTCCTCCAGTAACCTTTGATTTATTTAAAAAATTAAAAATTTTTAACAAAAAGCAACAAACTGAGTTCAAAAAACAATATAATTTTCAGTTAAAAAATCATGCAAAAATTTTAATAGGTTCAATAAAAACTAATATTTTATAATTAATAAACTTATTGTAATCATTATTGTTAATGGCAGCCTAAGAAAAATTAATGGATACTTATTCTTTTGTTTTGAGTATAGAAAAAAAAAGTCACATATTAACTGCAGATAAAAAAATAAAATAATAATTAAAATTAAGATATCAAATTTAAAATTATATAAGTTTAGAATAATAATAAATAATGAAAAAAAACTTGGTATAAAACCATAAATAACTAGAAAATTATTAATTTTTTCATGCAAATTCCAATTTATCGCACCAATAAAAACAAGGATTATAATACAATAATATATTGTAAAACTTTGAGATACTTCATAATTTATTTGATAAAAATAATATTTATTTAATATAATAAATAAAAATGGAGCTAAACCTAAATAAGAAATTAAATATTGAAGATTTAATTTAGGAAACATTTTATGATTAAAAAAGATGATCTTACTCGTATAGAAACATTAATCAATAATAAAAAAATTATATATAGCAATTTGTTGTCCGATTCTTTTGGAATAAATTGTATTAAAATTATTACTGAAGATAAGAAAAAATATATTGTCAAATATTATAGGAAAAAAAATAGTAATTTTAATGCAATAAAATCAGAAGCAGATAATTTATTATATTTTAATAATTTGAATCAAAAATATTTTCCTTTTGTTCATAATAAAAATAGTAATTATTTAATATTATCCTTTATTGATAATAATTCATTACAACCTGATAAAATTGAGTATGATTTATTAAATGCAATTGTTTCAATTCATAAATTTAAAAAGAAATATTATGGATTCAATTTTGATACTCAAATTGGAGGTTTGAAACAAGACAATACAAAAAGCAAAAATTGGGTTGAATTCTATAGAGAAAAAAGGTTGGGATATATTTATAATTTAATAAACTCCTCATTACCAATGGAAATATCAATCAATAGAAAAATTGAGATACTTTTAAAAAATTTAAATAACTTTATCCCTAGCAATCCTCAAGCCTCACTTCTTCACGGTGATCTTTGGGAGGGTAATATATTGTTTAAAAATAAAAAATTTGTTGGATTTATTGATCCGGGAACTTTTTATGGACATAATGAGTTAGAAATTGCTTATTTAACTTGGTTCAATCCAAATTTTATCAAAAATGGATTTTTTGATGAATATAATAACATAATAAATATTGATAAAGACTACAAAAATTATGAACCTATTTATCAGTTGTACTATTCGTTACTCAATGTGTATTTATGGGATAGAAAATATATTGAGGATGTAGTAAGGCTTCTAAAAAAAATAAAACTTTAATTTTATTATACACATGGATTGGGATCAGAAAGATGGATATTTTCAATTTCATCTAAAATTTCTTTTGAAAGTGTGACATTAATACTATCAATATTTTCTTTTAATTGATACATACTTGTTGCTCCAATAATATTACTTGTAACAAATGGCCTATCATTTACAAAAGAGTTAGCAAATAATGAAGGCGGTAATCCATGTTTTTTTGCTAAATTAAAATATGCTTCAATTGCAATTTCACCTCTTTTCGTATGATGTCTATTAAATCGTCTAGGCCAAATAGTATATCTTGCATTCTTTGGTTTTTTGTTTCCAATATACTTTCCACTTAGTCTGCCTCCAGCAAGTGGAGAATAAGCAAGTAAACCACAATTTTCTCTTATAGAAACTTCTGAATTTGCTACATCAAAAACTCGATTTACCAAACTGTATACATTTTGAATTGATACCATTCTTGGTAAATTTTTTTCTTTAGAAAGCTGAAGAAATTTCATTACACCCCAGGGGGTTTCATTAGATAATCCTACATGTCTTATTTTTCCAGCTTTAACTAATCGGTTAAGATTTTCTAAAACATCCTCAATAGCTGTCCATTCATCATGTGGATCATATTCAAAATCAAGGACTCCAAATTTTGGAACTTTTCTCTCTGGCCAGTGTAGTTGATATAAGTCAATATAATCTGTTTTTAATCGTTTAAGACTATTATTAATTGCTTCATCCATATTTTTTCTATCGAATCCAAGATGTTTTGAGCCTTTTCTTATCCAGTGCAAATCATCTTCTGATTTTGAAGCTATTTTTGAAGCTAATATTATTTTATCTCTATTTTTTCTTTTTTGCATCCAGTTGCCAACAATTTCTTCAGTTTTTCCATAAGTTTCCTTTCTTGGCATAACCGCGTATAATTCAGCTGTATCAAAAAAATTTATACCTCTTTCAAAAGCATAATCCATTTGCTCAAACCCCTCAACCTGTGAGTTTTGCTCGCCAAATGTCATGGTTCCTAGACAGATAACGCTTACATCAATATTTGTATTTCCTAATTTTCTATACTTCATACTATTTTTATAAATTCCCTTGAAATTAAACAATTTATAGCGATATTAGTAAATATAAAAGGAGAATTTATGGCTTTAGACTTTAATCAAAAATCGTTTACTAAAACCGTAGATCAAGCAGAAATTGATGAAGGCTTGCGAGCTTACATGCTTAAGGTCTACAACTATATGACAATTGGTTTATTACTAACTGGTTTCATAGCTTATTTTTTTGGAAAAGCTTCCATAGTAACAAATGAAATGGGTCAGATAGTAGGTGTAACTCAAGTTGGGGCATTGCTTTTTGGCTCACCATTAAAATGGATAGTTATGTTAGCACCACTTGGATTTGTATTCTATTTAAGCGCACGAATTAACAAAATGTCAGTATCTGCTGCTCAAATTACTTTTTGGCTATTCGCCAGTATTATGGGCCTTTCACTTGCATCAGTTTTTATTGAGTTCACTCAAACATCAATCGCAAGAGTTTTCTTTATTACCGCAGGAACATTCGGTGCAATGAGCCTGTATGGATATACTACCAAAAGAGATTTAACAAAATTAGGTGGGTTTTTGTTTATGGGCCTTATAGGTATAATAATAGCTAGTATTGTAAATATTTTTATTGGCTCTTCAGCATTACAATTTGCTATTTCTGTAATAGGTGTTCTAGTTTTTGTTGGACTTACTGCATATGATACTCAAAATATAAAAAATATGTATTATAGCGGAGATAGCATTGAAGTTGGATCAAAAAAAGCTTTAATGGGTGCTTTGAAATTATACTTAGACTTTATTAATCTTTTCATACTTTTATTACAATTATTTGGTCAAAGAAGATAATTTTACTAATTCTAACCCAGTCACTTATGACTGGGTTATTTGTCTACTCAACAATTTTGTATTAGTTAAGACTAAAGAATTAAAATATCCAGAGTTAGACAAACTACTCCAGTTATCCTGAGACTGGTTTGTAATCTTGCAGGTCCATATTTTTTCTACATAAGCATTTTGGGATCTCATCATCCATGCATCACTTTTTTGTTTATCATTTTTGTCACCTAGTTCAATATCAGCCATAAATACACAAATTTCCTTGGATGGGTTTGATCCTATTAATCCTGTAATTTTGTCTCTAGCTAAATTCCAATCTTTTTTTTGTATTGCAAAAAAAATTAATATTTTCTTTGACTCTTCATAGCTGCTGTTATTTTTGATAATTTGATAAATAAAATTTAGATCATCTAGTTTACTTTTTAATATTATATCTGTTAAAATAAGTCTAAGATCAGAACTAGGATTAGAATTCCAATATTTTCTAATCATCTTTTTCAATAGATATATATCATTAGTTTTAAGAATTATATCCAGATGCAATTTGATATATGGTGTAAAATTTTGTTTAAAATTTATTGCTTTAATAATATTTTTTGAAGCCTCTTTTAAATCAACCTCAGATTTAATTTTTGCAATTTCGTATAAAGCTATAGATTTATTTTCATTATATAAATCCTTTTGTATAATTCTCTTTGAGTAAGCTTTATCAGAAATATTAATTAACTGGGTCCAATTTTTTGTTCTTGCAGCAATATAAACTAATGTATCATATAATTTTTCTATCTTTGGATTAAGATTAAATAATTTTTCACCGTAAAGAAAAGCATGATGATAATCTTCATTAATTAAATTGTTTTCCATTAATCCTCTATATCCAAGTGCCTCAGTTTTTTTTGATTTTAACATGGTTTCGTAGACTTGATTGAGCTCAGATTTTTTTTTCTCTATTTTGTATACCTCTGACTTTAAAAGTAATGATAAAGATTGGTCATCTTTCAAATAATTAAGCATTTTTTTGTGAGATTTTATTGCATTTTGATTATCCTTATTTGCAACCGCAATCATAGCCTCAACAAAATAGAAATATCCTTTTTCAATTTTTTTATATTTATTTTTTAGAATATATTTATTTATTGAAAAACGTGATTTGAAAAACAAATATATTATAAGATAAAAAATTATTAAAATACTAATTAAAACTCCAGCAAATATATTTGATGAAAAAGAGTATTTATAATCATTTATATCAAATGAAATAATAAAGGGGTTAGAAAATATTAAAGTCAATAAAAATAAAAGAGTTATAAACTGAATTAAAAAAAATATTAATCTATACATTATTGCAAGCTAGTTAATTCCTTTTTAAAATTTAAATATTTTTCAATCTCAATTATAGATAAGGGGAAAATATTTTTATAACCCTCAATACTTTTTATAGTCTCATTTACTTTTTGGATATTATTGTTTGCTAAGTTTAGATTAATTTCTTTAATTTTTAATAAAAAATCATTATTAATTCGGTTTTCAGAAGTAGGTGATACTTGTATAAATGGCAAAATAAATTTACTAAAAAAAGAATTTGGATTTTTGCTAATTGTTTTTTTAAGGTAAATTTTTACTTCTTGATCAAATTTATCTTTTACATAGCTGTTACCTTTATAAGGTTTTACCTTAAGCAAAGAAATTTTTTCTATAGTTGCAAAATTATCATTACTTAATATTTTTTTTAAATATTCAAACTCAGATTCAAAAGAAAGATTATTTTCATACTTTATCATTATTAAATCTAAAATGTCTCTTTTACCTTTTTCAGCTGAACTAATATTATTTTCTACTTTATTAAAGTTATTTTTAGATTCTATTTCTTTTAGATTTTTAATTTCAATTGATAACATGTTAAAATTTTTATTTAAAGCCTGAATACTTTCATTAATCACTAGAAGTTGATTGGGGTCATTTAGTTGTGAAAAATTTCTTATATTTTTATTAATTTCGTTTAGTGTATTTTTGTTTAAATCAATTTGATTCGATATTTCATTTATGAGATTGGAGTTTTTATTAATGTCTTTCTTGAGTTGTTCATCAATTGCAGCATTTTTATTATAGTCTAAGTGTTCACTTTGATAATTTTGATATAACAAATACAAAGCTCCAATAAGACAAAATAATAAAATAAAGCTGAGAGCTGATTTAGAAAGTATGTGAAAATTCTCTAATAATTTTTTCATTTCTTTTTTTTAACATTATTAGATTGTTGTTTCACAGAAGAAAATATTGTACGGGAATAATATGCTTGTTTTTGCTACAGAAACTTCGTGCGATGAAACCTCTATATGCATAATGGAAGATAGAAAAATTGTTGAACATCTAATTTTTTCTCAGGAAATACATAATAAACATGGTGGTGTAGTACCTGAATTAGCATCTCGTGAACATTTAATTAAATTACAAGACATGTCAGAAAAACTACTTAGTAACTCCAATATCCAGCCTAAAAATATTGATGTTTTTGCAGCAACTTGTGGTCCTGGGTTAATTGGAAGTCTGCTTGTTGGGTCAACTTTCACAAAATCTTTAGCAATAAACTATAATAAACCATTTATAGCTATTAATCATTTGGAAGGACATGTTAAGTCTACAAGCTTTAATAATAATATTAAATATCCACAATTAGTTTTACTGTTAACAGGAGGTCACACTCAGATGTATTTAATGAATGAAGAAACTAATATAGAATTACTTGGTGAAAGTATGGATGATGCATTAGGGGAAGCATTTGATAAAATTGCAAAAATGCTTGGTCTAAATTATCCTGGAGGTCCAGAAATAGAAAAGCTAGCTAAATATGGTGATGAAAATTATTTTGATTTACCAAAACCTTTAATAAATGATTCCAACTGTAATTTTTCGTTTTCTGGAATCAAAACATATATTAATTTATTAATAAAAAAAAATAAATTAGAAGATAAATTTATAAAAAATCTCTCAGCATCTTTTCAAAAGACAATATCTGAAATAATAATTCATAAATTATTAAAAGGTATAGAAAAATTAAATGATGATTATATTTCAATTAAATCAATCTCTATTGTTGGAGGTGTTGCAAATAATGAATATATAAAAAAAAAGCTAGAAAATATATTTGATTCTAAAAAAATTGATCTTTATTATCCTTTAAAAGAAATGAAGAATGATAATGCCGCAATGATTGCATGGGTTTGTATGCAAAATTACAAAACTGGTGATAATGATATTTTATTTAAACCCAATCCAAGAATGTCTATTTTAAAAAATAAATGATTTCAAGAATATTTATAAATTAATGAAATATTGGTTACTTAAAACAGAACCTAATACTTGGTCTTGGGAGGATCATGTTAAGGAAGGCTCATCAATTTGGGATGGTGTTAGAAACTATCAAGCGAGAAACAATTTAAAAAATATGAAGAAAAATGATTTATGTTTTTTTTATCATTCTGTTACCGAAAAAGCTATAGTTGGTATAGTTAAAGTAGTTAAAGAACATTATTTAGATCCTACAGATAAAACCAAAAAATTTGTAGCTGTTGATGTAAAAATATTTAGTAAATTTAAAAATTCAGTTTCACTCGATCAGATAAAAAAGCATAAAATGCTTGAAAATATGTCATTGATTAAACAGAGCAGATTATCAGTAATGCCAGTGACTAAAAAAGAGTGGAATATTATTATTAACATGTCAAAATAAAATGAAAAAACAGATTTTTTGGCTGGCATCATATCCAAAAAGTGGGAACACTCTTTTGAGATTTATTTTAATATCACTATTTTTTACAAAAGATGGAATTTTTAATTTTAAAAATTCTAAATATATTTCTCAATTTGAAAATACAATTAATATAATTAGAAATAAAAAAATATTTGGAAGTGATTTTGAAAATATAGGAAATATTAACATTTTTTATAAATATATATTAGAGTTACAAAGTAAAGACTCTCTAGGATTTAAAGAGGATTTTATTTTTTTAAAAACACATTCAGGACTTTTTAAAATAAATGAAAATCCATTTACTGTAATTAATAATACAAGAGGAATTATCTATATTTTAAGAGATCCTAGAGATGTTAGTATATCTTGGAGTAAACATAATGGCGTAACTATAGACAAAAGTATCGAGTTTATGAATAATGATTATTCTAACTACATGTGGCCAAGTTTAGCAAAAGATAAAAATTTATTTACAGAAAAAACTAATCCAAGAACTTTAATGAGTAGTTGGGAAAAAAATGTCTTATCATGGACATCTCTTAAGTGGGACGTACCAATATTGATACTTAAATATGAAGATTTAGTTTATGATAAGTTAAATACAGTAAAAAAAATTGTAGATTTTTTTAAGAATAATTATAATTTCAAATTTGATAATTTAAAAATAAAATTAAATAATATTATTAAATCAACTGAATTTAAAATTTTAAAAAGATATGAAGAGAAAAATGGTTTTTTAGAGGCTACAGAGCACAATCAATTTTTTTCGGTTGGTAAAAAAAATCAATGGAAGAAAATATTAAGTGAAAATCAAATTAAAAAGATTGAAGAAAAGTCAAAAGAATTAATGAATAAATATGATTATAAATAATATGTTGAAATTTTTATATTTAAGAATTAGTCTACCATTATGAAAATAAAAGATAATTGGATAAAAGAAAGTAAAATAGATAAAAGCAAATATTATGAGATGTATAAAGAGTCTTTAGAAGACAATAATAATTTTTGGAAAAAAGAAGCAGAAAGAATAAATTGGTTTAAAAAATTTACAAAAGTCAAAGATTTTAAATACTCTAATAAAGATGTATATATTAAATGGTTTGAAGATGGTAATTTAAATGTGGCCTATAATTGCATAGATAGGCATGCAGAAAAAAACCCAAGTGACATTGCAATTATCTGGGAAGGTGATGATCCTAATGATACAAAATTTATAACTTACAAAGATTTGTTAAATAATGTGTGTAAATTTGCAAACACACTTAAAAAATTAGGAGTAAAAAAAGGTGACAGAGTAACGATTTATTTAACTATGATTCCTGAGCTTGCATACGCAATGTTAGCCTGTGCTAGAATAGGTGCCATTCACTCTATAATTTTTGGAGGTTTCTCAGCAGAGTCTATTTCAGGAAGAATTAAAGACTGTGGTTCACAATTTATTATAACTGCTAATGAAGGAATTAGAGGGGGCAAAACAATTCCTTTAAAAAACACAGTTGATAATGCATTAGAATCTTGTCCGGATGTCAAAAAATGTTTGATTATAAAAAGAACTGAGTTGGATATAAATTTAACACAAAATAGAGATTTTTATTACGACGAGATAAGTAATGGTATCGATGAATATTGTGAACCTGAAATAATGAGTGCTGAAGATCCTCTTTTTATCTTATATACATCAGGTTCAACAGGAAAACCAAAAGGTGTAATGCATACATCTGGTGGATATATAGTTTATGCTTCTTTGACTCATGAATATATTTTTAATTATGAAAAAGGTGATATTTATTGGTGTACAGCTGATATAGGTTGGATAACTGGTCACAGCTATATTATTTATGGTCCTTTAAGTAATGGGGCTACTACGTTAATGTTTGAAGGTGTGCCTAACTATCCTGATTTTTCCAGATTTTGGCAAATAATTGACAAACATAAAGTTAATATTTTTTATACTGCACCAACGGCTATTAGAGCATTGATGCGGGAAGGTGATGAACATGTTAAAAAAACTAGTAGAGCGTCTCTAAAACTGCTTGGAACTGTTGGAGAACCAATAAATCCAGAAGCTTGGAAATGGTATTTTGAAATACCAGGAAATTCTAATTGTCCTATAGTCGATACGTGGTGGCAAACAGAAACTGGTGGGATTTTAATTTCTCCACAATCAGGTGCAATTGAGCTAAAACCTGGTTCAGCTTCTAAACCATTTTTTGGAGTAGAACCTTGTATAGTTGATAAAAATGGGATCGAGTTAGAAGGTGAGTGTGAAGGGATGTTGTGTTTAAAAAGATCCTGGCCTGGTCAAATGAGAACTGTATATGGAGATCATAAAAGATTCATTGAAACTTATTTTTCTCAATTTAATGGAAAGTATTTTACTGGAGATGGATGTAGAAGAGATGCAGATGGTTACTATTGGATCACTGGAAGAGTTGATGATGTTATAATAGTTTCTGGACATAACCTTGGTACAGCAGAAATAGAAAGTGCATTTGTATCTCATCCTAAAGTTGCTGAAGCAGCAGTAGTCGGATACCCACATGAAATTAAAGGTAATGGTTTATATTGTTATATTTCTCTAAATGTGGGTGAAAAAATTTCAGATGAGTTAATTATTGATTTAAAAAAGACTATCCGTGAAAAAATTGGGCCAATTGCTACACCAGATTTTATTCATGTGTCTGCAGGATTACCAAAAACTAGATCAGGTAAAATTATGAGAAGAATTTTGAGAAAAATTGCATCAAATGATTTTGATAATTTAGGAGATACTACTACTCTAGCTGATCCAACAGTTGTTGATGATTTAATAAAAAACAGAAAAAATATTTAATTATCTTGGCTCCCAGTGTTTAAGACATCTAGGTTCATAGATATTTGCCGCACCAACTTGAGTTCTTTCTCCACCTACTTCTTTTCTATATGTTTTTGTAGCTTCAACTCCACAAACATTACAAAATCCATATATTTTTAGTATTTTATCTGAGAGACCTAAAAGCATTGATGAGGTTTCCCAGGGTTTTCCTCTTGAATCTTGATCAAGACCAGCACATACAACATCAATCCCTCTATTTAAAATAATTTCAATGTTCAATAATGTATCTGAGGTATCCATAAATTGAATTTCATCTAAAAAAACCATATCTACATTTTTCTTTTCAAATTCAAATTTATTAAGTGCTGTTTTCCAATCTTTCATAGGATAACAATCATGGCTTAAATCATTATGAGTTATAATTTTTTCATTAGAGTATCTATTATCAATATTAGGTTTTATAACAATTATTTTCTTTTTTTGATGCTTTGCCCAAAGAATTCTTTTTAATAATTCACTAGTTTTACCAGCAAACATTGCTCCTACTATAGTTTCTAAGTTACCTCTCATAAATTAATTATATTATTGTGTATATTACATTTAAAATTAAAAGTAATTAAATACATAGATTTTATTATGGATAAAGGGTTTAAATTAAGATTGTTAGCACACAAAATTCTTTTTGATATTTATAAATCGAAAACAAACATTGATTATTTATTTAAAAAATATTCAATAGAAAAAAATGATGTTAGGGATATAGCATTTATTAATAATGTATGTTTGAATACTATGAGATATTCATTTCATGCAAAAAAAATCATATCTAAGTTTACAAAAACTAAACCTAAGTTAAATGCTCAAATATTACTGAGTAGTGCAATTACTCAAATATTATATTTAGATTTTAAAGATTATGCTGTTATTAATGATAGCGTTGAAATAGCCAAGAAAAATAAAATCTACCACGGTTTCATTAACGCTTTTCTTAGAAAAATCTGTTCAAATAAAGAAAAGCTAAAAAAAACTGAAATTGTATATTCTGACTTACCTATGTGGTTCAAAAATGAAACTATTGATTTAAATATTTTTGAAAAAAATAAATTTTTAAAAAACTTTATTAAAGAACCTGATATTCACTTAGTCTTTAAGGATAATGATTCCTTGTTAAAATTTAAAGATAAATTAGTATTATCATCAAGTAATTCTGGTTTTTTAGTTAGTAAAAAGAAAATAGAAAATTTATCATCTTATAAAAATGGGAGTTGGTGGGTACAAGATTTTTCATCATCATTTCCACTAAATAATATTAATAACAAACTAATTGAAAAAACATGTCTTGATTTATGTGGAGCTCCTGGAGGAAAATCTTTTCAGATATTAGCAAAGAAAAAACAAATTATTATAAACGATAAGAGCAAAAAGAGATTAGAAATTTTAAAAGAAAATCTTCAGAGGTTAAATTTTAATACTAAGATTACAAATCTAGATTATAGAAAATTAAACACAAACAAAAAGTATGATTTTATAATTATCGACGCTCCATGTTCTGCAATTGGCACTATTAGAAAAAACCCAGAAATATTTTTTCGAAAAAGTGAACCTAGTTTTAAAAATTTGATAGAATTACAAGGTAATATGTTACAAAAAACTTCAGAAATAATTAATGATGGAGGAGTAATACTTTATATGGTTTGTTCTTTTTTGAAAATTGAAACTATTGATCAAATTTCCAATTTTTTAAAAAAAAATAATAGTTTCTATTTATATACATTTAGCACAAACAAAAATGATACTAAACAAATAAATTTTGTTAAAAATAACTTTATGCGAACGGTGCCAACTTCAATTAATAATTTTAATATTGATGGTTATTTTGCAGCATATTTAAAAAAGAAAATTTAATGAAATTTATATATACTATTATATTTATTTTTATTTTATCGAAATTATCAAAAAAGTATAAAAACTTATCATTTAATGATTTAAATTTTAAAAGATTAGATTTTACAAATTACAAACAAATAAAATTATTTATTTTTAAAAAAAATTTTTACAAATTAAATAATAGAAATATTCATAGTTTTGAGTTTTTAAACTTTTCCCAAAATTTAGGAGGTAAGATTGGAATAAGTCTGTCAAGAAATAGTATATTTAATTGGTTTAAATCAAATAAAAATAAAATTGGTTATCCTTGGACTGAAGATCTAACCTCAAAAAGACTTATAAATATAATTTATAATTATGATTTTATAAATTCATCATCAACATTTGAAGAAAATAAACAACTTAATAAAATTATTTTTTTTCATATTCAAAGAGTTATTTTTAGTTTTAAAAATAAAAAAATTGATGAAATTACCTCGTTTGATCTAATTGCCAGTATCCTTTCTTATCTTATACTAGGAAAAAATACTGAAAAATATATAAATTATATTAATTTAATAATTAGCAAACAGTTAGATTATTTAGGCATGCATAAGAGTTATAATATTTTAGAACATGCAAAATTTTTAAATAATCTTTATGAGCTTAAAAATATTTTGTTATATTTTAATAAAGACATTCCTAATAAAATTGAAGAAAATATAATTAAGATGACATCTATATTAAATGAATATTTTCATGTAGATGGTTCGATTCCTTTGTTTAATGGCTCTAATAACAACTATGCTAAAACAATATATAATTCTCTAAATAAAGAAGAATACCTTAGGTCAAGAGAGTTTTCTAAGTCAAAAAATGGAATAGCTTTTTATTCTGATAAAAATAAAAAACTATTCTTTGATGTTGTTCAACCAAGCAATAATCAAATTTCAAATAATATGAGCGCAAGTAGCTTATCATTTGAATTCAGTTGCCATGGAGAAAAAATAATCAGTAATTGTGGAGCATCAGAAAGTTCAGGCAAAAATCCTGAATACCTAAGATATAGTGCGGCTCATTCTACAATTATTCTTCAAAATACAAATATATGTGAAATAAAAGAATATGGCCCACTATTGCAACCACCTCAATCAGTTACCTTTGAGTCAAACAATATAAATGAAACAACTGTATTTGTGGGTTCACATAATGGATATCAAAAAAAATTTAATATGATTGTAAAAAGAAAATTACTGTTAAGAGATAAGTTAAACAAGCTTGAAGGTGAGGATTCAATAATCTCTGTAAAAAATAACAATGACAGGATTATATACCATATAAGATTTCATCTTGTTTCTGGAATAGTTTTTAATTTTACAAATAATAAAAAAAATATAATTTTAAGATCAAAATTAAACAATATGTGGTTATTTAAAAGCGATATTGAGCTAGAAGTAGAAGATAGTATTATTGTAGATAATAACACAACCATACCTACAAAACAAATCGTAATTAAAGGTTTTACAAATAGTCAAAAACTTAAAAGAACATGGTCATTAGAAAAAATTTAGAAGTAAAATATGCTTTAATATCAGTTTATAATAAAAATAAACTTGATATTCTATGCAAATATTTGAACGAAAATAATTTTAAATTTATTTCAACTGGCTCTACTGCAAAAAAAATAATTTCTCTAGGTTACAAATGTCTAGAAGTGTCTAAAATTACACAATTTCGAGAAATATTAGATGGACGTGTTAAAACTTTAAACCCAAAACTATATGGATCTATCTTATACCTTAGAAACGATAAAAAACATATTGAACAATTTAAAAGCTTAAAAGTCCCAAGAATAGATTTAGTAATTGTAAATTTATATCCTTTTGAAAAATTTCTTAAGAAAAAGGATATAAATAATACAATAGAAATGATTGATATTGGTGGCCCAAGTTTAATTAGAGCTGCAAGTAAAAACTTTAAGTATGTTACAACTGTTTTTCAAATAAGTGATTACAAAAAATTAATTCAGAATTTAAATAAAAATGACGGTATTACTGATATTAGTTTTAGAGAGCAAATGGCTGGTAAAGCTTTTAAATATACCTCTTCATATGATCATATTATAAGCAATTGGTTTAATAGAGATCAATCAAAAGGAAAAGTTAATTTAAGATACGGTGAAAATCCAAATCAAAATGCATATATAATAAATGATAAAGGGAAATCCATTTTTGATTTTCAAATTAATGGAAAAGAAATTAGTTTCAACAATATAATTGATGTAGAAAGTGGTCTCCAATGCTTAAACGAATTTTCTGAACCTACTTGCGTTATAATAAAGCATAACAACCCGTGTGCAGTGGCATCATCTTGGAATATTCAATTAGCTTTTAAAAAAGCCCTTGAAAGTGATAGCATAAGTGCATTTGGGGGTATTGTATTGTTAAATAAAAAAGTAGATGAACGTCTTGCAATGCAAATATCAAAATCATTTTTTGAAATAATTGTAGCAACTAATTTTGATAAGAAAGCTTTAGATGTTTTAAAAAGAAAAAATAAGTTAATTCTTTTAAAAATCAATAAAATAAATTTTAAAAAGAATGAATTCAAATCTACTATTTTTGGAACTATTCATCAAACAAAGGATATGAAGAAAATTAATAAAAGTTTTCTAAGATTAGTTGCACATAAAAAAGTTTCAAACAATTTACTTAATGATTTAGTTTTTGCTTCAAAAGTAGTTAAACATTTAAAATCTAATGCTATAGTGATTTGTTCAGATAAACAAACTCTTGGAATTGGTTGTGGACAAACAAATAGAATAGATTCTCTGCGTGGCGCAGTAAAGAATTATAAAAAATTTTTTAAATCTAAAAAATTTATTTGCGTTTCTGATGGTTTTTTTCCTTTCACTGACAGTTTAAAATTATTGAAAAGTATTAATTGTAAAGCGGTTGCCCAACCATCAGGATCTTTAAATGATGAAAAAAATATCGAATACGCTAATAACAATAATCTTTCTCTTTATTTCTTAAAACATAGGCTCTTTAAACATTGAAAAGAAAAAATAAAATTCCAAATTATCTTAAAGAGATACTAAAAAAGTATCCTGGAATTACTAGTGGGAGAAAAAACATAGAGTTTTCTCATGAAAGAATTAAAACAACTCTAAATTTGATAAAAAAATATTTTAAAAAAAATTAATATCCATATTTAGAAATCCATCTATCTAGTTTGGATTTATGTTTACGTATTTTTTCATAATTTTTCCATCTTCCTATAGAGCTTTGATACAGCGGATTTATAACTTGGTTATAACTGGGTGTAGAAATCTTTGGTCTTTTTAATGCGGTTAAGTGGAAATTCTCAAGTTTTGTCTGGTATTTTAATCCTAAGAACGTAAGTAAACTAATTATTTCATGTTTGAAATTATTAATAATATTCTCATACTTTACAAGGGTGTATTCAAAATTAAATTCCTTTTCATAGATTTCAAACAAACTAAAAACACTGTTATAAAAATCAATTGTGTCATCGATTTGTAGGAAATTTATCATTGAATCATTGATTTTGAAGGAAGTAAAATAACAGCTTGTAATGACATCACATGGATGACGCATTGCAAGAATAATTTTTGAATTAGGAAAAATTATTTTTATAAATCCAAGTTCAATAATTGATAATGGCAATTTATCAATAATAATTTTTTTTTCATCATTTTTATTTAAAATTATTTTTTCTAAATAATTTTCTCTAATATAATTTTTTTCTGACTCAGTAATCTTCAATAAATCTATTAAATTGTTGTTTTTGTTTTTAAAAAAATTATGTCTGAGATTTAATAGTATAGGCTTTTCTTCTAAAACTTTAATTTTTGAATGAGATCTCAGAATTGTATCTAATAATGTTGTACCAGATCTTGGGAAACCTACTAAAAAAACTAGATTTTTATCTTTACTATAGTTGTTATTAATAGTTATTTTATTAAGATTTTTTTTAATAAAAAACAGTTTATATTTTTCTATAGTATCTAATACATTTCTTTTGTTATATTTTTTATTTGCATTGAGATCTGATAGAATACTGTTTCTTTTCTCAATTTTGTTAAATGCCTCATTGTATTTCTTCAGTTTTTCATTGTTTTTTGATTCAAGATTTAGAAGCCTAATTTGAAAATTTTTATTTTTCTTGAACGCAGAATCTAAATTTGAATTTAAAATTAAATCTGCTGAGTCTTTAAACTTACTTTCTCTATTAAGTCTGAGACTATCAAAAAAAATTAATATATTTTTTTCCTCTTTTTCTTTAAAATTTTTATAAGCAGAATCAATTAGTAACTTTAAATTCAAAATATCATTGGTGCTTTCATATAAATTCAATAAATTTATGTATGCATCGAAATAAAAAGTATCACATAAAATAGAATTTTTATAAGATTGTTTTGCTTTATTAAAGTTTTGTTCATTTTCGTGAAATTGTGCATTTATAAAAAATAAATATTTTTTTTCTTTATTGAAAGTGTTGTTTGTTAATTTAATTATTTTAATCAATTTATTAAAATCTTTTCTTAATTTAAATCTAAAACAAATTTTTGCAGCTTGATTACAAATATCTTCATCAAATAAATTTTTTAAATAATTTATTAATAATGTTATAGATTTATGAAATTCATTTTGTAAAACGTAAATATTTGAAAGGTTAATATAAGCTTTATTATTTTTACTATTTAGTTCAATTGCATCTATAAATGATGATTTTGCCTCATCAAAATTTCCTATTCTTGCATTTTTAATACCGTGATTGATTAATGCTTCATACTTATCTCTATTTTTTGACATTTTCTATTTACTAAAAAAATTTAAGATATATTTTGTTTGCATTAAATAAATCATGTCTGGTCCTAGTCTTTTCTTTTCAACACCTGTTTGGGTTTCAAAAATAGATAACTATAAAGAAACTAATGAAAAAATATATCATTACATTAAAAATTTACATAGTGAAGATAACAAAGGAATAATTAAAAGTAATGTTAAAGGATGGCACTCGAACGATTTTAATATGAAAGATCAAAATGTAATTGATTTTATTCGTTTGATTTCTCCAAATATAAACAAAGTTTTAAATGATATGAATTGGGATATATCTAAACAAACAGTTAAGATATCAAGTATGTGGGCAATAATTAATATAGGGGGAGCTTCCAATTCAAGACATCATCATGGAAATAGTGACATAAGTGCCGCTTATTATGTAAGAGCACCTAAAAATTGTGGTGAGATTGTTTTTTATGACCCGAGGCCTGCCCCAGTATATTCTCATCCATTATCAACAAAACCAAATAGTTTAAATGCTATGGTCAATGCAGTAAATCCTGTGGAAGGTGGATTGGTTCTCTTTCCTAGTTATTTAGATCATTCAGTAAATCCTAATCTTAGTAATGAAGAGAGAATTGTGATAAGTTTTAATATAAATTTAATTAAAAAATAAATATTCTTAGATTACATTTTTATTGAAAGGGTGAAGGGATTCGAATACTTCACTCACTTATGATTTTCTATATCTCACAACGATTTCATATAAAAGTATATTGAAATATCAAAATTTACCATTTTAAAATATTCTGGGTAATTATAAATAATGATTTTTAATTATAGAAATTAGTTTTTAGAATTTATCTGATCATTAATATAATTTAAAATTAGAATTTCTGTTTCACTAGATTTACAATCTTTAGCATGTGTTAAATGACCTTTTTTACAATTGTATCCGATTAAATTTACATTATTTGGATAAAGTTCTGTTAAGAATTTTAGTTCCTCTGGGCGATTAAAATCATCATCTTCGTAAGCAAAAACTAAAGCATTTATAAACTTTGCTTTTGTAATTTCTTTAATATGCGCAGGTCTTGCCTCCTCTCTCCACCACGGATATTTTTTTGTTTCATGTCTTGGTCCAGCAAATGCAGGAGCGAAAACAATCGCACTGTTAAATAATTTTTCATTTTCTCTAAACATATGTAAAGCAGTCCATCCTCCTGCAGACCACCCACTGATAAAGATATTATTAGGATTAACGCCTATTTCATTTATTTCAGTAAGGAGTTTTTTCAATTGTTTCACTCTTTTGTATATGTATGAACCTGGAGAGTTATCGTTGTCTGTAGATTTAGAGCACATAAAAATAAAATGCGCATTAATTTCTTTTTCTAAATATTTTAGAGTTTTTGGTATTTTGTTAAATCGACTAGAACATTTTTCTGATTTTTGTGGTCTTGTTTGTCCATGACTCCAAATAATTACTACGGGATTTTTTTCTAAAACTAAGTCTTCTTGTATAGATGAAAGATCATTAGCATTTACATTTATTGCTGATAACAGGATAAAAAATGCAATTAAATTTTTCATAATTATCTTTAACTCTAAAGTACATTGAAAGTACATTGCAAATGGATTTTAAATTATAAGG
Source organism: uncultured Alphaproteobacteria bacterium (assembly GCA_902602515.1). Taxonomy (GTDB): domain Bacteria; phylum Pseudomonadota; class Alphaproteobacteria; order HIMB59; genus CACPNW01. Next base: position 113,911 of record CACKRG010000002.1, read on the forward strand.
GTGGAGTTAGGATTTGGAGCGGGCGAAGGGATTCGAACCCTCGACTTCAACCTTGGCAAGGTTGCCGAGTACTCAAAAGGTTTACCTTTTCTTAAGTTTTAAGTAAAATAATTTAATGTTTTGTAAACCAAGTGTCCCGCTACTGTCCCGCAAAGAGAGATGGCTGAGTGGTTGAAAGCACCGTTTATGAATTTTATTACTATTTATTTAAAATGTAGTTTTAGTTACAAGTTCTAAATATACCAGTTCCAAAACACGTTGTTCCATCAGAATTCCAGTAGGAGCCAGTGTTATTATCACCAAAATAAGTGTTTCCATTTGAATCTATTCCAGAATAAGTGCCATTACTGTTTTGTGTTTGATTCCAAGTTGATCCTGTGTTGAAGTTATTACCATAAATGGTTGTGGAATTTATATTGTCACAAACCATATAGTTATTACCACTTTGCCAATCATATACAAACTTACAAGCAGAGAATGCCACACTAGAAAATAAAAATGTTGTTATAAAAACAAAGATAGAAATATTTTTTTTCATTGTTAACAATTATAATAATTATTTAATGTGTCAAGATTATGAGTTTTTGCTTTAGAAATATCAACTGTCCCACTAGTGTCCCGCAACAAGATTTTTGGATAAAATTTGGAGCGGGCGAAGGGATTCGAACCCTCGACTTCAACCTTGGCAAGGTTGCGGTTAAACTCTGAAATTTCCTCCGCAGGCTAGCTTTTTGTAACCTCTCCTTCTCTTTGTCACAACTGTGTCACAAGGAGAATAACAATGGCAACACTACGACAAAGAAATAAAAAATGGCAAGTACAGGTTAGAATAAGTAATTATGGAGCAATCAGTAAGACATTTATAAATAAAAAAGATGCTTTGCAATGGGCCAAGGAAAAAGAAATAGAACTACAAAGGCATGTTATTCAATTCAAGCCACAAAAATTTCCTATTACAAAAATCCTAATAGAAAAATATATTAATAATATATCAATTAAGAAAAAAGGTTATGAATTTGAAAAATATTGTTTTAACAATTTTTTAAGAAGTAGTTTTTCCAACTTGCCTTTAAACCAAGTTACAACCCAACACTTAGCTAAATATAGAGATACAAGGTTAAAAAATGTTAAAGCTTCAACATTTCTTAGGGAGCTTAATTTAATTAGGCATTTCTTTTCTATTGTAATTAAAGAATGGGGTTATCCTATAAATAATCCTTGCAAAGCACTGACAAAACCAAATGGAGTTCAAACAAGAGAAAGACGATTAACAAACGAAGAATATAATTTTCTTGTTAAAGGGAACTATCCTCAACAAACACTAAGACACATTATAGAATTTGCCATAGAAACTGCAATGAGACGTGGTGAAATTCTAAATATCAAATCCGAACACATCAAAGGACAAACGTTATTAATTCCTCAAACAAAAAATGGACACCCAAGAACAATTCCTCTTACTAAAAGAGCTTTGAACATTCTGGTGAACACACAACTCCCCTTTCCAATGTCTGCCAATGCAGTGAGACTTGCTTGGGAACGCTTAAAGAAAAAAGGAAACATCAAAGACTTACACTTTCATGATTTACGCCATGAAGCTATCTCACGGTTCTTTGAAAAAGGATTAAGTATTCCCGAAGTTGCCTTAATTTCTGGGCATAAGGATGTGAGAATGCTTTTTAGGTATACGCATTTAAAGGCAGAGGATATATTGAGGAAGTTATGAAAAAAACAATCATTATATTTTTAAAAATTTTAAAACGCTTTAATTGTTAAACAGAAATTTGAGACAGGTGGTCTATCATTGGTATAATGACAGGTGCTGATGAACTGGTAACCTGTCTTACCAAATCTTCTTCGCTTAATTTTGAGTTTTCAAAATTTGAAATGTTCTTAGTTAAAGAAATAGCTAGCAAATAATTTCCATAAATAAATTTAAATTTTATAGCTTCTAAAGGCTCTTTATTGTTTTTCTTACACTCATTTAAAAAATAGATATTATCTATATTAATAAAGTAATCATAATTTTCTCCATTTTTAACTATTCTCATTGCAGACTTCTCATCGAATTCATGTTCTTCCCACTCAGCTCTAGTAACACTTTGGATGTTTGGTATAGACAACCCACCTTCAGAAGGATTAATTTTTTTATTACCTTTTTTCTTTACTGAGGTTCTGTTTCTGTTTGAGTTGTTTGTTGTCTTTTCAACCTCCTGAGTTAATTTTACATAAAATGTATTGGTAAAGGGTTCTGGTTGATTTATGTCATGTAGCTCAACTAAAACTTTAAATACGTCGTCTTCTTTAAATTCTTTGGGATGTGGTAAGGTTAAATTTGCAACACCGTTGTATAAATTAATAGAAAAATCTAGTTGTTCTTTACCGTTTATAAAAATTTTTATTTCACCAGGGTCTCTAAATCTAGTCAAATAATCATTCACAACATTTGTTATAAATCTCACTCTAGTATCTCTGTTAATAGGAGTGTTTTTTGGTTTATCATAGTTAAAATTTTTCTCTAATTTAAAAAATTTTGGATGAAGATATAATTCAGTTTTTTTATCATCAGTTTTATTAATGACTGAAAAAGGATTTTTTATGTTAGAGTTCAGTAATAATAGTTTTTCAAAATCTCTATCCTTTTTTATTAAATTTGAAATAATGTGATTAATATCCTCTTGAGAGTCCAATTTATCCTGGATTAGAGATTTTCTTCTCTCATCTTGAAGTTTTTTTAATCCTTCATGATTTTTAACCAAATCAGTTACTGCAGACTCTATCTTTTCTTTAGCTTCTCCATCTCTAAGTCTATCTCTGCTATTCATAAATAGAAGCTCTCTTTTCCTTGAGTGAAGATTGCTACAATCTAATTCAATTAAAATAGAGTCTTTAAGATAACCCAATCCAATTGAGCTTCTTTCAAAAAATTGTTTAGACAAATGACCATGTGTTTGTCCATTAACAGTAAATATGATACCTTGATTATTTGAATATTTTTTCATTTTACCTTTTTTAAAAACATAAAGATTTAAGTTTAGTGAAGAACTATCAATATTTATCTTGGCACTTGAAGGATATCCCTCCTCTAAATTATCATTTCTGTCTTGATTAACTCTCACAGATAAACCTGTAAGATTTGTTTCATATGAATTTGCATTATATCCTAATCTTCGTTCATAAAACCTAATTGGCAGAGCAATAGAGTGAAGTAAAAGACTTACCCTGTTGTATAAATCAAAAACAATAGGTGATTTTAGTCCTTTAGCTTTATAGTTATATAATTTTACAAATGTTCCATATTTTAAATTATTTTCATATGGCTCAGGATACTTACCTGGTAAAATTTTAAGACTATCTGCTTCAAAGGAAGGAATTTTATTATCTATTTTCAAAAATTTATAAACAGATATACCTTTATTCCCCTCAGGGGTGAATCTTTTGACTAGAGTAAAGCCCCACTTCGCATTGTCGTCAGAAATAAGAGGGTTTTTTTTTGAAATTATTAGTTGAAAATTTTCCTCACCAGCAAAACTTAAAACTCCAGTACTGCCTTGGTTCCATTTTCCCTGAACAAAATTTATATCAGCTTTATTTCCTGAATTTAGAGATAAGAAAGTTTTTTCAAAATCATGTGGATGTTGCCCTTCTCCTAAATCGGAGATTATATAACAAGGTGAGTCTTTCTTTCCTGTAGCGATAAATTTTATATTCTCTGCAATCTCTGTTCTTTTTGATGGGGAAGCTTCTATAATTTCGCCTTTATTTATATTAAAAAACTTTTCAACAGCCTCATACATTGATTGAGGAGCATCATCGCTTTTTGGGTCTATATTATTTTGGAGACATTTTAAAATTAGTAAATGGTCAATACAGTTAACAAACTTTTCTACAAGTGCTACTTCTGGAGCCTCTTGTTGATTTCCTATTGTTGAGTAATTATTTTCATCATTACCATAAGGTGTCCAATTATCCTCATTTAATAGATTTTTTGCTTTTAGGATATTTAGTAAATCGTTTTCATCTTCACACTTCGCAAACTCAATGCAAAGTTCGCGAAGTTCTGAATTTGTAAAAGTGTTCTTGTAAAGCTTAAAATCACTATGCTGCATCTTTTACCTTTTCATGTTTTTTAAGATTTCTGTTTGGTAAATCTAACTTCCATCTAATCATATCACCAATTAAAGGAAAGATGTCATTATGTTTTGAACCAAATCTCATATAATGCCCATCATGAAAACCCATATCTCGATTGGAGTCATCTTCTGGTGGCAAATATTTTTCAAGTCCAGGGAAAAGATTCAGCCTATTATCTTTATCTAAGTTATAATAATTCCACATTTGATTTTTATGACTAAAATCAATTGTTTTTAAATGTGTATAGAGTTTTTTTAAGCCTTCTTCATTATTATATTTAGCACTCCATGTAAGTTCATAAGCAAGTTTTGCAATAGCTTTTAAAGCAACCGGTTGACCAAGAATAGATTTACCTTTGAAACCATCTTCTCCAAAACCAGGCATATTATTAATATGTTCCCAAAATTTTTGAGCTTCATTAATTCTTAATTTTACCTGATTATTTTTAGCAGATTTACTGTTAGTTTTATTTAAAAATAAGATTGAGTTAATTGCAACTAAATCTTTTCTGGTAATTCTTCCGTCATCTTCAGACCATTCTTTTAAGTCTCTATCTGTTATGGATGGTTTAAAAGAATTTTTATCCAGGTAATCTTTTATGAATTGATTAACAGGATTTGTAGAGTCATATGAGTAAGCAAGACCAGATTCAACTTTTTTAGTTAAATTATTAAGGTCATGAAATAATTGTCTTTCTTCCTCCATAACTAACCCTAAATGAACCTCAACATTAATTGAAGATTTGGTTCTTGCAATTTCATATACCGCTTCCCAAATTTCTAACTCTTCAGCTCCAACATGTGTCCTACCTATATCCGCAGGGGTTATAATTTTAGGACGAGCAGGATATTTCAAATTTGTTCTTACTGATTTAAGAAATTCCATTAACATTTCTGCAGCATATCTTCTATGTTGACCATCAATTACCCACAACCTATGTTTTTGAGCTAAGTATGCTGTAACTTTTCCATCAGTAATCTCATAATCTAAATCACCACCATTTGGTTCGCAGTTTCTTATATTACAAGTAACTGGCTGAATGCTAACGTATGGTTGTTTACCTAAAATTTGTGTGAGCTGTTCAAGAACTTGTGGTTTTTTTTTACCTTTATAGGAAACTTCATTTACATGCTTAATTAAACCTTTCATCATATAAAAACTTAATCTTGATGCATGAGTTATGTCTAGAGGTCGCTGAGCTATAGGCTCTTCTTCTAAACTGGTAGTTTCAGATATGTTCTTTTTATTTGCAACTTCAGATAAGTTAACAAAATCTACTATTGGAAGAGACATAATCAGAGTAGTGTTACCCATATTGTTGTTTATAAGAACATTGTAAGGTGTTAAGCTTTGTTTACCTGTATCCCTTAATTCGCTGATTTTTCCTTGAACTTTTACTTTTTCGTTGTGTTCTATCATTTTATTTTACCTTTCTATTTCTTCTTATTATCAAAAATAAGTTATTTGTAAACATATTTTTTTCCTGGAAAAAGATATAAATAATATTTTTAATTAATATATTGTCAATTAACAAACTATTTGTGTAAAAAAACAACAAAATGTTAACTTTTTCTCTATCCATATGTGTTTTTAACAATTCCAGGAAAATAACTTTAGTGAAGTTTTAGATTTTTTTTTTCACAATCTAGAATCTGCATAAAACAAAGGCCCCGCTCTAGAACGGGGCTTTTGTATATTTGAAAGGAGATTATAGATTATGTTGGTGAGATATGGAGAAAAGTATCTCAAAAACAATGTAAACAAAATACTCGACAAATTACTATTGGTGTAGTGAAATGATAAAGTTTTATTTTCACATCAGAAAGGAATTAGAATGGCTGGTTATTCAAGAAAATTCTCTTCAATAGAGCATGCATTGAAAGAAACAATAAAGGACTTAGGTAAAGAAATAATAAAAGAATCTACGGATAAAAGTGAATCTCACTTTCGAAAGTGCAGTGATGAAAATGACACTGAACATCATATTTATCACCGTGATGCAGTAAGCCTTGATATAGCTAGTATGAAAAAAGGTCTTGGTCATCCCATGCTAACTGCTCATGAAGCATTATTAAATGATGCGTTAAAGTCAAAAAATGATGTTGAGAATATTACTTCAACTCTCATTAACATAGGTGGGAGACTTGGAAATTTAATGGAGGTTACAAATGATGCTATTGACCCTAAAGGACATGGGGGTACAGATATTACTCCTCAGGAAAAAGACAAAATATATAAAGCTATAAAAGAAGTTGAAGAAAAAATAGTTAATTTAAAACTTTCTGTTGGTTTGGATTAGGTATACGCATTTAAAAACAGAGAATATTTTGAGGAAGTTATGAATAAGGGCATTGAACTTTGTGGCATAAAACTGGGTGATACGTTTGATGAAAATAAATTTAAACTAATAAAGAAAGAACCAATTCCCGGTGGCGATTACATGTGTTCAATTGATAAATCTTTCCTCAAGGGAAGGATGGTATCTTCTTCAACATACTTTAAGAATTTAAATGTATTCCATTCAATGGGTAGTAAAGAAATCTCTATGATACATGCGGATAATGGAGGAGGTTATAGTCGTAAAGACTGTTTGGAAATCATTAATGAATTAAATGATTACTATCTTGATAAGTATGGTGACCACTACGATATGTACGTGCAAGATAATGAGAAAACGCTGTGTTATTTCTATTACTTCTATCCTCCAAACTACAATGTCATTTCATTTGATGACCCTAAATCATCTGAACTAAAAGAACCTATTACAACTTTATGGCTATTAGCAAGCCAAGAAAAGTTTCAAGAATATAAAACGCTAGAGGCTATGCTTTGGTATTATCAAGAAGATGAGGATGATAAGACTCCTGAGGAATTAGATAATACAAAAGAGAAGACTTTTTTAAAGGTAGCAGGATTAAGGCAATAAATTTTATTTAAGTTTAATTTTAACACCCTTTACATAAATAATTTTTTTAATGGGTGAATGCATATTCTCATAATATAAATCACCCGGATTAAGTCTAAGGTTTTCTACAATCCATTCTCCTTCATCATTACTAAAAACTAACTCAGTTATAAGATATCCGCTGTTATTTTTATTAACAACAGCATCAGCCCCCAATCCCTCATGTGTTTTTATTTTAACTTTAGAAAGAGGAATCTCTTTTTGAAATTTTTTAACACACATTAAACTAATTAAATGTTCATCTATATCTTTGTTAGAATTTGAATCTAAATTTTTGTTGATACATTTATTTAAAGCTATCTGGGTACCTTGTTGTGAAGAATAAATAAATATTCCTATTCCAACAACTATAACTATCCCTATTAGGGCAATTAAGGGATTAGCTTTTATTTTTTCAATTATTTCGTTAGAATTATTCGATTGTTCAACAATCTTAGAAGATTTTTTTCTTGTAGCTTTCTTTTTCTTTTTTACTACCATTATTAATTATACCACCATTCCCTCAAAGGTTAAGAGGGTTATTATTAGGTATAGGTAAGGATTTATGAAATTTATAAATTAAAACTCTTTTAGATAAGAGAGTGTAAACAAACTTCTTCTAGTAAATTTCTTCTCAAACAAACCTTCTTTTTTCTTTTCTGGCTCATCTTGAGGAGTAGTTTCTTCTTTAGGTTTTTCATCATCAAAACCATAAAGAGTGCCTCTCATAGCAAAACTCGATAAGATAAATAATCCATATAAAGGTCCAAAAAATGTAAGCATTCCCACCCTATTAAGAGTTCTTGCAGTTATATCCGGAAAGAATTTTTGAATAACAATTCCAAGCTCATCTCTAGTTATTTTATCCCTATAATACGCAACTAAGAAAGGTGTTAAGCGAACTAAATAAGACATTACTCCAGCAGCTGTAGCACCAGCAGCTAACTCAACTGATGAATATTGATTTAATATTTTATCAAAATTTTCTGAAGTTACACTTTCAACAGTTTCAGTATCAACATGGCTTACAAAAGGGCTATTAATTTTTTCTTGTATCTCTTGTGGTGCAACTACAGGAATATCAGGATGTTCCTGAATATGTCTTTCAATATAATTATTATCAGTTGTATATTTATAATTTACTTTAACGGTTTCGCCTGTAATTGAGTTTCTATATATTGCATCGTAACCTTCAGTGTTTTGTTTATCACTTAATTCTGCAGACCATTCATCCCCATCAGCATTTTCTCTTATAACCTGAAGTATTTCAAAAAATTTTGAATTTACATTGATTAGGACTTTTTCTAATCCTTCTGCGTCATAACTATTTGCTAAACCTTTTATTTGTTCTGGAGTTGCATCACTTCCTAATTGAGTTGGAAAAGCTTGTTTCCATGCTTCTAAATAAATTTTACCAAAAGGACCGTTTAGATTTTCAAACTTACCCATCATTGTGTAAGCAAGAGAACCAGCAAAAAAGAACTCACCTTTAATTTGAGCTTTAAATTTATTGTTTACATCAAAAGCATCTTTAATATTTTTATAAATTGATTTTGATAAATTTGGAAAATCTACAAAAAGATATTTGCTAGAACTTTTTAAAATATTGTAAGTATACTTTGTAGTGTTTCTTACAATTCTAGAGATTGATAAAAAAGATAATTTTTTAATACTTTTAAAGTTTTTTATTTCATCAAAGACTAAGTATAAAAATAATCCATAAAAAAGTGTTGTAGCAAAAGTACTAAATGCAACAGCAGGAAAGGCGATACCAGCGGTTAAGTTTGCAACTGTTTTAAAAACTGAATTTAATACAAACTTAAAGAGATATAGAACTGTAACCGAAGTGAGAGCTAAGCCAGTTATAATCTTGGTTAATTTTGTAATAGAAAATATTGCACTTATTTCTATAAGTCCTACAAGCTGGGCAATTCTAAATGCCATCACAACTTCAACTGCTTGAGCAACTAATAAAAGTGCACCTACGCCATCAGGCATACCAACTAAAACTGCATTAAATACTGAGCAAGCAAGGATGAAACGAAAAACTTGTTCCTCTGTTTCTTTTATTTTTAAAGATTTAACAAAACCAAATATGTCTTTTGGCATAATTAAATCAATTAGAAACCTAGGAGCAATGATGTCCTTAACAAAGTTAATGTACTTATTTTTATACCAACCTTTTTTAAACATTATTTTTCAAACTTTAATTCTATCCAATCTGCTTCACTTCCCCAACAAGTATCTGCACCGTGAGCACATGCTTCAGTAACAAAAGAGAAGCTATCATCATTTATTTTATAGTATTTGATTGGATTAAAGATATCCTTTCCAGTTAAAAAAGCGTTAGTTACTCTCAAATAATCATCCTTATATTCAAAAACATAATAAGTATTAAAACGAGCTAAAAATGTTCCACACATTTTTTCTTCCATACTGACAAGATAATAATTTTTATTTCTAGCCACGCTTGAGTGTCCAAAAAAGGTCCAGTCACATTTATCATCAATTAAAAATTCCTGACCTTTATTTTGTAGGGTCTTCATACAGGAAATATTAAAAATTTTATTATCCTCAATACAACTAAGATACGCTTTATTTAAATTTGCTTCTTCAATTGAATAAAATTGTCTTGCTTCCTCATCAAACGTAACAAAGTAATGAATATACATGAATATATCTTCACTAATATTTTCACCCTTATGTTTTAAATTACTTTTCTCTATTTTTTTATAACCATTGACTAAAGGCTTAATATCGTTTTGATAAAAACCCATTGCAGGAAAAACAATTATAAATGATAAAAAAAATAAAATAGTTGAATATATAAAGAATGTGAAAATTCTCATCTCGACCCTAAATACAAAATTAGTGGTACAATAAAAATAAAGCCAAATAATAAGAATATTTTTATAACCAGCTCAACTACCCAAGGTGCATTCATATATTCATCAATACAAATATCTTGTGCAGTTCCTTGGTCACTATAAACAATATTATTATCTACATTTTGACAATGTATTAAAGCATTTGCAAAAATAGGGGTACTGGGGCTTTTATGAACAAACATAGAGCTTAAAGATATAATTGAAATAACTATTGGGGTTATAAGAAAATAGAACCAAAAACTTTTAAACATCTAGTAAGAGTCCTCTAAGAAATCTAACTCTTTACCTAAAGCTGAGCTCCATCTAATTTCTTCTTTTGAGTGGTCAATTCTACTAAATAAATAACTAGATATTTCTTCTTCTGCTTCAAATTGAAAAGCAGAGATTATACCGTTTGAACTTATAGCATCATCCCTATCCTTAAAATAAAATGTTGTAGAATGTATATTAAAATCATTTTCATCTCTAAAATTAATCGTAAAATTATTGATTGAACTTTTAGTTATTTTATTAAAATATTTATTTTTTTCATACTCTAGATAAAAATCTTCAAACAACTTATTAAGTTCTCTTGACTGCTCTTGTGTTAAGAGGTTTTGCTCCCAAAGCTTTACTTTAGTATCATAATTAGGAAGAAGATGTGTTGGCAAATATTTTTTACCAGGCCTTGCTGACACTCTGATACGTAACTTTTCATCAAAGGTATATTTATACAGAACACAAATTCTATCTAAAGAAATACAATAGTGCTTGTAATAAACTTTTTGTTCTTGTTCTTTGTTATCTTTGTTTAAAATTAAGTCAGTATTTAAACTCATTCCTAAAATTATTAATACCCCAGAATAAATTACAAATATTATAAATAAAAAAAAGGATTTCAAAACTCACCTAAATTTTTCATTAAGTGTGGCACTATAAGGAGGTTTACAATGAAAAATTTGATGATTGTATAATGAATATTTTTTCTACCCAGTGCCACAAAAATTTTTTAATAATGAATTCTGGCATATTCGAGTTGGAAATGTGTTTAGATTAAGAAATATAAATTAATCTTCAAAGTCTGGAAGATTATCAAAAAAGTTTTGGAACTCATCTAAGTTTACAGTAGTTGGCATAAATTCCTCTTGAGTAGTATTAACTCTCAAACCAATTAAGTTATTACCCCATAGAGATACAAATGTTTCAATATCTTCAATGGCAATTCTTCTTATGTAATCATGAATATTTTCAAATATTCCTTTTTTGTATTTTTTCTTAAAGTGTTGAAGCATCATTTGGTATGCTTCATATTCATGGGGCATTACATGGTCTCTAGATGTACTCCACCTTGAGGCTATAGAAATCTTATTATTTTGAACTAATGGTTTTAAACATTTGAATGCGTCTGAATTTTTATTACAAAATTCATTAAACCCATCATTGAGAATATCATAATATTCATCATCCCAATTGAGAACTGTTTTACCATCCCTTAAAATTCTATATTTTGAATCTTCAGTCATTTTTCACAATGTTACCTTAATACGAGCACGATTGTGTCTCAATCATTTTTTAATTGTATAATGTGGCATTAATAAAACGAGTACTACTATTTTTTCTATCCCTCGTAGGCATCATTGTTTTGCTTATTGGTGCCACAACCTCCTACGCTCAAGATAACTATGAAGCAGATACTCTTGAACCTAATTTTCGATTCTATTCAATAAAGTGGCTTAATATTCCTGATAAAGAAGGTGGCAAATACGTTTGTGGAACAAAAGTAACAACGTATGATTACACAGGACGAAAATATAATATTGAATATTATTACTTGCTTACAAGTGATGATGAAATCATAACTCAATTTATTGTAAACGCTGTGCAAATGAGTGTTGATAATCCAGAAACACGAAAGATGGAGCAATTGGAAATAAAATTGTATGCTTCTGTACTTTCAAAAGATGGAGTTAAATTTCTAGCCGGTATGCGTGGAAATGATGATAGTGATAAAAGTGTTGGTGCAGAATACACTGAGTTTGACAGAGAAGGGAATACAAAGATTTTTAAAGATTTATATAAAGGTGGCTTTGAATTAATAGTTCACCATATTCCTGGTGCTGAAGTAACCATACCTATTAAAACAAATATTCATTACAAAAAAGAAAATGAACAGGTTTTAGATGATTGTATCGTTGATTTAATTAATAATCGACAACATAGAATTCAATCTAGTGTTTCTATAGATGAAAGCATAGTAAGTAGAGTTGGTTGATGGAAATCTGTACAATTTTAATTTTATTATTTCTTTATATTTAAAATAATATTAGACTAATAACATGCCAACTATAAGCATAGTCTATTCAGAAATACATGTTCTACAATCATTAGAAAGTATGTTTAATGATGCTGGTTTTAAAACTTATGCGTATTTCTCTCCAGAGGAAGCATTAAAATGGGCCCCTTATAGAAAACCTGATTTATATTTAATTAATTATAAAAATATACATATGAATGGAGTAGAGTTTTATAATGAACTTAATGAAATTGCTGACCATTATGCTTTAAATTTAAGAGCAGTGTTTATTTCATCAAAAGAAGAAACTAGACAAGAATGTTTAGAGGCAGGGGGGCTAGATTTCATTGATGTCCCATTTGAACCTAAGGAAGTAATAAATAAAATTAAAAAAATACTTAAAGTGTAAACTACTTTGGCGACACACTAAGGAATCATTCTTAGTGTATGTTGATATATAAATAGGAGTATCACTACTAGACCTACCTACAATCCTATAAAAACACTTAATATGCCACCTTCATAGTTCTCAAAGTAATACTGGTTATTGTATCACTCTGGGGTCTTAGATTTAAAATTACGCTTATAGTTCAACCTATTTTGAAGATTGACTCCAGTCTCTTCTCTCCATTTACTAATTTTTTCTTTAGTAACAGATTTCCATTCATTAGTTGCGTAACCTCGCTCATCATCAGCATAAAATGTTAGTCTGTAAGAGTTTGGTTGATTTAATGCTTCAATCTTCCTTCCTCTTTTATGCCTAACTAAACCGAGAACCTCAGCTTCATCAATTGCTTTACGAATTTTAGATTTTGTAAGACCATACTCATTCAATTGCTTGTAAGTTGATATTAGTCGTCCATTCTCCAAACCTTTATGATTGCAATGTTCAATCAATAAACGGAATATGAATCTAAAACAATTTATTCCCATAGACCTCCAAGCAACGCTATTCAATAATTCAGGTGTTAACCAAATCCATTGACTATTTTGTGGAGGGCCATTAAGCTTTCTATCTTGTTTGGTTCTTTTACTCGCTCGACCTTTTTGTACATCATATCTAACGCTAGCGTTTGATGAGTTATCATTAGGATATTTTTCTTCTAACATTACTCACCTCCATTATCTTTAACGCCTGCGTTTAATATGGGGCTCTCAAGATTAAGTAACTTAATACCAATCTTTCTTACTTCTTTTTCATAAGCTTTCTTACAAAGCTTAGAACAGTATTTTTGCGGTTGACCCGCTGACCTTGGCACAAATTCAACCTTGCACCATAGGCAATATTTATTTTTATTCATTTTATACCTAATTGTTAAGTGTTGATTTCTTGTGACCCTAAGATGCGTAGCTCGGCCTACACGGGGATGGTTATTAATTGAAACGTCACCAACAGTTTGCAGTTTAATTTCATAAGAAAGGCTCTGCAGCCAAACACTTATTGTTTACAATATCTGCTCAATATCGCAATAGGAACACTTCAAGAACAATATATTTTTTTTAACACAATTTGATGTTAGAGTCTTAATTATGAATAGAATGAACAATAAGCAAATCTATCAATACTTATCTGAATTAGAGAGTAATAAATTCTCTTCAATTTATTATTTGCATAATGGATTGTTTAGACAAAAATATGGACCATTTATGGAAGAAAAAAATGGAGAGAAAATATATGGATATTTTCAGGATGATTTTTTTAATTTTGAGATTTTTAAAGGAAATGTAGTTTGGAGTGTTTTCTGGTTTAAGTTTTTTTTAGCTTTAGTAGTTATCAGTTTCTTACTTGTTATTGTTCTAGGAACTTATTTTGATAGGTTAGAATTTATGGGTTTTGGTGAAAGTATAATTTTTTATGTGATTTCTATTTGTATAATTTTTATTGTTTTAAGGACAGTCTATTCAATGATTAAATCCATAGGTAGTGGCAGAACTATCCATTACTTTAATTCTGATGGAAGTAAATATATCAAAATTGATGTTACTTATTCAGATGTTGAGATGTAGTTTACAGTTAAATTTATAATTCAAGCTTGAGTTTGGCTATATATACACCCTACCCCCATAGGACGCCTGCACTACCCCTTTTGGAAACAACATTTTTTATTGTGTCACACTCTTGTCACAACAAGGATATAAAGATAAAAAGTTTTAAAAAACTTAACAGACAAAACAGAGAGATTGTGGGGTTTATTGGAGCGGGCGAAGGGATTCGAACCCTCGACTTCAACCTTGGCAAGGTTGCGCTCTACCCCTGAGCTACGCCCGCGTTATTTCTCACTTATCACTTTGAATTTATAAGTCAATATTTCTAGGTTCGTTTCAATTGAATCTTTTTCTATAGACTAGGTCTACTAAAATCATGTGAGGCAAAGTTAAGGCTGCCAAGCCAATAAAAATAACCTTAATTATTGATTCATATAAGTTGAAATTCTGAGTTAAAAATAAAATTACGACAGCTCCACCAATCCAAGAAATAATTGTGAAAATTAAAGTTGAATATAATACAAATGTTTTATTTGAGATGTGCAAATATATATTATTTATAAGGTGCTTTAGGTGTTTATAGGTATGAAAAAAACAAAAATATATAGCAAAAGATAGCAAAGGTTCAAAAATATAAAAAACTAATAATAAAAACAAAATTTCTAAAATTCCAATACGCAGTTTTTTTTCATAAAAAGATAAATAGATAAAATAGAGTAAGGATAATGTAGTTAAAAAATAAGGAATTATAAGAAATTGCTTATAATAATAAATATTATTACTTGTTAAGTATTCAAATATAATAAACGATTGTTCTTCATTAAAAAATATAATTCCAAAAATAATTGTCATACCGTATGCAAAACTTACTGGGAATTTATATTTTTTAATTTTAAAGTTAGTCCAATCACAAAACCCAAAGTGAATTATTGTCATAATAATGAATATAAAAAGAGAGAGTATAGGAAATAATAACCAGAAGGATATTACTACTAAAAATAAAAAAATATAAAGTATAAGGAATTTGATGAATTGTATCCTTGTATTAAAACCTACAAGTGAAGCGACTGCACCATCAAAAGATCCATGAGGTAAACCAATAAAAAAAATAAGTAAAAATGAAATAATATTTAAATTACTAAGTTCCATCATAAACTATTTAAACATTGCTTTAACAAAAGGAATTATGGGCATACTTTTAATAATTTTTATTTTAGTTAAAAAAGATGATTGACCCATCATAAAGCTTTGAAACTCATTACCATTTAAATTTTTAGCAAGTTTAATAAAAGAATTCCCATCTTCATTATTATGTTTTAAATAGTTTATAAAAATTTTATCCATTTTTTTTTCTAGATATTTATGAACATTAACATAATTTTTTTTTGTAGATTTTAAAAGTTGTATTTGTTTTATTAAAAAAGAAAAAGCATATCCGGTGCTAGGTTTGCATGCGCCTCCCCTAATACCAATATTAAAAATATTTTGATCTTTTGAGGGTTTTTCTTCTGAAAAAAACATTGGTATTATGCCTTTTTCTGAACTATCTTCATTAAATTCATTTATGTTGTTTTCATTGAGATAATTTTTTATTTTCTGTCTATACCACTTTTCATCTAAAATTTTTTTTGAAAAAACTGTGGATTCTATTAAAGCTTTGTTATGACTAAATGGAAGAACATATATAAAATGTAATAACTGTTTTTCTTTTGTAAATTTCATTAATGTTATTTTATTTTTATCAAATATATTGTCTTTAGTTGTAATATTTATTCCAAAAAAATGCTGCTTTAATTCTTGTTTTTTTTCTTTAACAAATCTTGAGTCATAAATTTTCTTTGCAAAATATTCATTTTTATTTTCAGTTATAATTTTATAATAATTTTTTATTCTTTGATAATTAATGACTTTGGAATCTTTTATTTCTAGCTTGTTATTTGTGTTCAAGCAAAAATTTTTCCAATTTTTAAAACTTATTATACAGTATGGATGATCACTATCCGTATGATAAATATTATTGTCTGTATTACTTATTTCCCATTTGTCCCATTGTTTTTCAATTAATTTTTTATATGGCTTCATCCAGTCAGTTAGCCAGAAACCAAAAAAATTGTTTCTACTTTCAATATTTGTATTTTCAAAGGCAATTACCTCATCATCAGAATTGTTATAAATTAATTTATTTACCGCCAAGCCGCTAGCGCCTAAACCGATTATAGCTGCTTTATAAATTTTCATTTGGTAATTTATCTCTTATTTGTGAGTATTTGTAATTCATAAGAGGTATAATTAAAAAAATAAAAATTGATTTAATAGTTATAAAAAATTTTTCAAAAGAGTTTAAATATATTCTTTGCATTAAGAATTTATTTCCACTTTTTTTTATTTTTGTTCCTATACCCATGTATATATTTGCGGCGATAAAAATACCCAAACGTGTTTTAAGGGGAATATATCTTAATCCTGCAAAACCATTAATATAATATTGGTAAGATAAATTAATTATTTTATGAACCGCATTTAAAATTATATTTTCATCTTCTAAATTAACTGTAGTTTGTTTTGTTAATATTTGTA
This sequence comes from uncultured Alphaproteobacteria bacterium, assembly GCA_902602515.1. Classification (GTDB taxonomy): domain Bacteria; phylum Pseudomonadota; class Alphaproteobacteria; order HIMB59; genus CACPNW01. The sequence goes on from CACKRG010000002.1 coordinate 130,712, forward strand.
AATTAATATTTGGTATTAGCTCAGATGGTAAGTAAATTCTTTGCATTTTTGCATCTTCACTTACATCGCGTGCAATATTAGTTAATTGCATTGCTATTCCAAGATCAATTGCTGATGAAAATGCATTTTTATCAGTAACACCTATAATCTTAGACATCATTAAGCCAACTGTGCCAGCAACACAATATGAATAGTTTATAAGATCTTTCTCTGTTCTTATGTTTGTTTTCTTTTGATCTTGAATTAATCCTTCAATTAAATCTGAGAAAATTAGAATATTTATTTTATTTTTAGTTAAAAAAATATTTACTGCGTTTTTTTTATTTTTTTTAATTTCATTTATTGAGTCTTTTAAAAACAATGACATATCATCATTATCTTTATCAGCAACATTATCAAAATATCTACATATAGAATATAGCGTACCAGCATTAATTTTATATTTTTTTGGTAGAAAAAAACTGGCCCAATAAAAACTCTTACCTTCATTTTTTAAGTCTAAAGATGAATTTAATGTTAGGTCTTTCACTTTTATTTTAGTTCACTTTTAATAATATTCTCAACAACTTTAGCTGAAGAAAGTACTCCTGGTATTCCTGCTCCTGGGTGCGCTCCAGCTGCAGAAAAATATAAATTTTTAATTTTTTTATCCTTGTTATGGTATCTAAACCATGCAGATTGAGTAAATATAGGAGCAATAGAAAAACCGGCTCCATGCATTGAGTTATAATCATTTTTAAAATCATTTGGATTCATCCAAAAAACATCAGTAATTGTATCTTCAAGATTAGGCATAATTGTTTTAGATAATTCACTCACTATTCTATTTTTGAGATTTTCAGATTCTTCTGACCAATTAACTTTACCTTGAAGATTTGGAACAGGGCAGAGAACATAAAAACTATCACAGCCATCAGGCGCAAACGATTTATCAGTTGCAGTAGGGCGATGAATATAAAGAGAAAAGTCTTTAGACAAAATTTTATTTTTAAAAATATCATTTAATAAAGACTTAAATCTTTCTGTCATCCAAATTGTATGGTGAGCAACGTCTTCATATTTTTTTTTAGTACCAAAAAATAAAACAAATAGTCCCATAGAATATAGAAGGTTTTTCTCTTTTTTGAAAGGTCGTTTAAGATTGTAGTTTTTTAATAATTTTGAGTAAACCATAGGTGGATCTGCATTACAAACAACTAAATCAAAATCAGTCATAGTTTCTTTATTTGTTATAATTTTTGAAATCTTATCATTTTCAACTATAAATTCTTTAACTTCAGTTTTAGTTTTAATCTCTATTCCACTTTCTATCATTAAGTTTTTTAATTCAGATACAATCTTACCGGTTCCACCCATACAAAAAAACACTCCCCATTTTCTCTCTAAATAATGTATTAACGCATATATCGATGTTGTAGTATGTGGATCACCACCTACTAAAAGAGGGTGAATGGAAAAAGCTTTTCTGAGATAATTATTTTTAAGATACTTATTAACTAATTGAGAAACAGTAAAATAGCTCTGTAAAATTAATAAATTGGGGATTACGCCAATCATTTTAAAAAATGAAATAAAAGGCTTGTCTGAGAGTTTGGTAAAACCTACATCAAAAATTTTTTTTGATACACTTAAGAGTTTATTATATCCTTCTATATCGCTGCTATCAAATTTACTAATTTGTTCATTGGTTTTTTCTACTGTGGAACAATAGTCAAAAGTTTTACCATCATGAAAGTAATATCTATACCAAGGTTCTAGTGGAACAAATTTTAAATAGTTTTCTCTTTTCTTGCCAAACAAGTTAAATAATTCATCAAAAAGAAAAGGGGCTGTAATAACTGTAGGTCCGGCGTCGTGTTTGTAACCATTTACTTCGAAAACTCTTGCCCTTCCACCTAAATCATCAAGCTTTTCTAAAATTGTTGTGTCATAACCTAATTTTTTAAGCCTAAGGCTAATTGCTATACCTCCAAAACCGCTTCCGATGACTATTGCTTTTTTATTCATTGTTAATTTACTATTTTTATTTAAATATCTTAATTTCTTATAATTATAATACCTACTTATGCTTTCAAAAACAGATTTATTAGAATTACTGAGAGAAAAAAGACTAGATTTTCAAATACATGAGCATGAACCTTTGTTTACTGTGGAAGACTCAGAAAATCTTAGGGGGCAAATTGAGGGGGCTCACACCAAAAATTTGTTTTTAAAAAATAAAAAAAATAATTTTTTTCTTTTTAGTTGTGACGAAAATGCTAAAGTCGACATAAAACGCTTCTCAAAATCAATTGATGCTAAAAATTTGTCTTTTGCAAATCAAGAATATTTATTACAGCATTTAGGAATAAAACCCGGTTCTGTATCTCCATTAGCTTTATTAAATGACAATGATCAAAACGTAGCTTTTTATTTGGATGAAAAGCTTTTTGAAAGTGAATTAATTAATTTTCACCCCTTAATAAATACTTCCACTATTACAATTAAAACTAGTGACTTCATTAGTTTCCTTCTTGAAAATAATAAAAAAATTAATATTTTCTCATTAAAGAGTTATAGTATAACTAAAATTTATGAATGATGATCAAAATATATTTGAAATAAACGAAGCTGAATTCAATGAAAAGGTAGTTGAGGCTAGTGACAATAAATTAATAGTTGTTGATTTTTGGGCGCCTTGGTGTGGACCTTGTAAACAATTAACACCATTATTAGAAAAAGTCATGAAAGACTTCCCCGATAAAGCTACATTGATAAAAATAAATATTGATGATAATCAGCAAATAGCAGCTCAATTAAGAATACAATCTATACCGACTGTTTATGCATTCAAAGATAGGCAAGTGGTTAATGCATTCCAAGGCGTTATCTCAGAAAAACAAATTCTTGAATTTTTAGAAAAAGGTTTAGGATCAAAATTAAATGAAGACTTTAATGAATTTTATGAAGAAATTAAGGTTGGAATTTCTGATGGCAAACTTGATGAAACAAAAGATTTACTTCTAGAATTCATATCAAATAATCCGCGTGAATTAAAAGCAATAAATTATTATCTAGAATGCCTTATAGAATTAAAGCAGATCGACGAGGTAGAATCATTTATTGAATCTCTGGAAAAAGAAGTTCAAGAGAAAGAAGAAATAAAACAAATAATAAAAAAAATTGAAATTATAAAAAATAATATGTCAGGACCTAACATTGATGATTTAGTTAAGAAATTAAGAGATAAACCAGAAGATATAAATTTGATTATTGAAGTTGCAGATAAATACTTTTCAATGCAAAATTATAAAGACTGTATGGATTTATTGATTACTAATTATCCTAAAAATAAAAACAAGGTTAAAGAAAAAATGGTTGAATATTTTAGTGTTTTAGGAAACTCTAACGAACACACTATTAAATATAGAAAAAAACTCTCACAAATAATTTTTTCTTAAGATGGAATTACCTATTTTCCCACTAAATGGTGCAGTATTATTTCCTGGAACAAGCCTTCCATTAAATATTTTTGAGCAAAGATATCTTGATATGATTAATTATTCCTTAGCCAGAGAAAGATTAATTGGAATGATACAAACAAATGAAAATGGTGAACTATACAATATTGGTTGTGTTGGAAAAATTCATAGTTTTAATGAGACTAATGATGGAAGATATTTGATTAGTTTGCAAGGAATAAATTGTTTTAAAATTGTTAATGAGTTAGAGCCTTCTTTTGCTTTTAGGTTAGTTAAAGTAGAAAATATTGAAAATTATGATGACAAAAATAACTTTATTGAAAATCAAAAAGGTAATTTATTAAAAAAATATAATGAATATATTAAAATTAAGAATATCAATTTAAATCTCCAGGAAATTGATGAAATTGAAATGGCACAACTAATAAAATTTATTGCGATGGTTTCACCTTTTAATAATATAGATAAACAGGCTTTGCTTGAAGCAAAAAGTTCAATCGAATTTTATAATAAGTTAAAATCTATAATTGAATTAGAAATTGCAGGAAATTTTCAAAACAATACAATTAATTAATTCCCATTGCAAAATCACTAATTAAATTATTAATTTTTTTATTTTTTTGAAAGAGTTCTAAACCGAATGATCTACATAATGAAATAAAAAAATTTTGATTTGTGAATATGCTATCTAGTTTATCTGTAAGTTGATAAAGTCTATAAGCACTATAATAATTTTCATTATGATATTCCTTACAGAATGAATTGTTACCAAGTTCTATTCCAATAGATTTATATTTCTTTGCTAAATTAAAGAGATTTTCAACACCTTTCATACCCAAATTCCATCCTTGACCAGCAATTGGATGAAATGAATGAGCTGCATCTCCTATATATATTGTTCGATTTTCGTAAAAGCTCGAGCTAAGATGTGCGCTAAGTGGAAATAATTGTTTTGTAACTATTTTATTAATTTTTCCAACAGAGCCTCTAGTTTCTTTACCTAAAATTAATTGTAAGCTTTTATTATCAATATCAAATAATTTTTCTAAATAGTCTCTATTATTTGTCCAAACGATAGAACTTCTAAAGTTATTATCTAATTCTTGCATTGGCAAAATAGCAAGAGGCCCATTTTTATAAAAAAATTCAAACGCAGTACTTAAATGACTTTTAGAATGAGTAAATGTGGTTACAAAAGCAGATTTATTATAGTTTTTTACAAATATTGGTGTTTTAAGTTTTTTTCTTACAAAGCTTTTTTTTCCATCAGCAGCAACATTTATATCTGAAACAACAGAACAGTTATTTAAATTAGTTACTATTGTGTCTTTATATATTCTAAAGCTCTCTGGTTGAGAGTTATTTAAAATTAAAACGTTTCTATTATTTTTTAGTTTTTTATATAAAATATATAGGAGGTCTGTATTTTTAACTATGTAGCCTAAATTTGATTTTCTTCTTTTGTTATCAAACTCTAAAAAATTTGATAACTTTCTGTCAATTACTTTAATTCTTTTTATTGGTTCTGCAAAACTTCTAATATCTGACCATAAATTAAGTTTTTCAAGAAAGGTCTTGGTTCCCTCAGATATTGCGATAGTCCTATAATCTTTATGTTTTTTTGGGTTAAACTGATCATTTTTTTCTAAAATAGTTATTTTGAAGTCTAGTTTAGATAATGAATAGGCAGTAATAGCACCTATTAAGCCTCCGCCTATTATGTTTATATTGGAAGTTATTTCTTTCATAATTTTCTTCGAATTACCATAATCTAAATGTATTACAATCTAACTATATGTTCAAGTATGGTTCATTTAAATTATTTTTAATAAAGTTTATATTAGGCTCGATATTAACATTATTTTCTATTTTATATATTGGAAGCATAATATCATATGATCAAAATGATCCAGGTTTTCAAACTTTTACATATGGTTCAGCAGAAACAACGATCGCTAATTATTTTGGTATTTTTGGATCATATTTATCAAGCTATTCTATAATTATTATAGGTGATCTCTCTATTATATTTGCTATTTTTATATTTGTTGAAGGTTTAAAAATATTATGTGGAGTGAAATTTCCATTATTATTTTTAAGATTTGTTGCAAATCTAATTGGGATTTTATTAAGTGGAATTTTTATATATTTATATAGTTCATTTTCATTTAATGCAGGAATATTAACGATATTTATTTCTGATTTAGTAACAGACAATATTTACAAAAGTATTACAAATGAATTATTAATTTATTTAAGTAATTTAATTATATTTTTAGTAGGGGTTGTATTAATAGCCTTATCCTTTTCAATAAAATATAATTTTATTAAAAAATTGTTTTCATTCGTTAAGGTTTTGAGGTTTTTGAAATATGTGAATATTTTGTATCCTTTATTGAGCTTACAAAGATTAAAAAATAAAAAACAATATAAACAAGAAAAAGTAAAAAATGAGCCCACAATTAAAAAAAATGGATTTTTTACAAAGAAAAGTAGCTTTGTTTCAAAACCTCAAAATGAAAAAAAATTAGAAAGTGATAAATTCAAGTTTACACTTCCAAGTAAAGACTTTTTGAAAAAACCTTCATATGTAAACAATTTAAATAAAGAAGTTTCAAAAATTAATAATGAACTTGCAAATAAATTAGAAAGAACACTTTCAGAATATGGCGTTGAAGGAAAAGTAACTGGTTTTAAGACTGGACCTATTGTTACTCTTTTCGAGTTTGTTCCAAATGCTGGAATAAAATCTAGTAAAATTATAGGTTTGTCTGAAGATATAGCGAGAGCAATGTCATCACTGTCAGCACGTATTTCATCTCAACCTGGAAAAACTAGCATGGGTATTGAAATACCAAATCAAAAAAGAGAGGGTGTTTTATTTGGAGATTTAATAGAAGATGAAAGATATAATTTAGATGAGAGCGCACTTACTTTAGCTCTAGGAAAAGATATCTCGGGTGAAAAAGTGTTTGCTGATCTTGAAAAGATGCCACATTTATTAATTGCAGGAACCACAGGATCAGGAAAATCAGTTGGGATTAATACAATGATATTAAGTTTGTTGTATAAGTTTAAACCTAATGAATGCAAATTAATTTTAATCGATCCTAAAATGCTTGAATTAAGTATTTATGAAGATATTCCGCATTTATTAACTCCTGTTGTAACCAATCCAAACAAGGCTGTTTTCGCTTTAAAATGGGTTGTAAGAGAAATGGAAAATAGATATAAATTAATGAGTTCTGTTAATGTAAAAAATATAACCTCTTACAACAATAAAGTTATAAGAACCATTTCTTCTGGCAGAAAATTATTCAGGGAAGTTCAAACTGGTATTGATCAAGATACAAAGATGCCAATAATTGAAAAAAGAGAGATTAAGTTAGATAGAATGCCTTTTATAGTTGTGGTAATTGACGAAATGGCAGATTTAATGATGGTTGCAGGTAAAGAAGTGGAGTCATTAGTTCAAAGACTTGCACAGATGGCCAGGGCCTCTGGAATTCATTTAATAACAGCAACTCAAAGACCTAGCGTAGATGTTATTACTGGTACAATAAAAGCGAACTTTCCTAGTAGAATAAGTTATAAAGTAGCCAGTAAGTTTGACAGTAGAACAATCTTAAATGAAATGGGTGCCGAACAACTACTTGGAAGTGGTGATATGTTATTATTAGAAAATGGAGCAAACATAAAAAGACTTCATGGTGGTTTTATATCTGAGGCTGAGGTAGAAAAAGTTGTAGAATCAATTAAAAAACAAGCTACGTTCGATTATAAAAACGAAATTTCTTTAGAGGATATTCATTCAAATAACAAAACTTTTGGTGATGATTTGGTATCAGAAAATACCGATGAATTATATAATAAGGCTGTAGATATTATTATTAAACAACAGAAAGTTTCAACTAGTTATGTTCAAAGATATCTTCAAATCGGTTATAATCGCGCAGCAAGAATAATTGAAAAAATGGAAGAGGATGGAATTATTTCTGAAGCAAACAATGCGGGCAAAAGACATGTACTTAAAAAATAAAGTAACATTTCTAGCATTAATTTTTTTTTTTTCGGAATTTGTATATGCTCAAAGTGATTCTGATTACAAGATAAAAGATTATTTAGAAAATCTTAAATTTTTTTCTGCATCTTTTCTACAAGAGGAGAATAACTCATTAAGTAATGGTAAGTTATTTATTGGAAACGACAGAATAAGAGTAGAGTATGAAAATCCCACGGAGATTTTGATAATTTTTAGTAGTGATAAAGCAATGTATTATGACTATGAACTCGAGGAGATTGAATTTTTCAATCCCAAAAGCACAATGGCTTGGTTCTTTTATGATATTTTTAATAATCCAAACTTTATACAAAACTCAAATAGAGTAATTTCCGAAAATTATGTTATTTTTGAAAAATATGGATCAAATGAATTCGGAGATTATGTTGTTAAAATATTTTTTGAAGATAAGCCACTTGTGATTAGAAAGATTGTTTTAATTTCAGAAAGTGTATCTTTAAACATTTCTATCTTTGATCATATTTATAATGAGAAATTTAACAAAAATTTTTTTAAACTGATAAATCCTACTTTTTTTGATGAAGGTAAATAGAAATATTATCGTTCTTTGATCTAATTACAAGAGATGTATTAATTTTATTTAATTTTTTTCTTATTCTTGTGAGATGACTTTCTAAAGAATTAGTTTCAATAGAAGATTTTATTTTAAGTATGTTTTGTTTAATATGCTCTTTACTACAAAATCTATTGTTAATTAAATATATAATAATTTGATCTTCAATATCTGTAAGAGAACAATGAGCATTAGTGTGCTTATTAAATAATTTTTTGTCTAAAATGTATATGTCTTCAAAATCTATTTTTTTATTAGACAAAAACTTATCAATATATGATCTTATTTTTTTTGGATAAATTGGTTTTTTTAAATAAATTAAATTTAATTTAGAAAAATTTATATCATCTTGTGTGTTAGTTATTAAAAGATCATTTTCTGTAAGATGGTTAATTTGACCAAACTTAGTTTTGGTATTGATAAAAAAAACAATACTTACATTTTCTTTTCTTTTATTTTTTAACTCAATTAAATTTTTATATTGAATATTATAGTTTGGGAGCATTTGGTTTATGAAACCATGGTGTTCTAAATTCGAATATATTACTAGATCGCGTTTCAATTTCTTTTTCCAAATAAAATAGTTCCCAAGCGTATATAAGTTGGGTCAAAACAAATCGCATCTTCAAAATCATTACTCATACCAATACTAAGCTCTTTAACATTGTTTAACTTTGCTAATGACCTTAGTTGCTTAAAATGAATTTTGGGATCTTCTTCAATAGGAGGAATGCACATAAGTCCTGTTACATTTAAACCCATGTCCTTTTGACAAAAGTTCATAAATTCTTTTAATTCATTTGGATAAATTCCACTTTTGTTTGCTTCTTTACCAGTGTTTACCTGAATCAGAATTTTTTTATTTAAAAGATTGTTTTTATATTTTGCAAGTTCCTTAGCTATTTTTTCTCTATCGAGCGTGTGGAACACATCAAACAGTTTAGATGCTAGTTTAACTTTATTTGATTGAAGGGGGCCTGTTAGGTGAAGCTTAATGTCGGGGTTTTGCTCTTTAATATCACTAAATTTATCTCGTGCCTCTATCACTCTATTTTCCCCAAACACATATACTCCGTGTTTAATTGCCTGTAGCACTTTTTCTTGGGGGTGATTTTTAGAAACAGCTACAATATTAGAAAAAACCTCATTTTTTTTTAATAATTGCTGTATTTCCTTATATTTATTAATATTAAACATTCTTATATTGTTGCAAAAAAACAACATAATTTAAAATAATTCCTATAATTCTATGCTTTTTTTGAAATTTAATCAATTTTTTTGTAAATGAGCCTTAATGTAGGTTTAGTTTCCTACATTTAATGAATATTCATTAACTCAAAAGGAGTAATTATGAAAAAAGAACTATTAATGGGAACTGCTCTAGTGTCAACATTAGGTGCTGCTTCAGTAGCTGAAGCTGTAACTGCGACTATGAGTGGTAACCACCAAACTGGTATCGAGTTTGAGTCTGTTTCTGGCGGAACTGATCAAAGATACCAAAGAAATGATAACAATTTTACTGTATCATTATCTGAAACTACTGATGCTGGTATGACAATTTCATCTAGCTTCATGCTTGTTAACGAAGCAAGTACTGGTGGTGGTGATGGTGATGGTGATGCTGGTTTCACTTTAGCATTTACTGATGGATCTAAATTAGATTTAATCAATGCTGGTAACGCTTCTTCATCTCACGATATCTCTGTACCAAGCTCTGCTGGTGCTGAAGGTATTACTACTGCAACTACTAACAATGCTGCAACAGGTCTTGATATCTATGGTAACAGCACTGTATTTGGATTTGAATACCACACTGCTGCAGACTTCCTAATGGATGGTCTTTCAGTGTCTGTATCAGCTTCAACTGATGATGGTGCAAACAATGGTTCAACTTATGGTATTGATGACCATATGGCTATTGGTGCAACATATGTTACTGATATGGGTGACTCTGCTGTAACTGTCGGTATGGGTTATTCTGCAACTGGAGGTGCTAAAACTGGAACTCAGATGACTAACGACGAAGGTGGTATCCACTTTGGTATTAGTGCTGTGACTGGCGACTTAACTGTTGCTGTTGCTTTTGCTGACGGTGATAGTATTGAACAAACTAACACAGTTCAATCAGACAGTGATTATATGGCTGCTGGTGTGAAATATGTGTCTGGTGACCTAACGTTTAACGTTGGTATGTCTTCTGGAACTTCAAAAGATAGTATGACTATTGGTACTGCAGGTACAACTGAAGACTCAGAGGATACTACTTCTGCAAGTGTATCTTATGCAGTTGCATCAGGTGTAACAGCTATTCTTGGCTTCTCTAATACAGATGCTGAAGATGAAGGTGCTGCTTCTACTGATGGATCAGCTTGGTACATTGGTGCTAACATGTCATTCTAATAAGATAATTTTTTATCTTAAAAACGGCACTATTTTTAATAGTGCCGTTTTTTTATGTTTTACTTTTCAGTTTCGATACAATAATTAACATATAATGTTTATTGGTAAGTTAATACTAGTTCTAATATCAGCTATTTTTTTGTCATCATGTAATAGTGGTAAAACAGATGAAGAGATGGAAGAACTTTGGTCTAAAGCTCAGACAACTGGTAAAATTATAGAACGCTCAGGAACAAAGTTTAATTCTGGTTTAAATAAAGAAAGAGCCCTTCGTGATGCTGAAACGCGACTTCAAACAGGGGGTGGTTTATTTGGCAAAAAAGGACTTTCTATTGGTGATATTATGAACCCAGGAGCAGAACAAAATAATAATAACGTTGGAACCATTGCTATGTCAATTAATACATTTCTCTGGCAGGGTGCCTTAGACACAGTTAGCTTTATGCCTTTAAATTCTGCAGATCCTATAGGCGGTACTATAATTACAGACTGGTACTCTACAAGTAATAACCCTGATGAGCGGTGTAAATTAAACATATATATTTCTGGATCTGAGCTTAAAACTCAAAATCTTAAAGTGGCCTCTTTTTGCCAAGAATACATAAACCAAAGATGGATTAATGTAGATGTTAAGGATGATAATAATATTAAACTTGAGAATGCAATATTAAACAAAGCAAAAAAATTAAAATTACAACTAAGTTAAAAGTGTCATCAAGATACAATCATAAAATAGTAGAAAATAAGTGGCAGCAAGTTTGGGAAAAACAAGCTGTATTTTCACCAGAAAAAAATTCTAAGAAAAAGAAGTTTTATGTTTTAGAAATGTTTCCATACCCTTCTGGAAAAATTCACATGGGGCATGTAAGAAATTATACATTGGGAGATGTAGTTGCTAGATATAAAATAATGAAAGGATATAATGTATTGCACCCAATGGGTTGGGATGCGTTTGGTTTGCCTGCTGAAAACGCAGCAATGAATGAAAAGAAGGCCCCAGATGAATGGACTTATAAAAATATAGACACAATGAAAAGTCAGTTATTACAAATGGGATTATCATTGGACTGGAGCAGGGAAATAGCAACTTGTCATCCAGATTACTATAAGCATGAACAAAAATTTTTTATCGATATGTTCAAGGCTGGTCTTGCATACAAAAAAGAGGCAGAGGTTAATTGGGATCCAGTTGATAAAACAGTTTTAGCAAATGAACAGGTCATAGACGGAAAAGGATGGAGATCAGGTGCCATTGTAGAAAAAAAGAAATTATCTCAATGGTTTTTGAAAATTAGTAATTATTCAGAAGAGCTTTTGAATGATTTAGAAAAACTAAATAACTGGCCTAATAAAGTAAAAATAATGCAATCTAATTGGATTGGAAAATCTACAGGAGCAGAAATCGATTTTGAAGTATTAAATAGTAGCAATAAAATTAAAATTTTTACAACAAGGCCAGATACAATCTATGGAGCTACATTCTTAGCATTGTCAACAGATCATCCGTTTACAACAGAATTATTAAAACAAAATAGTGATATAAAAAGTTTTATTGAAAGCTGTAAAAAATTAAATCCTGATAAAATAAAAAGGGGGTTCGATACAAAATATTTCGCAAAACACCCATTTATAAAAGATAAAAAAATTCCAATTTTTATAGCAAATTTTGTTTTGACTGAATATGGTTTGGGAGCAATATTTGGATGTCCTGCACATGATGAAAGGGATTTAGAATTTGCAAAAGAATATAATTTGGAGATTATTACAGTAGTAAAACCAATTACTCATAAAGATGAAGATTTTAGAATAGAAAATAGTGCTTTTACTGGTGATGGAGTTGTTATTAACTCAGATAAATTAAATGGTTTAACAACAAAAGATGCAAAAAAACAAATAATAAACACATTGGAAGAAAGTAAAATTGGTAAGAAAAAAATTAATTACAAATTAAGAGATTGGGGTATTTCAAGACAAAGGTTTTGGGGTTGTCCAATACCGATTATATATAGAGAAGATGGTGAAATAATTGCAGTTAGTGAAAAAAATTTACCTGTTAAACTACCTGATCTCAAAAGTTTTGATGAAAAGTCTAGCACTTTGAATAATATAGATGGGTGGAAAGAAACAATTTGCGAAGAAACTGGTATGAAAGCAATAAGAGAAACAGACACATTTGATACTTTTTTTGAATCATCATGGTACTATTTCAGATATTGTAATGCTAGGTCTGACAAACCGTTTGAAAAAGATGATATAAATTACTGGCTACCTGTTGACCAATATATAGGTGGAATTGAACATGCCATTCTACATTTATTATATTCGAGATTTTTTACCAAAGTATTAAGAGATTTAAATTATTTTGATTTAAGCGAGCCCTTTAAAGGTTTGTTCACTCAAGGCATGGTTACTCACCAGACATTTAAAAACAATAAAAATGAATGGATAGAACCAAATCAAGTTGAAAAGATAAATGATGAATATTTTGATAAAGATGGAAAAAAAGTTTCTAGTGGTAAAATAGAAAAAATGAGTAAATCTAAAAAAAACGTAATTGACCCAAATGACATAATTAATTTATATGGTGCAGATACAGCTAGATGGTTTATGCTTTCGGATAGCCCGCCTGAAAGAGATTTACAGTGGACTGATACCGGTATAGCGGCTTCCTATAAATTTATAAATAAGCTTTGGGATTTAGTGGAAAAATATAAAGACTATTCATACTTAGATGATACAAAAAAAACATCTATAGAAGATTTTAAAACACTAATTAACAATGTAGCTACAAATATAGAGAATTTTCAATTTAATAAATCTGTAGCTAACATATATGAATATGTAAATTTACTTAATGAAAAAATAAATAAAAAAGAATTAAATAAATCAAACTTCAAATATTTAATCGAAAGGTTGTCGTTAATTTTACAACCTTTTATTCCGCATATAAGTGAAGAAATTTGGTCAAGTTTAAAGAATGAAAATTTGTGTATTAATCAAGAATGGCCTGTGGAGAAGGTTGTTCAAACAAATATTAAAATAAACATCGCAGTTCAAATTAATGGTAAAACTAGACATATTATTGAAGTAGATAAAAATATTAATAAAGATATGGTTATAAAAAAAATTAAAGACAATGAAAAAATAAAGAAATATTTAACAGATCAAAATATTCAAAAAGAAATATATGTTCCAGGCAAAATACTTAATTTTGTATTATAATGTTCTATAAAAGTTTTTTTATTTTATTTTTAACATTTTTATATTCATGTAGTGGTATAGAATTTGTTTACAACGATAATTATAATTTAAATAACCCGCTATATAATAAAACAAACATAAAATTTGAAGGTGCTGAAAACCCATCTTTTTATCAATATTCATCTAGATATTTTGGACAGGATAAAGAAAATATTTATGAATTAAATATAAAAATAAATGAAGAAAAAACTAAGAGAGCCGTGCAAACTAACCAAGCTATATCAAAGCTTGATTATAAATTAACATATAGTTATGAGCTTTTTAATAATACGAAAAAATGTTTTGTACTTAAAAAGAATATAACTTCAAGATTTTCAATAGAGCCAAAATCTTCTGGGTATAATTTTGGTTCAGATCAATCACTTCAACGCCTTTATGAGTTATCAACTAAAAATAATTTTCAACAATTTATTTCTTTCTTGGATGAAATAAACCTAAAGAAATGTTTGAATGAAAGCTGATCCAATAAACTTAATTTTAAATAGAAATATTAATATAGACAAAAGTTTTTATTTTATTTCAGGTAATGAAATAACACTTATGAATAAAATTAAAAATTTATTGATTGATGCTGCTAAATCTAATGGGACATACAATATTGAAAGAATAAAAAAAATTAGCTTAAAAACTGATAGTGCCGGTCTTTTCAGTAAACAAAAAGTATTCATTGTAAGTGATATAGCTGATGCCAATGAAGCTGCGCTTGATAAGCTAGCAAATAATAAGGATGTTTTTATTTTTTTTCAAGAGAACTCACCCAAAAACAAGGCTCTAAAAAACCTTCTTGTCAAAAGAAATGATAGTTATTTATTTGATTGTTATGAGCTAACAAAAGAAATGAAATCAAGGCTTCTGTCAAACGAACTTAGCATGGCAACAATCAACCTTAATAAAGATCTGTTCTGGCAAATTATCGAGATACTAGATGATAAGTATATGTTTTTTGAAAACGAATTGGAAAAGATAAAAGCTCTTAAAAATACCACATTAAGTCATGAGCTAATAAAGAAAATTATTTCAAGAAACAGCACTGGTGTTGAAAAGTTATTTTTTAATTTATTTCAAGATAATGCTAAAATAATCAACGATTATAACCTTAGAATATCTACCCCGTCTGATGTGAATTACTTATACTATATTATTAGGCAATACTCATTTTTAATAATTGGCAGTGATAATGAAAAGGATTTTGAACAAAATATTCCAAAATATTTGTTTCGTGAAAAAGGTTTTTTAATTAAGTTATTTAGAAGTTATAGCACAAATAAAAAAAAGCTTTTGTTGAAATTGCTTTTTAAAACTGAAAGGGCAATAAAACAAAATAATCAGGTATCTTTTTTGCTTGGTTTGAGAATGTTATTGAGTTTTAAAAAAATATCTATTTCTTAAGTCTTTTCATTATTTCATCTAGTTGATTAAGATCACTATAATAGAGAGTTAGTGAACCTGAGGACCCACTTTCATTAAATTGTATTGAGGTTTTTAAACCTATTTTATTTGAAAGCTCTTTTTCAAGATCTTGAATGTTGGGATCTTTTACATTATTTGATTTTTTTGTTTTTTTAAACTTAGATGTTATTTTTTCAACTTCTCTAACGCTTAAATTTTTTTTAACTATCTCTTTTGCTTTTTCATATGAGTTGGGGACGCCTATTAGAGCTCTAGCATGACCCATGCTAAGTTGATTATTAATAACCATATCTTGTATTTTTATATCAAGTTCCAACAATCTCAGTATGTTTGATACATGACTGGCGCTCTTTCCAATAATTTTGGCCAGAGTTTCATTGTTTATTTTTTTTAGCTGAATCAAACCTTTATAAGCATTTGCTTCTTCAATAACATTTAAATCTTCTCTTTGTATATTTTCTATTAAAGCAGATTCTAGAACTTCGGTGTCTTGAAGTTCTTTAACTACACAGTCTAACTCATGCAAACCAGCTAGTTGTGAAGCTCTCCACCGTCTTTCACCAGCAACTATTTGGTATTGATCATTTTCTGTATTTCTTACAATTATTGGTTGTATTAATCCCTGATTTTTAATTGATGTAGCAAGCTCTCCTAGATTATCATCATTAAAGTGTTTTCTCGGCTGAGTTGGATTGGGTTGTATCTGAGAGATATTAATTTTTTGGACTCCTTTGTTTTTAGGGGTGGATAATAAAGCTCCTAATCCCATTCCTAGTTTGTTGTCTTTATTCATTTTATTTATTTTGGTTCAAAATTACTTCTTTTGCAAGCTCAATATAAGCTAATGAGCCTGCGGCTTGTGTATCATATACTAATGCTGGTTTACCATGACTTGGTGCTTCTGATATTTTTACATTTCGTGGAATGGTTGTTTTGTAAACCTGATCTCCAAAGTGTTCTCTTACATCACTTTCTACCAAAGTACTTAATGAATTTCTTTTGTCTAACATTGTTAACAAAATGCCCTCAATTTTTAAATTTCTATTAAAGTTTTGCTGTATTAAATTTATTGTTTGAACCAGAGCTGAGAGACCCTCAAGAGCAAAAAACTCAGACTGAAGTGGTATGAGCGTAGTATCAGAGGCAACCAAAGAATTTATTGTTAACAAACCCAAAGCAGGGGGACAATCTATAAAGATAAAATCGAAATTATCAATACCGCTCAATATTGTTTTAAATACATATTCTCTATTTTCAAAATTAGTAAGCTCAACTTCCGCAGCAGCTAAGTCAGTATTGGCACCAATTATTTTTAGACCTGGAATAATTGTTTCTTTTATACCTTCTTTAATCAGTTTTTTGCTGTGTATCATTTCATAAATTGATGGTTTCCTATCATTATAAGATATTCCTAGTCCAGTACTTGCGTTTCCTTGGGGGTCTGCATCAATAATAAGTACGTTTTTTTTTACTGCGGCCAATGATGTGGCTAAATTTATTGTGGTTGTTGTTTTTCCTACACCGCCTTTTTGGTTTGAAATTGAAATAATTTTTTTCATAACTTAGTAAATTTATTTATTTTTAACACAAATCCATTGCCTTCACTTTTACTTGGAAAAAGATCATAACAAAATCTAAAATTTTTTTTTGCATCTTCAATTTCTTTTTTAACATTTCTTCCTTTAAGGAAAAGTAGTGATGTATTTTTTTTTGTAAAAAAAAGTGAATAATCTAGTATTTTTGATAAAGGAGCAAAGGCTCTACAAATAATAAAATCAAATTTTTGATTTTTAATTTTCTCAACCCTAGAACAAATAGTTTTGATATGAATTTTTTGTTGGATTGCAAATTCTTTAATAAAGTTAATTTTTTTTATTTTTGAGTCTATGAGCACAATGTTTGTATAACCAATCATAGATAATATCAAACCTGGTAAACCAGCTCCAGTTCCTAAATCAATAATTGATGAGTTTTTTTTTAAAATAAACTCAGCTAACTGCAAAGAATCATTAATATGTCTGTCCCAAGCGATGTCAATTGTGGATGGTCCTACTAAATTGTGCTTCATATTACTTTCTTTTAATTTTTGGATATAATTATCGATTAAAATAATTTCTCTTTTTTGAAGATTATAATTTTTTATAATTTGAGCTTTGTCCAACTTATGCAGCTTTTTTATTCTTATTTTTTTTAATATATCTTAAGAGTGCAATTATTGCTGCCGGGGTTACACCAGATATTCTTGAAGCAGCTCCAAGTGTTGGTGGTTTAATTTTAAATAGTTTTTCTATGATTTCATTTGAAAGACTTCCAACCAGTTTGTAATTCGTAGATCTGGGAATTATTAAATTTTCTTCTTTTTCAAAATCTTTAATATCCATTTTTTGTCTATCAAGATATCCAGCGTATTTTGCTTCTATTTCAATTTGTTCAATCACATCGTCTTCCAAACTATTTAACTCTGGAATAATTTTTCTCAGTCTTAATGTTGTAATATTTGAAAAAGATAAAAGGTCTAAAACATCTCTTTTCTTTCCATCTTTATTGATTTTTATACCTTTTTTGATCAACGCATCAGGTGAAAACTTAAAACTTTTAGCTAACTTAAATCCTTCTGCTATTCTTTTTGATCTTTTTTCAAAAAGTTTTTGTCTGTTCATGCTTACACAGCCTATGTTAATTCCCATGGGTGTTAACCTTAAGTCAGCATTATCAGCCCTCAGTAAAAGCCTGTGTTCAGATCTTGATGTAAACATCCGATATGGTTCTTTTGTGCCTTTCATAACTAGATCATCTATTAAAACTCCAATATAGCCTGATGATCTTGGTATTATAAACTCTTTATTCGATGTTGTTTTAAGTGAGGCATTTATACCAGCTACTATTCCTTGTGCAGCAGCCTCCTCATATCCGGTAGTTCCGTTGATTTGGCCTGCAAAAAATAGATTGCTTATCTTTTTAGTTTCAAGTGTGTGTGTAAGCTCTTGGGGGTCTACAAAATCGTATTCAATAGCATATGCGGGTTGCGTAATAATAACATTTTCTAAACCTTTAATAGTTTTTACAAATTTTTCTTGGATATTTGTAGGTAGTGATGACGAAATACCATTTGGATATATCAAGTCACTATCTAAACCTTCTGGCTCCAAAAAGATTTGGTGGGATGATTTATTTTTAAATTTATAAACCTTATCTTCTATTGATGGACAGTATCTTGCCCCCATTGATTGAATTTCACCTGAATACATTGGTGACAAACCTAAGTTCTGTTTGATAATTTTGTGAGTTTTGCTGTTGGTGTGGGTTATAAAACATGGTATTTGGGAAATGTGGATATCTCTGTTGATAAAAGAAAATGGAATTAATTTTTTATCAGGCTGTTGTTCGGTTAAGTTATTGAAATTTATAGATTTTTTTAGTAATCTGGGAGGTGTTCCTGTCTTTAATCTGCCTATTGAAAACTTTAGTTCTTTGAGCCTTTTTGCGAGTTTAATTGATGGTTTATCTCCAACTCTTCCTGCTTCTTGCTTTTTCGAACCAATTCTAATTAAGCCTTTTAAAAAGGTTCCAGTTGTTAAGACAACAGATTTTGCTCTTATTTTTTTATTGTCTTCTAATATTACCCCAACCACTTTAGAACTTGATACAATTAAATCTTCAACAGAAGCCTCAATAATTTTTAGATTTTTTTGACCATTAACAAACTCATTTATTGCTTTTTTGTAGAGAGTTCTGTCTGTTTGAGCTCTTGGACCCCTGACAGCAGCACCCCTACTGGAATTTAACATTCTAAATTGAATGCATGACCTATCTGTTGCTTTTGCCATAATTCCATCTAAGGCATCAATTTCCTTAACTAAATGACCTTTTCCCAGGCCTCCAATAGCTGGGTTACATGACATTTCACCTATTTTTTCTATATTATGAGTTATTAAGGCAGTTTTTGAGCCAATTCTCGCAGAAGAACAGGCTGCTTCTACGCCTGCATGCCCGCCCCCTATTACAACAACATCAAAATCATTTTTCATTTTCACGTGAAATTATTTACCTATACAAAAATCACTAAATATTATATCTAAAATTTTTTCAATATCAAATTTTTGATTAATTCCATCAATATATATAATTGATCTTCTAATATTTTCAGCAGCAATATCTATTTCTTCAAAATTCATATTTTTATGCAATTTTAGGGACTTTTTTAGACTTTCTAGCTGTCTTTCACGTGAAAAGGTTGGGCCGCTTATAGGTTTTTTCTTTAATTTATTTGAAATTTTTTTAATAAGCGCTTTAATCCCATGCCCAGTTACTGATGAAATGTTATGAACTCCTCTGGCCTTCTTATTATTTGTATCATATTTTGATTTAACAAATATTTTTGATCTTATTTTCTTATAATTGTTTTTTTCATTATTTTCTAAAAAAACTATATTCAAATCAGATTTTTGTGCACTTTCAAGAGATCTCTCAATCCCAATTTTTTCAATTAAATTCTTATATTTTCTTATTCCAGCAGTGTCGGTAAATGTATATTTATCGCCACCAATCTCCAATGTAGAACTAATTAAATCCGTAGTTGTTCCAGGAATGCTAGTAACTATAGAAACCTCTTTATGGTTAATATAATTTATAAATGAAGATTTGCCTGTATTGGGCTTGCCAATAATGGTTATGTTGAAGCCGTCATGTATTTTTTTTGATAAAGATGATTTGATTAAAGTCTTTTCAATTGTTTTACATATGTTCTTATTTTGTTCTCTAATATTTTTATATATTCCAATGGGCAAGTCATCATCTGCAAAATCTATAATTGCCTCTACATCTGCTAAAAGTTTTTTTAGTTTGTTTGAAAGTTCATTAACAAATTTATCAAGACCACCACTTAAATTACTAATAGCTGTTTTCCTTTGATTTTCTGTTTCGGCATTAACTAAATCATTAATTGTTTCAGCTTCTAAAACTCCTAACTTATCATTCATCAAGGCTCTTTTGGTAAACTCACCTGGTTCAGCAAGCCTAATTTTTTTTTTTAGAAAAGTTTTGGTTATTTTGTTAATTACTGAAATACTTCCGTGGCAAGATATTTCCACCATATCCTCTCCAGTATAACTTTTTGGAGATTTAAATAATGTTGTTAGTGTTTGATCTATAATATTTTTACTATCTAAAATATTATTTAGTGAAGCAAAGTTTGTTTTAAATTTCTTTCTTGAGGATATTGATTTTATTATTTTATGAGAGTTTTTTCCTGAAACCCTAAAAACGGCTATGCCTGATTTCCCTTTTTGTGTAGCAAGAGCAAAGATTGTATCCTTAAATGGTTTCATTTTTTGGGAATTAAACCCAAGATTGTATTAAGTAAATAATAAAGATTAAAGAAAAAAATTTATATTTATTTTGTTCCCATGCTTTGGAAAAAATCGTTGTTTGTTTTTGTGTTTTTCATCTTTTCTAACAAAAATTCCATTGACTCCGTTGTACCCATTGGTGCTAAAATTTTTCTCAAAATAAATATTTTACCCAACTCGTCCTTGTCTAAAAGCAGCTCTTCTTTTCTAGTGCCAGATTTTCCAATATCAAATGCTGGATAAGTTCTTTTTTGACTTAATTTTCTATCTAAAACCATTTCACTATTACCTGTGCCTTTAAATTCTTCAAATATAACCTCGTCCATTCTACTTCCAGTATCAATGAGTGCTGTAGCAATTATTGTTAAAGAACCGCCTTTTTCTACATTTCTAGCAGCACCAAAAAATCTTTTTGGCCTTTGTAGGGCATTAGCATCTACACCACCTGTTAGGACTTTTCCACTTGAAGGAACTACAGTATTATAAGCTCTCCCAAGCCTTGTTATTGAATCCAAAAGTATAACAACATCATGTTTATATTCTACAAGTCTTTTGGCTTTTTCAATTACCATTTCAGCAACCTGTACATGACGAGATGCAGGCTCATCAAAAGTAGAGCTAATTACCTCACCTTTTTTAAGAGATCTTTGCATATCTGTTACTTCCTCAGGACGTTCATCAATCAATAATACGATAAGTTTTGTATCTGGGCTGTTTGCAGTGATTGCATTAGCAATTTTTTGCATAATAATAGTTTTTCCAGTAAAAGGTTGTGCAACTATCAATTGTCTTTGCCCTTTTCCTAGTGGTGCTATTATATCAATTATTCTTTCTGTTAAGTCTGGCATTGGTTTTTCTTGTTCTAATTTAAACCTTGAATCAGGGTATAGCGGTGTTAAGTCTTCAAAATTAACTCTGTTTTTGACTTGATCAATATCTTGTCCGTTAATTTTATTAATTTTAATAATAGCAAAATACCTTTCCCCTTGTTTTGGAGATCTAATATCTCCTTCTACACTATCACCTGTTCTGAGGCTAAATTTCTTAATTTGAGAAGGTGAAACATAAATATCGTCTGGTCCTGGTAGATAATTTGACTCTGATGATCTTAAAAAACCAAAACCATCTTGCATAATTTCTATAACCCCTATCCCAGTTATTGCTGTACCTTCCTCAGCAATTGTTTTCAATATAGCAAACATCAAATCTTGTTTTCTTAAAGAAGAAGGGTTTTCAATACCTAGTTTATCGGCTTCTTTTAAAAGCTCTTCAGGATCTTTACTTTTTAATTCTTGTAGATTCATATAATTGATTGGTGGTAGGAATGAAATATCTTATTACAAAAAAATAATATTAATGTCAAAATAATTATATTAATAATTAAATAGTGATAGTTGTTGGTAAGGTAAATAACCTTAATAAAAGATATTTAATATTTTTTTCAAATAAATACCAACATATTAATAAAAAGTGGTTATTAATTCAAAATTATTAATAAACTAAAAATAACATGTTTTTTCAAAAACTTAAAAAATAATAAAATTGCTAATAAATTGTTAGTCTTTGTGTATAAAATAAATAATAACAGACCATGAATAACTTTAAGATGTTTTATTAAATTGTTAACAATCTAGATTTATAAAATAACTTTTTTTTCACACATTCAATATTTTTTTAATTATGTTAATAAGTAATATAGATATCAACATGAATTTACACAAAAAATATGTCTTAGCAAGCTCTAGTAAATCAAGACAAATGGTTTTAAAAAATTGTGGATTTATGTTTACTCAAGTAAAACCAAAGTGTGATGAAGAAGAAATTAAAAAAAATATTAAAAAAAATAAAGGACCAGAATATGTTGCAAAAACTCTGTCTTTTGAAAAATCTATAAGTGTTAGTCAAGACAAAAAATATTTTAATCACTATGTTGTTGGCTGTGATACACTTATTTATATTAACAATAAAATAATTGATAAGGCTCAAAATATTGAAGATGCTCACTACAAAATAAAAATGTTTTCTGGAAAAACTCACAAAATTATTTCTGGACTTACACTCTGCAGAAGAGGTGAAAAAATCTGGCAATGTTCTGAAACAACTTTAGTAAAAATAAGACGTTTAAAAAAGGCACAAATTAATTCCTATTTAAAAAAAACAGGTAAACAAATATTAGGATCAGTTGGTTGTTACCAAATAGAATCTTTAGGCCCTAATATAATTGAGAATATAAAAGGAGATTATTTTAATGTCCTAGGATTTCCTTTGTTTAGATTTTTAAATCAAATATCAAAACTTTAATGAAAAAATTTTTTGTTATTGGAAACAAAACCTCTAAAAGCTTATCTCCACTTATTTTCAATTATTGGTTTAAAAAATATAAGATTAAAGCAAAATATGGTTATGTAGAGTTAAAAAACAGCACATTTGATAAAAAAATTAAAGAAATACTCAAAGACCATGATTTGTGTGGATTGAACATAACCATACCATTCAAAAATAAGATCATGAAACACGTAAATGTTTTTGATAAGCACTCTAAAAAAATAAACGCAGTTAATTGTATATCAATTAAAAAAAACAAGATTAAGGGAATTAACACAGACTGGACAGGATATTTTAAATCACTTCCAAACACACAAAACTTAAAAAAACAAAAAACCATAATAATAGGATACGGCGGGGCTGCTTTAGCTATACACTACGTTTTACAATCAAGAGGTTTTCAAGACATATTAATTTTTAATAGAAGTAGAAAAAAACTCCTTTTTACTAAGGGTGTTAAATATACAAAAAATATTAACCTTTTAGAGAAACACCTTAGCTCAGCAAAATTTATAATTAACACAATTCCTATAAACCTATTAAAAAAAAATAGCGCTAAACTTATAAGTAGCACAGCCCTATTAAGTGATATTGTTTACAAGCCTAAAGAAACTAATTTTTTAAAACTGTTTCCAAAAAACAAAAAAGTATATGGAATTCAAATGTTGTTAGAGCAAGCAAGGCTTTCTTTTGACCTCTGGTTTGGTTTTGTGCCAGAGGTAGATAAAAAACTTATAGAAGCATTAGAGAAAAAAATTAAATGACTTTACTGGTTGCAATTACAGGCGGGATAGGTTCAGGCAAATCAACCTTTTCAAAAGAAGTCTTAAAACGAAAATTTAAATTACTAGACTCTGATAAACAGGTAAGCCTTATATATAACAAACCCAGTAAAGATTTTAAAAACTATTTAAAAAAAATAGGACTAGGTTCAGCATTGTTCAATAATAAACTTAATAAAAAAACTATAAGTGAAATAATTTTCTCTAACAAAGAGATTAGGAAAAAATTAGAAAAATATATTTTTGAAATTATTAGAAAAGAAAGGTCTGATTTCATTAAAAAAGAAAAAAAACTTAAATCTGAAATAATCTTTTTTGATATACCTCTATTGTTCGAAAACAATTTAAGTAATAATTTTGATATTATTATAACAATACTCTCAAATAAAAAAGAGAGATGGAAAAGACTAAAAAGATCAAAAAAAATATCAAAAGAGGTGTTTCAAAAAATATTAAAATCTCAAACAAAAGATACGGTAAGAAAAGCAGGTTCAGATATAGTTATATACAACAATAAAACTATGAAAGATTATTTAAAAAATATAAATAAGGTCTTAGACAGAATTATTTCATGAGGGAAATTGTAATAGATACTGAAACCACAGGTTTGAATTACAAAACTGGTGATAGAATTATAGAAGTTGGTTGTGTTGAATTAATGAATCACATACCAACAGGTAGAACCCTTCAATTTTATTGCAGGCCCGAGATAGGCATTTCTGATGGTGCAAAAAAAATAGTAGGTCTTTCAGATGAGTTTTTAACAGAGCAGAAACCATTTAAGGAAAACCACAAAGCCCTGCTTAGTTTTTTAAAAAATGATACTTTAATAATTCACAACTCAGAATTTGATTTAGGGTTTATAAATAATGAACTAGCAATAATAGGCTTACCACCATTAACAAACCCAGTGATTGACACTGTTTCTTTAGCAAGAAAGGTGCTTAATACAAGGATAGCAAATTTAGATTATTTGTGCCGAAGGTTTAATATAGATTTATCTGATAGGTCTTTTCACGGCGCTTTATTAGATTCACAGCTGCTTGCCTCTGTATATCTAGAGCTAATGGGCGGCAAGCAGTTTTCAATGAAACTGGAAACCAACGACACGCACGAAAATAGTTTAATAATAAATAATAAGAATAAAGAAAAAACTAAAGAAATCCAACTCACAGAAGAGGAGGTCTCCCATCACAAACAAATGTTAAAAAAGATAAAAAATCCACTTTGGAATAAATTTAACTACTAAAATTGTAAAAAGTAATTATATTCGTTTTATGCAATATGGGGACCTGCAATTTTTTGATATAATATTATTCGCAGTCATTGCTGGTTTTATAATTTACCGCCTAAGAAGTGTTTTGGGTAAAAGGACAGGCTTTCAGAAAGATCATAACCAACATACACCTAAATACAAGGAGGAGGAAACAGAAACAAAAACTCAAATCCCTTCTTTGTTAGAGAATGAACTTAAATTAGAAAATGTTTATAAAAAAGTACCATCTTTTAATCACAAAGAGTTTTTAGAAGGTGCCAAAAAGGCCTTTGAAATAATAATTTCATCTTTTAATAGTGGTGATAAAAAAACATTAAAAAACTTAGTGTCAAAAGATGTTTTTTCTGCTTTTGAAAAAGCAATAGACGAAAAAGCAAATAACCCATCATCCCAGTTTTATTCTTTAATTATAGAAAGTGTGGCTGATGCAAAGGTTAACAATAACATTATTTCTATATCAATAAATTTTGTAAGTGAGCAAATGATAAATGATGATGAGGGTAAGATTATAAAAAACAAAGATACATGGACTTTTGAAAAACCCGTTAACTCTTCAAGCCCCATTTGGATACTTACACAAACTTAAATTTTGTCTTTTAACAACCTAAAAAAAAGAATCAAAAGAAATGAGGGATATTCAAATAAACCTTACAAAGACCAGCTCAACTTTTATACTGTTGGATACGGTCACTTAATTAGAAAGTCAGAAAAATTTTATTTTAATAAAAGTTTTAAAAAAAAACATTTTGAAGATGTTTTTAATTCAGATTTTGAAAAGGCGGTTGAAGAATATAAAAAAAATTTTTTTAAAAATAACCATACACAGTCTGAAAAAGAATTATTAATTGAAATGGTTTACCAATTGGGCCCAAAAGGTGTTGTTAAATTTAGAAAAATGCTATTTTTTTTAAACAAAAAGCAAAAATACATGGCCTCTTTAGAGATGTTAGACAGTTTGTGGTATTTACAAACACCTGAAAGAGTAAAAAATTTAATTAGAAACTATACAAAAAAATAATGGAAGAAGATTATTTTTTAAAAAAAATGAAAGGTGTAAAGCCTTTTAAAAAAGACACTTCAATAGTTAAAGCCAAAACAACTAATAATAAAAATATAAAATTAGATAAAAAAACTAATTCTAAAAACACCAGCACACAAACAATAACTGAACACAAAGTTAGTAGCTCAGAATTTAAATTATCATTTGGCGAGGTTAATAAAGACCTTAAGCGTGGAAAAATAAATATAGATAGAAAAATTGATCTTCACGGGTATGGTTTAGTTGAAGCACGTGTAAAATTTATAAGTGAAGTTAAAAAAAATTATAACAAAAATAAAAGGTGTTTGCTTATAATTACTGGAAAAGGTGTTCATAAAAAAAATGAACACGATCAAGACTCAAGCCCCAAACTTTTTTATGGCAAGATTAAAAACTCAATAATAAACTGGATAAATGAGGATGATCTCAAAAAATACATCTTAACATACCAAGATGCAGGTTTTGAACATGGGGGCCACGGAGCCCTTTTTGTCTATTTAAGAAAAAAAAAATTTTAAATTTTATCTAGTTTAAACACTCTTTCTTTAAAATGAATAATAATTTTATATGGAAGCAAATCATTTTCAGTAAAAAATTCAATTTTTTTTAAATCATTTCTTTTGTGATCAGCCCAAATATTTACATAGTCTTCAATTTTTAAAATTATCTTTCCATCTTCAACATCATTTTTTTTAAGTCTATAAATTCTCCTCCCATCAATTATTTTCATCTCATCTTTTCCATTTAAAATATTTATAAAGGAGGTGATTGGGTCAAAATATAAATACAAGCTTGATAAGTTAACTCTAGCTACCTCTTTTTCTATGGGTTCTTGTTTTAATTCAATTAAATAATCATCAAATGACATTTTGACTATTTTTGTTTTCTTTTTTGTTTTCCACAATTGTTTATAATTCCTGGTTTTGAATATCTTATTTTCAATAACCCCAGCCGAAATATAACTTCCTTCAAATTTATATAAAGGTGAAAAAATACCAGAATTTTTCAAATTAATTTCTGTCTGATAAACATCATCATTAATATTTAATGACCAACTAAAATGACCAATTTTAATTCCAGTTGTGCTTACTTTATATTCAGCAATGAAATTATTAGCATAAGATGTGTTAACTACAAATATAACAAAAAAGACCAGAAGTTTATTCAAGTATAACCTCATAAACTTCAAGTTTTCTTTTCATAAATTTCTGATCAGGGGAGTTTATTTTTAGCAGTTTATAATTATTATTTAAATAATTTATATCTGAAGGACTTCCAATTAAAATAAAGTTCTCATTTATATTTTTACTAAGAGGAGACACTATTTTAAAATGGTTCGTTATTTTTTCGCCTTCTTTATGGGGCATATAGAAATTAATATTCATATCTCTTAATTCAAAGTTAAGGCTTGAAAACAAAAGCCGATCTGAAACTACTATATTTTTAACAACACCATTTGAAGAATTGTTATAAATTTTTAGAGCATAATCATTTATACCGCTTATTCGGTCAAAAATTTTAGACGGATAACTCATTCCAATCATTGTAAAAAGAATAAAACATGCAGTAAAATTAAATATGAAATTAGCCATTTTTAAGAAAGAGTTATTAATTCTAATATACAAAAGAGCAAACAGGGAAATTAAAGCTGGAGCAGCCCAATTTGCGTTAGCTCTAACAATAATAGCTTCTATTAAGACAATTAAAATTATAGGCAAAGAAAATATTAGAAATATTTTTTGAATATAGTTCTGCTTATTAAATCCAAATAAACCACCTAAAACTATAAATGGACCTAGCATTAAAACCTGAATTAATAAAAACAGTAAACCCCTGATAAGATCTATTTCGATATTTGCAAAATTTGCATTATCTGAAGTATGTTGAAGTGTTATCCAATCATTATTAAAGTTCCAAATAATATTTGGTACGATAATTATAAACACAGATAAAAATGTAAAACTAAATCCTAATAAATTGTCCAAAAAAATTTTTCTAAATTTTTTATCAAGTAAAATTAAGACAAATAAACAGATTACAAAATATATAGCTGCGTATTTTGATAAAAAACCCAGCCCTAGAAAAATACCTAATAATATAAAATTTTTTAAACGTTGCTCATTATTGATTTTAATTAATTCATTAAGTGAAAGCGTCCAAAACAATAATAAAAAAAGATCAGTACTAATTATAAAAGACGAAAAAGAAACAGCAGGTAAAAATAAAAAAATTAAACAACCTGCAAATGAATCTTTTTTACTTAACCCAGAGTTAATTAGAAGATTATAAATACTCCAAGCAATCAATAAATAAACAAATAATGGTAAAAGTTTTAATGAAAGAAAACTGCTACCCAAAATTTCTGTATAAACCCTTATTATCCAAGACAAAAAAGGAGGTTTTGAAAAATAACCAAAGTCAATATCTTTAGACCATAGCCAATACTGTGCTTCATCACCAAACAGATTAAAAGTAGTAAAATTTAACGCAACTATCTTTAATAAAAGTAAAACAAATACTGATGGCAATAGAAATTTATTTAACATAATATTTTTTATACAGTTCAAATAAAACTATATTTAAAATAACAATAAAAAAACCAGCAAAAAAAATATCACTTAAAAAATGACCACCAGCCATTATCCTAATTAAACCAAGCACAAGACCAGCAACAACGCTTGCATAGAGAAAAATTATTTTTTTTGTAATTAAATACAAAATTATAATTGAAAACCCAACAGAGGCATCGCCTGAAACAAAAGAACAATTACTTCCACAAACATTAGTAATTTCATACCACGGGGAAAAAGCTTCTTTTCCACCTAATTGTAAAATATCATTTGGTCTAGCCCTGCCCCATAAATTTTTAAGTATCAGATTTACAAAAATTAACACTCCAATAATTTGAGAACTCCACAACAAAATTATTTCCTTGATAGAAAATCTATAATTAAAAAAAATTTTATCAATTTTAGTGAAGCGTCCAACAATTGGTAAAATTAAAATATAAATAAGTATTATTGGTAATAAAATATCTCGAAATAATATTGAGGTTAAATCAAAACTTTGTAAAACAAACTGTGACGATCCATAATAAAACAGACCTGAAATATACAAATCTATGGATGGGCCTGAAGTAATAAACACACAACTAATTACCAAAAAAAATACATAACTATAAATTTCTGAATTGTCTTCAGGCAACAAATTTGAAAATTTATACTGGGCATATTTCTTGTCTAAGATTGTATTTATAATTTTGAAAGATATAAGTGCCAATATAGCTCCAGCAACAATATCAGTAAAAAAGTGGGCACCAACAACAACTCTACTCAAGGCAATAACAGATGCTAAAAAATAAAAAAGATATTTTAGTTTTGGAAAAGTGGCAACAAGAATAAAACAAACTATAAATATAGTTGAGGAGTGGCCTGAAGGAAAGGAATGAAAATTTGAGTCTAAAGTAAAAAAATTAAAACCAAAAGAGTCCTCAAAATTTGTGTGATTTGGTCTTGGTCTACCAACAACATGCTTCAGAACCTGTGTTACAATTCCAACAACCAAAATATAAAAAAAAGACGATACAAAAAAATTACTTATTTTTTTTTGTTTCTCAATTTTTATAAAATCCAATCTATTGTTTAAATAAACAACACCAAATCCAATAATAGAGATAGCAAAATACCAAGACGAGCTTCCAAGCCTTGTTATGCCTTCAAAAAATTCTTTTAAATAAATACTATTAAGGCTTTTGTTAAAATCTTTAAAATAATTGTAAAGCCCTAAATCTAAATTAAATGAAATAAAAACATTTAAAGATATTATTAAAAGAACAAGCAGCTCAATTCTTATATTCCTAAAAAGACTCATTTTATAATTTTTAAAAATTTAAATGAGCTTTACAATATAAACTTTGATAAGTCCTGACTTTTAATAAGTTCTCCTAAGTTATTTTCTACGTATTCTCTATTAATTACTATTTTTGTTGGTCCAATATCTGATGCGGTGTAACTAATTTCCTCTAATAATTTTTCCATTACAGTATGCAATCTTCTGGCTCCAATATTTTCAACATTTTGATTAATCTCTGTAGATAATGTTGCAATTGTTTCAATACCACTATCTTCGAATTCTAGATCAACCTTTTCTGTACCAAGCAAACCTTTATACTGTTTAATTAAGCTGTTTTGGGTCTCGGTGAGAATTAGTCTAAAATCTTCTTTACTAAGACTATCTAACTCTACTCTAATTGGTAATCTTCCTTGTAGTTCTGGCAACATATCTGCTGGTTTTGATAAATGAAACGCTCCTGATGCTATGAACAATATATAATCAGTTTTTACAACTCCATGCTTAGTTGTTACAGCAGTGCCTTCAATTAATGGGAGTAAATCTCTTTGCACACCCTCTCTTGAAACATCTGCTCCAGCTCTATCGCTTCTTGATGTAATTTTATCGATTTCATCAATAAACACTATTCCATTCTGTTCAACATCATCTAAAGCCCTGCTATTAATTTTATCTTGATCTAATAATTTTTCAGTTTCCTCATTTAATAAATAAGAATGAGATTCTTTTATACTCATCTTTTTCATTTTCTTTTGTCCACCAAAACTTTTTCCTAAAACATCTCCTAAATTTATCATACCCATCTGTGAACCAGGCATGCCAGGGATATCCATTGTTGGTAAATTAAAGTTTGCATTTGCAGAAACTGGTATTTCAACTTCTTTATTATTTAGTTCCCCAGATCTAAGCTTGCTTCTGAAATTATCTCTAGTTGCAGGCGTGGAACTTTTAGACACCAATACATCTAATATTCTTTCTTCTGCATTTTTTTCAGCCTTGGCTTTTACCTCTTTGCCCATTTCTATTTTTGTTTTTGTAATACTTATTTCAACTAGATCTCTGATTATTTGTTCAACATCTCTTCCAACATAACCAACTTCTGTAAATTTAGTTGCTTCAACTTTTATAAATGGTGCATTTGCAAGTTTTGCTAACCTTCTTGAAATTTCAGTCTTGCCACATCCTGTTGGCCCAACCATCAAAATATTTTTTGGAACAATTTCCTCTTTTAAAGATTCTTCTAACTGTTTTCTTCTCCATCTATTTCTCAGTGCAACAGCTACCGCCTTTTTTGCTTTATTTTGACCAATGATAAATTTGTCTAATTCTGAAACTATCTCTCTTGGACTAAAGCTTGACTCCATTTTTATAACTCTATGGTTTCAGAGATTATATTATGATTAGTATAGATACATATATCTGCAGCAATGCTTAAAGATTCTAATGCTATTTCTTTTGCATTCATGTTTGTATTTTTAATCAATGCTTTTGCAGCACTATTAGCATAAGGCCCCCCAGAACCAATAGCTAGAATACCATCATCAGATTCAATAACATCACCTGTTCCAGATAGTAACAAACTAACATCTTTGTCAGCAACTATCATCATTGCTTCTAATCTCCTTAAATATCTATCCGTTCTCCAATCTTTAGCGAGCTCAACGCACGCTCTTTTCAATTGATTTTTATACTGGTCCAATTTTCCTTCTAATCTTTCAAAAAGAGCGAAGGCATCAGCAGTTGACCCAGCAAATCCAGAAACAACAGTCTCATCTACTCCAAGACGCCTTATCTTTTTTACGTTTGATTTCATAACTGTGTTTCCTAGGCTGGCTTGCCCATCTCCAGCAATTACGACCAAATTATCTTTTCTAACACCAATAATTGTAGTTGATTTTATTTTATTTTTACTCATTTTTCTTTCTTTTTTATAAAATGGCTATTTAATTATTTTTATCAAGTGATTTACCTAGAATTAATTTAAATTCGCTGATATTAGGCAAAAATGAGAAAAGGAATTGTAGAAAGAAATACCAAAGAGACAAAAATTTCTTGTTCATTAAATCTAGACGGTGTTGGATCAGCAAAAATTTCTACCGGAATCGGTTTTTTTGATCACATGTTGGAACTTTTTGTACATCACAGTCTTATTGACATGGATCTTAAAACAGACGGCGATATAAATGTTGATTTGCATCACAGTGTTGAAGATACAGCCTATGCAATTGCTCTTGCAACAACAAAAGCACTTGGAGAAAAAAAGGGTATCAACAGGTATGGTTTTTTTTATATTCCTATGGATGAGTGTCTTTCTCGCTGTGTAATTGACTTTAGTGGAAGACCTGAGCTTGTTTGGAAAGTAAACCTAGGTTTAGATAAAATTGGAGAAATGGATACTGAGCTTTTTCTTGAATTTTTTAAAGCATTTACCAATGAAGCAAAGTGTAACCTTCACATTGAAAATATTTATGGAAGCAACAATCACCATATTATAGAGTCATGCTTTAAAGCCTTTGCTAAAAGCTATAGAATAGCAACTGAAATTGATCGAAGAAGAAACAATCAAATCCCATCATCTAAAGGCCTGTTGTAAGTTTAATGAAGCAAATTACCATAGTTGATTATGGTTCTGGAAATGTTTTGTCTGCACAAAAGTCTTTTGTTAAAGTAACAAAAGAAAACAATACTGAAGCCAGAGTAATAATATCAAAAAAACTGATTGATATCAAAAATTCAACTCATATAGTTTTGCCAGGTCAAGGAGCTTTTTCAACGTGTATGTCTGGATTAAAAAAAACACCAGGCTTGATTGATGAACTTCAAGAGTTCGCGTTAGTTAAAAAAAAACCCTTTTTAGGAATCTGCGTGGGAATGCAAATGTTAGCAAATGATAGTGAGGAAAACGGATTTCACAAAGGTTTAGGTTGGATTGATGGACATATCAAAGCTCTTCCAGCGAAAAATCTTAAATTACCTCATATGGGTTGGAATCTTGTTAATCCTAAAAATAAAAATAAATTGATTAACTCTTCTGAGAATTATTATTTTGTCCATTCTTATTATTTTGCTTGTAAAAACAAAGAAAATATTTTGGCAGAAAGCCAGTATGGAATAAATTTTACTTCAATTGTTGTAAAAGAAAATATATATGGCGTTCAGTTTCATCCTGAAAAAAGTTCCTCCTCAGGATTAAGCTTAATAAAAAATTTTGTGAGCTAAAAAATATGTCAACACTACCTAAAGAAAAAATTAACATATCTGTTGATGTAATAGAAAATTTATCTGAAGTTGATCTTGCTGATCTTTGTAATATCACAGAGCAAGCAATTGGTGCGGGTGGAGGTTTTGGTTGGATAAGAGTACCAACAAGAGAGATTTTAAATCAATATTGGAATCAAATAACTAATGATAATTTAAACAATCTTATTGTCGGTAGATTAAATGGGGTTATAGCTGGAACTTTACAACTATCTTACGAAGCACCAAACATAGAGTCTAGAAAAAATATTGCACAAATTAAAAGACATTTCGTTGCTCCATGGGCAAGAGGCTATGGTTTAGCTAAATCCATGATAGATTTTTCAGAGCAAAAAGCAAAAGAAGAGCATATTAAATCAATTCAACTATCGGTTAGAGAAACTCAAGATGCAGCTATTCAGCTATTTTCTAATAAAGACTATAGGGTTTGGGGAGAAAACCCTTTTTATGCTTTTATAAATGGCAGTTATATTAAAGGAATATACTTCTACAAAAATTTATAGTGCAAATAATACCTGCAATTGATCTGAAAGATAATAAGTGTGTTAGACTTTCTGAAGGTGTTGATGACTCAAGCACAGTTTTTAACAATGATCCAGAAAAGCAAGCAATTTTTTTTGAAAATGCTGGATGTAAAAAACTACATGTCGTAGATTTGGATGCAGCATTCGGAAGGCCTGATATAAATATAAATTCAATTAAAAAAATTAGAAATTCAGTTAATATTCCAATTCAACTTGGTGGTGGAATAAGAACGAACTTAGATGCAGATAGATATTTTAATTTAGGTATTAATAATTTAATTATTGGATCAATGTCGGTTAATAATCCTGAATCACTTAAAAGGCTAGCGGACAAATATGAAAACAAAATCTATGTTTCATTGGACATTAAAGAAAATATTGTGATGATAAATGGCTGGAAAGAGAAATCAAAACTTACACTTGAGGATATATTAACCATGTACAATAAATCTAAAATCAGAGGATATGTAATCACTGATATCAAGAATGATGGAATGCTAAAAGGCTTGAATATAAATTTTATTAAAGAAATAATTAATAAAATTCGGACAATGAATGAAGAAAACAAAAAACTAATTCTAGCTGGCGGTTTAACAGATTACAACGATTTAAACGAATTAAAGAAATTGAATTCTGAATCTATAGAAGGCATTATTTCGGGAAAATCATTTTATGTTGGAAATATAGATTTAGAAAAAGCTCAAAATATATTAAATAGTAATGCTTAATATTAGAATAATACCATGCCTAGATGTAAAAAATGGTAGGGTTGTTAAGGGGATTAATTTTATTGATCTTGTTGATGCTGGTGATCCAGTAGAACAAGCTAAACATTATTCTGAAAATGGGGCTGATGAAATTTGTTTTTTAGATATAAGTGCGTCTTTAGAAGAACGAAACACAATGATTAATGTTGTTGAAAAAACAGCTAATGAAGTATTTATTCCTTTGACAGTAGGCGGTGGAATTTCATCAATAAACAATATACAATCATTACTTAAAGCAGGCGCTGATAAAGTTTCAATAAACTCTGCTGCTTTACATGATCCAAATATAATTAAAAAATCTTCAGAATACTTTGGCAATCAATGCATAGTTGTTGCTGTTGATGCTAAAAAAAATCTTAATGATTGGTATGTGTATTCACACGGAGGAACAAAAAACACCGGACTATATGCATTAGATTGGATTGAAAAAGTTGAAAAATTAGGAGCTGGAGAGATTTTATTAACTTCAATGGACAGGGATGGCACTAAGTCTGGTTTTGATATAGAATTATTAAAAAAGGTTTCAGAATTTGTACAAATACCAGTAATAGCTAGTGGTGGAGTTGGTAAATTAGAACATTTTTATGAGGGAGTAAAGGATGGTAAAGCGAATGCTTTGTTAGCAGCCTCGGTCTTTCATTTTAACGAAATCAGTATTAAAGAGGTGAAAGATTATTTATTATCAAAAAAAATTAAAATAAGAAAATAAAATGAATATTGAAGAATTATATAATATCATAAATACTCGTATAAAAAATAAAAACAAAAATTCTTATACAAATAACCTATTAAAGCTTGGTCCAAAAAAAATTGCTCAAAAGTTTAGTGAAGAGTCCAACGAATTGGTAATTGACTATTTAGTTGGTTCAAAAAAAAGAACAATAGAAGAGGCAGCTGATGTAATCTATCACTTATTAGTTTTACTAAGATCAAAAAAAATATCTTTAGAAGAAATAAATAAGGAGCTTTCTAAAAGAAAATAGTATGTATGATAAAAACAACATCTTTGCAAAAATATTAAGGAAAGAAATTCCATGTAATAAAATTTATGAGAACGAGGCTTCTTTATTTTTTTATGATATCAATCCTCAAGCCAAAATACATGTACTTGGTATTCCAAAAATTGAATGTTCAGATTTTTATGATTTTGTAAGACTCGCAGATAAAAAAACCTTATCATCATTTTTCGAAAGTGTTAGCTTAGTTATTAAAAAATTAAATATTGAAAAAAACGGATATAGAATTATTTCAAATTCAGGATCACATGGAGGACAAGAAGTGCCACACTTTCATATTCATATTCTCGCTGGTGAAAAAATTGGATCCTTAAGGTAATTATTCCTTAACTACAACATAGTTTACTATTTCTTTAACCCCCTTAATTACCTTAAGAGCTTCAATGACACTATCTAATTGCTCAGGTCTTGAAGTGATTCCAGCTATATAAATTTTACCGTTTATTGTTTCAAAATTATAAGCTATGGCTCTAAAACCGATAGTTTTTGTTGCTATGGCCCTAGCTTGAGTAGTGATCCACACATCATTGGCGTAGTCTTTAATACTATCTCTATTACCTATTTCTATTTCATTAATTACTTCTTTGATTCCTTCTACCTCCCATACAAGTCTAACTGCTTCAATTCTAATTTCTTGATTTTCAACAAGCCCAGTTAATAAAACTCTTCCGTCTAATACTGTTGTATTAATATTTACAAATAAATTATTACCAGCACTTAAGAATTTAGCTGCTAAATTTACTTTAATTGTAGCATCGTCAACAACTGTTCCAAGAGACTTATCCCCTTCAGCTACTACCATGGCAGTTCCACCACCAGAAGCTAGGATGCCGGCGGGAGAGCAGCTGTAAATTGTAAACATAACTGGTATAAACAGTAAAAGAAGAAAATATTTCAATGTTTTTTTTGTTTTAAAACCCATTTGTAAACTTTATTTTTTGTTATTCCTGTTAATTTATGTACTATTTCAACGACGTCGGTCAAAGAAAATTTTAAAAGTAACTTAATTATTTCATTGTTATATTTTTCAAGATCAATAGTCCTTATTTTTGTCGACTTATCTGCCTCAACAACAACAACAAACTCACCTTTAAGATTCTCGAGTTTCTTTTGAATTTTTATTAGCAATTCATGACTAAAGCCTCTGTATGTATTTTCATTAATCTTTGTAAGTTCTTTTGATATACTTATTTTTCTTAGGCTGAGCTCTGTCTCCATTAAAATTAAACAATCTTTTAATTTATGGCTTGATACAAAAAAAACTGAAGTTTTATTTAGATTTTTAATCTTATCAATAAAACTCAAACCACCCTTTTTATTTTTAGGGAAAAAGCCAGCAAAATAAAATTCATTCAAAGCCATCCCTGATAATTGAAGGGCAGGAATTATAGAGCAGGCCCCAGGTATTGATGAAATATTTATATTATTTTCAATGCAATATTGTACTAGTTTAAACCCTGGATCTGAAATTAGTGGCGAACCTGCGTCACTTATTAGTGCAATTTTTTTATTTAATAGTTGATTAGACATTCTATTTATAACATTACTCTCATTATAATCGTGTAAAGGAATTAATTTCTTTTTAATGCCTAATTTGTTTAGTAGTTTAAGTGAATGTTTTGGATTTTCGCATATTACATAATCGCTATTTTTGATTGTTTCAATCGCTCTATTAGAAATGTCATCTAAATTTCCTATCGGCGTAGCAACAATAAAGATACCGCTATCAGTTTTATCCATACTCACCCTTTTTATAGTCATTAGTTCGTGTACTCCAGTACATTTATCAAAACAAGAAAAACAGCTAATTAACAAGGATATTAAAATAAAAGAAAATGTAAGTTCTATAAATAAAAATAGTACTTATAAAAAAAATAAAAAAATTTTAGAAAAAAAGATTGAAAAAAATAATTATGAGATGCCATTAATTAAAGAAATAACCCTTCTTTTACATACTAAAAATAAAGAAAATATAAGTAATCAATTTATTAATATTTTAGAGTTGGCAATTTATAATAAAAATTTGGAAAATATTTTTTTTGAAATTAAGTATTTTGATACTGAAAATGAATTAAAAAAAATAATTACTTCTAGCAAAGAAAAAGGCAAAATATTTATCGGCCCAATTGAAACGGGATTTACTGGTGTAGCAAAAGAATTTTGTAACAACCAAATTATATTTTTTTCATTTTCTTCAGATACAACTTTGGCAGGAGAATGTATTTTTTTATTAAACTTTTTCCCAAAAAATGAATTAGAGCAACTGCTCAATGCATTACCCGCAGAATCAAGGATCGCAGTTTTATATCCTGAGAATAGTTATGGATATATGGTTAATGCCCTAATCGACGATGCTGTAAATCAAAGTGACTCTGTATTAGTAAATAGAGCTTCTTATAAAAATGACCTGTCTAACGTAAGGGATTCGATTAAAGAATTAGGAAAGTATGAGTTGAGAAAATATGAGTTAAACAGACAGAAACAACTACTGTTAATAAAAGATGATGATCAATCCCGTAAAAGATTAAAAAAATTAGAAAAATTTAAAACAACAAGTGATTATGATTTTACTCATATACTGATTGCTGACTATGGATTAAACCTGCTTCAGGTTGCTCCATTACTTCCATATTATGATATAGATCCAAACGTAGTACAGTTTATTGCTACTGGAGTAATTGATGATGAGGTTTTTTTTCTTGAACCCTCATTACAAGGAGCAATTTTTCCAGGTATTGAAAAGCTCCAACGAATAGATTTGTTAAATCAGTATAGAGATATATACGAAGAAAAACTTTTAAGAATTTCAACACTTCCTTATGATTTAGTTGGGCTATTAAATTACATTTATTCAGAACAACTAAATTACAATCAGTTACTAAATCTTTTAAATAACTCAACTTTAAAATTTGATGGTGTTGATGGTGAGTTCTATTTTAAGAACAATATAATTGAGAGAAAATTAGATATTTTAAAAATATCAAATGGTAGTGCTAAAAAAATTAATTAGTTAAAAAATCAATTAATTTATTAATTGCAATTGCTCTGTGGCTAACTTTATTTTTTTCGGACAATGTCATTTCAGCAAAAGTTTTCATAAAACCAACTGGTTTAAAAATTGGATCATATCCAAACCCATTATCTTTTGATGGTATATTTGTGATATTACCTTTAACCATGCCCTCAAAAATTATATTGTGTTTATTATCAGTAGTTAAACATATTGAAGTTTTAAAATAAGCTCCGCTTCGATTTGTTTTCTTTGTTTTATTTATAATATATTTAAAACAATCTTCCCTATTACTAAAACTCTCTATAAATCTTTTTGAGTAAACACCTGGCTTAAGATTCAAAGCATCAATACATATTCCTGAGTCATCAGCGAAACAAGGTAAATCAGTAATATTATTTCCAAACTCTGATTTTATTTTTGCATTTTCAATAAAATTTGTTCCACTTTCAAATGGTTCTTTTTTTACTGATAATTCTCTCAAAGATACAATATCTATAGAGTGTTTTTTAAATAAATTTTTAATTTCTTTTATTTTGTAGAAATTGTTAGAAAAAAATAATATTTTTTTATTCTGATGAAAGTGTTTCTTTTTGTTTTTCAATAATCTCACCTATTCCCTTTTTTGCTAAATCTAACATTTCATTAAGTTGACTATCTTCAAATAAAAATTCTTCACCAGTAACCTGAATCTCAGAAATTTGATTTTTATCTGTCATTACAAAATTTGCATCCACTTCTGCAGCTGAATCCTCATTATAATCAAGGTCTAGCAGTGGTTTATTATCAACTATTCCTGTTGAAACTGCAGCTATAAAATTTTTTATTATCGGCTTTTGTATATTATAATTCTGTCTTAATTTTTTAATTGCTATGTAAAGTGATACAAAAGCACCGCTTATTGAGGCAGTTCTAGTTCCTCCATCTGCTTGAATAACGTCACAGTCTATTTTTATCTGTTTTTCAGCAAGATCAGATAAATTAGTAACTGATCTTAGACTTCTACCAATCAATCTTTGAATTTCTTGTGTTCTGCCAGATTGTTTTCCCTTTGCAGCCTCGCGATCCATCCTTGTGTTGGTAGATCTAGGTAGCATACCATATTCAGCTGTTATCCAACCCCTCCCTGTATTTTTAAGCCAATGAGGCACCTTTTCATCTATTGTAGCTAAGCATAAAACATGTGTATTGCCAAACTTAACCAAACAAGATCCATCAGCATGAATATTTACATTTTTTTCAAATGAAATTTCTCTCATTTCATTGAACGATCTATCTTTTCGCATATAAATTCAATAATAGTAGATAAAAATATAATTTAAACAATTAATTCTAATGGTAGATAATTTATATGCTGAGTTAAATGATAGATCTAAACTAATATTTAAAAAATTAGTTGAGTCCTATCTTAAAACTGGTTCACCTGCCGGATCTGAAACAATTATGAAAATGGGTGGATTTAATCTTTCATCTGCTTCAATTAGATCTATTTTATCAGATTTACAAAAAGAAGGTCTGCTTTTCGCACCACATAGATCAGCAGGCAGAATGCCTACGGAAAAGGGGATGAGATTTTTTGTTGATGGTTTATTAGAATTTGGAAGAATATCTAAATCAGACAAAGAAAATATTAAGCAACAATGCTCAACTAAAGGTAAATCTTACGAAGAAGTTTTAGATGAAGCCTCAAGAGCTATTTCTGGATTATCAAACTATGCAGGTATCGTAATTGCTCCAAAATTTCAAAAAAATCTAAAACATTTAGAGTTCATAAGGCTTAATAAAACACAATTAATGTTGATTCTTGCGTATGAGAATGGAGAAGTAGAAAATCGTATTATTGAAGATAATGGAAAGTATAACAATTCATTATTAGTACAGGCATCTAATTATCTTACTTCAAAGTTTACTAACAAAAATATTTCTCAAATAAAAAAATTACTTCAAACAGATATAAAAAAATCACAAAATCAATTAGAAATGATTTCTTCTAACCTTGTAAATAAAGGAATAATTGAAAATCCTCCAAACATAAAAAATCCATATATTTTTTTGCACGGTCAATCAAATCTACTTAACGATGAAATTATTTCAAAAGATCTTGATCATATACGTAACCTATTTGATGATATAGAAAGGAAATCAAGTTTTGTTGATATTCTTGAAAATGCAGGAAAAGCCAAGGGGGTCCAAATATTCATTGGTTCAAAAAATTTTTTATTTAAACACTCTGGTCTTTCTATGGTAATGGCCCCATATAAAAACAATGATCAAGAAATTATAGGTGCTATAGGCGTAGTAGGCCCAACAAGGTTGAACTACTCAAAAATAGTACCACTTGTTGATTATACATCTAAAATTATTGGAAAGGTAATTGATTAATGGTTGAAAAAGAAGAAGATAAACAACAAGAAGAATTTAAAGAGCCTGATTCTGAGAATATTGAAAACGATGAAGATAATAATGATAGTCAAGAAAACACAAATACAGAAGAGACAAGCGAAGATGAAAATGCTGATGAAGATAATTTAGAAAAGAAAATTGAGACACTAAAAGAAGAAAAAATCCGATTACTCGCTGAAATGGAAAATCTCAGAAAAAGATTTGAACGAGAAAAAGTTGAAACTATAAAATTTGGTAGCATAAATTTAGCAAGAGATATTCTATCGCCAGGAGATAATTTAGAAAGAGCGCTAGATGCATTGCCAGAGGATGAAAATCATTCAGAAAGTATAAAAAATCTTATTGATGGTTTAAAAATGGTGCTTAAAGAATATAAAAGTACTCTTGAAAAACATGGTGTAAAGAAAATTGAAACCTTGAATCAAAAATTTGATCATAATTTTCATCAGGCAATGATGGAAGTCGAAAATAATGATGTTGAAGAAGGAACAGTAGTACAAGAAGTCCAATCAGGTTATACAATGCATGACCGATTACTCAGAGCAGCAATGGTCGGAGTTTCCAAAAAACCAGTCGCTAAAACAGAAGAGTCTAAAGAAGAAAAAGAAGAAGATAATCCTGAAAATGAGAGTAATGAAAAGTCATAAAAAAGCCAAAAATACTTGTTTTTTTTAATATAAATCCCAAACGTCCTTGTATTTTAAAACTTTTTTCCCATATCTAATGTAGCCAATGTTGATTGGTAATTAATTAAGAAAAGAGGACAAAAAATATGGCAAAAGTAATTGGTATTGATTTAGGTACTACAAACTCCTGCGTTGCAGTAATGGACGGTAAGGAAGCAAAAGTAATTGAAAACTCAGAAGGCGGAAGAACAACACCATCAATGGTGGCATTCAGTGACACGAAAGAAAAACTTGTTGGACAATCAGCTAAAAGACAAGCAGTAACTAATTCTGAAAATACTTTATTTGCCATAAAAAGATTAATCGGAAGAACATTTGAGGATGAAGCAGTTAAGTCTGACAGCGGATTAGTACCTTATAAAATTGTAAAAGGTGATAACGGCGATGCTTGGGTAGAAGCACGTGGAGACAAATATAGCCCAAGTCAAATTAGTGCATTTATTTTACAAAAAATGAAAGAGACTGCAGAGTCTTATTTAGGAGACACTGTTACACAAGCAGTTATAACAGTTCCTGCATATTTTAATGACGCTCAAAGACAAGCAACAAAAGATGCTGGAAAAATAGCTGGACTAGAAGTTTTAAGAATTATTAACGAGCCTACTGCTGCAGCGTTAGCATATGGTTTAGATAAAAAGAAAACAGGTACAGTTGCTGTTTACGATCTTGGCGGAGGTACATTTGATATTTCTATCTTAGAAATTGGTGACGGTGTTTTTGAAGTTAAATCTACCAATGGTGATACTCATCTTGGTGGTGAAGATTTTGACCTTAAAATCATTGATTATCTCGCTGACGAATTCAAAAAAGATAATGGTATTGATTTACGTTCAGATAAACTTGCCCTTCAACGTTTGAAAGAGGCTGCTGAGAAAGCAAAAATTGAATTATCAAGTTCAACTGAAACAGAAGTTAACTTACCATTCATAACAGCTGATCAATCTGGTCCTAAACATTTAACGATTAAATTATCGAGAGCAAAACTAGAAGCCATCGTTGGTGAACTTTTAAACCAAAGTTTAAAACCTTGCGAAATGGCACTTAAAGATGCCGGTTTACAAGCTGCTGAAATCGATGATGTTATTTTAGTCGGTGGTATGACAAGAATGCCTAAAGTAACGGAGATAGTAAAAAACTTCTTTGGTAAAGAGCCTAATAAAGGTGTTAATCCTGATGAAGTTGTAGCTTCCGGTGCTGCTATTCAAGCGGGAGTATTACAAGGTGATGTAAAAGATGTTCTACTACTTGATGTTACACCTTTATCACTTGGTATTGAAACACTTGGCGGTGTATTCACAAAACTAATTGATAAAAACACAACTATCCCAACAAAGAAGAGCCAGGTATTTTCTACAGCTGAAGATAATCAGAGTGCAGTAACAATTAGAGTATTTCAAGGTGAAAGAGAAATGGCTGCTGATAACAAATTGTTAGGCCAGTTTGATTTAGTAGGTATTCCACCTGCCGCAAGAGGAATGCCTCAAATTGAAGTAACTTTTGATATCGATGCAAATGGTATTGTAAACGTTTCGGCTAAAGACAAATCAACTGGTAAAGAACAACAAATCAAGATCCAGGCTTCTGGCGGATTATCAGATGAAGAGATTGAAAAAATGGTCAAAGAGGCAGAAGAAAATGCTGAAGCTGACAAAAAGAAAAGAGAAGCTGTTGATACTAGAAACCATGCTGATAGTTTAATTAATGAAACTGAAAAGAATTTAAAAGAGCACGGAGATAAAATTCCTGAAGCAGATAGAAATAAAATCACAGAGGATATTGAAGAGCTTAAGAAAGTAAAAGACGGCGAGGATTTAGAAGCTATAAAATCTAAAACTGAAGCACTTGTTCAGTCATCTCTTAAAATGGGTGAAGCAATTTATAAACAAAACCCTCAAGGTGCTGGACCTCAACCTGATCAATCGGGAGCTGAACCATCAGCTGATAATACAAAAGATGAAAAGGTTGTAGATGCTGAATTTGAAGAAGTAGACGAAGATAAAAAAGATTAACGCTCCATAATTTTTATAAGGAGGAGATGTGGCTGATAAAGATTTCTATGAGATACTAGGTGTTCAACGAAATGCTAGTGATGATGAAATAAAAAAAGCTTATAGAAAACAAGCCATGAAATATCATCCTGATCGTAACAAGGATGATAAAACTGCTGAAAGAAAATTCAAAGAAGCTGCAGCAGCTTACGAAGTTCTCAAAGACTCAGAAAAAAGATCAGCTTACGATCAATATGGACATGATGCTTTTAGACAGGGAGGTATGGGTGGAGCACAAGGCTTTGGAGATTTTGCAGG
The DNA here is from genome assembly GCA_902602515.1 of uncultured Alphaproteobacteria bacterium. Lineage (GTDB taxonomy): Bacteria > Pseudomonadota > Alphaproteobacteria > HIMB59 > CACPNW01. The sequence goes on from CACKRG010000002.1 coordinate 174,467, forward strand.
TGGTTTTTCTGATATCTTTGAAGAGTTTTTTGGTGGAGGGTTCGGAGGACAATCATCAAGAAGACGAGGTCCTCAGAGAGGAAGTGATCTTCGCTACAACATGTCTGTTTCCTTGCACGAAGCCTTTACAGGTAAAAAGCCACAAATAAGAATACCAACATATGTTGGTTGTGATACGTGTGCTGCTACAGGAAGTGCGGATAAATCAGGTCCAAGCACTTGTTCTACTTGTGGAGGTGCGGGTAAAGTGCGATCACAACAAGGCTTCTTTTCTATTGAGAGACCATGCCCTACATGTGGTGGAGAAGGTTCGAGTATAAAAAACCCATGTCTTAAATGTTCTGGAACGGGGAATATAAAAAAACAAAAAACAATTTCTGTTACTATTCCAGCTGGTGTTGATACAGGCACAAGAATTCGAATAGCTGGTGAGGGAGAGCCTGGTGAAAGAGGTGCAGGAAATGGAGATCTCTATATTTTTGTTGAAGTTCAAAAGGACAAACTTTTTGAAAGGGAAGAAGAAAATTTATTTTGCGAAATACCAATTTCAATTACCACTGCTATTTTAGGTGGTGAAATAGAAGTACCAACAATAGAAGGAAAAAAAGCCAGACTTAATATTCCAGCAGGAACTCAATCTGAAACGCAATTTAGACTACGCGGCAAAGGAATGAGTATACTTCGACAAAGCAGACGCGGAGATATGTATGTGCAGGCTAATGTTGAAATACCAGTAAATCTAAATACCAAACAAAAAGATATTTTGAGAGAGTTTGAAAATGAAGGAGGAACCTCAAAAAAACATAGCCCAAAATCACAAGGTTTTTTCTCAAAATTAAAAGAAGTCTGGGAAGATTTAACTTAATTTCTTTTCAACTTACAATCACCAAAGTATAAGAAGTTTTTATGGCAAAAATTAAAATAGCAGTAGCAGGTTGTCTTGGCCGAATGGGTCAGGAAATATCGAAACAAATTTTACAAAATAAAAATTTAGAATTTGCTGGTGGCTTTGAACACAAAAAACATAAAGATATAAACAAACCTTTAAACAAAATTTCAAGTATACACTCTGCAAAATTAGTTACAGCTAATGCAGCTCAGTTAATCAAAGAAGCGAATGTCATAATTGATTTTACAACACCTAAGTCTACTTTAGATAATCTTAAAATCGCCTCTGCAAATAAAACAGCAGTTGTTGTTGGCACAACTGGAATGACAGACGCGCAAAAAAAGATAGTAAAAAGTTATTCTAAAAAAATACCCATACTCATGTCTTCTAACATGAGCTTGGGTGTTAACTTACTATTTAATTTAGTAAAACAAACGGCATCAGCTTTAAAAGATACTGATTATGATATTGAAATCGCTGAGACTCATCACAAATATAAAAAAGATGCACCGTCAGGAACTGCGTTATCTCTGGGTGAGTATGCTGCTGAAGGAAGAACAACTAAATTAAATAAATCAAAAGTTTTAGATCGTACAAAAAAACTAACATCTAGAAAAAAAGGTGACATTGGTTTTTCTGTTACAAGAGGCGGTGAAATTGCAGGTGAACATACAGTTAGCTTTATTGGTACAAACGATAGAGTTGATCTAGTTCATAAAGCTAATAATCGATCAATTTTTGTAGACGGGGCCATCGAAGCAGCTATCTTTATTTCTAAAAAGAAAACAGGTCTTTTCAATATGAATGATTTGTTATTTTAATAATAGCTTAATTGTCTTTTAATTTTTAAGTACAAACTTTCTTTTAAATCAGCATGCAAGAAAGTTGCAACTTCAGTTTCTTTATCTGATTCTCTAATTGATAATTTAGATTTATTTTTAAATTTTGTAAAAAAAACCTTAGACCAATAAGTGCTGAATTTAGATGAGTGCAAAAGTTTATCACCTTTATATTTTTTTATAGATATTTCTTTTTGATCAATATTAATTTCATCCTTAATATTTTTTTCTTTAAAATATAAACGAATTAAATAATATATTACTAAGTATTCAAGCCCAAGAAATATAGATACTGGCCAAGCGCCTTGTATAATTAGAAAAATAGAGAATAATGAAATCCAACTTATAAAAATAATTCCTAAAATTAAGAAGACTGATTTAGAACAGCTTTGATAGGGTGTTATATTTTCATTGAGTGAATTCATAATTAACAATAATATAAAATAATCTCTCTGAAAAAGAGACATATGTGCGCATATATTAAATTGTTAATTTACCGTTTATTATCAATTTATAATTGCTTCCAAATCCTAAAAAATGGCTAAATTCCTGAGATCTCTTGCTAATTTAGTAAGGAACATATAGATGCAAGTCCGAAAAAATAATAAGTAATAAGCTTTATTTAATGATGGTTTAATGAAAAAGATTAATAAAATATTGGCAGCAAACAGAAGTGAAATTGCTATTCGAATTTTTAGAGCTGCCGAAGAGTCAGGTATCAAAACCGCTGCTATTTATTCAAAAGAAGATCGATTTGCAATTCATCGTTTCAAGACTGATGAAAGTTATTTAGTTGGTGAAGGCAAAGGTCCAATACAAGCATATTTGGACATAGACTCAATAATTAAAATTGCTAAAGATGCACAAGTTGATGCTATTCATCCTGGTTATGGATTTTTATCAGAAAGTCCAGAACTAGCTGAACAGTGTGAAAAAAATGACATTACTTTTATTGGTCCCAGTAAAGAAATACTAAAAAGATTTGGAAACAAAACAGAAGCTAAAAAAGTTGCTGAAGAAGCAAAAGTAGGAACTGTACCTTCTGTTCTAGTAACAAAAGAAAATCTAAAAAGTGTTGAAAAAGAAGTTGAGAAAATTGGTTACCCTGTAATCGTTAAAGCTAGCTGGGGCGGCGGTGGTCGCGGAATGCGTGTTGTAAGATCAAGCAAAGAATTAATAGATCAAATTACAACTGCTCAAAGTGAGTCACTTAAAGCTTTTGGAAAAGATGAAGTATTTATAGAAAAATTTTTAGAAGATGCTGCGCACATAGAAGTTCAAATTTTAGGCGATAGACATGGAAATATTATACATCTTTTTGAAAGAGATTGTTCTCTTCAAAGAAGACATCAAAAGATTATTGAAAGAGCACCCGCACATTTTCTTGAAAATAAAACTCGAGAAGAAATTTGTAATGCTGCAATTAAAATTGCAAAACAAGTTAAATACTTCGGTGCAGGAACTGTTGAATTTTTATTTGATAAAAAGTCTGGTGAATTTTATTTCATTGAAGTTAACCCAAGAATTCAAGTTGAACACACAGTAACAGAAGAAGTAACTGGTATTGATATTGTAAAAGCCCAAATTAAAATTGCAGAAGGTGAAAAAATTGGTGATCACACAGCACTTCCTAAACAAGAAGACATTCATCTAAACGGATTTGCTATTCAATGTAGAGTTACTACTGAAGACCCACTTAATAATTTTATGCCAGATTATGGGAAAATAATGACGTACCGATCAGCAGCTGGTTTTGGAGTGAGATTAGATGCAGCAAACGCGTCTTCAGGTTCAATTATTACACCATATTATGATTCCTTACTTGTAAAGGTTACAACATGGGCAAAGCATCAAGATGACTGTGTTAAGAGAATGGATAGAGCCTTAAGAGAATTCAGAATTAGAGGTGTTAAAACAAATTTAGTATTTCTTGAATCTCTTATTAACAACAAAGATTTTCTTGACGGAAATTATAATACCAACTTTGTTGATACAAAAAAAGAACTCTATACCTACAATCCTCAAAAAGATAGAGCGTCAAAAATTGTATCTTATCTTGGTAATATAATTGTGAATGGACATAATGATATTACTGGAAGATTTAGTAATAATAAAAGTGTAGAAGTTCAAATTCCTATTTCAAATAAAAAAAGTAAAAAAAATAATTACGTAGAAGATTTACAAAGTTTAGGTTCAGAAAAATTTGCAAAAAAAATAAAGGAAACTCCTCACACTCTAATTACTGATACAACGATGCGAGATGCACACCAATCACTTCTTGCTACAAGAATGCGAACTGATGATATTGTTAATATTGCTGAATATTATAATGAGAATCTGAGCAATCTATTCTCATTAGAATGTTGGGGAGGCGCAACTTTTGATACATCTATGAGGTTTTTAAAAGAAGATCCTTGGGATAGATTAGCTAGATTAAACAATAGAGCTCCCAATATTCTTAAACAAATGCTTTTTAGAGGCTCTAATGCTGTTGGGTACAAAAATTATCCTGATAATGTTGTTAAACATTTTATTCAACAGTCAGCTGAAGCAGGAATTCATGTATTTAGAGTTTTTGACTCTTTAAACCTAATTGATAATATGCGTGTAGCCATTGATGAAGTACGCAATCAAAATAAAATTTGTGAAGGAACTATTTGTTATACAAATGATGTAACAAATCCAAATGAAAAAAAATATACATTAAAATATTATATTGATCTTGTTAAAGATTTAGAAAAAGCAGGAGCAAATATTATTGCTATAAAAGATATGGCAGGATTGGCAAAACCTAATGCCATAAAAAAATTAGTAAACGAAATTAAACAAACAACTGACCTTCCAATTCATTTTCATACACACGATACATCTGGCACCTCATCAGCATCAGTACTTTCAGCAATAGAAGAAAAAGTAGATATTGTTGATCTTGCCATTGACTCCATGAGTGGTCTAACATCCCAACCTGCACTTGGTTCAATTGTATCTATAATGAAACAAAATCACCAAGATCCTAAGCTTGATGAAGAAGTTATTAGGACATTATCTTTGTATTGGGAGCAGGTTCGTCAAAATTATCATGCTTTTGAAACTGATTTTAAAGGTGGAAGCTCTGATGTGTATCTTCACCAAATGCCTGGCGGACAATTTACTAATTTGAAAGAACAAGCCAGATCTTTGGGAATCACAACGGATAAGTGGGGAATGGTTGCAAATAAATATGCAGAAGTAAATCAACTTTTTGGAGATATTGTGAAGGTGACACCATCTTCTAAAATTGTAGGAGACATGGCCCTTTACATGATTGCTAATGATTTAACCAAAGAAGATATATTAGATCCAAAAAAAGAAATTTCTTTTCCAGCTTCAGTAATTGAGTTTTTTAAAGGTGAAATTGGCATACCTCATGGCGGCTTTCCAAAGGATTTACAAAAAAAGGTCCTTGGAGATACAAAACCTTTAACGAAAAGACCAGGAGAAGTATTGCAATCTGTTGACCTAAATAGAGAAATTAAAAATTTAGAAGAAGAAATTGGAACAAAAATTAATCAAAAGCATCTTGCATCTTACTTAATGTACCCAAAAGTTTTTAAAGATTATATTGATCATTTTAAAGAATTTAGCGATACATCAATTTTGTCAACAGATTTATTTTTTTATGGACCTCAACAAGACAAGGAATATACAATTGAAATTGATAAGGGAAAAAATCTTATTTTGCGTTACCTTGCTAAGAGTGAAGTTAATAGTAATGGAAAATGCTCTGTGTTTTTTGAGATAAATGGACAACCAAGAACAATAGATATAAAAAATAATGAATTTTCAAAAAATATAATACAGAGAGCAAAGGCAGAGGATAATAATTCTAATCATGTTGGATCACCTTTGCCAGGTCAAGTTGCAAAAATATTTGTAGAGGTCGGCAATAAAGTCATTAAGGGTGATAAGCTTTTAGTCATAGAAGCCATGAAAATGGAGACCACTATTAATGCAGAAAAAAGTGGTACAATAAAATCTGTAAATGTTTCATCAGGTGTTAATGTTGAAACAAAAGATCTTTTAGTTGAAATTAGCTAATTAGATTATATTCTCTGTAACAAGTTTCAATTGACTGTTTTGTATTTAAAAGCTCCCCAACAGCATCTCTGAATTCAAAATGTTCAACCCTTTGTTTGTTATTTTTCATATTAAAAAAAAGGAAAAGTCTACAAGATGTACTATCATATCGTAGAGTCTTTACTATGCCATCCACTCGAACTAATTTTGCAAATCCTATCTCATTTTCAATTTCATTTATTGTTTTGCCTATAAAATTTATTTGAGCTAATTTTTGTTGGGATTTTACAATATTTTTTTCCTTCTCTTTCTTTTCAGTTATTATTTTTTTCTCCTCAACGATAGCAATATCTTCAACTACTTCTTCCTCTTCTTTTTTTTCTAGTTTTCCTTCTACTTTTTCCTTAACTACGTTTCCAACTTTTACTACTTCTTTTGTTACTTCAATAGTAGTACATGATGATAGAAAAAGTAATGTTAGTAAATAACTGAATAACCGCATTGCCCTTAGAAACTTTTCTATATATGTTATATTAAATGATTACAGTAATTAAATCTGCTTTTCTTCAACACAAGTTAACAATCTTAAGAAATAAAAAAACATCTAATACAGTTTTTAGGCAAACAATGAATGAGGCTAGTTATTTAATCGCAGCAGATGTTCTAAAACACCTTAATTACAAAAAGATCGTTGTTGAAACACCTTTAAAGAAAATGCAAGGTTTAACACTAGTTCAGCCAATAATCTTAGTTCCAATTTTAAGGGCCGGCCTTGGACTTCTTGAAGGATTTAGTAAATTTCTGCCTGATTCAGAAAAAGGTCATATAGGCCTTTATAGAGACGAGCAAACTTATGAGCCAGTTGAATATTTATTTAAATTACCAAAACCAAAAAACAAAAAAGTTATAATTTTGGATCCTATGTTAGCAACTGGCAATTCTTCAATTGCTGCGATAAATTTAATAAAAAATAAAGGCGTAATTAATAAAGACATTTTTTTAGTTTCTCTTCTTGCAGCTCCTGAAGGTATAAAAAACATCCAAAAGCATCAAAAAGGTATCCATATCTTTACTTGCAGTATTGATACTAAATTGAATAAAAATAAGTTCATAGTACCAGGACTAGGAGACGCAGGTGATCGCTACATGGGTACTTGAAGTTATCCATAAAAAAACCTATTATTTACTCACTATCTTGTTAATTAATTAATTTTTTTTACAAAAAAATGTTATCAATGAGGTATCTATAATTCATATTTAAGGGGGATTTTTGGTATGAAGAAAATTTTAAGTATTTTTACTGTTTCTTTCGCTCTTGTCTTCTCTTCAAGTGCGTTTGCAAACAAAATCGGAGTTGTATACGACTCTGGAGGTAAATTCGATAAGTCTTTTAATGAACTGGCTTATGAAAGCGCTTTAAGAGTTCAAAACGAACTAGGTTGGGACATGGTTGAATTTGAAGCGTCAAATAACACGCAAATTGAACAAGGTATGCGTAAGATTGCAGACAGAGGCGCATCACTAATTGTAGCAATGGGATTTGCACAAGCTGATGCAGTTGCAGCAGTTGCTCCAGATTATCCTGACACAAACTTTGTTGCAGTTGATGTTTGTTGGGTAGATGATCCAGCAAGTAACATTTATCAAGCCTGCTACAAAGAACACGAAGGTTCATTCTTAGTTGGTATGATTGCAGCAATGGCTTCTAAAAGTGGAACTATTGGTTTTGTTGGAGGTATGGACATACCTTTAATCAGAAAGTTCCAAGGTGGTTATGAGCAAGGAGCTCAATATGTTAATCCTAGCATTAATGTTTTAGCTAACATGACTGGAACGACTCCAGAAGCATGGAATAACCCAACTAAAGGTGCTGAGTTAACAAAAGCACAAATTGATGGTGGAGCAGATGTTGTCTACCAAGCAGCTGGTGGAACTGGTATCGGTGTTCTTCAAGCGGCAGCTGATGCAGGGATTATGGGCATCGGTGTTGATACAAATCAAAACTGGATGCACCCAGGCAATATGCTTACATCTATGCTAAAACGTTTGGACTTAACAATATTTGAACAAGCTGAAAAAACAGAGGCTGGTAGATTTGAAGCTGGAATCCATATACTTGGTTTAGCTGAAGGTATGGTTGGCTATGCTACAGAAGATGGTATGGTAACCTCTGAAATGGCATCAGCTGTAGAAGCAGCAGCAGCAGAAATTGTGAGCGGCTCTATGGAAGTAGCTGACTGGTCACAAGAGTAATAGAACTATTTTAAATAATCAGGTGAGACCTAAGATCTAGACAATTTTATGGTCTCACCTATCCTAGAACTAACAAATATAAATAAATCATTTGGTCATGTTCATGCCAATAAGAATATAAATCTTACAATTAATAAAGGGACAATCCATGGAATAATTGGAGAAAACGGTGCAGGCAAGTCAACGTTAATGAGTATTGTTTTTGGCCTCTATCAAGCTAACTCAGGAACAATAAAAGTAAATGGTAAAGAAATAAATCTTAGATCGCCAAAAGATTCAATTATCAATGGCATTGGTATGGTGCACCAACATTTTATGTTGGTAGAAAATTTTACAGTTTTAGAAAATATTATTCTAGGATTTGAAGGCGAACTCGTATTTGGAAAAAATTTAGAAAAAGCAAAAAAAGATTTAAAAGATTTATGTGACACATATAAATTAAATATTGATCTTAATTCTACAATATCTGATTTATCAGTTGGTTTCCGTCAAAGAGTTGAAATTTTAAAGTCACTATATAGAGGTGCAGAAATTCTTATACTTGATGAACCAACAGGTGTTTTAACACCTCAAGAAGTTGATGAACTTTTCAAAATATTACGATCTTTAAAAGAAGAAGGTAAAACAATAGTTCTAATTACACACAAATTAATTGAGATAATGGATTTAACAAGTGAAGTTTCTGTAATGCGTCAGGGTGAAATGGTGGGTCACACCAAAACAGAAAATACAAATAAAGAACAATTGGCTGAGATGATGGTTGGTAGAAGTGTGTTGTTAAGACTTGATAAATCGGAAGTAAAAGCAGGAGAGGTTTTATTTAGTGTTAAGAATCTTACAGTTAAAGATGATCTTGATGTAACAAGAGTAAAGAATGTTGATTTAGAAATTCGCTCAGGAGAAATATTAGGCTTAGCGGGTGTTACTGGAAATGGACAAACAGAATTATTAGAAGCGCTTTCTGGAATAAGAAAGGTTGAGTCTGGAGAAATATATTTAGAAGGAAAAAAAGTATCGGATAGTCAAAAATTTTTGGATCCAAGAGAATTAAAAGACAAAGGACTAGCTCATGTTCCAGAGGATAGACAAAGGATGGGCCTAGTTACAGATTTTAAAGCCTATGAAAATTTAATTTTTGGTTATCACGATCAGCAACCTTTTTCCAAGTCATCAGTTCTAAATCATAGAGATATAATTTCTCATTCTAAGAAAATTATGGAAGAGTATGATGTAAGGCCTCAATCACCAAACTTAATTACATCTAATTTTTCTGGCGGCAATCAACAAAAAATAATTTTAAGCAGAGAACTAAATGAAAATCCAAAAGTATTATTAGTTGGTCAGCCAACAAGAGGTGTAGACATTGGCGCAATTGAATTTATTCATCAAAGATTGATAGACATGAGAGACAGAGGAGCAGCTATACTTTTGGTATCTGTTGAATTAGATGAGGTACTGTCATTGTCCGATAGAATTGTTGTAATGTTTGATGGAATGATAGTTGGTGAGAAAGAAAATAAAAATGTAACTGACCGTGAATTAGGTTTATTGATGGCAGGAGTAGTGTAATGGCGCCAGTAGATAAATCCAAAGTACCTTGGTGGGTTTCAAACCTTATTGTTCCACTTGTTAATTTAACATTAGCCTTACTCGTTTCAGGTTTATTTATATTTATTGCAGGTGAAAATCCTTTTGAAGCAGTAAGATTAATCATTTATGGTTCTTTTGGCTATATTGAAGGTTTTGCGTATACACTTTACTACACTACAAATTTTGTATTTACAGGTTTGGCATTTGCTGTCGCATTTCATTGTAGGCTTTTCAATATAGGTGGAGAAGGCCAGGCCTATATTGGTGGACTTGGTGTTTTTTTAGTAGCGATAAATTTTAGTTTTTTACCCGTGCCAATCGTGTGGTTATTATCTATCGCCGGCGCTGTTGTTTTTGGAGCAGCTTGGGCATTCATACCTGCATATCTTCAAGCAACTAGAGGTAGTCATGTAGTAATTACTACGATCATGTTTAACTTTATAGCCGCATCATTGATGGTTTTCTTATTAGTTGACGTAATTAGAGACACGGCACAAATGGGTCCACATACAGTTGCATTACCAAAGGAGCAATGGTTTCCAAGTTTTAAAGATTTTGCTGCTTTATTTGGAATTAAGATAAGGTACTCTCCACTAAATATTTCCTTTTTACTGGCAATAGCAGCTTCAGTTTTTGTATGGTTCTTAGTTTGGAAAACAAGATGGGGTTATGAAATGAGGGCCGTAGGACACAATACACAAGCAGCAATTTATGCAGGTATTTCTCCTTATAAAAATATAATCATAGCAATGTGTATTTCTGGAGGTTTGGCAGGTTTACTAGGAGTTAATGAAATATTAGGGGTCCATCATAAAATAGTAGCAGGATTTCCTGCTGGTTATGGCTTCACTGGAATTGCAGTTGCATTAATGGGAAGAAATCATCCAATAGGAATTTTCCCAGCTGCATTTTTATTTGGTATTTTATACCAAGGTGGGTCCGAAGTTACTTTTGATATGCCAAACATAACTAGATATATGTTTGTTGCTGTTCAGGGTGTAATTATTTTATTTAGTGGAGCTTTAGAGAATTTATTTAGACCACAAATTGAAAGCTTTTTTGTCAATAGACTAAACATAAAGGCGAGTGCGTAATGGAATTTTTATATGATATTGCTTCTTTGATTAATTCCACTTTAAGAATTTCAACACCATTAGTTTTTGCAGCTATGGCAGGAATATTTGCTGAACGATCAGGTGTTATTGATTTTAGTTTAGAAGGAAAAATGCTTATGGCTGCCTTTGTTGCAGCCGTAGGTTCTTATTTTTTAGGAAATCCTTGGCTAGGTTTATTACTAGCAATCATTGCATGTGTAAGTTTATCTATGCTACATGGTTTTGCGTCTGTAACATATAAAGGTGATCAAGTTGTATCATGCGTTGCAATCAATATTTTAATTATTGGTTTAACTACGGCATTAGCAGCAGCTTGGTTTGGACAAGCTGGTCTAACACCAACACTAAACGAAGATCAGCGTTTTTTAGAAGTCAATCTTCCTTTTGCTGAGAGTTTAAGGGATGTACCAATAATAGGAACAATTTATAGTGATATATTAAGTGGACATTACATTTTTGTTTACTTAGCTTATCTTTCAGTTCCATTAGTCTTTTGGATTGTTTTTAAAACCAGTTTTGGATTAAGACTAAGAGCAGTCGGAGAAAACCCAAGTGCTGTTGATACAGCTGGTATCAATGTTTTTGTGATGAGATATAAAGCGTTAGCAATAAACGGTGTTTTAATTGCTTTTGCAGGTGCGCACCTATCAACAGCAGTTAACGCAAATTTCTTTAGAGAAATGTCAGCGGGAAGAGGATACTTAGCTTTAGCAGCAATGATCTTTGGAAAGTGGCATCCTAAAACTGCCCTAGTTGCTTGTTTACTTTTTGGATTTACTGATGCTCTTCAAATTAGATTGCAGGGAGTAGAATTACCAGCGATAGGTGAAATACCAGTACAGTTAATACAAGCAATACCATATGTATTAACGGTCGTCCTACTTGCTGGTTTTGTAGGAAAAGCAATTGCGCCTAACGCAATTGGACAACCCTATATTAAAGAAAGATAATTATTGTTTCATTTTAATAATTTTTAAACTTTTTAACCCTATATAAATAATAAAAAAAAGGAGCTAATATGTTAGTTAAATTAACGCAAGATTTAAAAAATGGTTTTGGGCCTTGGAAAGAAATGCTGCTAGCAAATGGTCATAAACTTAAAGAACATGGTATGACGTGTATATTTGCAGCAACTGAAAAAGATAATGATAACAAGTTAACTGTTATTATAGATTTTGCTACACCTGAAGGCATGATGGGTTTCAAAAATGATGAAGAATTAACACAAAAAAGAATTGAAGCTGGTGCTATGGTAGAAACTACAGTAATGACCCCAATGACTTCTGAAGCAGTCACTAATTTTTCAGGTTAATTACGAAAGGAAAAAGATATGAGTTTAATGGAAAGATACCAAAAGGCTATGAAAGAAAAAAATGAAGCTGAAATGAATGACATCTTACACGATGACTTTAAGTTCACAATGCATTCATCTGGAAATGTTTTATCAAAATCTGATGTTGTTGGTTGGGCTATGTCGGATGATATAAATTCTGATAAAGATAGAATTGTATATGAGAATGATGAAATAGCTGTTCATCATTCATTCGTTACTTTTAATGATGGTAACACTCAGGCAGTAATGTCTGTTTTTAAAATTGAAAATGGTAAAATTGTCTCTTTAGAAACTGGTGCAACAAATATGCCAAAATAATAAAATGAGAATATATTTTATTTTATTTTTAATTTCTTTTTTTACAACTAATGTTTTTGCAAAAACAGTTGAGGTAGAAATGTGGACCAACTTTAATGGAGAAAAAAAGAATCAGAGATATGAGCCATTAATTGCCTCAATAGATATTGGTGATACAATTATTTGGAAGTCTGTTGAAAAGAGTCATAATGTTGAATTTATGAAAGGCGGTGTTCCTGAAGGAGTAGGAGATTTCAAATCAGCAATAAGTAAAGATGCTGAATTTACTTTTACAATTCCAGGGATATACGCTTATATATGTTCACCTCACAAAACAGGGAAAATGGTTGGTTTTGTAATTGTTGGAAATGATAAAAGTAATTTAGAGAATATAAAAGAACTTAAATATAGAGGACCAACAAAAAAATTTGCAGCGCAATTAATTGAAGAAATTGAAAACAATTACTAAAGTATTTTGATAAAAAAATAAGAGCGGGCTTAACCCGCTCTTTTAAATTAAATTATTTTTCTAAGTCAAACCTATCTGCATTCATCACTTTGTTCCAAGCTTTAATGAAGTCTCTTTTCATTTTTTCTTCACTGTCATCACTTGCATAAAGTTCTGCTATTGCTCTTAATTGAGAATTAGATCCAAAAACTAGGTCTACTCTAGATGCAGTTCTTACTTTTTCTCCCGTAATTTTATCAGTTGCTTCATATGAATTGCTTCCAGTAGGTTTCCAACTAACACCCATATCTAAAAGTTTATCAAAAAAACTATTTGTTAGTTTTCCTTTTGTATCAACAAACAAACCTCTTTGATCCGAACTAATTCCCATAGATCTCATTCCACCAACAAGAACAGTCATTTCTGGAGCTGTAAGGCCTAATAACTGAGCTTTATCCAACATGAGCTCTTCAGCAGTCACATCATAGTTCATTTTTAAATAATTACGGAAAGCATCTGCCTCTGGTTCTAGAACTGCAAACGATTCAATATCAGTTTTCTCCTGAGTAGTATCACCTCTACCTGGTGTAAAAGGTACTTCCATTCCTGTTGCTTGTTCTACGCCGACATTACCTGCAAGCACAATTACATCAGCTATTGATGCACCCGTATCTTTTGCAATAGGCTCAAGAATACCAAGAACTTTTTTTAATTGCTCTGGTTTATTAACCTCCCAATCTTTTTGAGGAGCAAGTCTAATTCTTGCACCATTAGCTCCACCTCTCATATCTGATCCTCTGAAGGTTGAAGCACTTGCCCAGGCAGTTTCAACCATTTCTTGAGTAGTTAAACCACTGCTTAAAATTTTAGCTTTCACTACTTCAACATCGTAGTTTGAATGACCTTGAGGTACTGGATCTTGCCAAATTAATTCTTCTTCAGGAACTTCTGGCCCCATATATCTTGTTTTTGGTCCCATATCTCTATGAAGAAGTTTAAACCAAGCTCTAGCAAACTGATCAGCAAAATATTCTGGATCTTTGTGAAATTTTTCTGATACTTTTCTGTATTCAGGATCTTCACGCATTGCCATATCTGCTGTTGTCATCATTGTCGGAACCTTTATTGATGGATCATCAACCTGTGGTGCCATGTGTTCTTCTTTTTGATCAATGGCATGCCAGATTTGTGCACCTGCTGGACTTTTAACGAGCTTCCACTCATAACCAAGAAGCAAATCAAAGTATCCATTATCCCACTGGGTAGGATTAGAAGTCCATGGACCTTCTATACCGCTTGTAGTTGTATCCCGGCCAACACCTGAGCCATGCAAGTTGTTCCATCCTAAACCCATTTGTTCTAAAGGAGCACCTTCTGGTTCAGCTCCAACTAGAGATGGATCACCTGCACCATGTGCTTTACCAAAAGTATGTCCACCAGCAGTTAGTGCTACAGTTTCAGTGTCGTTCATTGCCATTCTTGCAAAAGTTTCTCTTATATCTTTTGCACTAGCAAGTGGATCAGCTTTTCCATCTGGTCCTTCAGGGTTTACATAAATCAATCCCATTTGCACTGCTGCAAGTGGATTATCTAAAATTCTATCACCAGTATACCTTTTATTTTGAAGCCATTCTTCTTCAACACCCCAGTAAATATCTTCTTCTGGTGCCCAAATGTCAGGACGTCCACCACTAAACCCAAAAGTTTTACCTCCCATAGACTCAATTGCAACGTTACCTGTTAAAATAAATAAATCAGCCCAACTAATTTTATTTCCATATTTTTTCTTTATTGGCCAAAGAAGTCTCCTTGCCTTATCTAAATTGCCATTATCTGGCCAACTGTTTAACGGGGCAAAACGTTGAGCTCCTGTTCCACCACCACCACGGCCATCACCAGTTCTATAAGTTCCAGCAGCATGCCATGTCATACGAATAAAGAAACCACCATAATGACCATAATCAGCTGGCCACCAATCTTGAGAATCAGTCATCAGATTATGGAGGTCTTTTTTTAATGCAGCATAATCTAATTTTTTGAACTCTTCACGATAGTTAAATCCAGCTTCCATTGGATCTGATTTACGATCATGTTGATGAAGTATGTTTAAGTTAAGTTGATTGGGCCACCATTCGCGGTTAGATGTACCTTCTCCCATATTTTTTGTAATTGCTCCGTGCATTACAGGGCATTTACTCTCTGCATCCATTTAGAACCTCCGTTATTTAAATCTAATATATAAAGAATTTAAATTAAAGAAAAGTGAAAATTATAACTCAATTTTGAATTTTACAGGTCGCCACGTCGCAGGCGCAAGTTCAAAATCATTAAAATCAAAAGCAGGTGCGACAGTGCATCCAATTAAACTGAAAGCACCAGAAGATCTCATAGCAAACCATGTATTTGCTGTAATTGTATAAATATAGTTATGATTTGACCCTAAAGAAAAAACTTCATAATTAACTCCGTCATTCGATGTGAAAACTTCTAGAGGATCTCCAGAATAAAAATGTAATATTTCATTTTTAGTTAATCGATGCCAGTGTGATTTCTCATCCTTTTTTAATAAGTAATAAATTTGACTAACATTTTCATTCTTAAAATTTTCAACATAATGTCCTCCCTCAGGATGACTAATCATATTGAGTTTTTTTATTAAATTATCTGCTTCCACTTAGATTAAATGACCAAGTTTATTTTTCTTAGTTGAGATATATTTTTCATTATACTTATTGGTGTCTGAGAAAATAGGAACTCTTTGATTTACTTTGATGCCCATATCTTCAAGCGCTTTTATTTTTTTTGGATTATTAGTCATCAAATCTAATTTTTTGATTGCTAGATATTTTACCATTCCAGCAATATTTTCATATGTTCTCTCATCATCTTTAAAGCCTAATTGATGATTAGCTTCAACAGTATCTAGTCCTTTGTCTTGTAAACTATATGCTTTAATTTTATTTGAAAGACCAATACCTCTTCCTTCTTGTTGAAGATAAAAAATAACCCCTCTTCCAATCTGAGCAATTTGTTTTAATGATTCAGTTAGTTGGAATCTACAATCACACCTCATACTAAAAAAAGATTCTCCTGTAATACATTGCGAATGAATTCTTGATAAAACTGGCTCATCTGTAAGCAAGTCACCCATACATATAGCTAAATGATCTTTAGATTCACTTTCATCTGTAAAGGCATGTACAGTGAACTCTCCCATGTCTGTTGGAAGTTTGCTAGTTTCAATAAACTTTAATTTGTCTGACATTATAGTTTAGTAGGATTTGGGACACCTTTGTATACTTCTTCAGGATCAAAAACTTTTTCTTTTTCTTCAAATTTAAGAACAACTTTCGGGCTAGAATTATCTAAAGGAATACTTCTATAAAAACATGATCTATATCCCACATGACAGCTGGCACCACCTTTGACATCAACTCTTAACCAAACACAATCTTGATCATCATCAATTCTTATTTCTTTTATTTTCTGCGTTAATCCACTTGTTTTACCCTTATGCCAAAGTGTATTTCTACTTCTAGAAAAATAAACAGCTTCGCCCAAACTTATAGTTTTTTTAAAAGCTTCTTCATTCATATAACCTTGCATAAGTAGTTCACCAGATGAAAAATCTGTAGTTACGACTGGTATCAGACCATTTGAGTCAAATTTTGGAGCCAGCTCATTTGACTCCTCAACTTGTTCTATAGATTTTCTTTTTTCAAATTGAATGTTATTCATTTTTTAATTTTTCAGCAACTTCTAATGCGAAGTAAGTTAATATACCATTTGCCCCAGCTCTTTTAAAAGATAAAAGAGATTCCATTATAACTTTTTCATTGAGCCAACCTTTATTAATTGACTCTTTTATCATCGAATACTCACCAGATACTTGGTAGGCAAAAGTTGGAACTTTAAATTCTGATTTTATTCTAGAAATAATATCAAGATAAGGCATACCAGGCTTAACCATTACCATATCTGCTCCTTCACTTATATCTAATCCAACTTCTCTAATCGCTTCGTCACTGTTTGATGGATCCATTTGATATGTTAATTTACCATCTTTACCTAAACTAGAACCAGAACCTATAGCATCTCTAAAAGGTCCATAAAAACCTGAAGCGTATTTTGCAGCATAAGAAAGTATTAGGGTATCTATTAAATTATTTAAATCTAATGCACTTCTTATTCTTCCAACCCTACCGTCCATCATATCTGATGGGGCGATTACATCACAACCAGCATTTGCTTGGATTAGAGCCTGTTGTTCCAAAACCTCCAAAGTTTTATCATTATCTATCTTATCATTTATAATTAAACCATCATGCCCATGGTCCGTAAAAGGATCTAACGCAACATCACATACGATACCAATATTTGGAAAATCTTTTTTGATACTTTTAATAGATCTGCACACCAAGTTGTTTTCATCTATAGCTAAACTTCCCTTAGAATTTTTAAGACCACTTTCAATTTGCGGAAAAATTGCAATAGCAGGAATATTAAATTTAACTGCTTTTTCTACTTCGCTTAAAAGTTTATCAATAGAGTATCTGCTTACACCTGGCATCGAATTAATAGGATCATCAACCTTGTTTCCTTCACATACAAACAGAGGTAAGATTAAATCATTAACACTAAGTGTATTTTCAGCAACTAAAAGGCGAGAGAATTCTTTCATTCTATTACGTCTAAGTCTTGTACTTGGAAACTTACCTTGCATATTATTCATTTTTTTTCTATTGGCGATTTTGCTTCTTTAGATAAGCTATTAACAATATCTTCTAATTTAAAGGTCTTTGTTTCAGAAGATCCAATTCTTCTAACTGACACTGTTTTATCTTGAGCTTCTTTTTTTCCAACAGCGATAATTGCTGGAACTTTACTATTACTGTGTTCACGTATTTTATAACCAATTTTTTCATTACGTGTATCTATTTCGGTCCTAATTCCTTCTGATACTAATGCTTTTTGTACTTCATATGCATACTCATCAGTATCAGATGTAATTGTAGCAACAACTGCTTGCAATGGTGAAAGCCAAAAGGGAAGATGACCTGCATAATGTTCAATTAGAATTCCGGTAAACCTCTCTAAGGAACCAAATAGAGCTCTATGCAACATGACTGGTATTTTTTTATTACCATCTTCTCCAATATAATTAGCCCCCAATCTTCCAGGTAAATTTAAATCTACTTGCAGTGTGCCACATTGCCAGTCTCTGCCAATTGCATCACGTAAAACAAACTCTAATTTTGGACCGTAAAATGCACCTTCTCCTGGGTTGAGTGTGTACTCAAGACCTGTCGCTTCCATAGCCTGCATTAATGCAGCCTCAGCTTTATCCCAAATAGAATCCTCGCCTACGCGTTTTTCAGGACGGTCAGAAAATTTAATTCTAACATTATCAAAACCAAAATCCTTATAAATACTAAGTATTAAATCACATACCGTTTTACTCTCTTGTGTAATCTGATCTTCTGTACAAAATATATGTGCATCATCTTGTGTAAATGCTCTCACTCGCATTAATCCATGAAGAGCACCCGACGGTTCATAACGATGTACTTTTCCAAATTCAGATAATAGAAATGGTAAGTCTCTATAACTTTTTAATCCTTGTTTAAAAATTTCTACAGCACCAGGGCAATTCATTGGTTTGATAGCATAAATTTTATCATCTTTAGCTTCAGTCCTAAACATCATGTCACTAAATTTATCCCAGTGACCAGATGTTTCCCAAAGAGACTTATCCATCATGTCAGGTGTATTAGTTTCTACGTAACCTGCCTTGTCTTGTCTGTTTCGCATATAATTTATTAACGATTGGAACAATGTCCAACCTTTAGGATGCCAAAAAACCGCTCCAGGAGCCTCTTCCTGAAAATGAAATAAATTCATTTCTCTCCCTAGTTTTCGGTGATCTCTTTTTTCTGCTTCTTCAATTTGTAAAAGGTGTTGTTCAAGATCCTTTTCTGTTGCCCAGGCTGTTCCATAAATTCTTGTTAGCATTGCATTAGATGAGTCACCTCTCCAGTAAGCACCAGCAACTTTCATTAATTTAAATGCTTTACCAATTTGTTTTGTTGAAACCATATGAGGACCTCTACACAAGTCTAACCAATCACCTTGTTTGTAAATACTGATTTCCTCATTATCAGGTAGATCATTAATTAATTCAACTTTGTAGTTTTCACCTTTATCTTTAAAGTGTTTTATTGATTCTTCTTTAGACCATACTTCTCTTATAAAATTTTTATTTCTTTGAATGATATCGTGCATCTTCTTTTCAATTTTTGGAAGATCAGAAACAGTAAAAGGTTCATCTCTTGCAAAATCATAATAGAAACCATTTTCAATTGCTGGACCAATTGTAACTTGTGTTCCAGGGTATAATTCTTGAACAGCTTCTGCCATTACATGAGCACAATCATGTCGTATTAATTCAAGTGCTTCCTCGCTATCCCTTTTTAAAATTGCTACAGATGCATCACTATTAATAGGTAAACTAATATCTTTTATGTCATTATTTATTTTTATAGCGATTGATTCTTTGGCAAGAGATTTAGAAATTTGTGATGCCAACTCAAGACCATTAATGCCCTTATCAACTTCCTTTTTATTTCCATCTGGAAATGTAATTGTTATCTTTTCACTCATCTAGATTTCCGCCAAATCGTTCCTTTATTAGTATCTTCTATTTCTATGCCTTTATCTTTTAATGTGTCCCTAATAGTATCTGCTAAATTAAAATTTTTACTGCGTCTAGCTTCATTCCGTTCATTTATCAACCTTTCAATTTCTTCAGCATTTTCAGTATCTTTTTGATTATAACCTAACCAATTTCCTGGATCATCTTCAAGAATACCTAATATTTTACCTGCAGAAAGAAGATTATTTTTAATTTCTTTTTTTCTTTCATCTGATGCAGATGAAGCATCATTTGCCTCTTCATTAAGTTTTGCAATGACTTTAGGTGTATTCAAATCATCTAAAAATGATTCCATTATAGAATCAGAAGGTAACTTAAAATCTGCTTCAACTTCTGATAGCTCTAATAGAACTCTATAAAGTCGATCTATCATTTTGCTATTTTGTTCAATGATTTCTTCTGTCCAGTTCAATGGTTGTTTGTAATGAGCTGATAACAATGTTAATCGTAAAACCTCTCCCTTGTATTTTTTATTGAGATCATGAACGAGTTTAATATTGCCAATCGACTTTGACATTTTTTCTCCCTCAACATTAACAAATCCATTATGAAACCAATAAGTTGCAAAATCTTTAGGATCTTTATTTTCTGATATGGAACAAGTTTGCGCTATTTCATTTTCATGATGAGGAAAAACCAAGTCAATTCCACCGCTGTGGATATCAAAAGGAAGACCCAATGATTTTTCTGACATAACGGAGCATTCTAAATGCCATCCTGGTCTTCCAAATCCCCAAGGTGAATCCCACCCAGGTAAGGGTGAGGGAGACGGCTTCCATAAAATGAAATCTGCTGGATCTTTTTTGAACGGTGCTACTTCAACACGACTTCCAGCTATTTGTTCATCTCTATTTCTTTTAGAAAGAATTCCATAATTATCAAAACTAGGTACATGAAATAAAACATGACCCTCTTTTTCATAAGCTTTATTTTCATCAATTAATTTTTTTATCAACTCGATCATTTCTTTAATATGATCAGTTGCCCTTGGTTGAATATCAGGTAGATTAACACCAAGTGCGCTCATGTCATTATTGTAAATCTCAGTATATTTATTTGTGATAACACTTATGTCCTCACCTGTTTCTTTTGAAGCTTCTATAATCTTGTCATCAATGTCAGTGATATTAGACACATAGGTCACTTTTTTAAATTGTGTTTTTAATACACGGACTAATAAATCATTTACAACTGCCATACGCGCATTACCTATGTGCGCAAAATTGTAAACAGTTGGACCGCATGCATATATTCTTACATGATCTGGATTAACTGGTTTAAAAAATTCTTTTTTACCACTTAATGTGTTTTGTAACTGTAATGACATCAATATAATTTTTAATAATTAAGTTCTATTACCACGGGTTCGCCATGAACTAAAATGATTGCAGCTTTTTCAAATGATGGGGGACCTTTTGGCTGATAATTATTACTAAAGGCAAAACCTTCTTTTGGTCTCCAGAATAATCCAGTTTTTAATTTTCCGTCCGAATCTTCATCGTGATAGGCAACAATTGCTATTTTTCCTTCATGGATTTTACTCAAAGGAACAACAACCTCACCCTTTTGCACTCTTTTTCTAACGCTCTCAATAGCTAATTCTTCATCTAAAAAGCTCTCTTTTGAGTCATATATCTTAACATCAATGTAGCCATCACCATGTTCTATATTTGGAAAAATGATAGTTCCATGTGCAAAAATACCTAATGACCATGTGACTGTTAAGCAAAAAAAGAATATTTTAGTAAAAAAGCTTTTCATATAAGTATCCTAATTATAATAGAATCAAGTGCTGAACAATAAAGAATATCTAAATAGACTATATCAATCGGATAAACCTCTTATAATTTATAAAACAGATAAGGGTTATGACATATATACTGATTTTTCTTCACGAACTATTATTAATAAAAAAAATCTAAAATATTTTCTTAATACCGAATCAAAATCAAAAAAATCTAAAATTAAAGAACTAAATTGTTATGTTGGTTTCTTTGGTTACAAACTTCTTTGTGAAAATATAGGAATAAAGTTTCCAAAACAGCGATCTAAAAATTTTTATAGTGGTGTTTTTTACAAACCACATACTAAAATTAGTATTGGTAAAAAAATAATAATAAGAAGTATTAAACCTAATTTTAGAACTATAAGTATCAATACGAAAAAATATTTACGGTTAAATAAAAAGTTTAATCTTAATTTATCTTTAAAGCAGTATTCAAAGCTTTTTAATGATTTTTCTAAAAATATAAAACAAGGAAAAACTTATCAGATTAAAATAGCTCAAACTTATTCAAAAAAAGGTAACATCAATGCCATTGAATTTTTTTGGAAGTTAATGAAAATAAATGAATCACCTGAAAGTTTTCTTATCAGAGAAAAGGACTATAATATCATAAGTTGTTCACCAGAGACACTCATAGTCAAAAAAGGTTACACAATTAAAACTAAACCTATTGCTGGAACATTAAGAAAAACAAAGCAGTTAAATAAAAATAAAGCTCTGGCTTTCTTTAGAAGAAATGAAAAAGAAACAAAAGAACATAATATGATTGTTGATATGGAAAGAAATGATTTGTCTAAAATTTGTAAAACCGGATCTGTAAAAATAGATAAACTAAAAAAGGTTGAGGAGTATCGTGACCTTTTTCATTATGTTACGACAATCAGAGGAGTTATAAAAAATAAAGTGAGTAACCATGATATAATTTCTTCTTTAATGCCGGGTGGTTCAGTCATTGGTTGTCCAAAGATTAGTACTATTCAACTTTTAAATAGAAAAGAAAAATTTGATAGAAACATTTATACAGGCAGTTTTGGAATTATACATTCAAATGGTGATATGCGATTTAACATAATGATTAGAACACTACTTAATTTTAAAAATGATATTGAATTATCTGTTGCTAGTGGTGTTATCCTAGGTAGTACTGCAAATAAAGAATATAATGAAAATTACATTAAAGCTAAATCGCTTCTAGATTTATTTAACTAATGATTTATCTCATTGATCACGAAGACTCATTTACATACAATTTAGCTCATCTACTAGATAGCATTGAGCCAACAGTTGTTTCAAATTATTATGAAATAGATCAAAATAAACTAGAAAAATCTTCAACAATTGTCCTTTCACCAGGTCCTGGTGAACCAAAAGATTATCCATTAACAACTAAAATTTATAATAAATATAAAGGAATAAAAAAAATATTAGGAATATGCCTAGGTTTCCAACAAATAGTTTTTTGTGAAGGGGCTAAAATAATTCAGCAAAAAAATATTCTTCATGGCTATCAGAGTCACATTAAAGTTATTAACGATAAATCAATATTTAAAAAAAATTTTAATTTCTTAGGGGGTCGATATCATTCTTTAAAAATGGCTGAACCGTTTATTTCTCAATCAATGATAATTACAATGCGTTGTGTAAAAACAAATGTAGCAATGGCGGTTGAAGATGATATTAATAAAGTCTATGGATTACAGTTTCACCCAGATTCATTTTTAACTCCACATGGAAAATATCTTATTAAAAAAATCCTTTCACGCTAAGAATTTTAAATTACTTAAGTTCAATTCTCTTTGGGGATACAAGGGTATCTTTACAACGATTAGATTATTTGGCAAAGAGCCAAATTTTATCTTAGTTGATCAGCATTTGAAAAAACTAAATAAAGATTTAAGATATTTTCGCATTGATGTTAAAATTTCAAAAAATTTTTTAACTAATTTCTTAAATAAATATTCTAAAATTAAAAATTACGATCACCTATTAAGAATTGCAGTTACAAAAAAAATAATCTCACTATCTGTACGTAAACGAAACAAAGATAATATGTATTTTACTGCAAAATTTTTTAGATTCCAACGAGCTTTACCTAACTTCAAAAACTTACAGTACAAAAAAATAATTTCTTTACAAAAAAAAATTAATTTGCAAAAAGAAGAAATTCTTTTTTATTTTAACAAAAAAGTCTTAGAAGGCTCTACGACCAATTTAATTTTCGTAAACAGTAATAAATTATTTATTCCAAAAAATTACTATTATTATGGAATTACACTAGAATACCTAATTAAAAATCTACCTTATAAAATTTATAGAAAAGATATTAATATTTCTAGTTTACATCAATTTAGTGAAATACTTTTAGTTGGCTCTGGTAAAGGTGTGGTTAGTATTTCTTTTATTAAACAATTTAATTGGTGCAGATCTTCAATGAAAATATATAATTTATTATCAAAAAAATATTCAAAAATATTATTAAAATGAAATTAGGTAAATATAATTTTAAACTAACTGGACCAACGGTAATGGGAATATGCAATGTTACTCCCGACTCTTTTAGTGATGGTGGAAAGAGTTTTAAAAGTTCAGATGCACTGAAAAATATCAAAGAAATGGTAAAAAATGGAGCAAGTATTATTGATATTGGAGCAGAAAGTACAAGACCTGGCTCAGATCCATTAACACACAAAGAAGAAGTCAAAAGATTAGACCCGATATTAAAAAAATTGCCAAAAAATAAATTTGTCATATCTGTTGATACTAATAAAATTGAGACTCAAGAATATGCATTAAATATGGGAGTGCATATTATAAATGATGTCTTTGGCGGTTCAGAAGATTTATTTTTTTTAACTAAAAAATTTAAAACTGGTTTAATTTTAATGCACACACCTGCACCACCCAAAACTATGCAAAAAAAAATAAACTCATATAATAATGTTGTGGAAGATATTAAAAAAATATTTCTCCAGAAAATTAAACAATTAGAAAAAATAAAAATTCCTTCATCTAAAGTTTGGTTTGACCCAGGTATTGGTTTTGGTAAAAATTTTAAACAAAATATAGAAATCATGCAAAAAATTAATCAGTTTAAGTTTAAAGGATATGGATTATTATTAGGATCATCTAGAAAAAGTTGGATCAACTTCATAGATAAAAGTGAAACAAATCAAAGATTGGGAGGTTCAATCGCTTCTGCATTATATTGTTATCAAAAGGGAGTTGATATATTTAGAGTTCATGACATAAAAGAAACATCTCAATCATTAAAAATTTTTGAAAAACTATGTTTAAAGTAGAAATTAAAAACTTATCCATCAGTGCACACATAGGTATCACTGCCCAAGAGCGAAAGAAAAAACAGCTATTAAAGGTAACATTAGAATTTAGTTATCCTATTCAAAACTCACTAGATTTAAATAATATAAATAATGTTAAGGATTATTCATCTATTACAAAATATTTAAAAACTTTCATAAAGGAATCTCAATCGCATACTCTTGAACATTTAATTATTAAAACATCTAATGTTCTTGAAAAAAAATATAAAATAAAAAATGTTAAAATTACAATTAACAAAACAGCTGTAGCAAAAAAATATGGAGCTGAATCACTAAGTGTATCAAACTGAAACAATAATCGCACTTGGCTCAAATCTAGGTAATGCTGTATTTAATTTACGCAGTGCCGTTAGAGAGTTAGAAAATATTGGTAATATAAAAAAATTTGCAAATATTTATATTTCTTCCCCCTATGGATATAAATCACAAAATAATTTTTTTAACACTGCAATAAAACTATTAACCAATCAGCAGCCATTAGAATTAATAAATAATATTTATGAAATTGAAAAAAAATTAAAAAAAAATAAAAAAATTATCAATGGTCCAAGAGTTATTGACTTGGATATAATTTTTTTTGGTAAAAAAAAATTTAATAAAAAAAATTTAATAATTCCTCATCCAAGAGCAATTGAAAGAGACTTTGTTTTATATCCAATACTAGATCTTGATCCATTTCTTAGACATCCGATTGAAAAAAAATCAATAAAGGCATTATCGAAAGAGCTAAACAATAAATATATTATTAAAAGATTATCCTACCGAAATTTGATTTAAAAACTCTTTTAGTTTTGATTTAGAAATTAAATTTCTCTGATTTTTTAAACTCCTAGAAATATCTAACCCAAAAGGTGTTATTTGTTTTAGAATTTTGGAAACATTTTTTTTGTCTATACCTCCACCAATATAAACTGGAATATTTTTATTTTTTATAAATTGTATTTGTTTAATACTCTTTCTCAGTGAGTATTTTTTAATACTCTTTTTTTTATAAACATTCATATCGAAATAAATAACATCAACAATTTTTCTAATTGATTTAATGTATTTTTCATCAAAATTTTCTGGATTAACTGCAATACCAATTTTTAATCTTTTAAATATTTTTTTTATTCTTATTAAATCTTTTTTGGAAAAATGATATGAACATGAAATTGTCTTTGGTTTTGTAAAATCTATTTGTTCAACTAGTTTGTTCAAAGATACATACCGAGTTAGAAGTACTGATTCTATTTTAAAATTTTTACATTCTTTAATTAATGATTGTATTTTTTTATCACTAACTGTGTTTGGTCCATTTAAATTTTTACTTACAAAGCCTAATGATTTGATTTTATTTTTATACGCGACTTCAACGGATTTTACATTTGTTATGCCACAAATTTTTAGAGGTATATTTTTCATTTAATTTTATTTTAAAAATTATAAATATATGTAAACTATTTTTTTATTTATATGTCATTAAATTTTTATAGACGAGTAGCATTTGGGCTGTCGCCACATGAAAAACCATATAAAGATCCTCTTAATTGGGCGACAAATCAATTGGATGCCATACCTGATTTTTTATGGCCTGGAACAATTCCAACTGAAAAAGAATTAAGAAAAAAATATGGTGAATGGGTATACGGAGATAGAGAAGTTTTAAGGAAAAAATTTAAAAATGATAAATATGCTTATAGAAAAGCAAAAGACGAATTAAGAATAAAAACTGGTGAAAGATATTTTGAATTAAATGAACATGCTATTCGTCATTTTCAAACAAAGTATTCCAAACAACCTGTTTTTGAGCGTTTCTGGCTTTTTTGGGGAAATCATTTTGCAATAAGTGAAAAAGATTTTCTTGCAGAGTTTAGCACTGGACCCTATCAACGTGAAATTATTAGACCTAATATGGTTAAAACTTTTGAAGAGATGGTTCAGTCAGTTACAACTTCATGGTGCATGATTCACCACCTTGATAATTCAGAATCTTTTGGTCCTAATTCTAAAAAAGGAATGGAATGGAGGGAAACTATAAATGAAAATCATGCAAGAGAATTATTAGAGTTACACACAGTATCCCCAAATGCTGGATACACTCAAGAAGATGTCATTCAGTTAGCCTATATCATGACAGGTTGGGCGCACAAATGGGATAGAAAAAATTTAGAAACTGGCGATATATGGTTTGATCAAGAAATGCATCAAAAAGGAGACAAAATAGTTTTACGAATTAAATATAAAAATGATGGAAAAAGAGAACTTGCAAAAGTAATTCATGATTTGGCAACACACCCAATATGTATCAAATTTGTTTCAACAAAATTGTGCAGGCATTTTATTACAGATGAACCAACAGAAGAAATGATAAATCCAGTAATAGAGGCATGGAACAAATCTAATGGAAGTTTAATTGAAATTCATAAAGCAGTTATACAACAAGCTTATAAGTATAATGAGATTACACATAAATTTCATCCACCTGAAATATGGTTAATGCAATTATCTAGAATGTTTGATTTAAATGTTCCGCTTTCTTTTGAAAAAATGAATTATAGTTTTAAATTAAAGCCAAATAATAGACAAAGACAATTATCATGGATACTAAGAGAAATTGGTCATTCACCTTATCGTGCTAAACAACCTAATGGATGGAGTGATTTAGAAGTAGATTGGGTATCGCCAGAATTATTATTACGCCGCTTTTGGTTTGCTTCAGTTGAGCTTCCAATGCTTGTTAAATCAGAAAACAGATCACATGATTTTATTTTGTCTTGTCTCAAAAATAATTTTGAAGATCATAAAAATATGGCATCTCTTATCCATCAATTTAGATTTGGTACATCAGATAAAGATTTAGGTAGAAAGTATGGAGTTATTTGTAATTTACCAGAGATATTAAAAGTATGAACTGTACAAGAAGAAATTTTTTAATTGGAGGATCAACAACATTATTTCTTTCAGGATATTTTCCAAAAATAAGTTTTGCTTCAATGCAGAAAAAAAATCTAATTATCATATCACTTCGTGGAGGAATGGATGGTTTAACAGCTGTTCCTGTTATTGGAGATAAACGTCTTAAAAAATTAAGAAAAAAACTCATTCTGGAAGATGTTCTTAATTTGAATAGTGACTTTGGTCTTCACCCTAAATTAGAAATTTTTCATAAACTCTGGCAAAAAAATCAAGCTGCATTTGTCCATGCAACAAATATTCCTTACACAGGTAGATCACATTTTGATGGACAAAATTTAATGGAAACTGGAGCACACATTCCATACAAAGAAAAAACAGGATGGCTTGGTAGGGGGCTATTAGCCTCAAATATTATAGGAAAAGGTCTAGCAATATCTTTACCAATGCCACTTTTATTGAGAGGTGTGCCACAGAATAATAATTTCTTCCCATCACCAGATTTTGTTGAAACAAAATTAATAGACCAAATTTATAATGAATTTAAAGGTGAGCATAACGAGTTAATTAAATCTACACTTGATACAATTAGACAGAGGCCATTGTCTATGCAAATAGCTACTGACTCTGATGATAGAAAAAAACTCGCTCTTGAAGCTGCTAAACAATTAAAAGATCAAAGTGGTCCTAGAGTTGCTGTATTTGATTTAGATGGTTTTGATACACATGCTGCCCAAGGAGGTGTTGATGGAGCGCATGCTGATGAACTAGAAGAAGTAAATAAGATCGTTACAATTTTACATGAAAATCTTGGCCAAGCGTTTGATAATACACTAATTCTTACTCTCACTGAATTTGGCCGAACTATTAAACAAAATGGAGGTTATGGTACAGAACATGGATACGGAAGTGCAATACTAATGGCAGGAGGCTTACTAAAAAAATCTCAAGTTTATACAGACTGGCCCGGACTTAAGAAGAAAGAATTATTTGAGGGAAGAGATTTAAATTCGACTATTGATTCTAGGGCTGTTTATAATTCTGCAATGTCTATTTGTTTTAATCAAGATCCAGATTTTTTACGTAAAGAAGTTTTTTGGGGAGATCATCTTCCTGATTTGTCTCAAGAATTGTTTAAGATTTAGAAATAAATAATTTTTTTAAGAATTTCATGTTAAACAAGAATATGGTTTCAGAAAATTTTGATAGTTTATTTAAGGCTGCAAAAAAAGTTAGAGAAAAAGCCCATGTTCCATATTCAAATTTTAAAGTAGGAGCAGCTTTTCTAACAGAAGATAGTAAAATTATTACTGGTTGTAATGTTGAAAATGCAGCCTATCCTCAATCACAGTGTGCCGAAGCAACTGCAATTGGAAATATGATATCTAATGGAAACAAAAAAATTTTAGAAGTTGTGGTTATAGGCTCAGGTGAACTATTATGCTCACCTTGTGGCGGATGTAGACAGAGGTTAAGAGAATTTGCTACTTTAGATACTAAGATTCATATGTGTAACGAAAATGGTCATATGAAAACATCTACACTCGAAGAACTACTGCCAGATTCTTTTGGCCCAGAGAATCTTTAATGCTACCTTCGGCCAAAAAATTTTTAGAAATAACTAGTAATACTGCACCAGACATCGCTGTAATTTTAGGAAGTGGACTCACTAATTTTTTTGAAGAAAAAGATATTCAAGAATCAATTTCATATGAACAATTATCTGATTTTCCACAGCCAACTGTCAAAGGTCATGCAGGTAAATTAGTTTTAGGAAAAATAAATACTTTAAATGTTGTTTGTATGTATGGAAGATCACATATTTATGAAGGGCACAATCCTCAAAGCTTAGCTTCACCTATAAGAGTTTTAAAGGATATTGGCTGTAAGTTATTAATTGTTACAAATGCAGCAGGCAGTTTGGATGAAGCTATGCCGGCTGGTAGTCTAATGGCAATTAAGGATCATATTAACTGGAGTGGTTTCAATCCACTTATTGGACCCAATGCTGAAGAGTATGGCCCTCGCTTTCATGATATGAGTGATGGGTACCATAAGTTTTATAGAGATCAGCTAATACAAGTCGCTAAAAAAATAGATCAAAAAATTTATGAAGGTATTTATTGTATGTACTCAGGACCAAATTTTGAAACACCTGCTGAAATCAATGCCTTAAAAGTAATAGGTGGAAATGCAGTTGGAATGTCTACAGTACCAGAAGTTTTAGTTGCTAATCATTGCGGACTTCCCGTTATTGGTATCAGTGTAATCACCAACTTAGCTGCGGGTATGAATAAAACAAAATTAAGTCATCAGGAAACTTTAGAGAATGCAAGTTTAGCAGAGAACAATGTTTTAAATTTAATTAAACAATTTATACAAGAAGTTCAATTCGATGTTACCTCAAGAGATAATTAGAAAAAAAAGAGACAACAAAGATTTGTCAAAAGAAGATATCAACTTTTTTGTAGACGGTTTAACAAATGGATCTTTTTCAGATGCACAAATTGCAGCAATGAGCATGGCAATATTTTCAAATGGAATGACGTCTGAAGAGACTGTTTGTTTAACTGAGGCAATGACGAACTCAGGTGACACATTGAATTGGTCTGAGATTGTAGATTTTGAGTTGGTTTGTGATAAGCACTCAACTGGTGGTGTTGGAGACAAGACGAGCGTTATATTAGCACCAATACTTGCAGCTTGTGGACTGTATGTACCAATGATTTCAGGTAGAGGTTTGGGTCATACCGGCGGTACTCTGGATAAATTTGATTCAATCCCCGGGTACAATACAAAGCCTGATTTAGAAACTTTTAAAAAAGTTGTAAAAGACGTTGGTTGTGCAATTATCGGTCAAACCTCTAACTTAGCACCAGCTGATAAAAAATTATATTCAATAAGGGATATTGTAGGTACAGTAGAATCTTTACCCTTAATAACATCATCTATTCTTTCAAAAAAAATTGCAAGCGGTCTTTCATCTTTGGTCCTTGATGTAAAAGTTGGTAATGGGTCTTTTAATAGCACTATTGATGTAGCAAGAGATTTATCTAACTCCTTAGTAAGAGTCGCTAAAGGAGCAGGTTTACATTGCGAAGCTATATTAACAGATATGAATCAGGTCTTAGGTAAAAGTGCTGGTCATACACTAGAGATATTAGAATGTATAAAATATATTAAAAATGATTTTAAAGATCATCGATTAGAGAAGATCACTAATGAATTAATTTCTTCGCTATTAGTAAACATTTATAAAATTTCAAAAGAAGAGGCTTATAATAAAATTAATACGGTTATTAATAATGGACTAGCTGCAGAAAAATTTGAAATGATGGTTGCAGCCTTGGGTGGACCAAAAAATATTTTAACATCTTATGAAAAAGATCTAACTAATACATCTATTCAAAAAGATATATTTCCTATTAAGTATGGGTGGATAGAAAATATTCATACCAGAGAATTAGGCCTTATACTTATTGAACTTGGAGGTGGTAGAAAACAGGTTACCGATAAAATAGATTACGGAGTTGGATATGATAATGTACTCAATATTGGCGATGAAGTAAATTCCTCAACTCCTTTATTAAGTCTGTACTCAAATAAAAATATAGATGATAATTTAATAAATAAAATACAAAGTTGTTTCATCATTTCAGATAAAAAAACTCACAAACTATCTGAAATATTTGAAACCATAAATTAATGAGCACTCAAACTGAAATTAACGAGGCACTTGTGCAATACTTACAAAGCGTAGGTTACCGAGAAGATAAAATAATTACTGAACTAGAAAATGAAACTTTAAAACTTGGTAGTGTTTCCCAAATGCAGATTGCAAAAGAACAAGGTCAGTTTTTAGAAATGATAACTAAAATTTCCAATGCTAAAAACTGTTTAGAAATTGGAAGGTTTACAGGGATGAGCACTTTGTTTTTAGCTAGAGGTATACCTGATTCAGGAAAAATCGTAACTGTTGATAATTCAGATGAATTTTTATCCTTAGCAAAAAAATATTGGGAATTAGATAATATAAGTTCAAAAATTGAATCGATTATTGGAGATGGTGTTGAAGTAATGCAAAGCATGATAGACCGTCAACAGAGCTATGATTTAATTTTTATAGATGCTGATAAAAATAATTATCCAAATTATTATGAACTGTCGCTAAACTTATTAGTTTCTAACGGAATAATAATTATTGATAATATGCTTTGGCACGGCGATGTGGCAGATGAAACTAAACAAGACTCTCAAACAAAAACTATCCGTGATTTAAATTTAAAAATAAAAAATGACACAAGGGTGGAATTCTCTCTTCTGCCATTATCTGATGGATTATCGTTTATAAGAAAAAAATAACAAAGACTTGAATTACGTACAATCATCCCCACATTATAATTGTCTGTATGCCATTGTGGGTGCGGGCAAAATAAACTTGCTTAATAAAGGAGTTATTATGACTAGAAACCTATCCGTTTGGAATTCTCTAAGACCATTCTCTGTTGGATTTGACTCGATTTTTGACGAATTTGATAGAATGTTGGAGTCTACGGAACGATACAATACAAATTATCCACCCTACAATATTCATAGAGTTGATGAGCATAACTATAAAATTGAAGTTGCTCTTGCTGGATATAGTAAAGAAGATATTGAGATTGAATTAAAAGAAAACAACCTAACTGTTAGAAATAAACCTAAAGAAAAAGTGGTTAATGAAAATGGCAATGGTGTAATCCATAAAGGAATCTCAACAAGACAGTTTGAAAGATCGTTCACAATTTCAGAAGACATCAAAGTTAAAGATGCTGAATTGAAGAATGGACTTTTAGCAATTGATTTGGAGAGAATTATTCCAGAAGAAAAAAAAGCTAGACTAATTTCAATAAAGTAGTTTTGGATAGGGGCCACAAGTGGCCCCAACATTTTTAGCATTAAATTTAGAATAAATCCAATTTTATGAATTTTAATAACACTGATATTAAAAAAAAATTCATATAGATCTACATTCGTAATCTGATAATTTTTAATAAGATTCTTAATCATAGAACGTGGAGATATTTATTATCTCCACAAAAAAAAGAAGGTTATATGAAAATTATTTTTAGATTACTATTGATACTAATTGCATCTACCATTTCACTAAACTTGTTTGCCAAAGAGGTTAATGTTTATTCTTACAGGCAGCCAATTTTAATAGATCCTTTCTTTGAGGAATTTACAAAATTGACTGGCATAAAGGTAAATGTTTTACATGCAAAAAAAGGATTGCTAGAAAGAGTTTTAGCTGAAGGTGAAGATACACCTGCTGACTTGGTATTAACAGTTGATATAGCAAGGTTAAACCAATTTGTTGAAAAGGATATTTTGCAATCAATTAACTCAGATATTTTGAATATGAATATTCCAAATCATTTAAGAGACAGTAATAATAAATGGTTTGCACTTTCAAAGAGAGCTAGAATTGTTGCAATATCAAAAGAAAGAGTATCTACAGACTCAATTAAAAGAATAGAAGATTTATCTGATCCAAAATGGAAAGGTAAAATTTGTACAAGACCTGGCAGCCATGACTACAATAGATCACTTTTAGCTTCAATAATTGCTGCAAATGGAGAAGTTATTGCTGAAGAATGGGCTGCAGGCGTTGTTGCAAATTTAGCACGTAAACCTGAGGGAAATGATAGAGCTCAAGCAAAAGCAATTTATGAAGGTGTCTGTGATATTGCTGTAATGAATACATATTATTTTGGAAAAATGAAATTTAATGAAAAGAATCCAGAACAAAAAGAGTGGGCTAACTCAATAGAGTTAGTTTTTACTAATCAAAAAGACAGAGGGAATCACATTAATGTTGCTGGTGGAGGTGTGATAAAGTACTCTAAAAATAAAGACAATGCGATTGCACTACTTGAATTTCTTACTCAGCCAAAAGCACAAGTCCTTTACAGTTCTATAAACTATGAATATCCAGTTAATCCAGATATGCAATTAACTGATGAGTTAAAATCATGGGGCGAGTTTAAAGAAGATAAACTGCCTGTTGAAAAACTTGCAGAATTTGCTCCAGTAGCTCAGAAAATCATTGATAGAGTAGGCTGGTAAATTATAGGTTAGCTGTTTTGATAAATTTTAATTTATGGTCCTATTCTGTGGCGATAATTGCTTTAGTAATTATCGCCCCTATTTTTTCAATATTTTATTACGCGATCTTAGGCGACACATCACTATGGCCACATTTATTTTCAACCGTTTTGCCCAGATATCTGACCAATACAATAATTCTAATGTTTGGTGTTGGAGGATTAAGTTTAGTTTTTGGTTTAACTACTGCTTGGATAGTGACAAGATATAATTTTTTTGGGAAAAAATTTTTCGAATGGATGTTATTATTACCAGCTGCTGTCCCAGCTTATATTATTGCTTATACTTATACTGACTTTTTTGAATATGCTGGTCCTCTTCAATCATTGTTAAGAGACATATTTGGTTGGACGAGCACGAAAGATTACTGGTTTCCAAATGTGAGATCAATGGGAGGTGCAATTTTGGTAATGTCATCTGTATTGTATCCATATGTATATTTAATGACTAGAGCATCATTTATAACGACTCCTATATCTTTTTTTCAAACTAGTTCTATTTACGGAAGGAATTCCTTCTTAAATGTTGCTATTCCATTTGGTCGTCCAGGTATAATTGCAGGTTTGGCCTTAGTACTAATGGAAACAATTTCTGATTTTGGGACAGTTGATTATTTTGCTATTGAAACATTAACCTTAGGTGTATTTAATGTTTGGCTAGGAATGAATAGTTTATCTGGCGCATCACAGATTTCTAGTATTTTATTT
The DNA here is from genome assembly GCA_902602515.1 of uncultured Alphaproteobacteria bacterium. Classification (GTDB taxonomy): domain Bacteria; phylum Pseudomonadota; class Alphaproteobacteria; order HIMB59; genus CACPNW01. The sequence goes on from CACKRG010000002.1 coordinate 208,875, forward strand.
ATGATTGTTATAGTACTTTTAACTTTAGAGTATTTGGGTAGGCGTAGCAGAAAATTCCATGAAAAGTACAGTGGCGCATCTTATACACCAACCCAAGCAGTTTCAGGAGTTAAAAATTTTTTATTGTTTTTAATTTGCCTAATACCTTTAAGTCTTGGTTTTATAATACCTGTTTCAATTTTATTGAATTTTGTAATTAAAGGTTATTCTATAATAAATTTTATTGAAATTTTTCAAATAACAATTTCAAGCATATCTGTAGCATTTATTTCTTCATCATTCATTATGTTGCTTTCCTTATTAATGATTATAGTTGGGGCATATAAATCAAATAATTTCCAAAAAATTTTAATATTTTTTGCTTCTTCTGGTTATGCTTTTCCAGGAACAATTCTTGCTGTTGGAATAGTGGTATTTGTTGGTTGGCTTAATGATTTAATTTATTTTCGCATGAGTTATGCTGTTGGTGGATTTATAATTTTATTATTTGCGTATAGTATAAGATTTTTAGCTGTTGGTAATGGAGCCATTACATCAGGTATTTCAAGAATTCATCCAAACTTATTAGATGCATCAAGAACAATGGGTGTTAGTTTTTTCAAAAGTATAAGAAGAATTATATTACCCTTGCTGTATACAAATTTATTAGTTGGAGGAATACTAGTTTTCGTAGACATCTTAAAAGAACTTCCAATAACTCTTTTATTAAGACCATTTAATTTTGAGACACTAGCAACCTATGTTTATCAATATGCCTCTGATGAAATGTTGGAGGAGTCAGCATTTGCAGCTCTAATTATCGTTATTGCTGGATTAGGACCGGTAATTTTTCTTAACAGAACAATTACTAAATCAATAAAAAACTAAAACTTAATTCTTAAATATGTAAGCCTGTTCATTATCAATTTCTATTTCGACTGCAGACGATTGTTTTGGATTAAAGTCAGCAGGCATGTGGCTATGAACATGAACAACTTCATTATTATTATCTAAAACAGATAAATGGATAAAGCTAAATGACCCCATTAATTTTGATGCCATAACGGTTCCCTTAATTCCATTAACTGGTGTTGGCTGTTTGTTTAGTTTTATACCTTGAGGTCTTATGTGTACAACAACTTTTTCACCTTCTAAATTTCCAGGTGTTTTAATTTTCCCAACCGGCGTGTAAATATGAGATTCTTTAACGACACCTTGAAATTTATTTGTTTCACCAAAAAAACCTGTAACATATGAATTTTTTGGATTGTTATAGAGATCATTTGGAGTTCCTGACTGTACAATCGAACCTGATTTATCAAAAATATTTATATGATTTGAGATAAACATTGCTTCGAAAGGATCATGAGTGACTATAATTACAGACACATTTGATTTTTGTAAAAGATGCAGCGTATCATCTCTCACCTCTTCTCGAAGGCTTAAATCCAAACTTGAAAAAGGCTCATCTAATAATAGTAAATCAGGTTGTGAAATTATAGATCGTGCAAGAGCAACTCTCTGTTGTTCACCACCACTTAACTCGTGTGGGTATTTATCTAGTGAATTTGGTAATTTTATTAATTCAATAATTTCATCAACATTATTAGTTGAATTTTTAGCATTAGTTGGAAATCTCAAATTTTCTTTTACTGTCAAATGCGGGAATAAAGCGTAATCTTGAAATAAAAAACCAATTTTTCTTTTTTCTGTAGGTAAGTGTTTTGCTGTACTACTTACTTCTTCACCATTAATAATAATTTTCCCTGACTGTACTTTTTCAAGACCTGCTATAAGCTTTAATAAAGTAGTTTTTCCACTACCTGACGGTCCCAAAATACAAGAGATACTATCTTTATTGAGATTAAAATTAATATTATTTAAAATTTTTTTATTATTAATAGAGTGAGTAAGATCTTTAACTTCAACAGCAATCATAAAATACCTATTACACTAAAATTAAACTTGAGGAAATTTATCTAAAATTTCACTTTCCCATTCAAGAAACTTTTTAGATCTATTATCAGGACTTGGATGTGAACCCATAAATTCAGGCACCCTTCCTTCTTGTGCCGCCATCATTCTTTGCCATAGTTTAGCTGGCTCATTAATATCAAATCCTGCAAGATTCATAAATCCCATACCTAGATAATCAGCTTCACTTTCCATTTTTCTACTAAAAGGAAGAAAAATCCCATACTTAACAACTGAGTTGTAAACATTACCTCCGACATTTCCTACTTTAAAAGATTTATTTAAAAGTTCTGCATATCTACTTCGCGATATGCCTATAGTTGCCATTTGAATCATAGACGCTTGGGTTAATTTTTCTACAGTGTGTCTTGCAAATGCATGCGCAATTTCATGCCCCATAACTGCTGCAATCCCATCATCATTTTTACAAACAGGAAGTATACCAGTATAGAAAGCAATTTTACCACCAGGCATACACCACGCATTTTTTGTATCAGATTCAATTAGTGCAAACTGCCAATTAAAATTTTCTACAGGATTTTTTTCACGCTTATTAATATAAAATGTATCTAGAGAGGTATAAATTTCTGTTCCAATCTCCTCAATTTTTTTAGATTCATCTGTGTTATCCAAAAGAATTTTATCTTCTTTAGCTTTAGATAAAAATTTTGAATATGTTTTTTCAACTTCTTTATTTAGAGCTCTTTCATTTGGATAAACTTTCGGAAGACCAGCTACACCTCCGCCCATTAAAATTATAGGCAAGTTACTATCATATAAATTTAGCTGTTTTCTATTCGTTAGCGGTACTTGTGTACAAGCTGGTAAAATCACAGAACCGCATAAAGAACAGCTTGCGCCAAAAACAAAGTTCCTTCTGTTTATTCTTGCTTCCATAATATTATTATATAGGTAATTTTATTTATATGAATATTTTTAATTCAGTTAAAAAAGCAGAAATTCATGTTCATTTAGAGGCAACTATTACGCCAGATTTATGCAAAAAATTTGCCAAACGAAATAACCATCAAATATCCGAAGAAATTTTTGGTTCAAAGTACGCATACCAATGGGATGATTTTTATGATTTTATAAAAAAATATGACATTGTTACTTCTGTCATACATACCCCAGAAGATTATTTTGAATTAACGTATGAATATTTAAAAGATTGCGCGTCTAACAATGTTCTTTATGTCGAAGCGATGATTTCCTCAACTCATGCTAAAGAAAAAGGTATGACGTATCATTCTTTTATTGAAGGAGTCTACGAAGCTTCCAAAAAAGCTGAAGAAGATTATGGTATTGTTTCACGTTACATAATGAATGGGATCAGACATTTAGGACAAGAGTCAGTACAAGGAACTGCTGAAGAAGTTTTAAATAATCCTCATCCATGTTTAGTGGGTTTTGGTTTGGCTGGTGATGAGCTTCATTTTCCTCCAAATTTATTTGTTGAAACATTTGATATGTTAAAAAAAGAAAATTTTCCAATTACCGTTCATGCAGGTGAATGGGATGGTCCAGAGAATATAAGAAATGCTATTAAGCTTCTTCATCCAACAAGATTAGGTCATGGAGTTCGATCAATAGAGGATCCTGATTTAGTTAAAGAAATAATTGATAAGGATATTATTCTAGAAACTTGTCCAACAAGTAATATTGCAACTAAAATTTACAAAGATTATGTAGATCATCCTGTGAAAACATTATTTGATCAAGGAGTAAAAGTAACAGTGAATTCGGATGACCCTCCTTTTTTTAATGCAACGATAAACGGTGAATACAAAGTCATGGAAGATTTAGGCTTAAATGAAAAGGAACTAACCTCCCTTACTCATAACGCAATTAAGTATTCTTTTTGTGATAATGAAAATAAAAATAAATTATTAGCTAAATTAAACTAGATAATTTTACTAAAGGTCTTGCACCATAATGCGAAATAATTTCTGCAGCAGCAATTGATGCATAATTACCGCATTCATCCATTGCTTTACCTTTAGAATAACCAAATAAAAAACCAGCTGCAAATAAATCCCCAGCTCCAGTTGTATCTACAACTTTTTCTACTTTTTTTGCAGCAACTTCAGTGATGTCATTACCAGAAACAATAACTGATCCACTACTTCCTTTGGTAATAGCAGCAATTATATTTAATGATTTTGCATATTCTAGACCTTCTTCAAAACTTTCTGTTTGTGCCATTGCTTTGATTTCATCTTCATTAGCAAAAAGAATATCAACATTCTCAGTTATTAATTCTTTAAAAGAGTCTCTGTGTCTATCAACACAAAAAAGATCAGATAAAGTAAATGCAATTTTTTGATTATCGGCTTTGCAAATATCTACCATTTTTTTCATAGCCTTTTTTGCATTCTCATTGTCCCACAAGTAACCTTCCAAATATGCAATCTTATGATTTTTAATATCATCCTCTTTTATATCTTCAGGTCCTATTAATGTCCCAGCACCAAGAAAAGTACACATTGTTCTTGTTCCATCTTCTTCAACAAAAATTGTACAACATCCAGTTGAAATATCAGGAGATGTAAATCCCAATGGAAATTTTAGTCCTTCCCGGATCATATCTTTTTGAAGGTATACTCCAATTTCATCATTTTTAATTTTTCCAATAAAACTTCCATTACCGCCAAAAGAGGTGATACCAAACATGGAGTTACCAAGCGAACCTCCACCAGCCATTTCTCTAATAGAATAACTTTCATGCAAATTATTTTTTAAATTTTCATCAATAAGATTCATAGAATCTCTATTAATTTCATGTTTTTCAATTTCACTTTGATTGGAAGGAATTATGGCATCTACCATAGCATTTCCAATTCCAACTACGTCTAATTTATCACTCATTTTTGTTTAATAATTATTGGTACTAACTGTACTATAATGACTCCAATAAATATTGCAAGGCATCCAAGTATTTTTTGTGTGTCTAAAACTTGATTTAAAAGTATCCAACCTGCTATTGCAGCAAAGACTGACTCCATTGATAAAATAATAGCTGCAGGAGCAGGATTAGCTTTATTTTGAGCAATAATTTGAAGTGTATACCCAATGCCAGCAGAAAAAATACCCGTATATAAAATCTCAAACCATTCAATTTGCATATTGGAGAGCTTTGGGTCCTCCCACATAAAAGCTAGGATCATAGATAAAATAAAAACAATAAAGTACTGAATACTTCCAAATAAAAAAGGACTGTTGAGTTCTTTTATAAAAATATCGATACAAATGATATGTAAGGCAAAAAACAAAGCAGCGATAAACAAAAGTGAATCTGATTGTTGAATTTCAACTGATTGATTTGAGGATAAAAGATATGATCCATACAAACAAAGTAAAATGGCAATCCAGATAATCCAGTGTACCTGTTTTTTAATTATGAATCTTGAAATTATACCAACAAAGGGAACGTAGAGAGTGCTAAGAAAAGCAGCATTTGATATTAATGATTTTTGTAAAGCGTATTGTTGAAGACCCATACCACCAAAAAGAAAAAAACCTGTAGCCAAACAAAGATAAACTTTTTTTCTATCACTTAATATTTTAACAATATTTTGTTGTTCTAGATAAATCGCGAACGGAATTACTGTTAAAAAAGCAAAAAAGAATCTTCCAAAACTAAAAGTAAAAGGACCTATGGCTCCCATTCCAGTAGTTTGGCTTACAAAAGCAGTTCCCCATATAAGTGAGGCAATTAACATAAGTATGTTAGCTCTTGTATGACTCATAAAAATATTTGATTACTTATTTTATTGTTTATCTTTATTAATCCACCAAGACTCAATTACAATTCCGTACAGTGGAATTTCGTCTGGATATTCAAAAAAATCCCAATAAGCAATTCTGTCTTTGTTGCTATGATAAAGAGGAACTACGTAGTGACCCCATAACAATACTCTATCAAGTGCGTGAATCGCCGTTGTTAATTCTTCTCTATTAGTAGCACTAATTAGTTTTTCAATTAATGCATCGACTGCTGGACTATTAATACCAGGATAATTCCTACTTCCATCTTTTTGACCAACTTCTGATCCCCAATAAAATTGTTGCTCATTTCCTGGACTTAAACTGACTCCCCAATATCTTTTAATCATATCAAAGTCATAACTTAACAAACGTTCTTGATACTGTGATGAATCAACAGTTCTTACATCCATTGTAATGCCAAGTTTTTTTAAATTACTTTGATAGGCTAAGGCAATCTTCTCATCAGATGGACTGACGATCAAAAACTCAAACTTGAATTCCGTTCCATCTTTTATGAGTTTGCCATTTTCAACAAACCATCCCTCTTTCTCGAGTATTTCTTTTGCTTTCAATAAATTTTTACGATCATTACCACTGCCATCCGTAATAGGTGGAATAAATGTTTCCGTAAATACCTCTGCTGGAATTTCATCTTTCCATACATTCAATAATTCTAACTCATTTTTTGATGGTAAGCCTGAAGAAGCTAATGGTGAATTATCAAAATAACTATCTGTTCTCACATATGCATTTTGATATATTGTTTTATTAATCCATTCATGATCATAGGCATAACTTAAAGCAAGTCTTACATTTCTATTATTAAATATGTCACGTCTTGTATTCATCACAAGACCATTCATTCCAACAGGTCTATCGTTATTCATTTCTGTCAGTATTACCTCACCATTCTGGACAGCTTTGAAATCATATTCTGATAACCAACGTTTAACGTTGTATTCTCTTCTAAAATCGTATTCACCAACCTTAAAAGCTTCAACTAAGACATTTGAGTCTTTGTAATAATCATAAATAATTGTATCAAAATTATAGAGACCTTTATTTACCGGTAAATCTTTTGCCCAATAATCTTCAACACGTTTGTATTTTATTTGACGTCCTGGATCGAGACTATCAACTTGGTATGGACCGCTGCCTAGAGGAATATCTAAAAATGTTTTTGTAACATCAAGATTTTCATAAAACTTTTTTGGAATAATAGGAAGAAAGCCTGCAATAATAAGAGGCAATTCTTTATCTTCATTATTTTCAAAAATCATTTTTATTCCATCATTTCCAATCAATTCAGTTTTAATAACTTTGCCATAAGTTTTTTTCTGATTTGGAGTACCTTTTGTTTGAAACGTTTCTAAACTAAACAATACGTCATCACGTGTTATTGGTGAGCCATCATGAAAAGTTGCATTTGAATTTAAATAAAAAGTTATAGAGGATCTATCTTCAGGTAATTCTACTTTTTCAGCTATTAAACCATAAAGAGAGAATGCTTCATCCCATACTCTTCTCATCAAAGTATCATTAACATAGCCAAGACCAGCTGCTTTGGAACCTTTAAAAGCTACTCTATTTAAATTATCAAAAGAACCATATGATCCAAATTTTACAGTACCACCCTTAGGTGCGTTTGGATTTACATAATCTAGATATTCAAAATCACTGGCATACTTTGGTGTTCCATGCATTGCAATGCCGTGTATCTTTTCACTGTAAGCGTGTTTGTTAAGTGAAATTATTAAAGTAAAAAAAGCAAAAATTATGAGAATTTTTTTCATTTATATATTCTATCAAAAAAAAGACATATTTGTAATGAAATATAAATTTAAAAAAATATATATTCTAAATGCAAATCTTGAAATTTATTACTACACTCACAATCCTATCCATTGGTCCGGGTATTCATGCAGCAGAAGTTGATATTTTTAAAGGTATGAAATTATATGCTGAAAATTGTGCTGGATGTCATATGGGTAATTTAGCTGGTCATGAAGAGTGGAATAAATCGTTAGATGAAGATGGTCATCGAAGAGCTCCTCCTCTCAATGGCACAGGTCATACATGGCACCATTCCCCAGAGTATTTATTTCATGTAATTAAATATGGTTTTAAAAAAATAATTCCTGATTATGAAGGTAAAATGCTTGCTAATGATACGTTATCAGATGACGATGTTTGGTCCATTCTTGAATTTATTAAAAGTACATGGCCAGAAAAAATACTAAATAAATATAATTCCCATTTTAAAAGCTAAGATTATTGAAGCAAATCTTCAATTTTAATATTTAAGATATATATTATTATTATGAAAATTTTAGGATCTGAAATCACACCCTATAAGACATATTTAAATAGACGTAAGTTTATAAAGGGATCTTTAGCTAGCGCCATGCTAGCAACGATTACCTCATCAGCATTTGCAAACCACGATAGTGATCTTTCAATTTATACTAAAAATCTAAATGAAAACGATAAACTTAATTCTTACGAAGAAATCACAACCTACAATAATTTTTATGAGTTTGGGACTCATAAAAAACATCCCCATTTAAATTCTGGAAATTTTAAACCTAGGCCATGGACAATAAAAATAGATGGTCTTGTGAAAAAGCCTCAAACATTTGATTTAGAAAAAATTTTATCAAATGTAACAATAGAAGATAGAGTTTATCGATTGAGATGTGTTGAAGCATGGTCCATGGTTATTCCTTGGCAAGGTTTTCAGTTATCTGAACTTATAAAAATGGCCGAACCTTTAAGTTCAGCAAAGTATGTTCAGTTTGTAACTGTTTTCAGGCCGGAAGAAATGCCAGGTCAGCAAAAGAGAACAATTATTTGGCCATATAGAGAAGGGCTACGAATGGATGAAGCAATGAATCCCCTTACAATACTAGCAACTGGATTGTATGGTCATGAAATGCCTAATCAAAATGGTGCACCTATAAGATTGGTTGTTCCATGGAAGTATGGTTTCAAATCAATTAAATCAATTGTGGAAATTAGATTTTTAGATACTCAACCGGAAACATCTTGGGAAACTTTAGCTCCTTGGGAATATGGTTTTTATGCTAATGTTAATCCTAATGTTAATCATCCAAGATGGAGTCAAGGAACAGAAAGACGAATTGGAGAGTTTAAAAGAAGAGAAACAATTATGTTTAATGGCTATGAAGAAGAAGTAGCACATCTCTATAAAGATTTAGATTTGACTAAATTTTATTAATGAATGTTTTCAACAAGAAATTTTAACCGCAGTAAACCTGTCTTATTTATTTTGATTCTATTTCCAAGTCTACTCTGGGCGTACCAATTTGTTACTGGGAATCTTGGAGTAAATCCAATTGAAAAACTAATGGATGAGTTAGGTCTAATGGCACTCAGATTAATAATAATAACTCTTATGATTACTACTCTATCAAATATTAAACCTTTAAAATCGATAGTTGTATTACGAAGAATGATTGGACTTTTTTCTTTCTATTATGTCTGTTTGCATTTTTCCACTTACATCATTTTAGACCATTTTTTAGATATGCAATTTATCATACAAGATATTATAAAAAGACCATTCATAACTTTTGGTTTTATAAGTTTTCTTTTTCTAATCCCGCTTGCTAGCACTTCAACAAACAATATGATTAAACGACTAGGTTTTAAATTATGGAAGAAAATTCATTATTTAATTTATCCAGTAGCCATTCTAGCTAGTATGCATTTTTATGTTTTAGTTCGCGCTGATAAAACTGAACCAGTCATTTATATGGGAATAATCATCCTCTTGTTACTTCACAGAATATTTAAAAGACTTACTCGTCCTCAGTTGGCTCAGTAACGGGATTCATTTCCATACCGGCAGGACTAATATTTCGTGGTAAAGGATTGTATTGTGATTCAAGATCTCGCGGTTTAGTTCTTTGAGTCATTCTATACAAACCAAAAAGTCCTAGCAGTCCATGTATTAAAAATAAATAAATGTAAAAACCTGCCGCTCCCAAAATTTCCATGAATCCAGAAACAAACAAAGGTCCGATAATTGATCCAATACCAATAAGTATACCAAAGGTTGCACTTGCTGATACTATCTCATTAGGTTGTAAGAAGTCATTTGTATGAGCAACCGTAAGTGAATACATTGGTAAAGATGCAATAGAAAAAAGACCAGTAAAAATTAAGAACAATGTTAGTGGCATAAAGTTTGCAAAAACAAAAAATAAACTCAAACCTGAAGCCATAAAAGAAACACCAATAAGAATAATACGTCTATCAATTCTATCGGACAAATATCCAATAGGCCATTGAGATAGGGCGCCAGCCGATGTTATAATCATCATATACAAAGAAATTTCAAATAAGCTTAAATTAATAGATGATGCATAAATTGCACCGTACCCAAAAACCGCACTATGCGATAAACCCGTTGCTAATGCACCAACAAAACCTAAAGGTGAAACAGTATAAAATTCTCTTAAAGAAAAAAATTTAGGACTTTCTGTATTAGGTTGTTTTGTTGAAGATAAAAGAATAGGAAGAAGTGCGAATGATAATAAGATTGATACTAAAATAAATAAATCAACTTTAGCTGGATCACCTAAATTTAACAAAAATTGTCCTGCTCCAACAAACACAAATGTAATAATCATGTAAACGGAAAGTAATTGACCGCGTGTTTGATTAGTTGATTTTTCATTCAACCAACTCTCCATGATCACATAAATCCCAGCAAGACTTAAACCAGTTAATATTCGTATAAACATCCATGAATAGGGGTGAACAAATACTGAGTGTAATAATATAGCAATTGAAGCAAGTGATGCTAAAGCAGCAAAAACTCTTATGTGACCAACACGTTGTAAAAAAATTGGAATTGTTAACGCGCCAGTTAAGTATCCAACGTAATAACCAGCTATAATAAGTCCAGATGCAAAAAAACTAAAACCTTCTAAAACAGAACGAACACCGATTAGTGTTCCTTGCAAACCGTGACCAAGACTAATTAACGCAAAGCCGAAAAAAAGGGCCCAAGTGTTTTGTAGTACCTTAAACATCTTCTAAATTTTTATTGAAATTTTAGTATTCTTCTTCGTTATCTTCTTTTGGCTTAATACCCTCTGCTATTGGATCGATTTCTGTTTCGTCCTCTAATAAAACAGTATCATCTTCTAGATTGTCTTCATTATTATCCAGATCCAAATTATCGATATCAAGATCATCATCTTTTTCTTTTGGTTTTGCAGGAATAGGATTTGTAAGAGGAGCAGCATTTGTGCTACCAGGCTTTCTACCACGTCTTGGTCTAGTCATAGTGGTGACTTCAATTTGTTTACCACATTCTGGACATTCAAGCTCTGTTCTTCCTAGGTCATAGTATTGCTTACTACACATCGGACAAATTCTTTTTAAACCCCAAGATTCCTTATACATTTCTACTCTTCTTCTTTTATAAACATTTTACCACAATAACCACAGACTATTTTGTTTTCATTATTGAAGGTATAATAAACAGCCGGATGTCCTAAACCATCTTCACCACCATCGCAAGAGATAGTTTGGGTTTTTCGGTCTACAATGAGAACATCCTCATCCATCAAGTTCATATAAAATTTTAATACAAAAAGTCTATATTTTTTTGGTTAAAGAATCTGAAAATAAACAACAGAAATACCTCCTACTATTAAAATTGAGGGTATTATTCGAGATTTTGCATTTCTCTCAAATAAGAAAACCATTCCTATAATTGTAGCAAAGACAATGCTTATTTCTCTAATACTTGAGACATAAGCTATTTCTATAAATTGCATGCTCCAAACTACAATTGCGTAGCTACTTGTTGCAAATACACCAGCAGCAATACCCGATCTAAAAGTGTAAGTTTCTCTTTTTCGTAAACCATCTTTAGATATCAAACCAATAATTAATAAAGGTATTCCATTAAGTGTGAAGAGCCAGTAAATATATGAAAAACCATTTTCAGAAAGTCTAACCCCAACCCCATCAACTAAAGTGTATGCAGTAATTAGAATAGCGGTTGATATTGCGAGAGTAAAACCTCTGAAGTTAAAAGATAAATTTTTAGAATAAGAAATTAAAAATAATCCAATACAAACAATTAATATTCCAACAAAACCAGCAACACTAATATCGGAACTTAAAAATAAAATACTAATGATCGCTACAAACAAACATGAGCTTCCTCTAGAAATTGGATATATGTACGAAAGATCTCCGTATCTATAAGAATAAATTACATTTAATCTATAAATGATATGAATTATTACGGTTGCAATTAAAAAATACCAAACTTCTAAAGTTGGAAATGGAACAGTAAATGTTAAAGGTAAAAAAATTGTAACTTCTAAGACAGACGTTATACCCATTAACGATAATGGGTTCTTACTTGATTTTATAATAGCACTCCAAATAGCATGACATAGTGCTGAGAACAGAATTAGTAAGAAAATAAAATTAATTGACAAAGTAATTGCTTGATATGAATTTACTTCATTCCTGTCAAAGTAATTCCTTCAATAAATCTTTTTTGTGCAATTATAAAAGCAACAATCAGTGGAACTGTTACTGTGACTATTGAAGCCATCATTGGCCCAAACTCATCACTGTCTATACCTCCTCTAAATTCTCTTATTCCAAGAGGTGGTGTGAAAAGATCTCTGTTTCCTGTAATGACCATTCTTGGCCAGAAGTAATCATTCCAATGTGCAACAACTGAGAAAATTGCAAAAGCGAGTAACGCTGGTATTGCAGTTGGTAACATTACTTTCCAAACGATGGCATATTCACCCATGCCATCCATTCTGGCGGCATCAATTAATTCATCGGGCACAGTCATAAAAAATTGCCTCATCAAAAAGATTCCAAACACCGATATTGTCCAGGGGAGTATTAAGGCGGAATAGGTGTCAACTAATCCTGCCTGGGCTAACATAACATATAATGGAAGCGCAATTCCGTGAACTGGTATCAGCAAGCAAAATAAAACCATCGAGAAAACAAACTCTCGCCCGTAAAACCGTAACTTGGCGAGTGCATAGGCGCATGGTAAGGCGACAAGAACCTGAATGATAAAGATTGATAATGTAACAATGACACCATTCATTAAGTATCTAGGAATAGGAGCTTTTTCAAAAGCAAACCAATAGTTGTATTGATATGGTTTCATCGTACATGTTTCTTCTGAATAACCAGTTTTAACACATACGGGAAACGTTTGAGTTTCTTGTGCACCAATAAGACCACCAGAAATTGATTGGATTTCTTGCTGAGACTTTAATGACATGGAAACCATCATATAAAAAGGGAGCATCACTACGATTGCGCCAATAATTAAGATTGCATGCTTCCAACCTTCCCCAATATATTGTTTAGCTTCCATTAATAATGAACCCTCTTCTCAATGACATATCTTTGGAAAAACGTTAACACAAGAATAAACCCAATAAAGACAACAGTGATTGCTGCACCGATACTTGTTAAGTTTTGTTGAATAGCTTTTTCAAAGATTGCATACATCATTACGTACGTTGTTTTTGATGGACCACCTTTAGTAAGTATTTCGATGGTATCAAATACTTGAAACGTTCTAATGGTAGTAATAGTGACAACAAACAAAGTTGTTGGACCAAGCATTGGCCATGTAACAAGTTTAAATTGTTCCCATGTAGATTTTGCTCCATCCATTTCTGCAGCTTGGTATAACTCTCTTGGTATACTTGTTAAGCCAGCTAAATATAAAACCATATTAAAACCAAAAGCCTGCCAAATTCCTATGAAACATACTGTCCAAATCGCAGTATTTTTTTGTTTTAACCAATATGGAAAATCCATGTTGTTTGCACATGCTACAGCATACCAACTTTCTTGTGAGTCTACCCACGGCAACCAATGAAAACCAAGAATGAATTCTCTAACTCCTCCACACCCATTTGCTAAAAAACTATTTACAATTCCTAATGTTGGATGAAGAGTAAATTCCCATGCAATCGCCATTGCAAGAAGAGTAGCCATAACTGGAAGAAAGAAAATTGTTTTATATATATCAGCGCCAAACCTTAGTGAATTTAAGAGCATAGCAGCACATAATCCAAGTACAACAGAAATTGGAACGACAACAATAACATACGTCGCTGTGGCCCAAATCATTTTGACATATGTTTTGCGATTGAACATCTTATCATAATTTTCTAGTCCAACCCACTCGAATGTTTTGTTTCCTAAATTATAGTCAGTAAAGGAAATTCCTCCTGCAAGAAAAAGAGGAAAGATTAAAATAATTATCATCAGTATGATTGCTGGTGCAATAAACCATATGTGAGCTTTTGAATTATGCATTAGTAAATTGAACCCTCATTCCTGCTTGATTAAATAGTAATGCTTTATCTGAAACTCTTTTAATATTTACATTAGAACCGTTTAAAATTTGGTGTGTAAATTGTGGTAAGCCCCTTACAATTATTTTATTTGAACCGTCTTCAATATTTACATGAAAGAAAATATCTGATCCTAAATTTTCTCTATATGCAACTGTTCCACTAAATGTATTTTCATTACTTTCATTTGTAATTTCTAAATGTTCTGGCCGAATGCCAATATGTAAATCTGTATTACTTTCTGAACTTTTTCTTTTTAGATTAACGTTGAGAAAACTTACCGTCCCACTAGAGTCTGCAGTTCCTTTAAATATATTTATTTTTGGACTTCCAACAAACTGAGCTACACTTAATGATGAAGGATTGTCATATACTTCTTGAGGTGTATCAAGTTGTAATAAATTTCCATCAATCATCACAGCCATTCGAGAAGACATAGTTAACGCTTCTGCTTGATCATGTGTTACGTATACAAAAGTAGTTTTAAGTGAATTATGAAGTTCAGATAGTTCAGATCGCATGTGAACTCTCAAAGCCGCATCTAAATTTGAAAGAGGCTCATCCATTAAAAAGGCAACAGGCTCTCTAACCATAGCACGACCAAGAGCAACTCTTTGTCTTTGACCACCTGACAATTGTCCTGGTTTTCTATCCAATAGTTCTGAAATTTTTAGAGTTTCAGAAGTTTTATTTACTAATTGATTTATAGATTCTGTTTTCTCTTTTTTGCTTGGAGAAAAATTACCGATTAATGGTAGTCTTTCAAATGCATTATAATCCCTTAGTCTTAATGGAGTTTCTAAATTTCTTCTTACTGTGAGATGAGGATAAAGAGCATATGATTGGAAGACCATTGCCAAATCTCTTTCACTGGCTCTAACTCTATTTACATTTTTATTATCTATTAATACATCACCTGAAGTCTGCTGTTCCAATCCTGCAATAATTCTAAGTAACGTAGATTTACCACAACCAGATGGACCAACTAATGTTAAGAATTCTCCATCTTTTATATCAACATTCAAATTATTAAGTACTTGTGTATACCCAAATGATTTTGAAATATTTTTAAGTGATATTGTCCCCACTCATTCCCCCTGTATCTTAATTTTAATCTACAAAATTTTATTAAACTTGAGAATATTTTAAATCTATTTATTTCAGTTTTATTTCAATTTTATTAACAAATATTCAAATTATGATTGAGTTTAACTAGCAGATAACTATAAATTCGTATTTTTAATAATATATATTAGTTGAAATCGTGTCCGATAATTTAGAAATTAATAATAGAGAATATCCAAGCTCTTTCTCAAAAACTGCTATTGTTATATGCCTTGATGGTAGTCAAAAAGAGTATCTCGAAGAAGCATCAAAATTTAACCTTACACCAAATCTTGATAAATTAATTGCAAGTGGTGAAAATCTACTAGTTCACAGTGCTATTCCAAGTTTTACAAATCCTAATAATATTTCGATTGTGACAGGCCAACCAAGTTCTGTACACGGTATATGCGGAAACTTCTTTTATACACCTGAGACGGGTGAGGAAGTAATGATGAATGACCCAAAATATATGCGAGCACCAACTATTTTTGAAAAATTTTACAATTCTGGTTCTAAAATTGCTCTTGTTACTGCAAAAGACAAGTTGAGAACACTTTTAGGAAACGGATTAAGTTTTGATGATGAGAGAGCTATTTGTTTTTCTGCTGAAAAATCTGATCAAGCAACAAAAGATCTCAATGGTATAGATAATGTAAACGATTGGTTGGGGATGCCAGTGCCAGAAGTATATTCTGAAGGACTTTCTGAATTTGTAATGGCTGCAGGTGTAAAGCTTCTTGAAGAGTTCAAACCAAATATCATGTATTTATCGACAACGGATTATATTCAACACAAATATGCACCAGGAAATGAAACAGCAAATAAATTTTATGCAATGTTTGATAAATATATTGGTCTTTTAAATAAGGAGAATGTTTCTATAATCATCACAGCAGATCATGGGATGAAACCAAAATCAAAAGAAGATGGCTCACCTAATGCAATATTTTTACAAGATTATTTAGATAAAAAATTTGAACCAAACATGGCTAAAGTCATCCTACCAATTACAGATCCATATGTCGTTCATCATGGTTCACTTGGTTCTTTTGCAACAATTTATTTAGAAGACAAGAGCAAGGTTGATTTAGTTGTAAACGCTATTCAAGAAATAAAAGATATAGAAGTTGTTTTAACAAAAGATGAAGGATGTTCTACTTATAATTTACCTCCTGATAGAATGGGGGATATTATATGTATGTCTTCAGAATTTATGACTATTGGTTCATCGGAAGATAAACACAATCTTTCTGGATTAAATGAACCTTTACGTTCTCATGGAGGACTCCATGAAAGAGAAGTTCCATTCATATCAAATTTAAAATTACAAAACTTAGATACTAGCAAACAATTATATAACTATGATGCATTTTATTATGCAATAAATGGAGCCCTATGATGCACAAAAAAATGATTAATGAAGCAATGCGTATTGCTGGAGAAAAAGTTACTTCAGATAAAACAATAAATGTTGAGTACCCTTTCACAGGTGAAGTAATCGGAACTGTTCCTGCCGGTACTGCAGAGCATGCAAGAAAGGCTTTAGATATTGCTGCAAATTACCAACCTAAACTTACAAGATACGAGAGACAAAAAATTCTTCAAACTGCTGCAGAAGTACTTGTTAAAAGAAAAGAAGAAATTTCTGATATTATTACTTTAGAACTTGGTATTTCAAAACAAGATTCTCTATACGAAGTAGGAAGAGCTTTTGATGTATTTTCATTAACAGCTCAACTTTGTATTCTTGATGATGGAGAAATATTTTCTTGTGATTTAACTCCACATGGAAAAGCGAGAAAAATATTTACCATAAGAGAGCCCTTAACGGCAATTTCAGCAATCACTCCATTTAATCACCCTTTGAATATGGTAGCGCATAAAATTGCTCCTTCAATTGCAACTAATAATTGTACAGTATGTAAGCAGACAGAATTAACACCTTTAACAGCAATGGTACTCGCTGATGTTTTATATGAAGCAGGTCTGCCACCAGAAATGTTTTCAGTTGTAACTGGATGGCCTCAAGATATCGGATCAGAAATGATCAAGAATCCAAATATTGATCTCATTACTTTTACAGGTAGTGTAGGTGTAGGAAAATTAATTGCTGAACAAGCTGGATACAAAAGAACAGTTCTTGAGCTAGGTGGTAATGATCCATTAATTGTTTTAAATGACTTAGATGCTGATGATCTTAAAAAAGCTGTTGAGCTAGCTGTTACGGGAGCAACAAAAAATTCTGGTCAACGTTGTACAGCTGTTAAAAGAATACTGGTTCAAGAATCTATTGCAGATCAATTTGTTGAAATGGCTCTTGAGCGTGCTAAGAAAATTAAATTTGGTGATCCTATGAATATGGAAACAGACTTAGGTACAGTTGTTAATGCTCAAGCTGCAGAACTTTTTGATAAAAGAGTTTCTATGGCTGAAGAAGACGGCGCAAAAATTTTATATCACCCTGGAAGAAAGGGTGCTTTGTTACCTCCAATAGTTGTAGATCATGTTGATCCTAAAAGTGAATTAGTTTTAGAAGAAACATTTGGTCCAGTTATCCCAATCATTCGTGTGCCTAATGACGATGAAGCTGTAATGAAAATATCTAATTCAACCGCATTCGGATTATCATCTGGTGTATGTACAAATAACTTCATGCGAGCAAAAAAATATATTCAAGGTTTAAATGTTGGCACTGTAAATATTTGGGAGGTTCCAGGTTATAGAATTGAAATGTCTCCTTTTGGAGGAATTAAAGATTCAGGTCTTGGTTACAAAGAGGGTGTTATTGAAGCAATGAAAAGTTTTACTAATGTAAAAACCTTTTCGCTACCTTGGTAAATAAACCAGTTTTTCTCTAATTTTTTTATTTCTGTGGAAAAATAAGCTTATTTTTTAGTAATATTTTCGTAATAAAATTGTAACCCTTTGAGGCTACGTGTTAGATTAATTATTATATTTGAATCGGAGGGATTAAATGAAAAAATTAATTACAGGATTGGCTGCCGTATTAGCTTTTGGTTTTTATGGTTCTGTTAATTCAGCTAAGTCTATTGAAATAGAAGTAGCTTATCCTTATTCAGGATTATTCGATGTAACGTTTCAAGCTATTATGCCAGAGTTTGAAAAAGCACATCCAGATATTCAAGTTAAATTTAGAGCAACTTATGAAAACTATGAGGATGCAACTGCAACAATCTTCAGAGAGTCTACTTCAGGTAATTTACCAGATGTAACAATGCAAGGTCTTAACAGACAAGCACCTCTAGTTGACAAAGGTATTGCTAAGTCTTTAGAGCCATTTATTGCAAAAGAAGCTGCTTTTGAAAAAGATGGTTACCATTCTGCTATGTTAAGTCTTTCAACATTTGGTGGTGAAGTTTATGGATTACCATTTTCTGTATCAACGCCAGTTGGATATTATAACATGGATTTATTAGCTGAAGCAGGTGTAAATAGTATTCCAACTAACTGGGACGAAGTTATTGCAGCATGTAATAAATTGGAAGCAGCAGGTAAAGGAACTTTATACTTTGGTTGGAACATCACAGGTAACTGGTTCCACCAAGCATTAATGCACACTCAGAATGTTCCAATGGTTAAAGATGGAGCTGTAAATATGGGTGGTGATGCAGGACTTGCAACGTTAGAGCAAATGAAAGCAATCATGAGCGGATGTAATATGCCAAACTATTCAATTGCTGATGGTCAAGCTGCGTTTAACGCAGGTACTATTGGTATGATGTTCTGGTCTACTTCAAGCTTGGGTTCAGTTAATGCTGCAAAGGCAGACTTTGTTTTAAAAACTGCACCATTCCCTGGAATGGCTGGAGTTAACAATGGAACACCAGCAAGATTACCAGCAGGTGGAAACGCTGCAATGTTAGTGTCTACATCTGATGATCCAGCAAGAGTTGATGCTGCATGGACTTTCTTAAAGTTCATTACATCAGGTATCGGTGCTGCATTAGTTGCTGAAACAACTGGATATGTTCCACCAAACAAAGCAGCGAATGAATTATTAGGTGATTTCTATAGTAAAAACCCTAATAAACTTACTGCAGTTGAACAACTTCCACTTCTTGCAGATTGGTTTGCATATCCTGGAGAAAATGGATTAGCTGTTACACAGGTAATCTATGATTACACAGAAGAAATTGCTACAGGCGACGCTGATGATATGGGTGATCTCCAAGAAGAAATGATGGAAGAAATAAACGATCTTATGTAATTTGAGATTATTTATTATTAACTTTTTATTACAGCGGCTTTATAAAAGCCGCTGTTTTATTTTAAATTTAAATGGGAGTAAAAATAGATGCCTCTTAAAACAACTACAATAGGTGCTTATCCAAAACCGAAACAAACACCTATTCAAGATTGGTTTTTAGGGACAAAATCAGAAGAAGAGAGAAAAGCGTCAAAAGGATTATTATCAAATTGGTCACCTGGCGCATATGAAAAAGCATTAGAGTCTGCAGGTGCAGATGCTGAAAAATTATTTTTAGCAGCAATTAAAGAAGTTATAACTGATCAAGTAAATGCGGGTATTGATGTTCCAACAGATGGAGAAGTCAGACGCGAGAGTTATGTATTATATCAATGCCGATTTTTAAATGGAGTAAGTTTTAAGGAAGTTACACATAAGTCAGTAAGACAAGGTGCGTTCGAAGCTGACCTTCCAACAATTGTTGCACCAATTTCAAGTAAAGAAATACGTATGCATTTAGACTGGAAGAGTGCACAACAATTTACAAAAAACCCAGTTAAAATTACGCTACCTGGACCAATGACAATTACAGATTCAATTGCCAACAATTACTATGATGACATGAAAAAACTTGGTTTTGATTTAGCATTAGCTCTCAATAAAGAAATTAAGGCACTTGTGGATGCAGGTTGTCAGTATATTCAAATTGATGAACCAGTATTTGCTAGAAAACCCGATGAAGCTCATTCATATGGTATGGAAAATTTAGAAAGAATGATGCATGGTATTCCTAAAGAAGTGCAACGCGTTTGCCATATTTGTTGTGGTTATCCTAACTCATTAGACTCAGAAGGGTATAAAAAGGCTGATCTAGATGCTTATGATAGAATTGCATCACTGGTAGATGATTCAACTATTGATGAAGTATCTTTAGAAGATTCACATAGGCATAATGATTTAAATCTTTTAGAAAAATTTACTAAAACAAAAGTAATTTTTGGATTTATTGATATTGCAAAAAGTAGAATGGAGTCTGTTGAAGAAGTAAGAGTTCGTATCAAAGATTCACTTGAACATATTGATGAACACCGTTTAATAGCTGCACCAGATTGCGGTTTAGGTTTCTTTACACGAGAACAAGCAATTGAGAAAATGACAATTTTAACTAAAGCGGCAAAATCAATTTAAGGTAATGTGGAATTATTTTAACCCTGTTGAAATTATCTTAGGAGAAAATAGATTTACAGAAGTACATGATGCTCTTAAAAATAAGAACTACATCATAATCACTCATCCAGAGGAAATTTTTAAAAAATATAGCGATGAATTAAAATCTTCTTCAAATCCACCTTTATCCATTATGACCGATGTTCAGCCTAATCCAGATTATAAGGATATTTTAGAACTACAAAATAAATTTTCTTCAATCAATGAATCGGTAGATTATATTTTAGCTATAGGTGGTGGCTCTGTTACAGACACAGCTAAAGCAATTGCTGCATTTAAAGATAAACAAGAATATCTAACAGATTTCGTTCGTAATAAGAAAAATCCAAGAGTCGAAAATCCAATCAAGATTATTGCAATACCTACAACTTCAGGAACATCAAGTGAGCTTACGTGTTGGGCCACAATATGGGATAAAGAAAAAAATAATAAATTATCTTTGGCGCATAAATCTCTTTATGCAGAAAAAGCAATTATCGATCCATCTATTATGGTTGATAAACCTTTAGGCTTGACCATTTCAACAGGTTTAGATGCTCTCTCTCATTCAATGGAAAGTATTTGGAATATTAATGCAAACCCAGTTTCTGCTTCACATGCAATACAAGCATCAAAATTAGTATTAGAAAATTTACCACTTCTCGCTAAAGATTTAAGAAACATTGAATTACGTTCAAAAATTGCACTGGCATGCGTTCATGCTGGCTTAGCGTTTTCCAATACAAAAACTGCTATTGCGCATAATCTATCATACCCCGTGACACTCAATTACGGTATTCAGCATGGTATTGCTTGTTCATTTACTTTACCCATGATTACTAAAAGTATGGTTGGAATTGATAGTGTCGCTGAGGAGAGACTAAAATTAATTTTTAACGATAATCTAGAGAATGCTGCAAATCATCTGAGTGAATTTATGCGCTCTTTAGAGGTTCCTCTTAACTTAAATGAAATAAAAGTTCCTGTTCAAGAATGGAATAATATAGTAGATGATGCGTTTTTAGGGGAAAGAGGTAAAAACTTTATTGGCAATAAAGAAGCCTTCATCTCTTCTGCTAAATCAATGGGACTTTATTAGTAATGAAAAAAAATTTTAGGTTTTATGATAACAGACAAAAATATTTATTATTTGTCACAACAACAAATGAAAAAAATCAAATTGCCGATGCGATACGCCCTCACGTAAATAAAATTAAACCTCAAAAACCTGGCATAAAAATATTTGATGCTGGTATGGGTGATGGTTCCTTACTTATGAATGTTATGCGTCAGTGCCACGAGGCCAGGCCTAACGTACCTTTATTAGTTTGCACAAAAGAAATAAGCATAGAAGATGTAAGATTAGGTTTAGAAAAATTACCCGATAGGTTTGTTGAGCATAAGAATACTGTTTTTGTCATTTCAAATCTACACTACGCAGAAGCCGCAAACCTAAAATCAAAAAATGAAGTTAAACAGAAAAAAATTAATTGGAATATTATTAAATTAAAAGGTGACACATCTCTTGAATTTGCTCAACAATTAAGAAAACAAAATGAATTTTTAGAAAAAAAATGGAATATAGAAATTAACAAAAAATCAGGTAACCACACTTATAAAGAACCTTCAGTCATGGTTATCTACCGCGAAGATCAAGAATTTAATGTTAATGAATTAATACCTACCAAAAAAAAATCAGATAATAAATTTGATCTTATTATTGCTTCACAGCCGTATCGTTCAAGAATTTCAGCAGAAAAGAAATCAAAATATGTCATCGAACCAATGATTCGAGCGTTAAAATCAAAAGGGAAATTATTAACTATTCATGCTTCAGGAAAAGATCCTGCTAATGAAATAATTCGCAAAATTTGGCCAAAAGAGGACCCATTTCCTTCTCTTGGAAATAATATCATTTCCTATCTTAAGAAAAATTTAAATAAAGATTTATTAAGTAGATTATCTTTTGGAGAAAAAAGAATTATTAAGTGTAAATTGAGAGCTCTACCAACAGAAATCAGTGGAGGTATAGCGACATCATTAGTTTTTTCTGCTTGGAATGCCTCCATATATGTCAATCAAATGGATGACGAAAAAGTAATGAAGGTAGAAAAAACAAAAAATTACGAAAAAGTAGTCCAAAACATTGTTGCTAAAAATAAAGGTCTTTATTTTAACAATGAAATATTTGTAATCGAAAAAAAATAATTTTTATTTAAACCAATTAACTTCTGTTTTTAAAAAATCTTCAGTATGAATTACTATTCCATTTTTATTTAAAATTGCTACATTGTAATTTGGATCAGTATTAGCTAAACCAAGCCTATATTCAGATGAAAAATTTGGTATTAGAGGTGACCATGTGCTCCTTGGCGAGGAAAAACTTATACCAAGATATGATCCGGAACTAGTAATATGCTGATGACCAAAAAAAATATGTTTAATATTTTTTTTACTAATCAATATTTCTTTAAATTCTTTTTTATGTTTTAATCCAATACCATCGCTTTCATCTCTAACCAGTGCCAATGGATTATGGTGCATAAATATATAAATTTCTTTATTATCATCTGTGTTATTTAAAAGATCAATCAACCATTCTTGTCTTTTTAACGTATAATGACCAATGTGTGTTCCGTGCTCTAGAGTATCTATAAAAATAAATCTATTATTCTTATAGTCATCGTAGTATTGGATAAATCCATTACTATCAGTTGGCACATGATTTAAAGTTTTTTTAAAATTTTCACGATTGTCATGATTACCAGGTATTAGTTTTGGTTCAAGGTTTAGGGGTAGATTAAATTCTTTTATTATTTTTTTAAACAGATTGTAAGAATCTTCATCTCCAATGTCTGTTATATCACCAGTTATAGCAAACATATCTGCATCACGGTGATTTAAAACAATGTGTTCTAAAGCACATTTGAATCTTTCTACAGAGTTTATGCCAAATAATTCATTTGTATGAATATGGGGGTCAGAGAGGTGAATAATTTTCATCATAAATATTTACTAAATATACATAAAAAAAAAATAATAAAAAAGAATTAAAAAATTTAAAAATAAATTAGTTAAAATTTAACAAAATATTAATATTTATATCTTAACCAAAAAAATTTCATTAATAAAAACAGGAGATTTATAATGAATATAATTAAATTACTTATTATCTCTTTAACCGTGGTAATAACATCATTAAGTGTAAGGGCTATTGACCTAGAATTTTATTTTCCAGTCGCTGTAGGTGGTGGAGCTGCTCAGGCAATTGAGAAATTTGCAGAAGATTACACAAAATTAAATCCAGATGTAAATGTGAAAGCTGTTTTCACAGGAAGTTATACAGATACAGATACTAAATTTCTAACAGCATGTAAATCTGGAACAGCTCCTGCAACATCAGTTATGATTGCTGTTACAATTTTTAAATATATAGACGAAGAATGTGTAATGGCTTGGGACGATATATTAACTCAAGACGAAATTGATAATTGGATAGGTGGTTTTTATCCTGCTTTTATGGCTAATGGTCAAGTTGATGGTAAAACTTATGGGATTCCATTTCAAAGATCAACACCAGTACTCTATTACAATAAGGATGCTTTTAGAGCTGCGGGATTAGATCCTGAAAATCCACCTAAGACTTGGGATGAACAGCTAGAAGTTGCAAAAAAATTAACAATCAAAGATTCTGATGGAAATGTAAGTCAATACGGAATAAGAATTCCATCTGCTGGTTTTCCATACTGGTTATTTAGTGCAATTGTTTATGGCAATGGTGGAAAAATTATGAACGATAATGGCACTGAAACATATATTAATTCACCAGAAGCCATTGAAGCATTAGAAAGACTTGTAGCTCTTAGTACTACTGAAGGGGTGATGAGACCAGGTATACTTGAATGGGGATCTACTCCACAGGCATTTTTTGAGGGTCAAACTGCAATGATGTGGACTACTACTGGAAATCTTACAAACGTCAGAAATAATGCTCCGTTTGATTGGGGTGTAGCTTTCATTCCTGGTATTAAACAATTTGGAGCACCAGTTGGAGGAGGAAATTTTTATCTATCAATTGACACTACAGAAGAGGAACAGCAAGCAACAAAAGACTTTGTAAAATGGATAACAGAACCTAAACAGTCTGTTGCCTGGACAAAAGCCACTGGTTATGTTGCACCTAGAGCTGAGACTTGGGAGTCTGATGAAATGAAAGAATTTTTAAAAGAATTTCCATATCCAGCTGTTGCAAGAGATCAGTTGGAGTATGCAGGTCCAGAATTTTCGACCTACGAGCAACCTAAAACTGTTTCAATTTTTAATAGAGCGTTAGAAGCAGCAGTTGCTGGGGAAAAAGATCCTAAAACTGCTCTTTTAGAGGCGCATGCCGAAATTGATAAAATACTAAAAGATTACAGATAAAGAAAAAATATCAAACGGCACTAGTTAATAATAGTGCCGTTTTTTTTATGATAACTAAAATTAAAAAACATATACCAGTAATTTTACTTTTATCGCCTGGATTCATATTATTATTAACTTTTGTTCACATACCTGTTGTTAAAACAATTTATATGAGTTTTTTTTCTACTCCTAAAGGGAGAAAACCAAGTAAGTTTAAAGGTATTGAAAATTATGAACATATGTTTTCAGACCCCATTTTTTGGAAGGTTATGTCTAACAATATTGTTTATGCAATTTCTACAATCCCATCTTCAATAATTATTGCAATAATTATGGCGCAATGGGTAAACAGCAAGTTACCCGGTAGACCATTGCTTCGTTTTGCATATTTTTTACCTGTAGTTTTACCCTTAATAGCTGTTGGTAATATATGGCTCTTTTTTTTTCTTCCTGGTTTTGGATTAATTGATCAAGTTGGATCTTTATTTGGTTTCCAAAATACAAATATTTTAGGAAACCCTGATCAAGTTTTATGGGGTATTATTGCTGTAAGTATTTGGAAAGAGTCTGGTTTTTACATGATTTTTTTTCTAGCTGCTCTTCAAGGAATACCTAGGGAAATGAAAGAGGCAGCAATTATTGAAGGGGCTAATAGTTGGCAAATGTTTTACAAAATTACACTACCAATGATAACACCAACCTTATTATTTGTTTCAGTCAATGCAGTAATTACTGCCTTTACACGAATAGAACATTTATTCACTATGACTGGTGGAGGTCCAAATTACAACAGCGCTTTATTACTCTATTATATTTATGAGAATGGTTTTGAATTTTGGGATACAGCATACGCAATAACATTATCGGTTTTACTAATTATATTATTGTCAATAATAGGAATTGGTCAAATTTTTTTATTGGATAGAAAGGTCCATTACCAATAAAAATGTATTCATTCTATAAAAATATTAATATTATTGGTGCTTGGTTACTTGGATTTTTATGGTTACTACCGCTCTTATATGCAATCTGGGCTTCGATACACCCAATAGAATATCAAGTTAAATTTGATTTGTTTGCCCCTCTGACCTTATACAATTTTGAAAATGCTTGGTCACAAGCTCCTTTTGCAAGATATATGTTCAACACATTTATATACGTTACAATGACCACTTCATGCCAGTTTATCTTATGTTCTCTGACTGCATTTGCTTTTGCAAGATATGAGTTTCCTTTTAAAAACATACTTTTTGGATTAGTTTTAATTCAACTAATGATTAATCCAGAAATCATTCTTATCGAAAATTATAAAACAATTAAATTCTTAAATTTGATAGATACCATTCCTGCAATTAGCCTTCCCTACATTGCATCTGCTTTTGGAATTTTTGTTTTAAGACAAGCTTTCAAAACTGTTCCAAAAGAGCTAGATGATTCTGCGAGGATTGATGGTGCTGGAGCATTACGAATTTTATGGCATGTTTACATACCATTATCTATACCTACTTTTTTAGCTTATGGACTTGTATCAATATCTTATCATTGGAATAATTATTTGTGGCCTTTAATAATAACTAACTCAGAGGAAACTAGAATTTTAAATGTTGGTTTAGCTATCTTTTCTATGGAGGAATCAGGTATCGAGTGGGCTACTATAAGCGCAGGGACATTAATGGTAACCGCACCACTAATAATTGCATTTATTATTTTTCAAAGACAGTTTGTAGAGAGTTTTGCAACTTCGGGTATAAAATAATCTATTACCAATTAAATTCTAGTTTTAAAAAAGATATATTTGTCAAACTCTTCTTTTAAATCAATACTAACTCTTGCATGTACTTTACCTTGTTTTCCTTGAAAAGATTGTTTTTCTGTAACTGGAAACACCCCTTCATGCCAAATATTTGGATGAATATACAAACCTTTTGATCCGTCACAATAAAATGCTTTAAAATGTTCTGGTTCAATGTCGTCTGTCGGTAAGGCTAAAGGACAAATAAATGGTTTATTTTCTTCAGGAAAGAAAAGCTGACCTCCATCAGGATGATAATTTGCATGCCATAAAAAAATTTTTGTTGGATCTGAATATTTATCTTTTTGTAATTCTTGATCAGGATTATTGGAATAACCCAGTATATATTTTCCATCTACTTCATAATCGCTTTTATGTTGAACAGCATTATTTTGCCCATAAAGCACGTCACCTTGCCACCAGGTATCAAAAGAACCTTCGGTAGTTCCACCTTCATTACCAGTTCCCTCTTCTATGTCACGCCATCCTTGTTTTGGCCAAGTAACAATTTCAATATCACTATTTTCAAAACTATCGATTAAATACCCATATCCTTTAAGATTTTCATTTGTTGCTTTAACTAAAGGTATTTCAATTTCTTTTGTCATTATTTTGTAAATTTAATGTTAATCCCAATTCAGTAACGACTTCTTTTACAGCTTTTATAGTATCCATCATGTCTTGTTCATCTAAATTACCAATACACCCAATTCTAAAAGTTTCTGCCACTGTTAGTTTTCCTGGATAAATTAAAAAATCTTTTTCACTAAGAGCATTATAAAATTGCTCAAAGTTAAATTTAGGATCATTAGGGTGTTTAAAAGTAATAATAATCGGCGCTTGCAAATTATCAGGAAGTAGTTGCTCAAATCCCAACTCTTTCATTCCATTACAAATAATTTCACAATTTTTTTTATATCTTTTACCTCTTCCCTCAACACCGCCTTGTTCTTTATGTTCCTCAATCGCTTGATTGAATGCAGCCAATACGTGTGTAGGAGGTGTAAATCGCCATTGTTTATTTTTTTCCATTGCTTGCCATTGATCATATAAGTCTAGACTTAATGAGTGACTATTGCCTTTTGCATTTTCAATAACTTCATTTTTAACAAGAATGAAACCTACTCCTGGTACACCTTCTAAGCATTTGTTTGATGAAGCGGCTACAGCATCAAAAGTAATTGTTTTAGAACTTAAGGGTAATGCACCAAAGGCACTCATTGCATCGATGAATAACGATAAATTTTTCCCTTCAACCAATTTTGCAATGTCTTCAATAGGATTTAAAATACCCGATGTTGTTTCACAATATACAGCAAAGACGTGTGTTAAGTTGTTGCTATCAATTAACTCTTCAATTTTATTGATGTCATGTACTTCATGTTCAGCAACTTCATATTCAATAAAATCTCTCCCTAAATATGTGCACATTTTTTTCATTCTTTGTCCGTAAGCACCATTGATCAGAATCAGAATTTTAGAATCTTTTTGAGTAAGAGAGCTCACCATCGACTCTACAGCAAAAGTTCCACTTCCCTGCATTGGAACACATTGATATTTATCTTCACCATCTATTAATTTAACAAGGGAATCTCTAATTGATGCATTGAGATCAATAAATTTTGTATCTCTCGAACCCCAATCATGAAGCATAGCCTCTTTTGTTGACATTGATGTCGTGAGAGGACCAGGGGTTAATAATTTTTTATCCATTAAATATTTACTTAATAAATATTATTATAAATTTGATCAATCTTATTAAAGTTGGAATTGAATTTATTTTCTAATAAGTTAATTATAAATGAGAATGGAAGAAAATATCTTAGATTACCTCTTAGATCTTTTGAAAACAAAAGGTGCTGATATTCAATATGGTAATGAGGATGTGACCCAGCTTGAGCATGCACTCCAATGTGCTGAACTTGCTGAAAAACATAAATTACCAGGACCAACAATTGCTGCAGCATTACTGCATGATGTTGGCCACCTTATCTATGAGGACGGCGATCCCATTCATGAAGGAAAAGATGGTCATCATGAAAACTTAGGTGCTGATTTTTTAAAAAAATATTTTGGTGAGGATGTTATTTTACCAATTAGAGCACATGTTGATTCAAAAAGATATTTATCAAGTGTTGAAGAAGGTTATTATGATAGTCTATCAGAAGCATCGAAACTTTCGTTAAAAGTTCAAGGTGGTCCTTTCACAAAAGAAGAAGCAGATGCGTTTATCAGCAAACCTTTTATGGATGAGGCAGTAGAACTTAGAAGATTTGATGATTTAGCAAAAATTCTAGATAAAAAAACTCCCGATGTTGAACATTTTCGCCCCTATTTAGAAGAAGCAAGACAGTCTTTTTTAGCTAAAAAAGCGTAAATGCAATTTAGCAATTATGATTTTATTGACTCTAAGTCATTTGCAGGCAAAATTATATTAACTTCTTTCCCAGGTCTTAACTCTAATGGTTTATTTGAAGAAACAATTTTAGCAAACGAATTAGAAATATTTAAAAATAATAATTGTAGTTCTATTACTTCTTTTGTTGAAGATAGCGAATTTGAAAAATTGTGTGATAAAACTTTGTTTGTCAAAAATATTTATGAACATAAATTACATTGGTACCATTTACCCATTTATGACATGGGAGCACCAGATAAAGATTTTAAATATAAATGGGAAACAACAAAAGTTTTATTAAAGAACGAATTGATAGATGGTAAAAATATAGTTTTACATTGCCGTGGAGGAAAAGGAAGAGCGGGAACTATCGCTGCTATTTTACTTATAGAATTTAATTATCCTAAACAAGAAGCAATCGATTTAGTTCGATCAAGACGAAAAGGTGCAATTGAATCTAAAATTCAAGAAGAATTTATTTTTGCTTATAGAGCCGTAAATTAAAAAGAAACTGTCAAATTAAAAATATTCTCTAGAATAAATAAAACTATCAAAGAAATTAATGCCGCTATTATAGGTAATGTCATCCAACCCAAAGAAATTCTACCAGCAATAGACCATTGTACTTCTTTACCACCTTTCAAAAGGCCTATTCCAATAACACCTCCAACAACAGCCTGCGAACTAGAAACAGGAACAAGTGGAATAGAAGGAAGATTAATAGATTGTAAAAAAGCACTTATACCCTGGGATGCAAATAAAAATAAAACTATAGAATGTGAAACAACAACAATAAAAGCTGCCACAGGCGACATCTTCAATAGATCGTTTCCTACTGTATACATTACTCTTTTAGAGTACGTAAAGACACCAACAGCAATTGCTAAACCACCCAGTAAAAATAATTGTTCTTTTGATGAAAAAATAAATAAGTTACCCATATTCACATCTGTGAAAGGAGAAATAGGTACAAACACTCCCATTACATTGGCAATATTATTTGCACCTAAACTATAAGCACCAAAAGCACCTGCTAAAAGTAAGGCTGTTCTTGTATAAGCATCCAGTCTTAAGATATGTAATTTTCTATTTAAAATAACTCTTTTTGTAAAAGTAAATAATCCCATTGCAATAATGCCAGTTATTATTGGACACAGAATCCATGTGCTCAATATAGTTAATAAAACTTGAATATTAGTCGAAGATCCCGTGTATAAATTCCAACCAACAATTGCTCCTACAATTGCTTGTGTTGTAGAAACTGGCAAACCAACCTTTGTCATTAAGTAAACTGATATCCCTGCAGCTACACAGGCAGCGAATGCTCCAGGCAAAGCATTAATTGCACCAAGCTTTCCTAACGTTTCAGTTGTTCCTGCCCCACTTATAATCGCACCAAGAATTACAAAGACACTACAAATAATTGCTGCAGTTGTAAAACTAACCATTCGTGTTCCAACAGCAGTTCCGAAAACATTTGCTGCATCATTGGCACCAAGCGACCAACCTAAAAATAAACCACCAAGTAAAAAAATTAGAATTGTAATTTCCATTGAAAATTAAACAGAACGTTTAATAGCGTAAATTTGAACCTCGTCAGCTATGTCTTCTGCTTGATCACAAATACGATCAATCTTCTCTACAAAATAACGAAGATGCATTTTTTGATCTAGAGCTAATTCAGAATCAAAAATTCTTCTTGCAAGTGCACTAAATTTTATATCTGATTCTTTTTCATAAAAAGTTACTTTATGAGCATTATCTCTAACAGATTTAATATCTCTAAAAAATGATCGGACAGTCAAACAAAGTGACTCAACACAGTTTACAACTGTCTCTGTTAACTCAATTAGATCTTCATGAAATTCTTTTGGAAAATTAGGTTTTTGAATAGAGAAGTGATAACAATTTCCTTGGTACATTCCAATTAATTCGTCGATGTGTTCTAGAAGTCGTAACACATCACTTCTTGCATCTGGGATTAGTGTTTCTTCATAAAGAGTATGCTCAACATCTTTCGTAATTTTGTCGGCCTTACTTTCCATTTCTTTAACTTTTTTAACCATTTCCTCAAATTTACCATTGGCGGAATGATTGAGATAAGTTGGAACTATCGATTTAAATACTAAGCCCACTTCAGAGACAATATCAACAAACTCATCAATTTCTCTTTCAAGCTTTTTGGTATCACCAAATAATGATGCACTTTTTAATCCAAACATGGAGTGCTTATAGAACTTTTCAAAAAAAAAGAAAGAAATGTTAAATTTTTGTTACAATTTGATTAATATCTTTATCTTTAAGTAAAGTGTAATATTCGCAATCTATAGAATTTAGGAGAAGATATGACAGATTTATCAATTAATAGAATTAAGTGGTTTAGCACCGCGTTAATATTATCAGGAATATTATTAACCAATTTAAATGCCTATCCGATTAATATAATTATTCACGGCACAGGGGCTGTTGGTTGGTCAATTGTTGGTTATATGACAAAAGATCGAGCTCTTCTTACAAACTTTGGTTTACAGCTTCCACTATTTATTTTTGGTTATATTTATTTGCTTTCATGAAAAATAAAAATATTCTTTTTATGTGTGTTGCTAATTCAGCAAGAAGTCAAATGGCTGAAGGAATTGCAAAAAAATTATATCCTAATTGTATTATTCAAAGTGCAGGATCAGTGCCAAAAGAGGTTAATCCCAATGCTATACTGGTTATGGGTGAAATCGATATTGACATATCAAAACATTATTCAAAAGATTTTGAAAGTTTAGACAACAAATTCAGAGATGAACTAAATACCGTTTTTACGCTTTGTAAGGAAGAGGTATGTCCAGTTTTAAATTCTAAAGCTCAGATACTTTCAATTCCATTTGATGATCCTGCATCAGATCGTTTTAGTTCAAACCAATTAGATAAGTTTAGAGAAGTAAGAGATTCAATTTTTGATAAATTGAAAGAACTTAAAAATTTATTTGAGAATTAATGAAGTTAAAAATTAATTAAATTTATAAAAATTTAATATTCCATTAATCTATCTGTAAACAATAAAATTTAAATGCTTCTTACCACTCACAGTATTATTTCCTCCTGCTAATTACCAATAATTGTGAGTGGGATTAAGTTCTTATTTCTCCTTTTTCGAATGCTTTAATAATTCTTTAACATTTTAAAATTACAAATCTAAAGAAGATTTTATGAAAATTAACAAGCCAGCGCTTACCTTTTCTAACTCCGAAGTTAATCCTATTGGAAAGATCATAATTCAATTAACCGAATTTGGAACGGGTAAAATTAAGTTACGTAAGTTGTATGAGGATTATTTAAGAGAAAATTTACCTCCAGAGAATTTTTGGGATGATGCAATTGAAAGATTGGGTCTCCGTGTTCAGACAAATTATCAGTCTAAAAGTATTATTCCTAAAAATGGCAAACTTGTAGTAATTGCTAACCATGCATTTGGCATAGCTGATGGGCTTATAATATGTTCTTTAATTAGTAAAATCAGACAAGATTATAAAATTATTACTCATAAAGTTTTACAAGGAGCAGATATTATTAAGGACAAAATTATTCCTCTTGATTTTTCTAAAAACAAAAATGCTTTAATAAAAAATATCGCTGCACGTAAAGAAAGTGAAGAACACTTAAGAAATAATGGGGTACTTATTATTTTTCCATCAGGATCAGTTTCAACGAAACCAAAATTAAAAAAAGGAATCAAAGCAATAGATGGTGACTGGAAACAATTTACTTCTAAAATAATAATGAAAACCCAATCACCTGTCCTCCCCATTTTTTTTGAAGGACAAAATAGTGAACTTTTTCATGTTGCAGATAAACTTGGCCAAATCTTTCGATATTCTTTAATGATATATGAACTTAAAAGAAGAATGGGAACAAAAATTGATGTTCATATTGGACAAAGAATACCCTTTGAAACCATAAAAGAAATCGGCAATCTTATTAAGATTACAAAATTTTTAAGAGAAAATACATATAGTTTAGATCCTAGTAATAAAAATTCAATATTAAATTAATAGGTGTGTAAAAAAATAATTTAGTTAATGTAATTGAAATAAAATTTTAACAATTTCTTTCTATTTTTGTTAAAATGAAAGGTCAGCAACCAGTTTCATATTATAGAACTATATGGATATCTGATCTTCATCTTGGAACAGAAAATAGCAAAAGTGAAATGCTTCTTGAATTTTTGAGATCAACAGATTCAAAATATTTATTTTTAGTTGGCGATATTATTGATGCATGGAGAATGAAAAAAAAAATTTATTGGCATCAAACTCATAATGACATTATCCAGAAGATTTTGCGTAAAGCAAGAAAAGGCACAAAAGTAATATTTATCCCAGGTAATCATGACGAACTTGTAAAAAGTTACACAAGTTTTTCACTAGGGAATATATCAATAAAAAATAAGTTTACACACAAATTAGCTGATGGGAGAAAAGCCCTTGTTTTACATGGTGATGAATTTGATGCAGTTATATTAAACGCTAAATGGCTGGCAAGTATTGGGTCATCCCTATACGAATTTATATTAAAGTTGAATAACTATCTAAATTTTGTCAGAAGAAAACTAGGTTTATCTTATTGGTCATTATCTCAATTTCTCAAACATCAAACAAAAAGAGCCACGAATTTTATTTCTAACTTTGAGTTTGCCGTATCTGATAGTGCTAAAAGAGTAAATGCCGATGTTGTTGTTTGCGGCCATATTCATAAGCCCGTTATAAAAAAATTAAATGGAGTGTTATATTGCAATGATGGTGATTGGGTTGAGAGTTGTTCTGCGCTAGTGGAAAATAAAGAGGGACAATTATTTCTTATTGACTGGTCGATTGAAAGAGAAAAAATTTTTCACAACAAATATAACAAAATACCAGAAAGTGTAGCAGTGTGAAAAAATTAGCAATCATTACCGATGCTTGGCTTCCCCAAGTTAATGGTGTGGTAAATACATACCAACATATTAATCCATTTTTAAAAGAAAAGAATGAAATAGACATACTTCACCCAATGATGTTTACTAATTTTAGCTATCCCTGGTATAAAGAAATAAAACTAGCAATTAATACAAAAAAAATAACAGAAAAATTTTTTAATAATTTTGATCCAGATTTTATACATATCGCTACTGAAGGACCAGTTGGAATAGCGGGGAAAAAATTTTGTGAGAATAATAAGTTGAGATATACAACCTCTTTTCATACGAGATTTCCAGAATATTTAGAGCAAAGAATAATGATACCAAAAATAATTGGGTATTCATTTTTAAAAAATTTTCATAAAAATGCATGCAATGTATTGGTCCCAACAGTATCTATGCGTGACGAATTAACGAAATATCAATTTCAAAATCTTAAAATTTGGTCAAGAGGTGTTAATACTGAATTATTTCATCCTTTAAAAAGAAGAAAAGGAATGAAAAAGTACATTGTTTACATCGGTAGAGTTGCTCTAGAAAAAAATATTGAAGCATTCCTAGAAATTAAAACCAAAATGGATAAAATTGTTGTTGGAGATGGTCCAGAAAAACAACGATTACAACAGAAATATCCTTACGTTTCTTTTGTAGGTATGAAAAAAGGTCAAGACTTAGCAAAATATTATGCAAATGCTGAAACCTTGGTATTCCCATCTAAAACAGATACATTTGGAAATGTAATTTTAGAGTCATTAGCATCTGGCACACCAGTGGCAGCATATCCAGTAACAGGTCCTATAGATATTTTAAAAAACACAGTAATTGACACCCTTGATAACAATATTGAAAAATCACTTAAAAAAGCTTTAAAGATTGATAGAAATGATTGTAGAAAATTTGCAATGCAATTTACTTGGGATAAATGTGCAAATCAATTTCTATCAAATATTGTAAATGCAAAAAATTAATTTTAAAATTATAGTTACTAAAAAGTAAGAGACTTAATTTTTATTAAATTGAAAGAACTAAAAAATTTATTTGAAAACTAATAAATTTAAAAATAAGTTTAATTTATAAAAACTTAATATTCTATTAACACGTCTGTAAAAAATAAAATTTAAATACTCTTTACCACTCACAATATTATTTCTTCCTGCTATGTCCAATTGTTGTGAGTGGGATTAAATTCTATTTTCAAATTTTTAAATTAGACTTAGCTCTAGATTTGAGTTTTGCTGAACCCCTCCCAGACAAGCTTGGATTTTTGATAAAAAAATTGTGAGAGGAAAATTTTTTCTCTTTGCTTGATATTTCTTTTTTCTGATAATTGCCATTACTTAACATTTGCCAAGAATTTGTATTATCTGTCATACTGGCAATTAAGATCTGATTTAATATTTGTTCATGTACAGTTTCATTTTCAATAGGAATAAATGTTTCAACCCGCCTATCTAGATTTCTTTGCATTAAATCGGCAGAAGAAATAAACAAGATATTTTTTCTATGAGGGAATTTATGACCATTATAAAAACAATATATTCTCGTATGTTCTAAAAAACGACCAATTATGCTTTTAACAGCTATATTTTCTGATAGATTTTCTTTACCAGGTATTAGAGAGCAAATTCCTCTTATCAACAATTCAATTTTTACATTTTTTTGAGATGCTTTATAAAATTCATCAATAATTTGTTTATCAACAAGAGCATTACACTTACATACTATTCCAGATGGTTTATTTTTTCCAGCATTTGTAATTTCATTTCTAATTAGTTCATTTAATTTGTTTCTTGCAGTTATTGGAGAATATACTATTTTTTTTATTGTTGTTGGTTCAGAATAACTAGTTAAATAATTAAACATTTTTGCAGCATCATTTGTTAATGTTTTGTCACAGGTGAAGTAAGATAAATCCATATAAACTCTTGCATTTCTCGGGTGATAATTACCTGTTCCATAATGTGCGTAATTTACAACAGAATTCATTTGCTTCCTTGTTACAAGTGTAATTTTTGCATGAGTTTTCATATCAATATTGCCAAAAACAACTTGCGCTCCAGCTAATTCTAATTCTTTTGCCCATTTTAAGTTACGCTCTTCATCAAAACGTGCTTGCAACTCTATAATGACAGTTACTAATTTTCCTTTTTGTGCTGCTCTAACTAAACTTGCTTCTATTGGTGAGTCATCAGTAGTTCGATATAAAGTATGTTTTATTGATAAGACTTTTGGATCATCTGCAGCTTGATCAATAAACTGCGTCACTACTTCGAAAGATTCAAAAGGGTGATGAATAACAATATCTTTATTTGCTATAGCTTTAAAATAATCATTTTTAAAATCTTTAATTCTTTCAGGAAATCGTACCTTAAATTTTGGAAAAAATAATTTTTTAAAATCTTTCAAAAAAATTGACTCTATACTCGAAAGATTAACGGGTATTGGCAGTTTATATGTATTTACATCCTTATAGTTAAGTTTTTTATTTATGAATTTAATTAAGTGACTAGATATACTTTCATCAAAATCAATTCTTATTACCTCTTGTCTTCTTCTCTCAAAAATAGCTTTTTGAAATACTAAAAATAAATCTTCTCCTTCACCCCCTAATTCTAATTCACTATTCCTAATTGGTCTAAAAACACCTTTATCCAAAACCCTATCACACTGGAAAATTTCTTTTAAAGAAATAAGTAGGGCTGTCTCCATAGATACAAAACGTGTTTTTTTACCAGGTAATTTAATAAATTTTTCTAATCCCTCTGGCACTCTTAGTATTCCATAAAAAGTTTTTTTATTATTCATTAAACGACATACTAAGGTTGTTTCTTTATTTGGTATAAAAGGAAATGGGTGAGATGGATCAATAATAATTGGCGTTAAAACCCCCCAATTATTTTCTTCTAAATAATTTTTAATAAATGTTTTATCTTTTGTTTTCAGTGTTTTTTCTACATCTATATGGATTTTGTTTTCTGAAAGCTCTCTTAGTAAATCTATCCATATTGATTTTATATTTGAAATCATCTTCGATGTTTCTTTATCTATCAGCTTGAGTTGTTGTTGTGGTGTTAATCCATCAAAACTTTTATTTCGTGAAAATTTTTGAACATTCAATCCTGCTACTCTAACCATAAAAAATTCATCTAAATTAGAGAATGCTATTGATAAAAATCTAACCCTTTCTAAAAGTGGAATTTTACTATCAGATGTCTGACTTAAGACTCTTTCATTGAATTTTAGCCAAGACAATTCCCTGTTTGCATAGTTATAAGCGGTATTTTTTTTTAACATAATTTTTTTTTATATTTTTTAGGTATAAAAAAAACATGTTCATAAAAAATTCATATTTCTTTAATAATTTTTATTTTTTGGTTTTAAAATTTTATCAATAGTCCAGCTATTTTTAAAGGATATTATAGCAAAAGCACAGGTTGGAAAATGTTCAATATTTGAATTACATAAAATATTAATTGACTCTATCAAACTAGGGTTGTGCCCAATGATAAGAGTATTTTTTTTTAATTTTTTAATTTTTCTTACAAGTATATTTGATGGACATTCATAAATATCGTTATCAATTGTAAATTTTACTGAGCGATCAAACGAGTTAGAAATTATATTATATGTGCTAGTTGTTCTTTTAGAAGGAGAACATATTATCTGACCAATTTGAAATTTTCTTTTATCTAATATTTTAGAAAATTGTTTTGCATTTCTAATACCTCTTTTATTGAGAGGTCTATCAATGTCATCAAGCTCTAAATTATCCCAACTAGATTTGGCATGACGTAATAAATAAACTTGTAGCATTCGAGTTTAATAGTTTAGATATATACATTTCCATGGCTAAAATGAAAAACAAAAATCCCATAACAGTGATTGATCTAGGTTCTAATACATTTAGACTGGTTATATATGAGCAAGCTATTTATCCTTTTCCAATACTTTATCAAAAAAGAGAATTTTTAAAATTAGGTGAAAGTATTAACACAGGTAAACTCCCATCGATAAAAATAAAAGAAGCTATAAAATGCTTAGAAGAATATATTAAGATTGCAAAAGATTATGAGTCCTTAGATATTCATATAATTGCAACGGCCGCAATTCGTGAAACAATAAATGGAAAAGAAATTATTGAGCCTTTCAAGAAAAGAAAGTCAGTAAGAGTAGAAGTACTCTCACCAAAAAATGAGGCTAAATGTGGATCCCTAGGTGTAATTAGTTCAATAAAAAATCCAATCGGTTTAGTTGCAGACTTGGGAGGTGGAAGTTTAGAACTTAGTTCAATAAAAAATAAGAACATACTTGAGACTAAAAGTTTAAAAATTGGCATCTTAAGAAGTGAATCTGATATGTACAAAACTACTAAAATTAAATTTGATAATTTTTTATTTTCGAAATTTAAAAACCAATCTCTTAAATTTTCTAAAAACGTAGGAAATATTTATGTTATTGGAGGCATGTGGCGCAATCTTGCAAAACTACATTTACATCTAAATGGCATCAAGAAAAATAAACTACATGGCTACCTGATACCATTTTCAGAGTTAGAAATATTCTATCACAAATTATACTCTATGGATAAAAAACAAATTAAAAAATTGAATGTTGTTCAACCCAATCGATTAGATAAATTAAAATTATCTACATATATTTTATTTAGCCTTGCTTCATTTTATAATATTAAAAATATTATTTTTGTAAGATATGGAATTCGTGAAGGTTATTTACATGATATGTTGAATTAATTTTTAAAAAACAATCTAACAGTAACTGTAGCAATAAGAGCCCCAATAATCTGAGCTAAAATAAAACCTATAACGCTTGATGGACTTATTCCACTAAAACTATCTGTAAACATTCTTCCTATGGTTACTGCTGGATTTGCAAAACTTGTTGATGATGTAAACCAATATCCTGCAGTAATAAATAGAGCGACACCAATAGCTATTCTTTCCTTGTTTACCTCTTTTAATATAAAAATAGTTAATAATAATCCAACAGTTGCAATTATTTCTGAAAAGAATTTAAATACACCAACTCTTTCATTGAGTGACCATTCAATTATGGGATATTCAAAATACCAATTTGCAGTTAAACAACCAAATATACCAGCAATAATCTGAGTAAAAATAAAAATTATTCCATAATTAATAGGAATATTTTTTTGAATAATATCACTTAATACAACAGCAGGATTAAAGTATGCCCCTGAGATATTAATAAACATAGAAATAATTACAAATAAAATGGCACCTGTTGCAATTGTGTTTCCTAGTAATATTATACCAAGGTCATTTGACATTAACTCTCCCATAATTCCACTACCTACAACTGTTAGTACAAGAAAATATGTCCCAATAAATTCTGCTAGTATTTTTTGTTTTAAAGAATATGTCATTACAAAATTACCCTAAATAACTAGACGTTTACCATGTATTCTAAAAATTCTTTCACGCATTTATCCCATGTTAAATTAAGTGTAAAATTTCTACAATCAACCCTTTTTACTTTAAGCGCTTTTTTAATTGATTGTAATAAGTCATTATCTAAAGTGTTAATCTTCTCATCTGTTAATACATCTATAGGCCCAGTTACTGGATATGCAGCAACTGGTGTTCCACTAGCCAATGCTTCAAGTATTACATTTCCTAAAGTGTCTGTCTTAGAAGGAAATACAAACACATCTGCGTTTGCATAATACTTTGCTAATTCTTCTCCGGTTTTTAAGCCAACAAAATTTACTTCAGGATACTTATTAGTATATTTTTCTAATTCAGGACCATCCCCCACAACTATTTTATTATAATTTCCTTTAAGTTTTAAAAATTCTTCAATATTTTTTTCAATTGCTACTCTTCCAACATAAGTCAGCTGAGTATCCTTGCTGTTTATATCTCTTTTATTTGGATTAAATAATTCTGTATCAACACCTCTGTTCCAAACTACTAAATTTTTAAAATTATATTTTTTTAACTCATTTAGCATTGAAACTGATGGAACAAGAACTCTTTCAGAATCACTATGTAGTTTTCTTAATATGGAATAAGTAAATCTCTTTGGGATAAAAGCTCTTTGTTTAATATAATCAGGAAAACGAGTGTGAAAGGAAGAAGTATATTGTAGTTTATTTTTAAGACAGTACTTACGACCAGCAAAACCTACTGGACCTTCAGTCATTATATGAACAATATCTGGATTAAATTCTTTAAAAAATTTTTCAGTAACTTTCTTAGTGTTGTAAGAAATCTTTATTTCTTTGTACCTAGGATAACTAAAATTATTAAACATCTCAGGATGTAATATTTTAATTTCAAAACCTTTTTTTTCTAGAATAGGTATAACGCTTTGAAATGTCGTAACTACGCCATTTACCTGAGGAACCCACGCATCACTAATTAATGCGATTTTTTTAGGCTGCATCCTCTTTTATTTTTCGTCTTTCTTCTAAAGAAATTAATTTTAAATTTTCTCTTTCTTCGGGCCAATTAAGAATTGATAAATTGCCAATTTCATCTTCAACAAGTGCTGTACAACTTTCAATCCAGTCACCATCATTACAATAGAGAACACCATTTAATTCTTTTATTTCTGGTCTATGTATATGCCCACATACAACAACATCGGCATTTTCTCTTCTAGCTCTATCAGATACAGCAAACTCAAAATTACTAATAAAGTTAGTTGCATGCTTTGTTTTCTTTTTTAAATATTGAGACAGTGACCAGTAAGACAAGCCCATCTTTCGTCGAATAAAATTAAATACATTATTTAACTTTAGTAAATATTCATAAAGTGCTGATCCAACTTTGGCTAACCACCTCGCATTAATTATCACAGCATCAAATTCATCTCCGTGTGTAATCAGTACTTTCCTTCCATCAGCTAATTGATGAGTATCTTCATTTTTGATAGAAATTTCTCCAAAAGAAAAATTTGTAAAATCTTTTAATACCTCATCATGATTTCCTGGAATAAGCACTACCCTAGTTCCGTTTTTCGCTTTCTTTAAAACTTTTTGAACAATGTCATTATGTTCTTGTGGCCAATACATTTTCTTACGCATGCGCCATCCATCAACAATGTCCCCTACTAAAAATAAATATTCCGAATCTGTTTCTTCTAAGAATTCTAAAAGCATCTTGCTTTTACAACCACTAGTTCCTAGATGGGTATCCGAAATCCAAATTGTGCGGTAAAATTTTTTATTACTTTTAAATTTCATTAATTAAAGATATTTTTTATACATAAAAGTATCATTTTATAATACAATTTATTATTATATGTGTGTATTGTATAAAAATAACAGTATGACGCAGAAAATTTGGTTTAAAAAAAAATCACCCCTTCACGGTTCTGGGTTATTTGCAAAAACGAATATTAAAAAAGGCCAGAAAGTAATCCAATATATTGGTGATAAAGTTACTAAAAGAGAGGGTGACAAAAGAGCAGATAAACAAATCCGCAAAGCAAAAAAAGATAAAAATAATGGCATGGTCTATGTTTTTGAACTAAACAAGCGATACGACATTGACGGTGATGTCGATTATAATTTTGCAAAATTTATCAATCATTCATGCAATCCGAATTGTGAAGTAGACATCATAGATAATGAAATTTGGATTTCTTCCATTAAACGAATAAAAAAAGGAGACGAACTTTTCTATAACTACGGTTATCCTTTTGATACTGATTTTGTGGATCACATATGTAAGTGTGGTTCTAGAAATTGTGTTGGTTATATTTTAAGTGATAATGATTGGCCAAAATTAAAAAAATATGAAAAAAAAACTAAGACTAAGTCTAAGTAAGATACCTTCGATTAT
Organism: uncultured Alphaproteobacteria bacterium; assembly: GCA_902602515.1. Classification (GTDB taxonomy): domain Bacteria; phylum Pseudomonadota; class Alphaproteobacteria; order HIMB59; genus CACPNW01. The sequence goes on from CACKRG010000002.1 coordinate 250,883, forward strand.
TATTGCAATTGATACAAATAAGGAAATAATTTTTTACAATAATGCAGCTAAACAAAAATTTTTATTTATCGATGAAGGAAGAGATCTCAATAATATTATTAGATCAACAGAGTTAAATACTTTTATTGATAAAGCCTTTAGGGAGAAAGAAGATTTTAAGTTTGAATTCACCCCATCTAATTTTAGTGATATGTATTTTATTGCTGACTTAATATTTGTTGAAAAAGATTATGAAGAATTATTAATATCACTAAACGATCAAAGTCTTCTTAAAAACTACGAACAAATGCGAACAGATTTTGTGGCTAATGTAAGCCATGAATTGAGAACTCCTCTTTCCTCAATTCTAGGCTATGTTGAAACAATTAAAAATTCACTCAATGAAGATAAGAACAAAGACAAAACGGTTGGTAAATTTTTAGACACAATGGAAGATCAGGCTTGGCGTATGACTAGATTAGTCGAAGATTTATTATTACTAAGTAAATATGAGACTGAAGATAAGCCGATAGAATTTCAAGAAGCGAATATAAGGCAATTAATTGATGGCGTAGTAGATAATTTACAAAACAAGTTAATGGCAAAAAAAATTGAAGTTCAAATCAAGGATGATTTTGATAAGTCTACAATATCAGCAAACAAAGATGCTTTGATCCAAGTTTTTTTAAATCTAACTGATAATGCAATCAAATATAGCAAAGAAAATTCTACTATTGAAATTGAGCTTGAGAGTGTAATTGATGACAATACCACCTTTTGCCAAATAAGTTTTATAGATAAGGGAGAAGGCATATCGAAAGAGCATTTAACTAGACTTACTGAAAGATTTTATAGAGTAGATAAAAATAGATCTCGAAATCAAGGCGGTACGGGTTTGGGTTTATCTATTGTTAAACATATAACTAATAGGCATAATGGTAAATTATCGATAAAAAGCAAGGTGGATAAGGGTTCAACATTTACTATTTCTTTACCAGTATTTCAGCAAACTGTAATAAATCCTTAATATATATTCTGTAAGACAGCCTTATTTTAAATGAGGCTAAATATGAAAAATGTAATCAAATTAATTGCTGTCCTTGCTTTATTTGGAACTACTTCAGTTTCAGCAAGAGACTATATTTCAATTGTAGGATCTTCTACAGTTTATCCTTTCGCTACTTTAGTTGCTGAAAAAATGGCATCTCAAGGAATGAAAGCACCTGTAATTGAATCAACTGGTTCTGGTGGAGGACACAAATTATTTTGTGCTGGCGTTGGTGTTGAGCATCCAGATATCACTAACTCCTCAAGAGCACAAAAAGATAAAGAATTCAAACTTTGTCAAGATGGTGGTGTAACCGATATCATCGAAGTTAGAGTTGGTAATGATGGTATAGCTTTTGCATACGCTGCAGATTATGAATGGAAATATACTAACGGTGCTACAATGAAAGGTGGCATTGATTTAACTAAAGAAGAAATCTGGCAGGCAATGGCTAGAGATAATGAAAATGCTCCAACAACTTGGTATGAAATAGATAAAAGATTACCAAAAGTTGAAATTTCTATCATGGCACCTCCTCCAACTTCTGGAACAAGAGATGCATTTGACTCACTTGTAATGAAAAAGGGTTGTGTTAAAGATATGTTAGTTGCTGACGGAGATTGTAAAGCGTATCGTGAAGATGGCCACGTTATCGAAGGTGGTGAAAATGATGAACTTTATGTTGAGCATATAACCAAAGAACAAGGCGCATTTGGTATTTTTGGTTACAGTTTTGTATCTAATAACTCTGATAAAGTTAAAGCATCAATGATTAACGGTGTTGAAATCTCAATGGAAGGTATTCAAGATTATTCATATCCAATAGCAAGACCTTTATTCTTCTACATTAAAAAAGCACACATTGGCGTTATTCCAGGTTTAATGGATTATGTTAATGAGTTTGTAAGTGAAGAAGCAACAGAAGGTTACTTACTAGATGCCGGACTTGTTCAACTAAGTCCTGCGGATAGAGCAGCAGTTCTTGATGCTATTTCTAATCAAACAAATTATAAATAAAAATCTTTAATTTTTATAAAATGGGGGCATACAAGCCCCCTTTTTTTTAATAATAAGTAATAAATGTTTTTTTGGTCTTTAGTTTTAATTGCAGTCGGAATTTTCTCATCCTTTATATACGGAAGATCAAGAATTAAATTAAACTCTAAAAAACAAGGTACGAAAAGCAAATCTCTTCCCAATTATTACGCACAATACGTTTTAATGTGGTGTTTGTTTCCTGCACTAATTGTTTATTTTTCATGGGCTATTTTTCAAGAGCAGATTATTCAAAACATAGTTATTAGTAACTTTGAATTTATTGAGGGTGCGGTCTACAACGAAGGATTATTGTTAGCAGAGATTAGAAATGTTGCTAATAACCCCTCTTTTGCTGATGGTAAATCTATAGAAATAATTAATGCTGCATCTCATTATTCTTCCTTAAAACAAATAAGTCAAATATCTTTTTATACCTCAATAATCATTATGATGTTACTTGGAGCCTTATACGCTTCACAAAAATTAAAACCTGAATTTCATGTTCAACATACAATTGAAAGATATATACAATATATACTTATATTTTGTTCATCTGTTGCTATTTTTACTACATTAGGAATAGTTTTTTCACTAATATTTGAAAGCCTTCGCTTTTTTGCAGAGGTATCAATATCTGAATTTTTATTCAGTACCGAGTGGTACCCTTTTATTCCAATTAGAGAAGGTCAAACAGCTGCAGAGGGATCCTTTGGTGCAGTACCAATATTTGCTGGAACATTTTTAGTTATGGTAGTAGCTATGTGTGTTGCGGGACCTCTTGGAATATTAACAGCAATTTATTTAGCAGAATACGCAAGTCAAAGAGTTAGAAAAACAGTTAAACCTCTTCTTGAAATTTTAGCAGGGATACCAACAATAGTTTATGGGTTCTTTGCCTTTGTTAGTGTTGCACCTTTCGTTAAAGCATTTGGACAATCAATTGGAATTGATGCTTCACCAACAAGCGCCCTTGCAGCTGGTATGGTAATGGGAGTTATGATTATTCCTTTTATTTCCTCTTTATCTGATGATGTAATAAACTCTGTCCCGCAAAGTCTAAGGGAAGCATCACTTGGTATTGGCGCTAATAAAGCAGAAACAATTAAAAAAGTAATTTTACCAGCAGCTTTACCTGGAATTGTAGGAGCATTTTTATTAGCAATATCCAGAGCGATAGGGGAGACCATGATTGTTGTAGTTGCAGCAGGTACGGCTCCCAATCTTACGGGCAATCCTTTTGAAAATGTAACAACAGTTACAGTGCAAATTGTTGTGGCCTTAATAGGTGATCAAGAATTTGATAACCCAAGAACATTATCAGCATTTGCTTTAGGATTAGTTTTATTTGTTATTACATTATTTCTTAACATTATAGCTCTACAAATAGTAAAGAGATACAGGGAGCGTTATGAATAACTCTGTTGCTAAAGAAAAAATTGTTTCTTTGAGAAAAAAGAGAAGTTTAGAAGATATGCGATTTAAGTATTATGGCTTTACAGCTATGTGTTTATCTTTAGCAGTTTTAGTTTTTCTTTTGTATACAATATTTTCTAAAGGATACACTGCTTTCCAAAAAACAATTGTTCTCCTAGAAGTTGATTATAATCAAGAGGTTTTAAAACTAACTCCTGACTCCTCAGATGAAGAAATGGAAAAAGGAAAATTTTTTAGAGTTAAAAAACAGGCAATTGAAAATTTTTTCCCCGATCTCTCAAAATCAGATATTAAATTAGTAAAAAAATTATTTTCTATAAATGTAGATAACGAAATTAAAGACTACTTCTTAGATAATCCTGAAGTTATTAATACAAAGCAACAAATTTGGGTAACTGCCCACAGTGATGTGGATCAACTATTAAAAGGTAATTCAAGAAGGGATGTGCCAGAAGATAGAAGAAAATTAAATGATATTCAATTAAGTTATGTTGATCAATTAGTTGAAGAAAATAGAGTTAAACAAGTTTTTAATAATTTCTTTTTTACAAAAGCAGATTCAAGGCATCCTGAAATTGCTGGTGTAGCTGGTTCATTTATGGGATCATTATTTACTCTTTTTACTGTTTTTATTTTATCTTTTCCAATTGCTATAGGAGCGTCTGTTTATCTTGAGGAATTTGCTCCAAAAAATAGAATAACTGAATTAATAGAAGTAAATATTTCAAATCTTGCAGCAGTCCCATCAATAGTTTTTGGATTACTTGGGTTAGGTGTATTGCTTAATGTTTTTGGTCTTCCAAGGAGCACACCGTTAGTTGGAGGTTCCGTGTTAGCATTAATGACGTTACCAACTATTATTATTGCCTGCCGAGCTTCATTGAAAGCTGTTCCTCCTTCAATTAAAGAAGGAGCACTTGCAGTTGGAGCAACAAAAACACAAGCGGTATTTCATCATGTCGTACCCCTTGCACTACCTGGTACTTTAACAGGGACTATTATTGGATTAGCACAAGCATTAGGTGAAACAGCACCACTTATAATGATTGGTATGATTGCATTTATTCCCAATATTCCAACTGGTTTAACAGAACCTTCAGCAGCACTTCCTGTTCAAATATATCTATGGGTGGAAAGTGCAGAAAGAGGTTTTCAGGAAAAATCAGCTGCAGCCATAATGGTAATTTTAATATTTTTGTTTATGATGAATGCCATTGCAGTGTTCTTAAGAAATAGATTTGAAAGGAAGTGGTAAAACATGAGTAACTCTAAAATATTGGCAAATAGTGTAGATGTATATTATGGATCCAAACAAGCTCTTTTTGGAATCTCAATGGATATCAAGGAGAAAGAAGTTACGGCATTAATCGGTCCTTCAGGATGTGGTAAATCAACTTTCTTAAGATGTATAAACAGAATGAATGATTTAATTGAAATATGTAAAGTATCAGGATCAATAAAAGTTGATAACGAAGAAATTATTAGTGATAAAACCGATGTTGTAAGTCTAAGATCTAAAATTGGAATGGTATTTCAAAAACCAAATCCTTTTCCTAAATCTATTTTTGATAATGTTGCTTATGGCCCAACTATACATGGTTTAGTTGACTCAAAAAATGACTTAGAAGAAATTGTACATTCATCGTTAAAAAAGGCAGGTCTATTTGATGAAGTAAAAGATCGATTAAATGAACCTGGAACAAGTTTATCAGGCGGTCAACAACAACGATTATGTATTGCAAGAGCAATTGCTGTTAATCCTGAAATAATCCTAATGGATGAACCTTGCTCTGCTTTAGATCCAATAGCAACTGCTATTATAGAAGAATTAATTGATGAGTTAAGATTAAACTATACAATTATTATAGTAACTCATTCTATGCAACAGGCAGCAAGAGTTTCGCAGAAAACATGTTTCTTCCATTTAGGAGAATTAATAGAAACGGGCGAGACAAACAAAATTTTTACAAATCCTGATAATACAAAAACACAGGATTACATTACAGGGAGATTTGGATAATGAAACAAGAAGGACATATTGTAAAATCATATGATGAAGAAATTAGAGAAATTAAAAATAATATTGTTGATATGGGCAGTTTAGTTGAAAATCAACTAAAAGACTCACTTCTATGTTTAAAGGATAAAGATACAGAATTTGCCGAAAAAATTATAGAAAATGATAATGTAATTGATAATGCATATAATGCTCTTGATCAAAACTTAGTTGAAATACTTGGCAAAAGACAACCGATGGCTGCAGACTTACGAACAATTTTTTCAGCAATTAAAATCAATAAAGATCTAGAAAGAATAGGAGATCATGCAACAAATATTGCCAAAAGAGTAGCAGTAGCAGAAATAGTTTTGCCAGAAAAACCTTCGAGAGATATTATTAATATGGGTGCACAAGTTAATATTATGATCAGTGAAGTAATAAAAGCTTTTTTAGAATTTTCAGATCAAGCCGCAAAAAAAGTTTGGTTAATGGATAGACAAATTGATGAAGAATATCTTGGAATATTAAGACAATTATTAACCTACATGATGGAAGAACCAAAAAGAATCACAGCATGTACAAGTCTTTTATATATGGTTAAAGACCTAGAGCGAATAGGTGACTATGTTCAAAATATTGCAGAAGATATTTATTACGCAGTTTCTGGTGAGCCCCTATTTGATGATAATCCAGACCCAACCTGGGAAGCAATTCTTCCAAAGAAGAAATAAATTGTAATATTATTGTAACAAAATTTTAATAGTAAAGATTCATGAAACTAAAAATGCTTATCGTTGAAGATGAAGAAGCATTATTAGATCTTTTAAAATTTAATTTTAATAAAGAAGGATATAAAATAGATACTGCAACGGATGGTGAAACTGCTTTAGAAAAAATCTTATATAAACCACCTGACATAATTATTCTTGATTGGATGTTACCAGAGTTATCAGGAATTGAACTTTGTCGAAGAATTAGAAAACATAAAGAACATAAAAATATTCCTATCATAATGTTAACAGCGAAAGGTGAAGAAGAAGATAAACTTCGCGGCTTAGAAACTGGAGCAGATGATTACATAACAAAACCCTTTTCGGTTAACGAATTAGTGGCAAGAGTAAAAGCTGTTCTTCGACGAATTAGACCAATGTTTGTAGATGAAGTTCTAACTTATAAAGGAATAGTAATTGACCTTGTATCTCACTCAGCATCACGAGATGGAGAAACTCTTCATCTTGGTCCAACAGAATTTAATTTATTAGCTTTCTTCATGGAAAATATTGGTCGTGTCTTTAGCCGCGAACAATTACTTAATCATGTTTGGAAAAATGAAGCCCATGTAGAACCTCGAACAGTTGATGTTCATATAAGAAGACTGCGAAAGGCCATAAATAATGACGAAAAAGAAGATTTTATAAGAACCGTGAGATCAGCAGGATATTGTTTTGGCTCGTAATTAAGCCATAAATTTCACTTATACAAATCACTTACCAAACTATAAAACCACCATATGAAGAGTCTTTTTAGATCATTCTTTACTGTCAGCTTCTATACATTTTTAAGTCGAGTATTAGGTTTTATCCGCGACATATTAATTGCAAGATATCTTGGATCGACAGTAATTGCTGATGCATTCTTCGTAGCATTTCGTATTCCTAATTTTTTCCGTCGTGTCCTAGCAGAAGGAGCATACAGTGCTGCATTAATTCCTGTTTTCTCTGGTGTTGTTCTCAATCCAAAAGATGAACGCGAGGCTTCTGACTTTGTTGAAAATACCACCTCCATGTTACTTTTTGCTACGGTCGTTTTAACGATGCTTTTTTTCTTTGGGATGCCTTATATCATTCAAGTTTTAGCACCTGGATTTACTGATAATAAAGAGGCCTATGAACTTGCCGTCCATTTTGGAAAAATAATTTTTCCCTATATCATTTTTATTTCTTTAGCTTCTCACTTTACCTCTATTAACAATGTCCATGAGCGTTTTGCTGCTGGTGCATTTGCTCCCGCGATTTTAAATATAAGTTTTATTCTTTCATTATTCTTTATAACACCTTTTGTAACAACTGCAGGTCACGCATTATCGTATGGTGTATTAATTGGAGGAGTATTACAATTTTTATATTTATATAGAGCAGTCTTAAATTTTTACCGACCACGTATTCGTCTTCCAGTATTAAATGAAAAATTAAGAAAGTTTTTTAAATTATTTTTACCTGGTGTTATTGGCTCAGGTGTTATTCAATTAAATATTGTTATAGGAACTATTATCGCTTCATTTCTGCCTGTTGGTGCTATCAGTCATATTTATTATGCTGACCGACTTAATCAGTTACCACTTGCTATTTTTGGAATAGCACTTGGTATTGTTCTGTTACCAAATTTATCAAAAGCAATAAAACAATCTGACTTAGAAGCAACAAACAATATTCAAAATAGATCTCTAGAATTTTCTTTGATGATTTCTCTGCCATCAGCAATTGGATTATTTATTTTAGCAGAACCAATAATTCAAATTTTATTTGAGCGAGGTGCATTCATCAAAGAAGATACCTTTTATACTTCTAAAGTACTCAGTTATTTTGCTTTAGGTCTACCTGCTTATATTATTATTAAAGTTTTAGTCTCCTGTTTTTTTGCCAGAGAAGATACCAAAACACCCCTCTACATCTCTATTGTTAGTGTTGTAAGTAATGTTGTTTTATCTCTTCTATTAATCGAATCTATGAGAGAAATGGGTATAGCATTGGCGACAGCTATAAGTGCTTGGATAAATGCTTTTCTACTTTACGCTCTTTTATTTATTAGAAAAAATATAAAATTTGATGGTTTAATAATTAATAATACTATCAAAATTTTAATTAGCTCATCTATTTTAATTATATCAATATATGGATTAAAAATGTCATTATTTGGAGATTTTAATACTGTTTCTTTATTACTAAATTCAATGCTTTTACTTGTAGTGATCTTTTTAGCTATTATTATTTATTTTGGATTAATAATTATGTTAAAAGTCTTAACCATTAATCAATTAAGAGATTATTTAAGAAAATAAATGGAAAAGCCAACAAATAGAATTTTATCTGGTGTGCAGCCATCAGGAGATCTACATTTAGGAAACTATCTTGGAGCAATAAAAAATTTTGTTAGTTTACAAAAAGATTATGAATGTTTTTTTTGTGTTGTAGACTTACACGCAATAACAGTTTGGCAAGAGCCAAAGGTTCTAGCAAGCAAAACTAGAGAAGTAACTGCTGCCTTTATTGCTTCGGGCATAGATCCAAATAAAAATAATATTTTTGTTCAATCTCAAGTTCCTCAACATGCTCAATTAGCTTGGTTATTTAATTGTGTTGCAAGAATGGGTTGGTTAAATCGCATGACACAATTTAAAGATAAAGCAGGTAAGAATAGTGAAAATGTATCGGTAGGACTTTTTTCATATCCAACTCTAATGGCTGCAGATATTTTAATCTACTTAGCGACTCATGTTCCAGTTGGAGATGATCAAAAGCAACACTTAGAACTTACAAGAGATATAGCTCAAAAATTTAATAATGACTTTAAGGTAGATTTATTTCCAATTCCTGAACCTTTGATTTTTGGAGAAGCTACAAGAGTGATGAGTTTAAGAGATGGATCAAAAAAAATGAGCAAATCAGATCCATCAGATTATTCTAGAATAATGTTAACTGATACTGCTGAAAATATTATACAAAAAATTAAAAAAGCTAAAACTGATCCGCAACCACTACCACAAAATATTGATGGTTTAAGTAGCCGACCAGAAGCAGAAAATTTAATTTCAATATTTGCTTCTTTGCAGGATGTCTCTATTGAAAAAGTAATATCAGAATATTCAGGAAAGGAATTTTCTATTTTTAAAAAAGATTTGGCTGACTTAGCTGTGTCTAAATTAGAACCTATAACCGTAGAAATGAATAAATTGATGAATGATATTTCTTACATCGATTCTGTTTTAAGTATTGGAAAAGAGAAGGCTAAACAGGTAGCTGAACCAGTATTAGCAAAAACTAAAGAAATTATTGGTTTTTTATCCTAATAATTCCCATTTTTTTTATTTTTTTTATTAAAATTCATACGAAAGACATATTAATAACTATATATAAGCTATATGTTTATACAAACTGAACAAACGCCAAATCCACAAACATTAAAATTTCTACCAGGGAGGGTTGTTATGGAGGAAGGTACGGCTTTCTTTCAAAATGATCAGGAGGCTACAAATTCACCATTTGCTAAAAGATTATTTGGTGTCGAAGGTGTTGAAGGTGTTTTTTTTGGAAGTGATTTTATAACAATAACTAAAACTCAAACTCTTGACTGGCAAGTTATGAAACCTTTGGTTCTGGGTTCAATAATGGATCATTATAACTCTGGTGAAGCAACATTAATAAAAGAACCTAGAAAAGATAACAAATCTTTAGAGAAAGACGATAATGATACAGACATTGTAAAACAAATTAAAGAACTTTTAGATACAAGAGTAAGACCAGCAGTTGCAATGGATGGCGGTGATATAATTTATGATAGTTTTAAAGATGGAATAGTTTATCTTCATATGCAAGGTGCATGCTCAGGATGTCCAAGTTCAACAGCTACATTAAAAATGGGTATTGAAAATATGCTAAAACACTATGTACCTGAAGTACAAGAAGTAAGGCCAATAGATGCATAAATTATTAAACTTTTTTTCATTTCCTACTGCGATTTTTGGTTTAATTTTAGCAAGTTCTGGCTTACTTGGTATTAATTCTAGTAAAATAGAAATTCATTCGAATATAAATAATTCAAATCAAATTAATAAATTATACTCTGAAAAAGAAATTGTCCTAAAAGGACCCCCGGTTTCTGAAGTGTTAAGTGAAAAAATAATTGTTAAAATTAGATCAAAACCTCTAAATCCAAAAATAATTTTAAATATTGAAAATAATAATCATATTAATGTTAATTCCTATCTTGCAGACAATGATTTTGACTATTTAAGTTCTGATAAAAGAGAGTTTGTTAAAAGTGTTTTGCCAATTATAATTAATAAAAATCAAAGTATTCTTTTAACAAGGGAATTTCTAAAGGAACTAAAAATAAAGTTACAAACATTTAAGACTCTTGATAATAATGAGGTTGAAAAACTAAATAAATTAGCAATAAATTATAATATCAAGTTCTCAAACAAACATAAATTAGACGTAATTAACAACCTTCTTCTAAATGTTGATATAATTCCAAATTCAATTGCCCTTGCCCAAGCTGCCATTGAGAGTGGGTGGGGAAAATCACGATTCGCAACTGAATATAATGCACTTTTTGGTGAATATACATATGATCAAAATCAAGGAGTTATACCTCTAGAGCGAGAACTTGGAGCTACACACCTAATTAAATCATTCAATTCCTATGATGGTAGTGTATCATCATACTTTGCTAACATTAATTCACATCAAGCATATAAAGAATTTAGAGAACTTAGAAACATAATGAGAAATAAAAATAATTTTACAAATATTAATTTACTACTAACTAAATTAAATTCTTATGCTGAGGATAATAAATATATTGAAACTCTAAATCTCGTAATACAAAAAAATAATTTTAATAAATTCGACTCAAAAATTATTTCTTATTAATTATAAAATTGGTGACCAAACCATCTCCAGTTTCCATTAGAGTCTTTTGCAGTGCAATTTATTCTTGATCTTCCCTTTGACAATTCTCTTTGTAGCCTTACTTCAACTCTTTCATTAAACTTATATATCTCTCTTTCTACTTGCCCCTTCATATCAAAAATGAAACAATTAAGTGAAGAAGATAATTTTTCATCTAAAAGTGAAAAACCTATAAAGGGAGGATTTTCTGTTAACGTTGGATTATATGGAATAAAATCATAAACACCTAAACCTTTAGATGATGCAGCAAATTTAACTCTATCTATTTCGCCATATTTTTTATTTAGAGAAAAACGCGGCAAATAATACATATTTGATGTTTCATTAATTACGCCTGAATGCTGTCCAAAAGCAACTTTAAATTTATAATCTTTAACTAATTGAATGATTTCACTACTAGTTTCTCCATATGGGAATGCAAAGAGCGTAGGTATTTCTCCAAGTTCTTTTAAAAAAATTTTATTTGATATTTCTATTTCTTTTATTAATTCCTCTGTAGTTAAATCTGGCATATGAGCATGAGTATGTGAATGTGCACCTATTGTAACTCCTTCTTTCTTAAGTTTTCTTATTTGATCCCAATTTAAATAATTTTTATTATTATTTGCAATTGTTCCCGTTGTTACAAACAAAGTAACTGGTACATTGTTTTTTTTAAAAATTGGCCATGCAGTATCAAAAAAAGATTTATCAGCATCATCAACACTTATGCCAATCGTGTTATCTGGAAGATTTCCATCATTTATAATTGTATCAATAATAAATTCTAAAGATAAAATATTATACTTATCTTTTTTAAATTCCTTTATGTGCTCTTCAAATTGACTTAATGTTACACTGGTAGAAGGATATTTATCTACACCAAATTTGTGATACATAAAAACTGTTGCAGAATTTTTAATATTTGAGGCTTGAGCAACAGAAACTAATAAAAATATAAAAGAAATACTTTTTAATATTAGTAATAAAATATATTTATATATAGACATATGTTTTTATTTTTAGATGTTGTATCACCAATACCAGAATTTTTCATCATTGAAGATAACAAAGTCATATTGAAAAGAAAAATTATATCCAAGGATTCTGAAAAATTAAGTGACAATATTTTTCCTGTTTACATTAATTTAACAAAAGATGTAAATTTTCCAAAAAACTTAAAAAAAATTGCGATAACAACTGGTCCAGGATCATATACAAGTTTGAGGGTTGGCGCTGCTTTTCTAGCTGGGCTTAGAATATCTAAGGATTTATTATTTTGTCCCATTTCAGCAGAAGACATATTAAAGTTTAAACTTCAAAATTTTAAATTTAACGAAATTGCCGTTTTTATCTCGTCAGCTAATAATCAAAATTTTTTATGTACTTTAGATAACAATAAAAATATTGAATATGTTAAATTAGAAAATAGTAAACTTTATTTGAATAGAACAATCACTACAGTATTTTATAATAATAAAAAACTGGAATGTGATAATGATATAAATCATATAAGTTTTTCATTCATAGATGAATTATTATTAAACTATTGTGATTTAAATTTTGTAAAAAAAACTTCAATAAAACCAATCTACATATCAAATAACAATATTTTAAATTGAAAAATATAAAAGAATTAACTTTAGATAATATAGATGAAATATTATCACTTATATCCTACAATAATAGTGAATTTGAAATGTTCAGTCAGATAGGCTGGAATAAAAAAAATATTAAAAACCAATTTTTTAAAACTAAAAATTTCTCAATTGGTTATTACAGAAATAGAAAATTATTGGGTTTTTTAATTGGTGATAATGTAAAAATTAATAAATACTCTGAATTAGAATTATATATTTTATTTGTTGATAAAAGCGAGCGAAGAAGTAAAATAGCTACAACAATATTAAAATATATAGAATTAAATAAAAAATTTAATAATATTTCAAAGATTTATTTAGAAGTTGCAGAAAATAATACTCAAGCTTTAGAATTTTATAAAAAAAACAACTTTGTTTTTCTTAATTTTAGACATAATTATTATAAATATAAAGATGAAAAAGCTAATGCTATATGTCTATTTAAAGAATTTTAAATAATGAGTGAAAAATTAATTTATATTAAATCATACGGCTGTCAAATGAATGTCTATGATAGTAATCGTATAAAGGATCTTTTTCTAGATAAGGGATATAAAATTACAACTGACGTATCTGAGGCAAACTTAACTGTGTTAAATACCTGTCACATTAGAGAAAAAGCTGTAGAGAAAGTTTACTCTGATATTGGTAGAATTAAAAAAATTAAAAATAATAAAAAAGATATGAAGCTAATAGTTGCCGGTTGTGTTGCACAGGCAGAAGGTAATGAAATAAAAAAAAGATCTCCAGATGTGGATTTCGTTGTTGGACCTCAATCATATCACAAACTACCAGATATGATTAAAAATATTGAACCATCTATAAATAGTGAATTTTTACAAAATGAAAAATTTAAAAACCTTGTTTATAATGCTTCTCATGGCTCTTCAGAATTCTTGTCAATACAAGAGGGTTGTGATAAATTTTGTTCTTTTTGCGTTGTTCCATATACAAGAGGACCTGAATTCTCTAGACCCATAGATGAGATAATTGAAGAAACGAAAAAATATGCAGCCAATGGAGTTAAAGAGATAATTCTTCTTGGACAAAATGTTAATGCATATCATGGCACCTCCCAAGATGGAAAATCAAGAGATCTTTCTTATCTAATGAGCAAAATAGAAGAAATAGAAGAAGTAAAAAGAATTAGATATATGACTTCTCATCCACTTGATATGAAGGATTCTTTAATAAAAGCTCACGCGGATAATACAAAACTGATGCCATTTTTACATCTACCAATACAATCTGGATCTAATAAAGTGCTAAAAAAAATGAATAGAAAACACACCGTTGATGATTACTTAAAAATTGTCGATAAAATTAGAAATGTTAGACCTGATATTGCAATGTCATCCGATTTTATAGTGGGTTTTCCAAATGAAACTGACAAAGATTTTGAGGATACGATGCGTTTTATTCAAAAGGTAAAATTTGTTATTGCGTATTCATTTATATATAGCCCAAGACCAGGCACACCAGCACAGCACAAAGATAATATTGAGATACTAGTCAAAAAAGCAAGATTAACTGCTTTGCAGTCATTGCTTAATGAACAACAATACGAATATAATAAAACTTTTTTAAATACCACTATGGAAGTCCTATTTGAAAAAGTTGGAAGACATGAAAATCAATTTGTTGGAAGAACTATTTATAATCAAAGTACATTTACAAATTCAAAACAAAAATTATTAAATCAAGTTTTAAATGTAAAAATAACTAATTCTACAAATTATTCTTTAGAATGTCAGATATAATAAAACAAATAGATAATATTGAATTAGAGCTAGAAGATAATACTATATTAAGTAACTTATTTGGTATTAATGACTCTAACTTACAGATAATTGAAAAAATTAATGACGTTAAGATTAATTATAGGGGTAATAAAATTAAAATTTCCGGTAATAAAAAATCAATTATTGAAACAAGGAAAACAATTTTAAGTTTATTTTCAGAAGCTAAAAAAGGTGCAGAAATTGATGAGGACAAAATAAGAGATAGTAAAAGTTTAATTACTATGAATATAAAAGAAGAAAAACAAATGGATTTATTTATTCAAACAAAAAAAAGAAAAATTATTCCTAGGACAAAAAATCAAAATTCTTATTTTAAATTACTTAACTCAAAAAATATAACTTTCGCAATAGGCCCTGCAGGAACAGGTAAAACTTACATTGCAGTAGCAAAAGCTGTTTCTGCTCTTCAAGAAGGTAAAGTAAATAAAATTATACTCTCAAGACCTGCAGTTGAAGCTGGTGAAAAATTAGGTTTCTTACCTGGAGACTTAAAAGAAAAAGTTGATCCTTTTCTTAGACCTATCTATGATGCACTATATTCCATGTTACCATTTGAACAAGTAGAAAAAAAAATAATTAATAATGTTATCGAGATAGCTCCAATTGCATTTATGCGAGGCAGAACACTTGAAGATAGTTTTATTATTCTGGATGAAGCTCAAAATACTACAAGAACACAAATGAAAATGTTTTTAACAAGATTAGGAAAGAATAGTCAAATGGTAGTAGTAGGTGATATTACTCAAATAGATTTAGTAAGTGAAAAGGAATCTGGATTAAAAGATGCCCTAAAAAAATTAAAAAAGATTAATGACATTGGATTTATTGAACTAAGTGAAATTGATGTTGTTAGACATGATATTGTTAAAAAAATTATCAATGCTTATGAAAAAGAAAATAAGGGTTGAGTTTTTTTCTCAATCAAAAAAGTGGCCAAGAAGAATACCTAAAATTAGAAAAATTACATTTTATACAATCCAAAATATGAAACAATATTTTAAAAATAACTACTTATACAACCTTAATTTAATTTTTTCTGAAAAAACAAAAATGACAAAACTAAATAAAAAATATAAGAATAAATATGCTGATACAGATGTTTTAACATTCGTTTCAAAAATAACTAACAAAAACCTTGGAAAATTAATTTATTGTGATATTTTTTTCTCTATTGATACAATTGAAAAGTATATAAATAAAAATCATGTTAAAATTTATGATCATTTCACACATTTGTTGATTCATAGCCTTTTACATCTTAATGATTATGACCACAAAAATTTAATACAATTTGAAAAAATGAAAAAACAAGAAATTAAAATTCTCAAAAAATTTAAAATAAAGAATCCCTATTAAAACTATGAATAATTCAGACAAAACTTATAGTTGGAAAAATTGGATAATTAAAAAATTATTATCCAATGACTCAACAAAAGAAGATATACTCAATTTTATTGCAAATGAAGAAAATGAAAATAAGATTGAAGATACTAATGATAACAATGAAAAAAATCTAATTAAAAATATTTTAAAACTTAGTGAAAAAAGTGTTGAAGATATAATGGTGCCAAGAAGCGAGATAATTGCAGTGGATACTAATCAAAATTATGACGATATTTTAAAACTAATTAAAGAGGAGGCTCATTCTAGGATGCCAGTTTTCAAAACTAATATCGACAATGTTATTGGTTTTTTTCATATTAAGGACTTTATAAATATGACACCTGAAGACTTTAATATGAATAAAATTTTAAGAGAACTTCTCTATGTTGCGCCAAAATCACCAATACTGGACTTACTAAAAACCATGCGATCATCTAGAATACATATCGGTTTAGTTGTTGATGGAGTTGGAGGTGTTGATGGCCTAGTAACTATTGAGGATTTAGTTGAAGAAATAGTTGGTGATATTGAAGACGAACACGATGCTGAAGATATAAATGATTTAATATTAGAAACAAAAAAAAATTCCATTGTAGTAGATGCCAGTTATAGAATTGATGATCTTGAAGATCTTTTCAAAATCAAAATTTCAAGATCTGAAGAAGATGAATTATTTACTGTAGGTGGTTTGGTTTACTCTAAAATTAATAGAATACCTGATAAAAATGAAATAATTAAAACTGATGATAATTTAGAGATCAAAATTTTAAAATCTAATAATAGAAAAATAGAAACATTAGAAATAAAAAAAATTAATTGAATATTCTTGCATTTTTAATACTCGGATTACTTACATCCTTATTATTTCCTCCATACTTTTTCTTTCCTTTGGGATTTTTAATTTTTCCTATTCTCTGTTTTTTAATCGAAAAAAATAATTCTAAAACAAATAAAATTAATATTTTTAAATATAGTTTTTTTTACAGCTTCGGTTTACTCATAAGTTTTTTATTTTGGATGCAAAACCCATTTTTTGTTTATAGCGAAACAAAGAATCTTTTTTTTCTTTTTATAATTCTTATAGTATTCTTGTCATTAATTTTTAGTACTATTTTTTTATTTTTTATAAATTACAATAATCTTTTAAATATTGTATTTATCTTACCGCTAATATTTACAATATCAGAATTTATAATTTCAATATTATTATATGGTTTTCCATGGATTACATTTTCTTTAATAGTTGCAAATAATAACCTTTTTTTAATTTCATTTAAATATTTTGGAACTTTAATAACAAGTTATTTTGTAATCCAGATATTTTGCCTGCCATATTTAATTTTCACAAAAACTAAATTCAATAATCAATTATATGTTTTTGTAATACTATCCACACTCCCAGTATTAGCAACTATAGTCCAAAATTTTAAATTAGATGAAAATATAATAACTACTGAAGAAATTACTTTAGAGCTCTTTCAATTAAATTATGACAATAAAATTAATAAAAATAATTCAACAAAACTAGAAAATATAATTGAACTTTTAAGAAATAGTGACTCTGAAATATTAATTTTTGCTGAAAATAATTACCCATTTCTCATCGATAATGTAAAATTAGATGTAATTCAAAAAAATATAAAAAATAAACAAACTGTAATAATTGGTGGTACTAGAATTGATGAAAACCACTATTATAATACACTCTTAAATATTAATAAATCTGAGATCAATTATTTTGATAAAAAAATACTTGTTCCTTTTGGTGAATTTTTACCACTAAGAAATTATTTAAATAAATTTGAATTAATAACTGGGCCAAACGATTATACACCTGGAAAAATTGATAGACTAATTAACGTTCAAAACAAGATAAGTTACATACCGGTTATTTGTTATGAAATAATATTTTACTGGAAAATATTAGATAAATTAAATTATAATGCTAATTTTATTGTTAACATAACAAATGATATTTGGTTTGGTAAATTTCTTGGTCCATATCAACACCTTTATCTCACTAAGATAAGAGCGGCAGAATTTAACAAACCTATTATAAGAGTTTCAAACAATGGTATATCAGCTATAATTGATAAAAATGGTAAAATAATTAAATCAACACAACTGAATCAAGTCCAGGTTTTAAAATATAAACTCAAACTAGAAAATAATAAAAATTATTTTAAAATACATAAATATTTAAAAATTTACTTTTTTATAATTTGTATATTTATTATTATTTTTAATTTAAAGAAAATTAATGATGACAGAAAAATATCAATATAGATTATATGGTAGAACAAGGGGGCGAAGTAATAAAAAAATAAATCTAGAAGATTATAAAAAAAAGCTCAATAAATTTAAAATTGTCAAATTAGATAAAAAAAAAGATTATATTCTTGATATAGGAACAGGTTATGGAGAAACTTCTATTTACTTATCAAAAAAATATCCAGAGAGAACTGTTATAGCTTGTGAAAAGTATATAGATGGAAATATTAAACTTTTAAAAAAAATTGATAGATATAATTTAAAAAATATTAAAATATTTGATGGAAATGTTAATAAAATTCTTGAAGAATTAAATATAGAGCAATATTTTAATGCAGTATGGATTTTTTTCCCAGACCCCTGGCCAAAAAAAAAACATTTTAAAAGACGATTGTTAACTAGCGCCTTTTTAAAAAAATTACATACTTTTTTAAAGTCTAAAGGCAGAATTTGTATAGCAACAGACTCAGTATCTTATACTAGATCTATCTTAAATATTATTTTTGAAAATAAAAATTTATTTGAATGGTTAAACCAAACACAAGCTTATTTAAGTGTGAAGGATGTTTACGATATAGAGACTAAATTTTACAAAAAGGCAATTAATAGCGGTAGAAATCCTGTATTATTTATTTTAGAAAAAATATAGTCTTGTTTTTTTCAATATTTTTAATATAGGAGACATATTATTAAGGTGGGTTTCCCACCTTTTTTTTATAAATATGGCAAAAAAGAAATTTAACGTTATTCGAGAGGAAATGCTCCAAGTTGCAACTAATGTTGCACAAGAAAAGAATATTGATCAAGATTCAGTATTTCTTGCTATGGAGCAGGCCTTAGAAAAAGCTGCTAGAGTAAAATATGGTCAAGAAATTGATATACGTATTTCTATTGATAGATCCACAGGTGATATTAAGTTAAATTCATATTTAGAAGTAGTAGAGACAATTGATGAAGAATTGCAATCAAGGCAAATTTTATTCGATGAAGCAAAAAAAATAAATCCAGACATTAACATAGGTGAATTTATTATTAAGGAACTTCCACCTATCGAACTAGGCAGAGTAGCTGCTCAAAATGCAAAGGGAGTTATTATCCAAAAAGTAAGAGAAGCAGATAAATCAAAACAATATGAAGAATACAAAGATAAAGTTGGAGAAATAGCAGTAGGTATTGTTAAGAGAGTAGAGTTCGGTAATCTAATTGTGGATCTTGGAAAAAGTGAAGCTATAATAAAAAGGGAAGAATTAATTCCAAGAGAAACTTTTAAGAATGGTGATAGAGTTAGAGCCTATATTTATGAAGTAAAAGATGATGTAAAAGGATATCAAGTTTTTCTATCTAGAACCCATCCTAATTTTCTCTCAAAACTTTTCCATCAAGAGGTACCAGAGATATATGATGGTGTAATAACTGTAAAGAGTGTTGCTAGAGATCCAGGATCTCGTGCAAAAATAAGTGTATACACAGAAGACTCTACTATAGATCCTGTTGGTGCATGTGTTGGAATGAGAGGCTCAAGAGTACAGGCAGTAGTTAATGAATTGCAAGGTGAAAAAATAGATATTGTTACATGGTCCGATAATCAAGCAACTTTTTTAGCAAATGCTTTAGCTCCAGCAGAAGTTAGTAAAATTTTTCTATTTGAAGAAAAGAATAAAGTTGAAGTTGTTATTCCTGATGATCAGCTAAGTCTTGCAATTGGTCGTAAAGGTCAAAATGTAAAGTTAGCTTCGAATTTAACAAGTTTAGAAATTGATATTCTTACAGAAGATGAAGAATCTGAAAGAAGGCAGCAGGAATTTAAAGAAAAGAGTTTATTAATTTCAGAGCTTCTAGATGTAGAAGACGTAATTGCTCAACTTTTAGTAACTGACGGGTATACCACAATTGATTCAATTGCATCTGAAAATATAGAAAATATTGAAAAAATTGAAGGATTTGATTCTGAGTTAGCTAAAGAAATATTAGAAAGGGCTCAAAACTATCTGAAAGATCAAGAACAAGCTAATCTTAAAATTATTAATGAAAATATTAAAGATGAAGCACTTAAAAACTTGGAAGGTATGAATAATAATATTTTAGCTCAACTAGCTAAATCAAACATACTTACTATTAATGATTTTGCTGATCTAGCAACTTTCGAATTAATTGATAAAGATGAAGGAATATTAAAAAATATGGATTTAGATGAAGATTTTGTAAATAAAATGATAATGAAAGCACGAGAAAATTGGTTTACAGAAAATAACTAAGGAATTAAATTGGAAAAAGATAAAGGCAATAAAAAGAAACCTCTTAAACTATCTTCATCTGGAAGATTACAAATTAGAAAAAATTTAGGTCCTTCAAGTGATAAATCTAGATCAGGCGGTAATAAAAAAACAATTCAAATTGTTTTTAAAAATAAAAATAACCAACAAAAAAGCACATCTGCTGCTCAGTCAAATTTTAGAGGATCATCAAGTTTAAGAACACCAAGACCCTCAATTAATCAAGCTGCACCAAATTTTAGTGCTCCTAATAAAAATAAAAATTTTGATAACAAAAATAAAAAAAATCTAGAAACAAAAAAAAATCAACAAAAAAAATCAACACTTAAACCTATTGAAGATGAATTTAGTAAGTATGATGCAAAAAAAATACTTGAACAAGAGGATCAAGAATTTGATAAATTTCCAAGCTTAGCAAAAATAAAAAGAGCAAGAGAAAAAGAAAAATTAAAAACATCTGAAGTAGAGGATACAAAAATCTCTAGAGAGGTTTCAATACCAGATATAATTACAGTTCAAGATTTGGCAAATAGGTTAGCTGAAAAGACAGCTGACGTTGTTAAATCTCTTATGAAGTTAGGTGTTATGGCTAACGCAACACAATCACTAGACTCAGAAACTGCTCAATTAGTTGCAGAAGAATTAGGCCATAAAGTCAGCATAGTTAAAGATGATGATGTTTTGACTGAAATTGAAGATTACGCAGATGATGAAAAATCTTTAGAACAAAGACCTCCAGTTGTTACAATTATGGGACATGTTGATCACGGAAAAACGAGTCTCCTTGATGCATTTAGACAAACAAATATTGTTTCTGGAGAGGCAGGTGGCATAACTCAACATATTGGAGCTTATCAAATTACTAATAAAAATAAAAAAATAACATTTATAGATACACCAGGACATGCCGCATTTTCTAATATGAGATCTAGAGGTTCTAAGACAACTGATATTGTAATTCTCGTAGTGGCAGCAGATGATGGAATCAAACCACAAACTATTGAATCTATAGCTCATGCTAAATCAGCTAAAGTTCCAATAATACTAGCAATTAATAAAATAGATTTAGATGGCTCTGATCCAGATAAAGTTAGGAATGAATTGCTTAGTCATGAAGTAATTGTTGAAAAATTAAGTGGGGAAGTTTTAGATATTGAAGTATCTGCTACTAAAGGAACCAATTTAGATAAATTGGAAGAAGCAATTCATCTTCAAGCTGATTTACTTGCTTTAAAAGCCAATCCTAATAGAAGTGCAAGAGGGGTTATAATAGAATCGAAACTTGAAAAAGGTAGAGGATCTGTGGCAACCGTTTTAGTTCAAAAAGGTACACTTAAAGTTAGTGATATTTTTGTTTCGGGTGCAGAATGGGGCAAAGTCAAAGCTTTAATAAATGATAAAGGAAAAAATATAAATGAAGCTAGCCCATCATTACCAGTAGAAGTTCTTGGTTTTGATTCAAATCCGCTAGCTGGTGACGATTTTATAGTTGTTGAAAATGAATCTACTGCAAGAAAGATTGCTGAATATAGATCTAGTAAAATTCAAATTCAGAAAAATACAGTTGTTAAATCAAATGTGGAAGAAATGTTTGCTCAAATCAATAAAGGTCAAGTAACTGAACTTCCAGTTCTAATTAAAACAGATGTTCAAGGTTCTGCGGAAGCTATAGAAAACTCAATAACCAAATTATCGACAGAAGAAGTTCAAGTAAATGTGATCCACAAAGGGGTTGGTGCAATTACTGAAAGTGATGTAACTTTAGCAAACTCAAGTAAAGGTTTTATCTTAGGTTTTAATGTTAGAGCGTTACCTCATGCTCGAGATATAGCAAAAAGAGATGGTGTTGATATAAAATATTATTCAATAATTTATGAATTGATAGACGATATAAAAAATTTACTTTCAGGTCTTTTGAAGCCAGATATATCTGAAAAAATAACCGGAAATGTAGAAATTAGAGAGGTATTTAATATTTCTAAAGTTGGTAATATTGCAGGTTGTATGGTCAAAGAAGGTTTTATATCAAGAAAGTCAAACGTAAGAATACTTCGAGACAATGTTGTAATTCATACTGGAAAAATATCTAGTTTAAAAAGATTTAAAGAAGAAGTATCTGATGTTAAAACAGGATTTGAATGTGGCGTAATGATCGAAAATTATAGTGATATAAAAGTTGGAGACATAATTGAAACATATGAAGAAATATCTACAAGTAGAAAACTATAATTTTTATTTTTATTATGGAAAGTCAAAGACAAATAAGATTTGGTGAGTTAATTAGATCATTAATTAGTGATTGTTTATTAAAAGAAGAATTTTATGATGAAAAAATAAATTCTGCATCAATAACAATATCTTTTGTGCGCATGTCAAAAGATTTAAGAATAGCAAATATTTATTTTATGCCTTTAGGTGGAATAAACAAAAACAATATTTTAGAAAGTTTGAATGAAAAAAAATATATTTTCCAAAAATTTTTGTCAAAAGCTAAAATAAATTCAAAATTCACTCCAAAAATATTTTTTTATTTAGATGATACATTTGATGAAGCCCAAAAAATTGAAAGACTTTTAATGAATAAAAAAGTTCTAAGAGATACTAAACAATGATTAATCAAGGATGGATAAACCTATATAAACCAAAAAATATATCTTCTTTTCACGCAATTAATAAAATAAAAAAAAAATTTTCTATAAATAAAATTGGTCATGCCGGAACTTTAGATCCTCTCGCAGAAGGTGTGCTACCTATTGCATTAGGTAAAGCTACCAAATTGATTCCATTTATTACAAAAAAATCAAAGATTTATAACTTTACTATTAAATGGGGTTTGCAAACCTCAACAGATGACTCTGAGGGTGAAATTTTATTTAAATCAGAAAATATTCCTTCTTTAGAAGAAATAAAAAATAAAATTAAGAATTTTCATGGTCAATTAATGCAAGTTCCACCAAAAATATCTGCAGTAAAAATTAACGGTCAAAGAGCTTATAAGCTAGATAGGCAAAAAATAGATTTTGAAATTAAACCAAAAAATGTGTTTATTAAAAATTTGTCCATAACTAATCATAAAATTAACAAAACATCTTTTTTAATTGAATGTGGAAAAGGTTTCTACATCAGGAGTCTTGCAAGAGATTTATCTCATCAATTAAATACATTTGGACATATTATTTCATTAGAAAGAGAAAAAGTAGGTAAATTTAATAAAGAAACATCGATTTTACTGGACGATTTATTAAAAATGGTACAAAGGCAGTTTGAAATTAATTGTATCAGATCATCAATTTCTATGCTGGACGACATCTTGGCTTTTGAAATTACTGATCAAAATAGTCTTAAAGATTTATCTTTTGGCAGGTCAATTAAGATTAACATAGATAATTTGAAAGAATTTTCTTCATCTACTCAAGATAAAGATTCTCTTTTTTTATCTTATAAAGGAGACATTGTCTCAATTGGCAAATTAATTGGTAATTTGTTCAAACCAACGAAAATTTTGATTTAGGAGATGTGATGTCGATAACAAAAGAAAGTAAAAAAACTCTAATTAGTAAGTTTGCAAAAAATGATAAAGATACAGGATCTGTAAGAGTTCAAATTGCAGTTTTAAGTGAAAGAATTAAAAACTTAACTGATCACTTTAAAACACATAATAAAGATAATCATTCAAAGAGGGGTCTAGTCGCTCTCGTAAATAAAAGGAAAAAATTACTTAGTTATCTATCAAGAAAAAATAATACAGAATATCTAGAAATAATAAAAGAGCTTAATATTAGAGGTTAATAAAAGAGGGTAAAAATATAATGTTTGATGTAAAAAATGTAGAAATAGAATGGGCAGGAAGAAAACTTAAATTAGAAACAGGAAAAATAGCAAGACAAGCCGACGCAACAGTTATAGCCACTTATGGCGGAACAACAGTTATGTGTAATGTAGTTGCTGCAAAAGAGGCAAATCCAGATATGGATTTTTTTCCTTTAACAGTAAATTATCAAGAAAAATATTATTCTGTAGGAAAAATACCTGGTGGTTTTTTTAAAAGAGAGGCCAGACCAACTGAAAAAGAAACATTGGTTTCTCGATTAATTGATAGGCCAGTTAGACCTTTATTTCACAAAGATTTTAAAAACGAAACTCAGGTTACTTGTACTGTATTATCACATGATCAAGAAAATGACTCAGATGTAGTAGCAATGTTAGCAGCAAGTGCTGCATTAACTTTATCAGGTTTGCCATTTTTAGGCCCACTTGGAGCAATCAAGATTGGTTTTATAGATGGTGAGTTCGTTGTTAATCCAAGTAAAAGTCAATTATCAGACTCTAAACTAGAATTAGTATTGGCAGGAACTAAGGAAGGGGTACTAATGATTGAGTCTGAAGCTAACGAGCTTTCAGAAAAACAAATGCTAGATGCAGTAGTTCTTGGTCAAGAAAATTATAAAACAGTCATAGAAGCAATAATCTCCTTAGCTAAAAAAGCTGCAAAGGAGCCTTGGGATATTAAAGAAAAGGATGAAGAAATTAAAAGTCTACCATCTAAAATCAATGCAAATTATGGTAAAGGTTTTATAGATGCTTACAAAATAACTGAAAAACAAAAAAGATCAGAAAAATTATCTTTATTAAGAAACGAAATCTCTGAAAAATTTGTAAGTGAAACACTTTCTCCGGTATTAGTTTCAGATGCAATAAAAAATGTAGAAAAAGATATAGTTAGAGGAGAATTAATTAATACAGGTAATAGAATTGATGGAAGGGATACAAAAACAGTTCGCCCGATTGTATGCGAAACTGGAGTTTTAGAAAGAACTCACGGGTCAGCATTATTTACTAGAGGAGAAACGCAGGCTCTTGTAGTTTCAACTTTAGGAACAGGACAAGATGAGCAAAGAATAGATGCAATTGATGGTGAATATACAGAGAATTTTATGTTGCATTACAATTTTCCACCTTACTCTGTTGGAGAAGTAGGTAGAATCGGTTCAACTAGCAGAAGAGAAATTGGACATGGAAAACTAGCATGGAGAGCTATTCACCCAATGTTACCTTCTAAAGAAAAGTTTCCCTATACTTATAGAATTGTATCTGAAATTACTGAATCTAATGGATCTAGCTCTATGGCAACTGTTTGTGGTACTTCTATGGCTTTAATGGACGCTGGAGTGCCTTTACAGAGACCAGTAGCAGGTATTGCAATGGGCTTAATTAAAGAAAATGATAAATATGTAATATTATCAGATATATTAGGTGATGAGGATCACTTAGGTGATATGGACTTCAAAGTTGCGGGAACTTCTGAAGGAATAACTTCATTGCAAATGGATATTAAAATAACCAGTATTACAGCTGAAATTATGGAAGAAGCATTAGCGCAAGCTAAAGATGGACGATTCCATATACTAGGTGAAATGGCTAAAGCAATTGATAAGCCTAATCAATCAATTTCACAATACGCACCAACAATAACTAATCTCCAAATAAACAAAGATAAAATTAGAGAAGTTATTGGTAAGGGAGGAGCAGTTATTAGAGAAATATCTGAAACAACCGGAGCTAAAATTGAAATTAATGATGAAGGATTAGTAAGTATTGCAGCTGTAGATCAAAAATCAGGAAATGATGCATTAGAATGGATAAAAGGTATTGTCGAAGAGCCAGAGATTGGAAAAATTTATGATGGTAAAGTGATAAAGATAATGGACTTCGGTGCTTTTGTAAATTTTATGGGATCTACAGATGGGCTTGTCCATATTAGTCAATTAAAAAATGAAAGAGTAGAGAAAGTTGAGGATGTTATTAGTGAAGGAGATATGGTTAAAGTAAAAGTACTGGATATCGACTCAAGAGGAAAAATTAAACTTTCTATGAAAGCAGTTGACGCAGAAGAAAACGCTTAACTTACCTAAATTAATTGGGCACAGAGGTGTAAAAGATCTGTGTCCAGAAAACACCTTAGAATCTATTGCTATGGCATTCGAAATAGGCTTAAATTTTGTAGAAATAGATGTTAAGATTTCTAAAGACAAAGTCCCAATTTTATTACATGACGACACGTTAGATAGAACTACTAATGGAAGTGGACTTGCAATTGATCATGATTATAAGGACATCAAAAAACTTGATGCAGGAAAATTTTTTTATAAAAATAATACAAACATCTTTGTTCCAAAGTTAGAAGATACTCTTAATCTATGTATTAATAATAATGGTAATTTAAACATTGAATTAAAGCCCAATAAAAATTTTGAAAAAGAAAATACTCTTGAAATTTATAAACTTACAAAAAATATTCATCAAATAGATATTTTTTTCTCATCATTTGATTTGATTTCTATTTTAGAAATTTCAAAACTTTATCCTCAATCTTTTCGCAGTTTTCTGTTAGATGATTTTAAACTTTATAATATTGATGATTTAATTAATATATCAATTAATAATGATTTAAAAATTTGTGGATTAAATATAGATCTTGTTTCAACTGATATTATTAAAAAAATTAAAGAATCTAATATATCAATTACTGTTTATTCAGATAAAAATATAAATTTATCTAATGCTAATAATATTTTTTCTTTAGGTGTGGACAGTGTTTTTATTGATAATCCTGAACGTATGTTGGGAAAATTTTAAAGTTTATTTGGCATTCCAATAATATTGTAACCGCAATCGACATAATGTACTTCACCAGTAACGGCAGAAGATAAATCACTAACAAAATATAAAGCAGATTTACCAATTTCATCTAGTTGTGCATTTCTTTTTAATGCTGAGTGTTCTTCTGTAAATTTAAACACTTCCCTAGCATTATTTATTGCTGCACCAGCAATTGTTCTCATAGGTCCTGCTGATATCGCATTAACACGAATATTTTTTGTGCCTAAATCAACACTCAAGTATTTTACACTCGTCTCTAAAGCTGCTTTTGCTATTCCCATTAAATTGTAATTTGGTATCACTTTATTTGAGCCATAAAAAGTGAGGGTGAGAATACTTCCACCTTCATTCATTATAGGTTCAAAACTTCTTGCAAGACTAGTTAATGAAAAACATGATATTTCCAAACAATTAATAAAATTATCTTTCGTAGTATCAACATATCTGCCATTTAATTCTGACTTATCTGCAAATGCAACAGCGTGAATTATAAAATCAATTGTGCCCCATTCTTTCTTAATAATTTCCACAGATTTGTTTATTGAGTCATCATTATTGAAATCACATTCAATTAATATTTTTGAATTAATTTTTTCAGAAAGTGGCTTAACTCTCTTCAATAATATTTCGTTTTGATAGCCAATGGCTATTTCAGCCCCATTCTCAGCTAGTTGTTTTGTAATTCCCCAGGCAATTGAATGATTATTTGCAATACCAAATACTAACCCTCTTTTATTTTTAAGCATGATATTTTGAAAATACTAATGTTGCATTTGTGCCACCAAAACCAAAACTATTCGACATAACATGCTCAATTTCAATATCATGTTCCGTTTTTAAAAGAATATTACAATCTTTGGCATTATCATCGAGTTTATCAATATTAGCAGAACCACTAATAAAATTATTTTTCATCATCAATAAACTATAAATTGCTTCATGCACACCAGTTGCCCCTAAAGAATGACCAGTTAAAGATTTTGTTGAACTCATTTTAGGAATATTTGAGCCAAAAACATTTTTGATTGCTTCTAATTCTTTCACATCTCCTATTGGAGTGCTTGTTCCATGTGTATTTATATAATCAATTTTACCATCAATATTTTTTAATGCTTGTTTCATGCATCTTTCTGCTCCTTCTCCAGAGGGCTGTACCATATCATATCCATCTGAGGTGGCTCCATATCCTGTAATTTCACCATATATTTTAGCACCTCTAGCTTTTGCATGCTCTAATTCTTCAAGTACTAAAGTTCCACCTCCACCAGCAATTACAAAACCATCTCTATCTGCATCATATGCTCTTGAAGATTTATTAGGAGTAGAATTATATTTTGATGACAAAGCACCCATAGCATCAAATAAAATTGACAAAGTCCAATGGAGCTCTTCACCTCCACCAGCAAAAATAATATTTTGTTTTCCCATCTGAATTAGTTCATAAGCATTACCAATACAATGTGAACTTGTAGAACATGCTGAAGTAATTGAATAGTTAACTCCTTTAATCTTAAAAGGTGTAGCAAGAGTCGCAGAATTTGTACTAGACATTGCTCTTGGCACCATAAATGGTCCAATTTTTTTTGAACCCGAACTCTTTCCAATTTCAGAAGACTTAAATAAATTTTGTGTAGAAGGTCCACCTGAACCAACAATTATACCAGTCATTTCATTTGAAACATCACTTTCCTCTAGCCCCGAGTCTTCTATTGCATCTTTCATCGCAACATAGTTATAAGCCGCTCCATCACCCATAAATCTGAGCAATCTCCTGTCTACTTCGTTGCTAATATCTATATTTGGTTTACCATGCACAAGACTTCTAAAAGAAAACTCTTCATACTCTTCTGCACTCGTAATACCAGATTTTAAATTTTTAAGACTTTCTATGACATCTGATTGATTATTGCCAATACATGACACAATGCCCAAACCTGTTACTACTACTCTATTCATTAATTATTTCTCAGGTGAAAATAGACCAACTTTCATATCTTTAGCTTCATAAATTGTTTCACCGTCAGCTTTTAAAACACCATCCCCAACACCTAAAATTAGTTTTCTTAGTATAAGTCTTTTAAGAGATATATGATAAGTTACTTTTTTAACTTTTTGTAAAACTTGACCTGTAAACTTAACTTCGCCTACTCCTAGAGCTCTACCTTTTCCTGGTTGACCTAGCCATCCTAAATAAAAACCTAGTAATTGCCACATAGCATCTAAACCTAAACAACCTGGCATAACAGGATCGTCTTTAAAATGACATTCAAAAAACCAAAGATTTTCATTAATATCCAATTCTGCAATAACCTCACCTTTAGAAAATATTCCACCATTTTCATTTATAGATGTAATTCTATCGAACATTAGCATAGGAGGCATTGGAAGTTGTGCGTTTCCTTTTCCAAAAAGTATACCTTTGGCACAATCAATTAATTGATCGTATGTAAAAGAATTTTGTTTCATAATTTAAATTAAACTTTTTTTATACATTTATCAATTAACTTAAACTGTATTTAAGTAACAATCATGTTTACTTTTAATAATAATATTATCAATGCTTAATTTTTTTCCATCAAAAATTGTCATTATATTAGTTTCATCCTTTAAATTTAGTGAAAAATTAATGATTTTCTGAGCTGCTACTAAACCAGCAAAACCTGCTGAGATGCTAGAAATACCAACACTACTGCATCTTGGCAGATCTACATCATCTTTATTTGGAAATATACAATTTAAACAAAGATGATTAGTTCTATCAGAATTTTTAAAAAGAATTAATTGTAAATCGTGTTTTAATACAGAAGAGTGTAAAAAGTTGATTGAGTTTTCAAGACAATATTTATTCAATAATTTAGAAGTAAACCAATCATCTGTTGCATCTACAACAATGAAGCATTCTTTCAAATAATTCAAATTAAAAGAATCAATATTTTTATTAATAATATTAATGTTACATTCAGTATTTATTAATTTTAGTTTTTCTCTTGCTACATCAACTTTTTTTTTTCCTATGTCATCCAAATTAAATAAAATTTGTCTATTTAGATTACTTTTCTCTACAATATCACCGTCGACTAATAGTAAGTTTTTTATTCCTGAGTTTACTAAATATTGACTTAAAGGACAGCCAATTCCTCCTATACCAACAATACCAATTTTAATATTTGATAAAATTTTTAAATTTTTCTCAGAAAATTCATTTAAAATAAATAATCTACTAAAAATTTCATATTCATTTTCAGAGTAATTATTCATACTTTATTTAAAAATATTTATATTTCTAATAATTTCTTTCGCACAATTTACTTTTGTCATTTTTTTAAATTTTTTTATCTGGGTTTTTGTAATAATTGATATTTCATTGTAA
>CACKRG010000003.1 GCA_902602515.1 uncultured Alphaproteobacteria bacterium
TATAAAATATTATCACATTCAAGAAAGCAAATTTCAAGAGTTGAAATATCTAGACTTAAATAATTCTTATTTCTAATGAATGCATACCTTCACTAAACTCTTTTTTTAAGATACTATTTATTTTTCTATGAATATCTACTCGATCAATTTGCTTAATAGAATTTTTTTTTAAAAGTATTTTAATATGAGTTTCACCTTTGCCATTGAATTCATTATGACCAGCATGTAAATGTGAATTATCTTCTATTTGTATATTGAATTCTTTTAAATTTTTTTTCAATAATTCATTAATTCTTTGCTTACGATTCATAAATTAAGTACTATATATATATTATGGTTAAACAAAAAATAGATGTAAAAAAAAATAATTTGTCTTGGGAGAAAACTTTTTTTAGGAAATGTGATAAAGAAAGTTGTGAAGAAAAAGGTGAATTTAAAGCTCCTAAATCAAGGGTATTATTGAATGAATATTATTTTTTTTGTTTAGAACATGTTAAAGAATACAATAAATCTTGGGATTTTTATAAAGGATTATCTGTAAATCAAATTGAGAATTCAATGAGAGAGGATACTATTTGGAATAGACCCTCTTGGCCTCTTAAAGGAAATCCATACAAAGTTATAGAACAGATACAAAGTTTTTTTTCAGAAGAGATTGATAGTTTAGAATCAGATTATAAACACAATAATTACTTCAAAAATAAGCTACTTGATGACAACCTGACTCGTGAGGAGGATGCAGCTTTAGCAATTTTAGAGTTAAAATTACCCTTAACTTTAGACAAAATTAAAAAAAGTTATAAAAAATTAGTGAAAATATTTCATCCTGATGTAAATGGAAATAATAAAAGTGCAGAAGAGAAATTTAAGGAAATTAATAAGTCATATAAAATAATTTTACAGAAGTTTAAAAATGAACAAAAAGTCTGAATTAGAAACAGTGCCAGAAAAAAAAATCGACCCAAAAAATATATTTGGAGTCGAATGTAACTTTGAGGTGTTTTCTTTCAAAGAAAAAAATGAATATGTTCCAGATATTGATACTACATATAAATTTGACCCACAAACCACGTTAGCAATTCTTGCGGGCTTTTCTTGTAATAGAAGAGTATTAATTCAAGGTTATCATGGAACTGGGAAATCAACCCACATAGAACAAGTTGCTGCAAGATTAAATTGGCCATGTATAAGAATTAATTTAGATAGTCATATTAGTAGAATTGACTTGATAGGTAAGGATGCAATTGTTTTAAAAGAAAATAAACAGATAACTGAGTTTCAAGATGGAATACTTCCTTGGGCATATAAAAATCCAGTTGCGCTTGTATTTGATGAATATGATGCAGGTAGACCGGATGTAATGTTCGTCATTCAACGTATACTTGAAACTGAAGGAAAATTAACTCTTTTAGATCAATCAAGAGTTATCAAGCCTCATAAATATTTTAGGTTATTTGCAACAGCAAATACAGTTGGTTTAGGTGATACATCGGGATTATATCATGGTACCCAACAAATTAACCAAGGTCAAATGGATAGATGGAATATAGTTACCTCATTAAATTATCTAAGTAATGAGCAGGAGTGTAAAATCATATTAAGTAAAGTTAAAGAGTTAAATACTAAAGAAGGTAAGGATGTTGTAAAAAGTATGGTTGCAACAGCTGACCTGTCTAGATCAGGTTTTATTAATGGAGATATATCGACAGTAATGAGCCCAAGAACTGTTCTTACATGGGCAGAAAATTATTTGTTAATTAATGATATTGAATATGCTTTTAAGTTATCATTTTTGAATAGATGTGATGAAATGGAAAGATCAATAATTGAAGAATATTTTCAAAGATCTTTTGGTATTGATATTGCCGATGCCAAGGTAGTAAATGTTAAAGAATAATGAACATATTGAAGAATTTAAAAAATCTTTATCAGCAACAGTAAAATCAATTGGAAAAAGTCAAAACATAGAAATAAATTTTGTAAAAGAAAACCCCTCAGTTAATGGAGATATTATCAATTTAACTGAACCAAATATTGAAAACATTAAAAATAATCTAAACTACCTTAGAGCTGAGGCAGATGCACTAGCGCTTGAATTTAGGCTTCATTCAAAAGAAATTCATCAAGATTTTATAAATAATGATGAGATATCTAATGAAATTTTGAATGCACTTGAGCAAACGCGTGTTGAAGTAATTGGTAGTCAAGAATTTAAGGGGATTGGGAATAATTTAAAAACTAAACATTACCAAGATTTAAGTAAAACTTCACAACAAGAATCCAAAGATAATTTAATTCAAGCATTTCGTTATGTATCTTATGAAGAATTAAATGGTCAAAATTTAGGTAATGATAATGTAAAATTCAAAAAACTTATTAAAGAAAAATTAAAAAATAATTACAGAAGTTTTTTTAAAGAATTAAAAAATAATATTAATAATCAAAAAAAATATTCTAGCACAATAATTGAACAATTAGAGGAATTGGGTTTATTAAATAAAAATAAAAATAATTCACAAGAAAATGAAAATAATGAAAACGAAATTGATGATAATGAACAGAATAAAGAAAATGAAAATCAGAGTAATGAAGAAAGTACAGAAGCTAATATAGAAATGCAATCTAGTGAAGTAAATATTGAGCAATCTATATCTACTGAGCAAAATGAAGAAATGGGTGATGATAGCAGTGATAGTGAATTAGACTATTATCCGAAAATTGAATCAATTGAAAAATTGGAAACATATAAGATTTATAGTCAAAGTTTTGATGAAATAATTAATGCAGAAGAATTATGTGATTTAAAAGAGTTAGAAAAGTTAAGGCGAAATCTGGATCAACAGGTATTTACTTTTCAGCCATTAATAGTCAAAATTGCAAACCGTCTTCAAAGGAAACTATTAGCGCAACAAAATCGATATTGGGATTTTAATATGGAAGAAGGCTATCTTGATACCTCAAGATTAGCTAAAATAATTGCAAATCCAAATAACAAATTAAGTTATAAAGTTGAAAAAGAAATTGAATTTAAAGATACTATTGTATCTCTTTTAATAGACAATTCAGGATCAATGAGGGGAAGGCCAATAACTGTTGCAGCTTTATGCTCAGACATTTTAGCAAAAACTCTTGAAAGATGTTTAATAAAATCTGAAATATTAGGTTTTACAACTAAAGCTTGGAAAGGTGGCAAATCTAGAGAGCAATGGATAAAAAATGGAAAAGTTTCTAATCCAGGAAGACTTAATGATCTAAGACATATAATTTACAAATCTGCAGATACTCCATGGAGAAGGGCAAAAAAAAACCTCGGTCTTTTGCTTAAAGAAGGAATTTTAAAAGAAAATGTTGATGGAGAAGCTTTGCTGTGGGCCTATAAAAGATTATTGATAAGACAAGAAAAAAGAAAAATTCTAATAGTTATTAGTGATGGAGCACCAGTAGATGATTCCACGCTATCTGTTAATCCTGGTAATTATTTAGAAAAAAATTTAAGAGATGTTATTGGTGATGTTGAAATAAATAAAGATGTCGAACTTATTGCAATAGGAATTGGTCACGATGTATCAAGATATTATAGTAAAGCCATTACTATTATGGATGTAGATCAGCTTGGTGAAGTCTTGTTGAATGAATTATCAAATATATTTTCAATTAAGTAACTAATTTTCTAACCATTCTTTTTTTTTATTTTCATAATTATCTTCTTTAATTGCAGTTCTAATTGTTTCCATTAAGTTATTCATAAAAAAAATATTATGATTAGTTAATAATTGTAAGGCTAATAATTCTTGGGAAGCAAATAAATGATATAAATAAGATAATGTAAAGTTTTTACATGTATAACACAAACATTCATTATCAATTGGACTTAATTTTTCTTTATATTTTCTATTTTTTAAATTAATTTTACCTTTTTTGCCTTTTACTAAAGCCGATCCATGTCTAGCTAAACGAGTAGGGCTTACACAATCAAAAGTATCTATACCCTGTTCAACAAATGTCCATATATCTATTGGATCACCTATTCCCAGTAAATGAACTGGCTGAATATTATTTAATTTAGAGGCAGTAAAATTAACAACTTCTTTCATTTCTTCTTTTGAAGACCCTAGGCTACCACCAATAGCGATACCAAATGTATTTATTTTATTTTGATTAAAATATATACTTTCTAGTCTTAAATCACTGTAAATTCCTCCTTGAATAATGCCATAAATCTCTTGTAATCCCGCTGATCCTTGTTTTGATTGATATTTAAGTTTCGAATTAAATGCATTTATAGATCTATGCGCCCATCTATGACTTCTTAACATTGATTTATATGTGTAATTTTTATCAACATTGAAAGGTGTACATTCATCAAAAACCACAATTAAATCAGCACCTAAATCTCTTTGAACTTCAATTGATTTTTCAGGAGTAAGTAGAATACTAGAACCATCAATATATGATTTAAAAATAGCACCTTCTTCATTTATGTTAATAACTGTTTTTCTAATTTTTGAATTTGTTTTTCTTCCCTTAATTTCATCAGCAACCGATCCATATCCTAAAGAAAATATCTGAAATCCACCACTATCTGTTAGCATTGGACCATTCCATCCAATAAATTTGTGTAATCCTCCATGCTTAGATATTAAATTACTCCCTGGTTGAAGCATTAAATGATAAGTGTTAGATAAAATGATTTGAGTATTGTTATTTTTTGCATCCTTAGTTGTAAAAGACTTTAAAGCCGCTTTTGTAGCACAAAAAATAAAGGCGGGTGTTTCAATGTCTCCATGCGGAGTTGTAATTTTGCCGATTCTTGCTTTATTTTTTTTTGATGTTTTTAAAATTGTCCATGAAAATTTAGACATTGGTTTTTTTTATAAATAACTTTGCTACATAAATGAATGGGGTATCTAGTAAAGCTATTATAATTCTCAATAAGTAAGTCCCTAATATATATATCATAATAACATTATATAAACTTGCAGGTTCTGGATTTAAAAGTATCCAAGCAAAAATACTGAAAACTGTATTATCCACTAAAGATGATGCTACCGTTGACAAATTATTCCTAAGCCACAAATATTTTTGAGATGTATATTTTTTAATGTAATTAAAAAACCACACATCAAAATACTGGCTTATAAGATACGCTATCATACTAGCTATAAAAAATCTTGTCATTGGTGTAAAAACATTTGATAAGCTATCTTGAACCCAATCCTGTGATGATGGTTTAAACCCAATTGTAATAATCATAAGTATAGTCATGAAAAGAAAGGCAAAAAAACCTATTAAGATATTCATTCTTGCTTTTTCTTTACCAAAATATTCAGATAGAATATCTGTACATAGAAATGTAGAAGCAAACAAAATAGTACCCAAAGCGACAGGTTCGGGAGAATAAAAGAAGTCAACTGTTTTTAGTACTTGTATATTTCCTGCAATAATTGCTAAGGCAGAATAAATAAAAATTCCTATGTATCCAAATAGTCTCAAAAAAATAAGGATAGAGATAAAACAAAATAGTAACATTATAACCCACATAAACTCTGTACTTAGGGAATTAAGAGTCAAAGTTAAATCAAAGAAAAAACCCATCTTATGTAGTTTTAATTAGATTTGGAGAGAATTGTTTTTTTTAGCTTTTTTGCTTTTAATGGCAGTTTTGAATTAGGGGTATTTATTAAGAATTCATCAAGACCACCTTTTTTTTCAACAGTTCTTATTGTGCTTACAGCAACCTTCATTTTGAAGCTTTGTCCTAGAATTTCACTGTTAAAAGAAATATTTTGTAGATTGGGTTTAAACCTTCTCTTTGTTCTGTTTTTTGCGTGGCTTACATTATTTCCGGTTTGAAATGATTTACCTGTTAATTCACATCTCATTGTCATAAGAATGAAGCTAGTAAATATATATATAATTTTGTCAAGTATTCTTAAATACAAAAATCATCAATCAAATAAGTTGGTGAAATTTTATGGTTTTTACATAGCATATTAATATTTTCTATTTTTTTGTGAATTCCTGACTTTACTAAAATGCTATCAATAGAAAAATTATTTGCACCTTTTATATCATGAAAAATAGAGTCTCCTATGGCAATAGTTTTAGCTTTATTTAATTTGATAGATTTTGTTGTTTCGGTATATATGTCTGTTTCTGGTTTTCCTTGAATTAAAACCTCTCCACCCATTTTTGTATATATCTCAGCAATTGCTCCTATACAAAAAATATTTTGTATATGATTTTTTTCAATTGTTTCAAAATCAGGATTAGCGCAATACATTTTTAATTTTTTTTCAACCGCTTTACTTAGTAAGGGAATGTAATCTACTGGTTTCATACCAACGAATGGTGTGCAAGCTAAAATTAGATCTGCTTCTTCAATATTTTCAACAAATGACAAATTTAAGTCTTGTCTATATAACAGGCCGTCTTCCATGCTTTCATTATAAATATGAAAACATTTTTTTTTATCTACTGATGATGAATATTCATTATAAATTGTTTTCCAAATCATTTCACCGCTTGTTAAAATGTTAACAAAAGAATCTTTATTAAAACCTAATTTTGGAAGTTTTTCTTCAGATGATCTTTGTCTTTTTGAAGAATTAGAAATAATAAATAAGTTCTTATTTTTTTTTTTTAAATAATTTATTGTTTTGATTGCATGTTTATACCCACTTGTACCATCATGCATAACTCCCCACTGATCAATTATAAAGTTATCATACTTATCAACAACATCGGAAATTGAATTTATTTTAATCACTTTCAAACAGATTTTCCAATTACCTCAGAAATATTTTTGTAACCATCTGTTTTGATTAAATCAGTAAGTTCTTTTTTAATTTTTGAAATTAATGATGGTCCTGAATATGTAAGAGCTGAATATAATTGAACTAATGAGGCTCCTGACTTTATTTTTTCATAGCAATCACTTCCACTCGAAATGCCACCTACTCCTATAAGTATAATTTGACCATTAGTAAGATTATACATTTTTCTTAGGATATTATTTGATTTTTCAAAAAGAGGTTTCCCACTTAAACCTCCCTTACAATTTTTATTTTTTGATAATAAATTGTTTGGCCTATCAGTTGTAGTATTTGTCAATATTAATCCGTCTACATTATTAGCAAGAGAAATCAAAGCAATATCCCTTAGTTGATCGTCATTTAAATCAGGTGCAATTTTTATAAAAATTGGTTTTTTGTTTATACTATCAATTTTTTCTCTTTTTGAAATAACTTGCTTAATTAAATTTTCTATATTATCTCTTAATTGCAACTCTCTTAAGCCTTCAGTATTTGGTGATGAAATGTTTATAGTAATATAGCCTGCTAAACTACCTAATTCCTCCATCCCAAATAAATAATCATTTAAAGAGTTAGTGCTATTTTTATTTTTACCTAAATTTACACCAATTATTTTATTTTGTAGATAGCTATTTTTAATTTTCATTAAATTTTTTTTTGCTTTTTTTGATCCTTTATTATTAAAGCCCAAACTGTTGATAATTGCTTTGTCTTGCTCTAATCGAAATACTCTTGGTCTTGAATTACCTCTTTGTGGTAATGGGGTAATTGTACCAACTTCAATAAATCCAAAGCCAAGTGAAAACATTGATTTAACAACATCTACATTTTTATCAAAACCTGCAGCCAAACCGATTGGATTTGGAAAATCTAATCCAATCAAATGCTGAGAAAGTATTGAGTCGTCATTATCATTATATTTAAAATTAAGATATTTTAGTGCATTAATTGTAATAGAATGTGCAATCTCTGGCGGGAGAAATTTTAGTATTTTTATAGAACTATCTAACAATAAATTAATTATCTATTAATTTTTTTAGATAATCAATAGTTTCTCTCAATCCAAATAATTTAAAAAATGAACCAAGTCTTGGACCTTGATCCTGCCCAAGCATAACTTGATATACTAATTTAAAAAAATCTTTTAAATTTTCAAATTCGTGCTTTTTTCCTACTTCGTATAATAATGTTTGAATATCTTCAGATGAACTATTTTCAGTAACATCATTTTCTAAAACATTAATAATATCAATAAATACCCCTTTATTACTACTATCAATCTCTAGAAATTTCTTTTTAGGCAATATAAAATCTTCGTAGTAATTTAGTGCAAAGTCTATAAGACGATCAAATTCCGGATTATTATCAGCATTAATTTTATCATCGTATTTATTAATAAAAGACCATATTACTTTTTTATCTTTAGAATTAGAAACATTTACTAAATTAGTGAGGGTATTGAAATTTATTTCTGATTTAAATTCTTTTGGTTTTCCTGAGTGAATATGCCAAATTGGATTATCATACTGTTTATTTTTATCTAAACTTGAGTATACATTATAATGAGAAAGGTAATCATCTACAGTTTTAGGAATAACATCAAAATGAAGTTTCTTTGCTGATTTTGGCTTTTGGAACATATAGAGTGAAAGACTTTCAGGAGAAGCATAACGCAGCCACTCATCTACACTAATACCATTTCCAACTGACTTAGAAATTTTTTCACCGTTTTCATCTAAAAACATTTCATAAATTAGATTAGTGGGTGGTTTCTTATTTAATGCTTTACAAATCTTGGATCCTAAATCGACACTTTCTGTAAGGTCTTTACCACACATTTCGTAGTCAACATCAAACGACATCCATCTCATTGCCCAATCGACTTTCCACTGTAACTTACATTTTCCATTAATTACTTCTGTTTCAACTAACTTGTCTAAAGATGGATCTTTGTAAACGAGTGTTTTTGAATCTATTTTATATTCTTCAATTTTCACTTGGAGTACTTCACCTGAATTTTCACTTATTGGAAGAAAGGGGCTGTAGGTTTCTTTTCTCTCTGCTCTTAAGGTAGGTAGAATAATATCTAATATTTTTGAATAGTTTTCAAATATATTTAATATTGTATCATTAAAATCTCCATTTTGATATTTTTCTGTTGAGCTGACAAATTCATAATCGAAATTAAATTCATCTAAAAAACTTCTAAGTTTAGCATTATTATGGTGTCCAAAACTTTCAAATTTACCAAATGGGTCTGGTATGGAAGTAAGTGGCTTACCTATAAATTTTTCTAACATTTCTTTATTTGGAACATTTTCAGGAACTTTTCTTAATCCATCCATATCATCAGAAAATGTGATTAATTTAGTTGGGCAATCAATAATAGAGCTAAATGCATTTTTTACCATTGATGTTCTTACAACTTCACCAAAAGTTCCAATATGAGGCAAACCAGAGGGACCATAACCGGTTTCTAGTAATATATATCCCTTAGATGGAATTTTAAAGTTTTGTAAACCACCATTTTTTTTAATTATTTGTAATGCTTCTTTAAAAGGCCAAGCTTTTAAGGATGTTGCTAATTCTTGATTAATCATTTAATTTTGCTCTAATTCTAATTTTTTTACCCAATAACAACTTTAGTGAATTTGTGAAATTAAAAATTTCAGATCCTAATTTATTAAATAATTCATTTTCTATTTCTATAATATTATCAATAATATTATTGATTAAATCATTGCCTGCTGTAGTTAAAATTAAACTATCAGACCTCTTATCTTGAGGTTGTTGTTTTGATATTAGTTCTTTTTCTTCTAGTTTGGAAACACGTAAACTTACAACGGATCTGTCAATAGATGAATTTTTACATATATCCTGTTGGGTAATATTTATTTTTTTTTGCTTTAATAAGTAGATTGTTTCAAGAATTAGATATTCACTTAATGTGATTTCACTTTCTTTTAATTTTTGTCTTAATTTAGACTGCCATAAGTTTGATGTTTGCCAAATCAATAATGCCAATCTATTCTCATTAAGAGAAGTATCTGCCATAGTTTTTATACAAACTGTTTGTATACAAATTAACTATTAATGTCAACACTATTCTGGTGCAATTTCTATTTTTAAGCCATCTAGCTCTTCAGAAAGATTAATTTGACAGGACAATCTTGAATTATTTTTAACATCAAAAGCTTGATCAAGCATAGACTCTTCATCATCATCCATATTATTTAGCTTATTTACCCATTTTTCATCAATATAAACATGGCATGTAGCACACGCGCAACATCCTCCACAAGAAGCCTCAATATCGTAACCATTATCTCTGAGGGTCTCCATTAAAGTAAAATTAGTATCAAACTCTATTTCAGACTTTTTACCTTGTCTATCTATGATTATTAATTTTGGCATTAAACGCCAAGTTTTTTTTGAAGTTCTTTTGAGGATGTTGTGTATCTAAAAATGTTTTTTTTATCAGGGAAGCAATACTTGAATACTTCTTGAGCCATCAATGCAGATTCATGAAATCCTGATAAAATAAGCTTAAGCTTCCCAGGATACCAATTTATATCACCAA
Source organism: uncultured Alphaproteobacteria bacterium (assembly GCA_902602515.1). GTDB lineage: Bacteria > Pseudomonadota > Alphaproteobacteria > HIMB59 > CACPNW01. Next base: position 10,396 of record CACKRG010000003.1, read on the forward strand.
TCGCAAAGATTGAGGGTGTAGAAGTTTCAAATTTTTTAGTGTCCACTCTAATTAGGTTTTCGTGTAAGTTTAGGCCCCAATCCGCAATTGGACCTAGTTCCATTTTTAAACCAAAAAATGGCAAAAGATAATCTACTTCAATATTTAATCTTTCTTCATCATTTTCGTATTCCAGCATTATTTTACTACCTGGAGTATTTGAAATCTTCTTAATTTGGCCTTTTATAAATTTAATTTTTCCTAATGTTTCTAATTCTTGCATTTTTGAAACTGAATCAGGTGCCGCTCTAAACTCTTTTCTTCGGTGGATTAGGGTTACGTTAGAGTCTTTAGATAATTCATTAGTCCAATCCAGAGCAGAATCTCCTCCTCCAGCAATTAATAGTTTTTTTTCCTTAAACATTGATTTGTCTCGAATTGCATAAAAAACATTTTTGTTTTCGAAACTCTGAATATTCTCAATTGGAGGTTTTCTAGGCACAAAGCTTCCTGCCCCTGCGGCTATTACTATACACTTTGCTTCAATTTTTGTTCCAATATTAGTACCTACAATCCAACCAGATTCTGTTTTATCAATTTTCTCAACTTGTTGGTTGAGATGAAATTTGGGTTTAAACGGGTTAATCTGTTTAATTAACTCGTCAGTTAATTCCTGTCCTGTTACAACGGGTCTTGAAGGAATATCATAAATTGGTTTTTCTGGATACAATTCAGCGCACTGACCTCCAACTTTATCTAAATTATCAATTAAATGACATTGTATATTTAAAAGACCTAGTTCAAATACAGCAAATAAGCCTACCGGGCCTGCACCTATAATTACTACATCAGTTTTTTCTGTCATATGTGAAAAATAACAACTTTTTTTATTAATTCTAGGGATTATATATAATCTGAATGAATTACGCTAATATTTCGAATTATTATAATCCTGCGATTTATATATGGCTATTGACAGTAACTGCAATGGTTTTATTAATTATTGTAATAGGAGGTTTGACGAGGTTAACTGAATCTGGACTTTCTATGACAGATTGGCGACCAATTCTAGGTATAATTCCACCTCTTAACTTAGATAGTTGGTTGGTTGTATTCGAAATGTATAAACAAACACCAGAATACAAAATAGTTAACAAAAATATGACGTTAAATGAGTTTAAATATATTTTTTGGTGGGAGTGGTTTCATAGAATATTTGCAAGAGCCATAGGAATTGTGTTTTTAATACCATTAATTTATTTTAGTTTTAAAAAGCAAATTCAATCGTCACTGTATATTAGGCTTAGTATTGTCTTTGTGTTTGGTTTGTTTCAGGCAGTTATTGGATGGTGGATGGTAAAGAGTGGTTTGACTGAAAATCCTTACGTAAGCCCTTATAGACTTACTTTTCATCTTTTAAATGCTCTTATAATTTTCTCTATACTATTATGGATAGCAATGGATTACAGATATTCGTCTAATATAAGTTTTTTATCTACTCCAAAGACAATTGAATTTTATATTTTAGTTGCTGTAATCTTAATATTTATCACAATTGCAACAGGAGGATTTATGGCAGGAACAAACTCTGGACAATCTTTTAATACTTTTCCATTAATGAATGGAAAAATTATACCTGATGATTACATTATTGATGATTTAGGTATTTATAATATTTTTGAAAATACTGTTGCAATAAATTTTAACCACCGCTGGCTATCAATATTTGTTTTTTTTTATATCCTATTTGTATTTTTTAGATTTATTAAATTTGATAATAAAAATGTTTCAAGTATTCTTGTGTATTTAGTCCTATTCTTTTTAACTTTACAAGTAATTTTAGGTATTATTACTCTTTTAAGTAATGTCTACTTACCAATAGCAAGTTTACATCAAACTAATTCAATTTTGTTATTATCAACTTTATTAATTAGTTATCATCAAATTAAAATTAGAAAGGTTAAAAATGTCTAACAAAAATATATTTGTCTTTGGAGGAACGGGTTCTATCGGAAAAGCATTATCAAAAAAACTGAAGAGCAATAATTATGATCCAATAATTATTTCTAGAAATGAGACAGAATTAAAACAATTATCTGAGGAAATTGGTTGCGAATATAAAGTTTGTGATGTTTTAGATTTTGATAAAGTTAAGAATATTTCAGAAGAATATAAAGATCGATTATGTGGTATTGCTTTTTGTGTTGGTTCTATAAATTTAAAACCTCTCAAAATGACTAAAGATGAGGATTTTATTGATTCTTTTAAAATAAATACACTTAGTGCTGTAAATGCAATTAAGTTTAATCAAGAAACTTTAGCTAAAAATACTGGTAGTATTCTACTTTATTCAACTATAGCTGTTAAACAGGGCTTTACTAATCACACAATAGTCTCTACCGCAAAAGGTGCAATTGAAGGGCTTACTTTAAGCTTAGCAGCAGAATTTGCTCCAAAAATTAAAGTTAATTGTATTGCGCCAAGTTTAACTGACGCAAAAATGACACAAAAGTTACTTAATAATGAAACTATTAAGAAAGCAATTGAAAATATGCATCCTTTACCTAAAATTGGATCTGGTGATGATTTCTCTGATATTGGAAGTTTTCTATTAAGTGATAAAAATAGTTGGATTACTGGACAAATATTTCATATAGATGGGGGAAGATCATCATTAAGAATTAAATCGTGAAATATATCTTTATAATTTGTTTATCTGTTTTTTCTTTAAGCGTTTTTAGCCAACCATTTCCAATACCAGAAGATAATGAGGTAAGTTATGATGTTATTAGAAAAAAGAAAATTATTGGAACCTTAATATCAAAATTTGAAGATAATGAAGATAGTGTCGTTATACATTCAGTCTTAAAGATAAATGTTAAAGTTTTATTTATTCCAGCATACAAATTTTTTCAAGAAACTAAAGAAACTTGGAAAAATGGTGAATTTGTATCAATAGATGGGTTTACAGACTTCGAAGATGATCGAGAATATAAAATAATTGGAAATGATGAAGATAATTTTTTTATTGCTAGTGGTATGGATGGAGAATTAAAATTAGATAAAAATATAGTACCATTAAATTATTGGAATATTGAAATGTTAAATGAGAATGAAGTATTTGACACTCAAAAAGGTATTGTAAGAACTATAGAAGTAAAGCAACTTGAAGATGAAAAAATAAAAATCAATGACATTGAAATATTAGCTAATAAGTATGTTTTCAATGCATCAAAACATCCAAAAGATAAAGGGCCATTCCCTGAGTATACACTTTGGTATTTTGAAAAAGAGCTCATGAAAATGGAATTCAAAAATCCTAATGATAAAAAAAATATTATAACAATAATTCGTAATGATTGGAGTCTATAGTTGCAAACTATATGGATTACTGGTGGATCTTCAGGTATTGGTTTTGCTACAGCAAAAGAATTTATAAATAATAATTGGCAAGTTGTAATTTCTTCAAGTAATAAAATAAAACTTGAATCTGCAAAAAAAAAATTAGAACTAAATAATAATAAAAATTTAGTTCATGCTATTGTATGTGATATTTCTTCAAAAAATAATGTTGATGAAACAATTAATTCTATAGAAAAAAATATTGGTAAAATTGATATAGCATTATTAAATGCATCAGCTTATAGTCCAAACAAAAATCAAATATTTGATATTTCAAACTACGAATTGCTAGTAGATGTAAATATCAAAGGCACTTTGTATTGTGTTAACAAATTAAAAGATGTTATGAAGAATAGAAATAATACGATTGCTATTATTTCTTCACCGTTGGGATATAGAGGTTGGCCAACAGCTGGGGCGTATGGTATTTCTAAGGCAGCTCAGTTAAGCTTGAGTGAAAGCTTGTATTTTGATTTCAAAAAGTTGAACATTAATGTTAGAGTCATATGTCCAGGTTTTATTGATACCGAAGCAACCAAAAAAAATAGCTTCAAAATGCCTTTTTTAAAAAGTGCTGAATATGCAGGAAAAAAAATATTTGATAGATTAACTAAAGGTAAAGAATTTGAAATAATTTTTCCCTATTTGATTGTATATTTTTTTAAATTCACAAGGATATTACCTTACAAAATATATTTTTATATATGGAAAAAATTAGGGAATTTTTAGTTTGTTTCACCAATATAAATTCCAAGTCCTTCAGCTACTTTAATTAAAGGATCATTTTTTTGAACAGTTTTTGAGTATCCAGCAACTTGACTGAGCATCAAATCTTGAACACCTCTATCTTTCCATACAACTACTCTATTAAATTTTTTCTTTGCAATTAAATCAACAGCATAAACTCCAAAGGCACTTGCAATTAAACGATCTCTATGAGTTGGTTGAGCGCCTCTTTGAACATGTCCTAGAACTGTAACCCTTGTTTCAGAGTCTGTTATTTTATAGATTTCATCACCAAGATAATTTCCAATCCCTCCAAGGCGCACCTCTCCATCGACATATTTTACTGTAGCTTTTTTACCGTTTTCTTTTTTTACAGCTTCCGCAACAACGATTAATGCATGATTTCTTCCTTTAGACCTAAGTTTTTCAATATGGTGAGCGATAGATTTTATTGAATATTGAATCTCGGGTATTAAAATAACATCTGCTCCTCCAGCAATTCCTGCATTCAAAGCAATGTGGCCTGCATCTCTACCCATTACTTCTAAAATCATTACTCTTCTATGACTGGCTGCAGTTGGTTGAAGCATATCTAAAGCATTTGTTGCTACGTCAACTGCAGTATCATACCCTATTGATAATTCATTGTGCTTTACATCATTATCAATAGTTTTTGGAATACCTACAAAATTTATATTTCCTTTTTTTGTAATACTTTCAAGAATTTTCAAACTTCCATCACCACCAATACCTATCAGTGCATCAATTTCTAATTTTTTAAAACCTTCTATAACTAAATCTGACGAGTCAATTTTTTTTCCATTCCTTATAATTCTTTTAAAGGGGTTTCCTTTGTTATTTGATCCTAAAAAGGTTCCACCCATTCTCATTAGGCTTCCCTCAAAATTTTGTGGTTCTAATTTAATTACGTCTAGTGGATCTTTTAGCAAACCCAATGTTCCATCTTTAATTCCATAAACTTCCCAATTATACTTATTATGAGCTCTCAATGTTACAGCTCTTATAACTGCATTTAAACCTGCACAATCTCCACCGCTTGTTAAAATTGCTATTTTTTTTACCACAGGACGTTTATATACTATTATTATATTTTTACTTATTTATTTTCATGGATGACATAAACAAACTTATAGAAATTTTAAAAAATTTTGAACAAGAACACAGAGATCTTGATGAAATACTCATTAGGCTTCAAGAAAAAAACACTGTAGATTTTTTACAAATTCAAAGGTTAAAAAAAAGAAAATTAATCCTAAAAGATAAAATATTAGAAATTCAAAATAAACTAGAGCCAGATAGTATAGCTTAAACTAAAAAACTTTTTAAAAATTTAGGAGCGTTATTCTTAATAAAAGATATTCTTTCCTTAATTTTTGGAATTTTTGATATTCTCTTAAGATTTTTATCAATATTTTCTTCAACATGCTTCATTTCTTTTGAAAAAAAAACGAATAAGGCATTGGTATATACTCCTGATAAAATCAGTCTTTTTGTATAAAAATTGAAATCTGTTGAATTATCTCCAGCTAAATACCACATTGTATTTACTGAATTATATAAACTCTTTTTTGATATTTTGTTATTTGTGGGCAGCAAAAGATGGTTAATGGTTTTTTTATAAAATTCTTTATCTTCATTTAATATATCAAATCGTAATAATAATATTTTTTTTATTCTTTTGTTAATTGGAAAATTAATTAAATTAATTTTTTTTAATTTATATTCAAGTTTTTCATTAATATTTTGTAAAGCATATTCTAATAAATCTTTATATCCATCGGGGAAAAAATAGAATAAATCTTTTTTTTCTATATTTTGTTTTTGTAATTTTGAAAATATTTCTGATGACCAACCTTCAATTGATACAATTTTTTTTGCTTTTTTGAGAATATCTTCTTTTTTTTTATTTTCTGTTTTGTTCATTTTTCCAGTATGTAGTTATTTCTTTTTCAAAACCAAAAGCATTTTTATGTGCTAATCGTGATGTATACAAAATGCCGTTTAAATGATCTACCTCATGTTGTACTACCCTTGCATGTAAGCCTTCAACTTCATTTTCAATTACTTTACCATCAAGATCAAATCCAGAATATTTAATTTTTTTAAATCTTCTAACTAAGCCTTGCATGCCAGGAATAGATAAACAGCCTTCCCAATCATCCTCAGTTTCTTTTCCTATAGATGTGAAACTCGGATTTATTAATGGTGTTATCTCAATTTTATCTTTCTCTTCAATATCAGGATTACGAAATACTATTATTTGCTTTGAAATATGCACCTGGGGTGCTGCTAAACCTATACCGTTATAGTCAATCATTGTTTCCGACATATCATAAACTATTTTTTTTAGAGAATCTGAAGAGAATTCTCTTATTTCAGAACATTCTTTTAGTAAAATGGGATGACCGATTTTTGATATTTTTAGAATAGACACATAATAAATATAAGTATTTTTTCTAATATACCAATAGATTAGTTCAATATATCCGTTTGCAAATAATATAAGTTTATGTTACTAGCCCGTCCCAATGACACTATTTGTAAACGTAAAAGACAATAATGTAGAGCAAGCCATTCGTAGTCTTAAAAAGAAAATGCAGCGTGAAGGTCTGTATAAAGAGATGAAACTTAGAAAACATTACGAAAAACCCTGTCTTAAAAGGGCTAGAGAAAAAGAAGAAAATATAAGAAGAGCTAGAAAGTCAGCAAAGAGAAATAACGATTAAGCTGACAAACTTTTTACAATATCCTCACACATTTTTTTTGCATCACCAAATAACATAGTAGTATTATCTCTATAAAATAATTCATTATCAACACCCGAGTATCCAGTAGCCATAGACCTTTTAACAAATAATACGCTTTGTGATTTTTCAACATCAAGAATTGGCATTCCATAAATAGGTGATGCTTCATCTGTTTTTGCAGCCGGGTTAGTTACATCATTTGCACCAATAACAAATGAAACCTCAGTCATTGGAAAATCGTGATTAATTTCATCTAATTCTAAAACCTCTTCATAAGGAACATTAGCTTCAGCTAATAATACATTCATATGACCTGGCATTCTTCCTGCTACAGGATGTATTGCATATCTGACTTCAATTCCCTCTTTTTTGAGAATATCTCCCATTTCTCTTAACGCATGTTGAGCTTGTGCTACAGCCATTCCATATCCTGGAACAATAATTACTGAGTCTGCATTTTTCATTATATATGCTGCATCTTCAGCATTACCTTGTTTAACTATCTTATCAGAATTATCTTTACCAGCAGAACTATCTTGTTCTCCACCAAAACCGCCCAATACAACATTTATTATTGATCGATTCATTCCTTTACTCATTATGTAACTTAGAATGGCTCCTGAAGCTCCTACTAAAGCTCCTGTAATAATTAATAAATTGTTGCTTAATGTAAAACCTATTCCACAAGCTGCCCAACCAGAATAAGAGTTCAACATAGAAACTACAACGGGCATGTCAGCACCGCCTATAGGAATTACAACAAGGAAACCTAATAGTATTGAAATAACAACTATTGTCCAAAAAATTGCAGGTGATTGATTAATAACAAATAAAACTATTAGAAAAATAATAAAAAGAAAAATTAGCGCGTTAATAAGGTGTTGAAATTTGAAAACTATAGGCTTACCAGAAATTGTTCCTTGTAATTTTCCAAAAGCTAACACAGAACCAGAAAAAGTGATTGCACCAATAAAAGTTCCTATGCTCATTTCGACTAAGCTAGCGATTTTAATAGATCCAACCTTGCCAATATTAAAAGCAACAGGATCATAAAATGCAGCAGCAGCAACAAAAACAGCAGCTAATCCAACTAAACTATGAAATGCTGCTACCAATTGAGGTAATGCGGTCATTTCAATTCTCAGAGCAATAAATGAGCCTATAGCACCACCAATTAAAATTGCGGCTCCAATTTCATAATAGCTAAGAACCGACTTAAACATTAGAGTTGTAAAAACAGCTATAATCATTCCAATGATACCGAAAATGTTACCCATTCTTGATGACTCAGGATGAGATAGACCTCTTAAAGCAAAAATAAATAGCAATGCAGAAATTAAATATAATATCGCAACCATGTTGGAAGACATTATTCTTTTTCCTTTGATTTTTTTGGTTTTTTCTTAAACATTGAAAGCATTCGGTAAGTTACCAAAAAACCTCCAAAAATATTAACAGAGGCTAACACAACACCAATTAAACCAAATATTTTAGAAGTATCAAAACCTTGAGGACCGGCCGCCAGTATTGCTCCAACTATTATTACACTTGATATTGCATTTGTCACACCCATTAAGGGGCTATGCAAAGCAGGAGTTACCGACCAAACTACATAATACCCAATGATACAAGCTAAGAAGAAAACGGTTAGTCCAATAACAAAAACTTCTGAAGAATGTGCTTCCATATTACTTAAATTGCTCCAATCTTACATCCCCATCATATGTTAGCAAAACAGAATTGATAATTTCATCTTCAAAATCGAAATTTATTTTTTTATTCTCTTTATCTACCAACAAACTCAAAAAATTAAAAATATTTTTAGCATATAGCGCTGATGCATCTTTCGCCACTCTTCCTGGCACATTGCCGTAACCAACAATTTTAACTCCATTATGAAGTACTATTTCATTCATTTTACTTAAAGGACAATTACCACCAGCTTCAACAGCTAAATCAATTACAACTGAGCCTGGTATCATTGACGAAACCATTTCCTCTGTGATTAATACCGGTGCTTTTTTTCCAGGGATAAGAGCTGTACAAATTACAATGTCTTGTTTTGAAACTGTTTCAGCTATCAATTGAGCTTGTTTTTTCTTATAATCTTCACTCATTTCCTTTGCATAACCACCTTCAGTTTCAGCATTTTGAGCTTCATCATCCTCAACCATAATGAATTTTCCACCAAGACTCTCGACTTGTTCTTTAGTTGCTGCTCTTACATCAGTAGCAGAAACTACTGCTCCGAGTCTTTTTGCAGTTGCAATGGCTTGTAAACCTGCAACACCTACCCCGAGTATCATAACCTTTGCTGGATTTACTCGTCCAGCTGCAGTCATCATCATTGGAAAAGCTTTACCAAATTGCTCAGCTGCATCAATTACACTTCTATATCCAGCTAAATTAGCTTGAGATGATAAAACATCCATACTTTGTGCTCTGCTTATTCTTGGAATTAATTCCATACAGCATGATGATATTTTGTTTTTGTTTAAATTAGAAAATTCAGATTTATTTTCATATGGATTTAAAATTCCAATAAGTAATGAATTACTTTTTAAATTATTTATATCATCAGTACTTGGCATTCTAACACATAAACAAACATCAGCTTTCAAACATTCTGATCTAGTAACAATTTTCGCTCCAGCTTCCTCATAATTTGAATTTTGATATCCTGAAGTTTCTCCTGCTCCATTTTCAATAATAACTTCAAAACCCAATCTTGAAAAAAGCTTTACGGATTCAGGGGAAATAGAGACTCTTGTCTCATAGTTATCATTTTCTTTAATAGCAGATAAGAGCATGAGTTCTTATATTGATAGGTTAGCTAAATTTAAAGCTTTTTGTTGGTTTTCCATTAATTTTTTTGAGTTAAAATCCTTAATGAGTTCATGGAATATTCTATACCAATTAACTTCAGCTTTTAAATGCATAAAAACAGAACCTAAGCCTACTGCTGCTCTATCCATGAAGACAAATTCTTTAGGAGGTTTAACACCTCCTAACTTCTTGAGCTCTTGATGAACTTCAGATGCAATTTGTGCTCCATATATACCGCTATCACTTTCTTGTATTTTTTGAAACTTATCTTCCATTAGAGGTGAATATAAAAAGCCTGCCCATTTATTTAGCACTTTTAATTTTTCTTTAGTAATATCAGTAAATCCCCATTGTTCGTATGCATGAACTGCCTTAGAATTATCTTTTTCTTGAAGAGCAAAGTATAAGTCAATTACACCTTGAATAAAATTACCATTAAAAATTCTCATACAACCGAAATCATAAATATTAATACTAAGATCATTTTTTTGAACAGAATAATTTCCTAAATGTGGATCTCCATGAAGTACACCGTATTCAAAGAATGGTTTATACCATGCTTTATACATATTAGCTGCCAATGTATTTCTTGTTTCCTTAGGGGATTTCTTAAAGTTTAAAATAGGATCTCCATCAAGCCAACTCATAGTCAATAATCTCTTTGTTGACAATTTATCGTAGGTTTTTGGAATATTAACAAAATTTATATTTGAAAATATATTTCTGAATACAGCCATTAATTTTTTTTCTCTTTCATAATCTAACTCTTCTTTGAGTCTATCAGTAATTTCTTTATAGACCTCATCAGTTTTGATAGCTTTATTATAAGATTGATAAATTGAAAAAATTATTTTTAATTGTGAAAGATCAGCACTAACTGCTGACGCCATATCAGGATATTGGAGTTTACAAGCGACAATGTCATTGTTTTTTGTTTTAGCTTTATGAACCTGTCCAAGAGATGCTGCTTTTGTCGCCTCTTTATCAAACTCAATGAAATTTTTTTGCCAATCTTTTTTTAATTCTGCAGCCATTCTTCTTTTTACAAATAACCAGCCCATAGAAGGAGCGTTAGACTGTAGATGCATAAGCTCTTGCGCATACTCATCAGGAAGTAAATCTGGTATGGTTGCCGATAATTGTGCTACTTTCATTAAGGGTCCTTTTATACTTCCAAGAGCAGCTCTTATTTCTGAAGCATGTTTTTCTTTATCTAATTTAACACCTAAATATCTTTGACTTGCTAGTTTTGTCGCTAATTTCCCAACTACACCTCCAACTTTAGCATATCTAGTAAGTTGTTTTGTTAGAGATTTTGCTTCTTTATCTTTCATGAATTTTATCCTTCTAATTGATCAATTAGATTTTCAATCACATTTACCCCTTTTTGCCAGAAGTCTTTTTTCTTTGGATTTAATCCAAATGGCTTTAAAAGTTTATCATATGTATTACTTCCACCACTCTCTAATAAAGTGATATATTTATCTTCAAATTTAGGTAATTTGTTCTCGTAAACATTAAAGAGTGAATTGACAAGACAATCACCAAAAGCGTAAGCATATACATAAAATGGTGAGTGAATAAAATGAGGTATGTAACTCCAAAAATATTTGTAATCATCATTTAATTTTATTGAGGGCCCTAGGCTTTTCTTTTGAACATCTATCCAAATTTTACAGATCTCATTGACACTTAATTCTTTAATTTTTCTTTGATCATGAACGCGTTTTTCAAATTCAAAAAAAGCAATCTGTCTTACAACAGTATTAAGCATATCTTCAACTTTATTTGCTAAAAGTCCCTTACGCTCATTTTCTTTAGAAGTAATAGATAAAAGAGATTTAAATGTTAACATTTCACCAAAAACACTCGCTGTTTCAGCAAGAGTCAGAGGAGTTGAGGAGTTAAAGTAAGTTTGTTTTTTTCCAGCTAAATATTGGTGAATGCCATGACCTAATTCATGTGCAAGGGTAGCTATATCTCTTGCTTTACCTTGATAGTTCACAAGTATAAATGGATGCGCTGATGGAACAGTAGAAGCTGCAAATGCACCAGGAGATTTCCCAGGTATCACAGGAGCATGTATCCATGAATTATTGAAAAATTTATTTACAATATCTCCAGCTCTTTTATCAAAATTGCTATATGCATCAGTTACAATTTTTTTTGCGTCACTCCAAGAATATACACTTTGTGACTGAAAAGGAAGAGGTGCATTTCTATCCCAATACATTAATGATTTCTTTTTAAACCATTTAGATTTTATTTTATAATAACGATGAGCAATTTTTGGATAATTTTCTATTATTGTTTCAGTTAAAGCCTCTACAACTTCATCTTCAACGACGTTAGATAAATTTCTTGAACTGACTGGATTTGGTAAGCCTCTCCATTTATCGTTAATTGACTTGTCTTTTGCAAGATTGTTAGTAATAGATGCAAACAAACTGATATTATCTTTTAAAACAGAAGATACAACTTCTGCTGACTTTTTACGATTTGATTCTTTTTTATCAGAAAGAAAATTAAAAATTTCAGCGCTAGATAATTTTTTTCCTTTAAAAGGAAATCTAAGTGAAGCAATTGTATCATCAAACAGCCTAACCCAGGCAGATCTAGAAGTAATACTTTTTTCTTGAAGTAATTTTTCTGTTTTGACGTCCAATTGATAAGGCTTAAATTTTCTAATATTTTTTATCCAATTTTTGTAAATCTTTAGTTTTTCATCAGCATAAATTTTTTTTAAATTTTTTTCAGAAATTTCATTTAACTCAAGACTGAAAAAGACTATTGAAGATGCTGTATTTGTTATTTGCTCCTGCATTTGCTGATAAAAAATTTTATTTTTTTCATTGTTACCATCTTCTGCAACTAATAAATGTGCATAAGACATAACTTTATCCATTTTTGTATCAATATCCTCTAATTCTATAATAGCTTTCAAGAGTTGATTGGAACTAAGTTTAGCAATTTTGGATGAATATTTTTTCTCAAATTTTTTAGAAGTTATTCTAAGCTTATTTAGATCGTTATTCAGTTTCTTAGCTTTTGGAGATTCATATAAATCCTTTAAATTCCAAATTGGCAGTTTTCCAAGGATATTTTTAGTTGAATTTTGATAATTTTTTTGTTTCATATTTTATTATTTCGATATAGGTCTAATATCTTTGCTTTGTAGGGAGACTAGAAAACATGATTGTTAATTTTGACGAATTTAATAACATACCGAGTGTATTTTATCATCAGGCAAATGATCTAAAAGATCAACCATATTTATGGAAAAAAGAAAATGGTAAATATGTTTCTTTAAATTGGTCACAAGTAAAAGAACAAGTTGAAAGTATAGGAACATACTTACAAGATCTGGGAATTTTAGAGGGAGATAGAGTATTAATTTTATCTGAAAATAGGCCTGAGTGGCAAATCACTGATTTAGCAATAATGTCTATTGGAGCAATTTCTGTTCCTGCTTACACTACAAGCACAACTAATGATTATAAATATATTATTGAGCATTCTGGTGCTAGGTGTGCCATAGTATCATCACATGAGTTAATGAAAAAAGCTCTACCTGCAATAGAAGAAATTCCACATTGTCAAAACGTAATAAAATTTGATGATGATAATGAAACTTATGCAGAAGTTGTAAATATTTTATCATACAATAAAATTATAAATGACAACTTAGAAAAAAGTAAAAGTTCTAATGAAATAGAAGAGTTATCTAAAAATTATAAAAGAAAAGATACAGCATGTATAATTTATACATCAGGTACTGGCGGTAATCCTAAAGGAGTGATGTTAAGTCATGGAGCTATGCTAAGAAACTGTGCTTCCTGTGATAAATTACTTGAGAGTCTTACTGGTGATTTAACAAAAGAAATTAGATATTTATCTTGGTTACCATTGTCTCATTCATATGAGCATACTTTACAATTCTTAGAAATGGGTCAAGGTGCCCAAATTTATTACGCTGAAAGTATTGATAAATTATTAGTAAATATGGCTGAGTCATCACCACATTTTATGACAGCTGTTCCAAGGTTTTATGACTCCTTACACACTCGTATTTCACAAGGTTTAAAAAACCAAAGTAAATTGAGTCAACTTTTCTTTGCAATTACATTAAATCTAGGAAAGAAAAAATATTTTGGTGAGCACATGAGTTTCTCCGAAAAATTTTTTAATGGATTAATGGATAGGATAGTAAGAAAAAAAGTTAAGAAAAGATTTGGTGGAAGTCTCAGAGCATTGATATCAGGAGGTGCAGCTCTAAATTTTGAAGTTGGATTATATCTTAGTGCCCTCGGCCTTCCTCTACTTCAAGGCTATGGACAAACAGAAACTGCTCCAGTTATTTCCGCAAACCCGCCTGAAAAAATAAAGTTAGATACTGTTGGAAAAGTTCTTCAAGGAAATGAAGTAAAAATTTCTGAGGATGGAGAAATTTTAGCTCGTGGTGAACTAATTATGAACGGTTATTGGAATGATCCTGATTCAACTAATAAAACTATAATTGATGGTTGGGTTCATACGGGTGATATTGGTGAATTTGATGAAGAAAGTTATTTAAAAATTACGGATAGAAAAAAAGATATTATTGTAAATGCTGGAGGAGATAATATTTCTCCTTCAAGAATAGAGGCAAAACTAGATATTGAGCCTGAAATTGCTCAATCAATGTTATATGGAGATTTCAAAAATTACCTAGTTGCTATCTTGGTACCTAACAAAGATTTAGCTTTAGAATGGGCAAAAGAAAATAATATTGAAGGTGATTTAAACAAAGTAATTCAAGATTCTTCATTTAATAGTAAAATGAAAAATGTTGTAGATAAAGTCAATAAAAGTCTTTCTAGTATAGAACAAATAAGAAAGTTTATTTTAATTGATCATGAATTTACAATTGAAAACAATATGATGACTCCTTCTATGAAAGTTAGAAGGTTTAAAGTAAAAGAGATGTACGGGGAAAGTTTAGAAAAACTATATTAATTATCTTTTCTATCAAATTTTTCTTTTTGTTCAGTAGTAATTTCTCTTTGAAATTTAGTTTTCCACTCTGAGTATGGCATACCATAAATCATTTCTCGTGCTTCATCATATGAAATAGAAATATCTTTCTTTTCAGCAGCGCTAACATACCATTTTGAAAGACAGTTTCTGCAAAAACCTGATAAATTCATTAAATCAATATTTTGAACATCTGTTCTATTTTTTAAATGATTAATTAATCTTTCAGCAACATCTGCCAACAATTCTCTATCAAAATTTTTTTTCATATTCTGTAAATAAGATTATATTAATTCAGCTTCATAATATATATATAATATTTAATGAAACGTAATAGAAAAGCTAAGATTTTAGCTACTTTGGGCCCTTCTTCTTCGAACAAAAAAATTATTGAAGAGCTTTTCACAGCAGGTTGTGATGTATTTAGACTAAATTTTTCTCATGGCGATATCGAAGTACATAGAAAAAATTATGAATATATTAGATCTTTAGAAGAAAAACATAATCATGCAACTTGTGTATTAGCTGATTTACAAGGACCAAAATTAAGAGTTGGAAAATTTAAAAATACTAAAGAAAATTTAATAAAAGGTGAAAAATTTATTTTAGATCTATCATCTGAACTTGGAGATAATAAAAGGGTTAATTTTCCACATTCTGAAATTTATGAGTACTTAACTCCAAATTCGATATTATTAGTTAATGATGGAAGAATAAGATTACAAGTTACTGAACAAAGTAATGATAAGTTAGTGACAGAAGTGTTAAATGATGCAGAAATTTCCAACAATAAAGGAGTAAATATTCCAGATGTTATACTTCCAATTGATGCTTTAACAAATAAAGATAAATCAGATTTAAAGAAAGCTTTAGATATGGGTGTTGATTGGGTGGCACTATCTTTTGTGCAGCAAGCTGAAGATATTCATAAATTAAAAAAGATGATTGGAAGCAAAGCATTAATAATGGCCAAAATTGAAAAACCTTCCGCAGTTAAAAATATTGATTCTATAGTAAATGCAGCTGATGGAATAATGATTGCTAGAGGAGATCTTGGTGTAGAAATGCCTACTGAACAAGTTCCGATAGCTCAAAAAAATATTATTAGAAGATGCAGACATTTTGGAAAACCAGTGATTGTAGCAACTCAGATGCTTGAAAGTATGATTGATAATTTAGTGCCAACAAGAGCAGAGGCATCAGATGTTGCAAATGCAATTTATGATGGAACAGATGCTGTAATGCTATCAGGTGAGTCAGCTGTGGGAACTCATCCAATTGAGGCTGTAAAAACTATGAATAAAATTATTGAAACTGTTGAAAATGATAAAAATAATTATGATTTGCGAATTGAGGACGATAATATTGATGATGTTGATAATACAGATGCAATAACATTAGCCGCATACTCAATCGCGAAAAAATCAAACGCTAAAGCTATTATAACTTTTTCAGTAAGTGGAAGAACAACTAGACGTATGGCGAGAGAGAGAGCACCTGTTCAAATAGTGGGATTATCTCCAAAAATTGATACAACTAGAAGAATGCAATTATACTGGGGTGTAAACTCTTGTCATTCAAATGAAGATGCACAAAACGCACAAGAAATGGTAAAAATTGCGTGCACAGTTGTGAAGAATAAAAAATTAGTTGATCCAGGTGATAGTGTTGTTATTTCTGCAGGTGTACCATTTGGTAGTGCTGGAACTACAAATTTACTAAGATTAGCTGAGATTATTGCAGATAAAGATCTTACTTAAGCTTACTACACGCAAGTTGAATTCGATTACAGGCATCTTCTAAAATATGATCACTTGTTGCATAAGATAATCTAAAATAAGGAGATAGGCCAAATGCTGAACCATGAACACCAGCTACGCCCTGATCTTCAAGCAAATAGGTCATAAAATCTTCATCACTTGATATTTTTTTTCCATTTGGAGTTATTTTACCTAAAATATCTTGGCAGTTTGGATAAACATAGAATGCTCCATCAGGTTTTGAGCAAGTTATGCCATCAATTTCATTTAATTTGCTTACTACTAAATCCCTTCTTTTTATAAATTTTTTATTATGATCTAATATAAAATCTTGTGGTCCACTAATTGCTTCAACTGAAGCTGCCATAGTAATTGATGATGTTGATGTAGTACTTTGTGATTGAATTTTGTTCATGGCAGCAATAATTTCTTTTGGTGCTCCACAGTAACCAAGTCTCCAGCCAGTCATACAATAAGATTTTGAAACACCATTTAGTGTTAAACATCTATTCTTAAGTGAAGGTTCTATAGATGCTAAAGTATGAAACTCAGATCCATCATAAATAATTTTTTCATAAATATCATCACACATAATAAGAACATGTGGATGATTAATTAAGATCTTCGCTAAATCTTTTAATTCTTTCTTTGAATACACAGCACCCGTTGGATTACTGGGGCTATTGAGCATCAACCATTTTGTTTTTGGTGTGATATACTTCTCTAATTGTTCAGGTTTTATTTTAAAATTTTGATTTTCTGGGCATTCAACAATTACTGGCTTCCCTTCTGCTAATAAAACAATATCTGGATAGCTAACCCAATAAGGAGCTGTAATAATTACTTCATCCCCTGAATTAATTGTTGCCATCATAGCATTGTAAATAATGTGTTTACCGCCAACACCGCAAATGATTTCATCTAAACTGTAATCGATATTATTGTCTTCTTTAAATTTTTTTTGTATCGCCTTTTGTAATTCAGGAGTTCCTTTACCGGGCACATATTTTGTTTTACCCTCTTCCATCGCTCTATTTGCTGCATCTCGTATATTTTTAGGAGTATTAAAATCTGGTTCTCCTGCTGCAAGAACGATAACATCCTTACCCTCTTCCTTCATAGCTTTGGCTTTTATATTAATACCAACAGTCATTGATGGCTTAATTCGATTTATTCTGTCTGCTACAAAGTTCATTTTAGATTATAAAATGTTCAATAATTAGACTTGCGCAAGTTAACAACAAAAAAATTGCAAATATTTTTCTTAAAAGTATTTTATCTATATTTGTTGAAACTTTAGCACCATATCCGGCTGTAAAAACACTAGTTATTGAGATGATAAAAACTATTAATATATTAACATACCCAATTGAGTATAATGGTAGACCTTCTTTCTCAAAACCTGTAATTGCAAAAATTATTGTGCCAGGAAAAGCTATTAAAAAACCAAAAACAGCTGACGTTCCAACAGCTTCATGAATTTTTTTTGAAAACATTGTTAAAGTTGGAACACTAAAACTACCTCCACCAATTCCTATTATTGCAGAAAAAAAACCTATTAAGGAACTAATTGAAAAATTAATCATTTTTGATGATGGTAGATCAGTATTTAATATTAATGGTTTTTGTTGAAAAAGCATATTCATAGAAATAAAAAATGCTAAAATTACAAATATTATTACAAGATTCTCTCCAGAGATAAAACTTGCAGAGAGTGCGCCTAAAATTGATCCCAAAACTATTCCAAAAGCCCATTTTTTTACAATGTTTAAATTCGTATTTTTTAATTTTAGATGTGATCTTATAGATGAAACTGATGTAAAGCATATGACTCCAAGGGACGAGGCTACAGCTAAATGCATTACTACTTCTGGGGTATATCCTAGTTGTAATAATATAAAATAGGTTACTGGGACAATTATAATACCTCCTCCAACTCCAAGCAAACCAGCTACAAAGCCAGAGGCAAGTCCTGTTAATAAAAAAATAAATACTATTATAGTCAATAAATTTTCCGTATTTAAAGTTTAATAAATGTAGTAAACAAATTAATATAAAAGTAAATAAGACTATGAAACATGTACATTGGATTGGAACTGGTTTATCATCAATTCCAGGGATAAGAAGATTAGCAAAGAACTTAGAAAATTTGACTGTCTGGAACAGAACTTTAGAAAAAGCTAAAAATAGTATTAGTCATGTAAATAAAAACAATGTTAAAGCTAAAAAATTTGATATTGATCTAATTTTTAAAGAAGTAAATCCAGGTGATATTGTAATTTCTCAACTTCCTGCAACAAGACATCTTGAAATAGCAAAATTATGTTTAGCGCATAACTGTCATTTTGCTTCCACTAGCTATTTAAATCCTCAAATTCTTGCATTAGATAAAGATGTAAAAAAACAAAATCTCGTATTTATCAATGAAATCGGTTTGGATCCTGGCATTGATCATTTTTTCTCTCACCTCTTAGTACAGGATTTAAAAGGTTTAACATCTAATAATACAGAGGTAATTTATGAATCATATTGTGGGGGTTTTCCAGCAGTACCTAATAATTTTCGATATAAATTTAGTTGGTCTCCAGCAGGAGTAATTAAAGCTTTAAATAATGATGCAAAATTTATTACAAATGGAGAAACAAAAACTGTAACTCCATATAAATCAATTAGTTCTTGTACAATAAACAATGAAAGTTTTGAAGCTTATCCAAATCGAGACTCTACACCTTATATAAGTGAATATAAATTTGATCAAAATTGGAAGGTAAAAGAGTTTGTAAGAGGTACTTTGCGATTAGATGGATGGAAAACTGCCTGGAAAGATATATTTTCTATGCTCGAAAATCAGACAGAGACAATAGAAGAAGATATTAATAAAAAAAGTGAAAAATTATTAATAGATAATAGATATCAGCCTGAAGAAGAAGATCGAGTAGTATTATCTGTAAAACTAAAAGCTTTTGAAAATAATAATGAAATATTTAATAGTTCTTACTTTTTAGATGAAAAAGGTTCAGGAGAGAATACTGCCATGGGAAAACTAGTTTCCATTACTCTTTCAGCAGCAATTGATTTAATGTTGGAAGCAAGGATTCAGCCAGGAGTTAAAACTGCACCACATGATAATGAAAACATTATGTATTTTTTTAAAATACTAAAAGAAAATAATATAAATATTCAAAAAAATAATGTCTAAACCAATAGAAGCTATTGGAGTTATAAAAGAAACACGTCCTGATGAAAATAGAACGCCTCTAATTCCTGAGCATATAGAGAATATTAAATCAAATTATCCAAATTTAAATGTTGTCGTACAACCTTCACAAAACAGATGTTTTTCTGACGATGAGTATAAAAATAAAGGCGCAGAAATAAATGAAGATTTATCAAATTGCTCAATTATATTTGGTGTAAAAGAAATTGATACTGATGTTTTGATGAATAATAAAACTTATGTTTTTTTTTCTCATACATACAAATTAAATAAAGAAACTTTGAATAACGCTCAAGGCACACCAGGGATGGATAAAAAGGAGCTATTAAAATCAGTTTTAGAAAAAAAAATAAGATTAATAGATTATGAAAACATTAGAGATAAAAATAGCAAAAGATATCTAGGTTTTGGAAGGTTTGCTGGGATTATTGGTTGCTATAATACTCTAAATCTCTGTCTAGAAAACTTAAAAAAACAACCATTGGCAAGAGCTTATAGAATTAATAGTTATGAAAGATTAATAAGTAATTTGAAAAATTTATACTTTCCGTTTATGAAAATTTTAGTAACAGGTGATGGTAGAGTTGCTAAGGGAGTTATAGAAGTTTTAAAACAAACTAATATAAAAGAAGTATCTAAAGAAAAGTTCCAAAATGATAATTTTGATAATGCTGTATTTTGCAATTTAGAGACTAAGGATTATGTAATATCTAAATTAAACAAAGAATTTGAGCTTAATAACTTCATTGAAAACCCAAAAGAGTATAAGAGTTGTGCTCTTCAATATTTAAAATTTGCAGATGTATATATTAGTGCTCATTACTGGGATCCAGCTTCTCCAAAAATTTTTGAAAAAAATGATCTTGAACAAATAAAAAATTTAAAAGTAATTGGGGACATTACTTGTGATGTTGATGGATCAGTTCCAACAACTATAAGATCTTCTACTATTGAGAATCCAAATTTTTACATCGATAGAAATACTTTCAAAGAAACTGTTGATGAAGGTTTGGGAATAATGGCAGTTGATAACTTGCCTTCCGAATTGCCGCGTGATTCAAGTAAAGAATTTGGAGACGGTATTATGAATGAAGTTATCCCTTATATTCTTAATGAAGATGATGGTAGGATTTTAAATGCTACAATAACACAAAATGGTAGTTTTTTAGAAAAGTACAATTATCTAGATGATTATATAAAAACTCCATGAATGAAACTCAAATTAAACAAAATAATTTATTAGACATAACAAAACCATTTAAAGTTGTTAGTAATTTTAATCCAAGTGGTGACCAACCTGATGCTATAGATAGTATTGTCAAAAACTTAAATGAAGGCGAACAAGAACAAGTTCTCCTTGGTGTAACAGGTTCAGGCAAAACATTCACGATGGCTAAAGTTATTGAGAAAGTACAAAAACCAACATTAATAATGGCTCCTAATAAAACATTGGCTGCTCAACTTTACGGCGAAATGAAAAATTTATTTCCAGATAATGCAGTTGAATATTTTGTTAGTTATTATGACTATTACACACCAGAGGCTTATGTTCCTAGAACTGATACGTATATCGAGAAGGAGTCATCAATAAACGAACAAATCGACAGATTACGTCATTCTGCTACAAGATCTCTAGTGGAGAGAAGAGATACTATAATAGTAGCATCAGTATCATGTATTTATGGTATTGGTTCTGTTGATGCTTATTCGTCAATGTCTTTTACATTAGATAAAAATCAATCGATAAGCAGAGAGGTAATCATTAGAAGATTGGTTGAACTTCTATATAAAAGACGTGATATGGATTTTAGAAGAGGTAGTTTTAGAGCTAAGGGAGATATATTAGAAATTTTTCCATCACATTATGAGGATATTTCATGGAAGATATCTATGTTTGGAGATGATATAGAAAGTATAAATCAAGTAGATCCTTTGACAGGTGAAAAATTAGGAGAGCTTGATCAAATAAGAATTTTTGCAAATTCACATTACGTTACACCAAAACCAACTATTAAAAAAGCAATCTCAATGATTAAAAATGATTTAAAGAAACAATTGGAAATTTTTGAGAGAGAAAAAAAGCACTTAGAAAGACAAAGATTGGATGAAAGAACAACTTTTGATCTGGAGATGATGGAAACAACAGGTAGTTGTAGTGGAATAGAAAATTATTCAAGATATTTATCAGGTAGACAGCCTGGTGAACCTCCGCCAACTTTATATGAATATATTCCAGAAGATTCTTTATTGTTTATTGATGAAAGCCATCAAACATGTGGTCAAATAGCAGGTATGTATAAAGGTGACTTTTCTAGAAAATCTACTTTAGCTCAATATGGTTTTAGACTTCCAAGCTGTGTTGATAATAGACCTTTAAAAAGAGAAGAATGGGATGTAATGCGACCTCAAACAATTTTTGTAAGTGCAACTCCTGGAGATTATGAGTTGGAAAAAACAGGTGGTGCTTTCGTAGAACAAGTTATTAGACCAACTGGCCTAATTGACCCACCTATTGAAATAAGGCCTACTAAACATCAGATAGATAATCTTATTGAGGAATGTAAAAAAACCATTGATAAGGGTTATAGGGTACTAATAACAACCTTAACAAAAAAAATGGCCGAGGATCTAACGGAATATATTAATGAAGAAGGTCTTAAAGTGAGATATCTTCATTCTGATATTGATACCTTAGAAAGAATAGAAATTATTAGAGATCTAAGACTTGGTGTATTTAACATATTAGTTGGAATAAATTTATTGAGAGAAGGATTAGATATTCCAGAATGTGCATTAATGGCAATTCTTGATGCTGATAAAGAAGGTTATCTTCGTTCTAGAACTAGTCTAATACAAACTATAGGAAGAGCTGCAAGAAATGTAGATAGTAAGGTTTTAATGTATGCTGATACAGTTACTACAAGTATGCAAGAAGCGATAGAAGAGACAGACAGAAGAAGAACTAAACAATTAGAATACAATAAAGAAAATAATATTACCCCAACTAGTATAAAAAAGAATATTCAAGAAATAATTGAAAATACTGCTGAACAAGATCATGTTACCATTAATATAGAAAATACAAAAGAAATGGTCGGAAAGGATTTAAACAAACATATAAAAAATCTTGAGAAGAAAATGAATGAATTTGCTTCAAAACTTGAATTTGAAGATGCCGCAAGACTTAGAGATGAAATTAATAGATTACGTGCTAAGGAAGTTGGACTTTCAAATAAAATATTAGAGTTTCGAAAAAACTAATGGAAATTATATTTTCAGAAAAAAATGCTACCGGTATAATTAAACTAAATCGACCAAAAGCATTAAATGCACTGAATATTAAAATGGCAAAAGAATTTTCTGATAAACTTCAGGAATGGGATTTAAATGATAAGATTAAAAGAGTTCTTTTAATAGGCGAAGGTAATCATTTCTGTGCAGGTGGAGATGTTAAATCCCTTTTTCTTACGAAAAATCAAAATAATCATAAAAGAGAATTCTTTAAAATTGAGTACAAATTAAATTACTTAATAAGTCAATTTAAAAAAGAATTTTTATCTATTTGGAACGGTGTAGTTATGGGTGGAGGTGTTGGACTATCAATTTATGGCGATCATAGAATGGCTACTGATAGTACAAAATTCGCAATGCCCGAAACATCTATAGGTTTTTTCCCTGATGTAGGAGGAAGTTATTTTTTATCAAATCTCCCTAAAAATGTTGGCAAATATATAGGTCTAACTGGAAAACTTTTAGAAGTAAATGATTTAATGTTTTTAGGTCTTGCAACAAATTATTTTAAACTTGATAATTTACAATCACTAAAAGAAAATTATGTAGAGAAAGGCATCATTGCTGAAGAAAAGTTTGAGATTGATTATAATTCAGAAGTTATAAAAAATATTGATCTGATAAATTCCTTATTTGAAGGGGATATATTTAAAATTTTTGAAAATTTAAATAATAATCAATCAGACTTTGCAAAAAAAACCCTTGAGACATTAAACAAAAAGTGTCCAATGAGTCTTGGAATAAGTACTAAACTTATCAATGATGCCAAAGGAAAATCACTCAAAGAATGTTTAGAAACAGAATATCAGCTAAGTCAAAATGTGGTTTACAGAGATGATTTTGATAATGGTGTAAATTCCGTGTTGGTAACGAAAGACCATAATCCTAAATGGAGCCCATCAAAAATTACAGAAATAAATATTGAAGAAATAAATAAATATTTTGAAAGTCATAAAGAAAAGCTTTATTTATAGATTCATATGAAAAAGATCCCTCCAAAATCTGCAAAAGTTGTCGTAATTGGTGGAGGTGTTGCTGGATGTTCTGTTGCTTATCACTTAACAGAATTTGGATGGAAAGATGTTGTGCTTTTAGAGCGTGATCAGCTAACGTCTGGAACTACATGGCATGCAGCTGGTCTTATTGGTCAACTAGGATCGTCTGCAACAATAACTCGCTTAAGGAATTATTCATTAAATTTATATAAAAAATTAGAAAAAGAGACTGGATTATCAACTGGTCTTAAACAAAACGGATCTTTGACTGTAGCAACAACAGAAGCTAGACTTGAAGAGCTTAAAAGACAACTTACTTTTGCACAAAGATTTAATGTTGAAGCAAAAGAAGTTACAAAAGATGAAATAAAAGACATTTATCCTCTTATAAACACTAATGATGTTGTGGGAGGAGTATTCATTGCCCAAGATGGTCAAGCAGATCCAGTAGGTGTAACAAATGTATTAGCTAAATCTGCAAAAAATAATGGTGCTCAATTTTTTGAGAAATGCCCAGTAAAGAAAATATTAGTAAAGAATGGTAAAATTGAGGGTGTAGAAACAGAGTATGGAAAAATAGAATGTGAATATATTGTTTTGGCAACTGGGATGTGGTCAAGACAAGTTGCAGCTGAGGTTGGAGTAAGCATACCACTTTACCCAAACGAACACTTTTATATTTTAAGTGAGCCAATGAATGAAATACAAAAATCTCTTCCAGTATTACGAGATTATAATAATTGCTTATATTTAAAAGAAGATGCAGGTAAACTTTTAGTTGGGCTGTTTGAACCTAATGCAAGACCAGCATTTACCAATACTTATAAAGTTCCAAATGATTTTTCATTTGGAGAACTTCCTGAAGATTTTGATCATTTTGAACCATATTTGCAAAAAGCAATGAATAGGATACCTTCTTTGGAAAAAGTAGGCATAAGAAAATTTTTTAATGGCCCAGAATCTTTTACCCCCGATACTAATTATTTATTAGGTGAAACTCCCGAAGTTAAAAACTTTTTTGTTTGTTGTGGTTTTAATAGTATTGGCATTGTTAGCTCAGGTGGAGCCGGAAAAGTCACTGCTGAATGGATGATAAATGGTGAAGTAAATGATGATCTATTTTCATTAGATATAACACGATTTGAAAAATTTCACTCTGAAACACAATTTATCACAGAACGTGTAACTGAAACTTTAGGAAATCTCTATGCTATGCATTGGCCTTATAAACAGTTAAAAACATCAAGAAATCAAAAACTTATGCCTTTTCACAACGATTTAAAAAATAATGGAGCTTGCTTTGGGCAAGTAGCTGGATTTGAAAGACCTATGTGGTATGCAATAAATGGTAATAAACCAGAATACGAATACAGTTATGGATATCAAAATTGGTATGAGTCAGCAAAGTATGAAACTATAAATACAAGAAAAAATGTTGGTTTATTTGATCTTTCAGCTTTTGCAAAATTTGAAATAAAAGGAGATTCTGCTTTAAATGATTTACAGCGATTATGTTGTAATGATATTAAAAAAGATCCAGGCAAAACTACATATACTCAAATGCTAAATTCAAATGGAGGAATAGTAGCTGATTTAACAGTTACGTGTATTAATGAAAAATTTTTCCGAATTGTAACAGGATCGTCTGTAAGGGAACATGATAAAAAACATATCAATGAAAATCTAAGTAATAATTCAACTTTAAAAGATGTTACTGATGATTTAGCTTGTCTTGGAGTCTTTGGACCAAAAAGTAGAGAGCTTCTAACTAAAATTTTTGGAGATCATTTTTCGACAAATGATTTTAAATTTGGAACTGCAAGAGAATTTAAATTTAATAATAGCAATTTAATCTTTCAAAGACTATCTTTTGTCGGTGAACTTGGTTGGGAAATTTATGTTCCTATAAGTACTTCTAGACAGATTTATCTTAAATTAGTTGAGCACGGAAAGAAATATGATCTTGTTCATGCTGGTGGACATGCATTAGACATTATGAGAATGGAAAAGGGATATCTTCATTGGGGTCATGATATATCTCCTGCAGAAAACCCTTATGAAGCAGGTTTAGAATTTACAGTTAAATTAAATAAACAAACAGACTTTATTGGCAAAGAAGCATTGAAAACAAAAAATAGGAAGAAGAAAAAACAATTAGCTAATTTTGTATTAGACAAATCAAAACCAGGAACTCCTCTATTACTTCATGACGAACCAATTTATTACAAAGGAAATATTGTTGGTGAAACAACATCTAGTAATTATTCATTCTGTTATGATAAAAGTATGATTTTTGGATATATTGACTCTGAGATAGATTTAAAAAACTTAAATGGAGGAACTTTTGAAGTAGAAGTTGCAAAGAGTAAATATACAATGTCCATTCAATACGAAGCATTACATGATCCAAATAATAACTTTACAAAAATATAAAAACTTTAAAATTATTTAATGAAAAAAATTAAATTTTTTTTTTCTTTTATAGCTATTGTTACTATTATTTTTTTTATTTTTATTTATGTTTTTTTAAAAAACCTAAATGAAGACAAGGTAATAGGCGAATTAGAAAAAAAATATAATTTAAACATTAGTCAAGTAAATGAAAGTCAAATCAATGTTTTTCCATATATAAAATATAATACAAGTTTAAAAATTACTAATTTTCAAAATCAATTTAATGTAGATCAGATAGACATCGCAATTTCTCAACCAATTTTTAGTACCCAAGGCAATTTACATATTTTTTTAGATAATATTTCACTAACAAACTTAAAATTTAGTAATTTGGAAATTAAGGGCAATATAAATTATTTTCAAAATTATATTACAAATCAAAATAACTTTGAAAATTTGTTTGATGGAATTTATGAAATTAATGGAAACTTTGAATTACTTACAACTAGTGAGGAGAGGTTTATTATATCATTTCTAAAATTATTTTTTGAAAATCTGGAAGATAAAGAGAATCAACAATATGCATTCTCAAAACTAATTGATGCATTTGGTAATGACTCTTCAAATTTTACAGGAAATTTAAAAAAAAATAATAACTTAATAACAAGTAATAATATTCTATTGAATAATAAAGAAAACGAGATCTATATAAAAGGAGAATACAATTACAATAAAAACTTAGTTAATATAATCTTAGATTTATCTCAAAATAAAGAAATATACTTAACAACTTTTATTCAAGGAGATGTAAGCAATCCAAATATAAGTTTTGATAAAAATTCAAAATTGTTTCAAAATATTGATTCTGATAAAAATAATATTATTGAGGATAGCGTTATAAAATTGCTTAATAATTTTTTAAATATTGATGATTGAATTATTTAATATTGTTGCAAGTGTCTTTGGATATATTATTTTTGGATATTTGGTTAATAAACTAAAATTATTGCCCAAAAAATATATTAATTATTTTGATTTTATTGGTTTCAATATTTTATTACCTTTAGCATTAGTTGCTTACTTTTGGCAGGTGTCCTTCCCTGATATCAATTCTATAGGATTAATGATTTCTTTTTTTGGATCAGGAACTATTATTTTTATAATAGGCTTTTTAATAAGCAAACATTTTTTAAGTTATAAAACTGATGACTCTGCATTATTTGGTCTTGCATCCTGTTTTGGCAATACTGTGGCTATGGGTATACCACTAATGTACGCTGTGCTTGGACCAATTAATACAATTCCATATATGATTCTTGTTTTTTTTCATGGCATAGTTCACTTTACTTACACGGTTATCATTATTGAAGTTTATAGAAATAGGAACAAAAGTATTATTGAAATTTTTTATCAAACTTTATTAGGTATGATAAAAAATATTGTCTTGTTTGGAATGATTGCTGGAATAATTTTAAATTCTACTGGCTTAAAAATTCCTCTTTATATGGTAAATGTACTAAATATCTTTGTTAATCTGGCATTACCAATGGTGCTGATCTCTCTTGGACTTGCTTTAGGTAATTTTCAAATTAGAAGTAATATTAATAGTGCAATTATTTTAACTATTTTAAAAAATTTAATTCATCCTATATTAGCATTTTGCATTTCAAAATTTATTTTAAACTTAAATGAACTTTTAGTTATAATTGTAACAATGGCCGCTGCATTACCAAGTGGATCACAATCTTATTATTTTGCTTACAGATATGATTCACTCAAAGGAATAGTATCTTCTAACGTTGTTTTGAGTACTTTTGTAAGTTTTTTTACACTATCTTTGCTATTATTATTTTTTAATCTTACGTAGATTGAGAAATAAAAGACATTATGTTTTCTTTTTTTTCTATAGTTTTTAAGCTAAAAGGAAATATTTCTAACATTTTATCATAAACGTCAATCGCTTGTTGAAATTGTCCTTTATGAATAAAAATTAAACCCATTCCATCTAAAGCTCCAAAATGCCTAGGTTCTAATTCTAATGTTTTAATTATATCTTGCATTGATTTATCAAAATCACCCATCATAAAATAAACAGTTGCTCTTTTATTCCAAGCTTCAGCAAAATTAGGATCTTCTTCTATCAAATTATTGAAAAATCTTACTGCAAGTGGATAATTTCTTATACTCATTGCTTGAATACCTTTTTCAAAATATTCTATTACTTTTGGGTCATCTACTTCATACCATATGTCCCAAATATCTTTAATAATATCGCTAATTTCTTGTTGATTTTCTGTCTTGTTAAGTTTTTTAAATAAGTTATTTAGTCTTGGATCATTCTGATCAGCCTTAACGCTGGTATAAGATAAGAATAAAAAAATAATAATACTAATTACTTTAAACATAACTCTGAAATTTAAATGGTTTTTCAGATAAAATTCTTTTTTTCTCATGTTTTCTAGTTCTTCCATTAACTCTTGCTCTCCATAATTTAAAAGACCTTGGTCGGAGGTTTTTTCTCATTATTTTTATAACCTCTGATTCGGTAATACCGTGAATTCTTTTTATTTTTTCAAAAGAAGTTTTATCACACCAGGCTAATTTAATAATATTGTCTATATTCTCCTGCATATTATCAATATAGTTCTTAAATAATTAAATTCTAAGAAAATGATTGATTTGTATTCTTCTCCGACTCCAAATGGACGAAAAATTACTATTATGCTTGAAGAATTGGGTGTGGAATACAATCCAATTTTTATTGATTTAGATCAAAAGAAACAATTCTCAGAAGATTTTTCAAAAATTTCTCCAAGTAATAAAATTCCAGTGATTGTGGATAAAGATAATAATCAAATAATTTTCGAATCGGGAGCTATTCTTCTTTATCTTGCAGAGAAATACAACAAATTTGTGAATGAAGAATATTATTGGGAAATTATCCAATGGGTTTTTTTCCAAATGGCATATGTAGGACCAATGCTTGGTCAAGCACACCAGTATTTATTTTATAATCCAGGTAAAAGTAAATTTGCTGAAGAAAAGACTAGAGGTTATACAAAACACATTTATGAAATATTAGATAAGAGATTATCAAAACAAGAATATTTTTCAAACGAATACACAATAGCAGATATTGCAATCTGGCCATGGACTGCACGATTTGAAAGACATCAGATTGATTTAAATAATTATCCAAATGTTTTACGTTGGTACTTACAAATATCTAAGAGACCTGCAGTGATAAAAGGCTACAATGTGGTTGGTAATTTTTTTGAAATTCCAAAACCTTAAGTGTTATATAAGAAAACTGATGCAGCAGTTGCAATAAGCATAATTGCTAAGATCCATTCGACGATTTTCTTTAGTTTTTCATTATTTAAATAATTACGAATTACACTTCCACCATATGCCCATACACTTATAGAGGGTATATTTACAACTGTAGACATTATAACCATAAATAAAGTTCCAATAAAAATATTTTCTCCCTTTGGATAATATAATGTAACGGCTGTAGAACAAATTACCCATGCTTTTGGATTTACAAATTGAAATAAAATAGCTTCATAATATTTTAAAGGTCTAGATCTATCTTCTGTTTTTGTAATATTGAGAGATCCAAACATTTTGTATGCCAAATAAAGAATGTATGCTGATCCTACATATCTTAAAATATCGTAAAGAATCGGATATCTAATGAATAAAGTTCCCAAACCTAAACAAACCAAAGCAAGCTGAAGACCGTGACCTGTAGGGATACCTAAAATATTAGGAATTGATCTAGCAAAACCAAATTTTATACCAGATGCCGTCAATATACTATTATTTGGTCCGGGAGTTACATACATAATAAAATTATAGACTGCTAAAGCTAAAATTAACTCCCAACTGATCACTATTTCTAGTCTCTAAAATTTATAAATTGTACAGGAATACCAATATTAGAATCTTCTATAAGTTTCATAACACTTTGCAAGTCATCTTTTTTCTTTCCATCAATGCGAAGTTCATTTCCATTTATTTTAACTTGAACTTTTAATTTAGAACTTTTGACATCAGCTGTAATTTTTTTACATAATGTTTGCTCAATTCCTTCAATTAAATCGTAAGTTTGTCTAATTTTATTTCCTCCAGCTTTTTCTAATTCCTTTTTTTTTAAACATAGAGGATCAACTTTCCTTCTTACAAAATGTGTTACAAGCATGTCGTTTACTTGTCCTGCTTTCATTTCATCATCAGTTGTAACAATTATAGAATTTTCTTTTTTTTCTATTGAGGTATCTGAACCCTTAAAATCATATCTTGTTGTAATTTCCCTTGTTGCATTACCAATGGCATTGTCTATTTCTTGATGGTCTAATCTACTAACTACATCAAAACTGGGCATATAATTTATCCTATGACATCGTCATTACTATCTGGCAACTGTTTTTTAGTACTTAATCTTCCTAATTTTTTCATCTTTTCAACTTTTTTTGTCAAACTACCTGATCCATCTTGTAATCTTAGCTTAGCTTCATCCATTTTTGTTTTTGCTAAATCTAATGATTGATTTGCTTTAACAAAAGATTCATAAACACTTACAGTTTTATCGTAAATATCGGATGCTGCAGATGCAATATCTTTAATGGTTTTAGATTGTTTATCCACTCTCCACATATTTTCTACTGCTTTAAGAAGAAAGGGTAGTGTCGAAGGACCAACAATAATTATTTTATTATTCCAGGATTCTTCAATTAGTTTATTTGCCTCATTATAAAGAGTTAGTAAAGCTGGTTCAATTGGCACAAACATAAGAACATTATCAATGGTGTTGATACCATAAATTTTTGCATAATTATCTTTACTCAAATTACGAATAGAAGATTTTGTAGAATCTATAAATTTCTTTAGAAAAATTTTTTTTTGCTGACTATCATTTGTATTTGAATAATCATGCCATGACTCTAATGACACTTTAGAGTCAATTATTATATGGCGATTACCAGGCATATGAACAACAACATCTGGTTTTTGCAAATTCCCTTCTTCATCTCTAAAGGATTTCTGTGTTGAGTATTCCTCACCTTCTCTTAAACCTACATTGTCTAAAATATTTTTAAGTACAAATTCACCCCATGGGCCCTGCTGTAAAGCACCTCCTCTAATCAAAGTATTTTCAATTCTATCTTGTGCTAGATTGAAATTCTGAAGTGATTGTTGAATAGACTGCATATGATTTTTTAATGATATCAGATCAGTATCTTCTTTTACTTCAATTTTTTTTTCTTTTCGTAAAAAGAATAAAAGTGAGAAAAATCCAATTCCGGAAAAAAAACCTATAAAAAAAACTAGATATAAATTATCAAACATTGACTAAATAATTATAAAATAAATATATATTAGCAAATATCTAGCAACTTTCCCAATAGATACAAAGATTAAAAAGAATAAAATATTGTACCTAAAGGTACCAGCAGCGAAAGCTATTGGATCTCCAATAAAAGGAACCCATGAAAATAATAAAGACCACTTTCCATATTTTTTAAAAATATCTGAGGCTTTTTGAAATAAAAATTTATTTATAGGAAACCAAGGCTTTTTTATAAAGAAATTTACAAAATATCCAAATACCCAACTAATTACAGAACCTAAAATATTACCTAATGATGCGTAAAATAATAATAAGAACACATCAGATTTTTGTGATAATAAAAGTGTTACTAAATATGCTTCTGAAGCAAACGGAAAAAATGTACCTAAGCTAAGGCAAAAAATAAATAGTGAAAAGTAGATCAAATTATTTGTTATTTCTAATTAATGTTAATAGTATGATACTTATCAATTTATGAACGATTTTCCAAAAGAAGAATTTACTAATCGAATTTCTAAAATCCAAGAAAATTTAGAGCAAGAAAATATTGAAGCCATAATTATTACTTCACCATCAAATTTTAGATATTTTTCTGGGTTAGACAGCAACTTTTGGGAAAGCCCTACTAGACCATGGTTTTTAATAATCTCAAAAAATAAACCTATAAAAGCAATCATTCCATCGATTGGTATTACTGCAATTGAAAAAACTTTCATAAATAACATTGAAGTTTGGCAATCACCCAATCCAAATGATGAAGGGGTATCATTACTAAAAAATACAATTAAAAGTTATCCAAAAAATTCTAATATTGGTTTTGAACTGGCAAATGAAACTCATTTAAGAATGAGTATTCAGGATTATATTAAAATTAAAGAAGAATTATCAGATTACAACTTTGTAGATTGTAGTAAAGTTATTTGGAATTTAAGAAAGATTAAATCTAAAATTGAAATTGAATATATTTCAAAGGTTTGTTCAATAGCAAGTAAAGTGTTCGATAATTTTCCTGATAAAATTTATCCTAAAATTAATGAACGTGAGGCTACTTCTATATTTAAAAAGGAATTAATTAATAACGGTGTTGATTATATTATGTATATGGCATGTGCATCCGGTCAAGGTGGTTATGATCAAATTATTGCTAACCCAACTGAAAAACAATTAAATAATGGAGATATCCTAATTATTGATACTGGCTCTACTGTAAATGGTTATTTTTGTGACTTCGATAGAAATTTTGGATTTGGTAAAATTAACCAAATTTCTTTAGATGCCTATACAAAATTATGGGAAGCTATTGAGTCTACTTTAGAAATTATTAAGCCAGGAATTAGTTGTGCAGAAATATATTCATCACTATCAAATTATCTTTTAAAAGAAAATAATAATAATGGCAGTGTGGGACGAATGGGTCATGGTCTTGGTTTACAATTGACTGAACCGCCCAGTATAATGCAAAGTGATCAAACTATTCTAGAAAAAAATATGATTATAACTCTTGAACCCTCAATAGAACTAAGTAAAAATACAATAATAGTTCAAGAAGAGAATATATTAATAACTGAAGATGGATACAAACTTTTAAGTACTAGAACACCAGAAAAGTTACCTATTATAAATTAATTATATAATTGATTCAATTTTTGGCATTAATCTAATAAGCTCTTTTGTGTAGTTATGCTCTGGATTATTAAATAATTCCTCAGTATCTTTAGTTTCGCACATAATACCATTTTTAAGAACAATAATTCTATTACACATTTGTCTAATTACTGGAAGATCATGACTTATAAATAACATTGTTAAGTGAAGTTCATCTTGAATATCTTTAAGGAGGTTTAATATTTGTGCTTGTATACTTACATCTAAAGCAGATGTTGGTTCGTCACATATTAATAGTCGAGGTCTTGTAGCTAAAGCTCTAGCAATCGATATTCTTTGTCTTTGTCCTCCTGAAAATTCGTGTGGATATCGATCTAATGATTGTCTTGTCATCCCAACAATATCAATCAAATCATAAACATTTTGAATAAGTTCACCTTTACTAATATTTTTTTGAAAAAATTTAATTGGTTCAGATATTATATCTCTTACTTTAAATCTTGGATTTAATGATGAATAGGGATCTTGAAATATCATCTGGATTTGCCCCCTACTCTTATCTATTTGATATTTTTTATTTGAATTATATAGTGAGAGATCGTTATAATAAATTTCTCCACTATTAGGTTTAACTAAACCTGTAATAATTTTTGCTATAGTTGATTTTCCTGAACCAGATTCACCAACTAATCCAAGAGTTTCTCCTTCAAATAGTTCAAAGGATACATTATCAACTGCTTTAACAGCTTTATTAGTTTCATTATTTTTTAATCCAAAAGAAATCTTACTTCCAAGTGATTTATCATCAAATATTTTACTAATATTATTTAATTTCAATAATTTTTGATTCTTATTTTCTCTTATTCCCCAAGATTTAATTATATTTTTTGTTAGATTTTTAGAGTCAGATGTAATTTCTTTTCCTTCTGGACTAATTAATTTGAATCTATCAATTTTTTTATTTGTTGGAGGAACAGAAATTACCAAACTTTTGGCTTCATTAGATTTTGGGTTAGTTAAAAGTTCCTTAGTATCACCCTGCTCAACAATAAGACCATGTCTCATTACAATTACTTTATTAGTTGTCTCAGCAATAACACCCATATCGTGTGTTATAATTATAACACCAAGATTTCTTTTTTTTGTTAAATCTTTTAGTAATTCTAAAATTTGATACTGAATACTAACATCTAGGGCAGTAGTAGGTTCATCTGCTATAATTAAATCTGGCTCACAACTTATCGCTAAAGCTATAACTACTCTCTGTCGCATGCCACCACTAAATTGATGTGGATAATCTTCAATTCGTTTTTCTGCATTTTCTATTCCAACTTCTTTTAATAATTGGATAGATTTTTTAAGTGCATCTTTATAAGTTAAATTTAAATGTGTTTGAATAGTCTCAATTAATTGATCTTTTATTTTAAAGAGGGGATTTAATGATGTTTGAGGATCTTGAAAAACAAATCCAATTTTCTTTCCTCGAAATTTCTGAATAATTCCATTATTATCTCTTAATTCATCATTATCAATTTTTATTGATCCATTAGTTATCTCACCTGGAGGATCAATTAAATCTATTATAGCATTTGCAATTGTAGATTTGCCAGAACCGGACTCTCCTACTATGCCTAATATTTCCCCTCTTTCCAATTTGAATTCTACGTTTTTACTAGCCACGATTGTTTCTTTTCTCGTTGGATAACTAATATTTAAATTTTTAACTTCTAAAAAACTCATCTTTTTTTCAATTTTGGATTTAGAGCATCTCTCATCCAATCTCCTAAAAGGTTAATAGATAAAGCTAGTACAATTAAAAATATAGCTGGAAAAAATGTGATCCACCATTCACCTGAAAATAAAAAATTATTTCCAAACCTTATTAGTGTTCCTAAAGATGGCGTTGTTGGTGGAACTCCAACACCTAAAAAACTTAATGTAGATTCTGTAATAATTGCAAGAGCTAATCCAATAGTGGCAATTACTAAAATAGGTCTAAGAATGTTTGGTAAAATATGTTTAAACATTATTAAGACATTCGATAATCCTATAATTCTTGATGCAGATACATATTCTTTATTTTTTTCAACTAAAGTAGATGCTCTTGATACTCTTGCGAATTGAGGCCACTCAGATATACCAATAGCAAATATTAAGACATATATTGCCATTTCATCATGCATTGATTGAGATATAATTGCTCTCGCAATTCCATCTACTAATAATGCCATTAAGATACTTGGAATCGTTAATTGAACATCTGTAAGTCTCATAACAATAATTTCATATCTACCACCTATATAACCAGCTGTTATGCCAAGAAAGACCCCAAGTAACATTGCAAATATAATAGATGCAAAACCAACAATTAATGAAATTCTTGAACCATAAATCATGGTTGAAAACATATCTCTTCCTTGTTGATCTGTTCCCAAAATAAAACTTGAATTACCACCCTCAGACCATACGGGTGGAGTAAATGCATCCATTAATGAAACTGATGCTGGATCAAAAGGATTGTATGGCGCAACAATACCTGCAAAAATAGAACAAATTAAAATTATAAAAAAAATAGTAGATGATACAACTGCAATCTTGGAATTAAAAAAACTATAGCCAATATCCGTATCATATATTTTGTTATAAGTTTTTAATAACATTTTAGTTTGTCTCTTCTTTCAATCTAATTCTTGGGTCGATAAAATAATATGTGATATCAACAATGAAATTTATCATTACAAAAATAAAGGCAACCATAATCATGTAAGCTGACATAATTGGTATATCAACGAAATATACAGCTTTAATAAATAAAGAACCCATGCCAGGCCATTGGAATACAGTCTCTGTAATAATTGAGAAGGCAATTAATGTGCCAATATTTATACCAGTTATAGTTATAACTGGGATTAATCCATTTTTAAGAGCATGTTTGTAATTAACTATATTTTTTTTAATACCTCTTGCTTTTGCAAATTTAATATAGTCTGTTTGAAGAATTTCCATCATTTCTGCACGAACTAATCTAATAACATACGTCATTTGAAATAAGCTTAAAGTTACAGAGGGTAGTATTAATGCTTTTAAACCTGAAGTTGTTAAAAAACCAGTTGTCCAGAAACCTAATTCAGTAACTTCCCCTCGTCCGAATGAAGGCAGGACTCCTAGTATTACAGAAAATAAATAAATTAACATTATACCAATAATAAAAGTTGGAAGAGATACTCCTGCAAGGGATATAACAAGGATAACATTTGAGATAAAACTATCTCTATGGATTCCTGTATAAACTCCTAAAATAACACCTGTTATTATTGCTATTAAAGCTGATACAAAAACCAATTCTAAAGTAGCTGGCATTCTCTCCGCAATCAGATCTGATACTTCTCTTTTTAATTGATAAGAAATACCAAAATCACCTTGAATAACATTTCCTAAAAATCTTGAAAACTGCACATAAACAGGGTCATTTAATCCTAAGACTTCTCTAACCTCAGCTCGTCTTTCATCTGAAGCATCTTCACCAGTCATACTATTTACAGGATCTCCAACGAAATTAAAGAGAGAGAAAGATACAAAAGCAACGACAATCATTACAAGAATAGATTGAAGGAGTCTTTTAAAGAAATAGCTAAACATGGTTTAATTTCTGGCCAGTTCACTGGCCAGAAAATATAAAATTTATTAGTTTACGTTTGCAAATCTAAATAATGGCTCGTTGTTCATTCTAATTGGAACATCGACATTACTTTTTGATGCTTGGTTGACAACTTGGTGATGTAGAGGAAGATAAGTTACATCATCTTGAGTAATATCCCAAGCTTCAGCAATCATAGCATTTCTTTTATCTTGATCAGTTTCAACACCCATTGCTGCTACTAGCTCATCAACTCTTGCATTGCTGAAATTAACTTTATTCCAGCTACCAGCACTATCAAATAGGTATGAGTATACGTAATGACTGTCAAAAGTTGGAACACCCCAGCCTAACATGTACATGTCACTTGTCATACCATTTGCGTCACCTTCTTTAACTTCTGAGAAGTGTTGACTTTTAGTTTTTGCATCAAGAGTTACATCAACTCCAATTTTAGCAAACATACCAATTGCAGCAACACATATTGCTTCATCATTGATATAACGATCATTTGGACAATCTAGTGTGACCTCAAATCCATCTGGATAACCAGCTTCTGCTAATAGTTTTTTTGATAGCTCTGGGTCATAAGGTAATCTTTCATCACGTGCAGCTGTATGACCATTTACACCAGGAGCAGTGATAATTCCTGCAGGAACACTTTGTCCTCTCATTACCTTATCCTTAATAGCTTCCATATCTAAAGCATGGTACATAGCTAAACGAACTCTTTTATCTGCAAAAGGATTTTTACCTTTGATATTAGATGAATTTAATTCAGCAGAACCTTGATCCATACCAAAAAATATTGTTCTATTTTGAGGAGTCATTTTTACACCATGTCCAGCAGAAGATTTGATTCTCTGAATATCTTGTACTGGAACAACGTTTGTGTAGTCAATTTCTCCAGAAAGAAGTGCTGCAACTCTTGTTGCATCATTTGCAATTGGAAGTAATTCAATAGTATTTACGTTAAATGTACTATCATCACCCCACCAATCATTATTTTTTTCAAAAACAGTTCTTACGTCCTGTTCTCTTAAAGTAATTTTGAAAGGTCCAGTTCCGTTTGCATTAGAAGCACAATAAGATGTTTCACCTGCATCCCAGTTGTAAGAAACTTCACAACCATTTGCTTTTGCCCAATCTTCAGACATTACAAATATCTGAGTTAATTGGTTTAAAAGAATAGGGTTTGGTCCATCTGTTACTATTTGAACTGTATGATCAGTTAAAGCTGTTGCTGAATTAATACTTTTAATTAAGTCAACCATATCAGAAGGTGCTGTTTTAGCCCTATTGATACTGAAAGCAACATCACTAGCAGTCAAATCTGATCCATCATGGAATTTTACACCTTTACGAATTTTAAATATCCAAGTGTCATCAGCAGTTGTTTTCCATGATTCAGCAAGCTGAGGAAGTATTTCCATATTAATACCCGGAGTTACCAAACCTTCATATACTTGACGTGAAACCATGTGAGTTGGTCCTTCGTTTTGTGCATGCGGATCAAGAGTTAAAGAATCACCAGGCATTGACCATTTAATAGTGTTTGCAAATGCTGGTGAGAAAATACCCATGAAAAGCATAGACAAAACGATGCTTAAAGTCTTTTTCATATTATTTCCTCCATAGAAATTTGATGGTAGACCCATACTACTTCAATGGAAATATTCAATATTATTAGTATTAATAAGTGCTATATTTTGTCATAATTATTAGTATTAATTTAGACATACACCTTTAAGGAGGCTTGATATAGTGAATAAAATAGAGAAGGCACAAGAGATCTCTAGAATACTAAATCGTATATACACAAAAGTACCTATTCCTCTTAACCACAAAAATAAATTTGAATTAGTTGTATCTGTACTTCTTAGTGCTCAATGTACAGATGAAAGAGTTAATCGAGTTACACCAACATTATTTAAAAAAGCAAACACTGCTATAAAAATGACAAAGCTTCAACAAAAAACAATTTATAATATTATTCGCCCATGTGGTTTAGCACCTCAAAAATCAAAAGCAATATTTGAACTATCAAGAATACTTGTAAAAAAGTTTAAAGGAAAAGTTCCAGAAAGTTTTGAGGAATTAGAAAAGTTACCAGGTGTTGGTCATAAAACTGCAAGTGTTGTTATGTCTCAAGGATTTGGTCATCCAGCATTTCCAATTGATACACACATTCATCGCTTAGCTCAACGTTGGGGTTTAACAAATGGTAAAAATGTTGTTCAAACAGAAAAAGATTTAAAATATCTTTTTCCAAAAAAATCTTGGAATAAACTTCATTTACAAATAATATTTTATGGAAGAGAATTTTGTCAGGCAAGAAGTTGTTATGGGTTAGAGTGTGAAATATGCAGAGTTTGTAATCCAAAGAGAAAAAAACCTATCAAAACAAAAAAGTAGTAATTAAAAAGGCTGAAATACAACAAGTATAAGTATAAAAATTAATATCACAGCCGGTATCTCATT
This sequence comes from uncultured Alphaproteobacteria bacterium, assembly GCA_902602515.1. Classification (GTDB taxonomy): domain Bacteria; phylum Pseudomonadota; class Alphaproteobacteria; order HIMB59; genus CACPNW01. The sequence goes on from CACKRG010000003.1 coordinate 49,846, forward strand.
TGTTATTCTAAAAAATTTAGTGGAGTATTTATTTTTATCATTTTTAAAATCATTAAGACATTTTAAACAAAAAAAATGATAGCCAGATAATAAAACTACGAATAAAATTTTTAAAAGCAACCAAGTATCAATACCCACATAATGTGTAAGTGTAAAACCCGATATCCACGTCACTATAAAAGCTGGAAACATTATTATTCTGTACAATTTTCCTTCCATTAGTTTGAATGTATCTGAAGTTTCTTTTGTAATTTCTGGATTAGCATGATTTACAAACAAACGTGGCAGATACAAAAGCCCTGCCATCCAAGCTATGATGCTAAAAATATGAACAACTTTTAAAGTATTAAATAACATGATTTATTCCCATACTGCGAGAGGAGGCATTGACATTAATATAGCATCAACATTCCCACCAGTCTCTAGACCAAATTTTGTACCTCTATCATATAGTAAATTAAATTCAGCATAGCGACTACGCTTAACTAATTGTATTTTTTTTTCTTCTTCATTCCACTCCTCATCCTTTAGTGAAATTAAAGTATTTTTGATAAACTGATGAAAATACGTACCTACGGCTTGTACAAACTCAAAATCTTTTCCCCAGTCGCCAGTTTGAAGGTAATCAAAAAATATTCCTCCGACACCTCTTGGTTCTTTTCTGTGTTCAAGAAAAAAATAGTCATCACACCATTTTTTAAATTTAGGATAGTATGATTTATCATATTTATTACATAAAACTTCTAAACCACGATGATATTTTTCCTCATTATCAAATATTAAACAAGGTGTAATATCCATACCTCCGCCAAACCATTCCTGAGTGGTTTTAATAAATCTTGTATTAAAATGCATAGAAGGAATTTTTGGTGAAACAGGATGTAACACAACACTGATACCAGTTGCATTATAATTTGGATCTTCTTTAGCACCTGGGATTAGTTCTCTCATATTTTCATTAAAAGTTCCGGCGACAGTAGAAATATTTACTCCACCTTTTTCAATAATATTGCCCTTAATTTTACTCATTTTACCACCACCATCACCTTTGTGATCCCAGTTACTTACTTCAAATTGTTTTTCATCAATTTTTTGAATAGTTTCAACTAAGTTATCTCGTAATTTTTCAAACCATTCTTTTGCAGTATTAAATTTAGGATCTGCAATCATAACGGCCAACCTTGAATATGTTTTTCTATTAAACTTACGAAAACCTCTATGTGATCATCATGATCATTCAAGCAAGGTATATAATGATAATTTTCTCCACCTGACTCCATAAAATATTCTTTATTTTCTTCTTCAAGTTCTTCAAGTGTTTCAAGACAATCACTACTAAAACCAGGGGATATTATATGTATATTTTTAATCCCTTGTTTTGGTAATTCTTTTAAAGTTTCACTTGTATATGGCTTTAACCATTCTTCCTTTCCAAATCTACTTTGGAAAGTAGTCATTATCTCATCATCGGATAATCCCATATGTTCTTTAACCAGTCTTGTGGTTTTAAGACAAAAGCAATGATACGGATCACCATTAATCAAATATCTTTTTGGTATACCATGATAACTAAAAATAATTTTTTGTGGTTTAGGAGTTTTTTTCCAAAATGACTTTATAGAATTTGATAATGTTTCAATATAATTTTTTTCTTCAAAGTATTGATTGATAAAACGCATTTCAGGTATCCAACGCCATTTTTGCAAAACATTAGTTACTTCATCAAATGTACTACCTGTTGTTGCAGCACAATATTGCGGATACATAGGTAAGACTAATAATCTTCTTACTTGTTTTTTTTGAAGTTTTAACAAAGCATCTGGAATAGATGGATTGCCATAACGCATCCCAAGTTCAAAAACTATATTTTCATTTTTTGAAGAAAAAGATGATTGGATTTTATTTAGTTGTCTGTTTGCAATATCTAAAAGTGGAGAGCCCTTATCAGTCCAAATTTGTTTGTATGCTTCTGCTGACTTTGATGGTCTTATTTGTAAAATTACTAGCTTCAATAAAATTTGCCATAAGATTTTAGGTAATTCGATTACTCTTGGATCTGATAAAAATTGATTAAGATAAACTTTTAGTTCTTTTTTATTTGGAGCATCTGGAGTACCAAGGTTAGTAATTAAAACACCTATTTTTTCTTTACTCCCGTGTTCATAATCTTTTTCACCTATATATTTAACCATATCTATTAGCTAAATTCTTTTCTTATATTTTCTATAAATAAATGAACATTTTTTTCTGGAGTATTTTTGTGAATTCCATGTCCAAGGCCACAAATCCAGCCATTAAGATTTTCAATGGATTTCATTTTTTCAATAAAATCTTTTAAATCATTAAGAAATGTATCTATTTCACTTAACATTAATTGTTCATTGAAATTTCCCTGAATAAAACCATGCTTTTGATTTTCAAACATAGATTTTAGATCTGTTGTGTGATCATAGCCAAAACCAGCAAAGGGGAAACTGATAATAGCATTTAGATCTGTTAAACTCTTACCTCTTGAGTAATAACCAACTTTATTTGGAAAAGAAATTGCAATTTCTTCTAAAAATTTAGTATAAATTTTACTAAAACTTATTTCATCTAAATCATGCAAAGAACTATCAAAAACCATAACAACTTCAACACCTGCATCTAATTGTAATTGAATATTTTTCTTTAGGAGAGGTAAAAGAATTTTTGAAATAAATTCTAAATTCATGTTGGTGTCTATTAAATTAGAGTTATTATTTCCAAATGCATATTTTGATAATGTCCAAGGTCCACCAACAAATCCAATTAAACTTTTATTATTTGGCAATTTCTCTTTTGTTATTTTTATAGCTTCAAATTGAAATTGCATATGTTCAATTCCCCTATCAATATTGCTGTAATCATTAATATTTTCTGAATTTATATAAGAATTAAATTTTGGTCCTGGGTCAAACTTTAATTCTAAACCAAGTCCCTCTAAAACAAATAAAATATCGCTAAACAAAATTGCAATATCGTAATCAAACTCTTTTATTGGACCAAAAGCAACTTCTGCAGCTAGATCCGGAGTTTTACATAATTCTTCAAAAGTATATTTTTCTTTGAGTTTTCGGTAATGCGAATGGTATCTGCCCGCCTGTCTCATAAACCAAATAGGTGGTTTTTTTTGAACATTTCTTTTAAGCGCATTTTGAAATAAAATATTTGTCATTTTTAGGCTTTTAGTAATTTTTTCTTCCAACTATCATAAGATAGCTCAACAAAAAGATTTTTATCACCACCTAATATTTTATAAATTTCATTGTATGTATTTCCTGGACCACAAAAGTGATATTTTTCTTTAATTATAGGATATTTATCTATACTCGCCTTAAAAGCAGAGCTACTCATCCAATAAAAGTATTTTTTCTTTTCTACATCTATTTCAAAATTAATAGGTTCCAATTGATAGGTTTCAATTTTATTTTTTATCGAACTTTCAGGAGATTGCTTATGAGTTAATTTTACCCAAGGATTATTTGTGAGTGAATTAATATTGTTTTCAAAATCTTCACCAAGACTATCTGATGTGCCATTAACCCAAATACCTCTTTCTACTAAATTTTTCCATGTTCTCAAACCACTGGTCCAAACAACATTATTCGAATTAATTTCAGACTCATCTGGGATTGAACTTATACGTGAAACATAAATACTTTTATTTTGTAAATTATTTATATCAGAAATGTTTTCATTTAATTCTTTTCTAGAAAATATTTTGTAATTTTTTAGGTCTTCAGGATATACTTCATCTATTCCACTAGGTGAAGCTATTTTATGTTTTGGTTCAATTAAATCATAGCTTTCAAAATGATTTCCACTTTCATCTTCACCTCTTTTTGACACAACTAATCCTAATTTATGTGAAATATAAGATACACCTATTTTTTGATGACACCCTCCACCATAATTTTTTAAAATACTTCTTTCTTCAATAACATTAGAATAATCTTCAGAAACATTAATATCATTTAAGATATTGTTAAGTTCATTATCTATAATTCTTGTTTCAATTGCAAGAGCGCCTTGACCAGGTGAACAAGGATTTATAGACAATGGTAAAATAGACCATAAGCATTCATTAATATATTTTTTTAAAATTGTTTTTAATTCATTGAATTCAGAATAATTATTCAAAAGTAATCTATCAATTGCTGCTTTAGCAACAATAAAACCATCACTTTCAGAATTTTCCAAAAATTTTTTGAATCTAGTGGGTATGTTGCCCCTTATATTTTCAAAACTAATTTCATCAAACTTTTGTGGAAGATAATTTGCAATAAAATTTTCTAAATTATATTGTCTTCTAGGTGATGAACAAAGAATAGTAATTTTTTTACTATCCATTGTTTTATTTTTTTTTAAGAATAATATGTCTCTTTTATCAGCTCGCTTTAATGTTGCAGCTATTTTGGTTTTATCACCTACTTCAATTGGAAGATCCTTCCAAGAGTGTACTATTGCATCACATTTATTATCTATTAATTCATCTCTTAAATCATTAGTAAAAACACCTTCAGTTGCCATTTTAGAAAGAGGAGTTTTTAGATCTTTATCTCCAGAAGTACTTTTTGTTAAAAATTCTATTTCTATAAAAGGATGTTTCAATTTTAAATAGTCAGAAAATTCACGTGCTTGAATAATTGCTAAGTCACTTTTTCTCGATAAAACTCTAATTTTCATGGATTATATTTATTTAGATAGCACTATATAATAAAATTAGTAATGGTTGAATTTAAAGGTACAAAATCTTCTTGGGGCTTAGTCGCTAAGCTTTTTCATTGGTCATTAGCTCTATTGCTTTTTTGGCAAGTTGCAACAGGAATTAGCCTTCATAACATGGAATTTTCCCCTCTTAAAATGGGTTTTATTATTACACATAAATTTTTTGGCACATTGGTCTTTAGTTTGGTTGTTTTTAGATTAATGTGGAAATACATATTTAATTCACATCCAAAATATGAAAATATTCCATTTTTCCATAAATTGGTTTCTAATTTAGTCCACTTTACACTTTACGGATTAGTTATTTTTATTCCCATACAGGGCACTTTTATGACGTGGCTTGAAGGAGGAGATGTTCACCTCTTAGGTTTAATAAAAATACCTCCCTTAATTGAAGAAAACTTTTTTTTATATCCTCAAGCTTTGACTATACACTACTATTCAGCACTTATTTTAACAGCTCTTTTCTCGCTTCATATAGCAGCAGCGTTATACCATCGATTTATAATTAAAGATAAATATGGTGTTTGGAAGAGAATGGCTTTTAGTAAAAGTAAGGTGTGACAATTCATTCAATTAAACACTTACAATTAAACATAGGGTAAGATATCTAAGCATTATGCAATATAATAAATTCTTTAAATCAGAACTAAAAAATCTGAAAGAACAGGGCCTTTATAGGGATTTTAGAAACATAGACAGACCTATAAAAAACTTCCCAAATGCAGATGAGAGTTTCAAAAATAAAGAAAGAGAAGTTGAGGTTTGGTGCTCTAATGATTATCTAAATATGAGTCAACACCCGGAAGTAGTAAATGAAATAGTAAAAACACTACTTGAATATGGATCAGGTTCAGGTGGAACTAGAAATATTTCAGGCACATCAACTTATCATACTGAGCTAGAAAAAAAGCTTGCAAATGTTCACAATAAAGAAGCAGCATTAGTTTTTGCTTCAGCATATACGGCAAACCAATCAACTCTATGGACTTTAGGAAAAAAAATTAAAGATATTGAAATATTTTCTGATGAATTAAATCATGCCTCTTTAATACAAGGTATTAAAAATAGTGGAGCTAAATGCCATATATTTAAACATAACAATATCGATCACTTAGAGCAGTTACTAAAAGAAACAAATTCTGATAATCCTAAATTAATAGTTTTTGAAAGTTTATACTCCATGGAAGGTATAAGATCGCCAATAATTAAAATAGTAGAGTTAGCTAAAAAATATAACTGTATGACATATTTGGATGAAGTTCATTCAGTTGGTCTTTATGGTGAAGAAGGTAAAGGCATTGCTGTAGAAATGGGTGTTGAAGACAAAATAGATATTATTAATGGAACCCTTGCTAAAGCATATGGTCAAATGGGAGGTTATATTGCAGCTAGTTCAGAAATTATTGATTATATAAGAAGTTTTGCTCCAGGTTTTATTTTTACAACGTCTATTTGCCCATCAATTGCTGCAGGAGCATCTAAAGCAATAGATATTGTTTCTCTTGCAGAACAGTTAAGAATAAGGATAAAAGAAAATGCAGCTTTGATCAGAGAGAATTTAGATTCTTTAGCAATTCCTTATTTAGATACAAACTCACATATTGTAGCAGTATTAATTAACGATCCTTTTTTATGTAAAAAAGTATCTAAAGATTTAATTGATGATTATGGTATTTATGCACAACCAATCTTTTATCCAACTGTACCAAAAGGTTTAGAAAGGCTAAGAATAACAGTTACACCAAAACATAGAAAAGAGCATATTGAAAAAATGATAACTGCTCTTGATAAAGTTTGGTCTAAAAATAACTTACCAAGAAAAAATATTAATAAAATTACTGCAAATATCTAAGTTTTAATTTTAATATCAACCTGTCTAGCAGCAAAACCGTAATAAAACACAGCTAATGTAATTACTATACCGCCAACAATTACAGTTGGACTGGGCACTTCGTTAATTCCAAAAATCGGAAGCCATACCCATAAAACTCCTCCGACAACCTCCATTAGTGATAATAATGCTAATTCTGCAGAAGGAAGATATTTTGCCCCAAGACTGTATAGTATTAATCCTGAAGCTACTAAAAAGCCATGAAGCAAACTTAAATAAGAATTTATTAAGGGCATTGATCGAAAAGGTTGAAGTGAAAAATCTAGTATAAAGAAAGCGAAAATTGCACAGAATAATCCTGCTAAAACAACGGTTGTAAATTTAGGAGTTTCTGGTTTCCAACGAATTGTTACTGTATAAAGTGCAAAACCTGTTGCTGATATAAAACCAATAATTGCACCTAGTGCTGTTCCTGAGATACTATCATTGATTATCATTATACAAACACCAATAAATGCCACTACCATTGCTATTAAAGTTGATTTTTTTAAAACTTCTCCTAAAACAAAATAACCCACGATTGCAGCTATAAATGGCATAGCTGCTAACATAAAAAGAGTTACAGCAGCACTAGTCATCGTAATTGAAAAAATGAAACCTGTAAATGCAGTAGCTAAAAATATACCTCCAAGAATTGAAGAAAAACCAATTTTTAAAAAATTTTTATAAAAATCAAAACCTTCTCTTAAAAATAAGTAAATGAGTAAAATAATTGAAATTGAAAAACCTCTGTAAAATAAATATTGAAAGACATATTCATGACCGTTAACCATATATCTTACTGTTAAAGCACCAAAACTCCAAAAAATGCCAGCAAGAAAAACAACTGTAAATGCATAAAAATATGTATTTTGACTCATTTATTTCAATTCAAATCATTAATTGAGTTAAAAGTAAAATGATATTTTAGTTATTTATTTGAATACCTGTTTGTTTACTTCCAGAAATTGTCATACTAGCTTTGTTGTTATCATTATTTGTTTTTATAATACTTGAGGTTGAAGACATCTGACATCCAACTAGTAGTATTATTAATATTACTGGCAAGTACTTATAGAACCAAGTGAACATTTTTTCCCATCAATCCAAATAGCATTTGACAAATTAGCTTCATCAAAAATAGCATTTGAAATATTTGCACCTAATAAATTTGCTTCATATAAATTTGCACCTTTAAAAGATGCTCCAAATAAATTTGAGCCTTCAAAATTAACTTTCGCTAGATTAGCATTATCAAAGTTAGCATTATTACAATTGGCACCTTGTAAATTAGATGCGTATAGATTGGAATTACTGAAATTAGAAAATATAAAATTTCCAATTGATAAGTTAGAATTATTTAATTGTGATTTTTCAAAATTAGATAAGGATAAATTTACACCAGACATTTGTGAGTTGGCCATTCCTGCACCTGATAAATCTAAATTTTCTATAAAGTTACAATTGGTCCAATCAACCTCATTTGCAGGCTGATCATCGCAAGCGGAATAAGAAACTGATGAATAAAGCAGTATAAATAAAGATAGAAAAAAATGTTTCACCATTAATTAATATTTTCCATTTATGTTTTATTTAAGGCAGACTATCTTGATGTTAATTTAAGCTCAATTCTTCTATTTTGTTGAAAATCTATATCGGTTTCACCTTCACTGATTGGATAAAATTCACCATATCCAGCAGCAGCTAGCCTATTTGGATTAAATCCTATTTCTAACAATAATTTAAGCACTGAATTTGCTCTTGCTGTAGAAAGCTCCCAATTTGATGGAAATTTAGCAGTCTGAATTGGTCTGATGTCTGTATGCCCCTCTACCATAATAATCCAATCAATATCTGATGGGATATCAACTGTAGTTTCTTTTAATTTTAAACCAATTTCACTTAATTTTTCTTTTCCAGATGCTTGTAAATCAGCTGATGCAGAATCAAAAAGAAGTTCTGTTTCGAAAATAAATCTATCACCAACTATTTTGATATCTTCTCTATCACCTAAAAGAGATTGTAATTTACCAAAAAATTCAGATCTATATTTTTGTAACTCAAAAACTTTTGATGTTAAGGCTTTATTTAATTTCTCACCTAAGACATCTATTTCTAAATCTTTTGCTAAAATATCAATTTCATTTGCTTCTAATGCAGAATTTAAAATAGAAATTTCATTCTTCAATATATCAATCTCATTCGATAGAAAATTAATTTGCTTGAGGGTTTGTCCTGCTTCTTCTTGCATTTTTTCAATCTCCTTAAGAGAGGTTTCTTCTTTAATTTTACTATCTTCCTCTATAGATAATATTTGGTTTTTAAGATTACTTAATTTTATTTCTTGAGCCTTTTGTTTATCTTCAGATATGGACAAAATATTATTTAACTCTAGAATTTTACCTCTTAAATTAAATATAGTGCTATCTTTTTGAATTAAATCTTTATTTAATCTTGCTAATTCTTCATTTTTAAATCTAATTGCATCAAGTTGCTCATTAAGTGATGCATCTTTTAAACCAAGACTATCATTTATTTCTAAAAGATCATTCATAAGTTGTCTATATTGAGATATTTGATTTTGTAATTCTTCATCTCTTAATGACAGTTCAATATTAGTCTTTTCTAATTCTTTGTTTAAAACTAAAAGTTCTTGATTTTTATTTTTAATAGCCAACAACTGCTCTTCAATTCCTCCTTCCTCTAAGCCTAGACTTTCATTGATTGCCAATAAATTTTTATTTTTTTCATTTAATTCTTCAATTGTTATATTTAGAGACTTCTCACTTTCTAAAAGTTTAAAATTAGTATTATCTAATTCTTGATTAAGTATTTTTAGTTGATCAATTCTTGATGCAAGCGCTTTATTTATTCTTTCTCCAAGACCTTCAGTTTCAAGCAAAGTAATTTGCTCTCCTTCATAAGTTTCTAAAGCATTAGCAACTATTCTTAGTTCTTTTAAAAGATTACTAATTTGTTCTGATAAAGCTAAAATATTTTGTTCTTGCACAAATATTTCTGATCGTTTTTTTGCTACATCTGTTTGTAATTGATCACTTAATAATTGTTCACTTTGTAAGTTTAATTGAGTATCTTCAAGTTTTTTCTCAGTTTCAGTTAGAGTTGAAAGAGCTTCTTCTTTATCTTTAGTTTCAATAACAAGAATTTTCGAGAGTTCATTAATTTGTGTTCTTAAATCTTGAAGTGCCTTATCACGTCCAGATATTGCGTCACTTAAATATATTTGTGAAACTGTAAAAACCATTAAAACAAATATTATTACTATTAAAAGAGTAGCTAAAACATCTACAAACCCCGGCCAAATGTTTGTTGTATCAGCAAGTCTATTTCTTAGAGACCTAGTGGGCATTATTATTTTTTAGTTTTCTTTAATTCTTTTTCAATTTTCTGAAAATACTCTTTAACTTTTTTTGCTTCTAATATTCCATTTTTACTCAAAGCTTCTGTTAAGTTTATTAACGTAGATTGTGTATTTAATTGTGAAGATAAAAAGTTTGATAATTGTTTATCAACATTAGAAGAGTTGGAATTAATCTTATTGAGTATCTCATTAAATTTATTTAAATTATCAGAAATTTTTGTTTGATTATCAGATGATTTGTTAAAAGCATTTAAAATATTTTCTAGGTTGTCATAAATTTTTTGAATTGCTTCAGCTGTGGGCTTATCTTCCATCTTAGAAAAATCTGGGGATGAATTAGCATTAAGTATTTTTTCAAAATATTGACTAAATTTATTTTGAGCTTGGCCAAGATTTAAATCAAGCAAACCCAATATTAATGAACCTGCCAAACCCAGTAAAGAACTGCTAAATGCAATACTCATTCCTTCTAAAGGAGCATTTAAACCATCTTTAAGTGAATTAAAGAATCCGGCAACGTTTGTGTCATCAATTCCTAAGCCACTTATTACATTGCCAACAGAACCAATTGTTTTAAGAAGACCCCAAAATGTTCCAAGTAGACCTAAAAAGACCAGCAAACCAACTAAGTAACGCGAAGTTTCCCTAATACTTACTAAAGTCAAATCTGAATTTTCTATTAACCTATTTATAGAAGAACTTTTAAAAACAAATTTTCCATCAAGTTTTTTTAATTCTAGGGAGATACTTTTGTCCTGTCCACGTAAACTTGAAAATGCTTCTATGGAATTAGTAATATTGAAGTTAGAATAAGATATATATTTATAATTTAAATTAATAAGATGATAAAAATTGAATAAAATTCCAATTACTAATGCCAATAAAATTATTATATTTATGAAAATATTAGATAAAAAAGCATTCTGAAGAATAGGGTATAGTAAAACTACAATCACAAAAACTGCAACTAAAAAAGCTGAAGCCCTTATAATATAATTGTTTAATGATTGAGCCATTATAAAAGAATTATATCACCTACAGTGGAAATTCAATAAATATAAAGTATTTAATTGTAAATATAATTTCTTGTTAAAGGTAAATTGTTAATATTTTTTGCAATTTGTATTTGAAATACGACATTCCCCATATTTACAAATGAGTATTTACTTGCCAATAAATAGAATTCCCACATTCTAAAAAATCGTTCATCAAACATCTTAATAATTTTTTCTTTATTTTTTATAACATTTTTATACCAATATGAGAGGGTGTGAGCATAATGAAGCCTTAGAATTTCTATATCTGTTACATTAATATTAAGCTGTTGAGTCTCCTTCATTACCTCAGATAAAGATGGTATATACCCTCCAGGAAAAATATACTTTCTAATCCATGGACTAGTAGCAGTTGGCTTACCTCTTTGTCCAATAGTGTGCAAAAGAAAAACACCATTATCTTTCAAAATTTCATTTGCTTTTTTTAGATATGTTCTAAAATATTTTACTCCAACATGCTCAAACATTCCTACTGATACTATCCTATCATAATTATTAGTTTCATTCCTATAATCCTGTAAGGCAAAAGACACCTTGTCATTCAAACCTTCTTTTTGGGCTCTTTCTGATGCAGTGTTAAATTGATTTTCTGATAAAGTAATTCCCTTAACTTTAGCTCCTGTAGTCTTAGCTATCTCTATAGCCATTCCACCCCAACCGCATCCAATGTCTAAAACATTCATATTTTCTCTAATGTTTAATTTTTTAATAATATGTTCTTTTTTATCTTTTTGCGCTTGGTCTAAACCTATGTTTTCATTATGAAAATATGCACATGAATACTGCATATCTTTATCTAAAAATAATTTGTATAATTTCTCATCAATATCATAGTGATGTGCAACATTTTTTTTTGAGTTTACAATTTGATTAATTTGTTGAAAAGGCATGAATATTGTAGATAAATATTCATAAAATTTATAGAATTTATTATTTAAAATAAAATCATCATAACAATTAGTAACAAGATTAATAAGCTCTTCTATTGTACCTTTTTCAATTATGATTTCCTTATCCATATATCCCTCACCAATATACAAGCTCGGATTAAAAAATAATTTTCTTTCTATACTTTTATTTTTTAACTTAATTCTAACGTGTGGATTAGAGCTTCCAAAGGTATGAAGAACATTATTAGAATCTTTGATCTCTAGAGTACCATCAAATTTCAACTTACTTAAAACGTTATAGAGCATTTTTTAACATTTTAAAAAATTAGAAAACAATGTCAACAAGTTGAGAAATTGTTTTCCAATTAAATAAAGTAAAAAGATTGAATTAAGCCGCAATACGACGATTTTTCTGAGCTTCTTTTTCTTTTTTTAGCTCTTTTTCGTCAAGATATGCAACATCACAGTGATTTTGACAGTAAGGTTTGCCAGAAACTGTTTTTTCCTCACAAAAATGGAATTCCTTTTCTTGAGGATCTCCTATCGGCCATTGACAGCTAGAAAAACTATGCATCACACTGTTTTGTTTAAAGTAGTTTTTTAAAATAGACATAATTTGTTACCTAAAATAATTTCGATGTAGTTTATATTTATGAAAAAACTAGTATTCAACACAAATTTATAAAAAGTTGTTAATTATCAATATGTTAGTATCAAAAAATATTTAACCTACTATATGTAGATGTGTTATTAAATAATAAAGCGAATCGAGATTATATAAATAGTACAGGAGTGAAAATTAAAACAAAAAAAAGTGTTGAATAAATTAATACTTTTTTTGACAGCTTTGAATTGGGAGGTTTTCTAATTGCAATAAATATTACAACAATCATCCAAAATAATAAAAGTATTACCCACCCAGCTACATAAGCATAAAAAAAATCACTTTCCATTTAGTAAATGAAATAAAAACTAGTATCTAAATTGCACAATGTAATCCAGTTTTTTGAATATATTTTTGATGATATTCTTCAGCTTTATAGTATTCTTTAGCTTCACTAATTTCTGTAACAATATTAAGATTATTAGATTTAGAATAATCTTGTTTGGATTTTTCAGCTATTTTTTTTTGGTTATTATTAAAATAAAAAATAACAGATCTGTATTGAGTTCCTATATCTGGACCTTGCCTATTTAAAGTAGTTGGATTATGACAACTCCAAAAGTAAACTAATAACTCCTCAAAAGATATTTCATCCTTATTATATTCGATAAAGACTACTTCAGCATGATTTGTATTACCTTTACATACATCCTCATATGAAGGATTGTTAGTAATACCTCCTGAGTATCCCACTTCTGTTCTTATAATACCTGGTAATTTTCTGAATTTTTCTTCCACACCCCAAAAACAACCAGCTCCAAATAATACTTTTTCCATATAGAATTAAATATATACCTATTTATTAAATTATCAAACTTATATGAGTTCTAAATTTAAAATTATAAATAAAAAAAATATTCATAAAGGTTTTTTTGAAATGAATGAAGTGACTCTTAAATATAAAAAGATCGATGGTAGTTGGACAAACAATATTAAAAGAGAATTATTTGGAGGAGCACAAGTTTCAGCAGTTTTACCCTATGATCCAATAAAAAAAGAAATAGTACTTATTCAACAATTTAGACCTGGAACGATATCCAAAAATTTTAATAATTTTCTGTACGAAATAGTTGCAGGCATTATAGATAAAGGCGAAAGTGCTGAAACAACTGCAAGACGTGAGTGCATAGAGGAAACTGGTTGTGAAATCAAAAACATATTACCAATTCAAGGATATTTTCCTGCCCCAGGTTCATCAGAATCTTTCTATCATTTATTCCTTGGAGAAATAGAAGCATTTGAAGGTTCAAGAAGTATGGGATTAGAAAGTGAAAATGAAGATATTTTAGTTAAGTGTTATAATTTTAGTAAAGTTAAACAGATGCTTCAGAACAAAGAAATTGTTAATGGAATTACATTAATTGCGTTACAATGGTTTTTTTTAAATATATGTAAGTATTAGGTGCCAACTCCTCTCTGATAGGGTTGGACTAACTGTTTACAAATTAATGTCATATCTAATGTATCTAAGGTAGGGTCCATAGTTTGATATTCCTGACATTCAAATAGATCGTTTTCTTTCTGTAATACAGTTACAAATAACAATAATAATAGCCCATTTTCAGTTTTTATATTACTTATAGAATAACTTTTTACTTCGTATCCCTCATTAATCAAATCTTTATAAGTTTTATCCGTATCTAACCATTGGTCTAAGTTAGGATTAGCATTTAGAGAAAATGATTTTAAAAAAAATAAAATGAATACAAATAATATTAATTTATTTTTAACCATACCAATACTTCATTTACATGCTTGTTAATAGAATGAATAGGAAAGAATACCTTTCTAATAATATTTTTTTCCACAATTATAGTTATTTTTTTTATAAATGTTCGATTTTTAATTGAAAAGGTTGGTAATTTTAACTCAGAAACACACTTTAGAGAAGAATCACTTAGAACATCATATTGAATTCGTAATCTAGAAGTCATTTCATAAATATCTTCTACTGTTTGAGTTGATATACCAATTGGAATAGAATTTAATTCTATAAATTTTTCATAATTATCTCTAAAACTACAATTTTCTAAAGTGCAGCCATTTGCTCCAGGTATTTTATTCCAATTTTCAGGTAGTTTTTTTTCAGGATGTCCTGTCAAAGAATAAAAATAAATAACTTTTCTAAAGGTATCTGATCTATTCAATTTCAATAAATTACCTGATTGATTTGGAAGAGAAATATCTGGTAATAATTTATGTAATAAGTGGTCACAAGAACCATGATTTTCAGTAATTTGTTGATCTTTTAAAGATTTAGTGACATCCATAGTATTAATAATTACTTAACTTTTAAAATTAATTTTTTTTTATGACAAAATATAAACCTTTATCAAGTATGACTACACCAAGATTTGCTGATATTGCAACTTTTTTTCGCTTGCCGATCGAAAAAAATCTTGCTGAATTAGATTATTGTATATGTGGCATACCATGGGACGGAGGAACAACAAATAGGCCAGGTGCAAGACATGGCCCGAGAGAAATAAGGAATGCTTCTTCTTTAGTAAGATTGTACCATCCTGTTTCATTGCAAAGTCCTTATGATAAATATAATATAGCTGATGTTGGAGATTGCCCAGTAAATCCTGCTGATTTAAATGATTCATTAATAAAAATTGAAGAATTTTATAAAAAAATATCATTAAGTAAAACAATCCCAATTTCTATTGGTGGCGACCATCTTATTAGCTTACCTATATTGAGAGGATTAAAAAAAGAAAAACCAATCAGTTTATTTCAATTTGATTCCCACTCAGATACTTGGGACACATATTTTGGTGATTACAAGTATACCCATGGAACACCTTTTAGAAGAGCGATTGAAGAAGGCTTAGTGGATCCCAGTAAATATGTTATTCTAGGTTTAAGAGGATCACTTTATGATCCAAATGATCTAAAATGGGCAAGAGAACAAGGGGTTACAATTATTACTATAGATGAATATTATCAAATGGGATTAAATAATTGTATCAAAAAAATTTACGAAGTTTTAGGAGAAACTAATACATACTTCACATTTGATATAGATGGGATTGATCCAGCATTTGCCCCTGGGACTGGAACACCAGAAGTAGGTGGTTTTTCTGTAAGAGAATCACAGCTGATAATTAGAGCCCTTAATAAATTAAATTTCATTGGAGGTGATGTTGTTGAAGTTTCACCACCATTTGATGTTAATAATTTAACATCACATGTAGGAGCAACAATAGCATTTGAAATGCTATGCACAATGACAAGAACTAATTAAAGTTTTACCCATGCAACTTTCTTTTAGATGGTATGGTCCAAACGATCCTGTGAGTTTGTCAGATATAAGGCAATCAAATGCTGAATATGTTGTAACTTCTTTACATCAAATACCTACTGGTGAAAAATGGACACAATCTAAGATAAAAGAAAGAGTTAATTTAATTAAAAGACAGAATTCTAAATTAAATATTAACTTAAAATGGAATGTTGTAGAAAGTATACCAGTACACAATAATATAAAACTAAGAGAAAAAAATTTTAAAAAATTAATAAATAATTATAAAGATACCATTTCTAATATTGCAAAGAATAAAATTTACACAGTATGTTATAATTTTATGCCTATAGTTGATTGGACGAGAACGCAATTAGATTTTAAACTTTCAACTGATGGGTTGGCATTAAGATTTAATTACCTGCATATAATAATTTTTGAAAAATATATTCTTAAACTAAAAAATCTTGAACGAAGATATACTTCAAAACAAATAATAAGTGCTGAGAAACTATTTAAAAAAATGAAATTAAAGGAGTTAAATGATTTAAAATATGCAGTTATGGGAGGTTTACCAGCTGCAGAAAAGAAGTATTCAATAAAAGAATTCAAAGAAATGTTATTAGCTTATAAAGATTTTAAGGATGAAGATTTAAGAAATAATTTAAAATATTTTTTAAAAGAAATTATTCCAGTTGCTGAAGAAAACAAAATTAAAATGGCTCTTCATCCTGATGATCCACCTTTACCTCTATTTGGCGTTCCAAGAATTGTGTCAAGTTTAGAGGATTATAAAAGCATTTTAAATTCATATAATTCACATTCAAATGGAGTTACGTTTTGTGCTGGATCACTCGCATCTAATATAAAAAATGATGTTTATGAAATTTTTAAAAATTTGAGAAAAAAAATTAATTTTATACACTTAAGAAATGTAAAAATAGAAAGTGATAGGAGAAGTTTTTTTGAAACTAATCATTTAAGTGGTAATATTGATTTTGTTAAGCTAATTAAATTAATAACTGAAGAGGAAAAAAATAGATATAAAAATAAGCAGTTTCATATACCAATGAGACCAGATCATGGTCATTGCCTATTAGATGATCAAAAAAAGAAAAATATTAATCCTGGATATACTGCAATAGGAAGAATGATGGGTCTCGCAGAAATTAGAGGTATAATCAAATCTATTAAGTAAATACTTAATAAAGTTTATAGATAAGGAACCAAACCAATAAATTTTCTAAATCTATCTCTAATAGTAATAGGATTTAAGGGTATTGGTTCAACGTTTACATTACCTGATTTGACTTTTGAAATTATAACGTAAGAATTTTTTTTATCATTAATTGCTTTTGAAAGTATTTCTGTAGTATCTTTACCTTCACATTCGATTACATTTTTACACCCTGCACCGATTGCAACTTTTTTTAATACAGTTTTTTCACTAGTAAAAGTTTTTTGATCTCCTGTAGATCCATATGATCCATTATCAATAATAAGAAGTGTGAAATTATTAGGAGCTCTATTTGCAATAGTAGAAAGTGTATTCATATTCATAAGAACAGATCCATCTCCATCAATACTTATTACATCTTTATTTTGAGATAACGCTAAACCTAAACCGATAGATGATGACAAACCCATGCTGCCCAACATATAAAAATAATTTGGCTGATCTTTTATTTGATATAATTCTTGAGATGGAAGGCCAATATTACAAATTATAAGATTATTTTTAAAAACCTTGTGAATAAGTTTTAAAAGATCAAATCTATTCATGTGTCATCTTTCATTAAATTAAAATCACATAATATTGCTACGGGAGACTCAGATATCTTTGCATGATTTATATAAGTAATTATTTGTTCAATATCATTTTCAGAAGAACAATGTAAAACAGGTATATTTAGAATTTTAAAAATATCTTTGGTTATCTTGGCCATACCAACCTGTGCCCCAATTTTTTCCCCAGGGGTTCCCCTGTAGCTAATAAGAAAAATAATAGGTAAATTATATAACTGAAGTAAAGAAACTATTGCGTTAACTGAATTGCCAATTCCTGTATTTTGCATCATTATACATGGTATTTTATTTCCTAAATACGCTCCTGCACAAATACCTATTCCTTCTTCCTCTCGTGGAACAGAGGAATAATAGACTCCTTTGTCCTTTTCTAGAATTTTAATCATATTAGCTAGTAATTTACATGGGACACTTAAAAAAAAATTAACCCCACCTTTTTTTAAATTTTTGATTATTTTTTTACTTATTCTCATTTATCTAATTTCTAATAAAATCGTTTCTTAACTTAATCTTAGTAAAAGATTTATAAATTTTTCCCTTTTTTAGAATTGGCGAAGGAAAATTTTGATTATTAATAGCATCTGGAAAATTTTGTGTTTCTAAGCACATACCATATTGGAGACCATATTTTTTTCCATATTTACCTTTGTATTCATTCTTCATCATATTGCCTGTGTAAAACTGAATACCAGGTTGATTTGTTGAATATTCAACTCCCATACCAGTTTTTTTGCTAAAAATTTGAGCAACTGAGTTCTTATGTTTAACGTCTAATAAAGAGTAATTATTATCAATACCACCATTATTTAGAAAATCATTATTTATAAGTAAGAATTTATTTAAGTCAAATTTTGAGTTCTCTACATTAAACAATTTGCCAGTGGGTATTGAGCTTTTATCATTTTCACAAATATGTTTAGATTCTATTTTTACGACATGGTCAGTTATATTTTGATAAGAATTTTTATGTCCATGAAAATTCCAATAATTATGATTTGTCATATTTACGATTGTATCTTGATCAGATGTAGCATTGTATGAAATAGAAATTTCATTACTATTATTTAATTCATAAATAGTCGTACATTCTAAATTTCCAGGATAATTCTCTTCAAGATCTTTTGAAAAATACTTTAGTGTACATTTTACAGAATTTTCATTCTTTTCGATATTTTCTATTTGCCAAATTTTTTTATTAAATCCATTATTGCCACCATGAATGTGATTTAGATTATCATTTGGAAATAAATTATATTGTTTTCCATTTAGAACAAAACTGCTATTTTTTATTCTATTGCATACCCTACCTATGATCGAGTTAAAATATCCATCATTTTCAATTAAATCTTCAAAATTATCATAACCTAGCAATACATCTTCTGTATAGCCTGAGTCTTGTAAAGTAGGAATGAGCACTTCATGAAAATATCCTCCAAATGTATAAAATTTTATTTTATAATTATTTGAATTCTCAATTTCTACAACATCAATGTCTAAATCTAAATTATTACTTAATTTTGAAATTTTATATTTCATTAAACTTTTCTATCTCTCTGGATATTGTAATAGTTTTGTCTTAAATATATTATAATGCCTCCAGCAACTATAAATAAAGCACCAGGAAGTAATTGATCTACTGGCCACTCTCTAAAAAATATCCAGCCTAAAATTAAAGCAAAAAATATTTCAATATAATCAAATGGCATGATTTTGCTTAATTCAGCTTTTCTAGAACCATAAATTAATAACAAGACCCCTGAACCTCCGCATATACCCATTATTAATAATATAAATAAATCGTAAAAACTTTTAAAATCACTCCACATATTAAAAAAAATAACCAATAATGAAGAACAAATTACGGTTCCTATATTTGCATATAAATTTATTAAAGGTACAGGAGTATCATTTGTAAAATTAAGTGCTGTTACCCTTGCAAGGGAATATCCAAATGCAGCCATAACTGGCAATAACATGAAAAAATTAAAACTTTCTGACCATGGCTGCATTATAAATAATATTCCAACAAATCCAGTAAAAACAGCTAGTGACTTATACCAACCAAATTTTTCACCTAACAACGGTATTGCTAATAAAGTAATCATCATTGGTCCTGTATATTCCATGGTAGCAACTAAAGCATAAGGTAGATAAAGATATGAAGTATAAAGACACATTTGAGCAAATGTCATAATCAACCCTCTTAGCAAACCAAATTTCCATCTTTTAATAATTATTTTTTTTCCACTCGCATACCAATCTTTTGAAAAATATAATGCGATAAAACATGGTATCATTCCAAATAAATTTCTAAAAACAGATAGCTGAGCTGCAGAGTAATCATTGCGTAAATATTTGATTGCAATACCCATACAATCTAATAAGAACAAACCTGAAAGCGATAAAATAACAGCTAGAAATAAATTATTTTTCATAAATTATTATGTATTTATAGAAGATACTTCTTTTATATGACACAACATTGGTCTACCCAGTGACCTGGTTCAACTTCAGTAAGACCCATTTTAATCTCTCCACCTTTGCAATCTACTCCAGGATTAGGACACCTAGTTCTAAAGACACAACCTGGAGGTGGATTTAATGCGCTGGGAATTTCTCCTTTTAGCTCAATAGCTTCAGATCTTTTCTCTGGGTCAATTGATGGAATAGAAGATAGTAATGCTTTTGTATATGAATGTTTAGGGTTCTTAAATAATTCTCTTGAAGGACCCATTTCAACTATATGCCCCAAATACATAACTGCAACAACATCACATACATGAGCAACAACACTTAAATCATGACTAATAAATAAATAGGTAAGGTTAAGTTCGTTTTGAAGTTGTTTTAAAAGATTTAATATATCTGCTTGTATTGATACATCTAAAGCAGCAACACTTTCATCTGCTACAATAAATTTAGGATTACTTACCAAGGCTCTTGCAATTGATATTCTTTGTCTTTGTCCTCCAGAAAATGCATGAGGAAATCTTCTTAAATGCTCAATATTTAATCTACATTTAGCTGCAATATCTCTTACTCTTTTATCAGTCTCTTGTCTTGAGTTTGTTATTTTCATGACTTCTAGAGGTTCTGCAATAATATCCCTAACTGTCATTCTTGGGCTTAAAGCAGCATAAGGGTCTTGAAAAATTAGTTGAGCTTTTTTTCTATATTCTTTTAAATCATGTTTGCTCATGTTAGTTAAATCATAATCTTTTTCATCATCATGAAAAATAATATTGCCCGAGCTAATTTTATTAGCTCCAAGTATTGCTCTTCCAAGAGTAGTTTTTCCTGAACCAGACTCGCCAACTAAACCAAAAAAAGATCCTTTTTTAATTTTGATATTAATATTGTTTACAGCATGTATTTTTTGTTTTTTTGAAATAAAGTTCTCTTGATAATCAAAATTAACTGAAACGTTATTAACTGATATTAAATTATCATCCATTTTGACCACACTTAATTCCACACTGATCAACCCAATGACCTGACTCAACTTCAATTAATTTCATTTCTATTTTACCATCTTTTCCCTCTGGATTGTGATGAGGGCATCGAGTTCTAAAAACACAGCCTGACGGTCTATCTAATGGACTTGGAATATTTCCAGGTATCGGGGATAATGGAGCGTCTAAGTTATTTATGTCAGGAAGGGCTTGTAATAGACCTTTTGTATAAGGATGTTTAGGATTTTTAAGAATTTCATTTACTGGACCTTTTTCCACTACACTTCCTAAATACATTACTGCCACATGATCAGCTACCTGAGCAATTACACCTAGATCATGAGTAATAAATATTACGCCCATTTGATATTCTTTAATAATATCTTTAATTAAGTTAATTACTTGAGCCTGAATTGTTACATCTAAAGCAGTTGTTGGCTCGTCTGCTAATAAAAGTTTAGGCATGGTTGATAGTGCCATAGCTATCATTGCTCTTTGACGCATTCCCCCAGATAATTCAAATGCATATTGATTAAAACGTTTTTCTGCATCTGCTATACCTACTCTTTTAAGCATGTTTATAGATATTGATTTTGCTTCATCTTTATTAATATCTTTATGAATTAGTAGTTGCTCAACCATTTGTGCGCCAATTTTTATTGCTGGAGCAAAACTTGCCATAGGCTCTTGAAAAATCATTGACACTTTGCCACCTCTAATTTTTTTTAAGTCTTGCTTAGAAGTAAATTGTAGAACGTTTTCGTTATCTAAAATTATTTCTGCATCTTTGTTATAATAGGTATTACCTGGGTTTAACTTCATAATCGATTTAGCTGTAACAGATTTACCTGATCCAGATTCACCAACTATACCAAGTACTTTACCTTGATCTACAGAAAGAGAAATATTTTCAACTGCTGTAATTCTACCTTCATCAGTATCAAATTTTACATCTAAATTTTTTACCTCTAATAAGTGGCTCATTTACTTTACCTTATGAGGATCTGCTGCATCACGTAATCCATCCCCTACATAGACAAATGTTAAAATTAATACGACTAAGAAAAATACAGGTATGAAATACCATTGATAGTTTAGAAGTACGTCAGCCTTTGTTGCATTTTGCAAAAGTACACCAAGAGAATTTACTGGCTCTCGCAAACCAAGTCCTATAAAACTTAAAGCAGTTTCAGATAATAACATGTATGGAAAACTAATTACTAAATCTACAATAATATAACTCGTAAAACTTGGTAATAAGTGTCTTACAATAATGTGAGTAGATGATGCTCCACAAAGTTTTGCAGCAAGAATATATTCTTGACTTCTTTCACTAAGCAAATGTGTTCTTACTCTTCTTGCTAGTGTGGGCCAAGAAATTAATCCAAGCAAACAAGATATAAAAAAGAAACGTAATTCAGAACTCCATTCTAATGGGGCAAAAGCTGCAAGACACATAAATAGAGGTATAGGTGGTACTGTTCGAATTGCATCAGTAAACATCTGAAGTACACTATCAATCCAACCACCATAATAACCAGATATTCCTCCAATAATTAGCGATAGCACGAATGATATAAAAACACCAAGCGTACCTACAGCAAGTGAAATATAAATTGCACTTAAGGTTCTACTAAATAAATCTTTTCCTGCTTTATCTGTTCCAAATATGTGAATTCCACCTTCTTCAACTCCAAATAAATGGGTATTAAATGTAAAACCTGAAATTTTAAAATCTAAAACCTTACCTGGAAGATTTATATTAAAATCAAAAACTTTGTATTCCCATCCTTCGACAAAAAAATAAACGTATCTTCTTTTTTCAGTATCAACTTTATATACCCATCTGAAGTTAGTATCTGCTCCTCTATATTTTTCTAATGTGTGTAAAAACGGCCTAGCTGAAAAACCATTCTCATCCCAAAACATTGGAATTTGAGGAGCTCCATTTTCATAATCTTTATCTCGTCCTTTGATGGTTGGATCATAAGGAGATAAAAAATCTGCAAAGAGACTACAAATAATCATAAATAATAAAATAGATCCAGCAATCATTGCAGATCTATTTCCAAAAAAACGTGTTCTTACCAATTGCATTTGTGTTGCAGTATAATAAGCTTCTTTTTTTTGATTACTAACCTCCACCCATAACTCCTTTTCTTATTCTTGGATCAATTATAGCTAAAATAATATCAGTAATAAAATTAACAAAAACAATAGTTGCTGTTAAAAGAAAAATAATCGCACCTGCTAATTGTTGATCATTCGATCTAGCTAATGCTTCAATCAATAATGCTCCTGCTTCAGTAAGAATTAAAATCAATGCTACGATAGGTAATGCGCTAAAAATTCGATTAAGATCAAAACCTATAGAATTAATAACGGGGCCTAATGAATGCTTGGCAGGGTATCTCCATAGTAGACTCATTCCTGATATTCCTCTAGCTCTTGCAGCCATCACATATAATTTATCATTTTCATCTAACATGAGTGCTCTAACTGTCTGAAGAGCAAACGCAGTTGCATTCCAACCTAAAACAAAAATTGGAAGCCATGCTCTACTCAAAAAATCAAATAATTTTGACGTTGACCATGGTTCATTTTCATATTCTTGAGAAAATAAACCTGTCATTGTATCTCCATAATAAACAGTCATAAAAAGCATTATACACAGTGCAACTAAAAAATTTGGAAGGGCAATTCCAAGATAACTAATAAATTTAAGCGTGTTATCTAATGATGCATATTTTGTCGTGGCCGAAATAATACCAACAGGTATTGCTATTAAATATGAAAAAATAAGTGCTACCAAACATATTGTAAGTGATAGCATAAATCTTCCACTTAATAATTCATTTATGTTCATTCTTAAGATACAACTATCACCAAAATCACCATTAAAGACTATATTAGAAACCCATTTCCCATACCTATATAAGAATGGTTTATCTAAACCTAAACGAATTTTTTCTTTCTCTATGTCTTCATAAGTTATTTGCGATCCTTGTGTATTTTTAAATGCAAGATATCTCTCTGCACATGTTCCAGGGACTAATTCCATTAAAGAAAAAACAATAAAACATACTAGTAGCAATGTTATGATTGCTAGTCCTGCTCTTGTAAGAGTAAATTGTATAAAATTAATCATATCCAATAATTAGCAATTTAGAATAATTGAAAAAAGAAAAGCGGCAATAAATAATTGCCGCTTTTTGTATATTTTATTAATTTAAATTACTCGTCTAACCACCATTGAGTAGCTAAGTATGGGTATGTTCTATAATACTCATAAGAAGTAGTTTTAAATTGCGTAAAGTTTTTAAGAGCATTTCTATGATAAGTTGGGAAAGGAGCTTTCACCGTACCTATCAAGAGGCTTTGCTCAGTTAACATTGTAGCAATTTTTTCACCCCACTCATTAGACTCTGCAGTACCAAGAGCATAAGATTGGAATTTATCAATTCCATCACTTAAGTCATATACCCACTGAGGTGGTTCAGTACCTTCAGAACCATTACTGTCAATATATGCTGCCCAATCTAAACCTTGTGTATGGTTAAAATAGTTACCAAATGGAGGTTTAAATGTTTCTGGGTTACCAGCAACAATTGCAAGTGGTTGGCCTTTGTCCCATACATGAACATCTAATTGATTTGCAGCTTGCGAACCACGATATTCATCTGGAGTTACTTCTTTGAAAGTAGTTTTAACTCCTACCTCATTGAAATATCTTGCAACAAGTTCAACTTCAACACCACCAATACCTTGAGTAGCATAATCAATGTTAATAGCTAGAGCATCACCATTTGGAAGTTCTCTAAATCCATCACCATCTACATCTTTTAATCCTACTTCATCAAGAAGTGCATTTGCTCCGTCTGGATCGTATTGTGTCATGTGCATTTTAATACTTTCAGGAACAAAGTCTGGTGCAGGTGAAAATCCTACAAACTGCTCAACTTTACCTAAACCGTAATAAGCAACATCATTGATTTCATCTCTATTCATTGCAATTGACATTGCTTGACGGAAACGAATATCACCATACACTTTACGTTTTTCAGGGTCAGGGTGAGTTACATTAAAGCTAAATAATGCAGCACCACAACCTGGGTTGATTTGCACACTATAACCACCTGCATCAGCACCATCTAATAGTTGAGGCGCAGACTCAAGCTGAACTGACTGAGATTTATAATCAACTTCACCATTAACAAGTTTTAATAATCTTATTTCGTTTTCATTGATGTATCTTTCATTTTGATAATCAATATATGGTAACTGATTTCCTGCAGTATCAACTTGGTGGAAATAAGGATTAGCAGCATATACTCTTCCTTCAGTGGTATCTTCAATAGTCATATATGCTTCCAAAGATGGATATGCAGCATATGGAAGGCCAGCTACTAAATCCGGTCTTGCAAGAAGTGGAGTTGGAGTATCAGTCCATCCAGAGTTTCCATAATATGCAGCAAGCGCATCATAACCATCTGAAAATCCTAAAGCTTGCGCATTTGCATCAGCATTAGAGTCAATTTCTGGGTGAAACTGTTCTAGGAAATGAGAAGGCATGAAAAACTGATTATATGACCATGCGATTGTGGCAGTTAAACCAGGGAATGGTGAAGGTAAATTGAATCTAACAGTTTGATCATCAATTACATCAACAGTCATTGGTTCGCCACCAACTAATAAATAAGGATATGGTTTTTCTCTGATTTTTGGATTCATCATTAAATCCTCATACCAAAACTCTACATCTCTAGCGACAAATGGTTCTCCATTAGACCACTTGTGACCTTTTCTAAGTGTAAAAGTTAAAGTTGTAAAATCAGAATTCCATTCAAAATCTTTAGCAACGTTTGGAACGATAGTAGATAAGTCATCAGCAAAACGAAGTAAATTAACGTGTCTTGTTGAAAGCATATCAGACGTACCAGCTTCTGTTGCGTTAGAAAGGAAATTAATAGTTCCACCATATTCACCAATAGAATCGTAAGGAACAACTACTAGAGGTTCATCAGGTAATCGATCTGCGACACCAGGCAAACCTTCGTTACCTTGAATTGTAGCATTAATACTAGCAATATTTGGATTTTCAGAAAACTTCATAGTACATCCGGCTGCACTTTCATATTCTGACAATTCATATTGCTGTGGGTACTTTCCGCCAGTTTGACCATCGTTCATTGTAGAACCTTTACAATGACCATCTGCGAAAGAGCTTCCACTCCACACTAAAGTTGTGAAAGAAAATACTAAAGCTATGAATAGTTTTTTTAACATATATTTTCTCCTATAAGATAAATTTATCGTATACTTTTTTTTTATACACTTTTGAGTTTTTATCAAAAATATTTGACAATTATATTACGTTTTTTTTAAGAAAATTGTGTATTTCTTTTTACAGCCAAACAGGGTTTAACCAAGCAAAACCACCAAATTTATCAATAATACTAATTCTAAACCAACTTGTATCAAGATTGCTCAGATCAAAAATTGCTTCTGTAATATTATTACCATTTACACTTAAGGATTTAGAACCTTTGCCAACTAAAGTGATATGCTCAGCTGGAGAAGAAATTACTTTTACTAAATTATTTTTGATTTCAAATTTTAAAACCTCAACCCCAGTTGAGGAATAATATTTTCCCATCTTCAAAGAATTTAATATGGATTGTTCATTCAAATTATCAGAGGCTACCATTACCCAGCCTCCTCCGGCATCAGGCATTCTAAAATGTGAGTCATCAGTAGCTGTTAAAAAAATTTTTTTATTT
Source organism: uncultured Alphaproteobacteria bacterium (assembly GCA_902602515.1). Classification (GTDB taxonomy): domain Bacteria; phylum Pseudomonadota; class Alphaproteobacteria; order HIMB59; genus CACPNW01. The sequence goes on from CACKRG010000003.1 coordinate 76,744, forward strand.
TCTTGCAATAAATAATCTACAGTTGCCGTGCCAAAACCTCTTGCTGCTTCTATGTGGCATGAGTGGTTATATATTTCTATTCCATGAGCATGACTTACAGACATGCATTCATCAAAAGTTAAAGTATACCATTCTGGATGTGCAATTGTTACAAATGCACCTGCATCTAATGCTCTTTTAATTAACTCTGGTGCTCTTTCTTGATCATCAGCACACTTAAAATCTAAAGGTAATCCATTGGCAACTATATGCCAGAGCTCATTTTTGATATATTTTTTTCCTTTACAATGAAGTTCAGCAGATGGAATGACAATAAAATTATCTTCATTTAAATTACTTGTATCTAAAACTAATTCGTTAGCAAACTTTTCACTTTTCCAAAGATGTTCAGAGAGACATGTAAAGTCATATCCTAATTTTTTGTACTCATTAACAACTTCATTTGGTTTTAATGCTCCATCAGAATGAGTAGAGTGTCCATGTAAGTTTCCCTTAAAATAATTAGTTGAATTTTTTGGAGGTAGTAATTCCATATAATCTCTATAGTTGATATTATTTATATTTTATTTTATTTAAATCTATATAAATTAATTCATGTTAACTACAGTAATAGGTGCCTATCCAAAACCTAAATATATTAAAATTACTGATTGGTTTAATGCAGCAGGTGGAACAGATACGGAGCATCCGACAAAATTCTATAATAATGAAATTAAGGAAATGGGTACTAAGGCTGAAGAACTATTTCAAAGAGCAACAATAGAAATAATTAAAGATCAAGAAGAGTGCGGAATAGATATTTTAACTGATGGTGAAGTTAGAAGAGAAAATTATATTCATTATCATTGCAGATATCTTGAGGGTATTGATTTTGAGACACTTTCTGAAAAAGTAGCAAGAACAGGTAATTACAAATGTTGGCTTCCAACAATAACAGGAAAGGTTAAAGCTACAGAACCTTTTTTAGTTGATGAATGGAATATTAACCAAAAACTTACTTCAAAACCTCTAAAAATTACAATTCCAGGTCCTATGACGATAACAGACACTATTGCCAACACTTACTATAAATCTGATGAAAAGATGGGAGAAGATTTAGCAGATGCAATAAATATTGAAATTAAAAGATTAGTTGATGTCGGATGTAAGTATATACAAGTAGATGAACCGCTGTTTGCAAGAAAACCAGAAAATGCATTAAATTTTGGTATTAAAAATTTAGAGAGATGTTTTAAGGATATAAATGATGAAAGTGTAGAAAAAATAACACATATTTGCTGCGGATATCCTGATAAATTAGATGTTATTGATTATCCAAAAGCTCCTTTAGATTCTTATAGAAAAGTTAGTGAGGATTTAGATAACTCTATTATAGATACAGTTTCAATCGAAGATGCTCACAGATATAATGATCTAAATTTTTTAAAAAATTTTAAAAATACAAAAATTATTTTTGGATTAATAAAAATTGCAAGTTCAGAGATAGAAACTAAAGAAGAAATCATTTCAAGAATAAAAGATGTATTACACTTTATTGATAAAGAACAACTTATAGTAGCACCAGATTGTGGACTAGGACATTTATCTAGAGATTTAGCAAAAACTAAACTAAAGATTATGGTAGATGCTGCTAAAAGTTTCTAGTGAACTAAATTTTCTGGATCTATATATTCATAGCTTAAATCATCGGCAATAGCTTTATAAGTCACTGAGCCTTTATAAATATTTAGACCATCCATAAAGTTTTTATCATTTTTAAGTGCTTTATTAAAACCATTAGCAGCTAAGCTTTGAATAAAAGGTAATGTAACAGTGTTTAAAGCAAGAGTTGAAGTTCTAGGAACACCACCGGGCATATTAGCAACGCAATAATGGACAATATCATCAACGATATATGTTGGATTTGCATGAGTTGTTGGTTTACTTGTTTCCACACAACCCCCTTGATCAATTGCAACATCTACAATTACAGATCCGCTTTTCATTTCTTTAATCATTTCTTTAGTTATAATTTTTGGTGCATTAGAACCAGGTACTAAAACTCCTCCAACAAGCAAGTCACATTCAGAAATATAATCTTGAATATTAATTTTATCACTTTGCAAAGGTTCAATTTTATCTCCAAATTTCTCTTTTAATTCTTCTAAACGTCGCTCAGACTTGTCAGTAATAAATACTTTTGCTTGCATTCCTGTTGCAATGATTGCAGCGTTTTCACCAACAACACCGCCTCCTAAAATCAGAACTGTGCCAGGTAAAACACCTGGAGCACCCCCTAATAATAAGCCGCTTCCTCCTTTATGCTTTTCAAGAGAATAAGCTCCAGCTTGAATTGACATTCTACCAGCAACTGCGCTCATAGGGGCTAACAATGGCAGTTTATTATTTTGATCAGTTACTGTTTCATAAGCGATACAAATTGATTTTGAGTCTATTAGACCTTTTGTTAATTTGGGAGCAGCTGAAAGATGTAAATAAGTAAATAGAATTTGGTTTTCTTTTAACATTTCTACTTCATTCATTTGAGGTTCTTTAACCTTAATAATCATTTCAGAGTCGTTAAATATGTCCTCTGCTGAATTGACGATTTTTGCTCCAGAATTTTCATAATCACTATTTGAAAAGCCTGCGCCTATTCCCGCATTATTTTGAATTAAAACAGTATGACTATCTTTAGTTAATTCTTTTACACTTTGTGGTGTAAGACCAACTCTTGATTCTTGAGCTTTAATCTCAGACGGTACTCCAATTTTCATTATCTATCATGCATATAATTTGAAATACCAGTTCTTAGTTTTTCAATAATCTCATCGATATGTTTTTTTTCACAGATGAAAGGTGGTGCAACAATTAAACAATCTCCTGTTGCTTTAAGACTTAAACCAGCTTCAAATAATTTTTTAAAACATGCATAACCAGCTTTACCTAAACGCTCATCCATCTTGATATCAATTCCACCCATCATTCCATAACCTCTAATATCGGTTATTATATCAAGGTCTTTTAATGAAAATAAACCATCTAAAAAATAGGGTGACATATCTTTTGCTCTTTCAAAGAGATTTTCTTTTTCAATAATATCCTGCATAGCAAGACCTGCAGCCATTGAAACAGGGATAGCAGAATAGGTGTATCCGTGAAAAAATTCTATTGCACCTGTAGGAGACGCGTCAACAATAGTGTCATATATATGATCTCTAGATGCAACAGCTCCTAATGGAACAACTCCGTTGGTTATTGCTTTAGCCATTGTCATTATATCAGGACAAACATCAAATGCTTGAGCTCCAAATGGTGCGCCCATTCTACCCCAACCAGTTATAACTTCGTCAAAAATTAAAAGTATTCCGTGCTTGTTACATATTTCTCTCAAACGTTTTAAATATCCTTTTGGTGGCACTAGAGTACCTGTTGATCCAGCTACAGGTTCAACAATACATGCTGCGATATTTTCTGCTCCTATATTACCAGCTATTCTCTCTAAATCATCTGCAAGGTCAGCTCCGGTTTCTGGTTCACCTTTTATAAAAAGATTTTCTGGTAAATGAGTATGTCTTAAATGATGTACATTGGGCATCAAAATATTTGAAAATGTTTTTCTATTTGCAATCATACCTCCGACAGAAATTCCACCAATGTTCATACCGTGATAACCACGTTCTCTGCCAACAATATGAGATCTATGGCCCTCACCTTTTGCTTTGAAATATGCAATGGCTGTTTTTATTGCAGTTTCAACTGCTGAAGATCCACAGATTGTGAAAAATATTTTATTTAAATCCTCTGGAGTGTGTTTTGAAACCTTTCTGGCCAAATCAAATGAGCCTCCAAAACCTTGCTGAAAAGGTTGAACATAGTCTAATTGTTCTAACTGGTTTGAAACTGCTTCACGAATTTCTGGTCGTGAATGACCAGCTGGACTACAAAATAAACCCGAGCTAGCATCGATTAGCTTATTTCCATAATGATCTGTATAATAAACTCCTTCAGCCTTAACCATTAATCTTGGACTATTTTTATAGTCTCTATTTGAAGTAAATGGCATCCAATGTTCTTCAAGAGAGTTAGGTATTTCGGTTCTTTTTTCTAAGTCCATTTTTTTCCTTTTTTTTAATTGAGTATATGAAAATTAAGCTAATTCAAAGAATATTTCTTCTTTGAAAGAGAAATATCATAGGAAAAAATGTAGCAGTGGTATAGAGAGAATACCAAATATGAGCACATTACCAGAAGATCTTAAAAGCAAAGCTTTAGAGACTCCTAACATACCAGTAGCTGTAGTATGCCCCAATCAAGAAAGCATCCTATCAGCTGTAATTGAAGCTAAAAATATGAACCTAATCGATCCAACTTTAATCGGAAATAAGAGTTTAATTGCTGAAACTGCAAAAAATTTAAGTTTAGATATTACAAATTTTGATATTGTCGAAGCAAAGGATGAAGAAGATAGTGCCTCAGTTGCTTGTCAAATGTCCAATGAAAATAGAAGTAAAATCATAATTAAAGGAAATCTTCATACTGATATTTTAATGCGTTCTTATCTAAAAAAAGAATTTAATTTACTTGATGGCAGAAGATTAAGTCATATTTGGCATATGACTGCTCCACAACTTAAAAAACCTTTTTTTATTACTGATGGTGCCCTGAATGTTTTACCAAGAGTTGATATAAAATTACAGATTCTTAAAAATGCTGTTCAGTTTTGTAATAAACTAAATATTAAAAAACCAAAAGTTGCAATTTTATCAGGTACAGAAGATCCAATTGAAAGTATGCCAAGTTCAATTGATGCCAAAAAAGTTATGGAACTTGCTTTTGAAGAAAACATTAATGCATTTATTCATGGTCCACTAGCTTTTGATAATGCTGTTTCTGAGGAAGCAGCTACAATAAAAGGCATTAAAAACGATGTTGCTGGTGATGCTGATGTGTTATTAGTACCTAATTTAGAAACTGGAAATTCTTTATCTAAAATAATGGTTTATTTTATGAACGCATGTGCTGCAGGAATAGTAATTGGTGGTAAAATACCAGTTGTGGTGCCAAGCAGAGCTGATAGTAAAAATTCTAAACTTGCATCAATTATGGCAGCTGTTGTAGCGGCAAATAACTAATTAATAAATAAATTTTAAGTCAGATGCTTTTGAGACATTATTTTTTAATTTTAATAATTACTTTTTTATTTGGAAGTGCCTACCCAGTTCAAAAAGTTATTTTTAATGAAAATGTACCCCCATTATTAATGGGAAGTTTAAGAATGTTAGTAGTTTTTATATGCCTTTCACCTTTTTGGAGATTTCGAATTCCTGAAAAAAAATACTGGCTACCCCTTCTCTTTTTTTCGATCTCTATGGGTTTTTTAGCAAATGTCTTTATGACATTATCTTTAAATGAAGCAAATATAGTTTCTCCAATTATTATTGGTTCTCAACTGGCTGTACCCTTTGCAATATTATTAAGCTCATTTTTTTTAAAAGAGAAAGTAAGTATTAAAAAATGGGTGCTTATTTTTATCTCTTTTTTTGGCATTATTTTATTAGGCTTTGACCCATTAATAAGAAATGAAATTTTTGCGTTATTCTTAATTACGTTAATGGCATTCTTCTATGCTAGCGCACAAGTATTTTCAAGGTACCTAAAAGATTTAGAAGTTACTCTCACAAATGCGGTAATGGGACTAGTTGGATTTGTATTACTAATTATTTCATCATCAATTTTTGAAGGACAAACAATAAACGAAATAAAAAATATTAGTTTTCAGTCATGGTTATTAATATTGCATTCAGGTATATTTGTGTCAATTGCTGCACACATGTCGATGTTTTATTTGTATAGGATGTATCCTGTTAATAGAGTATTTCCATTTTACGCTTTATTTCCTGTATTTGGTGTGTTGTTAACATTTATGATTTTTTATGAAATACCAACTTTAATTACTTTTATTGGTGGTGTAATCGTAATCGTAGCAACTTATTTTATAAATAAAGAAAATTAAATTTTGATTATTTAGCTGTCCATCCTCCATCAATTACTAGTGATGAACCAGTCATCATTGATGCAGCATCTGAAGCAAGATAGACTACAGCACTAGCAATATCACTTTCTGTTGCTACTTTTCCTAAAGGTATGTTTTCAATTACAGATTTTTTAAAACTTTTATCTTTAAAAAATTTTTTGACCATTGGGGTTTCCACAAATGTAGGACAAACAGAATTAACTCTAATGTTGTGCTTAGCCAAATCAATAGCCATCCCTTTGGTAAGACCTTCAACACCAAACTTAGTCATATTATAAACACTTCTAAGAGGAGCTCCTACTTTACCTAACTGAGAAGAAATGTTTATTATTGATCCACCAATTTTTTTTCTATTTTTTGATTTAAGCATAACTTTTGTAGCTAATTGAGCAATATCGAATGATGCTTTAATATTAAGATCAACCACTTCACTCATATCTTTTCTTTTAATTTTGGTGAAATATTCAGGTCTATTTGTGCCAGCATTATTTACTAAAATGTCTAATTTATTGATTTCAGAAAATATTTTTTTTATTTCTTTTAAATTAGTTACATCACACACATAATAACTACATTTCTTTTTGAGTTTTTTAATTTTGTTTTGAACAATTAAAAGATCTTTCTCTGTACGACTAAGAATTATTACACTTGCGCCTGCTTCTGCTAACGCTATAGCACATGCTTTACCTATACCTTTGCCTGACCCTGTCACAAGAGCAGTCTTATTTTCTACATTAAAATTTTTAAGAAACATTTGATCTGATTATTTACAATGAAAAAATAGATTGATCTAATAAATTCATTTTTTTAATACACATTTGAAAATTATCTTCTAAATGGTAATCACCTGGAAACCCAATACATTTAATTCCAGCATTTATGGCAGAATTGCTACTTTCTTCAGTATCCTCTATTGCAAGACAATCTTCTGGCTGTAAATTTAATTTATCTAATGTAACTTTATAAATTTCTGGATGTGGTTTTTCATTTTTTACAAATGATTTATTACCAATGAATTCAAATTCTTCTTTTGAAATTTGACCTGAAAGACTTTCAAATACTGCATCGACATTATTTAAAGTTGTAGAGGTTGAGAAAGCAAGTTTAATATTATTATCTTTTGTATACTTAATTATTTCATCAACGCTCTTTCTTAATTTTTGTTTATTCTGAATAATGAACGAGCTAAAGATTTCTGTTTTTCTATTTCTAATTTGTGAAGCATTTACATTAACATTATTTTTTTCAGCAAAATCTTCTACCCTTTTTGTCCCCCCAGATTTTTTTAACAAAATTTTATAGTCTTGCTCATCCCAATACCAATCAAGTCCAGCTTCTTTAAAAGCTTCATTAAATGCGTTACGTTGAATGTTAGAAGATTCAATTAGTGTCCCAATAGATCCAAATAGAAGTGCTTTATATTTCATAAGATTAGAAATTTATTATTAACCTTTTACTGCTCCAGCAGTTAAACCACTTATTAATTGTCTTTGGAAAAACATGATTATCATAAAAAGTGGTGCTGTTGCTGAAACAACACTTGAGACTGCCCACATATAATTTCCACTATGTTCAATAGTACCCAAATAAGCATTAATTTTAGGAACCATTGTATAATTCTGCTGATTTAAAAGAAGTGAAGTAACTGTAAAATCATTATAGGCTAACATCATACTGAATAAACCTGCTGTAACAACTCCAGGCCACATAACAGGCATTATAACAAAGCGAAACGCTTGAAAATATGAACAGCCATCAATTAGTGCGCTTTCATCTAACTCTTTAGGAACTGTTTTAAAGAAGGAATAAAGTAACCATAATGTAAAGGGTTGATTGATTGCAACTAAAACAATTATGGTAGTTGGAAGTATGCCCCAAACGTTCAATTGGAAGAAAGGAAACAGATAACCAGAAACTAGCGTAATGTGTGGCATCGCTCTAAAAATCAACGCAGCTATTAAAATCCAAAAAGTATATTTATATGTCGATCTAGACAATGCATAAGCACCTAATGTTCCTAAAAATAAAGAGATCGTAACAACTGAAACAGTAATAATAATTGTATTCATTGTAGCTTTCCAAAATTCACCTTCAGTCCAAGACTCTACATATGCTTTAACTGTAGAAGTATCCCCTGTTTCAATCAAAGTATTAACTCCTGTGACTGCAAACATCCAATCAGCTCTTGAGAAAAAGTCGGCTTTTACTTTAAATGATCCCCAAAAAGTCCATATAAAAGGGAACACAGAAACAATTAACCAAGCAAGAATAAAAAAACTATTTATTAAAATTAGTTGTTTTGAGTATCTGTTAATTTTTGATTCCATATTATCTTTCTGTCCTAAATTCTCTCCATGTTCTTATAAGTACTGGTGTTAGTAGGATAGCTACACCAATGATAGTTAACATAGATGTTGCTCCTGCAGACCCAAATAACATTTTGTTTTCACTTCTTAAGTCATTATAAATCATCCAAGAAAGTGATTGAGCAACTCCTTCAGCAGCAAACCCAATTATTGGCTCAAGAACTCTAAAATTATCCATGAGACAAATTAATATAATAAATGTTGCTACCGGATAAAGATGTGGAATAACAATATGTCTGACTCGTTCATATCTTGAGGCACCATCTATGATCGCTGCTTCAATTGGATCTTGAGGAACAGTTTGTAATGCAGCATAAAAGACAACAAAAGCAAATGGTGTATTATGCCAAATCCCATAAATAATCAGAGTAATCCAAGTCAATTGACTTGAGGACTTTAGTGATAGGTTTGGATCATCAAATAAGAATTGAATAAATGAACCTAATATTCCCTTAGCATCTATCATCCAAAATAAAACGAGAGATCCAATCAATGGTGTTACAATCATAGGAAGTATAACACCAAAAATGGTTGGGCCTTTTAAACTTTTTGTAATTGTATTTACACTTAAAGCAACGATGAACCCTAAAACTACAACTGGTGGTGTAACGGCAAAACAAAATGTAAGTGTAAATAAAAGTGCTTTGTAAAAAGGTAAATTTAGTAAGATATCCGTAAACTCAGCCATAGATGAGGAATTAGTCCAGGCCTCTTTAATTTCATCAAAAGCCAAATGGTTTCTATCGCCGTATGTTCCTAAACCATTGAATCTTCCAAGAGGCTGTTCTTCTTGTAATTTTGTTGTTGCTTCAATATCAACTTTTGTTTCTGTTTTACATCCAAATGGATCACATTTTTCTACTTCCATTAAAATTTGTTCAGGCTCAATATGAAGAGATTGAAAAAAACTAGAAATAATTGGAAGGCCAATAAATAATAGCATTGCCAATCCACTTGGAAAGAAGAACCAAAAAAATGTTCTGTGGGGCATCTATTTCTTACTAAAAAAAAAGTGGAACATAATAATGTTCCACTTTATCATAAATATTTATAGGATTTATAGAAAACCTTGCTCAGTAGCTTTTGCTACGTAAGCAGCTTCTACATCCGCTAATGCTTTTTCAGCAGACTCATTTCCTTGAAGGAATTCAACAAGTTCTGTACTCAAAGCACCATGTAATAGACTCATGTATGGTAAGCTTGGGTAAGGTGTTGCACCTCTGTTAGCAGCGTCAACAACTGGTCCTGCTGTATCTCCAGGCGAATAACCATCAATCAACCAAATTGTTGCATTTGGATTAGCATTTGCCATTTCTGTTGAAGTTGCTGCACCTAAAAGAGCTCTAAAAGATGCTTCTGCATTTACATCAGAAGTATTTGTTGCAATTCCAAATCCATCCCACCATAGAGTTGTTGCTGGTTTACTTCCACCACCTACAGATGGAGAAGGAGCTAATCTAGTATCAGCTTTAATTGCTTGATCACCTTCGTCATCTAACAATGAAGCTGCGCCTGAATTCCAGATGTGCATTAATGCTACATTACCAGACTCCCATTCTTCTTTAACTGCATTTGTATCTTGAGTTAAGAAATCAGGGTTACTTACTTCGGTTAATCTTTTAAGCATGTTAAGAGCAGCTACACCTTTAGCATTATTTACACTAACTTCAGCTGTTCCAGCTTTAAAGAAATCACCTCCGTGACCAAGGTACATGTTTACAAACTCTTGACCTAGGTTCCATCCAGATTTGAAAGCACCAGCATATGGGTTAGCCATTTTACCAGAAGCTTTAATTTTTTCTGCAGCCGCAATTACCTCTTCATATGTTGAAGGAACTGCGATACCTAAATCATTAAGAATACTTTCTCTGTACCAAAGATGTTGAGCATTAGCCATAAATGCTACTGCATAGATTTTACCATCAATCACAATTTTTTGATTGTCTTGTAATGCACTTCCGTATTTAGCAACTAAATCATCAAGTGGACGAATTAAGTTATCATTCATTAAAGTCGTGATTGAACCATTAGTTACAAGTTTAGCAGAGAACTCAGCTGGGTTAGCTGATAGTGCTGCTACTTGTAGTTTGTTATGATCAACTGAATGAGTTACAGAAAAATCTGCATCAGGTCCTGCACAACTTTTTACTTCATCCATGAAAATTCTGTATGTTGTAAATTCGTTTGCTAGAATCTTTATTGATCCATCTGTTACTCCACAAGGCGAGTGCCCATCGGCATATGCACCTGTGCTAACAAATGTGAACAATAGAGCTATTAATAGTTTTTTCATATATTTCCCCTTATTAATAAAGTGTGAAATTCACATTTAAGTATAAATCCTTTATATTAGTATTAAAAAATAATGCAATAATATGAATTGATATTCAAGATTTTGAATATTAAAATGGGGGGATAATTCATGAGTTTTAAAAAGACTGCGACATCACAGGACGTAGCAAAACTAGCAGGAGTATCCCAATCAGCTGTTTCTAGATGTTTTACTAAAGGTGCTAGCATTTCTAGTAGAACAAAGTTGAGAGTCTTGGAAGCAGCTAGAAAATTAAAATATAAAGCACCTAATATTTCTTCTAATTCAATATCTAATGATGATAGCGGATTAGTGGCTGTCATTTTACCTTACGTTACAAGCAGATATTATCCGGAAGTTTTAATAGAGTTACATGAAGCACTTAGGAATGGGGGTTTTAGAATTTTATTAATTACGACTGATGATGGAGAGGAATTAGATGAAAAATTAATACAGCCATACTTAAAAGAAAAACTAACTGCAATAATATCAGCCACAAAACCTACTGAAAAATTTGTTGAAGACTGCAATCAAAAAAGAATACAGTTTATTGCCTATAATAGAAGTTGGAATATACCAACAATAAGTTCCGTTGCGTGTGATCACCGTCATGGAGGAGAAATAGTTGCTGAATATTTTACCAAAAAAAATCATAAAAATATTGGCCTTATTGAAGGACCAAAAGGATCTTTCGTTAGCGATGAGCGATGCAAAGGTTTTAAAAATTATCTTAAAAATAATAAAAAAGTTAAATTAAATATTGAAAAAGGTTTTTTTACTTATGAAGGTGGCTATCAAGCAACTGAAAAAATTTTTAATAAAAACATAAGTGCAATATTTTGTGCTGATGACACAATGGCATTTGGATGTTTAGATTATATTAAAAAAAATACTTCGTTAAAAACACCTTCTCAATTAGAAATTATAGGCTATGACGATATATCAATGTCATCTTGGGAGTCATATAACCTGACAACTGTCAGACAACCTATTAGACAAATGTCAAAACTAGCAACCCAATTAATAAATGAATATATTAAGGATCCAGATTTTGAACCTATAAATCACATTGTACAAGGAAGACTTATAAAAAGAAAAACTACAAAATAATTTATATAAATTTTAATCCCATCTGTTCGAAAACACCATGGTTATCTACCATAACGTAATTATCTAAAAACTTTCCATCTTTAATTGTCCAAAAATCTGAAAATTGCATTTTTATAGATTTGCCTGTTGGTTCTACTCCAAGATATTTTCCACTATGTGTGCCTGTTAAAAATCCTGTTGCACTAATCCATTCACCTTCAGCAACCACAATATCATTTTTTACATGGTAATCTGGAAATGCTTCATAAAAAGGTTTTAGAACTTTGTATTTAAAATTTTCTATACCATGGATATCGCCAAAACCTGGAGGGCCATGCCAAACCATATTATTATGCCAGTATTTGTGTTGTGCTTCTAGATCTTGAGCATTAAGTGCATCATACATATCAGCTAATAATTTTTTACTTTCATCTAAAGTCATTTTTTATCTCCTAAAATTTGCATTAGAATTGCAAGCTCATTAAAACCAGTCCACTCTTTAATAATTTTATTATTTTTAATTTCCCATTGAGTGATTCCCCACAAATACACTTCTCTATTAGATGGTTGGCCATATGAGCCATTCCCTTTATGCGTTCCTACTGCGCCCCAACGAACCGATACTAAATAGCCATCTTTTGTATTTCCCATCCAGTATAAATCTTCAATACTGAGTGCAAGATCAGGAAACGAAGCTAAAAGTGAAATTATAAATTTTCTTAATTGCAAAACTCCTTTAAATTTACGACCAGTTGAACCTTCAAATTCTACCTTACTCGAGTATGCTTTATTTATTGCAGAAAAGTTTCGTCTATTCCAAATTGTATCATAAACTGCATGGACAAACTCTCTTAGATTTGTAATTTTATCTGGAATATCAAAACTAATTGGTTTTAATTTAGTAATATTTCTAGTTGGCTTGGAGTTTTTAAAATGAGGGGCATAAGGACCTGCAATTCCCTCATCAACAAGTTGCTTGGCAACTTGATTTAAATCTAATCCGAGTTGTTTAATTAAACCTGCTGTATCGTAGACAACATTTTCGTAATAAATTTCATTATTTTTGGCTACACAATTCGCAATACAAAATAATCTTACTTTTTTACCAGTTGGTTTGGAAAATTTGCTAAATCCAGTATTTGTTCCAGTAATAATTGTCCTATGCGAAGTATGAAAACTTACATTTTCATCTCCTGCCCAAATAACTTCATCTGCAAATAATCGAATATCTGGAAAGGCATTGTTGGTATGTACAGTATCAGCTACAATTTTTTCAGATCCAGATTGTAAACCAAACTCATCCCAAACTCTGCAATCTTTACTATAGGTGTCATAAATATACCCAATATTTTTTTCTTCCCATATTTGATACGTAATCCTTACAATATAATCTATTATATTTTTATACTGATCCTCAAAACCCTTCATTGATTGATGTTTAAGTTTTTTTGGTTTTGGATTTAATGATTTAGTTGTTCCTCCACCTCCGTATGCTTTTAATGAAACATCATAACTCTTAGGCATATGATGATCTTGAAGGGCTTCTGGTCTTTTGTCTGTAATTTTATTAAATTTCATAATTTGTATTTCTAATGAGATACATTTAAAAATATTTCAAAGCAATGAAATTTTATTCAAAAAAATGAATATTGTCTTTTTTAGCTTATTAATATAATCAAAATAAAATGACTGATCTTCAAGCAGAAAAAAAATTAGTTTTAGATTATTTCAATGAAATAGATAGTTGCAACATTGATACATTATCTGAAGTTATATCTAAATACTCATCAGAAGATTTTAGTATGAAATGTACACATCCATTCAACGAACTGAGAAGTATCGATCTTATTGTTAATAATCTTTGGAAGCCAATTAAAAATTCATTTTCACCTATACAACGTCGATTAGATATATTTTATGCTGGGATAAATTCACTAGATAAAAATAAAGGGAAATGGATCTCCAGCATGGGTCATTTCATGGGTGTTTTCAATAAGCCATTTGTAGGCCTTAAGCCAAATTATAAATCTATTTTATTAAGATTTGCTGAATTTTACAAAGTGGAAAATAATAAAATTACTGAAGGAGCTATTTTCTTAGATGTAATGAATTTAATGCAGCAACTAGGTCTTTCTATCATTCCTGAATCTACAGGTCTCGTTTGTGTAACACCAGGACCAATGAATCATAAAGGTTTAAAATTTGATGTTTCTAATCAAAGTGAAAGTCAAAAAACATTAGATTTAATTCACAGAATGCGCGATCGACTTGTTAAAGGATCCAAAATGCAATCTTACAAAGAAGAATTAGAATTAGATTGGCATAAAGACATGATTTGGTGGGGACCAGGAGGTATAGGAGCTTCATATACTATTGATGGTTATCAAAAAGGCCACACAAAACCATTTCAAGATGGTTTAGAGTTTGTTCGTTTCAATGGACACATACTTAGCAGCTCTGAAGACGATCTAGGAGGTTGGTTTGGTTGGCCAAATTTAATTATGAAACCTAAGGGAGAATATTTAGGATTAACGAATGCAAGTGATGTTGAATCAGAAATGAGAGTTGTAGATTTATATCGAAGAGATGGAGATAAACTGGCTGAAAATTGGATCTTTATTGATCATTTGCATTTTTTAAAAAAACTAGGAGTAGATCTTTTAGAAAGAGCAAAATTTTTAAATCAGTAATTAGATAACTTTTGAGGCAAGTTTAGTACCTTCAACTAATGCATGAAGCTTTTCATAACAAATTTTTTCATCAATTTTTCCAAAACCAGCAAATGTACTAAAACCGCAATCTGTCCCTGCCATTAATTGATCTTTTGGAATGACTGTAGAAAACTGAATTAATCTGTCTGCAACAACTTCCGGATGTTCTACAAAATTAGAGGTTGAGTCGATTACGCCAGGTACTAGGACTTTATCTTTTGGTAACCTTATATCTTGAAAAACTTTCCATTCATGAGCGTGCCTAGGATTTGAAGATTCAATGAGAAAGTATTTTATCTTTGATTTCAAAATTATAGGTAATATTTTCTCTAGAGCAATATCGTGTGTGTGGGGTCCTTCATAATTACCCCAACATATATGCATTCTAGTTTGTTCAACATCTACATTAGATAATGCTGAGTTTAGGCATTCAATTTGTAACTCTGCACGTTTAATAAACTCATCTTCAGATAAATTTTTAAAATTCATATGTCTTGCTAAAGCAAGGTCTGGGCAATCTAATTGAACTTGGATATCTGATTTTGTTATTAGCTCATATTCTTTAGCCATAATATTAGATAATTTATCCAAATATTCATCTTCGCTACTATAAAATTTATTTGGCATAAAAACATTTATGACGCCAGGTGATGCTGAGTTCATAAATGCATGTCGGTGATTTAGTTTATCAAGTGAATTTTTAAAATTATTTATATCCTGGAGAAGGGAAGTTTCATCTTTTACTTTTAATTCGTTTGTACAACATGGTCTGGTATAAGTTGGTGTACCACCACTTTTTGCAATCTTTTCTTTGTATTCTGGAAAATCATCAAGATCAGCAGGTGCTCTTCTTTCACTTTCACCTGAGAACCCATCAATTCTGTCTTTAATATATGTAGCGTAGCTAATTTTACTCATCTCCCCATCACTGACAAAATCAATTCCAACATCAAGTTGACTTTTAACAACACTTTGCACGTTGTTTTTTAATACTTCATCAAAACTACTTTGACTAAATTTCTCTCCTTTATCTTTTGCAAATAAAAATTCTGAAAGTTCTTTTGATCTAGGAAGGCTTCCAACATGTGTTGTCAAAATATTAGACATTAAATTAACCTGTTATTAATAAAATCTGTTTCCAGATCATAGTTTCATCATAGAGAACCCATTCATTTTTAATACCTCTTTCTCCAAATTCAACATGATTAATACCCATTATATAAATTTTTGAATTAGAGGCTTTCCCAAAAAGACCATTTCCTTCATGTTTACCTACCATAGACCATCGGACTGAAGCTTTTTTAGGTTCATATTTTTCTTCAGTAAATGCAATATGCTCAACTGAGAACAATGCGTTAGGAAAAGTATCTCTTAATTGTTTCCAAAATTTTACTACCTCATCTCTACCATGGTGAGTATTTCCTCCTGGCTGAAATTGCTGTATGGCTCTGTCATAACTATCATTTATTGTTTTCTCTAAATTAATGTTCATAATAGAAGTTAAGATATTTGCATATAATTCTCCACAGTTACCAGAAGCTAATACAGGAGATTTATAAATAGATTTAACAGGTGTATTTTCATCAAAGGGTTTACTAGCCTTTTCAGGACCACCTTCATCTTTAATAAGATTGCTTGCAAATTTCTTGGGGTCAATTCCAATTTGTCTCACAATTGCTCCTTGATCTCTCACAAGCCACTCATCATAAACTTGATTATTCATGCATGCACAATCAGCGATAGTTCGGTAATATAGTTTTTTCCCTGTCGCTTTCCCATACATCCCATCAACAGAATGAGTAGAAGTTGATAAAATGCGGTGTGATGAAAAATATCCCTCTTCATCATTCCCTGTCCAAATTACATCTTCACCTAAAAGTGTTCTGTCGGGAAATATTTTTTTACTAGCATAAGTACTTTCTATTACCGGGTCTGCACCGTAAATTACTCCTGAAGGAGATCTTGTAGGTGTAGGGAGGCTTACATTTGGAGTATCAGCATAATAATTTCTTATTGCTTCAACATCATTGTTTTCCCAAATTTGATATGTGATCTTTAAAATATAATCAGGAAAATCTTTGAATTGTGTATCAAATCCTTTCATATAATTAATATTTAATTAGTTTGTCGTATTATAAATAAATTACCATCATTGTCACTTATCTGTCTTATTGAACGTAGTGAATTTTTTGGTACAGAAAATGTATCCTTTTCTTTAATAACTACTTTGTCTCCGTCACAATCTATTTCCCATTCACCAGATAAACAATGATACACTTCTGATTTCTCAAGTTTGTATTCATGTATATGAGCAGTTTTTCCATTAAGTAGAGAAAGGCTAAAACCTGTCACATGTGGTATGTTTGGAGTAAAAGATTTATCATGAATTTGAAACTGATCAATATAGTTAATAATTTTATTTGATTGATAATGATCATCATCAACAAAGTATTTTTCTTTATCATTAAATCGAATGACAAACTTTTCTATATCTTCTGAAGAGTAGTGGTCGAAAGTCTCTAATTCGTTATCTTTTAGTGGCTGAATAATTTTTGTCTCATCTGTTATTTTCTGTTTCTCAGTATCAATTAAAGAATTATCATTCATTAATACCATGCCAGATTCTTTAGCATCTTTTAAAAGTTTAGGCGTCCAAGTAATTACACCTGGGTCGTTTTCACCTAGTACAACAAACATTAGTGCTTCTTCATTACTTACATTCTGAAAACCTCTGAACATGTTTGTAGGAAAAGAAGCAATATCACCTTTGTTTAGGATTACTTCTCCCTCTGTGCCATCAACTCCCCAATAAAAACGCCAAGCCCCAGAGTGAATTATAAAAACCTCTGCGGTTGTATGACTATGTAATCCAGAACCATTCATTGGAGCAGCGCTTACCGCACCAATATTAAAACCATGCTCTTCAGCTATTTTTACATTTTGTTTAGCATCTTCACTGACACCAGGGCCTATAACTGAATAGTTTTTCCTATCTTGATGACCTTTTAGTTTTCCCTCAACAAATGGTATATTACTAGGAATAAGTTCATCGAATTTGGCTAATCTAGATGTAATATTAATTGACATATTGTTATGATCTTTTATTCATTTTTTTTGAATATTATTCAAAATAATGAATAAATCAATTATTATTTAACAATAGTGTTATTAAATTATTATGGCAAATAAAATACAAAACTTTGATACAGGTGAGAAAGATAACTCAAATATAATTTATTTAGATCTTGATCTAAAAATAAATATAGAAAACAAAATATATTTTAAAAATTTATTAAATAAAATTGCTGAGTGCTCTTTAGATGATTTAGAAGATAATCTTGAAAATTTATATCACGTTGATGCTGAGTTTAATGGCTTTCATCCAATTAATGAAATTAAGGGAATTGAAGAAATAAAAAATAAATATTTAATACCTCTAAAGAAGGCATTCCCCAATCTTGAAAGAAGAAATAATCTAGTTATTGGTGGTGCATTTAGAGATAAAGTTTTTGTCTCATTTGTTAGTCATTTAACTGGAACTTTTACAAATGAATGGTTGGGTGTAAAACCAACTAACAAGACAATTTATCTAAGAACATGTGAAGCACATCAAATTACAAACAATAAAATAATAAAATCTTACACATTGATAGATACTGTAGATTTTATCCGTCAAGCTGGACATTGGCCTATAAATAAATCACTTGGAGTAGAGGGTATGTGGCCTAGTCCAATCACAGGTGATGGAGAAAATAATCAAAATTTAGATAAGGAATTGTCTCTTCAATCTTTGAATCAAAATTTAACCATGCAAAGAAGTTTAAATATTAAACCCGAGACTGAGCCAGGTCTATCAAAGGAGCAAATAAGAGAAAAATTAATTAATCATCCTCAACAAGATTACTGGCACCCAAAAATGATGTGGTATGGGCCAAGTGGTATAGGTACAGCTAGAGGTTTAAATGGTTTTGTTGATCATCACCAACTCCCATTTAGACTTACATTCAAGGACAGAGACTATTGGAAAATTGGGCATTACATAGAAATTGGAGATGGAAATTATTCTATGACTGGTGGTTGGCATAGTATCCAATGCGTACATGGTTCAAGTGATTGGCTGGGATATGAACCAACTCAAAAAAAAATAACAATGAGAGTAATGGATTTTTATTTACACCATGAAGGTTTGATTAGAGAAAATTGGGTTCCAATTGATATTGCACACATTTTAAATCAAATAGGGATTGATATATTTAAATTAATTCATAAAAAATAATTATGGCTATAGAATATCTTAAAAAAGGCATTGATGAGAAACAAAGAACGGAAAATAATGAGAAAGTAAAAAAAGTTGTTGAAGAAACATTGCATAAAATTGAAATAGAAGGAGATAAATACATCAGAGACTTATCAAAAAAATTTGATAATTATTCTCCACCTAATTTTAAATTATCTGAAGATGAAATAGCTCAACTAATGAGTGAGATCTCAGATGAAGATATGGAAGATATTAAATTTGCTCAAAAACAAGTTAGGTCTTTTGCTGAGGCACAGCTAAAAACAATAAACGAACTTGAAGTAGAAATACAACCTGGTGTAATATTAGGCCATAAAAATATTCCTGTTCAAGCTGTCGGTTGTTATGTTCCAGCTGGAAAGTTTCCTATGGTAGCATCTGCTCATATGTCAGTTGTTACAGCGTCTGTTGCTGGTGTCCCAAGAATAGTTGCAACAACTCCTCCATTTCAAGGTAAACCAAATCCAGCTGTTGTCACAGCAATGAAACTTGGTGGTGCTCATGAAATATATGTTTTAGGAGGTATGCAAGGTGTTGGCGCTATGGCAATAGGCACTGAAACTATAAAACCGGTTGATATGCTAGTTGGTCCAGGAAATGCTTTTGTAGCTGAAGCTAAAAGACAGCTATATGGAAAAGTAGGTATCGACTTATTTGCTGGCCCTACTGAAACTATGATAATTGCTGATGATTCAGTTGATGGTGAAATTTGTGCAACTGATTTATTAGGTCAAGCAGAACATGGCTATAACTCACCAGCGGTAATGATTACTAATTCAAGAAAACTTGCTGAAGAAACAAAAAATGAAATAAAAAGAATATTAGAAATTTTACCAACAAAAGACACGGCAGGTGTCAGCTGGAGAGATTATGGTGAAATAATTTTATGTGATACTTATGAAGAAATGTTGGATAAAGCAAATGAAATTGCCTCCGAACATGTTCAAGTAATGACTGATAGAGACGATTGGTTCTTAAATAATATGAAAGCATATGGAGCGCTTTTTTTAGGAGCTCGTACAAATGTTGCTAATGGTGATAAGGTAATTGGAACTAATCACACATTACCAACGAAAAAAGCTGGTCGATATACTGGAGGCCTCTGGGTAGGTAAATTTATTAAAACACATACTTACCAGAAAATAATGACTGATGAGGCAGCGACTAAAATTGGTGAGTATGGGTCAAGACTTTCTTACCTAGAAGGTTTCATAGGGCACGCTGAGCAATGTAATGTTAGGGTAAGAAGATTTGGGGGCGTAAATGTTGAGTATGGGAAACCTGCAGCTAAATTAAAAAATTAAATTTTATTATTGTTTTTTAAATATTGT
Source organism: uncultured Alphaproteobacteria bacterium (assembly GCA_902602515.1). Classification (GTDB taxonomy): domain Bacteria; phylum Pseudomonadota; class Alphaproteobacteria; order HIMB59; genus CACPNW01. Next base: position 96,865 of record CACKRG010000003.1, read on the forward strand.
AAAACTTGATCAGCTAAATCTTCAGCATTTTTAATTTCTGTTTTTAAAATAATTTCAGGTTTATGAGGTATTTCATATTTTGAGTCAATTCCGGTAAAATTTTTTAACTTTCCTGATCTGGCTTTTTTATATAATCCTTTAGGATCTCTTTTTTCACATTCATCAATTGGTGTATCAACAAAAATTTCAATAAACTCATTTTCTTCTACCAATTCTCGTGCCATTTTCCTCTCAGATTTAAATGGTGAGATAAAAGATACAATTGTAATTAATCCAGCATCAACCATTAATTTAGAAACTTCTGAAATACGTCGAATATTTTCCACACGATCAGAATCAGTAAAACCAAGATCTTTGTTTAATCCGTGTCTCACATTATCACCATCTAACAAATATGTATGTTTACTTAGCTTATGTAATTTTTGTTCAATTATATTTGCTATAGTAGATTTGCCTGATCCTGAAAGTCCGGTAAACCATAATATACAAGGTTTCTGTCCATTAATAGAAGATCTCAGATTTTTATTTATAGACATATCTTGCCATAAAATGTTTGAAGCTCTTCTTAGTTCATGATCAATAACCCCTGCTGCTAAGGTTTGATTAGTAAATTGATCAATTATTACAAAACTTCCAAGCCTCTTATTATTTTTATAAGAATTAAAAATTGTATTTTTATTTAATGCAACCTTACAATAACCAATTTCATTTAAGCCTAATGACTTGGAGGCAATTTTATCAAAAGTGTTAATATTAACTTTATGAACGAGGTCAGTAATTTTTCCAACTATTTGAGAATTTATAAATCTAAAAATATAATTTCTTTCAGGTAGCATTTTCTCCTTATTCATCCAAATAATGTGAGAAGCAAATTGATCAGCAGAAAAGTAATTATGTTTTTCATTTGAACAAATTAAATTTCCCCTTGAAACATCTATTTCTTTATCAAAAGTCAAGGTTACAGCTTGATCTTTTACTGCAAAGTCTTTTTCCCCACTAGGTGTTATTATTTTTTTTATTTTATTCTTTTCTCCACTTGGTAAAACTTGAACTTCATCATCTACTTTAATTTTACCCGATGAAATTGTACCACTATAACCCCTAAAATTGGAACTTAACCTATTTACCCATTGAACAGGTAAAGAAAAAAAACCTTCTTCATGATTGACTAAACTTATCTGTTCAAGTTCTTCAATTAATGTTTTACCTTTATACCAATCTACATTTTTATTTTTTGTAAATACGTTGTCACCTTTGAGAGCAGAAATTGGAATGAATTCTTCTGTCTTAAAATTAAATTGACTAGAAGTTAATTTAAAGGATTGTTTTATTTCTTGGAATATTTTTTCGTCATAATCAATTAGATCCATCTTGTTAATTGCGACAAGTATATTTTCAATTCCAAGAAGTGATAATATAAAAGTGTGTCTTTTTGTTTGATCTAAAATTCCCTTTGCAGCATCCACCAATATGATACCTATATCAGAATTAGAAGCTCCAGTTGCCATGTTTCTTGTGTACTCCTCATGACCAGGGGTGTCTGCAACAATGAACTTACAATTTTCAGTCTCAAAATAACGGTATGCTACATCTATTGTTATTCCTTGTTCTCTTTCAGCTTGAAGGCCGTCAATTAATAATGCCAGATCAATTTTTTTTCCTTGTGTTCCATACTTCTCACTTTCAGTCTGTGTTTGACTTAGTTGATCACTATAAATATTTTTAGAATCATACATAAGTCTACCAAGCAAAGTTGACTTACCATCATCAACAGATCCACAAGTTAAGATTTTTAACTGTTTTTTTTCATTTTGATTTTTAAAGAAGGTTTCTACATCCATTAAAAATATCCTTCTTGTTTTTTTCTCTCCATTGAACCGATTTGATCATTATCTATTAGTCGTCCTTGTCTTTCTGAGTGTTTAGTTTCTAAAAGTTCAATTAAAATTTCTTCTACACTTGATGCTGAGGATTCAACAGCAGCTGTCAGTGGATAACAACCTAAAGTTCTAAATCTAACATGTATTTGCTCTATTTTTTCGTTTTGTTTTAATTCTAATCGATCATCATCAACCATGATCAACATATTATCACGCTTAATTATTGGTCTTGTTTTAGCAAAATACAGCGGTACAATCGGTATCTTTTCTTGATAAATATATTGCCATACATCAATTTCAGTCCAGTTAGACAATGGGAATACCCTAACACTTTCATCTTTATTAATTTTGGTATTAAATAGATTCCAAAGCTCTGGTTTTTGATTTTTAGGATCCCAACGATGGCTTTTATCTCGAAATGAAAAAATTCTTTCTTTTGAGCGTGATTTTTCCTCATCTCTTCTGGCACCTCCAAATGCAGCATCAAATCGATATTTATCTAGTGCTTGTTTTAAAGCTTGTGTTTTCATTATATCTGTGTGTATTTTAGAGCCATGAGTAATAGGACTTATTTTGTCACGTACTCCTTCTTCATTAATATGCACCAATAAATCTAAATTATAATTTTTTGCAGTTTCTTCTCTGAAAAAAATCATTTCTTTAAATTTCCAAGTTGTATCTATGTGCATTAATTTAAATGGAATTTTATTTGGAGCAAAAGCTTTTTGAGCTAAGTGGAGCATTACCGATGAATCTTTTCCAATCGAATAAAGCATTACAGGATTTTCAAATTCAGCTACAACCTCTCTTATAATGTGAATGCTTTCAGATTCTAGTTTTTCAATATGCGATAATTTCATGCTAGTCTACTTTTGATAAATTCCCATAAGCTATAAAATGAGGATTTAAAATATCATCTTTAGTATTGTATAAAATATCTTTATTATCAATTGTTTTCAATTTTCCTCCTGCTTCTTCTAAAATAATATGACCAGCAGCTATATCCCATTCGGAAGTTGGTCCAAATCTTGGATAAATATCAGCCTTTCCTTCAGCAAGAATACAAAACTTAAGAGAACTACCGATTGTGATTAGTTCAAAATTTGTAAATTTTTTTTCAACCCAATTTATAAATTCTTTACTTGAATGCGATCGACTACCAATAACCTTCGTGGTTATGTTTTTCTCTTTGTGTATATTTATTTTGTTAAAATCTTTTAAGGTACTTAAATTTGAATTAGTTTTTAATTTATAACAGCCATTATTTTTAAGTGCATAGTATAATAAAGATTTTACAGGAGAATAAATTATTCCAAAAATTGGATAGTTATTTTCAATTAATGAAATATTAACTGTAAACTCTCCATTTCTATTTATAAATTCTTTTGTTCCATCTAGAGGATCTATAAGCCAATAATTAATCCAATCTTTTCTATTTTTCCATTCAACCACACTTTCTTCAGTTAAAATTGGAATATTACACTCAAGTTTTTTTAATCTGTTAACTATTAAATCGTTAGAATTTATATCTGCTTGAGTAATTGGTGATTTATCTTCTTTAGAATTTACAACAATTTCATCATTATAAATATTAAGTATTTCTTTTCCTGCATCTATTGCAATATTTAAGAGTTCTAAAATATTTTTTTCATGATTAAGTATCATTCTTCAATTAAATAAAAATAAAATACATATAATATGCGTATAATATTAAACCTATACTACCATAAATTCTTCCTATTTTTTTGAAAAAAAACATAAAGCCTAAAATTATAAAGGTAATTAAAAGCATGAAGAATAAATCTTGTTTAGCTATAATTTCTGGCATTGAAAATGTTCCAAAAAAAGAACTAATACCTAAAACACCAAGCACATTATAAATATTTGAACCTAAAATATTACCAAGAGCAAAATCAACTTTTCTCTTTAATGCTGACATTATCCCTACAACTAATTCTGGCAATGATGTTCCAAAAGCTATAATTGATAATCCGATTACAGCTTCTGAAATATTGTAATAATTTGCAATGCTAATTGCTGAATTTACAAATAGCTCAGATCCATATATTAAAAATATAATTCCAAGGACTATTAAAATTATAGATAAAAGAGTTGAATATTCATTTTTATCTATTTCTTCTAAATCTAATGAACCTTTTTTAAATTGTAGATACATAATTAAAACTAACAAAATCATTGAAACAATTCCAAATATATAATTAAAATATAAAAAGCTCATAAGTATCAAAGCGATTCCAAGACCTATGTTTATCCACGCTTGATTAATTTGATTTTTAGTAATGTTAGTTATTGGGAGTATTACAGTAGTAGCTGCCATAACTAATATTAAATTTGCTATATTACTTCCAACTACCGCTCCAACCGCTAGATCAGCATGATTATTTATAACAGCATTAATACTACTAGCTAATTCAGGCAATGAAGTGCCGCCAGCAACGATGACAACACCAATTGCAAATAGTGAAATATTTAATTTTTTTCCAAAACTTACTGAGCCTCTAATAACTATTTCAGCCCCAGCAACTAATAGCAACAAGCCTATGATTAGATATAAAAGATCCACTAATGAATTATTGAATAACAGTATCTTTAGGATCTATACCGGCAACCTCAACAGGAGCTTTCATAGCATCTCTTCTAAATGGTTCTCCAAGCTCTTGGTTGAGCATAACTTCTATAAAAGTTGTAGTGCCTTCCATTTGCTCTTTGCATGATAGTTTTAAAGCTTCAGTTAATTCTTCTTGCGTATTAACTTTAACACCTTTAAATCCACATGCATCAGCAATTTTGGCATAACTTAATTTTGGATCAAGCTCAGTACCAACAAAATTATTATTATACCAAAGAGTAGTATTTCTTTTTTCAGCACCCCATTGATAATTTCTAAATATGATCATTGTGATACTCGGCCATCCCTCTCTATTACAAGATGTCATCTCACTCATACTAATTCCAAAAGCGCCGTCTCCAGCAAATCCGACTACGGGTGTATTAGGGCAACCAATCTTAGCCCCAATAACAGATGGAAAGCCATAGCCACAAGGACCAAACAAACCAGGGGCTAAATATTTTCTTCCATTTTCAAATGTAGGATATGCATTTCCGATTGCACAATTATTTCCTATATCACTAGAAATAATTGCATCCTCTGGTAATCCTGCCTGTATAGCTCTCCACGCCATTCGTGGTGACATTTTTTCAGGTTCTCTATCTCTAGAATCTTTGTTCCAAGATGTTCCTGGATCATCATCTTCATGATCAAGTCCAGTTAATGTTTGTAGCCAAGATGATTTAGTTTGGTGAATTAGTTCTTCTCTTTCTTTTCTATTCACATTTCCCGCATCTGAGGAAAGGTTCTCAAATATTTGTTTTGAAACTAATTTAGCATCCCCACATATACCTATGCTGATTTTTTTTGTTAGGCCAATACGATCAGAATTAATATCAACTTGAATAACTTCAGCATCTTTAGGCCAATAATCAATACCATATCCTGGAAGAGTAGAAAAAGGATTTAGTCTTGTTCCAAGTGCAAGAACAACATCTGCTTTAGAAATAATTTCCATAGCTGCTTTCGAACCATTATATCCTAGCGGCCCAACTGCTAGAGGATGTTTGCCTGGAAAACTGTCATTATGTTGGTACCCACATGCAACAGGAGCACTCAATTTTTCAGCAAGTTTTTTACAATCATCAATAGCATCAGCTAAAATGACACCAGCGCCGGATAAAATAACTGGAAATTTTGCATTAGATAATAAGTCTGCTGCTTGTTTAATCGCTTCTAAACCTCCTGAAGGTCTCTCAAATTTAATTATGGGAGGAAGTTCGATATCAACTACTTGAGTCCAAAAATCTCTAGGAATATTTAATTGAGCTGGAGCTGATCCTTTAATTGCTTTAGAAATAACTCTATTTAAAACTTCAGCTACTCTTGAAGGGTCTCTTACCTCTTCTTGATAGCAAACCATATCTTTAAATAGATTCATTTGTTCAACTTCTTGGAAACCTCCTTGACCCATTGTTTTATTTGCAGCTTGCGGTGTAACAAGTAACATCGGAGTATGATTCCAATATGCAGTTTTTATTGGAGTAACTAAGCCTGTAATGCCTGGTCCATTTTGGGCAATACACATTGCAATTTTACCGGTTGATCTAGTGTACCCGTCAGCCATAATACCACCATTAGACTCATGCGCCACATCCCAAAAAGTAATATTTGCTTTTGGAAATAAATCAGAAATTGGCATAAACGCTGATCCGATAATGCCAAAAGCATGCTGTATCCCGTGTCTTTGTAAAACTTTTACAAAAGCTTCTTCAGTTGTCATTTTGGCCATATTTACTCTCTTAAATAATATTAAATATACCTATATTAAATTAAACAATAAATGAAATATAATAACTTTATTACATCAAATAGATTATTGTATAAGCTGTATATAGAGAATTATTGACTTTTTTACGACTGTTAAAATGACGCTTAAAGGACTAGAAATAATAAGAGCTACCTCCAAGTCACTGCCTAATCAGCCAGGAGTTTATCAAATGGAGGATAATAAAGGTAATATTTTATACATTGGTAAAGCAAAAAATTTATCAAATAGAGTCAAAAATTATTTATCAATAAATAACTTAACTAGAAGAATTCAGAGAATGGTTAGTTTAACAAATTCAATGAATTTTTTTATTACAAATTCTGAACTAGAAGCCATAATACTAGAGTGTAATTTAATAAAAAAACATAAACCTAGATTTAATATTCTTTTAAGGGATGATAAATCATTTCCCTATATTTTTATATCTTCTGAGCATGATTTCCCAAGAATTGAAAAACACAGAGGTCCAAAAAAAAAACTTGGGAGATATTATGGGCCTTTTGCAAGTCCAGATGCTGTTAATAGAACAATAAACACAATACAAAGAATTTTTTTATTAAGATCATGCACTGATAAAGAAGTATCTGCTTCAAATAAGCTATGTTTTAATTATTATCTTAAAAGATGCTCAGGCCCATGCGGAGGAAAAATAACTAAAAAGGCATACTCTAAACTTATTGAGTCAGCAGATGAATTCTTAAGTAGTGGTAATTATGAAAGGATTCAAAAGAGTTTTACTTTACAAATGTATAAAGCATCTAAACAAAAAAACTTTGAACTAGCTGCTTCTTTAAGAGATAGATTAAAAGCACTTAAACACATTGCACAAAATAATTCTATTAAAATTAAGGACATCAAAAATGCAGATATTTTTGCAATTAATACAACAGATGGTAAAACTTGTATTTATGGAAGTTTTTTTAGAAATAGAACTTCTTACGGAGGTAAAGCTTTTTTTCCTGATCATGATAAGCTAGCAGAGAAAGAAGAAATAATGCTTGGTTTCTTAAATATTTTTTATGCTGATAAAGAAATTCCTGAGTTTATTATTACAAATAGCAATATTAAAAATAGTAATTATAAAAATATTCTAGGTAAAAATTTTGAAAATACAAAAATTTTACAACCAGTTAAAGGGCCAAAGAAAAACCTATTAAAGTTTGCAGAAAAAAATTCACGTATAAATTTAGATTTAAAAATTAATAAACTAAAATCATTTGATAATTTTGTCTATGAGTTAAAAAATATTTTCCAAATAAAAAAAGAAATAAATAGAATTGAAGCTTTTGACAATAGTCATACATCTGGAAAATATCCGGTGGGTGTAATGATAGCATATAATAGTAATGGATTTATAAAATCTAATTATAGAAAATTTAATATTAAGTTTGATATGGAAGAAAATAAAAGCAATGTAGATGATTTTTATATGATGAGAGAAATGTTAACTAGAAGGTTCAAAAATTTAAAATTTAGAGATGATATAGAATTTCCAGATTTACTATTGATAGATGGAGGAAAAGGACAATATAATTCGGCTAAAAAAGTACTTGATGAATTAAAAATTAAAATACCCGTAATATCAATGGCTAAAGGTGTTGAAAGAGACTCTGGAAAAGAAATTTTAATTCATGAAAAATTTTCGCATAGATTAAGCAATGATAATTCTCTACTTCATTTTTTACAGAATATAAGAGATGAAGTCCATAGATTTGCTATAACAACACATAGAAGTAAAAGATCTAAAATGAGTATAAAATCAGTTTTTGATGATTTAGATGGAATAGGTCCAGAAAGAAAAAAAATTCTTAAAAACCATTTTGGATCAATCGAACAAATGAAATTGGCTAGTATGGAAGAGCTAAGAGAAGTTAAATCAATACCTGAAAAAATACTTAAAAAAATTTATGAATATTTTCATAGCCTTTAAAATATTCTTAATTTAAAACCAATATATAATGAACTTATCCAATTTCCTGACTCTGATAAGAATAGCAGTTATTCCAATAATAGTTTTATGTATTTATCTTAAAAGCCCAATTTTTGGTTGGACAGCCTTTATTTTATTTTGTTTGGCAAGTATTACCGACTATTTTGATGGGTATCTTGCGAGAATAAGAAATGAAGTTACAAATTTTGGTACTTTTTTAGATCCAATAGCTGATAAACTATTAGTTGCCTCAGTGATATTAATTTTAACGTCAAAAAATATAATATCCGATTGGGAAACAATCCCAGCATTAATAATTTTATTGAGAGAAATAACAGTATCTGGATTAAGGGAGTATCTAGCTGGAATTAAAGTTAGCATTCCAGTGTCAAGAATTGCAAAATTAAAAACATTATTACAACTCTGTGCACTTGCGCTATTAATATTATCTGAAAGTATAAGCAATCTTGCTGTTATATTATATTTAGGAAAAATTTTTTTATGGGTTTCCGCTTTACTGACTTTATATACAGCTTATGATTATGTTAAAGGTTCAATAAAACATTTTTGATATGAAAATTAAATACTTCGCATGGATAAAAGATATAACAAATAAGGATTATGAAGAAATTAATAAAAATCATCCAAAAAATATTGAAGATTTAAAAAAAGTATTAAATTCACATTATCCAGATTTAAAAAAACATATGAACAAAAATATATTAAGATTTGCAGTAAATATGGAATACGTATCAACAAATAAAAATTTAAATTCAAGTGATGAAATAGCAATTTTTCCTCCCGTAAGTGGTGGTTAATGGTTAAAATTCAAAAAAAAGATTTTGATATAGAAAAGGAAGTCCAACTTATTAAAAATCAATATTCTAATATAGGAGCAGTGAGTTTATTTATTGGATATGTTCGTGATTTCAATAATAATATGGATGTAAATTTATTAGAAATAGAAGTCTATGAAAATATGGCAAAAAAAGAATTGTCTAAAATTAGAGAAAATGCCGTTAGAAAGTGGAATTTAATTGATTGTTTAATTATTCATAGATACGGTAAATTAAAAGTAAATGATAAAATTGTTCTAGTAGCAAGTTTTTCTGAGCATCGAAAAGATAGTTTTAATTCAAATAAATACATAATGGATTATTTAAAAAAAAATGTTCCATTTTGGAAAAAAGAGACTTACTCAAAAGGATCAAGCTGGGTAGAAAATAATTTTTAGGATTTAGTTACTAAATCTCTGTAATCTTTCATAAATTGAAAAGTTGTAGATTTATCTCCTGTTAAAAATTTATAAGAATCAATTGACTTTACTGGTGTAATTTCTGCAGCTGTACCAGTAAGAAAAACCTCATCAAAATTTTTTAATTCTTCAGGCTTTATATAACGTTCGATTAAATTATATCCCTGGTTCTTAACCATTTCAATTACAGTTTGTCTTGTTATACCATTGAGAAAGCAATCTGGAATAGGCGTATGTATTTCTTTCTCTTTTATTAAAAAAATATTTGAACTTGTAGCTTCAGCAATCAAACCTCTATAATCAAGCATTAAGGCCTCATTATATCCATTTTCTTCAGCAAAAGATTTAGAAAGTGTGCAAATAAGGTATGGCCCTGAAGCCTTAGCCTCAAATGGAATTGAATCTGGAGGGGGTCTCTTCCATGGAGATGTAATTAAACTTAACCCGTCCTTCATATCTTCAAGTTTATAATAAGTAGTCCAATCATCCCAGACCGCTATTGAAACATGTATATTTGAATGAGTTGTAGAAAGTCCCATTAAGTTGCTACCTCTCCATGCAAATGGTCTTACGTAGCAATCTTTATAATTCATTTTTTTAATTAATTCTTCTTTTGCTTGGTTAATTTCTTCTTGAGAATATGGAATTTTAATCCCCACTGTTTCTGCAGATTTAAAAAACCTTTGAGTATGTTCTACGCTTTTAAAAATTGTACCATTGTATGCTCTCTCACCCTCAAAAACAGCACTGGCATAGTGTAATCCTTGACTGATAATATGGGATTTTGCATTATTCCACTCAATGAATTTTCCATCATACCAAATCCAACCTTCTCTATTTTCAAATGTTTTGAGCATAAATAAAATAATTATATTTTTTAAATGACAATTGACTATCAGTGATGCATAATTAAGTCAATATGGCTGACCTAAATAAATTGTTAACTCCCATTTATTTGAATGAAAAAGAAATTCGCAAAATAATAGAATTAATGTTCTTTTCTTATAGGGATTTTACTTCTGGACCTGACAAAATCTTAGAAAAAATTAAATTTGGAAGAGCACATCATAGAGTAATCTATTTTGTCGGAAAAAGGAATAATCTAACAATTAAGGAGCTTTTATCAATATTAAAGATAACTAAACAAAGTTTATCTAGAGTGTTAAATCAATTAGTTAAAGAAAAATATATTGTATTATCAATAGGAGAGGACAAAAGAACAAAAAAACTTTCACTTTCAAGAAGGGGGTTAGAGCTTGAAAAAAAATTATCTGAGATTCAAATTAATAAAATTTTTAATGTAATTAAAAATTTTAACGAAAATGAAATTAATGGCTTTAAGAAAGTCTTATTTGAAATGATAGATCATAAAAACCAAAATAAATTTAATGAAATTAATTAATCTATATGAAAAAAAATATCTTAATAATTGACGATGACAAACGATTGAGAGAGCTTCTAAAGGATTATTTAAGTGAAAAAAATTTTGATGTTTATTTAAGTGAAGATTTTATTGAAGCAAAAGAAATACTTTCATTTGTTTTTTTTGATTTAATAATTTTAGATAGGATGATGCCATCAGGTGATGGAATAGATTTGATAAAATTTATTAAAGAAAATTCTAGTTCACCAGTCATAATGTTGACAGCTCTTGATCAGGATAAAAATAAAATTCAAGGTTTAAAATTAGGCGCAGATGATTATGTATCCAAACCATTTGAACCTGAAGAATTATACTTAAGGATTATTAAACTATTAAAATTATATGAAAATTTTTCAAACCAAGATATCAAAATTACTTTTGGAAGTTTCACTTATGACATATCAACATTGGAATTAAAAAGAAATAATGAATTAGTTTATTTAACAGAAAGCGAAAATGATTTAATGATCAGATTAATTGATAAAAGAAATGATATCGTTCTAAGAGAAGAGCTAGCTGATCAGGAATTTGATGAGTCAGAATTAAGAAAAGTTGATGTGAGAATCACAAGACTCAGACAAAAAATAGAAAAAAATGCTAAACAGCCTCAATTTATCAAAACTATACGAGGTAAAGGGTATAAATTAATTTGTGATGAATTGTGATGTTTAGAAAATTTATACCAACTACTTTAATAGGTCGTTCTATAATTATAATATTTGTTCCAATTATAATTTTAGTACTTCTAACATCAATCGTTTTTTATCAAACATCATGGAATATAATTTCAAAAAGGTTAGCAGAGTCTGTTGTTGCAGATATAAGCGTTTTAGTAAAATTAATTGAAAATGATCTTAAAATCGATGCAGAAAATATAGCACAAAAAGATTTTAAAATGCAATTTGATATTATAGAAAGTGATAAACTTGGAATAACTTTTAAAAAAACTAATAGAGGAATTTTATCTAAAAGATTGGAGCAAGCTCTTATAAATTTGAGTACTCCTTTTGAGTATGATCTTAGTAATTTAGAAAATGGTGCAATTATTAAAGTACAATTAAAAAACAAGATTCTAATTATAAATGTTGATAAGGATAGACTGTATAGTGAAACAGCATTTGTTTTTTTGCTTTGGATGATATTTGCATCATTAATTCTTTTATTTATGTCATACTTTTTAATGAATAAGCAACTTAGACCATTGAAAAGACTAGCTATTATTGCAGAAACTTTTGGAAGGGGGCTAGATGCACCTGAATTAAAAAGTGTTGGTGCTTATGAAATAAGGCAAACATCTCAAGCATTTAATCAGATGAGAACAAGAATTAAAAGATTTTTAAAACAAAGAACGGAAATGCTGGCAGGTGTCAGTCACGATCTAAGAACACCTTTAACGAGGATGAAATTACAAGTTTCTCTTATTAAAGATCAAAAAGCAAAATCAGAACTTGAATTAGATATTAATGAAATGACTGCCATGTTAGATAGCTATGTAAGTTTTGTAAAGACAGAGTCTCCAGAAACAATAGAAAATATATATATTAATGAGCTTATAAAAGAATGTATTAAAGATATTGATAGAGTGAAACACGAATTAATCATAGAAGAAATTGATAAAATACATACATCAGGCAGGCCAATTCAGTTAAAAAGGGTTTTCCAAAATATTATTGATAATTCTAAAAGGTATGCACAGAAAATTAAAATTATAATTTATCTAATTAATGAGGGTTGTTGCATTGAATTTCATGATAATGGCCAAGGAATACCTAAACATAATTTTGAAGATGTGTTTAAACCTTTTTTTACATTAGATCCTTCTAGAAATAAGTTAAAGGGTGAAAGTGGTCTTGGACTTACAATTTCTAGGGACATTGTTCGTTCTCATGGTGGAGAAATAAAACTGGATAAATCAGGCCTTGGAGGTCTAAAATTGTCAGTTTTATTACCAATATAATTTTAGTACAATCTCACACCATTTTGAAGATTTGTTGCTGGAAAGATTAAAACTGGTTCTTTTTTATCATTAGGCAGTCCTAATACTAATACCTCAGACATTATAGAACCTATTTGTTTTGGTTTAAAATTTACTACTGCTATAATTTGTTTATTAATTAATTCTTTCGCAGAATAATTTTCTCTCAATTGTGCTGAACTTTTTTTTATTCCAATGTTTTTTCCAAAATCAATTTTAAGTAAAATTGATGGTTTGTTTAACTTATCATAATTCTCAGCTTCTATAATTGTTCCCAACCGAATATCAACTTTTTCGAAATCAGAATAACTAATTAATTTTTTATTCATTTTATTAATTTAATTAATTTATCTAAATTACTTAGATATCTATCTAATGTTGTCATGGTTTTTTCTAGAGATTTAGTTTCATCATTATTCCAAGTAAAAATTATCAGCATATATAAAATAACAACTGTTTTAATTTTTGGGACAGCAAGTATGCCGTTTGTATTTATTTTTGATAATTTCATTATTAACATTATACTTTCAATAAAAGATGGTAGTACCTTAATAAAAACATGAGGTTTTAATAAAAAATAATTTATTATTTTTTTGACTGATGTTCTGTAGTTATTAAGAATATCCAGTCTTTCCATTAATACTTCAAAAAGCATATCTTTGCTTGATGATACCTCTAAAAATGATAAATTTTCTTTTAACAAATAGTCAAAATATCTATTAATTATAATTAAGATATCTGTTTTATTTTTAATAGTTATTTTTTTTTGTTTACTTAAAATATTTGATAGAGAAATTTTTTCCCATGAATTTTTTTCTAATAATTTTAAAGCATTTAAAGCAATAGATATTTCATTTTTTTGCATTTAATTTACCTTGAACTTTTGCTCTTTTGTAAGATGCTTTTGTTAATTCATTAAATATTTTATGTATTTTATATTTATTCATTATTTTTAATCCTGCTTCTGTAGTTCCACCTTTAGTAGCAACTGTATTTACAAGTTTTTTAGCACTAAATTTATTATTAGAAAATAAATCAACAGATCCTTTAAAAGTTTGTGATACTAATATTTTTGCAACAGATTTTTTAAATCCTAATTTTACAGCAGAATTCTCCATACAATCTATAAGATTAAATACAAAGCCGGGTCCACTTCCAGATATTGCAGTTGCCATATCAATTTGATTTTCATTTTCTAAAAGTAATGTTTTTCCAGAATAATTAAATAATTCTAATACTTGTTTTATTTTTTTTCTATTTACTTTTCTTCCTGCAACAATACAATTCATACTTTTACCAATTGAAGCAGGCATATTAGGCATTACTCTAAAAAAATTATTGGTTTGTTTGAATTTTTTTTCAAATAAATTTATTTTTTTTCCAGCAATTACACTTATAATTGATGTCTGATTCCCTATTTTTATGTATGAAACATCTTTAAGGATATTGTTTAAATCAAGTGGCTTTATAGCAAAAATAATAAAATCAAAAATTTTATCTCTTTTACTATTTGAAATTTTTTTTAGAATAGTTACATTAGCTTTATAATATTTTTTACTTAATGAACTAAATTTATTAGGATCAATTATAGTTAAAGAATATTTTTTTGAATTTATCCATGAAGTGACTAAAGCACTTCCCATATGTCCACAGCCAATAACTAATATTTTTTTCATAAAATTTTTTATTATTTATATTATATATATTAAGCTCTGCCAATTATTTCAAATTTAGAAAATTTGATAGCTTCTTTTGGTGTTATTTCATCAAACAACACTTGTTGAAAACTAGAATAAAATTTTTCACATTCATAGATTCCAATATCAACTAAATCTTCAAATTTTTTATGAAGTAATTCATTTTCTGAATTTGAAAGAATTGTATGCCTAAATGCTGGAATGCCATTTTTACTTGTTATATCAAAATGGCCTATCCATAAATTTTCATTTATCAAAGCTAATAATTCATAAGCTTTGGATAATTTTGTTTGTGGAAAACGAATATCAAAGGTAATAGATAAGCTTAATGCATTAATATTTTCTGACCATGAAAAATATAATCTATAAGCACACCAGTTAGAAGATATTTCAGCTACAAGTTCATGGTCAGCAGCTCTACTAAAATTCCATTTTTTCTGGTGTATTACGTCCTCTACAATGTCTATAGGATTTAAAAACATGTTTTCATTATTCATACTCTATGTAGTAGATCTATCTAATAGAGCTACTATATTTATGAATTACTAAAATTTTCCGTTGTTTTGCAAGAAAATTTATAAAAAAAAAAATGATAATGTGAATAATTAAGAGATTACCGTTTTTTTGCTTTTTTCTTATTAGATTTTCCAACTATAGCGGATTTTTTGGCTTTTTTTCGGCTTTTCATTACTTTTCCATTACTAGCCATTAATTTATCTACCTGTTTTTTAAGAACATCGAATTCATCTTTTTTTACTAAGTTCATTTTTTTTATTACTTTATTTACTCTTAAAGACACAATTGTCTCTATTTCCTCTTTAACGCCTGAAAAAGTACTCATGGCATCTACAGCAAATTTTGATAAATCTGATAAAATCTTGTTTCTATTAACCATAGTATTATTAAATGTATAAATATATGAATTTTATTCAACCTTCAATAGATCCTATAATATTTTCCTTTGGATTTATTGATATCCGTTGGTACAGCTTGTCATACATCTTGGGTATAATATTGGGTTTTCTAGTTATCAAAAAACTCAATAAAATTAGAGGTGATAAAATTAAAGTTGCTCAATTGGATAGCTTTTTTATTTGGGCAGTATTTGGAATTATTTTGGGAGGGAGAATTGGATATGTAATTTTTTATCAGACTGAATTATTTTTTCAAAATCCAGGTTTTATATTTGAAATTTGGAATGGTGGCATGTCTTTTCATGGAGGTTTAGCAGGTATAATAATAAGCATATATATATTCACTAAAATCAATAATATAAAATTTTTTTATTTAAGTGACTTAGTTTCTATTGCTGCACCAATTGGTTTGTTTTTTGGACGTATTGCAAATTTTATAAATACTGAATTAATCGGGAGGCCAACTGAATTCTTTATAACTGTTATATATCCTTCAGTTGACAATTTACCACGACATCCCTCTCAGCTTTATGAAGCATTTTTTGAAGGTATAATTTTATTTCTTATTTTGATTTTATATTTCATGAGGACAAAAAATTTAGAAAATCATGGTTTCATTTCAGCACTTTTTTTATGTCTTTATTCAACCTTTAGGTTTATTATTGAATTTATTAGAGAGCCTGATTCACACTTAGGATTATTTTTTAATTTTTTAACAATGGGTCAAATATTATGCATTCCACTGTTTTTATATGGTTTGTTTATTATTCAAAACTATGTATTTAGAAGAAAAAATTAAAAACACTATTCTTTTAAAAAAAAATGGTATTCGCCTGGATAAGTTTATAAAATATGCTCTTTTTGACAAAGATGGTTACTATTACACAAAAAAACCAATTGGGAAAAATAGAGATTTCACTACATCACCTGAAATTAGCCAAGCGTTTGGAGAGATTATTGGTCAATACTTATTTTATTTTTGGAAGACAAAAATTAAGTCTGAGTTTAACCTGATAGAATTAGGGCCAGGAAAAGGGACCTTATTTTCAGATATTGCTAATAGTTTAGAAAAATATTCCAGTTTTTTTAATAATTCAAAAATTTTTTTTATTGAAATTAATGAAGAGCTTATCAAAAATCAAAAGAAAAAAATTAAAAATTTTAAATTAAATAAGGTTACATGGAGAAATAGAATAAATTTTCAAAATAAAATTCCCTCAATAATTTATTCAAATGAATTTTTTGATTGTTTCCCTGTCAGGCAATTTGTGCATAAAGATTTTTGGTTTGAAAAATACATTAATATAAACAATGATAACAATTTTTGTTTTAAAGAAAATATGATAACTAATAAAAAATTGTTATCGTATTTAAATAAATATAAAAATAATGATATTTTAGAAATTTCATTTGAAAGAAATAATTATTTTGAAAAAATTTGTAAATATATTCATAAAAATAGTGGTCTTTTTTTTACTATTGATTACGGATATTTTAAAAAAATAAATAATTTTACTTTACAAGGCATCCAAAATCATAAGTTATCAAATATTTTAGAAAATGTTGGTGAAAAAGACATTTCAAGTCATGTTAATTTTAATGATTTAATCAATATAGCTAAAAAAAATAAACTTAAAATTGAAGAGTTTTGTACTCAAAAAGAATTTTTTACTAAATTTGGAATTTTAGAGAGAAAACAATATTTTAAAAAGAAAAATAATTCGAAAGAATTTGAAGATGCAATTGATAGATTAATTGATGAAAATGAAATGGGAAATTTATTCAAATGTTTAGTGGTATCTAATTTATGACTAATAAAAATTTTCTTACAGTTAAAAAGCTCAGCAATAAATATAATTTTGGTTTCTTTAAGTCTAAAGGTGGTGTGTCTAGAGGAAGTTTTTATTCTTTAAACTGCAGTAAGGGAGTTGGTGATAAAACTAAAAATGTTGAAAAGAATATAAAAATTGCTTTAGGTAATTTATTAATTTCAAAAAATAAAATTAAATTAATTAATCAAGTTCATTCAAACAAAATATTTTTTATTAACAAAAATAATTTTAATAAAGAATTATATGGCGATGGCTTAGTAACTAATGAAAAAAATATTGCCATTGGAGTTTTAACAGCTGATTGTGCACCAGTATTTTTATTTGATATTGAAAAAAAATTAATTTGTTGTCTACATGCGGGATGGAAAGGAGCTCTAACAAATATTTGTAGAGAAGGTATAAAGACATTTGCAAATAAAAAAATAAAAAGTAGAAACGTTATAGCTGTTGTTGGACCTTGTTTAGGATTTAAAAACTTTGAAGTAGATAAAAAATTCAAATTAAAATTTATAGAAAAAGATACTAAATATTTTAAATTTTTTAAATATAAGAATAAAAATAAAGATTTATTTAATTTGAGAGCATTATTAAATTATCAAATTAATGCTGAGGGTATAAAAAATATCTATAATTTAAAAAAAGATACTTATAAATATAGTAAAGATTTTTTTAGCCACAGAAGAATGACTCACCAAAAAAAGAGCAAAACAGGCAGGATGATAAATATAATTTCTTTTTAATATAATTTCTATTGCACTATTTATATTCTTATATAAAAATTAAATCGATTAAATGAAAATAATCGCTTGTAATAGCAGTAAAAGCTTATCTGAAAAAATATCTCAACACATTGGTGTACCTTTAGCTGATGCTTCAATAAGGACTTTTAATGACAGAGAAATATTTGTTGAAATAAATGAAAATATTCGCGGAGAGGATGTTTTCATAATACAATCAACATCACATCCAGCTAATGATCATTTGATGGAACTTTTAATAACAATAGACGCAGCAAGAAGAGGTTCTGCAAAAAGAATTACCGCTGTTATTCCTTATTACGGATACGCAAGACAAGATAGAAAGACAGGTCCTAGAACTCCTATTACTGCTAAATTAGTTGCAAATCTAATAACTTCTGCTGGAGCTCATAGAGTTTTAACAATGGATTTACACGCTGGTCAAATTCAAGGTTTTTTTGACATTCCATTAGATAATATTTTTTCAGCTCCACCAATATTAAAAGATATCAAAGAAAAATTTTCAGGAAACAAAGAACTAGTAGTTGCATCACCAGATGTCGGAGGTGTTGTAAGGGCAAGAGCATTTGCTAAGAGATTAGATGCTGGATTAGCAATTGCAGATAAAAGAAGAGAAAAAGCTGGAGAGTCAGAAGTAATGAATATAATTGGAGAAGTAGATGGAAAAATTTGTATTTTACTGGATGACATTGCAGACTCAGCTGGAACATTATGTAATGCTGCTGAAGCACTTAAAAAAAATGGCGCAAAAGAAATTTATTCATATATTGTTCATGGAGTATTATCAGGCAAAGCTTTAGATAGAATTTCTAATTCAGCTATTAAAGAACTTGTATTAACAGATACTATTGAGCCTTCTAATGATATAAAAAATACAAAAAACATTAGACATATCAGCATAGCTCCTTTAATGGGTGAGGCGATTAAAAGAATTAGTAGTGACGCTTCTGTTTCTGCTCTTTTTGATTAATTTTAATATGGAAAATTATAAAGCACTTAATCGAAACAAAGAAGCTGGTTCAACGCACAGTCTCTTAGCTAAAGGAATGGTACCTGGAATAATATATGGTAAAGGTTCAGAGCCAACAAAAATTGCATTAGAGGATAAAATATTAAAAAAACTTATGCATACTGGCTCTTTCTACTCCACCATAATTGATATTGAAGTTAATGGAAAAGTAGAGAAAATATTGCCTAAACAACTACAATATCATCCAGTAAGTGATAAGTTGATTCATTTTGACTTTTTAAGAGTGCAAGAAAACACTAAAGTGAATGTCGAAATTCCTATAGAATTTTTAAATCAAGAAAAATGTCCTGGTTTAAAAAAAGGTGGTGTTTTAAATACAGTAAGGCGTTTAGTTGAGCTTTCATGTAATGCAAATAATATACCGAGTAAGCTTGAGTTCGATTTAATCGATAGTGAAATAGGAGATGCAGTTAAAATAAGTAACATTAATCTTCCAGAGGGTGTTATTCCAACAATATCCGATAGAGATTTTGTAATTGCTACATTAGTGCCTCCAACTGTAGAAGTTGAAACAAAAACTGAAGAAACTGCTGAAGATGGCTCAGAAGAGAGTGGTGAAGAAAAATCAGAAGACAAAAAAGAAGACAGTTCTGATAAAAAAGAAGAAAATAAAGAATCTAAGTAACTTTAATTTATACCTAATTATATGTTTTTAATTTGTGGCCTAGGAAACCCTGGTGATAAATATAAAAACACGAGACATAATATAGGTTTCCACTTAGCTGATCATTTAATATCACGATTTAATTTATGTAAAGTTAGAGAAGACAAAACAAAAGAATTATATTCAGGTCATCTTAATAATAATAAATTACTAGTCTTAAAACCTCTTACATTCATGAATTTATCTGGAAAAGCTGTTTCAGAAATTATGAATTTTTATAAAATAAAACTAGATCATACTTTTGTTATCCATGATGACCTTGATTTAGAGTTATCAAAAGTAAAAATAAAGCAAGGTGGTGGAAACGGAGGTCATAACGGATTGGAAAGTATTGACCAATTTATAGGAGAAAATTATTTTAGAATACGTATTGGGATTGATCATCCTGGAAATAAAGATTTAGTTTCAAGTTATGTTTTAAATAAATTTTTAAAATCAGAAGAAGAAATAATAAATAAAAAGTTTGATAAAATGGTTAATAATATAGAATTAATATTTTCAGATATTCCTCTATTTTTAACAAAAATAAGTGAGCAAAATTAATTATGGGATTTAAGTGCGGGATAGTAGGATTACCAAATGTTGGTAAATCTACTTTATTTAATGCACTCACCCAATCAAATAAAGCAGAGGCCGCAAATTATCCATTTGCAACTATAGAACCAAATATAGGAAGAGTTGCAGTACCTGACGATAGATTAGATAAACTTGCAATTATTGGAAAAAGTGAAAAAATAATTCCTTCTTTCATGGATTTTGTTGACATCGCTGGATTAGTTAAAGGAGCATCACAAGGAGAAGGTCTAGGAAATAAATTTTTAGGACATGTAAGAGAAGTTGATGCAATAGCACATGTAGTTAGATGTTTTGAAGATACAAATATTACTCATGTATCATCAAAAATTGATCCATTAGATGATATTGAAACAATAAATTTAGAATTACAATTGGCTGATCTTGAAAGTTTAAACAATAAAAAATCTAGTTTAGAAAAAAAATTAAAAGCAAATGATAAAGAAGCTAAAGATCAATTTAATATAATAAATAAAATCTTACAAATACTAGATTCTGACAAAATCTTAACAATTAATGAGTTTGCTAGTAATGAAATTGACTACGTAAATAGTCTTAATTTAATTAGTCTAAAGCCTACAATGTATATATGTAATGTAGATGAAGAATCTATTCATACCGGAAACGATTTGTCAAACAAAGTCATATTGTTCGCTAAAAAAAATAATCATTCTGTAGTTTTAATATCTGCATCGATTGAAGCACAAATAGCAGAATTAGATAATGAGGAAGAAAAACTTCAATTTCTTAAAGAACTCAATTTAGATCAAACAACATTGAATAAGGTAATAAAATCAGGATATGAACTTTTGGGTTTAATTAACTATTTTACATGTGGTCCAAAAGAAACAAGATCATGGACAATAAAAAAGGAAACGTTTGCACCACAGGCTGCTGGAAAAATTCACACTGATTTTGAAAAAGGCTTCATTAGAGCAGAGACTATTTCATATGAAGACTATATAGAAAATAACGGGGACGCTGGAAGCAGAGATTCAGGAAAGTTAAGACAAGAAGGTAAAGATTATATCGTCAAAGATGGTGATGTAATGAACTTTTTATTTAATGTCTAAGTAATGTCTCGCCAGAGTCTATTTTTTGCTAAGTAAACAATCGTTCCTAGAATAATAAAGAATAATATTACTTTAATTCCTAAATTTTTTCTTACTTCCATTTCTGGTTCAGCTGCCCAGTGAAGAAAATGCGTTACATCAGCTGATAACTGTTGTGCATTGTTATCTGTTCCATCATCGTAATCTACACTTCCATCTGCAATTGGTGCTGGCATAGCTATTTGATTTCCAGCCATCCATTTATTGTAATACATACCATTTCCAACCTCCATTCCCTTTGGAGGTTCAACATATCCTAGAAGTAAGTTGTAAATATAATCAACTCCATATTTTCTAGCTTTTGTAATTACACTTAAATCAGGAGGATAGGCTCCATTATTATTTGCTCTTGCTTCATTATCATTGGCATAAGGATTAACAAATCTGTCTGCTGGTCTAGCTGGTCTTTCAAACATTTCACCATCATCATTTGGACCATCTAAAACAGTATATTCGGAAGCAATTACTTTTACTTGAGCTTCAGAAAAACCAACATCAATAAGATCTCTGTAGTAAAGTAGTTTCATTGAATGGCATCCAGCACATACTTCTCTGTAGACTTTATAACCTCTTTGAATTGCAGCTCTATCAAAAGTTCCAGTTACACCTTTAAAAGACCAATCGTGTTTTGGCATTTTTTCAGTACTCATTTCTGCTGCAAATATATTTGAGGAGAAGAATAAAAAAATAATAAGTAATAGGCGCATTATAGATTGGTATCTTTTTGCATTGCTGGTGAAGGCATCCCTGTTCCTCCTGCACCAATATTAGGACCTATGTTTTTAGCATAAACATCACTAATACTCAGCGGTAGCTTTCTTGGCTTCTCAATCCAACCAACAAATGGTGTAATAATGAAGAAAAAACCAAAATAGTAAAGTAAGCCTACTCTAGCAATTAAAAGATATAAACCCTCAGCAGGAAGCATACCAACATAACCTAATGCGAAGAAGTTAACGAAGAAGCCCATCATAAACCACTTATATATTGGTCTATAATTACAACTTCTTACTTTTGATCTATCTAGCCAAGGTAGAACAAATAGAATTACTATTGCACCAAACATAAGGAGAACTCCTCCTAATTTATCAGGTACTGCTCTTAAAATTGCGTAAAAAGGTGCAAGATACCAGTTTGGAACAATGTGGGCTGGAGTAACTAGTGGATCTGCTGGAATATAATTGTCAACCTCAGCCATAAGATTTGGCCCAAAGAATATTACCGCAGAAATGGCAACACCAAAAGCACACATAGCCACAGTATCTTTAATTAGCATATATGGAAAAAAGTTTACTGAGTCGTTATTAGTTTTGATGTCAATCCCATCAGGGTTATTTGAGCCATGAACATGGACTGCAGCAACGTGTAAGCCTACGACACCAAAAATAACAAACGGTAAAACATAATGAAGAGCGAAAAAACGGTTTAAAGTAGCATTTCCAACGTTGTAATCACCGAGAAGCCATGTTTTCAATCCTTCACCAATAAATGGTATAGCACTAAATAAATTAGTTATAACAGTTGCTCCCCAATAAGACATTTGTCCCCATGGTAATGTGTAACCAAGAAAAGAAGTTGCCATCATTAATAAAAATATGAATACACCTAAAATCCAATTAAGCTCTCTTGGATATTTATAAGAACCAAAATACATTGCTCTTACTATATGAATGTAAACTATAATGAAGAAAAAGGCTGCACCATTAGAATGGATGTATCGCATTAACCAACCGTAATTGACATCTCGCATTATCCTTTCCACGCTATCAAACGCCATATCTGTGTGTGGTGTATAATTCATAGCAAGAAAAATTCCACTTACAATCATTGTAACAAGAGTAATTGTAGCTAGAGCTCCAAAGCTCCAAAAATAGTTACAATTTTTAGGCATTGGGTAATCACCGTATTCTTTTTTGAAATAAGAAATAATTGGTAAACGAAACTCTATCCAATTAAGGACAGGATTTTTAAATTGATGTACTTTTCTATTCTTATCCATCTTTATCCTATCTTTATAGTATTATCATTTAAAAAGGTATAGGGCGGAACGTCCAAGTTTTTTGGTGCTGGTCCTTTCCTTATTCTACCTGATGTGTCGTAATGTGAACCATGACATGGACAATACCAACCGTCGTACTCACCTTTCATATCTGAAACTTTCTGACCAAGTGGAACACATCCTAAGTGTGTGCATACTCCCACTAAAACTAACCATTCTTCTTTTTGTACTCTATCTGCATCATCTTGTGGATCTCTTAAATCAGAAGCTTGAACCATTTTAGCTGCATCAATCTCATCTTTTGTTCTTTTTTTAATGAAAACAGGTTTTCCACGCCATTTGATTGTAATACTTTGACCTTCTTCAATAGTGCTAATATCTACTTCAGTTGACCCCGCTGCTAATGTATCTTCTGCAGGACTCATACTTTTTATGAATGGCCATATAAAGGCACCTGTACCAACTGCACCAAGGGTAATGGTACTTAGTTGTAAAAAATCTCTTCTCTTATTATTGGGTTTTTTAGCCATTTATTTTGAATTTCTTATATCGTAAATACTTAAAAAAGTACTTTTTATGTATGTGCCAGCGTGACGCAAGTAATATAATAATATAGTAAAAAGTATGAGAATTGCTCTATTTGAACCTGACATACCGCAAAATGCTGGAAATATATTTAGATTAGGTGCGTGTCTAGGAATACCAGTAGATATAATAGAACCAGCTGGCTTTGCAATTGATGATAAAAGACTGAAAAGAGCTTCAATGGATTATTATAATTACCTAGAATTAAAAAAACATTTAAGTTGGGAAAAATTTTATGAATGGTCACAGGATAATTCATATCGACTAATTCTTCTAACAACAAAAAGTAAAAAAAGTTATTTTGATTATAAATTTCAATCAAATGATATTATTTTATTTGGCAGAGAAAGTGCAGGAGCACCTGATTTTGTCCATAGCTCTGTCGATGAAAGATTAACAATACCAATGATAAAGGGGCCTAGATCGATTAATCTTAGTAGTTCAGTTGCAATAGTAACTGGTGAAATGTTACGCCAATTAAATTAAGCTAAGCTTCCCATTTTTCCTTCTTGATAGTCCATCATTGCTTGCTTGATTTCACCTTCAGAATTAGCCACAAAAGGACCATAACGTGCAACAGGTTCTTTAAGTGGCTTACCTGCTAAAACTAGGTAGGATCCTTTTTCTGATATTGATGTAAGTTGAATCTCATCACTTGACTGATCAAAGTAAATCATATCACCTTTATTAGCGATTTTATCTTCCTCATTAAACTGCAACTGACCATCAATAATATAGATCATAAGATTTTGTTCTTTATCAACATTAAACTTTGTCATATCTGGTTTTGAAAATTGAATATCAAATATTGATACAGGTGAATATGTTTGAACTTTGGATTTGGTTCCATTTATTTCTCCCACAAGAACTTTAATTTCTATATTTGCATTTTCAGATATTGTTGGAATAGTGTTTCTTTTAATATGTTGGTACCAAGGTTTAACTTTTTTATTTTTTTGTGGAAGGTTCACCCAAATTTGTAATCCTTGCATGACACCTCCACTCTTCTTAAATTTTTCTGTTACTAACTCAGAATGGATTAAACCTGATCCAGTTGTCATCCATTGTACATCACCAGTTTCAATTTTTGCTTGTCCGCCAAATGAGTCTCTGTGTTCTACCTCACCACCAAGCATATAAGTAATTGCCTCAAATCCACAATGAGGATGTGCTGGTACACCAGTTGCCCCTCCCGGTTCATAATTAATTGGGCCGAAATGATCAAAAAGAAGAAATGGATCATTTTCTCTCATACCAGGGACAGGGAAAGCTCTCGTTACAGGTATCCCGTCACCCTCGAAAGTCTTCATACACTCTTTAATTTCTAATGCTTTTCTCATTTGTATTTTAAATTATTATAAAAAATATATAGGTATGATTATGAAAAATCAAAATCCAAACCCACCAAAGTGTGGTTGCAGCTGCAGCTGTTGTTGCACTTGTGAAGGTGGAGATTGCTGTTAATAATACATTCTAAATTAAACAAAATTCAGAAATAAATAATTATAATTTAATTTTTTTTAAAATTTTACTATTTTAAATTAATAATAATATCTGACTTACTATTTATTGGAGGAAATCTACCAACGATATTAGATCTATATATTTCAGGTCTATGTCTACGTCTCAAAAAACCATCATCAGATTTGCTATAGGATAATAGCAGTTCCTCTATTGAATCAATATAAGCAGAATTTTCAGGATCTATATCTCCAAACACATAGGTAAAACAATTTTCTGCGGTAAAGGATACAATACATGAACGTTTACAATTACTCATGCAATTTACACCTCTTAAAGTTACATTTTTTGTATTTTTAAATTTATCAATT
Source organism: uncultured Alphaproteobacteria bacterium (assembly GCA_902602515.1). Taxonomy (GTDB): domain Bacteria; phylum Pseudomonadota; class Alphaproteobacteria; order HIMB59; genus CACPNW01. The sequence goes on from CACKRG010000003.1 coordinate 122,724, forward strand.
AATTTTTGTGCAAGTTTTTCTCCTGCAAGTTTATTATTATTTTGAGCTTTATTAAGGGTACATGTGAGACAAACAGATAATATTATTTCTTTTTGTTTTTTTGACATTTTTATTCTAAATTTAATAATCTAATGGGTGTGGTTTGTTAGATTATTAATATCTGACTCCTCTATTTCTTCTATTGATTTTGCAACTCGCCAATTTTTCATTGATCCGTCTTCATTTCTTGCAGTAATTACAGTTTCGATTGGTGGACAATCAGGCTCATGACAACTGAGCTCAGCAATACTTATTATAGTATTTTCTGGTAATTTATATTTCTTGGAAATTAAATGTTTAAGATTTCTTATTTTTTCAACATTTTGAGTTTTACGATTAAACATATTTTCTCCTTTAATTGTCTGCCCATAAAGATGATAAAAGAATAGAACCTTTCATATCCCCAATTAATATTTGTGAATTATCACTAGATATCGCTATTGTTGAAACTTCCGAACCTGTTGAACTTCTAATCATAATTGGTTTTTTACTTTCATCAATTTCTGCTAATAAAACTGACCCATCTGTAAAACCGGTGAAAACAGCTTTTTCTCCATTTAGTGCTTTAACAAATGTTGCAAGTTCTTTACCACCGTTTGCAACAACAATTGGCTTTCTCCCCATTGGTCCTTCTTTACCATCAAATGGCCAGCAAACTGCATCACTGGATCCAGATGTTACCAAATACGGTGTATCACCAACCCAAGTAAAACTTTTAATTTTTGATGGATAACCTCTCATTGCTAAATCAGCTTTGTCGTTTATGCGCCAACCATGAATTTGATTTTCTTGCATTGCAGTTACAATATATTTTGTATCAGGGCTAAACGTTACAGTTCCATGCGATCCTTTCCATGTAAAATTTGATGCTGTCCATTTATTATTATTAAGTTTCCACACTGTTACTCCACCGTATCTTGAGACCGCAAGACGCTTGCCTTTATTATCAAATGCTAATCCAGCAACAGTACTTTGATGCTCTAAAGTTTGTGGTTTATCTTTGTTTTTTGTCCAAATATAAACAGTCTTTCCTGATGAACAAACTTTAGTATCTTTGTGGGAAGCTACACAGTCAACCCACTTTGAACCAAAATTAAAAATTTCATCAATATTTCCATCAGATGATATTTTTAGAAAACGTCCATCTTCTCCTCCCGTTAACACATGATCTTCATAATTTGTCATACTCAACACTACACCCTTATGTGCTTTAACAGTTTTAGGATCAGATCCAGATTGAAAAAATCTTACAGTACCGTCTCCAAATCCTACCGCTATTTGATCACGAATTGTAACCGCTTCTGTAGCTGGGGCTCCAATATTAAAAATTGAACCTCTTCTTTCAAGTTCAGTTTTATTTGATTCTTGAAGTGTTTTTAAATCAGCGTTCATGCTGATTTACAATTATCAAAGCCTTCCTTAAGATTCATATTATCAAGATCACGACCAATAAATACTACTCGAGAACTTCTATCTTTTCCTTTAGGCCAAGGTCCCATTGGTGAAGCATCCATGAGCATGTGTACTCCTTGAAATACATATCGCTCTTCTTCACCTTTAAAGTTCAAAATTCCTTTTGATCGAAGTATGTCCTGACCCTTAGTCCTGAGTAAATTTCCAAACCAATCTTGGAACTTATCCATATCTAATGGTGTATCAGATACAAAGGATAGACTAGTAACATCATCATCATGTTCATGATCATGATCTGATTCAAGAAAGTCAGGTTCAATATCTAATACTCTATCTAGACTAAATGCATTTAAGCCTACGATTTCATCAAGAGGTGCATCACAACGTGTTGTTTTAATAATCTTAGCAAAAGGATTAATTTTTCTAATACGATCATTAACTTTTACAATGTCATTATCTTCAACAAGTTCAACTTTATTTAACAAAATTACATCAGCAAAAGCAATTTGTTCTTCTGCTTCATGATGATCGACTAATTGAGAACTTAGATGAACAGCATCGGCAACTGTAACAATTGCATCTAATTTTGTTCTATCAGCAACATCTTGATCAACAAAAAATGTCTGAGCAACTGGGGCTGGATCTGCTAAACCAGTTGTCTCAACTATAATTGCATCAAGCTTATCAGCACGTTTCATTAAGCCACTTAGAATTCTAATTAAATCACCTCTAACAGTGCAACAAATGCACCCGTTGTTCATTTCAAATACTTCTTCATCAGCATCAACAACAAGATCATTGTCGATACCTTGTTCACCAAATTCATTAACAATGACAGCGTATTTCCGTCCATGCTGTTCAGTTAAAATTCGATTTAAAAGAGTTGTTTTTCCAGCTCCAAGAAACCCTGTTAAAACAGTAACTGGAACCTGAGAAGTATTTTCCATATCAATTTCCTTATAATTAGTTTTATAAATTCCACCTTAATACAAGGTGGAATTTATTTAAATATTAAAATTTAACAGCCTTTAAGCTCGTTCCCGAGATTACTAATCAACGTAAAGTAAAGTGACTTACCAGCATCAATGTTAGCACCTAAAGGATCAAAAACTCCTGTTTTGATATTCATATCCTCAGCTATTGTTGTAATAATCTTTGGATTAAATTGAGGTTCAGAGAAAATACATTTTATTCCCTTATCCTTAATAACATCCTGAATATCAGCTATTTGCTTCGCACCAGGTAAAACATCAGTATTCAATGTTAATGCTCCTGCTGCTCTTACACCAAATCTTTCTTCAAAGTATTGGTAGGCGTCATGGAAGACAACAAATTTTGCATCAGAATTAATATCTGTACCAACATCACTAATAAGCTGATCTAAAGCTTTAATTGTTGCTTCAGCATTTGCTTCATATTTCTCTTTATTGGCAGGATCTAAATCACCTAACTCATGAGCTATTTCATGAACCATTTCTTTAGCATTCATTGGATCTAGCCAAATGTGAGCATCAAATTCACCGTGTGCATGGCCGTGATCATCGTGGTCATCATGATCATCGTGATCATCGTGGTCATCGTGGTCGTCGTGATCGTCATGGTCACCAAAAATTGATTCTTCTCTAAATTTTAATTTAGCAATTGAATCAAGTTCCATAAATTCAATTACTTCTGCATCTTTTGCAATTGTGTCTAGAGGTTCTTCCATTGATGTTTCAATACCCTCTCCAATCCAAAAAATGACATCTGCTTCTTCAAGCATTTTCGCATGAGAAGGTTTCATTGTAAAACTGTGTGGTGATATACTTCCATCGATTATGAGTCCAGGTTCACCTACTCCATCCATAACATTGGATATCAATGAATGTAGTGGTTTAATTGTGGTAACAACTTTTAGCTCTGCTCTGGCAGATGCAGTTGCAGCAAGAATTCCCGAAAATAACATAATCTTAAATATATGTAGAAAAAAATTCGTTTGTTTCATAAAAGTATTCCTATTAAAAATAAGTCTGTTAAATAGTGTAATGTTATAATATTACATTTTGCATTGTAAATAGAAAAATGAGTAGTAAAAATAATTTATTAGTAAATTTGGAAAACGCAGGTGTTTATAAGTCTCCAAAATGGTTGATAAGAGGTGTATCTCTTGAAGTAAGGCGTGGTCAAATAGTTACGCTAATAGGACCTAATGGTTCTGGAAAGACAACAACAGCTAAAATGGTGCTAAGTATTCTTGAACCTGATGAAGGTTCAATGAAAAGGTATACAGATAAAATCGCATATGTTCCTCAGAAAATTAATATCGATTGGACAATGCCATTACGAGTTGTAGATTTCATGCGATTAACCAATAATCTCAATGATAATGAAGTTAGTGAATCTTTAAATCAAACTGGAGTAGAAAAACTTTTCAAGGAACAAATTCATGGTCTATCTGGTGGAGAATTTCAACGTGTTCTTCTAGCAAGAGCTATCGCAAAAAAACCAGAATTACTAGTCTTAGATGAACCCGTTCAAGGAGTTGATTTTAATGGGGAAATTGATCTTTATAATATTATCAAAAATATTTCTGCAAACCTAAATTGTGGAATTTTATTAGTCTCCCATGACTTGCATTTTGTTATGTCTGCTACAGATCATGTAGTCTGTTTAAATGGACATATCTGTTGTTCAGGAAAACCAAGTGCAATTATAAAAGATAAAGCCTATATAGAATTATTTGGTGAACATAGATCAAAAACATTGACATATTATCAGCACGATCATGATCACACACATAATTCTGACGGAAGTGTGTCTAATTAATGTTTGATGATTTTTTTACTAGAGCATTAGTTACTGGTATTGGTATTGCTATAATAACAGGACCGTTAGGTTGCTTAGTAATTTGGAGACGATTATCTTATTTTGGTGATACCTTAGCACACTCTGCCTTATTAGGAGTAACTTTAGCCTATGCCTTTAGTTTAAATATTGCCTTTTCCGTGTTTGTAATATCTGCGGTCATTGCTCTACTTCTTCTCAACCTTCAAAAAAGGACTAGATTAGCCGGGGACTCATTACTTGGATTATTAGCTCACTCTACTCTTGCGATTGGTTTGGTTTTAATGGGTTATTTATCGAGTATTCGTTTTGATATTATGGGATTACTATTTGGAGATATTTTATCAGTAACTGTAGAAGACATTGCTCTAGTATGGATTGGTGGTTTTATAATTTTAGTAATTTTATATTTTATTTGGAAATCATTATTTTCAGCAACAGTTAATTTTGACCTTGCTTTCGCAGAGGGGATGCAACCTAACGTATATAATATGATTTTTACCCTTCTACTTGCTGGAGTTATTGCATTATCTATAAAAATGATTGGTACTCTTTTAATTACAGGATTACTAATAATACCGGCAGCGGCATCGAGAAATATCACTAACAATCCAAAACAAATGGTATTTGTAGCTATATTAATTGGCATTTTATCTGTTACAATTGGTTTATTTACTTCTTTAGAATTAAACACCTCTTCAGGGCCATCAATTATTGTTATAGCGATAATATTATTTATTATTTCACTTATCCCACTAGAGTTAAGAGGTAAGTTGCAAAAATGAAAACAATTTGGTAATTGAGTTTTATGGCATTAGCATCAGAAAATTTAACCAAAAACCAGAAAACAGTTCTCAACGTCCTAGAAAACTCATCTGAGCCCATGAAGGCATATACGATTCTTTATGATATACAAAAAAAGGGAATAAAATCTCCTCTTCAAGTTTACAGAGCTCTCGATAAATTAATAGAAATTGGAAAAGTACACAAAATAGAAAGCAGAAATTCATATGTTGCTTGTAAGCATGAAGGCTGTAATGCAAAAACTTCTACATCTTTTTTGATATGTGAAAATTGTGATAGTGTTACTGAGTTAATCGGAAATAATTTGTTTTCTTATTTTTCAAAACAAGCAGAAAAGAATAACTTTAATTATAAAAAACATAATTTAGAAATAATTGGTCTGTGCGAAAATTGTAAATTAAAAAACTAATTAATAATATTATCAATTTTATTTAAACATTTATTAAGACCAAGCTCATAATTAGTTCTGACAAAGTGCTCCTTGATTATCTCAACCCATTTAAATTTTTCTTTATTTTGATGAGATTTATAAAAACAGTTTAATGGATATGTCATACTAAACATTTTTAATATTTCTACTCTAATTACATCATTTGTTAAAATACTTAGTGACTCATGAATATATTTTTCTACAACCTTTTGGTCACTTGAAGTAATTTTTGGTATTTCAAACAAACCCAAAAACCTAAAATATCTAAATATTCGCAAATAATCCTCTTTAATTCTATCTTCAATTTCCCCGATAAATTTGATTCTGGACTCTTTTAAATGAGTTTGCCCATCATAATAATCATACAATTTATTATTTCTTCCTAAATATAATGCATTAAAAGTGAAATCCCTTCTGGCTGAGTCTTTTTTCCAATCTGTCGTATAAATTACATTAGTGTGTCTTCCAATTTGATTGATGTCTTCCCTTAACGTGGTAATTTGTATTTTTTGATTGAGTGGATAAGAAATAATTGATCCATATTGAATTGCAAAATCGTCGTATTCAATATTATTATTTTGTAATAAATTTATTACTTCATTTGGTTCTAATGTTGTAGCTGAATCAATATCTTTCAATTCTTTATTTATTAATGAATCCCTAATACATCCTCCTACTAAGCGGATATCTGCATTATTGATTTCAAAAATTGAGAATAAAAATTTTACATGATCTGTGTTTAATAACTCATCTACTTTATTCATAATCACGATCTAGCTATTTTGATAAAACAATTTATATTACATTAATGATGTCGAATTCTTCAAAAGAAAATACACATGAAATATTGCAAGATATAAAAAAAAACCTGACTAGGGGTGTTAAAGATAGAAAACATGCCTTTCATACACCAGTCTTTAGCAATATTAGCGAAAAAGAAGGTATTGAATCTAGAGTTGTAGTTTTAAGAAAATTTGATCACGTAAATATGATTTTGAACTTTCATACAGATTACAGATCTCCAAAGACTAAAAACTTAAAAAAAAATAATAAATCTCTATTTGTTTTTTACGACCATAAACTTAAAATTCAAATGAGAATTAAAACTACATCATACCTAAACCATCAAAATGAAGTTTCAAAAGAAATGTGGGATAAAACAAGATTGCTCAGTAGGAAATGCTATCTTACAACTAAAAAACCCAGCTCCATAGCTTTAAAACCTGAAGATGGCATTCCTGCTCATTTATTAGGCAAGGAACCTGATTTTGATGAAAGTGAAAAGGGGTATCAGAATTTTACCGTTGTTGAAAACAAAATTTTTGAAATAGATTGGCTTTATTTAAATATTACAGGTCACAGAAGATTAAAATTAATATTTAAAAATACTGACCCAGAATATCAATGGCTTATACCTTAGGTTAATTTGAAATTATCAATAATTCTTATTTTATCAATATATAGTGCAATAAAAAGTCTAGAGTCATTAAAACTATTTGTTATTTCTAAATCTTTTTCATCACGTATTTCTAAATAGTCTACTTTATTAATATCAATTTCTAAAAGATCTTTTTTTAAAATTTGAAAATCTAATTTAATTTTTTTTTGTTTTAATAAACTTATAAAATTATAAATTTTTTTTGATAATTTTTTGAAAGTTTGACGCTGTACTTCAGTAAAAATAGTATGTCTTGAAGCTAGACTCATGCCATATTGATCTCGAATTGATAAGCAAGATATAATATTTATGTTATATTTTTTTATTTTTACTAATTCACTCACAAGCTTGAGCTGCTGAAAATCTTTTTCACCAAAGTAACTATTAGTTGGTTTAATTAATTCAAAAAAAATACCAACGACAGTAGTTACTCCTTCAAAGTGACCGGGGCGAAACTTATCACAAAGAATATCTCTATACCTTGTTACTGTCTTTTCAGTAGAAAAACCATTAGGATAAATCTCTGTTAACTCAGGTAAGAATAATAAATCACAATTAGATATTTCTAACTTCTCAATATCAGTATTAAGGGTTCTAGGATAATATTTAAAATCATCTTTATTATTAAATTGAGTTGGGTTGATAAATATTGAAACTACAACAAAATCATTATCTGAACGAGCCTTATCAACTAATGATAAATGTCCTTGATGTATGTTTCCCATAGTAAGAACAAGACCAATGGACTTTTTGGTATTTTTTACAGGTTCTAGAATTTTGTTTAATTCATCTAGTTTTTTAATAATTTTCATAAATTTATAAGTAAATAATTGACTTATATATGATGAATTCGTATTAGGCCCAGAGATTTATTATGAAACGTACGTACCAACCAAGTAGAGTAATTAGAAAAAGAAGACACGGTTTTAGAGCTAGAATGGCAACTAAGGCTGGAAGGCAGATTATTAATAGGCGACGTGCAAAAGGAAGAGCTCAGTTAAGCGCTTAAAAGGCCTAATGGCCCACAAGTTATTTACAATCAAAAAAAGATCAACTTTCGTAATGGTACGAGATAAAGGAGAATTTTTAAAGGGAAAAAATATAAATATTCAATTTTTACACAATCAGGAGCTAGAAAATTCAATTTGGGTAGGTTACACAGCTTCTAAGAAAATTGGAAACGCAGTAAAAAGAAATAAAGCAAAAAGAATAATGAGAGAATTAGCCAGAAAAATTATTATTAATGGTAAAATAAATTCTTATTATGTGCTAATAGCTAAAACATCTCTTTTAAAAGAGAAATTTGATAAATTGTTATTAGAACTTAAAGAAAATATAAATGATAAATAAAATTATTACTCACCCAATAATAGTGATTATTAAATTTTACCAATTTTTTATTTCACCTATTCTAGGTCAAAATTGTAGATATTTGCCTACATGCTCCGAGTATAGTATTCAATCGATAAAAAAGTTTGGAATTTTTAAAGGAGCTTTTCTATCCTTAAAAAGGATTTCTAAATGTCACCCATGGGGAAACCACGGATACGATCCTGTACCAAATGACACTAGGAAAAAATAATGAATGAACAGCGAAATTTATATTTAGCAATTGGTATTTCAATAGCAATAATAATTTTTTTTCAAATTTTAATACCCACACAACCAATTGATACTCAATCGAATGAAAATGATGAAGTGTTAGAGCCTGCTGCTTCTATTGATGAGCAAAATAAAAAAGTAGTTGATGAAATATTTTCAAAAGATGAAGTTGTAAATTCTACAAATAGAGTTTTATTTAAAAATAATTCAATAGAAGGATCAATAAATCTCAAAGGTGCAATTCTTGATGATCTTATCTTATCTAAATATAAAACAAGCTTAGAGGATGATTCAGATAATATTCAATTATTGCTACCCGATGGAACAGCAAATCCATACTATATTGAAACAGGATGGAAAGAGCTTAATAATTCTAATATTGATTTACCCAATCTAAATACAGAATGGCAAGCTGATAACTCGGTTTTAAGCCCATCTAATCCTGTGTCATTGGTTTGGACAAACAATCAAGGTGTGACTTTCAAAATTAATTATTCTGTAGATGAAGAATATATGTTTACAATAACCCAAGAGATTATCAATAATAGCAATAAAGCTATTGAGGTTTTCCCTTACCGTTTAATAAAAAGAATTAACACCCCAGATACGATTAATTTTTTTATCCTTCATGAAGGTTTGATCAGCCTTATTAATGATGAACTTTTAGAAAAAAATTATGATGATATAGCTGAAGATTGTTCGTCATCTTTAGAAACAAAAAAATCTTTTTGTGATAACAAATCACAAGGAGGATGGTTAGGTTTCACAGACAAATATTGGATGTCAGCTTTAATTCCAGATGCTGAGCAGTCTATTAATGTCAACTATCGTCACAGCAACAATGGTAGAGATAATTACAGAGCTGGATATGTAGGCCAAATCTTTAAAATTAATGAGGGTAATAATTTACAGTATAGTGGTAAATTATTTGTAGGTGCAAAGAAGTTAGATATTTTAAGTGAGTACGATGACAAGTTATCGATAACAAGATTTACAGATGCTATCGATTGGGGTTGGTTTAGCTTTCTAACTAAACCAGTTTCATATGCTATAAATTGGTTTTTCGGATATGCTGGTAATTTTGGATTAGCAATTATTGCATTCACAATTTTAATGAGACTTTTGCTTTTTCCACTTGCTCAAGCTTCATTTAAATCAATGGCAAAAATGAAAAAATTACAGCCTGATATGCAAAGATTAAAAGAGACCTATCCTAATGACAGGCAAAAAATGCAGCAAGAATTAATGGCTTTATACAAAAGAGAGGGAGCAAATCCTGTCGCTGGGTGTTTACCAATACTTGTCCAAATACCAATATTTTTCTCTTTATATAAAGTTTTATTTGTAACTATAGAAATGTATCATGCACCATTCTATGGTTGGATACATGATCTTTCAGCACCGGACCCTTTAGGTTTAATGACATTATTTGGAATCATTCCGTGGGATGTACCTCCATTGTTATCAATAATAGATATTGGTATTTTGCCAATATTTATGGGTTTTACAATGTGGTTGCAGCAAAAGTTAAATCCTGCTCCAGCTGATCCAACTCAAGCAAGAATTTTTGCTCTTTTGCCATTTATTTTTACATTTGTATTGGCTGGCTTTGCAGCTGGGCTAGTACTGTATTGGTCAGTAAACAATATTTTATCAATTGCACAACAGTGGTTTATACAAAGAAGAATCTTAGCCAAAAATGGCTAGTTCAAATAAAAACTTAAATATTTTTTTTGCTAAAAATAAATTTGTTGGATCTTTTGAGTCTCAGGATAAAATACCATTACTTAAAGCACATAATGAATGTTGTTTTATTGGTAGATCAAATGTAGGTAAATCTAGTTTAATTAATGTTTTAACTAAAACAAAAAAACTAGCTAAAACAAGTAAGACACCTGGAAGAACACAAGCAATAAATATTTTTGAAATAAATAACAAATTAAATTTAGTAGATTTACCAGGTTACGGCTATGCTAAAGTATCAAAAGTCGCTCGAGAAAATTTAATGACCTTAATTCAAGAATATATAGAATATAGAGATAAACTTGATCATGTTTTTTTATTAATTGACTCTAAAGTTGGCATTAAAAATTCCGATATTGATATGTTAGATTTGTTAAGTGACTGCTCAAGAAAATTTTCAATAATTCTAACTAAAATAGATAAAATATCAAATAACTATTTAGAATATCAAAAAAAGTCAATTTTAAGTTTAATGCAAAATTATAAGAAATCATTTACAAAAATTTATCAATCTGAAACCAAAAAAAATAATGGTATTACAGAGATTCAAAGATCTATATATGGGATATCACAATAAATATGAAATTTGATTTTTTATCAGAAAGTGATCAGGCTTATTTTATACATAAAGCCTCAACTTTAGTCGAAGCTCTGCCATATATTAGAGAACATAGCGGTGATACTATTGTAATAAAATATGGTGGACATGCGATGGGAAACAAAAAACTATCAGAAAGTTTTTCAAGAGATATTGGATTATTAAAAGAAGTAGGTGTTTCACCAGTTATTGTTCATGGTGGAGGACCTCAAATTGGTGAAAGGCTTAAATCAAAAAATATATCAACTGAATTTGTTGAAGGATTAAGAGTTACTGATAAAGAAACAATCAAAGTAGTTGAAGAAGTTTTATCTAAAGATATCAATTCGGAAATAGTGGAATCTATAAGTGCATCTGGAGGAAAGGCAATAGGAGTTTCTGGAACTGCTAACTTAATTAGTGCAACTAAATTGAATGTTGAAATTAAAGATAGTGATTCAAATATTGAAAGGATAATTGATATTGGTTTTGTTGGAAAACCAAATAAATTAAATAAAGATATTCTAACTAACTTTATAAAAAATGATCAAATCCCTGTTATATCTCCTTTGGGTAAAGATGATAATAATTTTACATACAATATCAATGCTGACACAGTTGCGGGTTTTATAGCAGGCGAATTACAGGCAAGTAAATTATTATTATTAACCGATGTCCCTGGTGTTTTAGACCAAAATGAAAAATTGATCTCATCAATAACTCTTGAAGAAGCCGAAAGTATTGCAGATAAAGATTATATTTCTGGCGGTATGAAGCCAAAAATTAATACATGTATTGATGCAATGAAAAAAGGTGTTAAAAAATCTACTATTTTAGATGGAAGAATTCCTCATTCAGTAATATTAGAGTTATTCACAGAACATGGAATTGGCACACAAATAACAAGTAGTTAGATGAGCTTTAAAGATAACATAAACACCTGGATATTTGATCTAGACAACACACTGTATTCGGCAGATAGTGGAATTTTTCAGCAAGTACATAAATTAATGGGTGAATTTGTTGCTAAAAATTTAAATATGGACTTAGCTGAGGCTAAAAAACTACAAAAAAAATATTACAAACAGCATGGCACTACTTTAAGAGGTATGATGGATAATCATGATATAGATCCAGATTATTTTTTAGAAGAAGTTCATAAATTGGATTACTCAATTGTTGGTCCAAATCAAAATCTTAATGATGAATTATATAAACTTGAGGGAAGAAAAATTATTTATACAAATGCAAATAAACAGCATGTCTTAGATGTGTTGGAAAAAATAAATCTAACAAATTTTTTTGATGAAATATATGATATTAAAATGGCTGATTATATTCCTAAGCCAGAAATTTCTCCCTATGAAAAAATTATTAATTTATTTGATATAGAGGCAAATAAATCAGCTATGTTTGATGATATTGCAAAGAATTTAGTACCAGCAAAAAAAGTTGGATTCACACCTGTTTGGATTGATGCTGGTTATGAAAATTTTTCAGACGATGTTGAAGCATCTAAAGAATATTTAGATTTTCAAACAAGAGATTTGAGTTTATTTTTAAAAGATGTAAATGAGGGAAAGATATGAGTAATCTTGAAAAAATTATAAATGATGCCTTTGAGGATAGAGATAATATTAATGTAAATACTACCGGTGATATTAGAGATGCAGTAAATGAAACTTTAAATAACCTTGATAGTGGAAATTTAAGGGTTTGTGAAAAAATAAATAATGAATGGAAAGTTAATCAATGGATTAAAAAGGCAATTCTTTTAAGTTTTAGATTAAATGATAATGAAATCGTTAAAGCATCGCATGCCACTTGGTTTGACAAAGTAGAAAGTAAAACTGCAAATTGGACTAAGGATGATCACCTTAATGCAGGATTTAGATATGTGCCAGACGCAGTAGTAAGAAAATCTGCATTTATCGCTAAAGGTGTTATTTTAATGCCTTCTTTTGTAAATCTTGGTGCATATGTTGATGAAGGAACAATGATTGATACTTGGGCAACAGTTGGCTCATGTGCACAAATAGGTAAAAATTGTCATATATCAGGAGGTGCTGGTATTGGCGGTGTGCTTGAGCCACTTCAAGCAAATCCCGTTATAATTGAAGACAATTGCTTTATTGGAGCAAGAAGTGAAGTAGCGGAAGGTGTGATTGTTGGTGAAGGTGCAGTTTTATCAATGGGTGTATTCATTGGAGCGTCTACAAAAATAGTTGATCGATCAACAGGAGAAATTCATATGGGAAAAGTTCCAGCTTATTCTGTTGTTGTACCAGGCACATTACCTGGAAAAAAAGAGGGGGATATTAATCCTTCTTTATATTGTGCTGTTATTGTTAAAAGAGTTGATGAAAAAACTAGAAGTAAAACATCTATAAATGACCTTTTAAGAGATTAATGTCAGAAATAAATTTTGATCCAGTTAATCTTACGCAATCCTTAGTTCAATGTGCAAGTATAACTCCAAAAGATGAAGGTGCTTTAACTATAGTTGAAAATCATCTAAAGGCCATAGGATGTGATTGTCATCCATTAACTTTCTCTGGAAACAATTCTTACGAAGTAAAAAATTTGTTTGCAACAATAGGTAATGAAGGAAAGCATTTTGCTTATGCTGGTCATACAGATGTAGTTCCTGTAGGAAATGAAAAATCATGGAAATACCACCCCTTTTCTGCAAAAATAGATGGAGGCAAACTATATGGAAGAGGAAGTGAGGATATGAAAAGCAGTGTTGCTTGTTTTATTAGTGCTTCTAAAAGATTCGTTGATAAGTATAAAAATTTTCCTGGTAAGATTTCATTCATTATTACGGGTGATGAAGAAAGAGATTCTGTTAATGGTACACCAAGAGTTTTAGAATGGGCAAGTAAACAAAATTATAAGTTTGATCATTGTCTTGTTGGTGAGCCAACTTCTAAAAATGAAGTGGGTGATAAAGTAAAAATTGGAAGAAGAGGATCAGTAAGTTTCTTTTTTCAGGTAAAAGGTATTCAAGGACATACAGCTAATTCTCATTTAGCTGAAAATTCTTCACATCATTTAGTCAATTTATTAAATAGTATATTAGAAGAAAATCTAGATGAAGGTAATGAAAATTTTTTACCGACATCAGTTCAAATTGCTACTATTGATATTGGCAACCCAGTTCAAAACGTAATTCCAGAATTAGCTAAAGCAACTGTTAATATAAGATTTAATGATATGCACTCTTCAGACTCACTTATAAAATGGATCGATAATAAAATTGACAAGATTTTCTCTAATTTAGAAAATGCTAGTTGCACTTATTCATATGATGCAACAGCTGAGTCATTTCTAAATAAAGCAGGTGATTTATATAATATTATTTCAAAATCAATTTCTGATGTTACAGGTAAAAATAGCCCCCCTGAGCAAGCAACCGATGGCGGCACTTCTGATGCAAGATATATAAAAAACTATTGTGAAGTAGTAGAGTTGGGTCTTAGAAATCAAACACTTCATAAAGTAGATGAATTTGTTTTTGTTGAAGATATTATTAAACTAGAGAGTATTTATTTTAAAATTTTAGAAAATTATTTTGAATTGAATTAGAATAATTGTAAAATTTAATAAAAACTCTTTTTCGATTCGACATCTGATTTTAACTTTTGATTTATTTCGTATATTTTATATTTTTTAAACATATACTCAATTGCTGACTCTATTACTGTAACACCTGCAATATGTGGGGTAATAGATATATTTGGCAAAGTCCAGAGCTTACTTGAAGATTTAAGTGGTTCATTTTTGAAGACATCTAAATAAGCAAAAAAGTCTTTATTGCGTTTTGCGTGTTCAACAAGTGCACTTTCATCAATAGCATTTCCTCTGCCAATATTTATTAAACATGATTTTTTTTTCATATTTTTTAAAAATGATGCATTAATGATATTATCTGTCTCAGGTGTAGCAGGTAAAATTGCAACTATAACATCAGAATTTTTAATAAATTTTTTTATATTTTTTTTTGTATATATTTTAATATTAAATAGTTTGTTTGAAGATTTTTTAAAAGCAATTACATTATAATTTAATTTAATCAGTTTTTTTGCAATATGAGAACCAAGAAAACCTAGTCCAAGAATACCTACAGTTAAGTTTTCATTATCAATTGGAGTTCTCTCACCTGACCAGTGTTTTTTTATTTGAAAATTTTGAAAAATTTTAAAATTTAATTGATAATTTAATATTTGAGCTAAAGAATAATTTGCAATTCTTTCACCCATTTTTGGGTCTTTAATTCTTATAATAGGTATTTTTCTATTATAACTTTTTAATTTTAATATGTGATCAACGCCTGCTCCCATAGAAAAAATAACTTTCAGATTTTTTAGCCTTGAAAGTATGCTATCAGGCAAATTCCAAATAATTGCATATTTTACTTCATCAAATTTTTTATAGTTTTTTATTGAAATTACTTTTTCATTTTTAAAATATTTTTTTATGGTTTTTTTCCAAACATCAATTTTATCAAAAGTTGTGTTATGAAATAATATAGTCATTGGATTTGATTTATTAAATTATTGTATTTTTCTATTTGGTTTTCCCAGTTAAGTTCATTTTCTGCTCTTTTTTTTGCATTTTGTCCTAATTCTATTCTATTTTGTTTGTTATCAATTAGTTTCTTGATTGCATCATCCAGTTCATCAAAATTATCAATTATTAAACCTGTTTTGTTATGCAAAACTGCCTCTGGAGTGCCTCCTACATTTGAGGCAATTGAAGGAATCCCGTATTGTGCTGCTTCAATATATGCAATGCCAAAACCTTCAATAGAATTTGCATGAGTTTGATCTAATGTTGGCATGATCATAATATCAGTTTTAGAAAAAATATATTTTTTTTGATTTTCATTAACTGTACCAACTAACAATACATTTGATTCAAGCTTGTAATTTTTTACTTCATTTTTAATATTTTCTAATTCATCTCCTTCACCAGCAATTATATATTGAATGTTAGGATAAATTTTTTTTAAATTAAATATAGATTTAAGAATTAATGAATGTCCTTTTCTTTTTTCAAGTCTGGCAAGAGTGAGCAAGGTTGGATGACCATTATTTAAATTTATAGTTTGTTCCATAATATTTTTAGTTGATTTTACACCGGGATAAATGACCTGAATATTTTGAAAATTTTCGCTTATTTTTGAAAGTAATATTTTAGTGTATGAAGAATTAACTACTAACACGGTTGCTGCTGCTAAAACTTTTTTAATTCGGTTATGATGATAAGCGTTTTTAATTATTATTTCATTTCCATGAACAAGATTAATAATTGGTATTTTTTTTTGCTTCAAAAAATTAATTGGCAACTCAAGACTTTTCCAACTATCTGTAATAACTGCATGAATTTTATTTGAAGAACAAATTTTTTTTAGTTCATTATATTTCTTCCTTTTTCTTAAAAACTTTAGCCCTTTAAATCTTAATATTGAAAATTTATCATTATTTTTATCAAATTTTAAATCTTTTGAAGCATCATGTTGGTCAGCCAGCACTTTTACATCATGTTTAATACTTAAATACGATGCTATATCATACATCAATGTCTCAATTCCCCCTACTCTAGATGGAAAACATTGTGTTGAAATTATTATCATTGAAAATTATAATATTATAAAATTTATGAATTATTAATTCACAAAGTCAATCAGGAACAATTAATTTTAATCATTATTAAATAATTTAACTATATTTTTTTTGTATCTTCTTATATATGCATTTTTTGCATATTAATATTATTATTTTTATACTTTGATTGCATAGAATAATTACTATGTATTTAATATAAGGAACAAAAATGATTAATATTTTTAACTTTTTCAATAAAGCTCACGAAAATACAATTGATAACAAGTATAACACTAATGAAGATCTAGTAAAATATTTTAAGTCTGAGTACGGATCTAGCTGGAAATTGGAATTAGATAAGTACCTAATAAAAGAAGAGAACAATGTTAAAAAAGTTGCTTAATTTTATATTTAAAGAAACTTTACAAAGTAATTACTCAGAACATGAGCTTTTTCTAAGTAAATCTTCTGACCACTACGATCTAGATTTTAGAATTAAACTTATAGACACTAAAACTTCTAAATTGGGCTAGTTGCACTTCTCAGCCAATTTAATTCTTCAATCGATAAATCTTTCTTAAATATATTATAAACCTCAAGATGATATTTATTAATCCATTCAATTTCTATTTTACTGAGTAGATTTTTGTTAATTAAATCTTTTTCAATTGGGCACCATGAAATATTTTCAAAATAAAGATTATTATTTTTATCTTCTTTAACGATTATTAAGTTTTCTATTCTTATTCCATATTCATTAAGTTTATAATAACCAGGCTCGTTTGATAGAATCATACCTGGTATTAGCTCAACACTTTCGAACATTGTTTTTTTTGCAATTCTTTGAGGAGCTTCATGCACACTTAAAAAACTACCTATGCCGTGTCCTGTTCCATGATCATAGTCACAGCCAATTTCATTTAAGCTTTCTCTAGCTAAATAATCAATTTCTGATCCTTTTGTGCCTTTTTTAAAAATATGATTTGATAGTGCAATATGACCTTTTAGTACTCTTGTGAACATATCTTTTTGTTCTAAAGAAGCTTCTCCAATAATTATTGTCCTTGTTATATCAGTAGTACCATCATAATATTGAGCACCAGAGTCAACTAAATATATTTTATTATCTGAAAAATTAGTATTACTTTCTTCAGTGACACGATAATGAGGAAGTGCTGCATTTTTTCCAATTGCGGATATTGTGTCAAATGAAAGTGAATGAAATAATTTATTTTTCTCTCTTAAATTTTCTAAATACTTAGCTACAGATATTTCATTATTATTTTTAATATCCATTTTATTTTTTAACCAATAAATATATTTTGTTACACTAAGACCATCTCTTATATTTGCTTTTTTTGCTCCATTTTGCTCAATTTTATTTTTGATAGATTTTAATAAAATACATGGATTAACTAAATTTTTGGGATTTATTTTTTGTTTTCTCAAAAGATCTAGGAAATAGTATGTTGTAGAATTAAAATCTAAACCAATTTTTTCAGATGAATTAATATTGTTAAAAATTAATCTAATGTTTTCTATGTTATTAATATTTATAAAAGTTTGGATTTCTTTTTTTATTACTTCGGGCATAGCGGACTCTTTAATATACAAAGAGTGTTTATTATTTTTTGAAATTAGAAGATAAGAATATAGTAGTGGTGTATATTTAATATCATCTGCTCTTAAATTTAATACCCAAGCAATATTATCAAGCCCAGAAACAAAATAGTGATCAATTTCATTTTGATCTAAAAATTTTTTTAAGATATCTAATTTTTCACGTCTGCTCTGACCAGCAAAACTTGTTGGGTGATCAAATATAACTGTATACTGAGTTTTTGGCTGATTTTCCCATATTAAATCAACAAAATTTTTATCTGTTAGTTGAAGTTGAGATTTAGAATTCTCTAATATTTTTTCCACTTTTTCAATTTCTACAATTGAATGAAGGGTTGGATCTAGTGCAATTTTATATTCTTCTTTTAATAAAATTTTTTCTAAATCTGTCCAAAAGCTATTTAAATGTTTTGCCTGAATTTCTTTGGTATTAATTTGAGTATTCGCTTGAAAAGTATATCGTCCATCAACATACAAGAAGGCATCTGTTGGAGTTATAATTGCTCTTCCTGCTGAACCAGAAAAATTTGTTATAAAATTTAATCTTTCTGCATTAGGGGAAATATACTCATTTAAATATTCATCACTTCTATTAATGACAAAAATATCAATATTTTTTTCTTTTAATAGATTTTGTAATTTTTTTAAATTTGATTGATTGATCATAACTTATTAAATAAACTTAAATCAATATTACCACCAGAAATCATAACTAAAATTTTTTTATTTTTTACATCAATTTTATTATTTAATACTGCTGCAGCTGCAACTGCTCCTCCTGGCTCCACAACTATTTTAAGTTGTTCAGCTAGCAAAATTATAGTTTTTGTTACTTCTTCATCAGAAACACTTAGTCCTCCTTCAAGATTATTTGAATTAATTTGAAAAGTTATATTACCAGGTTGTGGTGCCAATAGTGCGTCACAAAAAGATTTAGCATTTTTTTTATTTTCTATGAGTTTACCAGCTTCTAAAGATCGTTTTGTATCATCAAATTCATCGGGCTCTACAGAATATGATTTTATATTTGGATAAATATGTTTTAGGTAAGTTGATGTTCCTGCAATAAGACCGCCACCTCCACAACAACATAAATAAAGATCAGGCTCAATTGATTGCTCTTTCAAATCATTTACAATTTCAATAGCTGCAGTTCCTTGACCAGCAATAATATCTTCATCATCATAGGGTTTAATTAAAGCTCTATTATCCTTGTTTTGAATTTCATTTCCTATCTCTTCTCTACTTTGAAAATAAGTGTCATATAATATTACCTCTGCTCCATATTTTTTTGTATTTTCGATTTTTATTTGAGGTGCAGTTCTAGGCATTATTATTTTTGCACTAATGTTATTAATCATAGATGCATAGGCAACAGCTTGTGCATGATTACCTGATGAATATGCTACTACACCTGAATCTTTTACACTTTCTATTAGTTTTGTAATTTTGTGTGTAGCTCCACGTAGTTTAAATGATCCAGTATTTTGTAAATTTTCAAGTTTAAAATAAATTTCAGCTTCTAAAAGATTATTTATGTAATCATTAGTAACCAAAGGAGTTTTTATTACCTTTTGATTGATTAATTTATAAGCATTATCAACATTTATATAGCTAAAATTAGTCATAATTTTAAAAGTTTTTAATCGTTTTAATGGAATAAACTAAAAAAAAATATATGTATATTGTCATGGAACAAAACAAAGTAACTTCGCCATGTATTAGTGTATGTAAAACTGACCCAATCTCAGGTTATTGCTATGGTTGTGGCAGAACCAATGAAGAGAAAGATATTTGGAAAAATGAAAATACTTCAAATGAATGGAAACAAAATAATTTATCTGAACTAAAATCTAGATTTTCAGATTGGCAGTTAGAGGCATTTGAAGAATCTTACAAATCTAAGGTTGAAACAGGTCTATCTCTTATTAAAAAAAAATTAGCAGAAAATCGTAAAAATTGAAAAGTTTAATAATTTTTATTTTTATTCTATCTTTTTCATTCAATCTTCAATCACAAAATAAAATGATACTTGATAACTTAGAAACACCTGGAATTTCTTCTCAAGGTCAAAATTGGGCTTTCTTTACTGATGGAGTAATGGGCGGATTATCCCAAGGTAAAGCGATCATATCAAAAGTTAATGATGTTAATTGTTATCATATGACAGGTGATGTCACGACTGAAAATAACGGTGGTTTTATTCAAATAAGAAATCAATTAAAACCTTCAATATCAACAGAAGAGTTTGAAGGTGTTTATTTTAAAGTATTTGGTAATAATGAAGAATATTCAATTCATGTAAGAACAGCTTTAACAGTAGCTCCATGGCAATATTATAAATATAGCTTTAAAACTAATACTGAGTGGACAGTGATAAAAGCACCCTTTAGTGAATTTAAAAAATCAAACGCATACCAGCCAAAAAAATTAGTTGGTCAGAATATTAAGACATTAGGGCTAGTTGCTGGATTTAAAGATTTTCAAGCAGATATTTGTTTATCAGAGATTGGCTTTTATTAATAATCTATTTTCAATAAATACAATCCTTCAGGTGGCGCAGTAACTCCAGCAAATTCTCTTTTTTTGGATTCAATAATTTCTGAAATAGATTTTTCTATTTTACTAAGTCCTATATCAACCAGTGTACCGACCATGATTCTAACTTGAGAATGTAAAAAGGATTTAGCTGATATTAAAAAATTTATTTCATTATGATTAAAATTTATATCCAGTGAATTAATAGATTTAATTGGTGATTTCGATTGGCAATTTATTGACCTAAAAGCAGACAAATCAAATTTTCCTATAAATTGTTGTGATTGTTTTATTATTTTTTCAGTATCTATTTTTTTATGTACACACCAAACTTTGTTTTGCTCTAACGTAATTGGTGATCTTCTATTTAAGATCTTGTATTCATACCATCTCAATTTTGCTGAAAATCTAGAATTAAAATCTTTATCTACTTCTTCAGCATGTAAAATAGATATGGGTTGGGGTCTTAGATAATGATTAATTCCATCTCTGATAGTGTCAGTATCAAAATATTGCTCTAATTCAAAATTGGCCACCTGTCCTCTTGCATGAACACCTGCATCTGTTCGACCAGCTCCAAATAATGTTATTTTTTGTTTAGATAGTTTTTCTATTGCCTCTTCAACCAATTGTTGAATAGAAGAGCCATTTTCTTGACGTTGCCAACCTACATAATTAGTCCCATCATATTCTAATATTATCTTGTAGTTAGGCATTTATTATATCATTAATCTTAAGGCTATAACCTCGAAGAAAATCATCTTTAGAAATAGCATTTTTGCCTTCTCTTTGTAAAATTAGTGGTTCAATACTTCCGTCATTGCATCCAATATCAAAGGTTTCGTTAAGAATTGTCGATGCATTACCAATAGAATTTGATTTTCTTGCTTTAATGATCTTAATTCTTTCATTTTGTATAGTAAACCAAGCACCAGGTTTAGGAGAATGTGCTCTTATAAAATTTAAAACTTCATTTACAGATTTATTAAAATTAATTTTTCTGTTTAGTGAAGAAATTTTATTTGCATATGTTGCATCATTATCATCCTGATCAGAATAAGAAATTTTTTTTTCAAATATAAGGGGAATAGTTTCCACTAATAATTTGACTCCAACCTCTGTTAATTTTTGACTTAATTCATTTTTATTACAATCATTTTCTATATCCACTTTTTTTTGCTTAATAATTGGTCCAGCATCTAATTTTTCAATTAGTTGTATTATTGATATACCCGTCTCTTTATCACCACTCATTAAAGAATGCTCTATTGGTGCTGCACCCCTCCATCTAGGCAACAAGGATACATGTATATTGATACAACCAAATGGGGGAAGATCTAGAATAACTTTTGGCAATATTTTACCATATGCCATGACAATAATTAAATCAGGATTTAATTTTTTCACTATTTCAAAAGTATTTTTATCAAACGTATTTGGACAAAAAACTTCAATGTTATTTTTATTTGCAAGTTGATGGACTTCAGATTCAATTATTTTCATTCCTCTAGATTTCTTTTTTGGGGGTTGTGAAAATACTGCGGAAATTATGAAATTACTTTTAATTAAAGCCTCAAGATAGTCAGAAGCTATTTTAGGCGAGCCCATGAAAATTATTTTTTTATTATTCATTATTTTTTGTTTTTTAAAAATTTTTGTACTTTTTTGATCATTATATTCCTTTTTAATGAAGAAAGATAATCTACAAATAACTTTCCAGAAAGATGATCAATTTCATGTTGTAAAATTCTTGATTCCACTCCACTAACTTCTTTTGTTATTTGTTTGTTATTTTCATCTAAGTACTCGACTACAATATTTTGAGGTCTCTCAATTTCTGCAAATTGTTCAGGAAGAGATAAACAGCCCTCTTCCATAAAAATTTTTTCTTGAGAGTATGAAACAATATATGGGTTAAATAATGTATATTTTGTCTCTTTTTTAGTCTCTTGATCTACAAAAAATATAGTCACAATTTGTTTTAGAATTCCAATTTGATTTGCTGCTAAACCTACACCTGGTGCTTTTATCATTATTTGCATCATTTTTTTGGCAATTTCTTTTTCCTTAATTCCAACAGACTGAATTTTATCTGCTTTTTGGCGTAATAGTGGATTGGGGACATAGAGTAATTTATCCATATTTAATTATGTAATTTTTTTTCTTGCTTGAAAAGCAGTGCTTAATGTATTTTCATCAAGGTAGTGCACCTCTCCGCCCATAGGAACCCCTTGTGCTAAACGAGTAACAGTTAAATCTTTAAATTGTTCTAGTTTATCAGAAATAACAAATGACGTTGTTTGTCCTTCCATTGTAGTACTTAAGGCTAGAATAATTTCGTTAACATCATTTTTTTCAACTCTCTTTATAAGATTATTTAATCTTAATTCATCAGTACCAATCCCATGAATAGCAGAAAGTGAGCCTCCTAAAACATGGTATAAACCTCTATAAAATCCAATTTTTTCAAATGTCCATAAATCAGATACATCTTCTACTACACAAATTGTTTTTCTATCTCTTAAATTATTAGAACATACATTACAGGGATTTTGCATATCAATATTTCCACAATTATGACATTCAATGATTTTATCGTATGAAAGATTTAAACTTTCAATCAGAGGAGATAAATTTTTATCTTTATTTTTAAGTAAAAAAAGAGCAATTCTTTGAGCAGATCTTCTTCCTAGTCCAGGAAGTTTAGAAATGTCATTAATTAGTTTATCAATAGGAGATTGCTCCATATGCTAAAAAGGTAGTTTCATTCCAGGCGGTAGTGGCAGTCCACCAGTTAATGATTTCATTTCTTCTTGAGCTGCAATTTCACCTTTTTGTTTTGCATCGTTTATAGCTGCGATCAATAAATCTTCTAATATTTCTTTTTCATCTGCCTTAATCAAACTGTCATCAATTGAAATTCTTTTAAAAGATCCTTTTGCTGTTGCAAAAACTTTAACCATTCCACCTCCAGATGTCCCTTCAACTTCTATTTCATTAAGCTTATCTTGTGCTTCAGCCATTTTTTTTTGCAATTGCTGAGCTTGTTTCATCATATTACCAAAATTTACCATTTCTCCTCCTTTTTAATTTTCGTGTCTGTGATTTGTTCTTTTAAATTAACTTCAGTTAAATCAGTTATTGAATGTATTTTGCTATCAGGAAATTCTTTTAATATTTTTTTTATTTCAATATTATTTTTCATAAGTTCAATTTGTTTTTGTTGATTAATTATATCTTCTTCATATAAACTTTTACCAAGATTACTAGTTGATGTGTGTATCTGCCAAATCCTACCTGTCCAAGTTGAAATGAGTTTAGCAACTTTTCTATTAAAAGAATGGTCTGAAATTTTCTCTAAATTAAGAACAACCTCACCTTCTTTAAATGAAATAAGAGTGACGTCATTATATAATTTTGTGTGTAATATACCCTCTCTATGCACATAAAACATTTCAACAAATTGTCTAAAATCATTTATTTTTTTGTAATTTTTTTCTACTTCATCAATTTTATCTTCTGATACTTCATTTTTAAAATTTAATATTTTATTTTGATCACTATTTTTATCTGT
Organism: uncultured Alphaproteobacteria bacterium; assembly: GCA_902602515.1. Lineage (GTDB taxonomy): Bacteria > Pseudomonadota > Alphaproteobacteria > HIMB59 > CACPNW01. Next base: position 146,934 of record CACKRG010000003.1, read on the forward strand.
ATTATTTTGATTAGCTAAATCTGTTATTATTTTTTTATCAGTTTTTTCTATTTGTTTTAATAAATCATCAGGATTCAATCCATCAAACAGATATATAATTCTTAGTATTAGCATTTCGCCATGTTGAAAAAGATGGTATCCACTTTGTAATTCTTGGAAACCTCTAAATAAAATTTGCCATATAATATTAAGATTATTTAGAGTTAATTTAGAGGATAGTGCTGATCCTCTTGTCCTTTCAATTTCTGGAATATAAATATCATCTTTTAAATTAGGAGCTATTTTGATTTGAGTTAAAAAATGCACTACATTCATTAGTTCATCAAATATCATTACAACATCTGCACCCAAATCATATTGTTTTCTATAAAGATCTAAAGCATTTAAAGAATCTCCTTCTAAAATTTTCTCTAATAAATCAAAAATTTTTTCTCTTTCAGCTAAACCAAGCATTGTTATAATTAATTTTGAATCTATTTTTATATTTTGATTAGTAATTGCTTGATCAAGCAAACTTAAACCATCTCTTATTGATCCATCAGCAGCTCTAACAATTAATGCTATCGCATCTTTATCAATATCTATTTTTTCTTTGCTAACAATTTTTAATAAATGATCTGTTAAAACTTTATTTTCTATTCTAAGTAAATCAAATCTCTGACATCTTGATAATACTGTTATTGGAATTTTTTTTACTTCTGTTGTAGCAAAAATAAATTTTACATGTTCAGGTGGCTCCTCCAAAGTTTTAAGTAGAGCATTAAATGCACTTTTGGAAAGCATATGAACTTCATCAATAATAAAAATTTTGTACTTCCCTATTACTGGTTTATATTTTACATTATCGATTATCTCTCTAATATCATCAACTCCTGTATTTGAGGCTGCATCCATTTCAACTACATCTAAATTGCTATCTATACCGGTTGACCTACATGCATCACAATCTCCACATGGCTCACAATCAGCTTTATCTCTTTTTTGACAATTTATGCTCATTGCAATCAATCTTGCTGTTGTTGTTTTACCAACTCCTCTAACACCTGTTAGAACATAAGCATGAGCCAATCTATTATTAATTATCGCACTAGAAATAATTTGAACGAGAAGATCTTGCCCAACTAAATCTTCAAATTTTTGTGGCCTGTATTTTCTAGCTAAAACTTTATATTCTTTATATTCATCCATAATTTAAAAGGAAGGTTTTAGACCCAAATAATATTGTTACAGCTGCTTCTTTTCAGATCTGACTGGATTAGCAACTTATTTGCCCTCAAACCTTCCTTGCATAATATAACACTATTGTAGAAAAAACCTAAACAGACTTTTAAAAATTAAACTATTTTTTTCTAAACGTCGATTTTTCATAAACTCCAAGGATTTTTAAGTGCTTACAAAAAAACTTCATTTCTTCTAAAGCTAGTATGACAGAAGGATTCTCTGGATGTCCCTCAAAATCGATATAAAATTGCGCAACATCAAAACCTTGGGGATGAATATAACTTTCAAGTTTTGTTATATTAACACCATTACTTGCAAATCCTCCGAGGCATTTATATAGAGCAGCTGGAATACTTCTGACATTAAAAACAAGAGTAGTAATTAAATTTTCTGCATTAACATCAAATGCCATAAGATTTTTCTGCATTACTAAAAAACGTGTTACATTATTTTGAGAATCTTGAAAATTTTTTTCCAGTATGTCTAAATTGTAGATTTTAGCTGCAAGTTCTGAAGCTATAGCTGCATCCTCTAAATTCTTTAAATCTGAAATCATTTTTGCAGATCCTGCAGTATCTGCTTCTATAATCATTTCTTTATTTAATTTAATAATTTTATTTCTACATTGTGCTATACCTTGCTCATGACTATGTATTCTTTTAATATTTGAGATTTTTGAACCTTTTATACCCATTAAATTGTGATTTACTTCTAAGAAATATTCAGCAGTTATTTTCAAGTTTGACTCTGGAATTAATCTTTGTGTGTCTGCAACTCTTCCTGCTAAAGAATTTTCAATTGGCACCATAGCAGCATCAGCTTTTCCTATCCTTACTTGTTCAAACATTTCTTCAAAAGTTGAGCATGGCAAACTATCTGCCTCAGGATAAAGTTCTTTTCCTGCTTGTTCACTGTATGCACCATTTACGCCTTGGAAAGAAAAGGAATTAATTTTTTTCATAACCTGCTCTTATAATACTTTCAGCAGTAATTAAATCTTCTTTTGTATCAACACTGATTGGAATATTTGGCTCAAAAGCAATGCCAATGGTCATTCCTGCATCCATTGCTCTGTATTGTTCAAGGTTTAGTTCAATTTCGTTCTTGGATCTTGGGAGTTCAACAAATTTAGTCAATGAATTTTTTGTGTAACTATAAATACCAACATGGTGAAAAATATTTTTCTGCTGATGTTTTATTTTTCTAAAGAAACTCTTTGCCTTTCCTAAAGTTTTATTTTCCCATTCTATAACAACTTTAGTAACATTTGAATTCATCTCTTCTTCTTGATTAAGGTTAGTTGCAAGTGTTCCAATAGAATAATCATTTTTTAAAGGCTCAAGAACTTTTTTAATTTGTTCTGGAAGAATAAGTGGCATATCTCCTTGCAAGTTAATAATATAATCATATTCGATAGTTGAGTTAATTTTCATCAAAGCTGAATAAATTCTATCAGTTCCCGATTGTAATTTTGGATCTGTAAGAATTGCTTTACCTCCTAGACTGGTAATCAAATTGAGAACCTCATTTTCAGAGCAGGCAACGATTACTTCTCCTACTTTAGAATTTATTGCTTGCTGCCAAACTCTTTGGATCATGGGTTTGCCATCAATTTTTGCCATTGGTTTACCTGGAAAACGACTAGATGCCATTCTAGAGGGTATTAAAACTATTGTTTTCATAATTTATGCGACAATTAGGCTATAAGTTTTAAATTTTGCAATCATTACAAATGTATTCATTCCATAAAAAAATCTGTATATGTATTTATACATGTCAGGCCTTGAAGTTAATAAAATATTAGCATCCATTATATTTGCTGTACTAATTGTTACCTTAATTGGCCATTTTGGAGATCTACTTATTGATACTGAACATCATGATCAGAAGGAAACAGCATATAAAATAGATGTTGAAGAATTGGCAATAACTGATGGCACTGTTGCAAAAAAAGAGGAAATCATTGAGCCAATCTCTGCACTATTAGCTAGTGCATCAATGGAGAACGGGGAAAAACTTTTCAAAAAATGTGCAACTTGTCATAATTATGAAAAGGGCGGTGCAAATAAAGTTGGACCTCAGCTATGGAATTTAATTAATCGTCCAAAAGCAAACGTAGAGGGTTTTGCATATTCAAAAGCTTTAGCCGAATATGGTGGAGAATGGGGATATGAGGAACTTGCAGAGTTTTTGTATAAGCCAAAAAAATATATCAAAGGAACAAAAATGAACTTTGCTGGTCTTAAAAAAGTTAAGGATCGTGCTGATCTTGTTTATTTCTTGAGAGCTCAATCAGATAGTCCTGTTCCACTTCCTTAAACGATAGTTAGATGTCCATAAAAATTGATGAGTTTGTTGATTTTGCCAACATGCTTGCAGACTCAGCAACTGCAACTTCCATGAAGTATTTCAGAAAAAATCTAGATGTAGAAAATAAAGATGATGAAAGTCCAGTTACAGTAGCAGACAAAGAAACTGAAGAAATAATTCGTAATAAAATTAGAAATAATTTTCCAAACCATGGAATTTTAGGAGAGGAGTATGAAAATGAAAATTTAGATTCAGAATTTATTTGGGTTATTGACCCTATAGATGGTACTCGTAGCTTTATAGCTGGACATAAAGATTTTGGAAATTTAATTTCTCTGCTGCATAACAATGAACCTATTATAGGAATTATAAATTGTCCTGCCCATAAAGAAAGGTGGATAGGTATAAAAGATAAGAAAACTACATGTAATGGTAAGAAAGTATTAACATCAGGTGTTAATAAAATTGAAAACGCATATCTTTTTTCTTCTGGAATATTCTTTTATGAACCGATTTTTAGAAAAGGCTTCGAGATTTTAAAAGAAAAATCAAAATATTATAGACTTGGCGGTGATTGTTATATGTATGGAATGTTATCAAGTGGCTTAATAGATATTGTAGTTGAGGACACGCTTAAAGCACATGATTATATGGCACTTATAAATGTTATAGAAGGAGCTGGAGGAAAGATTACGGATAAATTTGGAAAGTCAGTTAATTTACAATCTGATGGCAGCCTGATAGCTTCTAGTTGTGATGAGTTACATGATAAAATTATTAAAATAATTAATAATTAAAATTTCTTTTTTTTTAAAATAGACTTATATTGATAACTGTAATGATAAAAGTATTATATTTTTTTCTAATTTTATTTTCTTCAAATAATTTATATTCAAACACAAATATTTCTCACGCAATTTCAATGCATGGTGATCCAAAATATGAAGAAAATTTTTTAAATTTAGAATATATCGATACAGACTCAATTAAAGGTGGTTCAATTGTTAGAAGTGCCATTGGCACCTTTGATTCTTTTAATCCCTTTATACTTAAAGGCACGGCTGCTGCTGGAGTAGGGGCATTGTATGAGACACTAACCACTGGATCTAGCGATGAAGCATTTACAGAGTATGGATTACTTGCAGAATCTATAGAATGGCCTGACGATAGATCATGGGTATCTTTTGAAATTAGAAAAGAAGCTAGGTGGCATGATGGTGAAAAAATATCAGCTGATGATGTAATTTGGACTTTTAATACTTTAATGGAAAAAGGTCATCCATTTTACAAATATTACTATGGTGATGTAAGTGAAGTAATAAAAGAAGATGAGTTAAAAGTTAGATTTAATTTTAAAAATAATACAAATAAAGAACTTGTGTTAATCGTTGGGCAATTACCAGTTCTGCCAAAACATTACTGGAAGGACAAAAATTTTGAAGAAACAACTCTTGAGATCCCAATAGGAAGTGGCCCATATAAAATTAAAACATTTGATAGTGGAAGGTCAATTACATACGAATTAAACGAAGAATATTGGGGTTTTAAAAACAATATTCCAATTAAAATAGGTAAAGATAATTTTGGAACTATAAGATATGACTATTACAAAGACAGAGGAATTGAAAGAGAAGCATTTAAATCAGGTGAGATTGATTTTTTTAGTGAAAACTCTTCTAAAGAATGGGCAACTTCTTATAGTATCGATGCAGTAGAAAAAGGATTAATAGTTAAAGAATTAATTCAACATGAAAACCCTCAAGGCATGCAAGGTTTTGCTTTTAATTTACGAAAAGATAAATTTAAAGATAGAAGAGTAAGAAAAGCATTATCAAATGCATTTGATTTCGAATGGTCAAATAAGAATCTGTTTTTTGATGCTTATAAAAGAACAGATAGTTTTTTTGAAAATTCAGAACTAGCATCTAGTGGGCTGCCATCTAAAGACGAATTAAAACATTTAAACCCATATTTTGATATTTTGCCTAATGAGATTTTTTCTCAAGAATTTAAAAATCCAGTTACTGACGGTTCTGGATATATGCGTGAACAACTTCAAGAAGCTGTGGAACTTTTAAAAGAATCTGGATGGCAATTAATTGATGGCAAACTAATCGACCCTTCTACTCAAGAAAATTTCTCCTTTGAAATTTTACTAAGGTCACCAGCTTTTGAAAGAATAGTTTTTCCTTTTAAAGATAATCTTGAAAAGTTAGGAATAAATGTAGAAGTAAGAACTATAGATAGCGCACAATATCAAAAAAGATTAGAGTCTTTTGACTTTGATATGGTTGTACAATCCTTTTCTCAATCTTTATCTCCCGGGAATGAACAAAGAAGTTTTTGGGGATCAGATGCTGCAGACACAAATGGTTCAAGAAATATTATTGGTATTAAAAACTATGCTGTTGATGGATTAATTGACAGTTTAATCAATGCAAAGGATAGACAAGAGTTAATTACTGTAACGAAAGCGTTAGACCGCGTATTATTATGGAACTATTACGTCATACCTCAGTGGCATATTTCGTCCTATAGAGTCCTGTATTGGAATTTTTTTGATCAACCTAAAATAAAACCTAAATATTCACTTGGTTTTGATACTTGGTGGGTTAATAATAATAAATTTGAGCAAGTTCGAACTAATAGAACTTCAAACTAATCATTAACCTTTAGTATAAATAATATAAAATAGTGTTTTAATGGCTTTTTACTTATTTAAAAGACTTCTGCTTATTATTCCAACTCTCTTTGGCATAATGTTAATTAACTTTGCTATTGTTCAGATTGTGCCTGGTGGACCTGTTGAACAAATGATTGCGCAAATGACTGGTACTGCGGTTGAGTCAACAGCTAGATTTTCCGGAGGTGGTGAGGGAGAAACTTTAGAATTCAGTAATGAAAATTTGTCGGTAAATGAAAGTAAGTACAGAGGTGCACAAGGTTTAGACCCAGATATTATAGAAGAGATTGAAAAAATGTATGGAATGGATAAGCCAGCTTATGAACGTTTTTTTAAAATGTTAAAAGATTATTTAACTTTTGATTTTGGAGAAAGTTTTTTTAGAGATCAAAAAGTTACTACATTAGTTATTGATAAAATGCCCGTATCCATTTCACTTGGTTTATGGACAACACTTTTAGTTTATTTAGTTTCAATACCACTTGGAATAAGAAAGGCTATAAAAGATGGATCTAAATTTGATATAGTTTCAAGTTCAATAGTTACAATTGGTTATGCTATTCCAAATTTTTTATTTGCAGTTATTTTGATAGTATTTTTTGCAGGAGGAAGATTTTATGATATCTTTCCATTAAGAGGATTATTTTCTGAAAATTTTGATGAATTAAATTTATTACAAAAAATTTTAGATTACTTTTGGCATTTAGCACTCCCTTTAACAGCAATGCTTGTAAGTGGATTTGCAGGATTAACTTTTTTAACTAAAAATTCTTTTTTAGATCAAGTTAATCAACAATATGTAATAACTGCAAGATCAAAGGGATTGTCAGAGAAAAAAGTATTATATGGTCATGTTTTCAGAAATGCTATGTTAATTGTAATTGCTGGATTTCCCTCTGCTTTTATTGGAATACTTTTCTCAAGCTCACTATTTATTGAAGTAATTTTTTCTTTGGATGGGCTGGGCCTTTTAGGATACGAAGCTGCACTTACAAGAGATTATCCAGTTATATTTGCCACTCTTTATTTCTTTTCGTTATTGGGATTAATAATGGGTATCATAGGTGATTTTATGTATTCGATAATTGATCCAAGAATTGATTTTGAATCGAGATGAAAATGAATTTATCCAAACTTAATAGTAGAAGATTAAACAATTTTAAAAAAAACAAAAGAGGATATTATTCATTCTGGATATTTAGTATATTATTTTTAATTTCTTTATTTGCAAACTTTATAGCTAATGAAAAACCTTTATTGATAAAATATAATTCAAAATTTTATTTTCCTGTATTTTATTATTACTCTGAAACTACTTTTGGAGGAGATTTTGAAACAGAAGCTGACTACAAAGATCCTTATGTAAAAGACTTGATAAATAAAGATGGTTGGATAATTATGCCGATTATTCCTTTTTCCTATAATACAATTATACGAGACCTTAAATCTCCTGCGCCAGCCCCTCCCTCAAAAAAAAATTGGTTAGGAACAGATGATCAAGCAAGAGATGTCCTAGCGAGACTAATTTATGGATTTAGGATTTCAATATTATTTGGCTTTACATTAACTTTTTTTTCGATGATAATTGGTGTTACTGCCGGTGCAATTCAAGGCTATTTTGGTGGTAAAACAGATTTATTTTTTCAGAGATTCATGGAAGTTTGGTCTGCTATTCCAACACTTTATGTTTTAATAATATTAGCAAGTGTTATTCAACCAAATTTTTGGTGGTTACTTATAATTTTACTTTTATTCAGCTGGATGGGTTATGTGGGTGTAGTGAGAGCTGAATTTCTTCGGGCAAGAAATTTTGATTATATAAGAGCTGCTAAAGCATTAGGAGTATCTAATTCTACAATAATTTTTAGACATATGCTACCAAATGCAACAATAGCAACAGTAACTTTTCTTCCATTTAGCTTAAGTGCTTCGGTCACTGCACTTTCAGGTTTAGATTTTTTAGGTTTTGGATTACCGCCTGGTTCTGCTTCTTTAGGCGAAATGGTAAACCAAGGGAGAAATAATATACAAGCTCCGTGGTTAGGAATTACAAGTTTTTTAACTTTGGGCATAATGTTAGGTCTTCTAGTTTTTGTTGGAGAAGCTATTAGAGATTCTCTAGATCCACGAAAAACCTTTAATTAAAATGGAATCAATAATATCAATTAAAAATCTTGGTATTGATTTTAATAATCAAAATGAAGTTGTTAAAAATATCAACATAGAAATTGTTAAAGGTAAAACAACCGCAATCGTTGGTGAATCTGGTTCAGGTAAAACAGTTTCGGCATTGAGCATTTTGAAACTTCTTCCTAATAATGCGAATATAAAAAATGGTGAAATTATATTTAATAATCAAAATATTTTATCTCTAAGTGATAATCAAATAAGAAATATCAGAGGTAATAAGATTGCAACTATTTTTCAAGAGCCAATGACAAGTTTAAATCCATTACATACAATAAATAGGCAAATTGAAGAAATTATATTAACGCATAACAAGACAGAAAAAATTAATGCAAAAGAAAAAGTAAAAAAATTATTAAATGAAGTAGGTCTTGAGGAAATTGCTAAAAGGCCTAAAGTTTATCCCTACGAACTATCAGGTGGACAAAGACAAAGAGCTATGATTGCTATGAGCATAGCCAATAAGCCTGATTTATTAATAGCTGATGAACCTACGACTGCTCTTGATGTAACAATTCAAATGCAAATTTTAGATTTATTATCACAGCTTCAAAAAAAATTAGGTATGACATTACTTTTTATTAGTCATGATTTATCAGTAGTTAAAAAAATATCAGATTATGTCTATGTAATGAAAGAGGGTAAAATTATTGAAAATGGGTCAACATCAGAAGTATTTAAAAATCCTACTCATATTTATACAAAAGAGTTAATAACTTCACAAAGTAATAAAAAAATAAAAGTAAAAAAATTAGAAAAGACAGTACTTAAAATTGAAAAACTTAATGTTTGGTATCCAATTAAAAAGGGATTACTGAAAAGGACTGTGGATTATGTAAAGGCTATAAAAAATGTCAGTTTTAATTTAAATATAGGTGAAAGTATTGGTGTTGTTGGTGAATCAGGATCAGGAAAGACATCCCTTATACTAGCGATATTAAGGTTAATTGAGAGTAGTGGGGATATTTATTTTAAAAATATCAATATAAATAAACTCAAAAGTAATCAAATTTTAAATTTAAGAAAAGAGATTCAAATAGTATTTCAAGATCCATTTTCATCATTAAGCCCACGTATGAATGTTGAAGAAATTATTTGTGAAGGTTTAAGAGTGCATTATCCAAATATTTCTATAGAAAATAGAATAACGAAATTAAAAAATGTCCTTAATAAGGTTGGGCTAAATTATTCTGAATGTATAGAAAAATACCCTCATGAGTTTTCTGGAGGTCAAAGACAAAGGATTGCAATTGCAAGAGCTTTAATACTTGAACCAAAAATTCTAATTTTAGATGAACCAACATCAGCTTTAGATATTACTATTCAGAATCAAATAATAAATCTTTTAAATAAATTACAAAGTGAGCTTTTGCTTAGTTATATTTTTATAAGTCATGATATGAAAGTTATTAGGTCAGTTGCTGACAAAATAATAGTTCTAAGAAAAGGTGTTATAATAGAAGAATCTTCAAGTGAAAATATTTTTAATAATCCACAAAGTGAATATACAAAAAATCTAATAAAAGCTGTGTTATAAATAGATGAATACAAATATTAGTACAGAGCCTAAAAAAGATGAAGCTAATGAATTACTTAAATTATTTAATGAAAAAAAATTTGGTGAATTATTAAATAAGGCTGAGGGCTTAAGATTAATTTATCCTAACTCATTATTAATATTTAATATTCTAGGTGCTTCATATTTTGAAGTTGGCGATTACAAAAAATCTCTAGTTTTCTTTAATAATTTAATTCGAAATAAGCCAAATTATTTTGAAGCTTATTACAATATAGGAAATGTTTATACTAAAATTGGTAAATTAGATTTAGCACTTACATATTATATAAAATCTACTAATTTAAAAAAAGATTTTTTTGAAGCATTCAACAACATTGGAAATATATATAAAAGAAAAAATCAAAAAAGCTCTGCTATAGTTAATTATATTAAAAGCCTTAAAATAAATCCTGATTTTAAAAGATCTTATCATAATTTGGCTGTAGTTTTACAAGATTATATCTTTAATGAGCCCATCCCTAATATCGAAAAATATTTAATTAGGATTCTTGAAAGTGAGACAATTGTAAGACCTATTGCGATAGCAAATTCAATAATTAGTTATTTACAACTAAATGAGGATTTTAAAAAATTTTTTTATATGAAAGATGATAAATATAAAAAAATTCCAATTAATAAAAAAATAAAATTCTTATCAAATTACAAACTATTTACTAAATTATTACAACTTTGCCCTATACCGAATATAAAAATTGAAGAAAAATTAAGAGAAATAAGAAAGGAGATACTTTTAAAAGTATCTATAATAGAAAATAGAAATGATAATTTCGAATTAATTAATGCTATTTCAACTCAATGTTATTTAAATGAATATATTTATGAGATATCAGAAGAGGAAATTTCTGCTCTTAAAAATTTAGAAGAAGAAATATTTAAAAAAATAATAATAAATAATCATTCAGCTAATTTGGAAATATTATGTTTATCGTGTTTTAAATCTTTAAATGATTTAGATTGGATAAAGAATATAAAAGAAATTAAAGTCTTAAATCAAGTATATAAATATCATTATCAAGAAAAACTTGAAGAAGAAGAAATTTCTAAAACAATTAAATCAATTGCAATGATTAAAGATAACATCTCAATTAAAGTGAAAAGTCAATATGAAGAGAATCCATATCCAAGATGGAATAATATAGGACTAAGTTTTGCCCCAAAAAGTCTAAAAAATGTAATTAAAGATATCAATTTAAATATTGCTGAAAATAGTATTTCCGAATTGTCTAAACCTGAAATATTGATTGCTGGTTGCGGAACAGGACAACATGCAATAACATCTGCATCGAAGTATCTAAATTGTAATATTACTGCCATTGACCTTAGTAAAAGGAGTTTGTCTTATGCAATTAGAAAAGCAAAACATTTTAAATACAATAATATTAAATTCCTGGAAGGAGATATTTTAGATTTAAAAAGATTAAATAAAAAATTTAATATCATTGAATGCGTAGGAGTATTACATCATATGGATGATCCGTATAATGGGTGGAAGTGTCTTAAAGATTGTCTTAGAGATGATGGATTAATGTATATTGGCTTGTATAGTGAATTAGCAAGACAAAATATTAAATTGATACGAAATGAAATTAAAAAAATGGATATATACCCAGATAAAAAAAATATTATTAATTTTAGAAACAAAATTATAAAATCAAATGAAAAAAAATATCACGACTTAAAAAATAGTACAGATTTTTATTCTTTAAGTGCTTTAAGAGATTTAATATTTCATTTTCAAGAACATACTTTTACTTTAGACAAAATAGAGCAAATACTAAAAAAATTAAATATGAAATTTATAGGTTTTGAAGATACGTATGTTCTAGAAAAATTTAAATCTTTTAAAAAAAGTGAAAATCAGATTTATAATCTAGAAGATTGGAAAAGGTTTGAAAATAAAAATCCTAGAATTTTTGCAGGGATGTATCAATTTTGGTGTCAGAAGATTTAAATAAATTATGTATTTATTTTAAATTTAATCTAAAATAAATTCATTAAATTTATTAGCTATAGCTTTACCTATAATCGCAGAGGCTTTGGGTGAAGTATGTATACCATCATAAAAATCATTATCATTTATTTTTAAATTTTCATTCGATAAGTCAATACATAAAATTTTTTCATTTTTACAAAAATTATTTGTAAAATTATTTATAATAGAAAGATAATCCTTTAACCAATGTTCGTTAGATATAACTTGAGTTACTAAAATTAGTTTTGATTTATATTTATTTGCATTATTATTGATGTTTATTAAATTATTATAATAATAATTTTCAAAGATCTTAATTGTTTTATTATTTAACATTAAGTTTTCTGGTGATTTGACTATGAAAGGTTTAAATTTTTTAGGCTTTTGATTATAATTAAATTTAAATTTTCTAGAAATTAAATTACCTTTAATGACTAAATAAAAAGTATGTAGAGCACTATTATTTTTTACATATTGCACTGCTCTATCGGTCAAATTTATATTCATAAGTGTATCCCTATTAGATGAGTTTAAATTTCTACCTTCATCAGGAATTTCATTTTTATTTAAATTTTCTAATAAAAATAACGCATCATTTATCCCAACATAAAGAATAATATATTTTGGAGATAATGTTTCAAATTTATCAAACCACAAACTAAACATTGATTTGTGTCCATAAGATGTTTGACCTCCAATACCAGCATTTAAAACTTTTAAATTTGAATTTAAATTTTTTTCAAAAATTTTAGTCCAAATTTTGTTATCATCTACCTCTCTTTCCTCAGTTGTACTTCCTCCCAGTATTAATATTTCAATATCATTTAGTTCATATTCGTTTGCTCTGAATCCATTTTTATCCCTAGAATAAATGCCAATTTCTTCAGCATCATATGGAAAACTTTCAATAATGTTTGTCTGTTTTTTAGGAATAAGTAAACTTCCATAATTTGATTTTTTAAACCAACTCCCAAATATTATTTCAATAAAAAATAATCCTAAGATAAATATAAAAAAATTTATGATTAGTATTTTTAAAACATTATTCATTATTATATTCTAAAAGACTTAGTCTAACATGATTTATTGATAACATCTAATGACAGTTTATTCGAAATTGATATTTATTATTAAAATATTATATAATTATTTATTTATTGTGGAGAGAAAGGAATGCTAACCCTTTATAGCATTACTTCTACACAGGCTTTCTAAGAGAACTTATTAGTCAGCTCTTAAATATTTCCCTAAAAATAATATCAATTATTCCTTTCTAATTATAAGTTTTATCAATCATGGTATATAGAAAAGTTTATTTTGAATTTATTGCAAGTTAAAGGATTATTTTTTGATTATTAGAGTTTATTTGTATATGATGATTTATTAATAATATTTTTAAAATAATATTGGTTATTAAATTCTAAATGATTTAAATTATACTATCCTAATTATATAAGATATGTTTTGTAAATAAAATATGAAAAACACCAAAAAAGTTGTTAAATTTTCTAAAGACTATAGTGATATTTTAAAAATAAAGAATTCCTTTTATGATGAAAATTTTCTACATCTCAACAATAGAAAAAAAATATATCAGGAATATGTAAATCAACCAAAAAGAAAATCATGTAAGAATTGTAATAACGATGCTTCTAAAAGTTTTATTGAAATTCATAAAGTAAAGTATTTTTTTTGCGAAAAATGTGGTCATGTTAATGGCGTCAATGAAGATACAAAAGATTTTACAGATAAATTATATTTTGGAAAAAAAGGGAAGAACTACTCTAAAGTGTATTTGAATGATTACGTTTCTAGAGTAAAAAAAATTTATTCGCCCAAAGTTGATTTTTTAATGCAGGTTGTTAACAAACAACCAAAAGTTTTAGATGTGGGTTGTGGAGCTGGTCATTTTGTATATGCTTGTGAGATAAATAAAATTGAAGCAAAGGGAATAGAGCCAAGTGAAGAATTGGTTAACTTAGGTAAAAATTTTATAAAAAAAAATAATATTTCAAAGATTTTAATGGAAGATGCTTACTCTGAAATTACCAATACTGATTCTAATGTTATTTCTTTAATTGGTGTATTAGAACATGTTAGATACCCAAGAAAAATATTAGAGAGCTATTTGAAATCTAAAGCAGAATATCTATATATATTAGTTCCTATATTCTCTTTGTCAAATTTTATAGAAAAAAACTTTTTAAATATCTTTCCAAGACATTCATCTGGTGGTCACACTCATTTTTATACTGAAGAATCACTAAACTACATAGCTAAAGAATTTAATCTTAAAATTGTGGGAGAATGGTGGTTTGGTCAAGATTTTGCTGACTTATATAGATCACTATTAATTAATCATAAAAATCTTAATCCTACCTATACAAAAATGTTAAATAAATATCTATTTAATGAAATAGCAGATTTACAAAATGTACTTGATAAAAAGAAAATTTGTTCTGAAGTACATATGATTTTTTCAAAAAAATAATTTAGGAAAAGTTTCAAAATTTCATGGTATATGAATTCTAACCCTTGGTAGTATTACTATTACACACGCTTTCCAAGCGTGCTGAATAGAACAAACTCAAGGAAACATGAAGATATTTATATGATTTTTTTTAATTATTATAAGAGTAAGTGTGATCTATGTGTGATCTTTTGAGTTAATTAAAAATAATTTAATATTTTTTATGCAAAATATGGCGGAGAGAGAGGGATTCGAACCCTCGGTAGTATTGCTACTACACACGCTTTCCAAGCGTGCTGATTAAACCGCTCTCACATCTCTCCATGATTTAATTATCTTTCATTTTTAAAGCATTTAAAAAAGTGTTTTGGGGGATATCAACTTTTCCGAACTGTCTCATTCTTTTTTTTCCTTTTTTTTGCTTATCGAGAAGTTTGTTTTTTCTTGTTACATCTCCACCATAAAGTTTTTGCGTTACATCCTTTCTAAATGAGGCAACTGTTTCTCTAGCAATTATCTTACCTCCAATCGCTGCTTGAATTGCAACTTTAAATTGCTGTCTTGGAATTAAATCTTTAAGCCTTTCACAAAGGGCTCTACCTCTTTGTTCTGATCTATCTTTGTGAACAATGAGTGAAAGGGCATCTACATGATCTCCATTAATAAGTATTCCAACTTTTACTAGATTATTTACCTCATATCCTGTTATCTCATAATCAAAACTTGCATAACCTTTTGTGATTGATTTTAATCGATCATAAAAATCAAATACTACTTCATTTAAAGGAAGTTTATATTCAACTAGTGGTCTGTTACCAGCATAACTCATATTTAATTGAATCCCCCTTTTAGAGGTACACAATTCTAAAACTGAGCCAAGAAACTCTTCTGGTACGATTATGGTTGCTTTAATCCAAGGTTCAGAAATATTCTCTACTTTTACTGGATCAGGCATATCAGTTGGATTATGAAGATCAATAATCAAACCATCTTTCATTAATATTTTATAAACAACAGATGGTGCTGTTGTTACTAATTCTAAATTAAATTCTCTTTCAAAACGATCTCTTATTATTTCTAAATGTAACAAACCCAAAAAACCACATCTAAAACCATATCCTAATGCAGGACTAACTTCGGGTTCATAAGAAAAACTAGAATCATTTAAAGCTAATTTAGCCATACTATCCCTCATGTGCTCATAATCATCTGAGTCAACAGGAAACATTCCACAAAAAACAACTGGTTGTGATGGCTTAAAGCCTGGAAAAACTTCGTCAGTAGGTAATTTATCATCTGTAATGGTGTCGCCTACTTTACAATCAGAAACACTTTTAATTCCCGAGTTAATAAAACCTATTTCTCCAGGGCCTAAAGAATTAACTTCTGTTGCTTTGGGAGAAAATACTCCTACTCGATCGATAGTATACGTAGCTCCGGTAGCCATAAATCTAATTTTAGCACCTTTTTTTAATTGTCCATTTACAACCCTAACCAATACAACAACCCCAAGATAACTGTCATACCAACTGTCAACTAACATACATTTTAATTCTTTATTTTTTTGACCAGAAGGTGAAGGTAATAATTTTACAATTTTATTTAATAAATCTTCTATACCATCACCTGTTTTTGCAGAGACTAGTGAAGCATTTTCTGTTTCAATACCCAAAACATCTTCAATTTGTGATTTAATTTTATCTGGTTCAGAAGATGGCAGATCAATTTTATTTAAAACAGGTAATATTTCATGATCATTATTAATTGCTTGATAAGCATTTGCCAATGTTTGAGCTTCTACACCCTGTGTGGAATCAACAATTAGCAAAGATCCTTCACATGCGGCTAAAGATCTTGAAACTTCATATGAGAAATCAACATGTCCTGGAGTATCCATTATATTTAAGATATAGGTTTTTCCATCTTCTGATTTATAGGAAAGCCTTACAGTTTGTGCTTTAATTGTTATACCTCTCTCTCTTTCTAATTCCATTGAATCTAAAACTTGTTCTTTCATTTCTCTATCAGATAGACCTCCACAGAATTGTATAAGCCTATCGGCTAATGTTGATTTACCATGATCTATATGAGCAACAATTGAAAAATTTCGAATAGAACTAAGTTCTGTCATTAGTTTCTAATAGAAGCTTCAAATGATTTTGATATTATATCAATAATTTGTTTAGATAAGTTTTCAATTTCCTCTTCACTAAATGTTTTATCTTGAGGTTGCATTAAAACTCTTATTGCAATACTTTTTTTATTATCAGGTAACTTTTCTCCTTCGAATACATCAAATATCGTAACTTTTTTTATAAAATTCTTATCAATTTTCTTAATTTTTTTTATTATTTCATTTGCTTGAATTTCTTTTGGAAAAAGAAAGGCAAAGTCTCTTTCAACCATTTGATATGGATTATTAGTAAAGGCACCTCTTGATGAAGATTTATTTTCTTGAAATTGGGATACATTTTCTATGTAAATTTCAAAACCAAATACTTTAAAATTAATATCCATATTTTTTAATAAAATTGGATGAATTTCTCCAAAATTAGCAATCTTATTTTTTCCTAATCTTAATAATGAAGATTTGCCAGGATGATAAATTTGACCACTTATTTTTTCATATAATAGATTTTCAGTAGGTACATTAAGGCTAGTTAAAACAGAAAAAAGATCAGCTTTAATTGAATAAACATCAATATTTTTTTTATTTGATAACCAATTTAATTCATCTATTAAACCATAAGAGATTGAAGTTGCAACATTTTCTTGTAAGTCTGAAAGAGTTTTAGAAAAATTAGGACCTATCTCAAATATTTTAGCACTTGAATACATACGGGCTTTATTTTGATTAATTGCTTCTAATAAATTTGGAATTGTCGAAGGTCTCATTGTATTTAAATCACTGCTAATTGGATTTTTTAAACCTATTGTTTCATTAGAAATGATTTTGGCTTTATTTTCATCCATAAATGACCAGGTAACAACTTCAGAATATCCTTTTGATGCTATAATTTTTTTTATTTTATGAAAAGTTTTAATAGAATTATTTAATGTTTCTTTTTTAACTTCTTCGTAATTTATTTTTTTTAAAGGTATTTTATCAAAACCATATATTCTAATAATTTCTTCAACAATATCGGCTTCTCCAATAATATCAGGTCGAAATGTAGGAATTTCAATTTCAAGATTAGATTTTAATTCGTTAACATTAAAACCGAGAGATTTAAGAATTTTTACCTGATCTTTAATTTCAATTTCAACACCTCCAAAAGTTTTTACCATGTTTGTATTGAAAAAGATTTTTGCTCTTTTTTCTATATGTAGCTCTGAAGATACATATTCGCTTGCCTCTCCACCACATAATTCATTTATCATTTGACTTGCTGCTTCTACACCCCAATAAATAGACTCTGTATCTATACCTCTTTCAAATCTATACCTTGCATCACTTTGTAAATTTAGTTTTCTACCTGTTTTTGTAACAGAAATTGGATCAAATAAAGCAACTTCTAAAAAGACGTTCTTCGTATCCATATTGCATCCACTTTTTAATCCTCCCATTACACCACCAATACCATGAATTTTTTCGTCATTATCTGAGATAATAATCATCTCTTCATCACATTGATAGTTTACTTCGTTTAATGCTATGCACTCTTCTTTATTATTAGCTAGTCTCATTTTTAAATTCCCTGATACTTTGTCAGCATCATAAACATGAAGAGGACGACCAAGATCAAATGTTACATAATTGGTTATATCAACAAGTGCTGAAATTGGTCTTAATCCTATAGCTTTAAGTCTCTTTTGAAGCCATGTTGGACTTTCAACATTTTTAACATTTTTGAAATATCTGCCAGCCACTCCTGGGCATAATTTATTATCTTTAAACTCTTTATTCCATTTCATTGGACTTTTAAAACTTTCTTTGATTTTTTTAAATTTAAGTTCTTTTAATTTTCCAAGTCCTGCTGCTGATAGATCTCTTGCAATACCTCTAACTGATAAGCAATCTGATCTGTTTGGTGTTAAATTTATTTCTATAATTGGTTCATCTAATTTGAAAATCTTACTAAATTGATCACCAACTTTAAAATTACCTTTAACTTCTATTATTCCATCGTGCTCATCTGAAATACCCATCTCTCTTTCTGATACAAGCATACCACATGACTCAACACCTCTAATTTTTGTTTTTTTTAAATGTACATCAGTGCCTGGAATATAGCTATTTTCTGGAGCAAAAATTCCTAACATACCAGCTCTTGCATTAGGAGCACCACATACTACTTGAAACTCTCCATTTGCTGTCTTAACTTTGCATACTTTTAGTTTATCTGCATTCGGATGTTTTTCAGCTTTGATCACCTCAGCTACAGTAAAGTTTTTAAAATCTTCTGACTTATCTTCTACACTTTCTATTTCTAAACCAATATTCGTAAGCGTATCTGTTATAGTTTTAAGATCTTTTGATGTTTCCAAATGATCTTTTAACCAGTCTAATGTAAACTTCATTTATAAACCTGATCTTGTTTGACTATCTAAAATACTAAATCCATAGTGCTCCAACCATCTATAATTTGGATCAAAAAAACTTCGTAGATCACTAATACCATATTTAAGCATAGACAATCTTTCAATACCCATGCCAAAAGCAAAACCTTGGTATTTTTTTGAATCAATGTTACAATTTTCAAGCACAATTGGATTTACCATTCCACAACCTAAAATCTCTAACCAATTGTCTCCTTCACCAATTTTAATTTTATTATTTACTTTAGTATAAGCCACATCCATTTCAGCACTTGGTTCCGTAAAAGGAAAATAACTTGGTCGAAAGCGGTATTGTAAGTTTTTAACCTCAAAGAATTCTTCTAAAAAAGTAACTAATGTTGATTTTAAATCTACCATAGTTGAATTTTCATCTACAACCAAACCTTCTACTTGATGAAACATTGGAGCATGAGTAGCATCTGAATCACTTCTATAGGTTCTACCAGGAACAATAATTTTAATTGGTGGTTGTTTATTTAACATTGTTCTAACTTGCACAGGACTAGTGTGTGTTCTTAAAACATTATTATCTTCTCCATCTATATAGAATGTGTCTTGCATTTCTCTTGCAGGGTGGTGCTCAGGAATATTTAATGCTGTAAAATTGTTAAAATCAGTTTCTATATCAGGTCCAGTTTCAACTACATAATTTAGATTACCAAAAATCTCTATAATACTAAAGATTGTTTGACTTATTGGATGTATCTTACCCTGCTGACTTATATTAGGCGGCAATGTAACATCAATAGTTTCTGATATAAGTTTATTTTCAATTTCTTTGTTTTCGATAATTATTTTTTGTTCTTTAACTGTCTCTTCAATTAATTTTTTTGTTATATTTAGTTCTTGCCCTTTAGATTTTTTTTCATCAATAGATAAAGATCCTAAACCTTTTAATGCTTCAGGAATTAGACCTTTTTTTCCTAAGTAATGAAGTCTAATTTTTTCTAAATCATCAATAGAGCTAGTACTCTTAATTTCATTTATTATATTTTTTTTGTCTTCAGCCAAAGCCATTACAATCTATTATATTTTATTAATTTAAATTATCTAGCAGATTGAGCTTTATCAACTAATGCTTTAAATGCATCAGGCTGATTAACAGCAAGATCTGCTAAAATCTTTCTATCAATTTCTATAGATGATTTCTTTAAACCAGAAATAAACTGAGAATATGTAAGACCATACATTCTTACCCCAGCATTGATTCGCTGAATCCAAAGACCTCTAAAATCACTTTTTCTTTTTTTCCGATCTCTGTAAGCATACTGCATTCCTCTTTCAACAGCTTGAACTGCTACTCTGAATACATTTTTTCTTCTACCGTAATAACCTTTTGCCCTTTTGATAACTTTTTTATGTCTAGCTCTTGCTGTAACACCTCTTGATACTCTTGCCATAATTAATCTCCCCTACTTATTGTATGGTAACATATGATCAATCAAAGCAGAGTCACCTGGTGACATAATAGCTGATCTTTTAGTGTTACGAATAAATTTATTGGAACGTTTACTCATTCCGTGTCTTTTTCCAGCAGGTTTAAATTTAATTTTGCCAGTTCCTGTTCTAGAAAATCTTTTTTTTAAACTACTTTTAGTTTTAAGCTTGGGCATTGAAATCTCCTTTATTTAAGTTTACCGTTAGGCTGCCCTACAGGCCATAACAAGTTTGAAAGGCTTATACTGATTAATATATCTTTTGCAATATTTAGAATTATTTAGCGACTTGCGGGACTAAAATCATCATTATTTGTTTACCCTCAAATTTTGGAGCTACTTCTACTTTTGCATATTCTTCAACCTCTGTAGTAAGTTTTTTTAAGAGATCAAAACCTAAATTTTGATGCTCCATTTCCCTACCCTTAAAACGCATTGATACTTTAACCTTATTTCCTCCTCCAATAAATTTTGAGAGAGCTTTAACTTTTACATTATAATCGTGTGTATCTATTCCAGGTCTCATTTTAATTTCTTTTACTTCAATTGTTTTTTGTTTCTTTTTAGCCTCTTTTTTACTTTTTTGTTCTCTATATTTTAACTTACCATAGTCTATAATCTTACATACTGGTGGGTTTGCCTCTGGAGAGACTTCAACCAGATCAAAGCCCTCATCTTCTGCTTGAATAAGAGCTTCGCGGATACTCAGTATACCTAACTGTTTTCCATTACTTGATATAAGCCTTACTTCACTTGCAGTAATTTGCTCATTGATTCTTGGACCAATATCTTTCTTTAATTTAAAGTTTATGGCCAAAATTATATAGGGATTACGTTATAGCTATTATTTAATAGCATATTAAGAAATTAAGTGTTTTGTCATATTTTGTTAGGATATAATCTCAAATGAAATTAAATTCAAGACCTGATTTTGTAAAAATTAAATTGTTTTTAAGTTATTAAATATAATTATGAAAATTTGTATAGTAAGGACTGATAAAATGGGTGATATGATCCTTACTCTTCCAATTATACAAGGGTTGAAAGAAATTAACAAAGATTATCAAATTGATGTTGTTTGCTCTAACACAAATCAAAAAGTTTGTAGTAAATTTAAAACTATTAGCAATATTTTTTTACTTCAAAATAACTTTTTAGATATTTTCAGAACAATTTTAAAATTAAGAAGAAAAAATTATGATTACATTTTTACATTTAGCCCTGGAATAATAAGTATATTAGTATCTATTTTTTCTAAAAGTAGAACAAAATCCCTATTGATTTTAAAATCAAGATATAAAAAAAACAATAGAAGTAAACTAATTGAGAAAATTTTAGGTAAAATATTTTTTAATCAAAACTTAACAATTGATCGACAATTAAGATATTCGCAAAACAATCAATTACATCAAACCAAAACAATGATGGAGTTAGTAACTAAAAATGGATTAGATTTAAATGATAATACTGAGATAAAAAATAAATTTGAATTGAATAAAATAGATTTCAATTCTGAAAAATTATGTTTGATTCACTTATCTTCAAAATGGATTAATAGATTTTTTTCTGAAGAAAACTTTATAAATCTATTGGAAAATTTAAAAAATTTAAACATTAATATTATAATAACTACCGATAATACATCAAAAGATGTATTTTATAAAATCTTTAAAAAATATAAAATTGTAACTAATGATGATTTTAAAAATCTCAATAATATAAATAAAGTTTTAATTTTGGATCAATTAAATTTTGATAATTGGATATCAATAATTAATTCGTCAAAATATGTAATTACACCCGAATGTGGATGTACACATATTGCATCTCTTTCTGAAGCTAAACTTTGTGTAATTTATGATGCTGATAATTTTCCACATATGATTGCAAAAGAGTATGCGCCTTGGAAGAAAAAATATACTAAAATGCTCTCAAATAACGAAAATTTAGCAAAAGAATTAATATCATTTATTAATTAATTTTTTATCCTTTAAAAAATCTAAAACATCATTTACTGATATTGACTGCATAGTATCACTAAGAATATAATGTCCATTTTTATATTCTGACAAATTTGATTTTGCTATTACATTATCTTTAGCTAAAAAAAGTATAGGTGATTTGCTTAGAGCCGCTATGTGGCCTGGTCCGGTATCATTACTAATTACAAAATTACTTTTTTTTGCCATAGAGTAGATGACTGCAGGAGGGGACTTATCAGTTAAATCAATAATTTTTTGGCATGCTTTACTTATAGTAGTTATTGTTTCTCTATCTGATTTTTGTCCAACGACACAAATATGATAACCTCTTTTTTCTAGTGAACTTGCAAGTTTTGCAAAATTATCAGGCGACCATTGTTTATCTCTACCTGATTTAGACACGCTAGGTACCATCAAAATTACATTATCTTTATTTATTTCTGAAATATTTGTTGAAAGCCAATCAACATTTTGATTAATTTCATTTATGCCTATTAATTTTAATTGATTGTATAATCCATTTTGTGGAGATTCAGTTCCTTGAGAAGGAATAACATATTGAATATCGCAATTCGACCTAGATCCATTTATTTTTACCTTTGAAATAAGTTTTAATAATGCCCAGTAGTTATTTGTTCTTTTAGAATTCTGTAAATCTATAACTAAATCATATTTATTTCGTTTAATTTTAAAGACAACCTTTAAAGAATCTATTATTCCTCTTCTGTTATCTCTAATAATTGTCTTAAAATAATTAGAACTTTTCAAAAAATTTATGTATTTTTCCTCAGTAAGTAGATCAATAGTCGCATTGCTAAAATTTTTTTTAATTGAAGCCATAGCATGTAGAGAAAAGGCAATGTCACCAAGTGATCCATGCTTGACAACAAGTATATTATTAAATTGATTGTTGCTCATATAAATCAACGTAGCTTTTTACCATTTGAGATTTTGAAAATGATTTTGATATATGCTCTTTACTTAATGAAGATATGTTAAAAAAATTTTCATCATCTAATTTTAAAATATTTTCAAGTTTTGTAGCAATATCACTATATTTATGAGGATCTACTTTATAAATATCATCCAATTTCTCTAACTGATCCCTAACTCCTCCATAGTTAAAAGATAGTATTTTTTTTTGCATTATTAAAGCTTCACTTATAATTCTTCCAAATCCTTCAGCTTGTAAAGGAAAAGAGGTAATAATTGATGACAGATAATATAAAGTTTTTAAATCATCTCTAGATAGATTACCAATTATTTTACAATTATGAGTGAGGTTTAAACTTCGAATTTTATTCTGCAATTTTTCTGTATAAGATTGGTTTTTGGTATCACCTACAAAATACAATAAAAAATCATGATTTTCCATCTTATTAAATATTTCTAAAAATTCAATTTGTCCTTTCCAATTTGTTAACCTTGCTGGATACAATATAAGTTTTTTAGAAATATCAATTTGGAACTTATTAATTATTTTGTCGATTTCAGAATCTAAAATTTGTTTTTCAAAATATTTAACATCAACTCCTCTATTAATTACTTTAATTTTTTTTGAGTCTAAATTATATTTCGTACAAATTTCATTTTTAACATAATTTGAAATTGCAACAATTTGGTCAACTTTTGATAATTTCTTATTATAGATTTTTTTAAAATATGAATTTCCACTATAAACATTATGAAATGTAGATATTGTTTTAAAGTTTTTATTTTTAATAAAACTGAGAATCCATGCCGGTGCTCTTGATCGTAAATGGACTATATTTACATTTTGATCGATAATTATTTTTTTTAATTTATTTGCTATTGTTGGATAGCTAAAAAAATTTTTTGAATGAACTGCTAATTCAAAATGTGTAGTGTAATTTTTATTAATTTCATTAATTAAACGTCCTCCATTTGAGATAATATTATTTTTTAACTTTAATTCAGATAAATAATTAGCAACTTCGATAGTTCCTCTTTCGACACCACCAGAATCTAAAGAAGGTAGAATTTGAGCGACATTAAATGATGACATTTTTTAAAATATAAGTATTTGTATCAAAGATGGCCTATTTTATTAATAAGAAAAAAGAAAAAATACATTATAAATCTCTTAAGGGGAAATCTCCTGGTATCATTTTTATACATGGTTTAAATTCTGATATGAGTGGCCAAAAAGCCTTATCTATTGAGAAATATGCAAAGAAAAATAAGCTTCGTTTTATTCGTTTTGAGTGCCGAGGTCATGGTAAATCTAGTGGAAAATTTGAAGATTTTACAATCTCTGATTGGAAAAAAGATTTAATCGATGTCATTGATAATATAGCTAAAGGTCCTCAAATACTTGTTGGAAGTAGCATGGGAGGATGGTTAATGTTCCTAGCAGCTAAGGCAAGATCATCAAGAGTAGCTGGTATGGTAGGACTTGCTGCAGCACCAGATTATATTGAAGGATTTTACAATGATCTTTCTAATAAGAAAAAAGAGGAGTTGAATAAAAAAGGATTTATTAAATATTCTTCTTATGGATTTAGTTATCTTGTTAAAAAGAAATATATTATTGATGGAAGAAAAAATAAAATTTTAAAAAAAGAATTTAAATGGAACAAGCCTTTAATATTAATACAAGGTTTAAAAGATAATGTTGTTAAGCCAGATATTCCTGGAAAAATAGCTAAAAAAGTAAAAAGCAATCAGATTCAAATTAAGCTTTTAAAAAACAGTGATCATCGATTGTCTGAACCTTTTGACTTAAAGGTAATTAATGAATCTATTACTTCTGCGATAAAAAGAAATTAAGCTGATTTTTCTTCTTTGATTAAAACTGGTTGATCAAATTTATTAATCATTTCTTTTGGGACAATTTGCCAGAATAGTAATTTTTCATTATCCCAGTTATCTAAGATATTTTGAGCATATTTAGAGTTTGTTTCTTTGACATGCTCTTCAATTTTTTGAATTAATATTTGTTCCCAATAATTTGTCATTTGTTGCTGATAGAAAATGTCTTCTAAATTAATTCTAAGAGGTAATGTTCCTTCTTTATCATAAACAAACGCCATACCACCTGTCATTCCTGCTCCAAAATTGTTTCCAACTTCACCAAGAATAACGGCACTTCCTCCAGTCATATATTCACAACCATTATCTCCACAACCTTCTATAACTGCATGAGCACCAGAATTTCTAACTCCAAATCTATCTCCTGCAGTTCCTGCAGCAAATAATTTACCTCTAGTTGCACCGTAAAGGATAGTGTTTCCTATAATTACGTTTTTATTTGTTGGAAGCATTGACACCGAACTTGGTTGAATAACAATCTTTCCTCCAGATAATCCTTTTGCAACATAATCATTAGCATCCCCGTAAACTCTTAAGGTAGTGCCTTGTACACTCCATGCACCAAAAGATTGACCAGCTGAACCATGAAAGTTAACAGTAAAGAAATCTTCATTAAGAGTGCTCATGCCTTTATTTGTTGTAATCTCAGAAGCTAATCTGGTTCCAATTGCTCTATCTGTATTTTGAATATTATAATTTAATTCAATTTTATGGTTATTATCAAAAAATGATTTTGCATCTTCTATAATTTTTAAATCTAAACTGTCACTTACTTTATTAATGATATTCTTTTTACTATCAAAATCTCCTACAGATGAATCAATTGTTTGAATGATTGGATTTAAATCAAGATCATCAAGATCTGAACTTCCTCGACTTACCTGATAAAGAAGATCTGATCTTCCAACAACTTCATCTAAAGAATTAAAACCAAGGTTGGATAAAATTTCTCTAACTTCTTCAGCAATAAAACTAAATAAATTAATAACTTTTTCAGGTGTCCCTGTAAACTTTTCTCTTAACTTTTCATCTTGAGAGCATACGCCAACTGGACATGTATTTGAATGGCATTGCCTTACCATTATACAACCCATTGCAACTAAACTAGCAGTACCAATACCGTATTCTTCCGCTCCTAGCATTGCAGCAATAACAATGTCTTTACCAGTTTTTAAACCACCATCTGTTCGAAGAACAACTTTATCTCTTAAATTGTTTAATGATAAAACTTGATGAACTTCACTTAATCCTAACTCCCATGGAAGACCTGCGTATTTAATACTTGTTTGCGGACTAGCTCCAGTTCCACCATTATGTCCTGAAATTAAAATTGTGTCGGCTTTTGCTTTTGCTACACCAGCTGCAACAGTACCAATACCTGACTGCGCAACAAGTTTAACACAAACTTTTGCCTTTGGGTTTATTTGTTTCAAATCATAAATTAGTTGTGCGAGATCCTCTATGGAATAGATATCATGATGAGGTGGTGGGCTAATTAGAGTTACACCCTCTGTTGAATGTCTTAACTTTGCAATTAGGCCTGTAACCTTACCTCCTGGTAATTGACCACCTTCTCCAGGCTTTGCACCTTGGGCAACTTTAATTTCAATTTCCTCACAGTTGTTTAAATACTCAGCTGTTACTCCAAAACGTCCACTAGCAATTTGTTTAATTTTCGAAGACGCGTTATCTCCATTTGCTTTAGGCTTAAATCTAATTGGATCCTCTCCGCCTTCACCTGAATCTGATTTTGCACCAATTCTATTCATGGCCACAGATAATGTTTCATGTGCTTCTGGACTTAATGCACCAAGGGAAATACCAGGAGCTACTAATCTCTTTCTAATTTCTTGAGATGGTTCGACATTATTTGATAGATTTTTAGACTCTTTATTTTTTTTGAAATTTAAAAGATCACGAATATTAATTGGATCCATGTCATCTACCATTGAAGAATATTTTTTAAATAAAGAATAGTTATTAGAAGAAACTGCGGTTTGAAGCATATGTATGGAGCGAGCTTCAAACGCATGTTTTTCTCCTCCAAATCTGTATCTGTAATTTCCACCAATAGGTAAGGTTATTATATTTTCTTCATAAGCTTTATCATGTGCTTCTCTTGATCTATTTTCAATACCGCTAATACCAATTCCTGAAATTTTAGAGCTCATGGATGGAAAGTATTTACTCATTAAATTTCTGCTAAGACCGATGGCCTCGAAGTTACAACCACCACGATATGAGTTTACAACAGAAATACCCATCTTGCTCATTGTCTTCAACAAGCCATTATTTATTGAGTTTATAAACCTTTCTACGCATTCTTCATATGTCAAATTTTTAAATAATCCTTTTTTATGTCTATCAGCTATTGCTTGTTGAGCCATATAAGCATTTACACTAGTTGCCCCTACGCCAATAAGAACAGCAAAATAATGAACATCAAGACATTCAGCTGATTGAACATTAAGTGAAATAAAAGTTCTTAAGTTATTTTTAATTAAGTAATGATGAACAGAACTTGTTACTAAAATCATAGGAAGAGCAATTCTTGTTTTAGACATTGCCTTGTCACTTAATATAATATGAACATAACCTTCTCTAACAGCTTGTTCAGCCTCTTTATTTATTCTTGAAATTTCGTTTTCAAAATTATTGTCTTCATTAGTTTTATCCATTGTTGTATCAATAATCTTGACTGTATCATTCATATATTTTCTCATAGACTTAAATTGCTCTATAGATAAAACAGGTGAGTTTAATTGAAGGTGATCACACTGGTTTTCGTTTTCATCAAGAATATTACTTAAATTTCCTATTCTTGTTCTAAGACTCATGACAACTCTTTCTCTTAGAGAATCTATTGGTGGGTTTGTTACTTGACTGAAATTTTGTCTAAAAAAGTGATGAAGCCCACGGTATTTGTTTGAAAGTACAGCAAGAGGCGTATCATCTCCCATGGAGCCTGTTGCTTCTTTTTTTTCAGCAATCATAGGGTGGAGTATTAATTCAATATCTTCTACTGACCATGCAAAGCATGCCATTCTTTTTCTCAAATCACTTGAGTCTAAATCTCTAAATTCCTCATCAGCAGAATTGACAAGTTTATCAATATAAGAAATTTTTTTAGTCCAGTTTCCAAATGGCTTAGTATCTGATAAATACTTCTTAATTTCATTGTCTTTGTAAAATTTTTTTTCTTTAAAGTTTATTGCAATTAATTGACCAGGACCTACTCTTCCCTTTTCAACAACATCTTGTTCATTAACTTTTACCATTCCTGTTTCGGAACCAGCAATCAATAAATTTTTTGTAAGAGTATAGCGAATAGGTCTTAAACCATTTCTATCCATACCAGCTATCGCCCAATCATCATGAGCTCCGCATATAGCAGCTGGTCCATCCCACGGCTCCATAACAGCACCACCATAAGCATATAAATCTTTTAATTTTTTTGGAAAATCTCTTCTGTGTGCCCATGCTTCAGGAATTGTCATTATTTTTGCCATTGGAAGAGAACGATTTGCTTTAACAAGTAACTCAACTGTTGAGTCTAATGCAGCTGAGTCAGAAGCATTTGAGTCTATGATTGGCTTTAAGTCATCAATATTACTTCCAAAATTTTGATGTTGCATTCTAGGTTCATGAGCAGACATCCAGTTTTTATTCCCTTTTAGAGTATTGATTTCACCATTATGAGCAATTACTCTAAATGGTTGTGCAAGTGACCATGTAGGGAATGTGTTTGTAGAATATCTCTGATGATAGACAGCATACCTAGATACAAAGTTTTCTTTTTGTATGTCAGGGTAAAAATTCGAAAGCTGTTCAGCTAAAAACATTCCTTTGTAAACAATTGATTGGCAAGAAAGAGAACAGATATAAAAATCTGATATATTTTGTCGTCTTATTTCCTTCTCAATTCTTTTTCTAATTATATAAAGTTTATTATCGAAATCTTTTTCATCTTGTATTTTTTCATTCGATATAAGTATTTGCTCTATTTCAGGTCTGGTAGCTTTAGCCTTATCACCAATAATCGAAGAATTAATTGGGACATGTCGCCAACCATATATTTTTAGACCCTCTCTAATTATTTCAGATTCTACTATTGTACGTGCATTTTCCTGTGCTACAAAATCAGTTCTTGGTAAAAAAATCATACCAACGCCAAAAGGATAATCATTTGGTTTGTGTCCTGTTCTTTCAATTTTTTCTTTAAAAAAATCTTTAGGAATAGATAATTGAATTCCAGCACCATCACCTGTTTTACCATCTGCATCGACAGCTCCTCTGTGATAGAGAACCTTGAGTGCTTGTACTCCCAACTCAACAATCTCTCGTGTTTCAGAGCCATCCAAAGAAGCAATTAATCCAACACCACATGATGAATGCTCATCTTTTTCATCGTATATGTGATTATCTTCAAGAAATTTTTTATTCTTCTTATATTTTTTGATAAAATTATTATGCATTTGCAACTTTCTTTTTCTCTCTGTTTTCTGAAAATTGCTTGAACTCTATATATTCACTAATGTTTTTTGCAGCATCTCTGCCATCTTTGATACCCCATACTACAAGACTTGCACCTCTAACAATATCACCTGCAGCAAAGACACCATCAATTGATGTCATCATATTTTTATAATTAATTTTGAGAGTTCCCCATCTAGTAATGGTTAGTTCTTGATTATCAAAAAGTTTAGGTAAATTTTCAGGCTCAAAGCCAAGAGCCTCTATAACAAGATCAACATCAAGATTTTTTTCAGTTCCTTCTTTTGGTTCAGGTTTTCTCCTGCCAGACTCATCTGGTTCACCAAGTTGCATAAGAACAGTTTTGACATTTTTTAGAGAACCATTTCCAGAATATTCAGTAGGTAGAGTCAGCCATTGGAAATCAACTCCCTCTTCAATAGCATTTTGAACTTCTCTTTGTGATCCAGGCATATTGGTTTTATCACGTCTATACAAACACTTAACAGATTTAGCGCCTTGTCTTACTGCAGTTCTAACACAATCCATTGCTGTGTCACCACCACCGATAACCACAACATTTTTACCACTTGCATTTAATCTTCCGTTTACAAAATCTTCAACTTTATCTTTTAAACCTGTTTTGTTACTAGCAACTAAGAAATCTAATGCTGGTACTACGTTATTGTAGTTTGAATTGTTTAGATTAATTTCTCTAAATTTGTAAACTCCGGTAGCAATTAGAACTGCGTTGTGCTTATTTTTTATATCTTCAAAAGTTATATCTTTCCCAATATCACAGTTTAATTCAAATTTAATTCCACTTTCTTTAAGACGATCTGTTCTTCTTATCACAATTTCTTTTTCTAATTTAAAATTTGGAATTCCATATATTAAAAGTCCACCTGGTCTATCGTATCGATCATAGATCGTAATCTGAAAACCTTTTTTTCTAAGCTCTTCAGCTGCAGCTAAACCAGCTGGGCCTGAACCTATTATTCCAACGCTTTCTGATTTTTCTTCATTGGGTGTTATTTTTTTTACCCAGCCCTTTTCCCATGCATTATCAGTAATATATTTTTCAATTGATCCTATAGTAACTGTTCCATGTCCTGATTGTTCAATTACACAGTTACCTTCACATAGACGATCTTGGGGGCAGATACGGCCACAAATTTCAGGCATATTGTTTGTTGAACTTGAAATTTCAAATGCTTCTTGCATTCTATCCTCAGCGGTTAACTTTAACCAATCAGGTATGTTGTTATGTAGAGGACAATGGACTTGGCAGAAGGGAACTCCACACTGAGAACATCTTGAAGCCTGCTCTTCAGCTTTTTGAGCAGCATATCTTGCATAAATTTCATCAAAAGTTTTGACTCTCTTATCAGGAGATATTTTACTAGGATTTTCTTGATTTATTTTAGTAAATTTAAGCATTAGTTCACATTTGTTTACTATTTAAGTTAGTTTAGATCAAATACACAATCAAGAGTCTAAAATAAATAGAAAAAAATATAAAATAGTACCATTTTTGTACGAAATTATAAAAAAAACTTATTTTTCGGCAATATTCTTTGTAATTTCTAGAGTATCCTGTGGATTAATATTTAAATTTTCAAAGGTTTTATCAATATTTTGCTGAATGTTATCCTTTTCAAATAATAACAACTGTTCTGAAGTAAGAGGCGAAAATGGAGTTTTTTCAGCAATACTTATTAAAGGCTTCATAACACTCATTGGAGTTGGAACTAGTACTCTTGTTTTTTTTAGACAATTTGAAATAAAATTATAATAATCTTTGTAACAAATAACTCTTGGTCCAGCTAATTCATAAATACTACTTCCTTTAGAATTGTTTTCAATTATTTTTTCAATAGCATGTGAGACATCATCAATAAATACTGGTTGAAAGTTAGTTAATCCATTTCCAAACAATGGGACAAAAAAAGAGGTTTTAAAGATTGGAATCAATCTTTTTAGAAATAAATCACCTCCGCCTATTATTACTCCAGGTCTAATTATTATAGTATTTTTAATATTCTTTAATGCTTCTTTCTCTGACTTATATACTGCAATACTTCTTTTTGAATTTTTATCAATATCAACACCCAAACCAGAAAAAAATACATATTTTTCCAAGGATATATTTTTTTTTAGAATGCTTATTAATTTCTTATTAAACTTAAAAATAGTAGAGTTAAAATCTCCACTTTTTTGATCATAAGTTGTCTTAAGATTAATAAAAATATCTGAATTTTTAAGAACATTTTTTAATCTATGATCGTCCAATGACGAATATCTAAAAGGCATTATTTGACCAGTAACACCTAGAAGACGAATTTTCGCTTCCTGTATTGATTTTTGATAGGGAATTATAATTTTATAGCCTTTTTTTGCTAATCTACGAGTTAGATGTTTTCCAACAAAACCAGCTCCACCAAAAATTACTATAGATTTCATGACCTTTAATTAAATAAGTGATATAATAAAATAATATAATACATTTAATCAAATTAAAATGAAAATAAATCTTTATCAAGGCGATCTACCAGATAGTTTTAAGCCATCAAAATATATAGCTATAGATAGTGAAACTATGGGATTAAATCCAAAAAGAGATAAGCTGTGTTTAGTACAAATTTCAAATGGAGACGATATTTGTAATTTAATTAAAATAAATTTTACACATAAAAAGCCTAAAAATTTAATTAATATTTTAAAAGATAATAAGATACAAAAAATATTTCACTATGCTAGATTTGATATAGCAGTTTTTAAATATAATTTTAAAATTAAAATTAAAAATGTTTATTGCACTAAAATAGCATCCAAATTAGTTAGAACATATACGGATAAACATGGATATAAAGATCTATGTAGTGAGTTATTAAATAAAAATATTTCAAAATCTGAACAATCTTCAGATTGGGGTGGTGAACTTTCAAAAGAACAACAAAGGTATGCAGCTACAGATGTGTTATATTTACATAAAATTAAGGATAGACTTAATAAAATGTTAATTAGAGAAAAAAGAGATAAACTTGCAAAAGCATGTTTTGATTTTATTGAATATAGAACTGACTTAGATCTTATGGGTTGGGCTGAGCAAGATATTTTTAAACATTAATGAATAAAAAAAAGAAAATCTTAAGTAGTGCTAAGAAAGCTTATATGAGGGAATTAGGTAGTATTAAAACTTTAAATTCCACATTTAATAATAATTTTTACAAGGCTGTAGATGCAATTCATCATACTAAAGGTAGAGTTATTCTAACTGGTGTTGGAAAAAGTGCACATATTGGTAATAAAATATCAGCAACATTAACTTCAACTGGAACCCCTTCTTATTTTATTCATGCTACAGAAGCAAGTCATGGTGATTTAGGAAGTATAAAGAAAAACGATTGTGTAATTGCGATTTCTAATTCGGGTGAGACATCTGAATTAAATAATATCATACAATTTGTAAAAAGATTTAATATTACTTTAATAAGTATAACTAGTAATTCCAAAAGTAGTCTACATAAAAATTCAACTTTTGGAATTCTATATAAAAAACCCATTGAAGCATGTCCTTTAAATTTAGCTCCTACTACTTCTACCACAATGGCTCTAATTATAGGCGATTGTATTGCTATTGCGTTACTAGAGCTAAAAGGTTTTGAAAGTAAAAATTTTAAAAGTCTTCATCCAGGAGGAAATCTTGGGAAAGATTTAAAATATGCAAATGAAATAATGCATACTAAAAATAAAATTCCAACAGTTAATCAAGATGTAAAAATGTCAAAAGCAATCATTATAATGACTAAGAAAAGTTTTGGGTGTTTAGGTGTTGTTGACAAAAATAAACAAATAATAGGAATAATAACAGATGGAGATTTAAGAAGAAAAATGAATTCTAAATTTTTTGAAAAAAAAGCTAAAGAAGTAATGACTAAAAATCCAACTATAGCTAGTAAAGATATTCTTGTTGGTGAAGCTATAAATATTATGAATACTAAGAAAATTACCAGTCTTTTTATTTGTGAAAATAAGAAACCACTTGGGATTGTTCATATTCATGACTTATTAAGGTTAACAAGTTAAATTGAATCTTTTGCTATCAATAAACAGAAACTATATTTTATTTTTTTCATTATTCATTTCAATTATTTTTTTAATTATTATTTTCTCTAAATATTTTTCAATTTCATTTTCTAAAATTAAAATTAATAACAACATAATTTCTAATGTAGATATAACTGCGCCAAGGTTTTCAATTAATAGTTTAAATCAAAAAATTTTAGTAACTGCCAAGGAGGGTAACTTTGTTGATAAAGATAAAATATTATTGAAAAAAAATGTGCTTTTTAAATCTAATAAATTTAGTATTGAAAGTGATAATGTAATATTTGATAGAAAAGAACAAACAGCAAGAAGTGAAAATAATTCAACTTTTAAATCAAAAAAAACAAAAATTTCTGCAGAAGGTTTCAATATTTATGATAAAGGTCAAAAAATAAAATTTTTTGGAAATTCAACTATAACTTTAAAATGAGAATATTTTTTATTTTATGTATATTATTAATTACTAATTATTCTTATTCGCGAACTTTAGGGGAAACAGAAATAACAGCTGAAGAGGGTATTGAGGTATTTCAAGATGATAAATACTACCTTTTAAAAAAAAATGTAAAAATAGATTCAGATAAATTTGTTTTACTTGGAGATGAAATAAAAATATTTTTTGATAAAGATTTGTATGATATCAAATTAATAAATGCATTTGGAAATGTTAGTCTGATTTCAGATCAATTCAATATTACCGCTGAAGGTAATAAGCTTTTATTTCGAATTGAGAATGAGGAAATTATAATTGAAGGAACAAGTTCAAAGCTAATTACTGATGAAATAGAAATGTTTTCTGATGAAAAAATTCAAGTAATAAATTTAAATGGTAGTTTTAATCTCAATGGTTCTAATTCAATTCTTAAATCTCAAGATATACTTATAGAAGGAAGTGAAATTGATGGTAAGTTTTCTTCTAAAAATAATGCTAAAGAAATCATCATACTAAACGTGTATGATCAAAATATTGCATACATTAAGAGTGATAATACAGAAATGTTTGCTAAAAATATAAAATATAATAAGGAAATATCATTAATTGAATTAGAAGAAGATGTAAAAATTTTAAGAGGTGGCGAAGTCATTATGGGTGATTATGGAACTCTTGATACAAAAACTAATTCATATAAAATAAAGTCTAATGATTCTAATAAAGTAAAAGCAATATTAAAAAATAATAATGAATAAGTTTAACATTTTAGATGATGGATTGATTGTTAATAAAATATCAAAATCATATGGTAACAAGGAGGTCGTGAGAGATTTAAGCCTCTCCATAAAAAGAGGTGAGATAGTTGGCCTTCTTGGACCAAATGGAGCAGGCAAAACTACAAGTTTTTACATTGTTGTGGGTTTGGTCAAACAAGATAGAGGATCAATTTTTTTAGATAAATTAGAAATTTCAAATATACCAATTTATAAAAGAGGTTTAATGGGTATAAGTTACCTACCTCAAGAATCTTCAATATTTCGAGGTATGAATGTGGAGGATAATTTATTATCAATAATTGAAATAACAGAAAGTGAAAAAAACAAGCAGGATATAATTTTACAAAATTTACTAAATGAATTTGATATTAATCACGTAAGAAAATCAAAATCTATAGTATTATCAGGTGGAGAAAGAAGAAGATTAGAAATAGCAAGAACACTTGCATCTAATCCTAAATATCTACTTTTAGATGAACCTTTAACGGGAATTGATCCAGTATCAATTGAAGAAATTAAAGTTATAATAAAAAAATTAAAACAAAAAAATATAGGAGTTCTTATTACAGATCATAACGTAAGAGAAACTCTTAAGATTGTTGATAAAGTTTATATTGTAAATGAAGGAGCATTATTTTTTGAAGGTAATCCTGAGGATGCTATAAAAGATGAAAAAATACAAAAATTTTATCTTGGATCAAATTTCCAGCTTTAATGATAAGTAACAAAATAAATACAGCTCTTAAGGGTTTACCAAAAATACCTGGTGATAAATCAATATCACACAGATCTATAATTATACCTTCTATTTCAAATGGTATATGTGAAGTAAGTAATTTATTAAAATCTGATGATGTAATAAATACTCTTGAAGCTTTTAAATGTATGGGTGTCAATATTACCGAACAAAATGGAAAGGTGACTATTTATGGCAAAGGAATGAATTCCTTAAAAAAACCTAAAAAAGAAATTTACCTTGGTAATTCTGGAACGAGTGCTAGATTGTTAGCAGGTCTATTATCTAGTCAAAGCTTTAATTCTAAATTAATCGGTGACAAATCTCTGTCTTCAAGGCCAATGAAAAGAATATCTGACCCATTAAAAAAAATGAATGCTGAAATTTATGATAACAATGGTAAGCTACCAATGGAAATAAAAGGTAAAGAATTATTAAGCACATCTATAGATATAAAAATACCATCAGCACAAATTAAATCAGGAATAATTTTAGCGGCTTTAAATACAAATGGCACAACTGAAATAGTAGAAAACCATATATCAAGAGATCACACAGAGATTATGTTGCAGTCATTTGAAGCAGACATTGATATTTTAAAAAATAATTCAAAAAAAATCATCAAAATAAAAGGAAAAAAAGAGTTAATATCTAAAAATATTGATGTTCCATGTGATTTATCAAGCAGTGCTTTTTTTATAGTTGCAGCAATTATAAATGATGATTCAAAGATTAAATTATGTAATATAAATATCAATCCTACTCGAAATGGAATTTTAATTGCTCTAGAAAAAATGGGTGCCGACATAAATTATTTTAATGAACGAACGTCTAACAATGAGAAGGTTTGTGATATTGAAGTTAGTAATTCAAAATTGACTGGTTGTGATTTAGATTCTGATTTTTCAAAATTAATGATTGATGAATATCCAATACTTGCAGTAGCGGCATCTTTTGCTGATTCACCTAGTATTTTTAGAGGGTTGGGAGAACTTAGAGTTAAAGAGAGTGACAGATTAAATTTAATTATGCTGAACCTTCAAAGATGTGGAGTAAAATGTAAAATTGAAAATGATGACCTTCATATTTTTCCAAGTAAAAATTTTGACATTAAAAATAAAAGTATTAAAACTGACTATGATCACAGAATTGCAATGGCATTTGCTGTGATGGGTACTAAAATCGGACCTTTAAAAATTGAAGATGCAAATTCTATAAATACTAGTTTTCCATCATTTGTAGATGAGTTTAATAAAATTGGTGCCCATATTTCTTAAGTGTAATGATTGTTACTATTGATGGTCCAGCTGGTTCAGGTAAAGGCAAAATAGCGAAATATATTTCTAATAAGTGGGGTTTTAAACATCTTGATTCTGGCATTTTATATAGGAATTTAGCATACAAAATTCTTAAAAGTCAAATTGATATAAAATCCACAACAGAAATAAAAGAAATAATGAAAGAGCAAAAAAATATCTCATTTAGAAATTATAAAAGGCTAAGATCAGAAAAAGTTAGTAAAATTGCCTCAATAATTGCTACACATAAATTTGTAAGAGATCATATCAATAAATTTCAAAGAAATTTTGTTAATTTTAATAAAAAAAATAGCCATTTTGTTATTGATGGAAGAGATATTGGGTCAGTAGTTTTTAGGAATGCTGAACTAAAACTATATATAGACGTAAGTGAGCAAAATAGAGCAAAAAGAAGATATAAACAGTTGATTGATAGTGGTGAAAAGTCTATATACCGTCAAATTTTGAAAGATATAAAATTGAGAGACAAGAAAGATAAGAATAGATCAGTTTCACCTCTAGTAATTCCTAGTGGTGCCATTATAATAAACAATAATGGTAACTTCTTGAGAACAGCAAATCAAATTAACAAGTTAATAAGAAATATATAAATGACTGAAAATACAAGTAATAAAATTTCTAATACTGAATACGATGCACTACTTGCAAACTCATATAAAAACACAAATGCAAAGGAAAAAAGTATTGTTTCTGGAACTATTGTTTCAATTGAAAATGATATTGTAACTATTGATGTTGGATTAAAAAGTGAAGGTCGTATTTCAATAAGTGAATTTTCACGACCAGGTCAAAAACCTGAAATTAATATTGGTGATCAAACAGAAGTGTTTATTGAAAACTTAGATAATGCAGATGGTGAAACATCTATTTCAAGAGAAAAAGCTGTGAAGCAAAAAGCTTGGCATGATTTACAAGAAAGTTTTTCAAATAACAATGTTGTTACAGGTATTCCATACAATAGAGTAAAAGGTGGATTAAGTGTAGATCTAAATGG
This sequence comes from uncultured Alphaproteobacteria bacterium, assembly GCA_902602515.1. Classification (GTDB taxonomy): domain Bacteria; phylum Pseudomonadota; class Alphaproteobacteria; order HIMB59; genus CACPNW01. The sequence continues at coordinate 185,007 of CACKRG010000003.1, forward strand.
AGTAACTGCATTTTTGCCTGGCAGTCAAATAGATACGAGACAAATTGTTAAAGATACAAAGGAGTTACTCAATAAACCGATTGAATTATTAATTCTTAAAATGGATAAATTTAGAGGCAACATTGTTGTTTCTAGAAAAGCAATTACTGAAAATGAACTCAAAGAACAAAGAAAAGAACTTTTAAGTTCTATTGAAGAAGGATCTATAATAGAAGGCAAAGTAAAAAATATTACTGATTATGGAGCTTTCATCGACCTTGGTGGTTTAGATGGGTTAGTTCATGTAACAGATATTTCATGGACTAAAATAAATAACCCATCAGATATTTTGGAATTAAACCAAAGTATTAAAGTAAAAGTTTTAAAGTTTGATGAAGAACTTTCAAGACTTAGCTTAGGAATTAAACAATTATCTCCAAATCCATGGGATACTGTTCACGATAATATTAAAGTTGATGACAAGATTAAATGTAAGATTTCAAATATATCTGACAATCAAATTAATATTATAATAAACGAAATTTATGATGGTATTATTACAATTAATGAACTAACTTGGTTAAAAAAACCCCCTCACCCTTCAAAGATAATAAACTTAGGTGAAACAATAGAAGTCAAAGTAATAGAAATAGACGAAGATAAAAAAAGAATAAATTGTAGTTTAAAACAAACTAAAGAAAATCCTTGGGTAAAGCTTAAAGAAAACTATAATATAAATGATTCTTTTGAAACTGAGGTTGTTAATGTTGTTGATTTTGGGATATTTGTAAAAGTTCAAGATGAAATTGACGGCATGGTCCATGTTTCAGACCTAAGTTGGGAAGAAAAAGAATGTGACTTAATGCTAAAAGAATTCAAAAAAAGTGACAAAGTTAAAGTAAAAATATTAGATATTAATGTTGAAAAAGAAAGAATTAGTTTAGGTATTAAACATTTAAAGAGTGATCCAGTACAAGAATATCTGGATAAAAATCCACTTAAATCCAAAATAACTGGTAAAATAATAGAAATTGATGAAAAAGGTTTAAAAGTTGAACTAGATTCTCAAAAAAAGATATTAGGATATATTAAGAAAATTAACTTATCAAAAGATAAAAATGAGCAAAAGACTGAAAGATTTGCCATTGGTGAAAATGTGGATTCAATAATAGTATCACTAGATAGTAAATCAAGAGTCTTAAATCTTTCAATTAAAGAACTTGAAATAATAGATGAAAAAGAAGTTTTATCTAAATATGGATCTAGTGCTTCTGGAGCTTCATTAGGAGATATATTAGGTTCAGTTCTAAAGAAATAGAACTAATGTTAAAATCTCAAATTCTAGATAAACTACATAATAAGTATAAAAATCTTGATTTAAATGACATCGAAAGTATTTTCGAGCTATTTATTAAAAAATTATCAAGCTCACTTAAAGATGGAAGAAATATTGAAATCAGAGGATTTGGTACTATCAGCAGGAAAATCAATAAAGAGAAGCAAGTAAGAAATCCTAAGACAAATGAAAAATTATTTAAAAAAAAATCATATAAATTGCATTTTAAAATAGGTAAAATTTTACATAATAGAGTAAATCCGAAAACAAATAATGAATTCTAAAAAAGTTATCGTTGCTATAGATAGTGATAATTTAAAAAAAATAAAAAAATTAGTAAATATTTTAAAATCTGAAGCTTACGCGTTTAAAATAGGATACGAATTTTTTTTTAATTTTGGAATAGATGGTTATAATCAAGTTAAGAAAATTTGTCCTAATATTTTTTTAGATCTTAAATTGCATGATATTCCCAATACGGTGGAAAAAGGAGTCAAAGCTATAGGTAAATTAAAACCATTACTTACAACTGTACATATTTCAGGAGGTAATGAAATGATGAGAGCAAGTATTAAAAATAAGAAATATACAAAAATTTTAGGTGTTTCAGTATTAACAAGTCTGGATCAGAACATGACTAAATTATATTATAATGAAAAAAAAATTGAAAAGTTAGTTAAAAAATTTGTAAATCAAGCAAAAAAAAACCAACTAGATGGTGTAGTCTGTAGTCCTTTAGAGATAAAATATATTAGAAAAAAAGTTGGAAAAAAATTTCTTATCATCACACCAGGGATACGTATAAAAAATGAACATGATGATCAAAAAAGAGTAATGACCCCAAAAGAAGCAATTGATTTAGGAGCTGATTACTTAGTGATTGGAAGACCAATTATTAAAGCTTCTAACCCTTTAAAAATTCTAAAAACAATAAATAATTCTATAAATTAATGATTATAAAAATTTGTGGAATTCAAACTAAAGAAACTCTCCTCTGTTGTGAAAAAAATAAAATTGATTTTTTTGGTATGATTTTTTACACAAAAAGTCCTCGTAATATTTCAAAAGAAAATGCAAAATATCTTTTAAATTTATCAAAAAATTTAAATATTGAAGGTGTTGGTGTTTTTGTTAATGAAAATATAAACACTCTAAAAGAATTGGTTTTTGATCTAAAGCTTAAGATAATTCAACTTCATGGTGAAGAAGATAATGATTATATAAAAAAATTAAAAGATAATAAATTAAAGGTAATTAAAAAAATTTCGATAAAATATCAAAATGATTTGAATAAAATTGATAATTACTCAGAAGCAGATTATTATTTATTTGATTACATGCCAAATCCTGGTGAGTTACCAGGAGGAAATGCTAAAAGTTTTAATTGGAATATTTTAAATAATTTCCAAATTACAAAGCCTTGGTTTATTTCAGGTGGTATAAATATAGATAATATTGATCTATTAAGAAAAAAAATCAATCCTTTTGGAGTTGATTTGTCTTCTGGAGTCGAAAAAGAGCTTGGCATTAAAGATAATCACATTATAAATAATTTAATGGACAAAATTAAATATGCTTAAAAATACTTATAAAAAATATCCAGATGAGAAGGGTTATTTTGGTCAGTTTGGAGGTAGATATGTTTCTGAGACGTTAATGCCTCTTATACTTGAAGTCGAAAAAGAGTATGATAAAATTAAGAATGATGAAAAATTTATTGATGAGTTTAATCACTACTTAAAAACTTACGTGGGAAGACCAAGCCCATTATTTTTTGCCAGAAGAATATCTGAAGATTTAAATGGTCCTAAAATATATTTTAAGAGGGACGAATTAAATCACACAGGTGCTCATAAAATAAACAATTGTATGGGTCAGATTTTATTAGCAAAAAAGATGGGAAAAAAGAGAATTATAGCTGAAACAGGTGCAGGTCAACATGGTGTAGCTACTGCCACAGTTTGTGCACTATTTGGACTACCCTGCATAGTGTATATGGGTGAAAAGGATATTGAAAGACAGTCCCCGAATGTATTTAGAATGAAGTTACTTGGTGCAGAAATAAGAAGTGTTTCAACTGGATCTAAATCTCTCAAAGATGCTATGAACGAGGCTTTACGAGACTGGGTAACGAATGTTAAAGATACATTTTACATAATTGGAACTGCTGCTGGTCCACATCCTTATCCTGCTATGGTAAGGGATTTTCAATCCATTATTGGTAAAGAAGTTAGAGAACAGCTTAAAGAAATTGAAGGTAAATCACCTGATTTACTGCTTGCTTGTATAGGTGGTGGATCAAATGCTTTAGGACTTTTTCATGAATTTCTAGATGACACTGACGTTGAAATGATAGCAGTTGAAGCAGCTGGACATGGTATTGATACATTTAAACATGCAGCTAGTTTGACAGGTGGCAAACCTGGTGTTTTACATGGTAATAAGACTTACCTATTACAATCTTCTACTGGACAAATTCAAGAGGCTCACTCCATTTCTGCAGGTTTAGACTATCCAGGAATTGGACCAGAACACGCTTTTTTATTTGAAGAAAAGAGAGTTAAATATATGTCAGCTACTGACAAAGATGCTCTAGAAGCTTTTCAATATTGTTGTAAACTTGAAGGTATAATACCAGCTTTGGAACCTGCACACGCCTTATCAGTACTAAAAAAAATAGCAAAAAATTATAGTAAAGATAAAATAGTTGTTATGAACATGTGTGGGAGAGGTGATAAAGATATTTTTACAATAGCTGATGAGCTTAAAATAAAAATTTAATGACTAATTTAATAAGCCAAATTTTTAAAAAAAATAAAGACCAAAAAAAATTAGTAACTTTTATAACAGGTGGTGACCCTGATTTTGAAACTAGTAATAAAATTATTGAAATTTTGATTAAAAATAACGTGGATATTATAGAAATAGGTATGCCATTTTCAGACCCTATGGCTGATGGTCCTACCATACAGTTATCAAGCAATAGGGCTTTAAATAATAATATTGATTTAGATAATATTTTTCAATTGGTTGCAAATGCAAAAAATTTAAAGAATAATTTACCTATTATATTAATGGGATACTACAATGTTATTTTGAATTATGGAATTGATGATTTTGTAAAAAATTGTGTTCTAAACGGTGTGGATGGTTTAATTATTGTGGATTTACAACCAGAAGAAGACACTGATTTATTAATTGAATTAAAAAAAAATAATATAGATTTAATAAGACTTATTACACCTACTACAGATGAAAATAGACTTAAACTAATATTAAAAAATGCTAGCGGATTTCTATATTATGTAAGTGTAATGGGAACTACTGGTCAAAAGTCTGCAAACATCCAAGAATTAGAACAATCTGTAAAATTTATTAGAAAACATTCAGATTTACCCGTTGTTCCTGGTTTTGGCATAAAAGGTGCAGAAGATGTAAGTAAAATTTGCAAAATTGCTGATGGAGCTGTTGTAGGTTCGAGTATTATAAAAATAATTGAAAAAAATTTAGATCAAAAAAAAATTATGCTTGAAAAAATTGAAGATTTTACAATAAAATTAAAGCAAGGTACCTATTCGTGAACTGGTTAACAAATTTTGTAAAACCAAAATTATCTTCTTTAGTTAAAAGAAAAGAAGTACCTGAAAAACTATGGAGTAACTGCATATCATGTGGAAATATGATACATCATAAAGACTTAACTGAAAATCTAAGAGTTTGCATGAATTGTGATTACCATTTTAGAATGTCAGCTGAAGATAGAATAAAATTATTTTTTAAGGAAGGTGAATATAGTGAAATTTCAACTGACAAGATTTCAGATGATCCACTAAATTTTTCAGATAAAAAAAAATATAAAGATAGATTGAAAGAATATAGAAAAAAAACAAGTAGAGAAGATGCATTCATTCTTTTAGAAGGAAAGATTAATGATAAAGGATTGGTAATTGGATTGATGAATTTTGAATTTATGGGTGGATCAATGGGTAGAGCTGTTGGAGGTGCAATTGTTAAAGGTGCAAAAATATCAGTTAAAAGAAAATTACCTTATGTAATTGTTACATCTTCTGGTGGTGCAAGAATGCAAGAGGGTATAATTAGTTTAATGCAAATGCCAAGAACTGTAGCTGCTATTGATATGTTAAATGATAATAAAATTCCCTACATAGTAATTTTGACAGAACCAACAACTGGTGGTGTGACAGCTTCTTTTGCAATGCTTGGAGATATTACAATAGCTGAAAAAGGAGCTACAATTGGTTTTGCAGGAAAGAGGGTAATTCAAGATACTATAAGAGAAGAATTACCAATTGATTTTCAAAAAGCAGAGTATCTAAAAGAACACGGAATGGTTGATATAGTTTCTCATAGAAAAAACCTCAGAGATACTCTTTATAAAGTTCTTAAGCATATAAGTGAATAAGTGAGCTCTAATACAAATAAGCTTTTAGATGAGCTTTTAAAGTTACACCCTAAATACATAGATTTATCTTTAGAGAGATTAAGGAAACTTTTAAAAAAACTTGGAGATCCACATTTAGACCTTCCAAAAACTATTCACATTGCTGGTACAAATGGTAAGGGTTCAGTTCAAAGTTTTATAAGAAATATTATTATCACAAATGGATATTCATGCGATGCATACATATCTCCTCATCTTTCAAAATTTAATGAGAGAATCATTCTAAATAATAAAGAGGTCAGTAGTAAAAAATTAAATAGCACTTTAGAATTTGTAAAAAAAATTAATAATAACCAACCTATAACTTTTTTTGAAATTACAACAGCTGCTGCATTTGTTTTATTTCAAAGGTCACTTTCTGATTTCTTAATACTTGAAACAGGTTTGGGAGGAAGATTAGATGCAACTAATATTATACCTAAAAAACTATGTAGTATTATTACACCAATTAGTCATGATCATCAGGAATTTCTTGGAAATACAATAATTAAAATAACAAAAGAAAAATTAGGTATTATAAAAAACAGTGATTTCGTATTGATAGGTAAGCAAAAAGTAGAAGTAGAAAATTTTATTAGAAACAAACTATTAAAAAGAAAAAATATTTATTTTTTTGGTAGAGATTTTAACATTACAAATATTAAAAATAAAAAATTTGAGTTTCAGTATAAAAAAAAGAAAAGAAATATTAATAAACCCAAACTAAATGGAACTCATCAAATAGAAAATGCATCAATTGCATTAGCTTTTTTTGAAATAATGAAAAAAAATATAGGATTTAGTTTTAAAAAAACCAATATTGCAATTAAGGAAACAGTGTGGCCTGGAAGATTAGAAATAATTAATTTTAATAATAAAAAAATTATTTTAGATGGTTCTCATAATATTGAGGGCGCATTCAAATTAAAAGAGTTTTTAAAAATGAAGAAATTTAAACCCCATGTAGTTTTTGGGATGCTTAACAATAAAGATATTTATAACTTTTTAAAAATAATTAAGAGTGAAATAAAATATATATTAGCATTAAAAATTCCCAATGAAAATAATGCATTTGAAACTAATATCATTGCTAATAAATGTGAGTCACTTTCAATTAACTGTGAAGAAATAAAAAATATAAATATGGCGATAAATTATATTAATAATTCTAATGATAAAATTTTTTTAATTACAGGGTCTTTGTATTTAGTAGGAAAAATTAGGAGAAATTTTTTATAGACTAGTCTTAATCCAAGCCTCAAGAGCCGATTTAGGTAAACTACCGACTTTTGTATCTACTAAATTACCATCTTTAAAAAGCATCAAAGTAGGTATCCCTCTAACTCCAAATTTTTGAGGCGTCATAGGATTTTCATCTATATTTATTTTAAATACTTTAAGTGAATTAATATTTTCACTTGCAATCTCCTCTAATATTGGATCTAGTTGTTTACACGGGCCACACCACTCAGCACCAAAATCTACAACGACAGGTACATCTTGAGTAGATATATCTTTTTCAAAATTTTCATCATTTGTTAAGTGAGTAGACATATAGTTATATTTATAAGCTATAATTGGTTATTCAAGTTAAAAAAAAAATTATAACTGTCTAAATGTGTTTTTATCCCCAACATGTAAAATATCTGAGCCTATAATTTCTCCTTTTAAGCTCTTATTTAAAATTAATTTTTGCCAAACTTCATTTATTGAAAAATTTAAAGGCATATTTCTAAATATCTTTTTACTTACAATTTGTAAGCCTGAATAATAAATAACTTCATCGCCACTATTCCAATTTGAAACAATATTATTTTTAATGTTAAAGTCACCTTTTTTATTTTTTAAACCAAAAAAATTATTTTCTTTTACTAATAAAATTTTACAATTTTTTACATTGTTAAAATCTTTTAAAAAATTTAAAATATCTAATTTATTATGTTGCCTCCAAAAAATGTCTGAATTAACGACACATATATTTTCATTATTTACATAATTAAATATATTTTTTATTCCTCCTCCAGTTCCAAGTATTGATGGCTCATATACTAGGTTTATTCGATTATTTTTGTATTTTTTTAAAATATAATTTTCTATTTTTTTATGAAGATAATGAGTATTAATAAAAATTTTATTACATCCGATATTTTGAAAAAAATTTATAGTATTTTCTAAAATTGAACTATTTTCTATTTTTAATAGTGGTTTTGGTTTGTTAACAGTTAAATCTAACATACGCTTTCCAAAACCTGCACACAGTATAAGTAAAGAAAATTTTTGCATTAATTTATAAATATATTTTCATAAATTGTTTTTAAGTCAGAAGAAGGAAGATTGTTCATAGAGGATATTATCCTTTTTGTAGTAATATTAACATACTTTAAATATTCTTTTTTTCCATTTTTAAACAGCTTAATCCATCTACCAAGCAATCTTGATTGTCTGCATAAATTTAATAAATAATATTGATTACGAAATTCAAAAAAATCATTATTTATTGTAATACTTTCATAAAAAAACTTGATCAAATCTTCATTATATTTTCTAGTAAAATTAATTCTTGGATTTTCAAGAATAGAAAATAAATCCCAACCCTTGAATCCAATAAAAGCACTTTGAAAATCAATTATACCACATTTTAAGTGTAAATTATTTTCATTTAATAATATTAAATTAATAAATTCAAAATCTTTATGTATTAAGCTACTAAAATCGAACTTTTGACTATTATAGCTATTTTCCCAAGATTGATAAAATCTATCAGCTTGAAAGTTCGAAATTTTTTTATATGGAATATAATAATCAACAAACTCACTAATTTCATTTTTTAAATCGTTGTATGTATATTTATTCAATTTATTTAAATCTTCTTCAACAAGTGAATTTTGAATTATAATCAAATTATCTACAGCTAATTTTAACAAACTATAAACTTGATGTTCTTTAAATATTTTATCAAAATTATTATTACCAAAATCTTCTACTATAATTATTTTTTTATTTGAATGTACTTCATAGACTTTTGGAATTGAAATATTTAATTTTTTTAATATTTCGTATACATTTATAAAATTATTAAATTCTGTTTCATCTTTAGAAAAATCAATAACTATTTTACTGATTTTTTTTTCATATTTTCTAAATATTTTTTTTTTTGATAATCCACCTTTAATTTCAGTTAAATTTCGTAAAAAATTATTCATAAATTTTAATTGAAATATTTAATATTTATAATTCTTTTTGTGTAGGAGTGTATTTCCAAATTTATTAAATAATGTTTATGTTTTAAAGGCATGTTATCCAATAGCTCTGGCCATTCAATTAATGTTATTGAATTTTTAATATTTTCAAAGAAGCCTAACTCTTCTAACTCTTTAATATTTTTTATTCTGTATAAATCGTAATGATAGATTTCAAATGTATTTAAGTCATAAGTAATTAAAATTGGATAAGTAGGACTTTTAATTGAATGAGGTATAGATAAATTATTTAGTTTATGTAAATGATTTATTATAAATCTTGATAGTGTTGTTTTTCCAACACCCAGTTCACCTTTCAACATTAAAACATCACCTAGATTAAGGTTTTTGCAAAAATTTAATGCAAAAGATTTTATTTCAGAGATATCTAAAATTTGATTCTCGATATTTTGCAATTCTAACTATGCTATTCCTTTAAGAGCATCTACTAAATCAGTTTTTTCCCAAGTAAAATGCCCTTCATTTGTTGGCTCTCTTCCAAAATGTCCATAAGCAGAAGTAGGTACATAAATCGCGTTTGTTAATTTTAAATGTTCTCTTATTCCTCTTGGGCTTAGATCAAATAAATCTTGAACTGATTTTTCAATCTTTATTTCATCAACTTTGTTAGTTCCATTTGTGTTTACGTAGACTGATAAGGGTTTTGAAACTCCTATTGCATAAGATAATTGTATTGTACACTGATCAGCTAGATCTGCTGCAACAACATTTTTAGCCAAATATCTAGCAGCATATGCTGCAGATCTATCTACTTTTGAGGGATCTTTACCTGAAAAGGCACCACCACCATGAGGTGCAGCTCCACCATAAGTATCGACGATTATTTTTCGACCTGTTAAACCGGAGTCGCCATCAGGTCCTCCAATAACAAAGTTACCTGTTGGATTTACATAGAATTCATCATCATGCAGATCTTCTAATAACTCGTTAGGTATACATTCATACACATAAGGTTTAACTATTTCCTTAACATCATTTGGAGACAAACCTTCTTTGTGTTGAGATGAAATAACTAATGAAGTTACTTTACTAGGCTTACCGTTTTCATATAGCATTGTAACTTGACTTTTTGAGTCAGGCTCTAATCCAGAAGCAGTTCCGTCTTTTCTAGCTTGAGCCATTTTATATAATATTTGGTGAGAATAATGAATTGGAGCGGGCATTAATGATTCTGTATCTTTGCAAGCAAACCCAAACATTATTCCTTGATCTCCTGCTCCTTCATCTTTATCACTTCCAGAGTCTACCCCCATAGCAATGTCTGCCGATTGTTCATGTAGAAAGCTATCAACATCACAATTTTGCCAATGAAAGCCATCCTGTTCATAACCAATATCTTTTATGCAATCTCTAACTTGAGATATAATTTGGTCTTTAGATACTGATGGGCCGCGTACTTCGCCGGCAAGTACAACTTTATTAGTAGTAGTAAGTGTCTCACAGGCAACTCTTGTTTGTGGGTCTCCAGATGATAAGTAAGTATCCACAACCATATCGGATATTCTATCGCAAACTTTATCTGGGTGACCTTCAGAAACTGATTCGCTTGTAAATAAATAAGATCTACTCATGTTAATTCCTAATATCTATACGTGTTATCTTTAAAAGGACCTTGCTTACTTACACCTATATATTCAGCCTGTTTATCAGTAAGTTCAGTAAGTTTGGCTCCTACTTTTTTTAAGTGTAGTGATGCAACTTTTTCATCTAAGTGTTTTGGTAAGACATAAACTTTATTTTCATAATTTTTAGAATTTTTCCAAAGCTCAATTTGCGCTAATACTTGATTAGTAAAAGATGCACTCATTACAAAGCTTGGATGTCCAGTTGCATTACCAAGATTAACAAGTCTTCCCTCTGAAAGTAGTAATATTTTCTTACCATCAGGAAACTCAACTTCCCTTACCTGAGGTTTAATTTCATCTGACTTGTAGTTTTGAAGTGCTTCCGTTTGTATTTCATTATCAAAATGCCCTATATTACAAACGATAGCGCGATCTCTCATTTGTCTCATATGATCTTGGGTTATTACATCAAGATTCCCAGTAGCAGTAACAAATATATCTCCGTATTTGCAAGCATCATCCATAGTAACTACTTCATAACCTTCCATTGCAGCCTGAAGTGCATTAATGGGATCAATCTCTGTTACACAAACTCGGGCACCAGCACCTCTTAAACTTGCAGCAGATCCTTTACCTACATCACCATAACCAGCAACAACAGCAATTTTACCAGCCATCATTACATCTGTTCCTCTTCTAATGCCATCCACTAAACTTTCTTTACAACCGTATAAATTATCAAATTTAGATTTAGTTACTGAATCATTTACATTAATTGCAGGAACTTTAAGAAGTCCATTTTTTTCCATTTCTTTTAATCTATGAACACCAGTTGTTGTTTCCTCAGACAATCCTAAAATTTCTTCAAGCATTTTTGGATATTTTTCATGGATTATTTTTGTGGCATCGCCACCATCATCCAAAATCATATTAGGTTTCCATCCATCAGGACCCTGTAAAGTTTTTTCTATACACCACCAAAATTCTTCTTCTGTCATTCCCTTCCAAGCAAATACAGGGATGCCTTTGGCAGCAATGGCTGCAGCAGCATGATCTTGAGTCGAAAAGATATTACATGAACTCCATCTTACTGTAGCACCTAAAAATACTAGTGTTTCTATTAATACCGCAGTCTGTATAGTCATATGAAGACAGCCAACAATTCTTGCATCTTTCAAAGGTTTAGTATTGCCATACTCCTCTCGTAAAGCCATTAATCCAGGCATTTCTGTTTCTGCAATTGCTATTTCTTTGTTACCAAAGTCAGCTAAACTTATATCTTTAACTTTAAAATCATCACTCATTATTGTTCCTTATTATTCTTTTAGATTTTATTTTTGATATTTAAAGGTAATTTAATCATAAAACAAGCACCCCTAAAGTTAAAATTGTCACTTTCTGTTAATTCTATTGAGCCGTTAAATGATTTAATAATTTCTCTTGAAATAGATAGCCCAAGCCCGGAGTGATCATTTCTTGAAACCTCTCTATCTGTATAAAATCGCTCAAAAACTTTTTCTTTATCAACAAATTTAATACCTTTACCTTGGTCATAAACTTTTATTAGCACATTATTATTAAATTTTTCTGTTTTTATTAAAATCTGTGAGTTTTCTTTAGAAACAGAAAAACTATTATTAATAAGATTAAGAATCACCTGTAAAAATTTATCCTCATTAACTAATACCTCAAATATAGATTCATCCAATTCTAATTTTATACTTATTCCTTTAATATTGCCCATGTAATTTTTTTTAAAATTTAAAAAAAATTTATTAATTTCAATTTTTTTAAAACTCTCAGTTTCTATTTCAGATATAATTCTTGAAAAATTTGAAATATCCGAAATTAATCTATTCATTCGATCAACTTCATTATTAAAATTTTTGATTAACTTTATTTTATTTTCTTTACTAATAGTATTTCTTAACAATAGTTCACTAGATGATTTAATCGCTGTAAGGGGATTTTTCAATTCATGGGCAACGTCGGTAGTGAACTTTTCTAATTGTTCAATCTGTGTTTTTAAATCTTGAGACATTATTTGAATTTGTTGTGATAAAATACCAATTTCATCATATCTAATAGGGTAATTTAAATTTTCAGTATTTCTTAATTTGCTTCTTTCAAGTACAGTTATTTTTGTTAACTCATTTAAAGGGTTAATAAGACCTCTTAAAAAAAAATAAGATAGTATCAAAATTATAATAATAAGCACTATAAAAAAGTTTAATAGATTAATCGAACTAAGTGCAAGATCATCATTGGTAATAATAAGATTAAACGACAATAATGCGACACCATATACTTTTTGGTTAAGAATAATTGGAGATGAAATAATATTAATTATTTTGCCTTGTTCATTAATATATATTTTTTTTGATAATTCTTTTTCTCTTATAGTTTCAGATACAATATTAATTTCATGAGTTTTATTAGTAAGATATTTAGAATATCTACTTTTTAATATGTACAAGTAAGCTGAATTAAAAACATTAAAGTAGCTTTGTTTATAAAAAGAAGAAATATTAGAAGTTTTTTGAGGCTTTTCAGGAATTTCACTTTGACTTACTTCATTTGATAAATATGGATTATCCGAGTCAGCTATTTTAATCCAATTATCATTAAAAATCTTGATATTATATTCCTTATTTGAATAATTTTGTAAAATATATTGTTCGGCAGTAAATTGCTCAAGCTCCAGATCTGATAATTCTAATGTATTTAAAAATAAATTTTCTTGAGCACATTTTTCTTCTTCATAAAGCTCAGCATCTATATCTTTATCTATAACACGACATCGGTAATTGGTTTGATATAAAGGGATATTAATAATAGAATTATTTTCTAAATAAGATGTTATTTTTTTTAATTCATTGATAGATGTCTCAATCCTATTTTCAATTAATTTATCATTTTTTATTAAAAAATAATTAAAAATTAATAAAAAAATTAATCCAAATACTATTATTAATAAATTTACTATTAGTAACTGTATAGATAATCTAAAATTTGAAAAATTAAAAATTTTTAAACTAATCACGCCAAGAATATCCAGACCCATATCTTGTTCTTATCTGGTTAAAAGATGTATCATAAGATCTGAATTTTTTTCTAAGTCTTTTAATGTGACTATCTATTGTTCTATCATCAACATAAATCGAATCGCCATACATTGCATCCATCAATTGGTTACGATCTTTTACAACACCAGGATATTTTGCAAGTGATTTAATAAGATTAAATTCAGCAACAGTAAGTTCAATTTCTATACCCTTCCAAAAACAAAGTTGTTTATCCTCATCAAGTACCAAATCACCCTTTACAAATGATATTTTTTGTTCGCTAGATTCATTATTATTTTTTGATCTATTAGAGTGGATTCTTAGAACAGTTCTAACTCTTTCATTTAGCAGTTTTTGTGAAAAAGGTTTTTTGATATAATCTGCAGCACCCATTCTAAGTCCTATGATTTCATCCTGCTCATGGTCTTTAGATGTCAAAAAAATAATTGGTAAATCTTTTAGTTTTCCAATCTTGCTTGATCTTACTTTACTTAGTAGTTCATTCCCGTCCATTTTGGGCATTTTGATATCAAATAAGCCTAAATCATATGATTTTTTTTCCAAAGCTTCCAAGGCCTCAACGCCATTTAGAAAAGTATCTACATTAAAACCTTCACTTTCCAGAGAAAGAGACACTGATGTTAGAATCGACTGTTCATCGTCCACTAATGCAATAGTTACCATATTGAAATATATCCATAATTTATGGCATATTTAAGTTCAAAGATAAAATAACACATTTTTAAAATTTAATAATTTGTGATTTAAGTTGATAAGTAAATTCAATTATTTCAATAACTTGTTTCACTCTCGTAAAACTATATTAAATAATAGTTTGACTTCATAAAAAAAATATTTATGTTCTTATTTTGTTCTTATTGCGATATTAAGCAAATGTTGTATTGTCATTTTTCGGCGGCACTACATATTGTGTTTTTCGACAATAATTTATTAAAAATGGATAGAATTTAAATGGCAGACAATCTACAGGTATCATCAAATATTTCAGAAGCAAAAAGTGTAAACATTTTAACATTAAGTGTTGTACGTCGAGATGGAGCTATAACTCCTTTCAAATCAGATAAAATTTCTAACGCTATTAAAAAAGCATTCTTAGCTCAAACAAAAATTAGAAATGATAAGAATAAAGAAAAAGAACAACAGGATGGAATTCATAAAACTGTTGAAGCTTTAACTCATAAAGTTGTCTCCGCGCTCACTAGAAGAATAGCTGACGGCGATATGATTCACATTGAAGATATACAAGACCAGGTAGAATTAGCTCTTATGAGAGATGAACATCATAAAGTAGCTAGGGCATATGTATTATATAGAGAACAAAGAGCTGCATCCAGGTATCACACTAAAAAACTGAAAGAACAAGTTGGAGAAAAAGCTTCATCGATGATGGTAACTAAAAGAGATGGAAGCAGAGAACCTATTTCACTAGATAAAATTACTAATAGGGTTTCGGTTCTTTCTACTGGTTTAAATATTGACCCAATTGTTGTTGTTCAAAAAGCTGTTCCAGGTTTATATAGCGACATTAGTTCCGTTGAAATTGATACTTATCTTGCTGAAACAGCTGCAGCTTTAACTGTAGAACATCCTGATTATTCTTATCTAGCAGCAAGAATAAAAGTTAATTCTCTTCATAAAGAAACTCCTGGTTTCATAATAGCTACAAAGAACTTATACGATGATGGTTTATTGAGAGAAGATTATTATAAAAAAGTAATGGAAAATGCTGATGCTATAGAATCAGTAATTGATTATGACAAAGATTATACATTTGATTATTTTGCCCTTACAACACTAATTAGAGCTTATTTGTTAAAGTTTGATAATAAAACAATTGAAAGGCCTCAGGATTTATGGATGAGAGTAACTTTAACTGTTACCGGTAATGAGTTTAATTTAGATAAAATAAAAGAAACTTACAAAAGTTTATCTAGTGGTATGTATACTCATGCTACTCCCACATTATTTAATAGTGGATTAAAAATGCAGCAATTATCATCGTGCTTTCTAATAGGTATGGAGGATGATTCTATCGAAGGTATTTTTAATACTATAAAAGATTGTGCCTTAATATCTAAAACTGCAGGCGGTATTGGAATGCACGCTCACAATATTAGAGGTAGTGGAAGTAGAATAAAATCAACAAATGGCAAATCTAATGGCCTAATACCGTTTCTTAAAATTTTTAATGAGACAGCTAAATCAGTTGATCAAGGCGGAGGTAAAAGAAAAGGTTCTTTTGCAGTATACTTAGAGCCTTGGCACGCTGATATTGAGAAGTTTCTAGAACTTAGAAAAAATACGGGTGCCGAAGAATTTAGAGCAAGAGATTTGTTTTACGCTTTATGGATACCAGATTTATTCATGAAAAGAGTAGAAAATGATGAAGAATGGACACTTATGAGTGAGCATGAATGCCCTGGTCTTTCAGATGTGTATGGTGACAAATTTGAAAAACTTTATACAAAATATGAAAATGAAATGAAGCATTTAGAAAAAATTAAAGCAAGAGATTTAATGTCTAAGATCATAGAAGCGCAGATAGAAACAGGACAGCCTTATATGCTCTATAAAGATTCGATTAACAATAAGTCTAATCAAAAAAACATAGGTGTTATTAAATCATCTAACCTATGTGCAGAAATAGTTGAATATTCAGATAAGAATGAAACATCCGTATGTAATTTAGCATCTATTGCTCTACCAAAGTTTGTAAAAAAGTCAGAAAAAAAATCAATATATGACTATGATGCTCTTTACGAGACGGCAAAATTAGCTACAAAAAACTTAGATGAAGTAATTGATATTAATTTTTATCCAACTGATAAAACGGAAAGATCTAATAATAAACATAGGCCGATAGGTTTAGGAATACAGGGGCTTGCAGATGTGTACTTCAAAATGGGAATAACTTATGAATCTGAGGAGGCTAAAGAAATAAATAAACTAATTTTTGAAACAATTTACTTTGGTGCTTTAGAAGCTTCATGCGAATTAGCAAAAGAAAAGGGAGCCTACGAAACATTTAATAATTCACCAATTTCTGAAGGAAAATTTCAATTTGATCTATGGAATGTTAATCCATCTTCAAAATGGGATTGGGATACACTTAGAACTAAAATAAAGGAGCATGGTGTAAGAAACTCTTTAACAACCGCTTGTATGCCAACTGCGTCAACTGGTATTATATTAGGAAATACAGAAACATTCCAAATACAAACCTCTAACATATATAAAAGACAGACACTCTCAGGTGAGTTCTTGCTGGTAAATAGATATTTAGTGAATGAACTTTCTCAAAGAGGTTTGTGGAATAAAGAAATGAGGGACAAAATAATCTTAGAAAATGGATCGGTTGAAAACATAAACGAAATTCCAACTGAACTAAAAGAAGTTTACAAAACGGTTTGGGAAGTGTCTCAGAAAACTGTAATTGATATGTCTGCAGATAGAGCTCCATTTATAGATCAAACACAGTCAATGAATCTTTGGCTCTCAACACCTACATTTGGAAAAGTTAATTCAATGCATATGTATGCATGGAAAAAAGGTCTTAAAACAGGAATGTATTATCTAAGAAGTAGATCAGCAGTTGATGCTGTGAAAGTCACAGTTTCATCTGAAAAAGCAGCGAAAGATGCTTATATAAATACTGCTATTAAACAAAATAATGAGCCAGAAGATTGCGAAACTTGCAGTGCATAAAGAAGGAGTAATAGAATGATATCTAAAGGTGTTAAATCAATATTTCCAATAAAAAACCAAGAAATTTGGGATAGATATAAACAACATATTCAAGCCTTTTGGACAACTGAAGAGGTATCATTGCAAGATGACTTAAGAGATCTTGAAACTTTAAATGATGGTGAGAAACATTTTATTAAGCACGTGCTTGCTTATTTTGCTAATTCCGAAGCAATGATTAATGAGAACTTAGCAAGTAGGTTTTATAAAGAAATATTAATACCTGAGGCAAGATGTTTTATCTCAATGCAAATGTTAAATGAGTCAATTCATGCAGAAATGTATGGTCTTCAAATTGAAGCCTATGTGAAAGATGCTAGAGAAAAAGATATGCTTTTTGATGCAATACAAAACGTACCATGCATTAATCACAAAGCACAATGGGTTTCAAAATGGCTTAATGGTAGCCAAAATCTCCTAACCAGATTAATTGGATTTGGATTAGTTGAAGGTTTATTTTTTGCAGGTTCATTCTGTGCAATATATTATTTTAGAAAAAGAGGTTTGCTACCTGGTTTGGCATTATCTAACGATTGGATCGCGAGAGACGAAGGAATGCATTTTAGCTTTTCGTCGTTAATGTTTAGAACTTTAAGAGATAAATTTAATAATAAAACATTAACTGATGCAGATATTAGCGATTTATCTTTGATCCCATCAGACGTTCCTCAATCACAATTTGAAGAGATCGTTAGGGAGGCAGTAGCTTTTGAAAAAGAATTTGTAAAGGATGCGCTTCCTGTAGATTTAATTGGTATGAATGCTGACTTGATGTGTCAGTATATTGAGGCTGTTGCAGATAGAATTGCTGACTTATTTGAGTTTGATAGAGTATTTAAGACAGAAAACCCCTTCGATTTTATGAGAGCTTTAGATGTTCAAAATGTCACTAACTTTTTTGAAAAAAGAGTGTCTGAATACCAAAGACCAACAGATAGGGCTTTAAGTTTTGATGAAGCATTTTAATGGAAGCAGAAATATATTCTAAAATTAATTGTGGTTACTGTGATAGAGCTAAATTAAAGTTAGCTAAATATAATCCAAAAATTTATATGCTTGATACAGATTATACGAGAGAAGATTTTTTTGAAAAGTTTCCAAATGCAAAAACATTTCCTCAAATAATTTTAAATGGTGAAAAAATTGGTGGCTATCATGAGCTTGAAAAATGGTTTGAAATGAATACCTTTGATGAAGAATTCTAAATAACCTTTTTATTTCCCTTTCTAGTGTAAGTTTTTTTACTTCTAACAATTCTTTGTTTATACTTCGGAAGTTTTAAATCTTGAGCGTAGGGATTTCGTTTCTTAATTTTTTTTTTTATATTCATAAATTAGCTCTAATGTGCTTGACCCCAATTATCACCAGAACCATAATCAACAACTAACGGAACTGAAAATTCTTTATATTTTAAATGTACTGACTCCATAATTGTTTTTACACTATTTACTAAATTATCATATTTTTTAATTTCAACTTCAAATATCAACTCATCATGTACTTGCAAAAGCATTTTTGCCTCAATATTTTTAAGATTTATTTCTTTATGAATTTGAATCATTGCTAACTTAATAATATCTGCTGCGCTTCCTTGTATTGGAGCATTAATAGCTTGCCTTTCTGCAAAACCCCTAATAGCAAAATTTTTATCTACAATTCCCTTAATGTTAATTTTTCTTTTGAAAATGGTTTCAACATATTGATTTGTCTTTGCAAAATCAATTTGATTATCCATATATTTCTTAATCTTTGGATATTTATTAAAGTACTCATTTATATAATTTTTTGCTTCTGTATTGGAAATATTAAGTTGCTTGCCCAAACCATATGGACTAATTCCATATAAAATTCCAAAATTAATTGCTTTTGCCTTTCTTCTATAGTCATTGTTTATTTGACTATCTTTCAAATTAAATATTTCTTTAGCAGTTGATGCATGAATATCTTCGTTATTTTTAAAAGACGTAATAAAATTTTTATCACCTGAAATTTCTGCAGCTAATCTTAGTTCTATTTGAGAATAATCAAAACTGACTAGTTTTTTGTCTTTTCCACTTATAAATGCTGTTCTAATTTTTTTTCCATTTTCAGTTCTAATTGGAATATTTTGAAGATTTGGATCTGTTGAGCTTAATCTGCCTGTTAAAGTATTAGCTAAACCAAATGATGTATGTACTCTACTTTTGCCATCGGTTAATCTAAATAGAGCATCTGTATAAGTTGATTTAAGTTTTGTTAATTCCCTCCAATCAAGAACTAATTGAGCGATTTCAAATCCATCTGAAGCTAAATTATTTAAAGTGGAAGAATCAGTAGAATAAGTTCCTGATTTTGTTTTTTTTCCACCAGGTATTTTAAGACTAATAAACAATATTTCTCCTAATTGTTTAGGTGAGCCAATATTAAACTCTTGTTTAGATAGTTTATAAATATTTTTTTCAATTTTCTTACTCTCATTCTCAAATTCTGTACTTAAACTTGTTAAAAATTTTTTATTTACTTCAATACCATTTGCTTCAATTTTTGATAAAACTTCTACAAGAGGTAAATCTATATTTTGATAAACAAAATTAGCCTTCTCTTTTATTAAACGAGGATAAAGATATTGAAAAAGTCTATATGTTAATAGAGAATCTTCAGCAGCATAATTTACTGCCTTATCAATTGTTACTTTATCAAATGTAATTTCATTTTTTCCCGTACCAACAACTTCCTTATACTTAATAGTTGTATGATTTAAGTGATTAAATGATAGATCATCTAAATTGTGCTTATAAATTCCATTATCAATTGAGTAGGAAATTAACATTGTATCTGCAATTGAATTAAAAGTTACTCCATACTTATTTAAAATTCTAATATCATATTTTATATTTTGACCAATTTTCAAGATTGATTCACTTTCACAAATTTTATTAATGTGATTAATTACATATTTTTCATCTAGCTGATTATCAATTTTGTTAAATCCATCTGGAGTAGTATGGTTTATTGGAATATAATAAGAGATATTTTCATTGTAACAAAGTGATATCCCAACTAATTCAGCTTTTTCTATATTTAGTGAGTTAGTTTCAGTATCAATTGCACATATGCCATTCTTTTCGATTTCTTTTAAAATTTTTTCAAAATTATTCTTTGAATTAATAAGTATATACTTTGGCTCTGTTTCTTTTTTTAAAATGTTATCGTCACTAGTAAAAGATATAAAAGAATTAGATTTTAATCTTTCAGATGTTGACCTAAATCCCTGCTCTTTAAGAAATTTAAATATGTTATTATTTTCTTTTTTTAATTCATTATAGGTTTTTATATTTTTAATACTTTCAGGTATTTTGACATCATTTTTTAGTGTTACAAGTTCTAAACTTAGTCTGATATTATTTTCTGCTTCTATTAAAATATTTCTTCTTTTTTCTTGTTTAATTTTATCGAGATTTTTAATTAGACCATCAATATCATTAAATTCATTAATTAAATGCGATGCTGTCTTAGGGCCAATACCAGGAGCACCTGGAATGTTATCTACTTTATCTCCTGTTAAAGCTTGAATATAAATAACTTTATCTGGTTGTACTCCAAATTTTTCTTTAACATCTTTAACTTCTATTTTTTTATTTTTCATTGGATCAAGCATTGTCACATTATTACTAACAAGCTGCATTAAATCTTTATCTGATGAAACTATTATAGTCTCAATTTTATCTTTTTGTGCTAAGTTAACATATGTAGCTATTAAATCATCAGCTTCAAATCCTTCTATTTCTAATTGTGGTATGTTAAAACTTTTAACGCACTCTCTGATTAAAGGAAATTGTGGTATTAAGTCATCAGGAGCCTCTCCTCTATTTGCTTTATATTCTGGATAAATTTTATTTCTAAAATTTTCTCTTGCAGCATCAAATATCACTATCATTTTATCAGCGCTGTAATCTTCTATTAACTTTACAAGCATATTTGTAAATCCAAAAACAGCATTAATTGGAATTCCATCTGCACGATACATAGGTGGTAATCCATAATATGCCCTAAATATATAGGCAGAACCATCAACTAATACTAATCTACTCTTTTTATTCATTGTAAATTTAAATATATAAGATTCTAGATTAATGTCAGACTATAAATATTCAATAGAAGCAAAAAATGTAAATAAAATTTATATTAAAAATTCAAAAAAAATTAATGCATTAATTGAGTTTGATATACAAATTAAGAGAGGAAGTATTCATGGATTATTAGGCCCTAACGGGGCGGGTAAATCAACTTTCATCAATATACTTGGAGGTTTGGTTAAGAAAAATACAGGAAAAGTTAGCATTTGTGGAATTGATATAGATAAAAATTCAAAACAAAGTAAGTTTAAAATTGGAATAGTTCCTCAGGAACTTAATATCGATCCATTTTTTTCACCAGTAGAGCTACTGGAACTACAAGCAGGACTCTATGGAATTCCAAAAAATAAAAGAAAAACTGAAGAGATTTTAGAAAATCTTAAATTGACAGAACAACGAAACGCATATGCTAGAACTCTCTCTGGTGGAATGAGAAGAAGATTGTTAATTGCAAAAGCATTAGTTCATAGCCCTGAAATGTTAATTTTAGATGAACCAACAGCAGGTGTTGATATAGATATAAGAGCTTCAGTGTGGAATTATATACGTAAAATCAATAAATTAGGAACAACAATCTGTCTTACTACGCATTATTTAGAAGAAGCTGAAAACTTATGTGATTCAATTACAATTATTAATTTTGGAAAAAAAATAAAAGAAGACACCAAAGAAAATTTACTAAATATTATTTCAAATAAAACAGTATCTTTTACAATAAATAATGATTTTATTATACCAAATGATTTACAAAAGTTTGATCCAATAAAGGAAAACTTAAAATTAACACTTAAATATGATAAAAATAGAACTAATCTTAGAGAAATAATAGATATATTAAATAAATCAAAAATAAACTTTAAAGAAATAAACACTTTTGAAAGTGATTTAGAGGATGTTTTTTTAAAACTAGTAAAAATTGATGACTAATTATATTAAAATCTTTTTTATATATTTACTTATCCTCTTGCCAGTTACATTAATAACTGGTCCAGCTATTCCAGATATGACTATAACTTTTGGAGGTATTTTTGGATTATTAATAATAATGCTTCAACAAAAAGAATTAGATTTAAAAAAAAATCGATTAATCCAAATATCACTATTATTTTGGTTAAGTTTAATTTTTATAAGTTTCTTTTCTATTAATCAAATAAAGTCATTTCAAGATTCAATTATTTATTTAAGATATCTTTTAATTCCAGTATGTTGTTATTATATTTTTTTTAAAGAAAATAAATTTTTTAATCAGCTTTTATTAGTTATATTTATTTCAGTAACTTTTGTTTCAATAGACACTTTATTTCAATTTTTTAATTACACATCGAAAGATGGTTTTGGAACAGATTTGTTAGGTTTTAAGTCAGATTGGTATGGTAGGCTGACTGGTCCTTTTGGAGAAGAATTAGTACCTGGTGCTTATGCATCTAAATTTGGTTTAATAGGATATGTTTTTCTTTTAAAGAATAAATTTTTTAAAAATAAAATTTTTATTCAATCAATTTATTTATCTAGTATTTTGATAGTATGTTTTGCATCAGGTGAAAGAATGTCTTTTGCAACATATTTACTCGGTTTAATTATATTATTGTTTTTCTTAAATAAAAATAGAATTGTTGTTTTACAATCATTAGTTATTGCAATTATATCAATATTCTTAATTTATAAATTTCATCCATTTTATAATGATTTTAATGTAATTGAGTCAAATGAACACCATCAAGGCTTAAAAATTGAAAAATACTATCAATGTGAAGATGATATAGACAAAGAATGTAAAAAAATTGTAAATTTACAGCCAAATATTTTTAAAATTTTACAAAACTTTTCATCTTCTGCATATGGTGAAATATATTTATTATCACTAAAAATGTTTAAAGATAATCCAATTACAGGAATTGGAATAAGTAATTTTAAATTTTTATGCGAAAATGAAGATAAATATAATAAAATGATGCAAAATTATGGATGTGCTTCACATCCACATAATACTTATATACAGTGGTTAGCAGAAGGTGGATTAATAGTTTTTATTAGTTTTATTTTATATTTATACTTTATTTATAAATTTATAAAAAATAATGACGGTGATAATACATCTAAAATCATATCTATAGTTTTATTAGTAATTTTATTTTGGCCAATTATGTCTACTGGAAGCCTTATTAAAAATTGGTATGGTATATCGGTTTACTTTATAATAGGTATTAGCTTATGTTTAAGCAGGGCTAAAATAAATAATTAAATCTTGATATATGAAAACGTTTTTTTATATACCTTGCTAAAAGAATACCCATAATAAAAAAAATTAGTACTGAAAGTGAAGTTCCATTACCACTTCCAAAAAAAGAGCCCAAATATATAAACAAAAAGATTATTGAAGATGAAATTATTTTATATTGAAGGCCTAGAAAAGAACCTATTATAAGAAATGAAATAATAAATAGTGTATTACCTAAACCCATTCCAAAATATGAACCTACATATGCCATATATAAAGAGGTAAATATTATGGATATATTAGTTGAACGATCATTATCAAAAAATCTGGCCTTTAATAGATAATAAAAAGATTTAATGCCGTCAATCCAGGTAATCTTTTTACCTTGCGATTTGGTTCTAAAATAATAAGACACACCATATTCGTATATAAAAAATTTGTTTCTAACTATTTGAGATGCTAAATCAATTTCTATCCCAAAATCGTTAACCGTTAAATTAATTTTATCTACCACACTACGATGTAATATTTTTAAACCGCAATGCACATCACTTAAAGATTGTGAGAAAAAAATATTAAATATAAAAGAATTTATCTTACCAACTAATGTATTTACAAAATAATTATTTTTCTTTAATTTGCCTGATAAGTATCTACTACCAAAAATACATTTTATAATATTATTATTTTTTATTATTTGATACATCTCATTTGCATCTTCAATATCCAATTCTAAATCTGCATCTTGTAATAGTATATATTCACCAGATGAATTATTAATTCCAACTTGTATTGCTTTTCCTTTACCAGAATTTTTTTCTAAACTTACTATCTTTAGGTTAAAATTGTAATTACTATTTTTTTCGAATGAAGCTAAAATCTCTGCGGAACTATCTGTTGAGCCATCATCAACAAAAATTAGTTCGATAGATTTATTATTAAAAAATTTTATGATTTGATTAAAGAGAGTTTTTAAATATTGATCTTCATTATATACTGGAATAATAATTGATAGATTTATTTTATTCTCTTGGGGCATGCTTATTTAGAATTCTCTGTAGTGTTCTTCTGTGCATGCGAAGTCTTCTAGCGGTTTCAGAAACATTTCGATTACACTGTATAAACACTCTTTGGATATGTTCCCATCTAATTCTATCAGCCGTCATAGGATTATCTGGTGGTGGTGGAAGAATTTCTTTAGAATTTGTCAATGCATCATAAATTTGATCAATTTCTGCTGGTTTTGGTAAATAATCAACAGCACCAGACTTTATAGCGGCAACTGCTGTTGCAATATTCCCATAACCAGTAAGTAATAAAGACTTAGTTTTTGGACTTATTTTTTGCATTTCCTTGATTAATTCTAAACCTGATCCATCCTCTAATCTCATATCAACTATAGCGTAATCATATTGGTTTTCATTTACTTTATTTAAAGATTCTTTGAAACTGAATGATGATTCAACATCAAAACCTTTTTTTTCCATAGAACGAGTTAATCTTTCTCTAAATGGAAGATCGTCGTCAACAATAAGTAATTTCATATTCATATACTTAAGATAGAGTTTTCAAAATGTATTTCAACAACAGCGTTATTATCTTTTGAATTATAAAATTTTATTTTTCCACCCATATTTTCAATTAAATTTTTTGAAATAAATATTCCTAGACCCATTCCCTCATTATTTTTTGATACATAAGGCTCTCCAAGTTTATCAAATATTTCTTTAGAAAAACCAAGCCCATCATCAGAAATTTTTATTAAAACACTATTCTCCAAATATTCAATTTGACAATTTACATTTCTTTTTGCATATAAAATTGCATTTTGAATAATATTACCTAATGCATACATCATCTCATCTTTAAATATAATCTCAGGTTCTTCATCTTTAATATTCCTAGTAATTTTTAAATTTTTATTTTTGTTGAATTTATCAAAATTAATTTTAATTAAGTCTGAAATTTTTACCTTTTCTAAAAATTTATCTTTAAGTTTTAATGGGTTTTGAGACAATTTTTGTAATATTTCTTTACATCTATCAGCTTGTGATTTTAATAATATTATATCTTTTAGAATTGTCTCATTTTTAATAAGATCTTTATCTTTAATTAAATCATTCAAAACTAAAAAAATTGTATTTAATGGCGTTCCTAATTCATGAGCTGCTGCTGCACTTAATGATCCTACTTCAGTAATTTTTTTTTGATTCAGTATTTGAAGTTTTGAAACAGATAATGCATTAGAAATTTTACGTGAAGAACTAGCAAAAAGGTAGGCATAAATTGCAATAAAAACCACTGTTGTAATTAAAGATACTACTAAACCAAAATTATATATTTCAGGTAATATAAATTCATTTCCAAGTTTAAGTGGTATAAAGAAAAAATTTAAAACTATTATAATAATTATTGATATTGAAGACAAAATTACAGTAAGTAAAGCTGGCAAGTATGATGCTGATGTAATTACAGGTGCTAAAATTAAAATTGAAAAAGGATTTACAATGCCTCCAGTAAGAAAGAGTAAAATGCCAAGTTGCAAAGTATCAAATAATAAATATGAGAATGCTTTTATATTACTAATTGATTTATTTTTTCTTTCTTCAAGATAAGAGTAAAAATTTATAGCTACTGAAAATAAAATTATAATTAAAGCTTCAAAAAATGGTATTTTAATATTTAATATAAAAGAAGCAAACAGAATTGCTATTAGTTGACCAAAAATTGCTATCCATCTAATCTTTATTAAATTGCCAAGTAGAATTGTATTCATTAAGATTTATGTATCTAAATTTGCTACCTTTAGTGAATTTTCAGAAATAAATTTTTTTCTTGCCTCAGTTTCTCCTCCCATAAGATCACTGAATGTGATTTCAGCTGCATTTATATCATTAATCTTAACTAATATTAAAATCCTCTCATTTTGATCTAATGTAGTTTCCCATAATTGATCAGGATTCATTTCACCTAATCCTTTATATCTATTAATTTGAATTCCAGATTTTCCAATTTCCAAGATTTTATCAATTAAATCTAAAGGTCCAAAAATACTATATTCTTCATTTTTGTTAATAATAGTACCTGATCCATTTTCTTTTAATCTATAAAAATTTTCCATTAAGTTATCTCTAATTTCATTTAAAGCTTTTGCCTCCGGTGAAACAATAAAATTTTCGTCCAAAATAAATTTTTGTGTAAAACCTCTTATTGTTCTCTCAATTTTAATTAAAATATTATCATGATTTACTTTCCAAGATTTTTCACCAATATTTGAAATTAAATTTAATCTTTGTTGTAATAATTTTGCTATTTCTGAACCAATTTCTTTGTCTTTTAAATTTCTTGGATCTAATGCTCTTACAATTGCAGCATGCTCTATAACATCTCTATTATCAATTCTTCTTAATAATGGCATAACTAAATTTTTAGTTTTTTTTGATAGATAGATTATTTCTTTAAGCTGTTTGCCTGCAATTTGATCATCTTGAGTATTTTTTAAAGTTGTATTTTTAAGTCCTTCTTCAATAAGATATTCTTCTAAATCATTTTCATCTTTTTTATATACTGTAGAGTTACCTTTTTTAATTCTATATAAAGGTGGTTGGGCAATGTACAGACGTCCACTATCTATTATTGGTTTCATATGCCTATAAAAAAAGGTTAACAAGAGAGTTCGTATATGACTACCATCAACATCGGCATCAGTCATAATTATTATCTTGTGGTATCTCATTTTATCTAAATTAAATTTACCCTCTAATTTATTTTGGTTTTCATCATCTGTAGGGTTTCCAACTCCTGCACCAATGGCAGTTATTAAAGCCCCTATTTCATTACTTGTTAGAACTTGTTTTTTATTTGCTCTTTCAACATTTAAAATTTTTCCTCTCAGTGGTAAAATAGCTTGATTTTTTCTATCCCTACCTTGTTTAGCGGAACCACCTGCAGAGTCTCCTTCTACTATAAATAATTCAGATAACTCTGGATTCTTTTCTTGGCAATCAGCTAACTTTCCTGGTAGTGAAGTATTCTCTAAACCAGTTTTTCTTCTTGTAAGTTCTCGGGCTTTTCTAGCAGCTTCTCTAGCATTTGATGCTTCAATGATTTTATCAACAACTTTTTTGATTTCACTTGGGTTTTCCTCAATCCATTGTTCTATTTTATCTAGACTAATTGATTCTATAACTGGTCTTACCTCCGATGATACAAGTTTATCTTTAGTTTGACTGGAAAATTTAGGATCGGGCAATTTAACAGATATAATACAGGTAAGCCCTTCTCTTGCATCATCACCAGTAATATTATTAGAATTTTTAGTATTTTTGTTTATGTGATTTACTATAGATCTTGTAAGAGCTCCCCTAAACCCAGCTAGATGAGTACCTCCATCTCTTTGAACTATATTATTAGTAAAACAGATTGTATTTTCATGATAACTATCCGTCCACTGCAATGAGCATTCTATAGTTATATTATTTTTTTCTCCTCTAAAAGACAGCGGGGTACTATTTATTACATTTTTACCTTCATTAATAAATTTAACATATTCTTTAATACCACCATCATATTTAAAATTAATATTTATTTCATCAGATTGTCTTTTATCTATTAAGTTGATACTAACACCAGTATTAAGAAATGCTAATTCTCTTAATCTTTTTTCAATAGTCTTAAAATTAAATTCTATGTTTTTAAAAATGTTTTTTGTGGGTAAAAAAGTAATTTTAGTTCCAGTAAAATAATTATTATTATTTTTAATTGACTCACCAATAACTGACAATTTTTTTGTTAAAGTACCATTATTAAATTCTAAATTATAAGTTTTTCCATCTCTATTAATTTCTAAAATTAAAAATTCTGACAAGGCATTCACAACTGAAACACCTACACCATGCAATCCTCCAGATACTTTATAACTATTTTGATCAAATTTACCTCCTGCATGCAATTCAGTCATTATTAATTGTGCTGCAGGAATTTTTTCAGTCTTATGGATATCTACAGGAATTCCTCTGCCATTGTCACTAACTGTAACTGTACCATCTACATTTAAAACTACTTGTACATTATCGCAGTAGCCTGCTAATGCT
Source organism: uncultured Alphaproteobacteria bacterium (assembly GCA_902602515.1). Classification (GTDB taxonomy): domain Bacteria; phylum Pseudomonadota; class Alphaproteobacteria; order HIMB59; genus CACPNW01. The sequence goes on from CACKRG010000003.1 coordinate 213,844, forward strand.
TCATCTATAGAATTGTCTAAAACCTCATATATCATTTGATGTAAACCAGAACCATCATCGGTATCTCCTATATACATCCCTGGTCTTTTTCTGACTGCTTCTAGTCCCTTAAGAACTTTAATGGACTCAGAAGAATATTCTGTATTCATAAGATTGTTATATTATAAAACTTTACATTTGTTGATATAAAAGAAAATAAATTTTTTTCAGTTCCAGTAAGAAAAAATTGAATATCAAATTGATTAATTAATTCTAGTAATAAATTTCTATTGTTTTTATCTAAGTGAGAACAAATTTCATCCAGTAATAAAATTGGCTCAATATTCCTGTCATTTACCAAGTAGTTACATTGGGCTAACAACGTAAGAAGAACGATTGTTTTTTGTTGACCAGTTGATAGCTTAGAAGCATCATAATTATTATTAATTTGAGCACAAATATCAGATTTATGTGGTCCAAATTTCAACCCGCCGAATGCTCTATCAAATTCTCGACAGTCCTTTATTAAATCAATATATTTTACCTCATCTAAATTACTATTGTAGAAACTATCAATAATAGAAAAATTAATTTTAAATTGGTAATTATTTTTATCATTTAATTTAGCTATACTTTCATTTAACATTTTTAACTTAGCTTGCCTCAATTGATATATTTGTAGACCAGCTCTAGATATTTCTGTTTCTAAATATGAAATCCAATTTAAATCAATATTATTATTTTGAAGAATTATACCTCTTTCTGTTATGTATTTTTTATACTTATTAATTAGCTTATTATAATTATTATCTTCAGAAAATATCAATCTATCAATAAAGTTTCTTCGATACGATGGGGAGGATTGAAATAATCTTTCCATTTCTGGTAAAAAATTTAAAAAAGAAACAGATGAGTTTAAAAATTTTTTCGACTCAATCGATGTATCATTATTAATAGTAAC
>CACKRG010000004.1 GCA_902602515.1 uncultured Alphaproteobacteria bacterium
GGGTCTGCCGGCTGTACTCTTGCTTCAAGATTATGTGAAAATAAAGATATAAAAGTCTTACTAATAGAAGCTGGTGGGTCAGGTAAAAGCTTATTTACTCAAATGCCTGGAGGAAATGGTTATATATTTGGAAATCCAAAATTTGATTGGGGTTTTGAGTCAATACCTCAAGCTTCTTTAAATAATAGAAAAATTTTATATCCTAGAGGTAAAGGATTAGGAGGATCCTCTCTTTTAAATGGAATGATTTACATGAGAGGCGCTCCCGGTGATTTTAACAGATGGAGACAAAAGGGTTTAGAGGGCTGGTCTTATAATGATGTACTACCTTATTTCAAAAAATCTGCCTCAGCATTTCATAGAAAGACAAATGAGTATCATTCTCACACAGGCCCTTTAAAACTTACACCAGCTGGTAATTATAATTCTATCGATAAAGCATTCATTAATGCATGTGTTGAGGCAGGAGCAGAAGTTAACAATGATTTTTATGATGGTAATTTAAATGGAGTAGGCCAATATGATGTTAAAGTATGGAATGGAAAAAGACAATCATCTGCTGAAGCTTATTTAAAATTTAAACCTGATAATTTAACAATTTATAAAAATACATCTGTTATAAAAATTTTAATTGAAAACAATAAAGCTAAAGGACTGCTTTTATCAAATGGTAAAGTCTATGCTTCATCAGAGGTAATATTATCTTTAGGAGCATTTGGTAGTCCCAAATGTTTAATGTTATCAGGAATTGGCCCAGAAGACCATTTAAAAGAAAAAAACATAAAGACATTAATTAATTTACCTGGGGTTGGTAAAAACCTTCATGATCATCCTGTTATGCCAATGAATTGGGGTTTTCAAAATAACAATTTAAGTTTCTCTAAGTATCAAAGGATTGATAGGGCTATTATAGTCGGTTTAAAATATATTTTATTTAAAAGAGGATTAGCCGCAGCTCCTTTTTGGTCATCAAATTTATTTCATGCAATAAGAGAAAAAGATATGCCAGAAATACAGATATTTATGACACCTATGTGTTTTAAAGAAGAAAAAGATAACTGGTCTATGAGTTTAGACAATTTACTAAATTTTGGTTCATTATTTTTTTCTAGAGGTAAAAAAGCTTTTCCAGGATTACACTTTCAAATTAATTTATTAAGACCAAAGAGTACAGGAAGTGTAAAACTTAAAAGCTCAAATCCTAATGATGAACTTAATATAAATCCAAATTGGTTCATCGATCCATCTGATATGGAAGATATGATAGAGGGGATGAAGCATACAAGAGAAGTATTATCAAAACCCAGTTTAGCCAAAATTGTTTCGGAAGAATTACTTCCAGGAAAAAAAATCAAAAGTGACCAAGATTTAAAAGAGTCAGTTCGAAATCATGTACAAACCGGTCATCATCCTGCATCTACTTGTGCAATGGGTTCAAGTGATAACAAAATGGCTGTACTTGATAATCAGCTTAAAGTTAGAGGTATAGACAATCTGAGAGTAGTAGATGCTTCTTCTTTCCCAGATATGATAAGTGGAAATATAAATGCATCTGTAATTATGCTAGCAGAAAAAGCATCAGACATGGTATTAAAAAATTAATTAATCATAAATAAGTTGACCAATGAAAATATTTAAGTTTAAATAAATTATGTCTGAAATTCAAACCTACAAATTTTATGCAGGAAATAGATGGCATGAACCTTCTTCTGAAAAATATTTTGAAAGCGAGGATCCATCTATAGGAAAAGTATGGGCAAAGGTCCCTGACTGTAATGAAAATGATATTAATCTTGCAGTATCATCTGCTAAGCATGCTTATTATGATGGTCCTTATTGTAAAATGCATCCAGCAGAAAGAGGGAGAATGTTAACTAGAATTGGAGATATTGTTGCTAAAAATGCAGAACGCATTGGGCAAATAGAAACTAAAGACAATGGCAAACTTCCAAAAAATATAACACCTTCTTTAACTAGCTGGCAGACTGAGAGTTTTTATTATTATGCAGGTATGTGTGACAAGTATGAAGGTAGATTGATACCTTCAGAGGTTCCAAATATGCATAATTATTTAAAATGGGAACCGTTTGGAGTTGTTGCACTTATTCTACCTTGGAACTCACCAATTGGAACATTAATCTGGAAATTAGCACCAGCAATAGCAGCTGGTAATACTGTTGTAATTAAACCTTCAGAAAGAGCATCATGCTCTACTTTAGAGTTAATGAAAATTTTAGAAGAAGCTGATCTTCCAGAAGGTTTGATAAATGTTGTTACTGGTTTTGGCCCTACAACTGGAGCACCTCTAATTGAACACCAAGATGTTAGGATGATAAGTTTTACAGGTGGAACAAAAGGGGGGAGTGCGGCAAGTTTAAGTGCATCTAAAAATGTTAAACCTATTATTATGGAGTTAGGTGGTAAATCACCACAAATTATATTCAAAGATGCTGATTTAACTTTATCAGTAAATGGAGTTGTGTCAGGTATATTTCCAGTTTCAGGCCATAGTTGTATTTCAGGATCAAGGATACTAGTGCATAAAGATATAAAAGATAAATTTACTAATAGTTTATTAGAAGTTGTTAAAAAGGCTAAAGTTGGTCACCCAAATGATACTGCAACACAAATAGGACCTATAGCAAATAAAGAGCAATATGAATTTATTTTATCTAAGATAGAAGCGGCTGAAAAAAGAGGTTTAAAATTATTAATTGATGGAAGAAAAGAACAAAAGTCTGAAGGATACTATATTGGACCAACAATTTTTGATAATGTTCCAAATGAAGATGATTTAGCTCAAAATGAAGTATTTGGACCTATTGCCTCAATACAAACTTGGGAAGATGAAGATGAAGTAATTAAAATTGCAAACGATACTATTTATGGGCTTGCAGCAGGCATTTGGACTAAGGATACTAATAAAGCTATTCGTTTAGCGGATAAGATAGAGGCTGGAACTGTTTATATAAATAATTATTTTAATGCTTCTACTCAATCACCAGTTGGAGGCTTCAAGCAATCAGGATATGGTCGTGAAAATGGATGGGAAGGGATGCAAAGTTACATGCAGACTAAATCTACTTGGCTAGCTACCAATCCATTTCAACCAAACCCATTTTAAGAAGTAATTATTCTTTCCAATTTGGTTCTCTTTTTTCTAAAAAAGCTTCAATACCTTCCTTGGAATCATCATGTAACATGTTCTCAGTCATTACCTTTGAAGTAAAAGTATATGCATCTTCTAAATTCATATCTTTTTGTTTGTAAAAAGCTTCTTTACCAATTTTAATAGTATTAGAAGATTTAGACGATATTTTTTTAGCAATTTGAAATACATTTTCTTTTAAACTATCTTCTTCAAAGACATCATTTATTAAACCAATCCTTAATGCTTTATTTGCATCTATAAGATCCCCAGTGAGAAGCATTTCCATTGCTTGCTTTTTACCTACAGTTCTTGATAACGGAACCATTGGTGTAGAACAAAATAATCCAATATTAACACCAGGAGTTGCATATTTTGCTCTACTACTTGAGTAAGCTAAATCACAGCTAGAAATTAACTGACAGCCTGCTGCAGTAGCAATACCATCAACCATAGCTATAACTGGTTTATTATTTTTATTAATTTTCAGCATAAGATGAGAGCACATTTGAAATATTTTTTTAAAATAGCTTTCGCCTTTATCATTTTGTAATCTTTGTAAATTTAAATCTTTTAAATTATGTCCTGCACAAAAAATATTACCTTTTGATGATAATATAATTACTTTTATATCATTATCTTTATCAGCAATATCTAGTGCTAATGTTAATTCGTTGATCATGTTTTCACTTAAAGTATTTTGGTTTTCTTGGTCATTAAGAATAATATTAAAAATATTATTATTTTTTTTAGTTAATATTAGTTTAAAATTCATTTAATTGATTTGAATTTCAACATCTTTAGATAGTGAATTAGCGATAAAACAATACTTATGTGATCTATCTTTCATCTTTTTCATTTCTTCGTCAGAAATATTAAAATTATCTTCAAATACTATAGCTGGATTTAGTTCTATTTTGTTGACGTACATTCTTCCTTCTGCATTTTTTCCTAAATACGAAATTGCTTTATCTTTATAATTAATTACTGGCCATTTCATTTTTGCAGCTAACGCTAAGAATGTCATCATAAAACAACTACTTACAGCTGCAGCTAGTTTTTGTTCTGGATTAATATTAGTTTCGCTTCCTCCATAATCTGGAGATGATCCCGCATCAATAGATACATTTTCATTAAGCATTATTGTGTGATCAGTTAAGTATTTTCCAAATTCGAGTTTTTGATCTCCTAATTCCCATTTTAATTCGATTGAATGACTCATTTTAAGAATAATTAAAAGGTAGTGAGCACACTTTACCTTTTCTCTCAATATTGTCTGGTGTTAATACGATAACATCCTGCCCATCATTCCAATAATCTCTATCAACCATTGATAGCCCAATATTGGTTTTTAAAAATGGTGAATAAATACCAGAGGTGATATTACCAATTTGAAATCTATTTTTTGAGTATACAGGAAAAGGTATTGTGCACGGAGGAGTCGGTGACCCATCAAAAGTAATTCCTTTTATTTTTTTTTCTATTCCATTTTTTAATATTTTTTTTAGTGCATTTTTTCCAATAAAATCATGAGATAAATTGTTACAATAATTATCAAATCCACATTCAATTGGATTATTTTCTAAAGTAAATTCATTGCCATAGGATAATAAACCGCCTTCTATTCTATCAATTAAATTAGGACATCCAGGTGAAATATTAAAATTTTTTCCTGCTTCCCAAATAATTTCCCAAAGTTTTTTTCCTAAACTAAAACCTTTAAGATAAATCTCAAAACCGTCTTGTTTGCTATATCCTGATCTTGCAATTATCTGCTTTGTGCCTTCAAACTCAAAAAAAGTAAAATGAAAGAATTTTAATTTTTTTATTTTTTCACCAAATATTGAAGACATTAATTCTTCAGATTTCGGACCTTGAATTGCTAGGGGATAAACATCTGGTTCAATAATATCAACTTTAAAATTTCTTCCTACAGCCAAACCTTTTGCCCAAAGAAGAACATCTGAATCTGCAACTGATAGCCAATATTTATTTTCACTTAATTTTAAAAGAACGGGATCATTTATCATTCCTGCATTTTCATCAATCATTGGATAATAGTAACACTTACCAATAGGCATATCTTTTATTGACCTTGGAGACATGAGTTGTATTAATTTTGAAGCATCTTCTCCTATTATTTGAACCTGTCGTTGACATGAAACATCCCAAATTTGAGTATTTTTAGATAAGTGCCAATAATCTTCATCTACTGTTGCTTTATATGATTTTGGAAGAAGCATATGATTAACTACAGTAAAACCACTTACACCAGCCTCAATAACTTTCTCGGTATAAGGAGTCCTCCTAATACGTCTAGACATGTTTAATCCTGAATTACTCATTTTATTTAGACCACCATATTGAGTATCCATTTGGAGAAATAATCAAAGGTATGTGGTATTTTTTGAGAGGATCTTTCATTTTAAATTTAACACTTATTAAATTAATTATTTCACTAGTATTTCCAAAATATTTACCAGAATTAATTATCATTTCATAATCACTTTCACAATCTTCTTTCGTTAATTCAAATTCTTTAAGCATTCTTCCAGAGCTATCTGTTTTATCTTCTAGAAATACAACTTTATTATTTTTATTTACTTTATAAATAACAATTTCTACATCACTTGCATGCGTACCATCTATTGAGTTTAGTAAATGTGTAGAAAAAAATGCCATAACCTACTCTATAGACGCTTTATCTCTTTTATCACTAACTGCAGCAACTATAGGACTTATAACACCTTTAGCTTTAACATTTACACATGCAGTTTTACCACTTTCTAGCGCTCTTTTTAAAGCGGGGCCTAAATCTTCTCTTTTAGTAACTAGTTCTCCATGTCCTCCAAAACCTTCAAAAATTGAATGAAATGGAATATCTCTAAAATCAGTTGCAAAGTGTTTCCCACTTTCAAATAACCTTTCTTGTTGCTGAGAAATACAGTCAAGACCTCCATTATTATCTATAACAACAACAATAGGTTTTTTTTCTTGAAATGCAGCTTCAATTGATAATCCGCCAGATAAAAATGCACCATCTCCACTTATTAAAACAACATTAGATTTAGGATTAAGATTTTTTGCTGATACTGCAAAAGGAACTCCAACACCTAACATGCTGAAAGTGCCTGGATGTAATATTCCCCCAAGTTTTTTACCTTTTGATCCAGCAATATTAATTGCAATCTCGGACCAGAAATGCGTGTTACCACCATCAATAACTAACCAATCATTTTCAGTTAATACTTCTTGAACATCTAAAGCTAATTGAAGAGGATGAATTTTTCCACCTTCTTTTTTAGCCTCTTCAGTTTCTTTATTTAAGTCGTCTAATGTTTTATTAATCCAATTTTTTTTCTCTTTTTTATTCTTATTAAACCAATCATTGTTTAATTTCCATTTACTGTTTTTCTTTAACTCTATGAGTTTATCCAAAAAAACTCCAGGATCACAGAGTAAGTTAATATCTGCAGCTCTATTTAATTCTATTTCTTCATGCGATCCATTAATACAAACAAGCTTAGTGCTTTTTGGAAAAAGTGGAGGATTGCCAAAATTCATTTGATTATCAAGACGTGCACCAATCATAAGAACCAAATCTGATTCATTGAGAGCCATTTTTGAAGGAGGATATTGATGAATATCTGCCAGACCCATGTATGTATCTGCTTCTTCGCCTAAAAGCTTCTGATGGTATGGTATATTAAATATTGGAATGTTTAATTCAAAGCCAGCTTGCTCTAATTTTTTTTCTGCACTAGACCACCAAACACCATGCCCTCCAATAAAAACAGGTTTTTGTGCACTTATTGCCAGATCAAATATTTCATTTAATCTCTGAGGATCGGGCCAAGCTTTGGCTAAAGGTTTCTTTTGATGAGTAAAAGGCCTTTCTTCTAAACCTGCATCATCTGCAAATGATGAAAACATTATATCTACTGGTACACTTAAATGTACTGCACCAGGATAGCCATTTGTTGCAATTCTATATGCTTTATCTACGAACTCTCTTATTCTGTTGCCATCTGTTATACTTGCACTGTATTTTGTTAACGGTGCTGCAATAGATACATCATCAATTTCCTTAAAACCGCCTGCTCCTTGTCTTTTTAAGCTACTTGATCCAGTTATAAAAATTACAGGTGATCTTTCACCCCAAGCTTCCATCATTGAAGGTACAGCATTTGCAAAACCTTCTGGTCCAACAATACAAACAGATGGTTTTCTTGATATTCTTGTATGGCCATCAGCTAAATGACCAGCAATTTGTTCATGAGGACAATTAATTACATTAATTTGACACTCCATAAATCCTTCGAGTGCTGGATTACAAAAACCTCCAGAAAGTGTAAAAACATTATCAACCCCTTTATCCTTGAGAGCTCTTGCCACTAATGCTCCACCTCTAATCTTTTTATCTCTCATCTTAATACTTTATATCCTTAAAAATTTTCTCTGCTATAATTTTTTTATCAACTTCATTTATATCGGTTAATCCTACTAAGCCAAGATTCGTACTTAACTCCTCTTTAATTAAGTTGATAATTCTTCGAAGACCTCTCGCACCATCGGCACCAATGGCGTACATTAAAGGTCTGCCAAACATAACAAAATCAGCTCCTAGAGCTAATGCACGTAAAATATCACTACCACTTCTAATGCCACTATCAAAAAGTATTGGAAAATCATCTCCTAAAGCTTTTCTAATTAATGGTAAGGCATTAATAGAAGCAGTAGCACTGTCTAATTGCCTTCCTCCATGATTAGATACTTGAATTGCATCAGCACCAGCCTCTTTAATTTTTAAGGCATCTTCAGAATTCATTACTCCTTTTATTATTAATTTCCCCTTCCATGCTTTTCGAATTCTTTTTAGAGTATTCCAATCAGTTGATCCTCTACTTTCTTTTCGTCTAAAAACTTTATCACCGCTTTTAGAGGTAATATAATTCATTGGTTGCGGAGCTCCTTTTAATAAAGTCGTTAAACTCCATTGAGGATGTAGTGCAAAATCTAAAAATTGTTTTGGACCTATTTTAAATGGATAACCAAAACCATTTCTGTCATCTCTTGCTCTTCTTGAAAGAATAGGTACATCAACAGTAAGAATTAAAACTTTGTATCCAATATTTTCTGCCCTTTTTAATAATTCCATAATAAATTCTTCACTTTGAAAAATATATATTTGCATCCACGAATGACCCTCTGAAAAGGTAAACATATCTTCAAGTGTTGTGCTAGATGCCATTGAAACACATGTTGGAACATTATTATAAGCACTCTCTTTTGCTATCATTTTATCTGCTTCAGGCCATGAAAGATTTGTCATTCCCATTGGAGCAAACCCAAATGGATAATCAAATTGAAAATCAAATATTTTTTTACTTAAATTTCTATTCTCGACATTTCTGAAAACCTTAGGCTCAAGTCTAATTTGATCTAATGCTGTACTATTAATTTCTGCAAGTTTATCATCTCCTGATGCTCCATCAATAAAATCAAAGACTAATTTTGGTAATCTTTTTTTAGATAATCTTATTGCATCATCTATTGTATGGATTTTCGTGCTTGGTTTAATGAGATCATTCATTTTAATATTTGTATTCTAATATAATTTATAATTCTATTACATAATATATTAGTTTTTTGACATTCCCTTCCAAGGTATTGGGCTAGATGGAATATCTACTTTTAAACCTCTTTGTATTTCACCTTTCTCATCATACATTGGTAAAGTACAGATTTCACCTTTTTGAATGCTACCATCATCACATCTAACATCTACTACTGTGCCTGGACCAAGTTCTGCATGATTCATATGAACTATAGAAACACCACAAACTTGAAATGGTGACCATGTACTTGAAGTTACAACACCTACTTTTTTATTATTAATAGAAATTTTAGAGTCAACTAATGCAAAACTATTTTCCACTCTCATACCCCAAGTTAAACAATCTTTACTGGCATTAAGTAAATATTCTCTTCCAATGAAATCACCTTTATTAAAATCTATAAATTTTCCTAAACCAACTGCAAATGGAGATCTATCTTTTGTAAAATCTCTACCTGCAGATAAAAGACCTGCCTCTATTCTCCTACATCTAAATCCAGGTGAAGCTGTAAGGATCATTCCCATATCTTCACCTTTATTGAGTATTAAGTCCCCAATTTTTTTTGAATCATTTTGTGGTCTTAAATAAATTTCCCAGCCTAGTTCATTGGTAAACCCTGTCCTGCTTATAATTACTTTTTCTGAAGCAATTGAAGTTTCAATCCAATCAAAATAATTAAAACTATCTTTTATTGGTTGATCAACTAGTGTTTCTAAGAGCTTAAGAGATTTTGGACCTTGAACTTGGCTTACCCATACGTTTGGATCTTTTATTTCGACATCTAAGTTTTTTGAATGAGCTTTGTACCAACTATATAAATGCCCATCACCTTGAGCAAACCAAAATTTATTTTTTTCTAATCTTAATAATAATCCATCTGAAATCATTCCTCCATCATGATAGCAAGCAAATTGATAAGAACATCTTCCAATTTTAACTTTTGAAATATCTCTAGGAAAAATTTGTTGAAGTAATTTTTCAGCATCTGGACCAGATATTTCATATGGATGTTCACCCGTATGACGTAAAATTATCTCTTGTCTAGCCTTCCAATACATTTCATCTGCTGTAGCATGTGATAGTTTTTCTAGCGTAAATCGACCATCAGCATAATTTGTATATTCAGGACTAAATGGTAATTCTTGATAAGTTAGTGGATGTATTTTCATTGGTCTTGCCAAATCAAGCGACCTACCAATCTCTTTAACAACAGGCTTAACAACAAATCTGTAATTTTTAACTAAGTCTTCCATAAATAAACAATATTTTATGTAACATAAATAAAATAAAAAAAACTTTTAAAATAAGCTACTTAAAGCTTCAATATGTCGTGGTTTAACTTCACAACATCCACCAATTAAAGTAGCTCCTTCATTTATAGAATTAGAAACAAAATTTTTATATTCCTTGACTCCATATTCTTGATCTCTTGTTCCGAGTAATTCTACGGGATCTTCATACTCAGCTTGTCCTTCAAAACCCTCTGTATTGAATGTTTTTTGATCACTAGTTGGCAATCTTTTAAATAGGTTCATTTTATATCCAAACGGGAGTTTTTGTTTTTTTAGAATTGGAATACTCAACTCAACAATTTCTGGAGATACACAAGCAGAGATTATACCACAACAATTATACTGATAAATAATTTTAAAAAGATCTTCAAGTGCTTCTCCTGAAGGTAATTTACCATCAAAACGTAAATGAGCACCAACTAGTATTTGTTTATTAAACTCTTTAGATGCTTCTAAAGCGATTTGTATTTCCTTGACAGAACTTAAAACATCTAAATAAAATATATCTACGTAGTCATTTAATATTTTTGCAACCTCAAAGAAATATTTAAACATAGTTTCTTCTGTCTCAAATTGCATAGGAGAATAAGTATTACTCTGATTGGGCAAAGAGCCCGCAACTATAGTTTTTTTATTACTTTCAAGCTTTGCCCTCTGCGCAATCTCACCTGCAGATCTAATTCCAAATTCTAATGAGTCTAATAAATTATATCTTTTTAATAACCTTCTTCTAACACTAAAATTTGCTGTAACAATTAGTTGAGATCCTGCATTAATAAAATCTTTGTGCATTTGTAGAACCATATGATGTAAATTTTTATCTATAAGCGCTTTTGCAGACCATAAATCACCATAAGTATCTAAACCCATTTCCATTAAAGTTTGGCCAGAACCACCATCAAATAGGTATTTTTTATTATTTAAAAACATTATTGAAAATTTAATAAAAATATGTGGCGCAATTTTTTGCGCCACAAAAAAAACTAGAGGTTTATGCAAACCACCAACGTTCAGAAATTTTGTTACCATCACTTTCCCAGTTTCCAGCAACATCATCTTTGTGAGCAAGTTTTTTAGAACCAGCCCCAACATATTGGTTAAATGCGTAAACAATTGCACCACCATCGTAGTTACAAAGTGCTTGAGCTTCCCAGTACATTGATTTTCTTTTTTCAAAATCAAGTTCTGATCTTGCAGATCTAACTAATTCGTTGAAACGCTTAGTTGAATCTGTTTGCACAAGATTACCCCAAGCAGCTTCATTCCACTCAGTGTCATCGGTAAACGCAGCAGACCACATCATATCTTCTGTAGGTCTTCCACCCCAAGAACTCATACTGAATCCTTTAGTGTTCCATACGTTACTCCAATATCCATCTTCGGGCTCTTTTTTAACTCGAAGATCAATACCGCACTCTTGAGCTGAAGCAGCAATTAAGTTAGTTGCATCTGTACAACCTGCATAAGGTACTTCAGAAGTACTAATCTCAATTGGGCCACTCACACCTGATTTCTTCCAGTGATATGCAGCTTTATCAGCATCAAACTCTCTTTGCTCTAAAGCGCTATTATGGAATGGGTGAGCAGTTGCAATTGGATGATCATTACCTAATGAACCATATCCAAGCATGATCTTATCAACGATTTCCTGCCTTTTAATTGCAAACTTCATTGCCATACGAACATCAAAGTTATCAAATGGTGGAACATTTAATCTCATTGGAGCTGTATAGTGAGCATAACCAGATGCTGCAGTAATTTCTACATTAGGATCTCTAGTTAATAAATTTGCAGTTCTTAGATCAACACCGTTCATCCAATCAATTTCACCGTTTAATAATGCTGCTTGTCTTGTAGCAGGATCATTAATTCCGATTACCTCAACTGAATCAAAGTGCGCAACGCTATCACCTTTGAAATAATTTGGATTTCTTTTTCCAAACTTTGCACCAACACCAGGATTGAATTCATCCATAATATATGGACCAGTTCCAATTGTAGATTGTGCATCTACAACTCCATCTTTAGTTGGTTTAATCATTATGTGATAGTCAGTTGTAATTGCTGGCCAGTCTGCATTTGCGCCCTTAAGTTTAAATATAACTCTATTAGAACCATCAGCTGAGATTGTATCAATTTGTGACAATAAACCTCCTGCTGCTGAAGCAGTGTCTGGATTCATATGATACTGATAGTTAAGTACAACATCCTCAGCAGTCATTGATTTACCATTGTGGAACTCAACACCTTTACGAAGATTATATACCCAAGTTTGAGCATCATCTGACTCAATTGACTCAGCAAGTTCAGGTACAATACTGTGATCAGAATCCACAACTGTTAAACAGTTTTGAAATGACCATGCTGTAGCTTGCATGAACGAGCTTTGATAAGTTGCAGGGTCAAGTGTATCTGTAGTATCAGCTGCACCATTACCCCATCTAAAATGTCCGCCTTTATTTGGAGTAGCAGCAACAGCTTTATCAGCTAGTGACAGAGCTATTGGCAGAGTTACACCAGTTGCAAGAACAGACATCATGAACTGTCTTCTATCAATAAGCCCTTTAGTGAGCTTTGAAGACTGTTCTTTAATATATTTGTCTATTTTCTTATCTTTCATTTGTCCTCCCTTTTATTGAACAAAAACCTGTGTTTTTGTTCATAATTTCTAGAAATTTAACAAAAAACAAACTTAAGTTAATTAACATACAAACATATAAATTATTTAAATTCAACGGATAATTTGTGAAATTTAGGTTGCATAATGGCCTAATTAAGTAATAACAAAATTAAAATATATAGGAGGATAATATTAGCCAAATTCACCCAATATTTAGAACAATTTTTTTACGAATTGGTCTTGGATTAATTACTGTATTTGCTTTTTCAGTAATTATTTTTAGTTGCTTCTCTTTTTTGCCAGGAGATTTTGCAACTGAGATTCTCGGACAATCAGCTACAAAATCCTCTGTAGAGGCGCTCAGATCAGAATTAGGCTTAGATAAACATCCCATTCCAAGATATTTTGAATGGCTATCTAATGTATTTCAAGGAGATTTTGGAAGTTCTTTCTCAGGTAGATCTAAAGTACAAGGTGATCAAGGAGATAGATCAAGACTTGTTGTTGAACTAATAATTCCCAGGCTTAAAAATACACTCTTTTTAACTGGAGTTAGTGCTCTAGTGGCTATTCCGCTAGCATTGCTACTTGGTATTTCAGCTGCATTATACAGAAATAGTGTTTACGACAGATCGGCTACTGGTTTTAGTTTAGTTACTGTTTCTTCTCCAGAGTTTTTTACTGGGTATATTTTTATACTTTTATTAGCTACCTTATTTCCAGTTTTTCCTACAATAGCAAATGTTAATGAAGACACATCATTAATTGATAGGTTTTATTTAACTGCTTTACCAGTTTTTACTTTAACGCTTGTAACAATGGGTCATATGATGAGGATGACTCGGTCAGCAATAATAAATATTTTATCTAGTGAATATATTGAAATGGCAAAATTATCTGGTGCTTCCAGATATGAAGTAATTGTAAAACATGCTTTACCTAATGCTTGGGCTCCAATTGCTCAAGTCATAACTATTAATCTTGCTTATATGTTAATTGGCTCAGTTGTTGTTGAGTTTGTATTTAATTATCAAGGAATTGGAAGACTAATGGTTGGGTCCGTTTATAATAGAGACATTCCAGTTGTTCAGGCTTGCGCCTTAATATTTGCATCGACTTATGTTATTTTAAATCTACTAGCTGATTTAATTGGCATAATTTCAAACCCTAGACTTTTATATCCAAAATGAGTGATAGTACACAATCATATTCAGCAAAAGGTGAAGTTAGTAACATAACTAAAAGAAGAACTAGATTTGAAAGAATAAAAATTGCATTTTCTAAAGCTCCCTTATCTGCTTGGTTTGGAATGATTGTACTTTCTATCTATCTTTTTGCTGCATTCTTTGCTCCATTTATTGCACCACATGGTGAAGCAGAAGTTTTCCCAGTTGCGTACGCGCCATGGGGTGGAGAACACTTATTGGGAACAGATCAAATAGGAAGAGACATTCTCTCTAGATTAATCTTTGCTTCAAGAAATACACTAGGAATTTGTTTTTTAGCTTGTTCCATTGCTTTAATTATAGGAACAATATTTGGAATAATTGCAGCAATAGATAGAAGTTATATTGATCAAATCTTAAGCAGATCAATTGATACTTTAATGGCAATTCCTGTAATGATTTTTACTTTTATTCTTTTATCAGTTTTTGGACCAAGTAATTTGAATTTAATTTTAATTTTAGGGGTATTAGAATCTACAAGATTTTTTAGAATTTCAAGATCTGTAGCTGTTGGTCAAGTTGTATTAGAATATGTTGAGGTAGCTAAATTAAGAGGAGAAAAACTTTCATATATTATTTTTAGAGAAATTCTTCCTAATATAGCATCCCCTTTGATAGTTGAATTCGGAGTAAGATTTATTTTTATTATTTTTACAGTTTCAAGTTTAAGCTTTTTAGGTTTAGGAATACAGCCACCAGCAGCGGATTGGGCTGCTATGGTGAGAGAAAATGCAATATTAATTCAATATGCCCAATATGATATTACTGCAGGATTAACCCCACTAATTCCTGCTGCAATAATTGCATTATTAGCTCTTGCAATTAACTTCGTAATTGATTGGTATTTATACATTACAAGCGGTTTAAAAGATGACATCAAATAATAAAAAAGAACTTCTTTTAAAAATGAAGAATATTCATATTGATGGATTTTCAGATGAGAGATGGCATAAAATATTAAAAGGTGTAGATCTAAATTTATACAGAGGTGAGATTTTAGGTTTAATTGGAGAAAGTGGTGCTGGAAAATCAACTATGGGAAAAGCTGCTATGGGTTATACTCAACCAGGTTGTAAAATTATTAAAGGTGAAATAATTTTTAATGGTAAAGATCTTGCTAAGCTCACAGAATTTGAAAAAAGAAAAATCTGGGGTACTAAAATTTCATATGTTGCACAATCTGCAGCAGCATCTTTTAATCCTGCACACAGATTAATGGAACAAACTATTAGTGCAGCAAATAGGGCAAAAATAAATCCTACTGACGTGTTAAGAAAAGATGCAGTCCAACTTTATGAATCACTACAACTACCAGATGCTGAAAATATTGGAGAGAGATATCCCCATCAAGTTTCTGGTGGTCAATTACAAAGAATTATGACTGCTATGGCTATGTCGCCAAGACCAGAACTTATAATTTTTGATGAACCAACAACTGCCCTTGATGTTACTACTCAAGTTGAAGTTCTGTCTGCTATGAGATCAATAGTAGATAAATTTAATACTGCTGCAATTTATATTACGCATGATTTAGCTGTAGTTGCTCAAATGGCTGATAGAATTAAGGTTCTTAGATATGGAGAAGAAGTTGAAGAGTCTGAAACAAGAGAGATGCTATCAAATCCTAAAGAAGAATATACCAAATCACTATGGTCAGTAAGATCACTAATCAAGCCTGAAGAAACAAACGATGATTATATGTTGTCCATTAAAAATATTGATGCAGCTTATGGCTCATCAAAAGTTTTGCATGATGTTTCTGTTAATATTCCTAGAGGTAAAACTGTAGCAATAGTTGGAGAAAGTGGATCAGGAAAATCAACAACTGCTAGAGTAATAACAGGGCTACTACCTCAAACCAAAGGAGAAATTATTTTTGATGGAAAAAAATTATCTCCTAAACTTGAGCAAAGATCAAAAGAAGAATTAAGAAGAATTCAAATAATTTTTCAAATGCCTGATACCGCAATGAATCCTAAACAAACTGTTGATGAAATTATTGGAAGACCAATTGAATTTTACCATGGAGTAAAAGGAAAAGAACGTGAAACTAAAGTAATTGAGTTGTTAAAAATGATTGAACTAGATGAAACGTTTTTAGATAGATTGCCATCTGAATTATCAGGAGGCCAAAAACAAAGAATTTGTATAGCTAGAGCTTTAGCCGCTAATCCAGATCTAATTATTTGTGATGAGGTTACTTCAGCATTGGATCAAATTGTTCAAGAAGGAATTTTAAAACTGTTACAAAAACTTCAAAAAGATCTTGGTGTAACTTATATTTTTATAACTCACGATATTGCCACCGTTAAAGCCATTTCGGATGAAATAGTTGTTATGTATCAAGGTAAAGTAGTTGAGCAAGGCTTAAAAAGTAAAATTTTAAACCCTCCACACCCTGATTATACTGAGTTGTTATTATCTTCAGTTCCAGAAATGGATCCTGATTGGCTAACAAATCTTTTAAATAAAAGATCAAGCTAATTAATCTAATTAAAAATACTTGAAAATATTTTAAATTTATTATTTAAATTTTTTGTGAAAAAAATTTCTAAATTAGATGAGTATTTATTTGATCTTAATGGATACTTAATTATTAAAAATGCTTTAAGTAAAAAAGAACTTATTAATTTAAATAAAATTTTGGATGATTTAAAAAACTTAGGTAATAAACAGTGGGCCGGTCATGTTCATGGTCATAATTACGGAGGTAAGGAGGGCTTAAATCTTCAACAAATTTATGAAGCAGGAAAGCCTTTTGAAAATTTAATTGACCATCCTTCATGGATTAATCACATGTTACATTTTGTAGGAGGTAAAGACTCTTTTGACCACACTCATGGTCCATTATTTATTGATGAGAACTTTGCAAATATTAGAGGCCCAGGTGAGGCTATCGGCATACATTCTGGCAACCATGAAGGCCTACAAAGAAATCATTATAGATTTCAAAATGGAAAATTTCATTGTGCACAAGTAAATATTTTATTAGCTTTGAATGATATTGGTCCAGGTGATGGTGGAACTGTTGTAATACCTGCATCACATAAATCTAACATAGAGCATCCAGAATTTAGAGAAAACAAAATGTTAAAAGGTGGTAAAGTATCATCAGCAGATGGAATGACTGCATCTTTTGAGGTTCATTTAAAAGCAGGTGATGGACTTTTATTTGTAGACTCATTATGTCATGGTTCAGCAAAAAGAGTTAATAATGGAGAAAGAAGAATTGTTGTATATAGGTATGGACCTTCTTGGGGATTTTTTCGTCACCCGTATCGCCCATCAGCTCAATTACTTAAAAGATTATCTAAGTTCCAAAAAAGTATTGTGATGCCTCATGAAAAGGTTTTAACTCCTTCTAATAAAAATTCTTGTTGATTGTGAATATAATTAAATCAATTTTAAATATTTTTCTAAGTAAAGAGAGCAAATTTAATAATCTTGAGGCAAGAAATATAATGATAGATGAAAGCGACTTTAATAAAATGAATTTAACATTAGGAAATACTTTTAAAGTTAACGGAAATATCAAAATTAAAAATTTTAAAGAAAAAATTACAGAAGATAATCTAACGGTAGTAGTTATTAATAATAAAGGTAAAACAATTGGCTATATTACCAAAAATGAATTAATTAATAATTAAATTTTATGAAAATAAATTTGAAAAATAAAACTTATGTAATCTCAGCTGGTGCAGATGGTATAGGTTTTGCAATTGCTAAAAAGATTATCAGCGCAGGTGGAAAAGTATATGTTTCTGATATTAACAAAAAAAAAGTTAATGAAATAAATAAAAAATATAAGAATAAAATTTATGCAACCGCTATGGATTGTACAAATCCAGCTGAAATTAAAAATTATTTTCATAAAATAAAATCTCTAAAAAAAATTGATGGTCTAATAAATAACATAGGAATAGCAGGTCCAACCAAAAGTCTCGAAAATATAAAAATCGAAGAATGGGAAGAGACTATAAAGACAAACTTACATAGTCATTTTTATTATACAAAGTATTCTATTCCATTCTTAAAAAAAGCAAAAAAATCATCAATAATTAACCTTTCTTCTACTGCGGGACTTTATGGTTTTGCTCAACGTTCTCCTTATACTGCTAGTAAATGGGCAATAATAGGTCTGACCAAAACTTTAGCAATGGAACTTGGTAAATATAAAATTAGAGTTAACGCAATTTGTCCTGGATCAGTAGAGGGAGATCGAATGAAACGAGTAGTTGATGCTAAAGCTTTATTAACAAAAACTAATCCCAAAAAAGTAAAACAAGAGTTTGAATCAATGGTATCTCTACAAACATTTGTTAATAAAGAAGATATTGCTTCAATGGCTTTATTTTTATTAAGTGATGAATGTCAGAATATTTCTGGTCAGGCCATGACAGTAGATGGAAATACTGAAAGAATGAATTAGTGTCTCAACACACTGATTATATAATAATTGGTGCTGGTTCAGCTGGTTGTGTATTAGCAAATAGACTATCATCCTATTCAAAAAATAATGTAACTTTATTTGAAGCTGGCCCCTCTAATAATACATGGAAGGTTGATATGCCAAGTGCATTACTTTATGTAATGCATGACCCAAAATACAATTGGAAATATTATACTGAGCCTGAACCTTATTTAAATAACAGATCTTTATATTGCCCTAGAGGTAAAATGTTAGGTGGTTGCTCCTCCCATAATGGAATGGTTTTTGCAAGGGGGCACAAGGAGGATTTTGATAGATGGGAGTCTTATGGTTTAGATCAATGGTGCTATAGTAAAGTTTTACCATATTATAAAAAACTAGAAACATGGTCTGGGAAAAATAGTCTAAGAGGCAACAATGGTCCGTTAAAAGTAAATAAATCGCAAATAGATAAAAAGTTTCCGTTATTTAATGCAGTTTTAAAAGCTGCAAAAGAAGCTGGCTATAATATCTTTGATGATTCAAATAGTCTTAATAATGAAGGATTTGGTACATTTGATGTAACAATTGATAAAGGTGTTCGGCAAAGTATACCAAAAGCTTATTTAGATCCTATAAAGAATAGAAAAAATCTCCAAATAATAAAAAAAACATATGTAAAAAAAATAATTTTTAAAGACAAGGTTGCAATAGGAATAGAATATGTAAAAAATAATAAAACACATTATTTTTATGCAAATAAAGAAGTAATACTTAGTGCAGGTTCAATCAATTCGCCAAAAATACTTCAACTCTCAGGAATAGGTAATGCTGCACATCTTAAGGATTTTGGAATTCCCATAATTAATGATTTGAAAGGAGTTGGAGAAAATCTTCAAGATCACTTAGAAATTTATATTCAATACAAATCAAAGAAAAAAGAAACATTATATGATTTATCAACTAATTTTATTTCTCAGGCTATTGAAGGAAGTAAATGGTTTACTTTCAACAAAGGTAAATTAGCTCATTCACATTTAGAGATAGGAGGTTTTGTAAAATCAAATAAAAATTATTCACATCCAAATTTGCAATTTCATTTTTTTCCATCATTAGTAATCAATCATGGATTAATAAATCCTGAATTTGATGCTTTTCAATTTCACGCATGTCCTAACAGGCCAAAGAGTAGGGGATTTGTTAGAATAAAATCAAATGATTTTAATATATCACCTCAAATCCAATTTAATTACTTACAAAATCAAGAGGATTTAATTCAAATGAGAGAAAGCGTAAAAATAGCAAAAAATATTTGTGCCCAGAAATCACTCTTAGATTATGTAGATTACGAAGTAAGACCAGGAATTGATATAAAATCTAATGAAGAATTAGATGAAGTTATTAGAAATACTTCTGAATCAGCATATCACCCCTCTTGTACTAATAAAATGGGAAATGATGATTATTCAGTTGTTGATCAAAAAACAAAAGTACATGGTATTGAGAACTTAAGAGTTATAGATGCATCAATTATGCCTGATATTGTTAGCGCAAATTTAAATGCTAGTGTAGTGATGATCGCAGAAAGGGCAGCTGATATTTTACTAGATTAATATAAAGACTTAGGCCGTTTCTAGCCTAAGTATATTTCTGTTATTTGCTCTTAAAGGAAGGAAATGCATTTATTTAAGGAGGAAATAAACCTTAAGAAATGCCTAAGAATTAGATAGATTTTCTTCTGAGTGTCCAACCGTATCTTTCACTATAATAAGCTTCAATTCCTTCAGCTAAGTTAAGATCGTAGTTGGAGTCTATGGATCCCTCAAGGACCTTTTTCTCAATAGAACTCTGCTCTAAACCTTCTTTTTGGTTTTTTATGTTTTCTGTTAATTTACTATTCATAATTTACAATATTTACATTTATATAAAAATTATTAAAAAAACTAGTAAATAACTCATTTTTAGTGTAAATATAATTACTTAATAAAATTTTAATTTGTAAATTTTGTAAATGAACATTGAAGCTGATATAAACTTAGGTCCAAGGCTAAAAAAACAAAGGATTAATAAAGGTTTTTCCCAAGCTAAATTATCCAAATCGATTGGAATTTCTCCAAGTTACTTAAATTTAATAGAAAGTGGAAAACGTAAAATACCTCTTTCGTTGTTAATAAAAGCTTCCGAAGAATTAGATTTATCAATAAAAGACTTCTCTACAGAATCGAACAAACGTCTACTTTCAGATGTAATGGATGTTTTGAGTAATGAAATTTTTGATGATCTTAAAATAACCAACCATGATACTAGTAATTTTATTGGATCCAATCCGAACATTGCAAAAGCATTACTAACTATAAATGATTCATTTAAAAGTTTTAAAGAGGATATGCAGAATCGTCTTGAAACAATGGATGTTAATTCTGGTGCAATAGAAAAACCAACGAGACTACCGGTTGAAATAGTTTCAGATATTTTACAAGAGAATAAAAATTATTTTCATGATCTGGAAATAAGTTCAGAAAAATTAAGAAAAGAAATAGGGCTTAAAATAGGTCCAAATATTGGATCTGGTTCAAAATTAACCCAGTATCTTCAATCAAAGCACGGTATCAAAGTCAAAATAGTAACAATTGATCAAGATGAAAAAATAGTCAAACGCTATGATGAAAAAAGTAAAACTTATTATTTGTCTGAAATGCTAACATACACTTCAAGAAACTTTCATTTAGCGTCTCAAGTTGCTTATTTAGAAGCTACTGAAGTAATAGACAAGGTAATCAAAGATAATAATGTTGAGTCGGAGGAGGTCGTTCCTTTGCTAAAACTTTCATTATTAAATTACTATGCAGCAGCATTTATGATGCCTTACGATGATTTTTTAAAAAGTGCAAAACTTCATAGATATGATGTAGAAATTTTAATGCACCATTATGCTTGTAGCTTTGAGCAAGTTACACATAGGCTAACAAATCTACAGAGACCAGGTCATGCTGGTGTTCCATTTCATTTTTTAAAAACAGATATTGCAGGTAATGTTTCAAAAAGATTTTCTCTTTCAGGAATTCATATTCCTAGACACGGAGGATCATGTCCAAGATGGAATGTTTATACTGCTTTCTTAAATCCAGGAAAAATTCACCCACAAATTTCAAAAATGCCTGATGGAAAAGTATATTTTTGTATAGCAAGAGCATTTGAAAAGGGAATTGAAAAACATGGCATGCCAAAAAGTTTTGTTTCTATTGGCCTTGGTTGTGACATGAAATATGCAAAAGATTTGGTTTATTCTGAAGGAATTGACCTCACAAATAAGAAGTTACAAATGCCAATTGGTGTTTCTTGTAGAATATGTCCAAGGGTCGAATGTCAACAAAGAGCATTTCCACCAATCGATAAAGAGTTGAAGCTTGATATTAAATATAGAGGAACATCTCCATATGTAACAATTTAGATCTTAACTAACATCTTCCCTATATTTTTTCCATTAAGTAAATCAATGAATGCTTTAGGAGCATTTTCTAAACCCTCGTAAACTGTCTCTTTAAATTTTATTTTATTATTTTTTAACCAATCTTTCATATCGGTTTCAAATGGTTCATTATCATTTTCATGATCAAATATTAAAAATCCTTTTATGGTTAATCTTTTCACAAGCACATGAGCCATGTTTTTTAAACCACTTTGGGGTGTTGTTACATTCATCTGAGATATTCTTCCGCAAATTACAATTCTTCCAAAGTTTTTCATTCTGAATATTGCAGACTCCAAAAAATCACCACCAACGTTATCAAAATATAGATCAAAACCTTCTGGACATATCTCTTTAAAATATAGGACAAGATTTTCAACTTTATTATAATTAAATGCGTGATCTACGTTGAGTTCATTTTTTAACCATTTAACTTTTTCGTCAGAGCCAGTACTTGCATAAACAGTACAACCTAAATTTTTAGCAATTTGACATACTGTCGATCCAACACTACCACCAGCTGATGAAACAAGCACTGATTGTCCAGATTTTAATTTCCCATAATTAAATAGACCTATATAAGCTGTTTGCCCTGTCATTCCTAGTGGACCTAAGTAAGATTGAATAGGCAAATCTGAAGTATGAATTTTTTTTAATTGACTACTATTACAAACAAAATTATCTCTCATTCCAAAATTACTAAAAACTGAATCACCTATTTTAAAATTATCATCATCTGACTCTTGAACTGAACCAATTGCATAACCTTCCATTTCTTCACCTAATTTAAATGGTGGTTTGTAATTTTTTCTCTCTGTCATTCTCGCTCTCATATAAGGATCAACAGAAATCCAAGAATTTAAGACGTGAATATTATTTTCGTTATTTAATTTAATTTCTTTTGTTTTTATTTCAAAATCATCTTCTGATGGCAATCCTTGGGGAATATAATTTTTTAAAGCAACATATTTACAAGTTTTTGTCATATTTATAACTTATATTTTTTCTTTAATTCAATCAAATCAATTAAAAAGTTATCTCTTATATTACTTAGTTTATTAATGGATAATTTTTTAGATTGCATAGCAGTGCCATTAATTATTTTTTGTTTTAATTCATTACTTAATTTAGGTGATTTTAATTTTGTCCAAGGAAGCTTTAAAGCTGGCCCAAACTGATCTAACATATGTTTCATACCTAATTCACCACCAGCTAAATGAAATGTAAGAAATGTACCCATCAAGGCCCAACGCATACCAGGTCCGCAAGTGATCGCATCATCTAAATCCTCTGTTGTGCCATAGCCATCATTTATTATATGCAATCCCTCTCTCCATAATGCTTCTTGCAATCTATCAGATAGAAATCCCGGTAGTTCTTTTTCCACCAAAAGAGTTTTCATTTTAATATCTTTATAAAATGTATTTGCTCTATTAAAATAAATATTACTTGTTTTATTGCCTTTAACTATTTCAACTAGAGGCAAAATATAAACAGGATTAAAGGGGTGAGCAATAATAAACCTTTGCGGATTAATACATTCTGATTGCAATTTTGAAGGTAACAACCCAGAAGAACTTGAAGCTATAATTGATTGTTTTGGTGCAAATTTACTAATATTTTTAATAACTAGTTTTTTTAATTGTAATCTTTCAGGAATATTTTCTTGAATTAGATCAGAATCCTTAACTGCCTCATCTAAATTATTTGTAATATTAAGATTTTTTAAGTTAATTTTTCTTTTATATAATTTTTGAATAACTGGTTTAGTTCTAACTATTTCTTTTTTAAGATATTCTATTTGTATTTTATTTTTATCAAAAGCTGTAACTTTTTTATTACATGCTAAAAAACGCAATATCCATCCAGTGCCGATAACGCCAGTTCCTATTACAGAAATATTTTTGATATTTTTCAAACTAAAAATGTTTTTTTAATTTTAATTTTTCTCTAACTTGTTCTGGATTAAGTATAGATGATCCTAAGTCTTCAACAATGCATCTAGCTTTTTCAACAAGTTGAGCATTAGAAGCAAAAACACCTTTTTTAAGATAAAGATTGTCCTCAAGTCCTACTCTTACATTTCCGCCTAAAATCACTGCCTGTGCTGCCATTGGCATTTGTGTTCTTCCAATACCAAATCCAGCCCAAAAGCCTTCTTTAGGAACCATGTCAGCCATTGCTTTCATTGCGGTTGTTGTAGCAGGTGAGCCCCAGGGGATTCCAAGACATATTTGATACAAAGGAGGCCCATCAATTAAACCTTCTTTATAAAGTTGATTTGCAAACCATAAGTGACCCATTTCAAAAGCTTCCATTTCTGGTTTAACCCCAAGCTCTTGCATTTTTTTTGCTGCAGATCGAAGTTGCATTGGAGTATGAACGAAAGTCATATTTGAATCACCAAAGTTGAGTGTTCCACAATCTAAAGTACACATTTCAGGGAGCAATTCTTCTACATGCTCCAACCTACTTAAAGCGTCAATCATATCTGTATTTGGACCGACAGGATTAAGAGGATCTTTTTCTGTTCCTACTTCAAAATCTCCACCCATTCCTGTAGTAAAGTTTAGAACTACATCTGTATCTGAAGATCTAATGCGATCAGCAACTTCTTTATAATATTCTAATTTTCTTGATGGTTTACCATCTGGCTCTCTGACATGAATGTGCGCTATTGCAGCTCCCGCTTTTGCTGCTTCAATAGAAGCATCTGCTATTTGTTTTGGCGTTATAGGTAATTCTGGGTGTTTATTTGCTGTGTCACCAGAACCAGTAACAGCACAAGAAATTATTACTTCATTATTCATTTTTTTAATCTACTAGTATATTTATAATTATAAAAGAAAATTATGAAAATATACTTAAATTCTGGAAAAGTTAAAAAAGAATGGACTGATTATAATGGTCACATGAATCTAGCTTTTTATATTCATTTATTTGATGCAGGTTGGGAAGTGTTACTTCAAAAGTTTAATATGGGAGAAGATTCAGCAAAAATAGAAAAGAAAACTACCTTTGCAGTTGAGTCTCACACAACTTATGACAAAGAAGTTAAAGAAGAAGATGAAGTAGATATAAACTTATTATTTTTAGATAGAGATAAAAAAAGATTAATCTATAAGTTGGAGATGACCCATAAAGAAGAAGGTTATAGAGCTGCAACAACAGAAGTATGCTCATTGTATGTAGATCTAAATATTAGGAAAGTAGTAGAAATAGAACAAGAAAAGCAAAGTAGAATAGATAATTTTATTGAAAATAATAAAAGTAGTTTTGATCCAGGTAATTTATCCTTAATTCATAAATTAAAAAAATAATTATAAATTTCTATAAGGAGTTCTATTAAAGATTCTTTGAACCATTGGAACAAATTCTTTTAATGGTATTGTATCGTAGTTTGGATCAAAAGATGCTTGATCCCATCTTTCACAAAAATTGATTGTATCTTGAAAGTGTTCATGTCCTTTAAATTTATCTCTAAGATTTCTATCTTTACCATAATGATGATTATAGTAATAAGCTTGAAACAAACCGTGTTGCTCGACTATCCATCTTGTTTTTTCAGAGACAAACGGTTTTAAAACTGCTGCAGCAAGTTCAGAATGATTAAGAGGTGCTATCTCATCTCCAATATCATGCAATAAAGATGCAACTATCATTTCTTCAGAAGCTTCCTCTCGTAAAGCTCTAGATGCAGTTTGAAGTGAATGTTCTAATCTTGAAACTTGATAACCACCAAGAGATTTATCAAGGCCTTCTAAAACTCTTACTATCCTATCCGCAGTACCTTCTATGAATTTATCTTCAAAATTTGCCAGAAGTTCATAGTCTTCTTTATCGCCATGTTTCATTTCAGTGAATTTTACTTCATCTTTGGTCATGTTCTAATTATACATGTTTTCAATTAATATGAAACTAATTCCTGAATGGTATGATCACCAATATTGTCTTATTGCTTGGCCATGCAATAAAGACCTTTATGGTAAAGTAATTAATAAAGCGAGAGATGAAGTTGTCAATGTTATTAACGAAATTGTAAAAACTGAACATGTAATTGTTTTATCAAACAAAGAAGACATAAATGAAATTCAAAATAAAACTGATAATAAAAATATTGATATTGTAGAATGTAAATTAGATGATTCTTGGATGCGAGATATAGCACCAATATTTTATTATGAAGATGAAAAATTAAAATCAATCAGTTTTGAATTTAATGGTTATGGAAAGTATCCAGATTATTTTAATGATAATAAAATATCAAAATTTATTTCTAACTATTTAAATATTCCAACAAAAATTTCTGACTTAGTCATTGAGGGTGGAGCTATCACTTATGATGATAAAAAAAATTTATTTAGTACCAAAAGTGTAATATTTAATAAAAATAGAAAACAAAAACATAGTAATGGATATATAATTGAAGAATTAAAATTCTTGTTTGACTTAAATCATATTTTTTTGTTTGAAAATGGACTAAAAGATGACGATACTGATGGTCATGTAGATAATTTATTATGTCCTATTGGGAAAAATAAATATTTAATTGCTACAACTCACAAATCAGATCCTAATTATGAAAGATTAGAAAAAAACAAAGCTGATCTTATTAATTTTTTTAATGATACTTCTCAGACATTTGATTTAATTGAAATTCCTTTGCCTACAAGAAAGACAATTAATAATAAAAATATTATTAGCTCATATATAAATTTCTATTTTAGTAAAAATAAAATTATCTTACCTAAATTCAATGTTAAGGAAGACAACGAGGTTAAAATAATTTTTGAAAAATTATTCCCAAATCGAGAAATTATTATGTTGCAAACTGAAAATATAAATTATGGTGGAGGAAATATTCATTGTATAACGATGAATGTTCCAAAAATATGAAAGTAAAAGTAGCAACATCACAATTTAAAGCTGTTAAGGGAGATTTTGA
This sequence comes from uncultured Alphaproteobacteria bacterium, assembly GCA_902602515.1. Taxonomy (GTDB): domain Bacteria; phylum Pseudomonadota; class Alphaproteobacteria; order HIMB59; genus CACPNW01. The sequence goes on from CACKRG010000004.1 coordinate 26,727, forward strand.
TGCTAATTTAAATAAAGCAATTAGCTTAGTTGAAAAAGCTTCTAAGGAAAATGTTGATATATTGCTTTTGCAAGAATTGTTTCAAGATTATTATTTTTGTTCAACAAAAAATGATAAATTTTTTAATCTTGCAATTGATTATCCATCTAATCCAATGTTTGAAAAATTATCTAAAATCTGTAAAGAAAAAAAAATTTCATTACCAATTAGTTTTTTTCAAAAGAAAGAAAATAAGTTTTTTAATTCTTTAGTGATGATTGATTCTTTGGGTAAAATAAGTGACGTATATAATAAATCGCATATCCCTGAAGGACCTGGATATAATGAAAAGTATTATTTTGAAAAGGGCAATACAGGTTTTATGGTTTTTGATACACCGAATGCAAAAGTTGGCTGTGCAATATGTTGGGATCAGTGGTTCCCTGAATGTGCAAGAATATTAACCTTGCAGGGCGCAGATTTAATTTTATATCCATCAGCAATTGGTTCTGAACCACATATGCCTGAATTAAATTCAAAGGATCATTGGATTAATACAATGGTTGGACACGCTGCTGCAAATCAAATTCCCATAATCGCCTCGAATAGAATAGGGAAGGAGAGCGAGGCTAATATTGAATTAAATTTTTATGGTAATTCATTCATTTTGGATCATCTTGGCAATGTAATAAATCAGATGAATGACAAAGATGAGGGCATAATAACTGCGACTTTAGATTTGTTAATTTCAAGAGAATATAGAAAATTATGGGGTAACTTTAGAGATAGAAGGCCTGATCTATATAAAAAAATTCTCGATTTTTAATTTATTTTATTTAATGTATTTTTTATTTAGGAGGGGAATAATGCTTAAGTATTTTATATCTCTATTAGTTTTAATTTCTTTTTCAGCTCAGGCTAAAGAAGAATTATTTATTTACAATTGGTCTGATTATATTGCTGAAGATACAATTGAAATTTTCGAAAATGAATTTGGCATTGATGTAACTTATGATGTTTTCGATTCAAATGAAGTTCTTGAAGCTAAACTTTTAGCAGGTGGTTCTGGCTATGATATTGTTGTGCCTTCAGGTTCTTTTTTAGAAAACCAAATCAAAGCTGGAGTTTTTCAAAAACTTGACAAATCAGAATTATCAAATTTAGGAAACCTAGATCCTGAAGTTCTATCAAAGATAGATGCACATGATCCAGGTGGTCAATATTCAGTAAACTACATGTATGGTACAACTGGTATTGGTTATAATACCGATAAGGTTGATGAGAATGAAGTTACTAGTTGGAGTGTTTTATTTGATCCAGCTATAGCTTCTAAATATGAAGATTGTGGTATAGCAATGTTAGATGCACCATCTGAAGTAATGGAAATTGCCTTAAAATATGTAGGTAAAGATCCAAACACTGAAGATGAGAATGATTATAAGGCTGCTCTTTCTATGTTGCAGGAAATCAGACCTTTTATTAGGTACTTTGATTCTTCCCAATACATTGATGATCTAGCTAATGGTGAAATTTGTCTAGCTATGGGTTGGTCAGGTGATGTTTTTATAGCTGCTTACGAAGAAATAGAACCAGTTTGGTATTCTATTCCTTCAGAAGGAACTGTAATTTGGTTTGATATGATGGCAATTCCAGCTGACGCAAAAAATGTTTTAAACGCACATAAGTTTATAAATTATATTTTGCGACCTGAAGTTGCTGCAGATATAACTAACTATGTTTGGTATTCTAATCCAAACAAAGCAGCAAATGAGCTAGTTGATCCAGAAATTTTAGGAGATCCAGCTATTTATCCAGACGAAGCAACTTTAAGTATGCTTTTTGCTGATACAGCTGACTCGCCTAAAAAAGCACAATTATCAACTAAATATTTTAATAAATTTAAATCAAATTAAAAAATATACTTCATTTCAGCACTAATATATTAATATTAGTGCTGTTTTAAGATGGATAAAAATTTTCTTGTAATTGAAAATATTTCTAAAACATTTGGAGAAAACAAAGTTTTAGAAAATATTAATTTAGATATTTCAAAATCTGAATTCTTTGGACTCTTAGGATCTTCAGGCTCAGGTAAGACTACCTTATTAAGAATATTAGGTGGTTTTGAAAAACCGGATACGGGACGAGTAATTCTTGATGGAGTCGATATAACAAATCTCGAACCTTTTGAAAGACCATTGAATTACATGTTTCAATCATACGCTTTATTTCCTCACTTAAATGTTTTTAATAATTTAGCTTTTGGAATAAAAGAAAATTCCTCTCAAAAAGAAATTGAAAGAAATGTAAAAGATATTGCTAATCTTTTGTCGATTGAAAATTTATTAAATAGAAGAATTAAGCAACTTTCAGGTGGAGAGCAACAAAGAGTTGCCCTTGGAAGGTGCTTAATAAAAAAACCTAAATTATTATTATTAGATGAACCTCTTGCAGCACTAGATAAAAAACTAAGATCAAAAACACAATTAGAGTTAACAACACTCCAAAAGAAACTGCAGATAACATTTGTTTTTGTTACACATGACCAAGAAGAGGCAATGTCATTGTCTGATAGGATGGCAATTATGAAGAATGGTATTATTTTAGAATGTTCAAGTCCTGAAGAAATTTATGAAAATCCTAAAAGTCTTTATACTGCCAATTTTATAGGAATTGCTAATATAATTGAAATTTATAAGAAAGGTGAAAATTACTATTCTGATGATTTAGGTATAAATTTTAAATTAAATAAAGAACTTAAAAATATAAAAACTAATATTTTGCTAAGACCAGAGAAAATAAAAATACAATCAATAAATAATTCTAAAATAAGTTCAATAAATTCTTTCAATGGAGAAATTTTAGAAAAATCATATTTAGGAAGTTTTACACGCTATGAAATCAAAATTAAGAATAAGATTATTTCAGTTTTAGATCAGAATTTTAACTCCAACTCAAATTATAATTTTCCAAAAGGTGAAAAAGTCATTTGCAGTTGGGAAAGTGAATCAATTAAAGTTTTAGAGGATTAATTGAACAATAAATTATTTGAAAAATATTTTGTATTTAGTCCATACTTCTGGCTTGTTTTATTTTTTTTTATTCCATTAGCAATAATCTTTAAAATATCAATATCAGTATCTGAATGGGGTATGCCTCCTTATCAAGATATTTTTCTTTTTGATAATGGATTAAAGATCAATACTACATTTGAAAACTATGTTTATATATTTAGTGATTATTATTATATTAGATCTTTTGTAAACTCTTTAATTTTAGCTCTAATATCTACTTTATTTTGTCTGATCATTGGTTTTCCATTAGCTTTTTATATTTCAACTTCAAATATTAGATTAAGAAATATCTTATTAGTTTTAGTAGTTATTCCTTTTTGGTCATCATTTTTATTAAGAGTATATGCATGGAAAATAATTTTACAGAATAATGGAATTTTAAATTTAATACTTTTAAATCTTGGAATAACATCAGAACCACTTCAATTATTATACAATCAATATGCAGTCATTATGGGGATTGTATATACCTATTTACCTTTGATGATTTTACCACTTTATGGATACTTAAATAAGTTTGATTTGAATTTAATTGATGTATCAAAAGATTTAGGACTAAATCGTTTTAAAACCTTTTTTAAAGTTATACTCCCTTTGTCTGTTCCAGGAATTGTTGCTGGATCTTTATTAGTTTTTATTCCAGTTGTTGGAGAATTTATTATACCTGAAATGTTAGGAGGTAGTGATAGATTGTATTATGGAAAAATTTTGTGGGAGGAATTCTTTGTTAATAGAAATTGGCCAGGCGCTAGTGCTTTAGCTTTTACTGGAATTATTATTTTGGTTTTACCAATTGTAATTTTTCAAATGCTTTATTCTCGTTGGAGTCAAAGAAATGAAATCTAGCATAATCAAAATCACTGTTATTTTTTTAGGTTTATTTTTTTTATATTTTCCAATCTTAGTTCTAATTTTTTATTCATTTAATGAAAATAAGAGAGTAATGGTTTGGAAAGGTTTTTCTATAAGATGGTACGCTGAATTATTTAAAAATGAACAAATAATAGAAGCATTTATTATTAGTATGAAAATTGCAGCTTTATCTGCAACTTTGGCTACTATTTTAGGAGTTATGATAGGGTATTCACTAGTAAGAATAAGGAAGATACCATTTAAATCTTTCTATATTTTTCTTTCTTCAACACCTTTGGTTTTGCCGGAATTAATTTTAGGCCTTTCAATGCTTCTTTTTTTTATAAGTTTAAATAATATAATTGGATTTCCATCATCAAGAGGACAATTAACTATTTTTATATCGCATGTTACTTTTTGTATTGCTTTTGTCGCAATTATAATTCAAGCAAGATTAACTGACTTCAACAAAAATATTGAAGAAGCTGCTATGGATCTTGGCTATAATTATACCAAGGTGCTCTACAAAATAACTTTACCGATAATTTTACCTTCTATCATTGCTGGTTGGTTATTAGCTTTTACAATCTCTTTAGATGATCTAGTCGTTGCAAGTTTTACTACAGGACCTGGAGCAAATACACTTCCAATTGTAGTTTTTTCTAAAGTAAGATTAGGATTGAGTCCTGAAGTAAATGCGTTATCGGCAATTTTAATGTTTGCTTTGATTATAATTGGTTTATTTTATTTTTATTTTAATAAAAAATTTAAACATTAAGTAATAAATATTCACGTTCCCAAGAACTTATTACTGATAGATATGCTTGGTATTCTACTCTTCTTATAGCAGCAATTGACCTAATAAATTTTTCATTAAATATAGATTTTATATCTTCGTCATTTTCAAAAAGCATTAATGACTCATCTATGTTTTTTGGTAAATTAGAACTTTTATCTTTAAATGCACTATCTTTAGTCTCTGGACTTGGTTTTATATTATTTTTCATTCCTAAATATCCAGAAGCTAAATTAGCTGCAAAAACTAGATATGGATTAGTGTCTGATCCAGGAATTCTATTTTCAATTCGCATATTTTTTTCCTCAATCGATGGAATTCTAAAACCACAACTTCTATTTCCTATTCCCCACTTTACATTTTTTGGAGTGCCCCAGGTTGCAAATAATCTCCTAAAAGAATTTATATTTGGGGCGTATATTGGCATTAATAATGGAGTATATTTTTCTAAACCACCAAGATAATTTTTCATTTTTTTTGAAATTTTTGATGATTTATTAAAAAAAATATTTTTATTTTTTTCATTATAAACTGACTGATGAATATGCATTGCGCTACCAGGCTGATTCTCCATAGGTTTTGCCATAAATGTGGCATGAAGTTTATGTTTCAAGGCTGATTGTCTAAGAGTTCGCTTAAATAAAAATACTTGATCTGCTAGATCTAAAGGATCACCATGCTGGAAATTTATTTCCATTTGAGCTGAACCAGATTCATGATTAATTGTATCAATTTCAATATTTTGATCTTCACAATAATTATATACATCTTCAAAAAGATGATCGAATTCGTTTACAGCATCAATACCCAAGGCTTGTTTGCCTGTTTCTTGTCTACCTGATTGTCCAACTGGTACTTCTAGAGGATAATCTGAGTCAGCATTAGGTTTAACTAAGTAGAATTCTAATTCTGGAGAGACAATTGGAGTTAATTTTTCTTTTTTATAAAGTTTTAGAATATTTTTTAGAGCATTTCTGCTTGAATTTATAACCTCATCACCATTAAGATTTATTGCATCACATATAATTTGTGCAGTAGGATCTTCGTACCATGGTACTATTCTCATTGTATCAAAATCTGGTTTTAAAATAACATCAATATCAGTTGGGTTATAAACACTTCTTGGTAAAGCACCTGCTGAGTCCTCAGTTGCATAATCCCCTGATATCGTTTGAATAAACGTTGATTGTGGTAATCTATGACTTTCATCCTCTAGACCCTTCAGGAATTTATTAGTTGGCAAAATTTTACCTCTTGCAATACCTCCTAGATCTGGAACTAAACATTCAACTTCTGTAATAGAATTTTCCTGAAACCAATTTTGAAATTTTTCAATCATATTGAGAGTGTTTGTTTACTAATTATAATTAAACCATTATTGATAAGTAGATGATTACTACAAAAAAAAGGACTTTTAATCAACATGATAATGAAAAAGAAAGTTTTTATAAATTTTCTGCACCACTTTTTCCTAATCAAAATAAGTTAAATGAGAATATTTCAACGGACGTATGTATTATTGGAGGAGGGCTAACTGGAATTTCTTCTGCATTAAATTTATCTAATAATGGTTTATCTATAGCTATTCTTGAAGCAAATAAAGTCGGATCTGGGGCTTCTGGCAGGAATGGTGGTCAACTAGGTATTGGAATGAGAAAAGATCAATTTTTTTTAGAAAAAAAATTTGGTCTTGAAAAAGCAAAATTTTTTTGGAAAATTGGATTAGATGCTGTTTCAAATGTAGTAAATTTAATTGAAAAATACAAAATTGATTGTGCACTTAGACCAGGTGTTCTTCATGTAGGTAATACAAAAAAAGATTATAAATATTTTGAAGATGAAATTGAGCACATGCAAAAGAATTATAATTACAATAACTATGAATACTTTGATCACACTTCAATAAGAGATGAAGTTAATAGTGATCGATATTTTTCAGGAATGCTTTTAAAGGATTCTTATCATTTAAACCCATTAAAATTAGTATATGGATTGGCAAAACAGTGCTTAGCTAAAGGTATAAAAATATATGAAAATTCTCCTGCAGATAAAATTATAGATAATCAAAAAGAAGTAATAATACATTCTGGAAAAAATATAATTAAAGCAAAAAAAGTGATTATTGGTTGCAATGGTTATCTTGACAATCTTTTAGGATCAAAAAGAAATTATTTCATGCCTATAAATAATTATATTATTGCAACAGAACCATTAGGAAAAGGTTTAGCAAAAAAATTAATTAAAAGAAATTGTGGAGTAATAGACTCTAGATTTATGATTGATTATTACAGATTTTCAGAGGATTATAGACTTTTGTTTGGAGGTCCTGAAACAATTACTTCTCATTTTGTAAAAGATGCTAGAAGTTTTGTCTCTAAACGGATGTATAAAGTTTTCCCTGAATTAAAAAAATTCAAAATCGAATTTTCTTGGGGAGGAACACTAGCAATATCAATTAATAGATTGCCTATTTTTGGAACTAGCATGAATCAAAAGTTATATTATGCCCACGCTTACTCTGGTCACGGATTAGCTTTGAGTACTATGGGTGGAAAAATGATAGCTGAAAAAATACTTAATAGATCAAATAAATTTGACATATTTGAGCAAATTAATCATTTAAAAATTCCGGGGGGAAATATTTTTAGAAGACCTTTGTATTCCTCAGCTATTATCTATTATAGGTTAATGGATTATTTAAATAGATTGTAGTTTATTTAATTGCTCTTTTTAATCTGTCATTTATAGTTTTGCCTAACCCTTTATTTGGTATTTCTACTACGGCAATTTTTTTGCATTTACTTTGATCTAATTTATGTAGAAAATGATAAAAATTTTTTGCTGCTTCATTTAAGTTTTTTTTATTACTCAAATTTAAATTAAATATTTTAGATTGTAATTTGTTAGTACCAAAATTTAACAAACCTTCACCCTTAAGTATTTTCTTTGCATTCATTCTTATTGGCTTTAAGGTTGAATAGTGTTTTTTTAAATTGCCGGGTGAAATAGAGGATTTCTCTTTTATTTTTACTTTTGCAAATTTATTTAATTCTTCAACAGTAATACTCCCGTATCTTAAAACTTCAATTTTATTTCTATTATTAATTTTTACAACTGTTGACTCAAGACCATAAGAAGATTGTCGATCTTTTAAAACAAATATCTTTTTTTCTAAAATAGGATCAATATCCTTAATATTTGTTACTGAAGTTCTTTTTGAAAGATTAGCACTAGGAGCAGCTATAGGTAAATCAAATGAAGTAATTAATTTATTTGCTAATTTATTACTTGGAATTCTACAACCAACTAAATTTGAGTTATTTGAAACTAATTTTGATATTTTAGAATTCTTCTTCTTCTTTAATATTATTGTTAGAGGTCCAGGCCAAAATTTTGAACCTAATTTTTTTTCAAATTTATTTAAAGAGAAATATTTTTCTATTTGATTAATATTTTTAAAGTGGCAGATAATTGGGTTATTTTTTGGTCTTTTTTTTACTCTAAAAATAGATTTTACAGCTTTATCATTTGTTGCATCTGCACCTAGACCAAATACTGTTTCTGTGGGAAATATTACAAGTTCTCCACTAGTTAATAATTTTTTTGCAAAATCTATCTTATTTTTTTTCATATTTTTTTATAAAATGTTTCCATCTACCTTTAAAATAGTTATTATCAATAGTTCTATATGGGAAAAGTGATAGCATTTTCTAATCAAAAGGGTGGTTCTGGAAAATCAACTCTATCAGCCAACATGGCCGTTCTTTGGAGTAATAGTGGTTATAAAGTTGCAGTTATTGATGCAGACGCTCAAAAAAGCCTTACTTATTGGCTTGAGTCAAGAAAAGGCTATTATGGAGAGGATGATATTGGGATTACAAAGTTAGAATTTGATATTAGAAATCTAATTGAAGATATTAAAGCTATAAAAAGAAAATTTGACTTCATTATTATCGATAGCCCACCTTCTATTACTTTTGAGACAATGCAAGTTGTTAAAGCTTCGGATAGAGTATTTGTACCTGTTCAACCAAGTCCTGTAGACTTAATGGCAACACTTCCGTTTTTAAAAATTGCAAAACAAGAAAGAAAGAACCCAATAATAATTTTAAATAGAGTTATGCCAAGAGCTAAATTAACTGATGCTATGATTTTAAGATTGAGATATGCAGGTGCAAAGATAGCCCGTTCAAGAATTTCAAGCAAAGTTTTGTTTGCGGAAACCTTTTCTGTTGGGAGAGGGGTAGTTGATATAAGTGTTACCTCTGATGCTTCTAAAGAAATAATTAATGTAGGAAATGAAATTTTGAGAAATTTCTAAATTAATGTCAGATATTACAACTGTTATACTTGCTGCAGGTAACAGCACACGTTTCAAAGCTAATACTTCAAAATTGCTTTATCCATTATGCGGATTGCCAATAATTTCTCATGTTTATAATATTGCAAAAAAAATATCTGGTAAAAAAGTATTTTTTGTTTGTAATCCAAAAAATAAAAAAGATATAAATTCTATTTTTAAAAATCCAAACATCGTAATTCAGGAAAAACAAAAAGGTACTGCACATGCCATTGAAAAAGTAAAAAACAAAATAAAATCAAAAAATATTTTAATTTTATTTGGAGATACCCCTTTAATAGAGTTATCTGATATTAAAAGACTAATTAACAAGTTTAAATTTTCAAAAGAAAAAATTTCATTGATAGCTTTTGAGACTAATAAACCTCATGGTTACGGTAGAGTTTTTTTAAAAAATAATAATGTTCAGGAAATTATTGAAGAGATTAATTTAGAAACTAGTCAGAAAAATATCAATTTATGTAATTCTGGAATTCTATTAGCGAACAAAAAAATTTTATTTAATAATTTAAAATATATTAAAGAGCATAAATTAAAAAAAGAAAAATATCTTCCAGATATTTGTAAAATTCTATCTAATAAAGATATTTCAACTAGTTATATTAAATGTAAAGAAAATAATATGATAGGAATAAACACTATTAGTGATTTTGTAAAAGCTCAAAATATTTTACAAAAAAAATACATTAATAAATTTATTAATAAAGGAGTAATTTTTTTAAAATCAGAAAGTTGTTATTTAAGTTATGATACAAAAATCGAACCTAATGTTGTTATAGAAGGTAATGTCACAATCAAAAATAATATTACGATCAAAAATGGATGTGTTATTAAAAATAATTCTTATTTAGAAGGTGCAGTAATAAATAGTAACTGTATAGTCGGACCATCTGCAAGAATTAGACCTAAATCATTCATTGGTAAAAATTCAAAAATTGGAAATTTTGTAGAAATAAAAAATTCAAAAATAGGAAATAATGTAGCTATTTCACATTTATCATATGTGGGAGATACATACCTTGGAAATAATGTTAATATTGGCGCAGGAACTATTACTTGTAATTATGACGGTCAGAAAAAACAAAAGACAATAATAAAAGACAACGTATTTATTGGTTCAAATAGTTCTTTGATAGCTCCTATAGTTATTGAAACTAATTCAATTATTGGTGCAGGTAGCGTAATAACGAAAAATATTCCAAAAAAATCATTAGCTATCGAAAGAACTGATCTTAAAATATTAAGAAATAAAAGAGTAAAATAATATTACTTGTTTCTGTTTAACTATGAGTTTATTAGCTCTTTTTATATGAATAATGACTGGTCGCCAAAAAGCTGGAGAAAAAAAAATGCTCTTCATATGCCAAATTACACAAATGATCATGAATTAAAAAAAACACTACTAGATATTTCAAAGTATCCACCTTTAGTATTTGCAGGAGAAGCTAGATTATTAAAACAAAAACTTGCAGAAGTTTCTATTGGGAATGCTTTTTTATTACAAGGGGGAGATTGTGCTGAAAGTTTTGCAGATTTTCATCCAGATAATATTAGAGATACATTCAAAGTCATTTTACAAATGGCAGTCGTTCTAACTTTTGGTGCTTCGTGCCCTGTAGTAAAAGTGGGAAGAATTGCTGGTCAATTTGCAAAACCAAGATCATCAGCTACTGAAATAATAAATGATATAGAATTAGAATCATATAAAGGTGATATTATAAATGGTATTGATTTTAATGAGAAAGATCGCAATCCTGATCCAAAAAGACTTAAGCAAGCTTATAATCAATCTGCAGCAACTCTCAATCTATTAAGAGCTTTTTCTCAAGGTGGTTTTGCAAATTTGAGTAAAATTCATCAATGGAACTTAAATTTTGTAAAAGATGAAAATGCAACAAAATTCAGAGAAATTTCTAGTAGAATTGATGAATGTTTATCTTTTATGGAAGCTTGTGGCATAAATGGAAATAGTGTTCGTCAACTTAATGAAACTGATTTTTTCACAAGTCATGAGGCATTGCTCCTTCAATACGAAGAAGCTTTAACTAGAGTAGATAGCACATCAGGTAAATGGTACGATGTGTCTGCACACATGTTGTGGGTAGGCGATAGAACAAAACAAATAGATGGTGCACATATTGAATTCTTGAAAGGTATTGAAAATCCTATAGGAATTAAAGTAGGTCCTACAACAAAAACAGATGAGTTACTTAAAATTTTGGATAAGTTAAATCCTCTTAATGAACCTGGTAAGATAACTCTTATTTGCAGAATGGGACATGAAAAAGTAAGCGGTATACTTCCAAAAATTATTAATAAAGTGCATAATTCTGGAAAATCAGTGGTGTGGACTTGCGATCCAATGCATGGAAATACCATTAAATCAAATACAGGTTTTAAAACAAGGCCTTTAAAAGATATAATTTCTGAAATTCAGCAATTTTTTCAAATTCATAAAACAGAAGGCACATATCCAGGCGGTGTTCATTTAGAAATGACAGGTCAAGATGTAACAGAATGTATGGGAGGTCTTCAAGAAATAACAGATGAAGATCTTAAAAATAGATATCATACATATTGTGATCCGAGACTAAATGCCTCGCAGTCATTAGAATTGGCTTTTTTGTTATCTGATTATTTAAAAGACGAAAAATTATTTTCAAAGAAATCTTCAAATCTATAAATTTAAATTTATATAATAATTATGAATTCTAAAGAAAAAATTAATTATATTTCTATGTGGATTAAGGATTATGCTGAGAAAATTAGTAATAAACCAAAAACACTAGTAATAGGTGTATCTGGTGGTGTTGACTCTGCACTTACAAGTACTCTGTGTGCAAAAACTGGTTTGAAAACAATAGCAGTATCAATGCCAATTAAACAAAATTTGTCTCAGCACGATTTAAGTCTAAGACACCTTAAATTTTTAAAAGATAGTTTCTCTAATGTAGAAACTAAAACAATTGAATTAGATAATGTTTTTAAAATTTTCCAAGATACAATGCAAAACGATGATAGTGAACTAGCTTTCGCTAATTCTAAATCTAGGTTAAGAATGGTTACATTATATCAAATAGCTCAGAGCAATAATGGTATAGTTGTAGGAACTGGAAATAAAGTCGAAGATTTTGGTGTTGGATTTTATACAAAATATGGTGATGGTGGTGTTGACATATCACCAATTGCTGATTGTACCAAATCTGAAGTTTGGCAATTAGCTAAAGAAATTGGTGTTGATAAAGATATCATTAGCGCTGCACCCACAGATGGTTTATGGGATGATAATAGAAATGATGAAAATCAACTTGGTTTGTCATATAAGCAATTAGAAGAAGCAATGGAAAATATGTCTAGTGAATATTATAGTAAATATGAAGATATTCGAAAACCTAATCTTCATAAGATGAGACCTATTCCAGTTTGCGAAATTCCTAAAGAATAAAATGAAATGTAGGTTTGCACCTAGCCCTACAGGAAAAATACATATTGGTAATGCCAGATCAGCTATTTTAAACTGGGTATTTTGCAAAAAAAATAATGGTGAATTTGTTTTAAGAATTGACGATACTGATGTTAGTAGGAGCACAAAAGAGTATGAGGAACAAATAAAAAATGATCTTAAATGGCTTGGTTTAAACTGGAGTTATACATTTAATCAATCTGCACGATCAGATATTTACAACAAAAAAATTCAACTTCTAAAAGATAATAATAGACTCTATCCATGCTTTGAAACTGAAGAAGAGCTATCCTTAAAGAAAAAATCATTATTGTCATCAGGAAAGCCACCAATTTATGATAGATCTTCTTTAAATCTATCAAACGAAGAAATTGAAAAAAAAATTAGTTTAGGAATTAAGCCTCATTGGAGATTTAAATTAACCAATGAAGTAATAACATGGAATGATATTATTAAAGGAACAGTTTCATTTGATACAAAAAATTTAAGTGATCCAGTTTTAATAAGAGCCGATGGATCTTTACTATATCATTTACCTTCTGTTGTTGATGATATTGAAGAAGAAATTACTCATATAATAAGAGGTGAAGATCATATAGCTAATACTGCTTATCATATTCAAATTTTTAAAGCACTTGATTCTTCCGTACCATCTTTTGCTCACCATCCTTTCTTAGTTGACGAAACAGGGAAAGGCTTTAGTAAAAGACTTGGGAGTTTATCAATTGAAAATTTTAGAAATGATGGATTTGAAAATATTACTTTACTTAATTATTTCCTTTTTCTTGGTTCAAGCAATAATATTGATCCAATAAAAGATTTAAAAGAGATAACTAATAAATTCGAAATTAAAAATTTATCAAAATCTGCTGCAAAATTTTCAATTGAATCACTAAAAAATCTTAATCAAGATACCATTAAGTTATTTAATTACGAAGAAATAAAAGAAAAATTAAAAAATATTAAAAACGAATTTAATAATGAAAATTTTTGGATATTTGTAAAAAATAATATCATATTTGTAAAAGATGCTGAAGATTGGCAAGAGGTAATTAATAAAAGAATTAATTTTAAAGATTTTGATATTGATGAGAACTTTATTAAAGTTGCAATTGATGAATTGCCTGATGATCCTTTTGATGAAAGAACTTGGGATAGTTGGACATCAAAAATAAATAATAAAACTGGTCTTAAGGGTAAAGATTTGTTTATGCCTCTTAGGTTAGTTTTAACAGGAAAATCTCATGGTCCTGAATTAAAACATCTATTGCCATTGTTTGATAAAAACGGAATTTTGCAAAAACTTGGAAAAATCTAGCAATATTTAATTTATGCTCTATTAGCTTGCTAATAATTATGAAAGACAAAGTATATCTATTCGATACCACTTTAAGAGATGGACAACAAACTACTGGGGTAAACTTCTCAGTTAGTGATAAAATGACTATATCTAAACAATTAGATGATATAGGAATTGACTATATCGAAGGTGGCTGGCCTGGAGCAAACCCTACTGATAATGATTTTTTTTCAAGAGATACTAAATTTGAAAAAAGTAAACTGACTGCTTTTGGTATGACTAGAAGACCGGGTAGAAGTGCTGAAAATGACCCTGGTTTAAACGCACTAATTAATTCAAGTGCAAGTTGTGTTTGTATCGTAGGTAAATCATCATCATTTCACGTAAAAAATGCTTTAGAAATATCTGAAGATGAAAATTTAAAAATGATTAGTGAATCTATTCAATTAATAAAAAATAAAAATAAAGAACCAATATTTGATGCAGAACATTTTTTTGATGGATTTAAAGAAAACAAAGATTTTGCTTTAAGATGTATAAATACAGCTTATGACTCTGGAGCCAGATGGATTGTTCTATGTGATACAAATGGAGGTACGCTACCAAATGAAATTTACCATATTGTTACAGAAGTAGTAAAAATTATTCCAGGTCAAAATGTTGGCATTCATGCACATAATGATACAGATAATGCTGTTGCTAATGCATTAGCCGCTGTTGAAGCTGGAGCAAGACAAATACAAGGTACAATAAATGGATTAGGAGAAAGGTGTGGAAATACAAATTTAATTTCTTTAATTCCATCTTTAGTTTTAAAAACAAAATATAATACAAATATTTCTAAAGATAAGTTAAAAAATTTAATTAGTATTTCTAGATCTTTAAATGATATTTTGAATATTCCTTCAAGAAAAAATGCACCTTATGTTGGTGATCATGCTTTTTCTCACAAGGGTGGATTACATGCATCCGCTGTAGAAAAAAATTCATCAACTTATGAGCATATTGAGCCTGAAATAGTTGGTAATTCTAGAAATGTAGTAATTTCTAATCAGGCAGGAAGATCAAATATATTAAATCGATTAAACAAATTAGACATTACTTTACAAAATAATGAAATAAATAATATTTTAGATATTATTAAAGAAAAAGAATCTGAAGGTTATTCGTTTGATACAGCTTTAGCAAGTTTTGAACTATTAGTAAGACGTCATCTTGGTCATTTTGATGATTTCTATAATTTAGAAAAATTTAAAGTTACTGATGAAAGAAGATGGAATGCAAAAGGTCAAATTGTTACAGAATCTGAAGCAACTGTATTTTTGAAAGTTAAAGAGTCAAATAAAATGACTGTAGGAGTTGGTAATGGACCTGTTAATGCTATAGACAGTGCTTTAAGGAAAGCTTTAATTGATTATTATCCAACTTTAAAAAATTTAAAACTCACTGATTACAAGGTAATGATTCTCTCTTCAGAAAAAGGTACTGGTGCCATTACTAGAGTTTTAATTGAATCATCTGATTCAACAAATACCCATTGGACAACTATTGGTGTATCACCTAATATTATTGACGCATCCTACAGTGCTATTTTTGACAGTATTACCTTTAAATTATTTAATGATTTAAAAAGTAAAAATTGAAACATATAAACCCAAGTATAATTTTAGTAAGGCCACAACTTCCTGAAAATATTGGAATGGTTGCTCGTGTAATGCATAATTTTGGACTTAAAGATTTAGTGCTTGTATCGCCAAAAGATAATTGGTTAAATAGTAAATCAATTAACGCCTCAAAAAAAGCAAATAAAATCATAAAGAATGTAAAAGTTTATAATACCTTACAAAGTGCAATAAGTAAAAGTAAGTATACATATGTTGTTGCTACTACAAATAGAATTAGATATTTAGAAAAAAATTCTACAAGTGATTTTAAATTTATAAAAAAAAAATTTTTATCAAATAATAAAATTGCTATCCTTTTTGGACCAGAAAATTCAGGTTTATCAAATGAAGATTTAAGTTTGTCGGATCTTATTTTTACAATTCAAACAAATAATAGTAGTAATTCTTTAAATCTCTCACATGCTGTCACCATATTTTGCTATAAATTATTTGAATTTAATGACTTAAAAAGTTTTAAAAATATAAAAATTAAAAAAGATATTGCAAATAAGCTTCAATTATCAAAATTTCTTAATTATTTGATTACAAATCTTGACAATAAGAATTTTTTTACTCCAAAAGAAAAAAAAGATAGTATGAAAAATAACATTTATGCTATTTTTACTAAGATACCATTTACAAAGAAAGAACTTCAAACTTTATGGGGAATAGTAAAAAATCTTACTAAATAAGCCAAATTTTGAATATATTAAATTTGACATAATTTTGTAAATCACTATATACGCCTCATATTAATGACAAAAAGACATAATACTAAATATAAAATTGATAGAAGGTTGGGAGTTAATCTTTGGGGAAGACCAAAAAGTCCTTTTAATAGAAGGAACTCTAAACCAGGTCAGCATGGAGTTCAAGGTCAGAGAAAAAAGCTTTCTGATTATGGAAATCAGCTGTTTGCAAAACAAAAATTAAAATTTTATTATGGCGATCTCACAGAGCGACAATTTAGAAATATTTTTAAAAAAGCATCAAACACTAAAGGTGATACAAGTCAAATTCTTATAGAGCTTTTAGAAAGAAGATTGGATGCTACAGTTTATAGAATGAAGTTTGTTCCTACAATTTTTGCTGCTAGACAACTAGTTAATCATGGGCATGTTAAAGTTAATGGTAAAAGAGTTAATATTCCTTCTTTCAGTGTAAGTGATGGTGACGAAATTTCAATCAAAGATAAGAGCAAGGAAATAAATTTAATTGTTGAATCAGTCAGTTCGCAAGAAAGAGAAATTCCCGAATATCTTGAAGTAGATGTCAAAGAACTAAAAGGACGTTTTCTCAGAGCTCCTTTAATACATGATGTCCCTTATCCTGTAACTATGGAGCCTAACTTAGTTATTGAGTATTATTCTCGATAATTTGACCTCTTATAACATCGTAAATATATAAAATTATTCCTATCCAAATTACTATAAAAGAAATAAGTTTAGCCAAAAAAATATTCTCACCAAGTATAAACACTGAGGTTAAAAAATGAAATGAGGGTGCTAAATAAAATAATACTCCTGCAAGACCTAATTGAATAAACTTTAAGCCTAAATTAAAAAAAAATAATGGAAAAATTGTTACAGCTCCAGTTAAAATTAAAAAAATTGTTGTTCTGGGGTCTACACTCAAAAAACTACTTTGACTTGTATTATATAGATAAATTAAGTAGGGTATTGAGATTAAGGTAATTAAAAATGATTCATATAACAAACCAATTGATGGTCTAACATCAATTTGCTTTCTTAGTAATCCATATATTGCCCAAGTTGATCCAATTGATATTACAAGATATGGTATGCCATTCATGAAAAAAAATAAAATCACAATTGCTAAAAACATTAAAATTACTGAATATATTTTTAACTTACTTAATTTTTCTTTTAAAAATAAATATCCCAAAAAAATGCTTATCATTGGAGTAATAAAATACCCCATTGATGCATCCTGAACTCTTTCCTGGCTCACTGCATAAATAAAGCCTCCCCAATTAGATGCAATTAAAATAGCTGTAATACTTAATACTAATAATTTTTTTGATGATTTAAAAATATCAAAAAATTGACTGATATTAGAAATTGAAATAAGTATTATAAATAAAAATATAAAAGACCAGAAACCTCTATGAAGTACTACCTCAAGAGTATTTATATGGTTTAATTCATTAAAAAATAGTGGTTGGGGCAAGCCCCAGAAAATTGAAGCTATGCAAGTAAATATTACGCCCTTAGAAAAATTATTTGTAAACAAGTTATGATGGATTAACTTCTATCCCCTTGGTATTTAGCATTTCTAAAAGTTCACCACTCTCAAACATTTCAGTTACAATATCACATCCACCAACAAATTCTTTTTTTACATATAATTGAGGGATTGTAGGCCAGTTAGAATATTTTTTAATGCCTTCTCTCATTTCATCACTTTCTAATACATTAACGGTTTCGAACTTTACTCCAACATTATTAAGTATTTCAACAACTCTTGCGGAAAAACCACACATTGGAAAAACAGGTGTTCCTTTCATAAAAAGTATAACATCATTTGAATTAATTTCGTTTTCTATATTTTGAGAAACATGGTCTAAATTATTCATTTATTACTCCGATATTGTTTTAAGCTTGAGAGCATGTAATTCACTCCCCATTTTTCCTTTAAATGCATCATATACCATTTTATGCTGTTCTACTCTAGTTTTCCCATTGAATGACTTTGATTTAACAGTAGCACTGTAGTGGTCTCCATCACCTTTAAGATCTTCAATCTCCACAGTAGAATTTGGAATAGCATTTGTTATAAATAGTTTAATTTCTTTTTCAGACATTGGCATAACTATTAAATAGTATACTTATATTAAAAAATAAAGACTATTTAATCTTATTTTTGTAAATCCAATCAATATTTTTAAGTTCATTAATATTTTTTACAATTTTTTTTAACTCGTTTAATTTAATTAATTTGTTCAACCTTTTATTAGCAAGCAAAACTTCTGAAAATACTTTCTTATTATTCCATGTTTCCATCGCACTTTCTTGAACAATTTTATATGCTAATTGTCTACTCAAACCTTTTTCAATTAATTTTAACATAATATTATGAGTATTATGCAAACCTCCAAGCATATTTAAATTTTTCTTCATATTTTTTGGATAAACTTTTAGATTTTGAATAATAGTATTCAATCGTACAAGCGAAAAATCGGTTGCTATAGCAATATCAGGAGCCATAATTCTTTCAACACTAGAATGACTAATATCTCTTTCATGCCATAAAACAATGTTTTCTAATGAAGGTATGACTGCACTTCTTATGTATCTTGATATACCAGTTAAATTTTCACTCAAAACAGGGTTCCTTTTGTGAGGCATCGAAGATGATCCTTTTTGATTATTTGAAAATTTTTCTTCAACCTCTAATACCTCTGTTTTTTGTAAATTTCTAATTTCAACTGCGAATCTCTCTATAGATGAAGCCAATATACCAAGGACAGAAAAAAAATAAGCATGTCTATCTCTAGGAATAACTTGTGTTGAAATATCTTCAGAATTAAGTTTAAGCTTTTTTGCTACATAATTCTGTATTCTGGGATCAATAGAATTAAATGTTCCAACAGGACCTGATATAGCACAAATTGAAATTTCTTTAATCGCCTGATCAAGTCTTAGTAAGTTTCTTTTAAATTCAAAATAAAAAGAGGATAATTTTAATCCAAATGTAATTGGCTCAGCATGGATCCCATGACTCCTTCCAATCATAATTGTATTTTTGTGTGTCTTTGATTTGACTTTTAAGCTTTTAATACATTCATGTAGATTATTTCTTATAATTTCAGCCGTTTGTTTTAGCTGAATTGAAAAAGATGTATCTATAATGTCACTAGAAGTAACACCAAAATGAAAAAATTTTGATGATTCTCCAATATATTTACTTACATTATTTATGTAGGCCACAACATCATGCTTTGTATCTTTTTCAAGTCTCTCAATTTCTTTAACACTAAATTTAGCTTTTTTTCTTATATCTTTTGCTGCCTTTTTAGGAATAATCCCAAGCTTAGCTTGCTTCTCAGCAATTAAACACTCAATCTCAGTCCAAATTTTAAATTTATTTTCTAACGACCAGATTTTTTCAATTATAGGTCTATTATATCTTGGAATCATATTTTACTTATACATCCTTTATTGGAAAAGCTGTATTATTTTTAGATAATGTAAATATTTCATTTCCCTCTTCTGTTATTCCAATAGTATGTTCGAATTGAGCAGACAAAGATTTATCTTTTGTTACAGCTGTCCATCCATCTTTTAGAATTTTTGTCTGCCATCCACCTAAATTTATCATTGGTTCAATTGTTAAAAACATTCCCGGCTTTAACATTGGTCCTTCACCCGGTTCCCCAAAGTGTAAAACACTAGGTGGAGTATGAAATTCTTTTCCAATTCCATGACCACAAAAATCTCTTACTACAGAATAACCTTTTGCTTCAGCAAGTTTCTGAATTTTATTTCCAATATCACCAATATGTTTGCCAGGTTTAGCTTCACTAATACCAATTAATAAAGATTCATAAGTTATTTTCAAAAATTCATAATTTTTTTTGTTTGTTTTTCCTGCAACAAACATTCTTGAACTATCACCATACCAGCCATTTAATATAACAGTTACATCCACATTCACTATATCACCATCAGATAAAATTTTTCTTTCAGAAGGAATTCCATGACAAACCACATGATTAACAGATGTACAAACAGATTTTGGAAAACCTTTATAATTCAAAGGTGCTGGTATAGCTTTACTTTTAATAATTTTTTCGTGACATATGTCATTTATTTCCTGAGTACTTATACCAGGAACAATTTTTTTATTTAAAGAATCTAAAACATCAGCAGCTAAAGAACCAGCTTCTCTCATGCCTTCAAAATCTTTTTTTGTATGAATTGGAATATTGTTGTTTCTCATTTAAAAATAATTACTTACAATTAATAAATAATATATAAAAAATATCAATTAATCATTATGAGTTCTTTTACGGCAGGTGTTATTGTTATCGGAGATGAAATACTTTCTGGAAGAACTCAAGATACAAACTCAAATTATATTGCAAAAAAATTATTAGAAGCTGGTATTAAGTTAGAGGAAGTTACTGTGATTCAGGATGATAAAAATACAATAATAGAGAATGTTTTAAAATATAGCTCAAAATATTCTTACGTTTTTACTACTGGAGGAATAGGACCAACACATGATGATATAACTTCAGAAAGCATATCTAAAGCCTTTAACTTACAATACGAAATAAATAAAACGGCTTTTGAAATTCTTGAAAATTACTATCCAAAAGGTGAATTTAATGAAAGTAGACAAAGAATGGCTAAAATGCCATTCGGTTCAGAGCTTATTTTAAACCCAATGACCGCTGCTCCAGGATTTATTGTAAAAAATATTTATGTTTTACCTGGCGTGCCAGAAATAATGCAAGTTATGTTTGAGGAATTGATGAAAAAAATTAAAAAAGGTAAACCAAAACTTGTTACAACAATTAATACTAATTTATACGAAAGTAAAATTGCAAAAAATTTAAAAAATATTCAAAACAATTATACAAATGCATCAATCGGTAGTTATCCATATTTTAATCTTGCAGCTAAAACAGGTGGTGTTAACATAGTTGTTTCATCATGGGATATGAAATCTATCCAACCAATAGTTGATGATATAACTAAGATGATTGAATTAAATGGTGGAAAAAGTTTTATAGTTTGATATTAGTCCAGAATTAGGCCTCGTGGTGGAATGGTAGACACAAAGGACTTAAAATCCTTGCCCTTTTGGGAGTGCCGGTTCAAGTCCGGCCGAGGCTACCAATCTCTAAATTATGTTTGCTTTTATTACTATTGGAACAAATAATTTAAAAAAATCATCTGCATTTTATAGTAAAATTTTAAAACCTCTAAAAATTAAAAAAGTATTATCTCATAATCGTTATTTTGGTTATGCTAAAAAAGAAACTCCTAAAAAAATAGAATTTTACTTAATTAGACCTCATAACAAAAAAAAAGCAACCATAGGAAATGGCACAATGATTACTTTTAAAGCTAATTCTAAAAAAACTGTTAATGAATTTTATAAAATTGGAATTAGTCTTGGAGCAAAAGATGAAGGAATGCCAGGGCCAAGACATGGTAAAGATTATTATGCATATTTAAGGGATTTAGATGGCAACAAGATTTGTATTTTTAAAAAAATTTGATCTTAATAATTAAATTGCTCATTCAAAATTTTATCTTCAATAGAGTGCTTACTATCGAATAATACAGTGCATTTATTTTTATCTGAAGAAACAATATTAACTTTACTAATATCTCTAAATTCAACATTGTCTGCCGTCACGCTAGATGAGCGTTCATCATTATTTAACACTTCAAATTCAATTTTACTAATTTCAGATAACAGAGCACCTCTCCATCTCCTTGGTCTAAAGGCGCTAATTGGAGTTAGTGCAAGTATATTTGAGTCTAAAGGTAGAATGCTACCGTGCGCGGATAGATTATAGGCTGTACTTCCAGCTGATGTAGATAACAAAACGCCATCACATATCAACTCTTCCATTTTTACTTTCTCATTTATTTTGATTTTAATTTTTGATGCCAAATGAGTCTGCCTCATAAGAGAAACTTCATTATAAGCATACGCCTCAAAGATCTCATTATTAACACTTTGTGCAGTCATTTTTAATGGTTTAAAAGTAGATTTTTTAGCATTTGCAATCATATCATTTAAATTTTCATTACTAAGATTATTCATTAAAAAACCAATTGAACCAAAGTTTATTCCAAAAAATGGTTTGTTTAGTTTATTAAAATTATGAAGTGATTTTAAAAGCAATCCATCACCTCCAATTGGAATAATGTAGTCGGCATTTTCAACAGAATTTTGCCCAAATAATTCTATTAGTTTTTTTTCTCTATTTTTTGCCTCAGGATTATTTGATGATAAAAAATGAAATTTCATTATCCACCTGTTACATTCATGTGTCTTTTCATATATTTATTAATTTTTTCTCCAATCATAAAATCATGTTGTTTTGGTTTAATATTAAGAGCAAACTTAATTTTTTCTTTTATATAATCATCACTATAATCTTTTCTCATTATATCTCTAAAATCAACAAAGTCATTCTGACCAAGGCACATAAAAAGTTTACCAGTGCTTGATATTCTTACCCTATTGCAAGAGGCACAAAAATTATTTGTTAAAGGACTAATAAACCCAATTTTATTAGACACCAAATCACTAGTATAAAATCTAGCTGGTCCTCCAGTACTGTAATCAATTTTAGAAAAGTTATATTTTTTATCTAATTTTTTAAAAGTCTCAGATAATGAGATAAACTGATATTCTCTTGAGATATCTGTTTCTTCCATTGGCATTACTTCAATAAAGGTAAGATCGATTTTTTTATTATTAGTCCAATTTATTAATTCTTCAATTTCATTTTCATTAAAATCTTTAATTACTACAGTATTAATTTTAATTTTTATTTTGACATCAAGTGCTTCATTAATTCCATCAAATACTTTTTCAATATTTCCAAATCTTGTAATTTTATTATATTTTTCAGGATTAATTGTATCTAGGGAAACATTAATCCTATTAACTCCATATAGTTTAAGTTGTTTTGCATATTTTTTTAATAGTGTACCATTTGTTGTTAGAGTTATTTCTTTTAGATTTGTTTTTTCTTTTTTTCTATTTAATTTTTCGATTAATTTTAGAATATCATTTCTTACCAAAGGTTCGCCACCAGTTAATCTAATTTTTTCAACTCCGAGTTCAATAAAATTGTCACATAATCTTTCAATTTCTTCTAAAGTTAATATGTCATTTCGTGGTAGAAATTGCATTTTTTCTTTCATACAATAAACACATCTAAGATCGCATCTATCTGTGACAGATACTCGTAGATAATTAACTTTTCTTAAATATTGATCAATTAGTTGCATTTATATTAATTATTCTTAATTCAACTTCTTTAGGGTTAATAGTTTTTTTTCCAACATTTTCAAAATTAATTGTAACGATATTATTGATACATGATTGTACTTGACCAATTCCCCATTCTTTTTCTCTACTGACATTTACAACAAATGTACCTGGTGTAAGATCACCTATATAAAAATCTGACATTTAAAATAAAATTAGCTAATTCTTTTTTCTGCTTTTTCATGCATTTCTTGAGCCTCTAAACTCAATGTTGCTACTGGTCTTGCTTCTAATCTTTTAATACTAATTGGATCACCTGTTTCATCACAAAACCCATAAGTCCCATCTTCAATTCTTTGAAGGGCTGCATCAATCTTATTAATTAGTTTTCTTTCTCTATCTCTAGTTCTAAGCTCAAAAGATCTATCTATTTCTTCCGATGCTCTATCAGTTATATCGGGTTTTGCCTCATTTTCATTTTGAAGATTATTGAGGGTTTGACTGGATTCCTTTAATAAATCGTTTTTCCAACTCATTAATTTTTGTCTAAAATATTCTTTCATTTTAGCATTCATGAATTTTTCTTTCTGAGTTGGCTTGTAATTTTTTGGTAATTTTGTCATACTTCTAAATCGGTGCTGATTTATCAAATGATTTTATTAATTCAAGTAATATTAAAATATTATTAAATATAAATAATATATATTTATCAATAAGTTAATTTATATTTTATAAAAGAACAAAAATAGAACTTTTAAAATTAGAACAAAACGTGTACAAGTAATCATGATTTGCAAGAATCTTAATAAAAACATAGGAAATTAATGGAGAAATAAATGTCTCAAGCTAAATTAAAAGTAGTAAATAACGAAAATTCAATGGATAAAGAAAACAGAACTAAATCTCTAGAAGCTGCTGTAAGCCTAATAGAGAAAAACTATGGAAAAGGCTCAATAATGAAATTGGGCTCTAAAACAAATGTAGATATCGAAGCAATATCTACGGGTTCACTAGGTCTTGATATAGCACTTGGTATAGGTGGAGTTCCAAAAGGAAGAATTATTGAAATTTATGGACCAGAAAGTTCTGGTAAAACTACTTTAGCTACTCATATTGTTGCAGAGTCTCAAAAACAGGGTGGTAATTGTGCTTTTATAGATGCTGAGCATGCTCTAGATCCAGCATACGCAAAGAAACTAGGTGTAAATTTAGAAGAACTATTAATATCTCAACCTGATACAGGAGAACAAGGTTTAGAAATTGCTGATTCTTTAATTAAATCTGGAGGAATTGATGTATTAATTATTGATTCTGTTGCAGCACTTGTGCCAAGAGCTGAACTAGAAGGTGACATGGGAGATTCCTTACCTGGTTTGCAGGCTAGATTAATGAGTCAGGCTTTAAGAAAACTTACAAGTTCTATCGCACAATCAAATACTTTAGTTGTTTTCATAAATCAACTTAGGATGAAAATAGGTGTTATGTTTGGTAGTCCTGAGACAACTACAGGTGGTAATGCTTTAAAATTTTATTCTTCAGTAAGAATGGATATTAGAAGAATTGGTGCAATAAAAGATAAAGATGAAATCATTGGAAATCAAACAAGAGTAAAAATAGTTAAAAATAAAGTTGCACCTCCATTTAAAGTTGTTGAATTTGATATAATGTATGGAGAGGGTATATCTAAATTAGGTGAATTAGTTGATTTGGGTGTTAAAGCAGAAATTATTGATAAATCAGGATCATGGTTTGCTTACAAAAATACTAAAATAGGTCAGGGCAGAGAAAACGTTAAAAACTTTCTTAAAGACAATCCCACAATAGCTAAAGAAATTGAAAATCAAATTCTTCAAAATGCCGGAATAGTTGAAAAGGCTATGATGGAAGGAAAAGTAGAGAATAAAGAAAAAGAAAAAGAAGCTGAAGAAGTAAAAGAATAGTAAATATTAATTTTGATTGAGCGCCTATTATGAAATAGGCGCTTTTTTTATTTAGACAATATAGTTTTCAAGTTATAATACCTTTTCATGAATTCAAATCAGATAAGGTCAACATTTCTTAATTATTTCAAAAAAAATGGACATGAGATTATTCATTCTAGCTCTCTAGTACCAGATAATGATCCCAGTCTAATGTTTGCCAACTCTGGAATGGTACAATTTAAAAATATTTTTACAGGTAAAGAGACAAGAGATTATAATAGAGCGACTACTGCTCAAAAATGTGTAAGAGCAGGTGGTAAGCATAATGATTTAGAAAATGTAGGATATACGACAAGACATCATACTTTTTTTGAAATGTTAGGCAATTTTTCTTTTGGAGATTACTTTAAAGAACTTGCAATAGAGCTAGCATGGAAACTAATAACCAAAGAATATTCAATAAACAAAGATAAACTTTTAGTGACTGTTTATTCAGAGGATCAGGAAGCTTTTGATTTATGGAAAAAAATAGCAGGATTATCAGAAAATAAAATTATTAAAATTAGCACATCTGATAATTTTTGGTCAATGGGTGAAACTGGTCCTTGTGGCCCATGTTCCGAAATATTTTATGATCATGGAGATAAATATGAAGGAGGTCCTCCTGGTTCTCCAAATGAAGATGGTGATAGATTTATAGAAATATGGAATTTAGTATTTATGCAATATGAACAGATATCTAAATCTGAAAGGATAAATTTACCAAAACCCTCAATAGATACTGGAATGGGATTAGAAAGAATGACAGCTCTTCTAGATGGTTCTAATGACAATTATTCAACAGATTTATTTCAACCAATAATAAATGAATCAACAAAACTTTGTGGAAATGAAAGTTCAATTCAAAATCCCAGTCATAGAGTAATTGCAGATCACTTAAAATCTTCCTCTTTTTTAATTGCTGATGGAGTTATGCCTTCAAACGAAGGTAGAGGTTATGTTTTAAGGAGAATAATGAGAAGAGGAATGCGACATGCACATTCTTTAGGTAATAAAGACCCTGTTTTTCACAAACTATTTCCTATATTTTTAGATGGAATTAAAAACTCATATCCTGAATTAGACAGGGCAAAAGATTTGATAATGAATACATTAATTAATGAAGAAACTAAATTCAAGGAAACTGTTGAAAAAGGAATAAAAATTTTAGACGAGGAGATTTCTAACTCAACAAATAAATTTAATGGAGAAGTAGCATTTAAATTATACGATACCTATGGATTTCCTTTAGACTTAACTCAAGATTATTTGAAAAGTAAAAATATTGAAGTCGACATAAAAACATTTGAACAAAAAATGTTAGATCAAAAGGAAAGAGCAAGACAAAGCTGGAAAGGTACAGGAGATATTGAAGATGAAAGCATTTGGTTTGAAATAACTTCTAAAATAGAGCCAACAGAATTTTTAGGATATTCAGATATGGAAGCTGATTGTAAGATAATTTCTATCATTTCAGAAAGCAAGTCATTAGATAAAATTAAAAAAGATAAAGAAGCAATTATATTATTAAATCAAACACCATTTTATGGGGAAAGTGGTGGTCAAGTTGGTGATAGGGGGTTTTTTGAAAATGATAACTTTAAGTTTGAAGTTATCAATACAACAAAAATATTTGGAAACTATTTTCTTCATAAAGGTAAAGTAATTACTGGTGAATGTAAAATTAATGATACGATTAAAGCAAGTATTAATACTGAGAATAGAAACTTTATTAAATACAATCATTCATCAACTCATTTATTACATGCTGCTTTAAGAAAGACATTGGGTAAGCACGTTACTCAGAAGGGTTCGCTAGTAAATTCAGAAAAACTCAGATTTGATTTCAGTCATAATAATCCTATTGAAAAAGATCAACTCATAAATGTTGAAAAAATTGTAAATGATCAAATTCAAAAAAATGGAATTGTTGAAATTAAAGTTGTTGATCAGAAAAAAGCTATCGAAGAAGGTGCAATGGCATTATTTGGAGAAAAATATAGTGATGAAGTAAGAGTAGTAACAATGGGCCAAGAAAATGAATCATTTTTTTCTAAAGAATTATGTGGTGGAACTCATGTTGTTAAATTAGGGGAAATAAATAAATTTAAAATAACTAATCAATCTAGTGTTGCTTCTGGAATAAGAAGAATAGAGGCTGTATCTAATGTATCAGTAGATAAATATATCAAAGAAATAGAAAGTAATTTATTAGAAAAAAATAAGAACCAAGATAATCAAATTGATGATTTAAAGAATAAAATCAAAAAAATTAATGCTGACTATATTTTTAAAAATCAATCGGATGATAAAGGTTTGTTAATTAAAGAATTAAGTCAGATACATGAAAAATTAAAACAAAATGTGTCTATAACAAAAAACATTGACAATATTGTTGTTAAAAAAATCAAAGACATCAATTTTGTATATTTAATTGCTAAAGATTATCCTAATAAATCATTGAAAACGTTTATTGATGAGCAAAAAAAGCAATATAATAAAAAAGGTGTTTCATTAATAATTTCAAATAATGAAAACAAACTATCTGTAGTTCTAGGAGTTACTGAAGATATTACAGACGTTTTTGATGCTTCAAAAGAAATAAGAGGCATTTCGATTATTCTCGGTGGCAAGGGTGGGGGAGGAAGAAAGGATCTTGCTCAAGGAGGCGGATCAAATGTTAGTCAAATTAATGCAAGTATAAAATACGTAGAAGATAAATTAAAATCTATTGGCTAGTTTGAAAATTGTTTTTTATTGCGCTTAAAAAATCTTGTGTGTTTAACCATTTCTGCTCTTTATTTATTAATATTGCCAAATCTTTTGTCATTTCACCATTTTCAACAGTTTTTATACAGATTTCCTCTAATTTTTTTGCAAAATTTATTAATTCATTATTACCATCAAATTCTCCTCTAAAACTTAAAGCTCTTGTCCATGCAAAAATTGAAGCTATTGGATTAGTTGAAGTTTCTATACCTTTCTGATGATTTCTATAATGTCTAGTAACAGTTCCATGTGCAGCTTCAGCTTCTACTGTTTTACCATCTGGAGTCATTAAGACGCTTGTCATTAAACCTAGAGATCCAAATCCTTGAGCAACAGAGTCTGATTGAACATCTCCATCATAATTTTTACAAGCCCAAATAAAATTTCCTTCCCATTTTAATGCTGAGGCTACCATATCATCGATTAATCTGTGTTCATAAACTATATCTTTTTCTTTAAACTTATCTTTGAATTCAGAGTCAAATACATCCTGAAATAAATCTTTAAATCTTCCATCGTATACTTTTAAAATAGTATTTTTAGTAGAAAGGTAAACTGGCCAACCAAGATTAAGTCCATAATTAAAACAAGCTCTTGCAAAGTCTTTAATTGAATTATCTAAATTATACATTGATAAGGCTACACCAGATTTTTCAAATTCATATACATCTTTTATAAATCCGTCAGATCCATCTTTAGGTTCAAAAACCATCTTAAGTGTTCCTGGTTTATCTATTAATGTGTCAGTTGCTCTATATTGATCTCCAAAGGCATGTCTAGCAACTACAATTGGATGGTTCCAATTTGTAATAATTCTTGGAACATTCTTACATATTATTGGTTGTCTAAATATAGTTCCTCCAAGTATATTTCTTATTGTGCCATTTGGCGATCGCCACATTTTTTTTAATTTAAATTCTTCTACTCGATTTTCATCTGGTGTAATTGTTGCACATTTTATTCCTACACCATATTTTTTCACTGCTTCCGCTGCATCTATAGTAATTTGATCATTTGTTTCATCTCTTTTAATCACTCCAAGATCAAAATATTTGATATCAATATCAAGATAAGGCAAAATTAATTGTTGTTTGATGTATTCCCAGATAATTCTGGTCATTTCATCTCCATCCATCTCCACTACAGGATTTTTAACTTTTATCTTTGCCATTTAATTAATATATTTTTTAATTGTTCAACCGTATCTATAATGTGAAAACTGTTTTGTAAATTTTTATTTGAAAATTTCTCATCTTCAAAAAATTTAAATTGTTTAAATAGATTATCCCAGAAATTATTTTTATTAAAAAAAATTATTGGCTTATTATGTATCCCCATTATTTTCCAAGATACAACCTCTACTATTTCTTCTAAAGTTCCCGTTCCTCCGGGTAAAGCAAAATATGCATCACCTAGCTCAAAAAGTAACTTCTTTCTTTCGGACATAGTATCTACTATTTTTAATTCATCTAAATTTTCAAATATTATTTCTCTTTCAGATAAAAAATTTGGAATTATTCCTATAACTTTATTTTTATTTTCTTTTGCTGTCTTAGCGACTATACCCATAATACCAACTTTTGCTCCACCATAGACAATACTTATTTTGAATGATGATATTAATTTACTAATTTCTTCTGCATCTTGATAATATGTATTACTTAATTTATCTGATGATGAACAATAGACAGTAATAGATTTAATATTCATAGATTTATAAATTTATTAGAATAAATTAATTAGAAATTTTATTTTTATACCAATTCTTAATGTTTTCTCTAAACATTAAAGCTGATGGTGTCACAACTAATGTAAGAAATGTTGCAAAAAGTAGTCCAAATACAATAGCTGTTGATAATTGAACCCACCACTGAGTATCTGGTGAACCTCTTGTTATTTCTCTAGATATAAAATCAACATTTGTCATTGTAACCATAGGTAATAAACCTAGTACTGTTGTAGTTGTTGTAAGTAAAACTGGTCTAAGTCTTTGCGCTCCTGTTTTAATAATAGCTTCTCTTATATTAGATGTTTTAGTCTTTAAAAAATCAAAAGTGTCAATTAATATGATATTATTATTTACAACAATTCCAGCAAGAGCAATAACGCCAACTCCTGACATAACAATACCAAAGGGCTGTGCTGTCACCATTAAACCTATAAATACACCAGCTGTGGACATTACTACTGCAAAAAGAATTAAGAATGCACTATAAAAGCTATTAAACTGCAAAAGAAGTATCATTAGCATTAAAAATAAAGCTACACCAAAAGCTCCTGTTAAAAATTTTTGAGCCTCTTTTTGATCTTCATTTTCTCCAATAAGTTCAGCCCTTACTTTACTATCTAATTCATAACGAGGTACATCTAATGTTCTTCCTCTCCAAGATGGAGCAGTATCTGAAATACCTAATACATACTCAAGTTCCCTAACTTTTCCATCAGGATATGTTCCAGGTTCTACATCTGCCTGTATATTAATTGCATTTTTAGAGTCTACTCTAATAATATTCCCAGTTCTATTATTTGGAACAATTTCTACAAAATTTGAAATTGGAACTAAACCATTTAATGTGGTTACTCTTAAATTTTCAATTCTATCAAGTGTCCGTCCTTCATTTGGATATCGCAGAAAAAGTGGAATACTTTCATTACTATCATCCGGTCTATATTCACCTAGCTTAAGACCATTTGTTGCAAGTTTAATAACATTTCCAATAGATGTAATATTAGCTCCAAACTTAGATGCTTGTTTTCTATCTACATTAATTTCCCATTCAATCCCGGGTGCAGGTAAATTATCTTCTACATTCATTAATTTTGGATAATTATCCATAAATTTTTTAAGTTTAATTCCTTCAGCAATTAAAAGTTGTTTATCATCACTAGTTAATTTAATATTAATTGGTTTACCGTCACCAGGACCACCCTGTTGTTCTCTTGATTCTACTTTAATACCATTAATACTTTTTGTGGCCTCTAAAATCTCTGCAAGTATTACTTTTGATTTTCTTCTTTTATCCCAATCTGTATATTCTAGACTAATTGAACCGATAAAATCCTCTGATGATTCGGATTGCTCACTAACATTTCCACTTAAAGAATAAATGTTTTTAAATTCTTTTCTTTCCGATTGTAATTTTAAAATAATATTTTCAACTCTTGATACATAATCTTTTTTTTCTTCAACAGAAAGATTTCCTCTTGCAAATACTACAATTTTTGCAAGATCTGGTTCAACATCTGGAAAAAATTCCACACCCTCTCCAACTTTAGTGTATGTATAATTTACAGCAACTAATATTACTAAAGCGCTTATCATCACTTTTAGTGGATGGTATAATAAGTAGTTTAATATTTTAGCATATAAACCTACAAAACCAGTTACATTTAATACTGGTTCATTTGATTCTGAAGATAAGATTATAGCATTTTTTGAAACTAATTTATCAGTAGAATTTACACTTTCTGAAATTTTATAAACTCTAGGTATAATTTTTATAAAAACAAATATAAATAATGCAAGGCTTAATAAATATTTTCCAATTGTTAAAAATAAACTGAATTTTTTTAGTTCAAATAATCCAAATCCATAAGATAACAAATTAAAAAAGATTAATGATATTAGAAGTGGTACAACAAATTGAAGAAGTATTCTTGATACAGTATTTAATATAGATCCTAAAACAGGTACAAAAAGAAGTGCCATAAATAATGAAGAAATAAGGACACATATTAGTGTTATTGGTAAATACTTCATAAATTCACCAGCAATACCAGGCCAAAATATAAGAGGGAGAAACGCTGCTAGGGTAGTTGCAGTTGATGATATAATTGGTAGTGACATTTTTTTAGATGCGTTAGCAAAAGCATCTTTTACATTTAGACCTTCTTTAATTTTTCTATCTGCATATTCCACAACAACTATAGCCCCATCAACTAAAAGTCCTACAGATAAAATTAGAGCAAATAATACAACTATATTAATAGTAAAGCCCATTACAGAAAGAGCTAATAAACCTGATAAAAACGATCCTGGAATAGATACTCCAACTAATAAACCTGATCTAACTCCCAGAGCTCCCAAAATAATAATTAAAACAAGAATAATAGCTGCTATAACGTTATTCTGAAGACTATTTAACATATTTTTAATACCTTTAGATTGATCGTTGCCAAAAGAAATCTCTACATTTTTGGGAAAACTTTTTGAGGTTATTGATGTGATTTTTTTTACCTCATCAATTGTATTTATAATATTTTCACCAATTCTTTTTGAAACATCAATAGTTATTGAATTCAATCCATTTACATTTGCGTAAGATTGTCTATCTTCAAATGTTCTTTTGACTTCAGCTATATCCCTAAATGTAATAACTGAATCTCCATTTGTTTTTACAGGAGTGTTTAAAACATCTTCAATCGTTTCATATAAACCTGGAACTTTTATTTCAAAACTACCATCGCCAGTATCTTGACCACCAGCAGAAACCATCTTATTATTTTCTCTTACAATATTTATAAGGCTCTCAAGATTAATGCCATAACTTTCGACAGCCGTTGGATTAATTAAGATATCAACTTGCTCATTTCTTTTACCACCTATTTTTGCTTCTAATACGCTAGGAATAGTTTCTATATCATTTTGTAAAATATCAGCTAATTCTTGAAGTGTTCTATTTGGAACATCTCCACTTAAAGATATGGAAAGAATAGGAAATGTACTAATATTAACTTCGTTAACTGTTGGCTCATCTGCTTCACTTGGAAGATCACCCTTAACTCTATCTACTTTATCTCTAATATCTAGCATAGCCTGGTCAGAGTTAAATCCCGCATCAAATTCTAATATTACATTACCTCCACCTGAATAAGATGTTGATCTTACTTCTCTTACTCCTTCGACTGTTTTAACTTCATCTTCTACAGGTTTAACTAAAAGTCTTTCAGAGTCTTGTGCTGATATACCATTTTGATGAAGAGAAATATAAACTATTGGAATACTTACATCTGGTGATGATTCTTTGGGCATAGTAATATACGTAGAAGCTCCAGAAAAAATAATAAACAGAAGTATTCCCATAAATACTCGAGAATGAGTTATTGCATAATCTATAATATTTATTTTCATTCAGATTAGTTTATTGTTTCACCAATACTTATATATTCTTGACCACTTATGATTAAGTTAACTTGTTCTGGTAGTCCCGAGACCCACATTCCATCAATTGTATCTTTAATTGTTTTAGTTGGGTAAAAGGTGACTTTATTTTCATTATCTACAGCTTTAACACCTACTGTACCATCGTCTAGTAGCGTTAAAATAGATGGCGGAATTTTGTGAGCCCTAAGCTCTGAACCTTTTATAATTATTTTTGTGGTTATACCGCTTTTATATGAAAGATCTTTGTTATCAGCTTCAATAGTTATTTCGAATGTTCTTGTGCTTGTCTCAGCTGAAGGAGAAATAAAAGATATTATTCCATTTTTTTTTATTCCATTACCATCCTCTATTAAAGCTTTAGTGCCTACACTGACTTTATTTACATCGAATTCTGATAAATATCCTTCAATCTTTATTGGGTCTAAATCAATTATTGTAAACAATGGAGTTCCAACTGAAATAAATTCAGTTTCTTCAACCATTTTTTTTGAAATAATTCCATCAAATGGCGCTTTAATACTAGTTTTGTTTATATCAAGTTTAATATTTTTTAAGACTGATTTAAAATTTGAAATTTGAGCTTCTAGATTAGCCAATGTTGTTTCAAACTTTATTTTAATATCTTCTCTATCAGCTTTTGCATTAGCAAGATTAAAAGATGCTAAGCTTAATTTTGATTTTGAGCTTAAGCCTTTATCAATTAGTTGTTTTGCTGAAGCATATTCAAGTTCATATAATTCAATTCTTTCAACATTTTGTCTAAGTAAATTATCTCTATTTTTTTCATTTAAAATTAGTTCTTTATTTAATCTTTCTAAATCTTTTTGTGCACTTAAGAGTTTTTCATTTCTATCCTCGAGTGAAATTGTAATCATTTCATCCTTTTCAGATACTTTATCTCCTCGTGCAAATTTTATCATATCAATATTTCCAGATGTTTCTGATTTAACATCAATTTTTTTGTTATGAATTGTTTGACCTTGTAATTCAATAGATTGATCAATCAGGTTTGAAGTAAATAATTTTGTCTCAACGGAAAATGTGAATTCATCATCGTCATTATTTTCTTTATATTGACTGTAAGAGTTATCTGATTCTACGATATTTTCTGTATTATCATTTTGTGCAATGACATTATTTGAGAATTGACCTGAACCTATCCACCCAACAACAGCGGCAAGAATTATGAAAGCTATTAATATTGATCTTTTCATTAAATATCGTAATGTCATATATATTAAAGTTAATAAAAAACAATTTTTTGTTAGGTTTTGTCTACTATTATGAAATCAAAAACTTGGATTTACAGACAGAAAAATGATCAGTTTGTAAAAAAAGCAAGGCAAATTGGATATGTTAATAGAGCTGCGTTTAAGTTAGAGGAAATTGAACAAAAACACAGAATTATTGAAAAATCAACTGAAGTATTAGAATTAGGATCTTCACCAGGCGGCTGGACTCAAGTTGTAGTTAATACTAATAAAACTGTGAAACTTACATGTTTTGACTTACAAGATATGAAAATAAAAAATGATAATATTACATTTTATAAATTAGATTTTTTGAAATATAATTTTAATAATCTTGATAAAAAATATGACTTAGTTCTATCAGACATCGCGCCAAATACTACAGGACATAAATCTACTGATCATTTGAAAATAAGCCAAATAGTATATGAAATTATAGATAGATTAAATATAATATTAAAAATAAATGGATCATTTATTTTTAAAATCTGGAAAGGGGAGGAAGAAAAAGAAATTATAAAAAAACTAAAATCAATATTTACGAAAGTTGAATATTTTAAACCAAAATCTTCAAGACAAGAATCAAGTGAAATATTTATAATTGCAAAAGAATTTAAATTAAATGAATAATAATTTACAAAAAATATTAATAATAGATTATGGATCTCAATATACCCAACTAATAGCTAGAAGAATTAGAGAATTGGAAGTATTTTGTCTTGTTTATCCTTATCATAAAATTACTAATAAATTACTAAAAGATATTAATCCATCAGCATTCATTTTATCAGGAGGTCCTAAATCTGTACTGGATAAAAATTCACCAAAATTAAATGAATTAATTCTTAATAAAAATAAGCCAATTCTTGCAATCTGTTTTGGTATGCAATTAATAACTAAAAACCTGAAAGGTAAAGTTAAAAAAGCAATAAATAGGGAATATGGTCATACTCTAATTAATATTAAAAAAAAATCTGCTATATTCAAAGGTATCAATAAAAATAGATTTAAAGTCTGGATGTCACATGGAGATAATATCAGTAAGATACCAGTCTCCTTTTCTATTACTTCATTATCTGATAGTGAAATTATTTCTTCTATTGAAGATATAAAAAATAAAATTTATTGTCTACAATTTCATCCAGAGGTTTATCACACAGATTATGGTTTAAAAATTATCAATAATTTTTTATTTAATATTGTTAAAATCAAAACTAGATTCAGACTTAAAAAATTTACTGAAACTAAAATTTTAGAATTAAAAAATCAACTTAAAGATAAAAAAATAATATGCGGTTTATCAGGTGGTGTTGATTCCACAGTTACTGCATATTTATTAGACAAAGCAGTAAATAAGAATCTATTCTGTATATTCGTAGATCACGGTCTTTTGAGAAAATATGAATCTAAAGATGTATCAAAAATATTTAAAAAAAAATTTGGAAGTAATTTTATTAAAGTTGATGCATCAAAACTTTTTCTAGAAAGGCTTAAAAATATTTATCACCCAGAGAAAAAAAGAAAAATTATTGGTAAAACATTTATAGAAGTATTTGAAAAAGAGGCTAAAAAAATTACTAATGTCAAGTTTTTAGGTCAGGGCACTCTATATCCAGATGTGATTGAAAGCATACCTTTTTTTGGTGGACCAACTGCTAAAATTAAAAGTCACCATAATGTTGGGGGGTTGCCAAAAAAAATGAAACTAAAAGTTGTAGAACCATTGAGAGAATTATTTAAGGACGAAGTGCGTGAAGTTGGAAGAAATCTAAAAATTAATAAATATCTTCTTTTAAGACATCCATTTCCTGGTCCAGGTTTAGCAATAAGAATTCCAGGAATAATTGATAAGAAAAAAATTTCCATCTTAAAAGAAGCTGATTATATATTTATAAATTATCTTAAAGAAAAAAAACTTTACAATAAAATATGGCAAGCATTTGTAGTCTTGTTGCCAATAAAATCAGTTGGCGTAATGGGGGATGAAAGAACATACAGTTATGTTGCGTCATTAAGAGCTATAACATCTGTAGATGGAATGACAGCTGATTTTTATATGTTTAATAACAAACAGTTAAAAGAAATATCATCACTATTAATAAATAATGTTAAAGGTATAAATAGAGTATTATACGATTTTACTTCTAAGCCTCCAGGTACAATTGAGTGGGAATGAATTTAGATATTACAAAATTATCAATTGATGAATTAAAAACATTTAAGAAATTTAATAGAGAATTTTTACCAAAAATTAAAAAATTAGATTTTAATTTTGTTGATATGAAAAAAGGAGAATTGATGCTCATATCAACCCCAAAAGATATTATAAAATTTATTAAAAAAACTCCCTCTACCAAAAAGTATAACTTTAAAGATATTAGACTAAAGTTGGCTAAAAAAAGTAAAGCGGACAATACTTGTCCAGTAACTTTTGGTATATTTCTAAGATTGGCAATAGATTATTCACTTATAGAAACAAAATATTTAAAACTTGAATGCCCCAACTTTCCTTTTTGGAGAGTTGAATACGATAAAAAAAGTAATGTTTATAAGAAAATAAGAAATTTTGATAATCTACTTAAGAAATATGATGGTCATTAAACTTACACAAAACTTATACAATTTAAAAAATGGCTTTAAAATAGTGGATAAACAATGATATTTTTAGCATCTACTATTGAGTGGGAATAGTTATTTTATTATAATTCATGCTTGTAATTTTAAATCAGCAAGAAGAAATCAAGCAGAGAATTATTGAATAATTTGTTAATCAAGTAATTTAAAGATTTTTCTATTTAGTGAAGATAGAAGAAGATCTAGATTTTCAAATTTATTATTTTGGTCTTTTGATTTTAAATTGTAGAAAATTCTTCTTTTTCTTTTTTCAAGCGATTTATTCAGTACGCATTCTGGACTTGCAAGAGTATGTTTAAATATATAAAAAAATGCATCGTTTTTCTTAAAATCAATAGCATAGTCTTTCCACTGACCTAAAGATACGCCTTTTGAGTAAAGTTTGAGGATTTTTGATAATTCATTTTTGGAAAAATACAAATTGTGATTGTTTGAAGAAGAACTAGATGATACTAGGCTCATTATTATAGATTATATTAAAATTTTATGCCTGTAAATGCCCCAAATAACAATCTTAATATGTTGGCTCCATCTTTTAAACTTCTTAATGTTGATGGTAAATTTGTTAGTTTAGAAAACTTAAAAGGCAATAATGGAACTGTAATTGTATTTATATGTAATCATTGTCCATACGTTAAGGCCATTGCTAGCCGATTAAAAAAAGAAGCTGACGAACTATTGTTAAGTTTTATTAATACAATAGCTATTATGCCAAATGACACTTCAAAATATCCCGATGATTCATTTGAAAATATGAAAATTTTTGCAAATAAATATCAGTTTAATTTTCCTTATTTATATGATGAGACACAAGAGGTAGCTCAAAAATATAAAGCTGTTTGTACACCAGATTTTTTTGGTTTTGATAAAAATTTAAAACTTAAATATAGGGGTAGGCTAGACTCTGGAACAATGAATTCTGATAAAGAAAAAATCAATAGAGAACTTTTTAATGCAATGATTAAAATTAAAAATCTAGGTGAAGGCCCGATTGAACAAAATAACAGTATAGGTTGCTCGATTAAATGGAAATAAAATGAGTAGTAAAAATAATATTATTAATAATTTTCAAAATTTTTTTTACAAAAATTTTAGAAATATTATTATAGTTGCTTTATTATTTACTATTATTGTAATTGCATTTCAATCATATACATATTTTGCAATTAAAGATCTTAAAAAAACAAGTATTAATTTTTTTAATTCAATTAATTTAGATAGCGATACTATATTAGAATTAAATAAGATTAAGAATAAAAATAATATATTTTCAACATTGTCTACATTAAAATTAATTCAAGAAAATAATGAAAAGAAAAACTTTTCAACATCTAATGAATTATACAAAGAATTAATTTTTACTAAAAAATTAGATAACCTTTATAAATCTTCAGTTGCTGTTCATGCAGCTTATACTCTGATTAATGCATCATACATTGAAAATTCTTTAAAATATTTTGATGATTTATCTAATTATATAGAGAATATAAGTGACGAATTTGAAAACTATTTCTCTATAAAAAAAGAATTAGAGTATTTATTATTAGTTACAGAGATTGATTTAAATAAATCTATATACAAAAATGATTCTAAAGTTATAGAAATTTATAACAGCATTTATAATTCTGATAAAATTACATCTTCTGTAAAAGAGAGAGTGAAGAAAATTCATGAGTTTCAAATTTATAAATAAGATATTAATTTTTATTTTCTTACTATTTATTTTTTCTTGTCAAAATAACATAATTTCTTCTGATAAAAATAAAGATGAACATAATTTAAAAAATGAATCTAATATTGAATCAATTGATAAAGTAGATTTATCTTTTCAAAAAAAAAATAATTTAAATGTATTAGATTACTATTCTAGTCATAAAGTTAGTCATAATTTTTTTGTAGATAAACTTAAAAGAATAAAAATAAATAATTATGAAAAAAAATATAATAATAATAAACCAATTAATCTTGTGTATAATGATCAGAATATATATTCTT
The DNA here is from genome assembly GCA_902602515.1 of uncultured Alphaproteobacteria bacterium. GTDB lineage: Bacteria > Pseudomonadota > Alphaproteobacteria > HIMB59 > CACPNW01. Next base: position 65,974 of record CACKRG010000004.1, read on the forward strand.
TAAATTTTGAAGGGGATATATTAAAATTTAATTCAGAAACAGGAAAAAAAATTGACAAGATAACAATTGATATTAAATTAATTGATAAAACTCCTGTTTCATTATCATTAATTAAAAATGATTTTATAGTCGGATTTAGATCTGGTGATGTTATTCGCACAAATAAACAAGGATCCATTCTCTGGCATCATAAAAATGATGATATCTTAAATACACCTATTAAATTTTTTAATAATAATTTAATAATCCTTTATCCAAATGAATTATTCATACTTTCACCAGAAACAGGTGAAGTAATTTTTGAGAAGTCATTTTTATCAAGTAATATAATTCAATCTAATGGTGGTAAAATAGTTGATTATTTTAATCTGATTTTTTTCTTAATGCCAACTAGTGAATTTAAAGTAATTGATACATTTTTATATGAAGAACATTTGTCAAATTTGGATAATATAGAAGTTACAACTAATTTAAATAATCTAAATGATTATTTACATATTTATGAGAATTACTTTGTATATATTGATAATACAAACAATTTAAATACTTATGATCTAATTAATGACAATTTTTTAATATTAAACCACAGAATAAATAAAATTGATTCATCTTATTTATTTAAAAATGCGTTTATAATTAAAAATGAAAACAATATAGAGTTGTATAATATCAAAAATGCAAAACTGTTCTCTAAGATTAATACAAATAAACTATTAAAAAAAGATTCTAAAATAATTTATGTTAATTTTATAAATAATAATTTACATATTTTTACTGATGATGGAATATTGATGATTCTCGATAGTAATTTTCAAATATTAAAAAAAATCAATTTGAAAATTAAAAAAATTAATAAAGTATACAATTATCAAGAGAAAATATTTATTTCTACAGAAAAAGGCATTACTTATATTTATTAAAATGAATATTTTAATTTTAGGAATGCCAAATGTTGGTAAAACATCTTTATTTAATATAATTACAAATCAAGATAGTAATATTATTCATAAAACTGTTGGCACTACAAGGGACTGGCATGTTGCATCATTTATTAAAAATAATAACATCAATATCTACGACACTCCAGGTATAATAAATACAAATAGACTAGATAAAATAATATTAAATTTAGAAAATAAGATGAATATTTTTATATACGTAGTTAATTACAAAAATAATAATTTTATTAATGATAAACAATTAATTAATAAATTAAGGAAGTTTAATAAAAAAATTATTTTAATAATCAATAAAGATGACAATTTAGATAAAGATAAAAATTTTGATAATTTGGGACTTAAAAATGTATTTCATATATCTTGCTCACACAAATTGGGTATTGATTATTTATTAGATTATATAAATAAATTTAAAATAAATAATGTTAAAACCTCCAATTATGATTTTTCAATAGGTTTATTTGGAAAAACAAATGTAGGAAAGAGCACGTTATTAAATAATTTAGTTGGGTATAAAAGATCAGAAGTAAGTGAACGACCTAAAACCACAACAGATATAGTTTCTTCATTTTATAATTTTAAAAACCAAAATTTCTTAATAAAAGATACTGCGGGATTAATAAAAAAAAATAAAATTGATAAAGATAGTTTAGACTACTTTGCAACAAAGAAAACTTTATCAATTTTAAGTGATATTGATATAAATATTTTCCTAATTGATGTTCAACAAGGATTTGATAACCAGTCAAAAAAAATATTCAATATGGTTTATAATAAATCAAATATTTTGCTTTTTGTTATAAATAAAATTGATCTAATTAAAATAAATAAAAAAAAAATTTTGTTAGAAATAAAAAAAAATATTGAAGAAGAGTTTTCTCAATCAAAAAATATACATATTATAGAAATTTCATCTCTTAATAATAAAGATATTTTAAAATTAAAAAAATTTATAAATAAATTAGCTCTTAATATAATAACTAATATTTCAACTTCAGAACTAAATAAATGGCTTCAATTTACAACACTTCATAAGCCACACTCTAGAATTAAGGGTAAAGAGGTAAAATTTAAATATGCAACTCAAATTTCTAATAATCCACTTACAATTAAAATATTTTCTAATTTTTCAAAAGAGATCTCAATTCAATACAAACGTTATTTAATTAATAATTTTTATAATTATTTTAAAATGAAAAGTAAAAATATTAAGATAATTATTTCTAAGTCACTAAATCCTTATAATTAATTATTCAATTTCTTTATTTGCATAATTTTCAAATATAATATTATTACTTTCAGATATTTTTTTTATAATATTTGAATTACTGATTAATAAATTATTAAAATTATTCAAAAAATTAAAGTTATTGTTAGTGCTTAAGTATAACACGGTACTATAGAATACGTATGAAAATATAAATCCATAAATTATTCCAAAAAATTTATCTAAAATTAAGCTAAGAATTTTTTTATCTGAATCACTACTTAAAAATTTTCTAATCCTTTTTAATATAAATAAACTAACTAAAAATATTATAGGTATTGATAAAACATTACTTAAAATGGAAATAAATTGTTCAAAACGTGAAAAAAATTCAAAATTTATTAGTATACTATTTAAATAGTTTGATACATATTCATATGTGTAAATTGTTATAAAAACTGAACCTACCCAAGTCAATAATCCAAGAAAAGAATTAATAAAACCTTTCCAAAAGCTTATAATAATAAAAATTAATGATAATGAAATTATAGCATAGTCTAAAACCAGTAATTCAATATTAATAATGTTCATTTTATAAAATATAAAATTGATGGTAGAGTAATTAATACACCAATCATAGCAAATATCATCGCTAAACTTGTAAATAATCCAAAGATCATAGTCGGAACAAAATTAGAAAAGCATAGAATTAGAAAACCACACGAAATGGTTATTGATGTTATTAATACTGCTTTTCCAACATTTAAATGAGATTTTGTTATAGAATTAATTAAACTTAATTCACTAGTTTTGTTTATTTTATACCTGTACAAATAATGAATTGTATTATCAACAGCAATACCAATAGATATTGCTGCTATTGTTATAGTCATTATATCAAGTGGAATTTTAAATAAACCAATTAAGCCTAAAATGAATGTTGAAGCCAATATATTTGGAATTATACCAGCAATGCTTAATTTAATTGATTTAAATAAAATTATAAACATTAAGAAAATAGATAATAAAACAAACCCAAGAGATTTAATTTGAGATGTAAATAATGATGACAACATATTATTATATAATACAAGAAGACCGTTAATTTTAACTTCATTTATATTTTTGTATGAATCATCAATATGATCTTTAATATCTTTTATTAATTTAGATCTGTTTATTTCTTCTGAGTCTTTTACTCTTGAAGAAATTTTAATTAAATTTTCTTCAGTATTTAAGTAAGGATAAATTAAATCCTCTTTATATTCATTAGGTATTTCATTATATAATACAGATAATTCAAATGATGATAATTTATTTTTATTAATTTGATTTGCTACTTCTATTAAAGAATAAATTGATATTACTTTACCTATCTCCTTACGATTTTCTAAATATTTGTGAATTTTTTCTGTAATTTTAATTTTTTCATCCGTAAACCAATTATTTTCATTATTAAATAATTCATCAGTAAATATATCATCTTCAAATTCAATTTCATCTTCAAATTCAATTTCATCTTCAACTTCTGTGTTATTATCTAAGGTTATTAAATCATTATCAATTTGTAATACAATGTCTAGTGGAGTAGTTCCTCCTAATTCTTTATCAATCAGTCTCATTCCTTGATAGATTTCAGTATTTTTTTTAAAATATTTTATAAATGAATTTTCCACATTTAAATTTAATATTCCAAAAATTGAAATAAGGAAAAATAAAAAATTGATTATCAGTATTATTTTTTTATATTTATTTGAGTAATCAATGAAGATATCAAGTAGAAAAAAATTATAATTTACTACTGTTTGTTTTTTTGAAAAGAATGAAATTAATAAAGGTAATAATGTGAAAGCTGTAATCAAAACTATAATTAAAGAAATTATCATAATTATTCCAAAATCTATTACTGGCTTAATGTCTGATATTATTAGAGACAAAAATGCTACAACTGTTGTTAAAAATGTATAAAAACATGGCCAAAACATTTCTTTCAGAGTTAAAATTAAATTATTATTTGAGTTTAGATAATTATTTAAGATATGAATATTCATTGATATAGATAATATGAACATTAAAGATAGAAAATTGGCTGATACTGCCGTAACTTCAAAATTAATAAAACCTGAAAGACCAATCATTGTGTAAACTGAAAATAAAGATGATAACAAAATTGTTAAAACCCATTTTAATTGTTTGAAAATTACAAATAATATTAAAATAACAAGAGATAAAACTAATGCACTAAACAAAATTATATCCTTTTTTACAAAGGATATTACATCATTAGAGATCATTTCAACTCCCCCTAAGTAGTAATTGTAATCTTGGCTGCCATTATTTAAGATAGTTCTTATTTTAGAAATTAATTCTTTTCTATTTTTATCTATTGTTGATTTTTTTTTATAATAAGTATTATCAGCAATGTATTCAATTTTATTTTCATTTAAATCAATTATTTTTTGATCTTCCTTTAAGAAAATTATAATCGAAGTAATATTTTTCTTCTCATTTATAATTTGGTTGCTGTATATTGGACTATTTTTAAATTCTTCTAAAACATCATCAATATTGTAGTTGGTGCTAATAATTGTTTCATAATCACTATTTGATAAATCTTGTAAAGACGTGTTATTTAAAAATAAAATTGGTGCCTTGTTTATATTAAATACTGAAGATACTTCAGGTATTTTTTCAATCTTATTACTGATTGCTTCAATTTCTTTTAATAATTTTATATCAATAATTTTGCTAGATTTTATTGCTACTACAAGATTCTTTTTTGTAGGGAATATTTTTTGATAATATTTAAAAAATTTAAAATCTTCATCATTTTTTGAGACTAAAGTATCAGATGATGCATCAATCCTAAAATTACTAATATAAAAACTTGAAAATATAATTATTAAAACAGTTAATAAAGAAATAATTATTTGATATTGTCTAGACATACAATCTTTTTACTCTTCCACCGATCAAAGTAATAACCTCATTACTAATTGTTTCACACTGTAATGCAAATTCTTCAACTCCATGTTTTTTATTAATTATATCTATATATTGACCAACTTTTAAGTTATATTTAGTTTTTGAAATATCTATTGTAAAACTATCCATTGATACTCTTCCTATAATATTAAATTTATCTTTTTTAAAAAAAACTTTACCTTTGTTACTTAATTTTCGTGGAATTCCATCAGCATAGCCTGCTCCAATTATAGCAATAGTAGTTCTTTTATTTGTTTTAAATGTCTGGTTATAACCAACGTATTCATTCAAATTAATTGTCTTTATTTGTATAATTTTTGCTTTTAAGAAAATTACTGGCTTAAGTTTTTTTGCTAATTTGATATTTTGATTATTGCCTCCATACAGTCCAATTCCAGGCCTAATCATATCTAATAAAAAAGATTTTGATAAAATTGCACCATTAGAATTACAAATACTATAAATAATTTTTTTATTCTCAAATTTCTTAATTTCTTTTAAAAATATATTTTTTTGTAAAAAATTATATTTATTTTTTCTTTCATCCGCGCTTGATAGATGTGTTAAAATAATTTTTATATTTTTGTTTTTATAAATTTTATTTGGAATTTCGTTGTATTTTACTCCTAACCTATTAATTCCTGTGTCTATATGTAATCCAAATTTTATATCAGATTTAATTATTTTATTAAGCTCATAAATGGTATTTATAATTGGAATTAAATTATATTTCTTAAAAATTTTTAAATCATAGTTTTGAATTCCATTTAAAACATAAATTTTAATATTTTTATTTTTATTATTAATTCTTATTCCTTCGTCTAATGTTGCAACAAAAAAATGTTTACATTTGTTTTTTAATAAAAATTTAAAAACTCTTACATCTCCTAGTCCATAAGAATTTGCTTTAATGGTTGGAGCAACAATTAGATTTTTTTTTCTTTTGTTAAAAAAATTGTAATTTTTTAATAGGTTCTTTGTATTTATGGTTAATATAAATGGATCTTTAATCACTCCATGATATTATCATATTCTTCATTACTTAAATCACTGAATTTTGTAAAATTAGCATCAAAATGCATCTTTATAGATCCTATAGGACCATGTCTTTGCTTAGCAACTATTATTTCAGCTTTATTATAACTTTCTTCAGCCAATTGTTGCCACCTAGCCATTCTTTCATTGTATTTAATTTCATCCTCTTCTGGTTTTCTAATTGGCATCATCCTTTCTAAATAATAACTTTCTCTATAAATGAACATTACAACATCAGAATCTTGCTCAATTGTACCACTTTCTCTTAAATCAGATAATTGTGGTCTTTTATCTTCTCTTTGTTCAACTTGTCTAGATAATTGAGATAAAGCAATTATAGGAATATTTAATTCTTTAGCAATAGATTTTAAACCTCTTGTAATTTCAGAAATTTCCTGAACTCTACCGTCATTACGGTTATTAGATGATGCAGACATTAATTGTAAATAATCTATTATAATTAGATTTATATTATGTAATCTCTTTAATCTTCTGGCTCTGGCTCTTAATGCTGGAATAGTTAATATAGGGTTATCATCAATTATTAAATTTAAATTTTCTAATTCTGATGATGTTTGTGCAATTTTATTAAAATCATTTTTACTAAATTCAGCCTTACGCATTTTATCACCAGAAATTTTTGATCTTTCTGCAAGTATACGAGTTGCTAATTGCTCTGATGACATTTCCAATGAAAAAAAAGCAACCTTTCCACCATCGATTACTTTTATATTTCCTAACTCATCTTTTTCTTCTTGATATTTATATGCACAATTAAATGCAATATTTGTACCTAATGCTGTTTTCCCCATAGAAGGTCTTCCTGCCACTATAATTAAATCAGATTTATGTAAACCACCTAGTTTTTTATCTAAATCTCTAAACCCAGTTGGTATACCAGCAATTCTTCCATCCCTCTTATAAGCTTCACTAATAATATCGACCGCATTTTTTAAAGCAGTACCAAAATCTAAAAATTTCCTATCTGCGTTACCAGTCTGAGAAAGTAAATAAAGTTCATTTTCGGCATTTTCAATTAAATCATTTCCACCTAATTGCTCAGTTTTATTATTTGTTTCCTGTATAATGTTATGAGCTATCACGACCAAATTTCTTTTCAAATGCAAATCATATATTAATTTTCCGTAATTAACTGTATTCTGAGTAGATGGCGCACTATCTCTTATATGATTTAAGTATTTAAGATTATCTTCACTATTTTCATTTTCTGGAAGATAGTTCTTAAGAGTTATTGGAGATACTAATATATTTTTATCTAGTAAATTTTTTATAGTTCTAAAAATTATTTTATTGTTTTCATCTACGAAATGCTCTTCATTTAGAAATTCAGAAATTTTTTCATAATTTCTATTGTCTAATAAAATACATCCAATTAGAGCTATTTCTGCATCAATATTTGAAAAATTTTCATTATCGCTTTTGTTATTATTATTAGTATCTACTAATCCTAAGACCATTTAATTTTATTAAAGTAAAAATAATATGAAACAATAATTTTGAATATTTTTTCGTTAATAAAAGACTAATAATGTGAATAAATTAATTTTTATTAACAAATATTTTAAAAATTTTTGAGACATCAACATATGGATTTATCTCAATTTCATGTTCGCCAAGTGATTTTATTGGCTGTCTAATTAATAAATCATCAGATTTAACTTTTATATTATTAATATTTAAAAACTCTAAAATCTCTTTTTTTGAAATTGAACCATATAATTGATCTTTTTCATCTGCTTCCTTTTTAAAAACAATTTTTATGTTAGATATATTATCGATTAATTTTTTTGCGTCATTTAATTTTTCTTTTTCTTTTTCCATCATTTTGTCTTTTATGCCATCATAATAAGAAAGGTTTTTCTTGTTGTTTCTTAGTGCCATTTTATTTGGAAATAAGTAATTTCTTGCAAAACCGTCTTTCACATTGACCAAATCACCAATCTTACCTAATTTTTTTATATTTGTTGTTAATATAACTTTCATTGTGTAGTATATTTGCTTGTGTAGGATAAAAGAGATAAAAATCTTGCTCTTTTAATAGCCTTTGATAATTCCTTTTGTTTATTCTTCGATACACCTGTTATTCTGCTAGGAACGATTTTCCCTTTTTCTGTAATATACCTTGATAAAAGCCTGATATCTTTATAATCAATTTTAGGTGAATTTTGCTGACTAAAAGGACAGAATTTTTTTTTGTTATCAAAAGGTGAGTTGTTATTCTCTTCTCTTCTAGTAGTTTTTTTCTTATTTCTTTTCATTTTTTAACTTAGTTGGTAATTCTTCGTGGTTATTAACTTTAATAAATAAGTATCTTAATAGATTTTCAGTTTGATTTAAGTCTTTTTTAATTGTTTCTAATTCGTTACTACTTAATTCTATTTGAAAATATTTGTAAAATGCTTTTTGAAACTTTTTAATTGAGTAACTTAAGTCTTTTAAGCCCCAATCCTCTTCGTTAACAATTTTGCCTGTTTGTGCACATATATATTTTTTAACTTTTTCAATTTCATTATCTAAGCTTTGCGAACCAAGTTCAGGACTAAAAAGTAACACAACTTCGTAATTATTCATAAAACTCCACGGTTAATCTTATATTTGTTAAATATAAGAGAAGTTGAACTTGCATATATTATTTTTTTAAAATAAATCAAGCATTAATGACATCAATTGTATTTCCAGGACAAGGTAGCCAATATCAAGGTATGGCAAAAGATTTTTATGACAATTTCGAAATAGCAAAAAAAGTATTTGAAGAAATAGAAGATTATACTGAAATAAATTTAAAAAATATAATTTTTGATAATAAAAATAATTTGATTGATTCTACAAAATATACTCAAATTTCAATATTTACTGCATCAGTAGCGATCTTTAAAACATTACTTACAGAAAATAAATTAGATCTTTCATCAATTAATTCAGTATTAGGACACTCCTTAGGTGAATATTCAGCTTTAGCTTGCAGTAATAAGTTAAGCTTAAAAGAATGTAGTTTAATATTAAAAAAAAGAGGTGAGCTCATGAATGATGCAGTTAAACCAAATACTACAGGTATGGCTGCATTAATTGGTAAAGATGCAAATGAAGTCAAAAAAATTATAGATGAGAACGATCTTAATTTACAGATAGCTAATGATAACTCTCCAATGCAAGTTGTTATTTCTGGAAGGAAAGATGAAATCATCAAAAGTAAAGATGTTTTTTTACAAAATAATATTAAAAAATATGTAGAACTAAATGTTTCTGCTGCCTTTCATAGTTTTTATATGCTTGATGCACAAAATACTTTAAGTTCTGAAATTGATAAACTTCATTTTAATGATAACAAAATAAACTTAATTTCCAACTATAGTGCTGATATTTCAAATAATATTTCAGAAATTAAATTTTCCCTTCAAAATCAAATGTCTAATAGAGTTAGGTGGACTGAAAGCATTAAAAAACTTGAAACTACAGGAGAAAAAAAAATAATTGAAATTGGACCAAATAAAGTTCTATCAGGTTTAATAAAGAGAATCTCAAATAGTTTTGATATAATATCAATTAATACAATTAAAGATATTGAAATATATGAATGATTTTAAAAAAAAAATTTTTATAACAGGTGCTTCTGGTGGAATTGGAACTGCTATTTGCGACAAATTTTTTAAAAATAATTATACGCTTGTCTTAACATCTTCTTCTCAAGAGAAAAAAAATATTCTAAAAGAAAAATATGGAAAAGATAATTACTACTACACAATTAATCTATCTGATAGTAATCAACTGCAAGAATCTATGAAAGAAATTTCTAATACTCATAAAGACATTTCAATTATAGTTAATAACGCTGGAATTACAGAAGATAATTTAATATTTAGATTGAAATATGAGCAATGGACTAAAGTAATTCAGACTAATTTAGAATCAAACTACTTAATTATTCAATCATTGCTTCCTAACATGATTTCTAAAAGATATGGAAAAATTATTGGTATATCCTCTGTTGTTGCCACAACAGGAAATCCAGGACAATCAAATTATGTTGCTTCTAAATCAGGCATGATAGGTCTTTATAAGTCAATAGCTCTAGAAGTAGCTAAAAGAAATATTAATGTAAATATTGTTTCTCCGGGTTTTATAAAAACATCAATGACTGATAAATTAAATGAAAATCAAAAAAATAATATTCTCTCTAAAATACCAATGGATAAATTTGGAAATCCAGAAGATGTTGCTAATCTAGTCTATTTTTTATCAAGTAATGAATCATCATATGTTACTGGTCAAAATTTTAATGTAAACGGTGGAATGTTAATGGTTTAAAATGTTGACATGTAATCATTTAATAATCTAAAAGATAACAAGGAGAATATTATGAGTGAAATTCAAGAACAAGTAAAAAAAATTGTTGTAGATCATCTTGGAATTGATGAATCAAAGGTTGTTCCTGAAGCTAAATTTATTGATGATTTAGGTGCAGATAGCTTAGATACCGTAGAATTAGTGATGGCATTTGAAGAAAAGTTTGGGATTGAAATTCCTGATGATGCTGCAGAAACGATACAAACTGTACAGAATGCTATAGATTATATTGAAAGTAAAAAATAACTTACTTTATTTTTTATGAGACGTGTAGTTGTTACAGGTATTGGATTATTAACTTCATTAGGTAATAACAAAGAACAGACTTGGAATAATCTAATCAAATGTAAATCTGGGATCAAAAAAGTAGAGCACTTTGATGTTAGCGATCTTCCATGTAAAATAGCTGGTCATTTATCTAATGACCCTGAAAGTGATGATTATTTTAATAAATCATTAGCTTTAGATTCTAGAGATATTAAAAGAAATGATAGATTCATTCAATATGGTTTATTGGCATCAGCATTAGCTGTTGAAGATGCTGGCTTAAAAGAACTTTCTGATGAACAAAAATTAAAAGTAGGGGTTTCAGTTGGATCTGGAATAGGTGGATTAGAAACTATTTACAATGGCTCTATTACAATTAATGAGAAAGGTGTAAAAAAATTATCTCCCTTTTTTATTCCTTCGTCATTAGTTAATTTACTATCTGGTCAAATTTCTATCAAGTATGGTTTTAAAGGACCTAATCATTCTGTGGTGACAGCATGTGCGACTGGAGCTCATTCAATTGGAGATGCGAGCGAAATGATTAAAAGAGGCGCATCAGATGTAATGATTGCAGGAGGTTCTGAAGCAGCAGTTTGTAAATTAGGAATTGCAGGATTTTGTGCTGCAAGAAGTTTAAGTACATCTTTTAATGATAATCCTCATTTAGCATCAAGACCATGGGACAAAGATAGAGATGGGTTTGTGATGGGTGAAGGTTCAGGAATAATTGTGTTGGAAGAATATGAATTTGCAAAAAAAAGAAATGCAAATATTTATGCAGAAATTATTGGATATGGAATGTCTGGAGATGCTTATCATATTACTGCTCCATCACAAGATGGTGATGGAGGTTACAGAGCTATGAAAGAGGCTCTTAAAATGGCTAATATTTCAAGTGATAAAATAAATTATATTAATGCGCATGGCACTTCAACCGTTAAAGGAGATGAAATAGAGCTAAATGCGATTACAAAACTATTTGATCATAATTTATTTGTTAGCTCAACCAAATCATCTATAGGACACCTACTGGGTGCAGCAGGTAGTGTTGAGGCAATTTTTTCAATTTTATCAATAAATAAAAGTATATTGCCAGCGACATTAAATTTAGAAAACCCTATAGATTCAAAAAATATTAATTTAGTATCAAATGAACCTATTGATATAAAAACAAATTATGCTTTAAGCAACTCTTTTGGATTTGGAGGAACAAATACTGCATTATTATTTAAAAGTACTTAGTAAAATTTTAATAATATCTTTTGTCTCAATATTAATAATTTTTTTCTCTATTATTCACAAAACTTATGAGTTAAAAAATAAAAATATTGAAATATCTAAAGGTGAAAATATAAAATCTGTTTTCAATAAAAATATTGTTGAAATATCAAAATTTGAAATACATATAATTAGTTTTTATTATAGATATCTTTCATTTTTTTTTAATACAATGATACATTTCGGTGATTTTAATTTAAAAAAAAATGTTTCTCCTAAAGAAATTTTAAATATTATTTCGCAACCAAGTAATATATTAAATAAAATAACTATTGTAGAAGGTTGGTCAAAAAAAGATTTAGATCAAGAATTGTCTAAATATTTTGATGATTTTTTTTCAATTGAATATGAAAATATTCTGGCTGATACATATTATTTTGAAAAAAATGAAGATTTTAATTTTTTTTATGAAAAATTAATAAACTTTAAATCTAATTATTTTCAAAAAATGAAAAAAAATTCATTCTTTCAAACTTTTAATCAAAAAGACTTATTAATCATAGGATCATTACTAGAAAAAGAAGGAACTGATTATGAGGATAAAAAAAAAATATCATCTGTTATAATTAATAGATTGAATAAAAATATGAAACTACAAATAGATGCTACAGTTATTTTTGCACTTACAAGTGAAAATAATGAATTTAATAGAAAATTAACATTTAAAGATTTAAAAATTGACCATAAACATAATACTTACAAATATAAAGGTCTTCCACCAACTCCCATTTCATATGTCGGTACTAAAACAATTGAAATATTGCTAGAAAATTATAAGACGGAAAACTTGTTTTACTTCTATGATAAATCAATTAAAAAACATATATTTTCAAAAAATTATGAGGATCATAAAACAAAATTAAATGAGTATAGAAATAAAAAATAAGTTAATAATAATATCCTCACCATCTGGTGCTGGAAAAACAACTTTATGTAAACTTTTATTAAAAAAAATGAAAAATATATCTTTGTCTATCTCCTATACTTCTAGAAACAAAAGGCTTAATGAAACTAATGGTAAAGATTATTTTTTTGTTTCTAAAGAAAAATTTCAAAGTTTAATTAAAAAAAAATATTTTATTGAAACTGCAAAAAATTTTAATAATTACTACGGATCTCCATTTTTAAATATAAAATCAGCAAATAAAAAAAATTATCATTTATTATTTGATATAGACTGGAAAGGAGCAAGAAAAATAAGAAAAATTTATAAAAAAACCCAAATTATTGATTTCTTTATATTACCTCCTTCAAAGTCTGAGCTAAAAAAAAGATTAATTAAAAGAGGTACTGATAATTCAAAAGAAATAAAGTTAAGATTATCTTATGCTATCAATGAAATGAAGCATTATAAAGAATATACTTATGTTTTAATAAACGAGAATATTTATAAAACAGTAAATGAAATAAAAAACATAATTGAGTATAATGACAATATTGATAAAAATAATTTAATTTTACAAAAAAAACTAAAAAAAATTATAAATCTTTAACAATTCATTCAGAGAAATTTGATCTATT
>CACKRG010000005.1 GCA_902602515.1 uncultured Alphaproteobacteria bacterium
AGCTTCTTAAAATAGACGATAATGTCTCTCCCTTAGAAACTATTATCTCTTTTTTATCTAAAGATAATGTAGGTTCTTCCTTATTTATTTTTTCTTTATCGACATCAATTACTTCTTCTAACTTAAAATCTGAATTATTTTTTTTAAATTTAAATTTATTAAATTTTGATATTCTAAATAAAAAATATAACTCCCAAAAGTAATAATAGTTAAATATGTTAAAAGTTTAAGGTTAATAACCATTATAAGTATTTTGAGTTAAAATATGTTAATGGTTTTATATTACTTTTATAATTTAAATTTAAAACTTTACAGATAAATATAGTATGATCCCCTTTTTTTATTTTATCAATTACTTTACACTCTAAATATCCAATACAATTAGGAATAAGTACTGTATTAAAATTCCCTTTTATAAATTTATATTCACTAATTTCTGGAATTTTTTGAGCAAAATTATCTGAAATTTTTTTTTGTTTTTTTGAAAGAATATTTACAGTTAAATATTTAGTATCTAAAAAAATTTTTTTTGATGAAGAATAATTTCCTAAAGAAAATAATATCAAAGGTGGATTTAGAGATAAAGAATTAAATGAATTTATAGTCTTTCCATAAATTTTTTGATTTTTTTTAACACATACCACAGTGACACCAGTAACAAATTTACTAAGTGTTTTTTTAAAATTAATTTTATCTATTTTTTTCATAATTTTTTCTGCATATATAAAGAATCAATCCATTTATTTTTTTTAAAACCAACTTTTTTTAAAGTTCCAACATGATTAAAACCATTTTTTTTGTGAATTCTTATTGATGAAATATTATCTGATCCGCCTATTACTGCTATAAGGTTTTTTATATTTTTATTTTTTCTACATTCTCTTATTAATTCTTTTAAAATTATTGATCCATATCCTTTATCTATATGTTTTGGATTAATATAAATTGAATGTTCAAAGGAAAATCTATACCCACTTTTTTCTCTGAACTTATTCACAAATGCAAGTCCAATTACCTCTTTATATTTTTTTGCTATAATAAATGGTAATTTATTGCCTTTGGATTTATTAAATAAATCTATAAACTTATTTTTTGAAAGGTTTTTTTCTTCAAAATTAGATGTAGAATGATTAATATAATAGTTATAAATTTCTAACCCTGCATAAATTTCTCTTTTGTTAATTCTTTTTGTTTTAATTTCCATTTTTATAGGTTTATCTATAGATTTATTTAAATTTTAGAATATTTATTTAACTTTGGGTGTGTAGCTCAGCGGTAGAGCACTGCCTCGACACGGCAGGGGTCACAGGTTCAATCCCTGTCACACCCACCAACAATCCTAATATATATTCTTGAAAAATTATAATTTAATATATCTATATAATTATGATTAAATGTCTTTTAGTTGCTACTATTTTAGCTTCGTTTATTTTTTTAATAATAGATGTAATTTGGTTATCTTTTGCCACAAAATCATTTTATAGGCCTTTAATAGGCAATTTATTAACTGATAAGCCAGTAATGTGGGCTGCCGCTCTTTTTTACATAATTTATGTTATGGGTATGGCTTTAGTGGTTATTCAGCCATGTATCAGTTCAGAAAATATTTTCAAAACTCTTTATATTGGATTTATATTTGGTTTAGTTGCATATGGCACGTATAATTTAACCAATATGGCTGTTCTTAAGGGATGGTCCCCGATAGTAACTTTTGTTGATATGTTCTGGGGAGGTAGTTTGACCGCCGTCTCTGCAACAACTGGTTTATATTTAGCAAAAAAAATCGTACATTATTCCTAATTTATTCTTTTTATTCCAAATTCTAGAAGCTTTATAAGCTGAGGGTTCTTATAAAATCTTTTTTTATGTTTATTTGTAAAATAATTAACCTTGTTCTTACAAAAACTTATAATTTGTCTTTCACCAATTAATCCTAATAAAGTGCTTTTACCCTGCTCGACATCCTTCCCTGGAGTTTTACCTATTTTTTTGAACGTACCTATTTCGTCAATTAAGTCATCAATAACTTGAAAAATTTGACCAAATAACATACCGAATTCTCTAGCAAATCTAATATCGCTCTCACTTTTAACTTTTAAAATAAAAGGTGCAGAAAAAGAATATTCAAATAATTTGCCAGTTTTTCTTGAATACATGTTTAAAATTTTATTTTTTGAAAGTTTTTTATTCTCAAATTCTAAATCTAGACTCTGACCAAGTGCCAATCCTTTATGCCCAATACAATGAGAAAGATAATTAATTAATCTTAGTTTAGATTTGTAATTATTATTAATAAGACTACCAGAAATTAATTCAAAAGCCATGTCATGTAAAGCATCGCCAGCTAAAATTGCAGTTGCTTCATTAAATTTTTTATGAGTACTTAATTTTCCTCTTCTAAAATCATCATTATCCATTGATGGCAAATCATCATGAATTAATGAGTATGAATGTATGCATTCAATACTTGAAGCAATGACAAAAGCTTCAGACTTTGATAAGTTAGCTATTTTAGCAGACTCCATAACTAAAAATGGCCTTAATCTTTTTCCACCGTTAAAACATCCATAATACATTGCTTTTGATAGAATCGATTTGTCTAGCTTTTTATTTAGTAAACTCTTAAACTTCTTATCAAACTGTTTTTTATTATTATTTATTAACGTTTTTAAATTCATGCCTTGTTTTTATATTTGAGTTTATGTTTAAATTAATTAATAGAATAAAGCGAATATATTATGAGAATAGAAGAAGAAATAAAACTTGATTATTCAGATGTTCTTTTTAGACCAAAAAGAAGTACATTAAAAAGCAGAAAGGACGTTGACTTGAATCGCTCCTATGTTTTCAAACATTCTAAATATAAATGGAAGGGAACTCCTATTATTGCATCAAATATGGATGGCGTGGGTGAAATTAATCTAGCAAAAAAACTTTTACAATATAAATTAATGACTGCTTTAACAAAACAGCATTCTATTAAAGAAATTGGTACAATAAATAATAATAAAGATTTCCATAATTTTGTTGCACTTAGTTGTGGAACAGGATTAGAAAGTTATAACAGACTTAAACAACTTATTAAAAAATATCCAAAATTTCAATTTATATGTATAGATGTTGCAAATGGATATTCAGAAAATTTTAGCCACTTTGTTTCTGACGTTAGAAAAAAATATCCAAAAAAAACTATTATAGCTGGTAATGTTGTTACGGCAGATATGACTCAAGAACTTGTATTAAGTGGAGCAGATATTGTTAAAGTTGGTATTGGCCCAGGCAGTGTTTGTACTACAAGAATTCAAACAGGTGTTGGTTACCCTCAGCTAAGTGCAGTTATGGAATGTGCAGATGCTGCTCATGGTCTGGGTGCTCATATAATTGCAGATGGTGGGTGCACTTGTCCAGGTGATGTTGCAAAAGGTTTTGGAGCAGGAGCAGATTTTGTAATGCTTGGTGGAATGCTCGCAGGTCACAAAGAAGGTGGCGGAAGCATTATAGAAGATGATGGGAATCAATATATTGAGTTTTATGGATCAAGTTCTGAAGAAGCTAATGAAAAACATTATGGTGGACTGGCAAATTATAGGTCCTCTGAAGGAAAAAAAGTAAAATTACTTCTAAAAAAATCTCTTGATAAAACTATTAGGGACATTTTAGGAGGTGTGAGAAGTAGTTGTACTTATGTAGGGGCACCTTCATTAAAACAACTAAGTAAGTGCACTACTTTTGTAAGAGTGAATAATCAATACAATGATACTTTTGGAAAAATATAATTTAATAACCAATTGCCATTCCATCTTTTCTTGAGTCTGATCCCCCAATCAAAATTCCATTTTTTCTGTCAATCTTAATACACTGACCTCCACCTATAGCATTTTTCATTGTTTTAACTTTATGACCAATTGATTTAAGACTTTCTACAATTTTTGGATCTAAGGATTTTTCTACTTTTAATTCACCATCTAATGCAAACGCTCTAGGTAGGTCTAAAGCTTCTTGAATGCTCATATTATAATCAATTATATTTTGTAAAACATGGCTTTGACCAATAGGTTGATATTGACCACCCATTACACCATACGATAGAATTGTTTCATTATTTTGATTTGTTAATAATCCAGGAATAATTGTATGCAGCGGCCTTTTTCCTCCTTTAATTCCATTTGGATGATTTTCTTCCAATCTAAAATTAACCCCTCTATTCTGAAAAAGAATTCCACTATTTTTAGTAGATATACAGCTTCCAAATCCATGACATATTGAATTAATAAATGATACAGCATTTAAATCCCTATCTACAACAGATAAATATACAGTTTCTGGGTTGGATGTTACGAATAAGTTTTTTGATGTATATATATTGCTCATATTAATTTTCTTACATAATTTTTTAACAGATTTATCACCTAGTAATTCTTCATAATTAATGTCATTAAATCCTGGATCACCTAAAACTGTTTCTTTTATTTCATAACATACTTTAGTAATTTCAGCTTGTAGATGATATCTTTCAAAACTGTATGATTGATATTGACTTGAATTTAATTTTTCATTTATAGCCATCATTAGTAAAACAACAATACCAGGCCCATTCAAGGGACATTGGTGTATTTTTAAATTCTTGTAAACATTTGATATAGTCGATGAAAAAATTGTGTCTTGAGAATGAAAATCTTCTTCTGTATGCAACCCCCCAAGTTCATTAAGACTTTTAACCATATCTTTAGTTATTTCACTATTATAAAAACCATTAATATTTTTTTTTGCTATAAGTTTTAAGGTATTTGAAAGTGGGATGTTTTTAAATTTCTCACCAAACTTATAACTTTTATTATTTTTTAAAAAAAGTTCTTTACTGTTTTGATTCTTAATTAAAAAATTTTCCTTTTCTTGCCACGACTGTGCTTCAACTTCATAAACAGGAAATCCATTACGTGCATAATTTTCAGCGCCTTTAAGAATTTCCTCTAGATCAAGACTTCCATATTTTTCATGCATCGAACACCAAGCATGAACAGAACCTGGAATTGTTACTGAGTGAGGACTTGTTAATCCAATTTTATTTATTTCATTTTTAATAAAAAAATCTAGATTGGCTTTTTTTGGTGCAGTACCAGAGCCATTAACTGCAATAGGTTTTTTTCCATTTAATGAAATAATAGCAAAACAATCGCCACCTAAACCTGTTGCACTTGGACACACTACAGATTGCACAGCACTAGCTGCAATAGCGGCATCTACAGCGTTTCCACCTTTTTGAAGAATATTTATTGCTTCAATTGAGCTTAATGGATTTGATGTTGCCACCATACCATTTTGTGCTAAAACATTTGATCTTCCTGGAAATGACAATTCTCTCATAATTACATATTACTATTATATGTTTGACAAAACAAATCCTAGAATTTAAAGGACTTTTTTATGAAAGTTAAATGTTCATTAAAGTCTGCAAAAACTAGAGATAAGGATTGTAAACTGGTAAGAAGAAAAGGAAGAGTTTACGTAATAAATAAAAAAAATCCTAGAATGAAAGCACGACAGGGTTAATTATTTTCAGCAATAAATTTTTCTGCTTCTAAAGCAGCCATACAACCCATACCAGCAGCAGTCACAGCCTGTCTATAGATTTTATCTTTTACATCGCCTGCAGCAAAAACACCTTTAATACTAGTTTCAGTACTATCATTTTTTGTAATAATATAATTTTCACTATCCATATCAATTTTTCCCTTGAATAAAGAGGTTGCAGGATCGTGTCCAATTGCAATAAATGCACCACTTATTTTGATTTTAGAAGTTTTACCGTTTTTTGTATTTTCTAATAATACTTCTTTTAATGATTGTGGATTATCTTCCCCAATAAATTCTTTAACTTTACTTTCCCAAATTATTTCAATTTTATTATTTTTGAAAAGTCTATCTTGTAATATTTTTTCTGCTCTTAATGAATCCCTTCTGTGAATAAGAATTACTTTAGAAGCAAATTTTGTAAGAAATAAGGCTTCTTCTACTGCACTATTTCCTCCACCAACCACAATAACAATTTGATCTTTAAAAAAAAATCCATCACAAGTGGCACATGCTGATATTCCAAAACCTTTAAACTTATTTTCACTTTCTAAATTTAGCCATCTTGCTTGAGCCCCAGTTGCAATTATTACTGCCTTTGAAATAAATTCTTTGCCTGATTCAGTATTTGATATGAATGGATTATTATCAAAATTTACAGAAGTAACGATATCATTATGGAATATTGTGCCTACATTTAGAGCTTGCTTTTTCATTTCTTCCATCAACCAAGGTCCTTGAATTACATCTCCGAAACCAGGGTAATTTTCTACATCAGTGGTAATAGTAAGTTGACCACCAGGCTCTAAGCCAGATACTAAATGTGGTTTAAGATTTGCGCGAGCTGCATAAATTGCAGCGGTATAACCTGCTGGTCCAGATCCAATTATAAGAACATTATTTTCAATTTTACTCATTAATTATATTAATCTCAAATAATATGTTAGTTAATATTTTCAACAGGCCAATCTGTTTTAAAAGAAACATAGTTTACTTGAATACATCGTCTTTCTTTCTTTATTTCTTTAAGTTCAAGACCATGCCAGGTATCTTCACCAGAAGAAAAAAAGTATCCACAATTATGAACATACTCTAATGTTTTTACTAATTTAAAATTTTTATCATATAAATCTGTACCTAAATCAGAAGACTCATTAAAAGGGTTAGCCCATATCATCATAGTCATTAATTTTTCTGGAATATCTTTATGAGGTTTAAGCCAAAAACCTTTTTTATCTCCTATAACTTCTAATCTAACATACGATTTTGATAAATCTTTATTAATAAGTTTTGAAATCTTATTTGCTAAGTATTTAGATTGTAATGAGCTTATCAGTTTTGTAAGGTGGGGAAAATTTTTATGATTTTCTTTAGTAATAAATAGTCTCAACTTACCATCTTTTCCTTGACCGGTATGATCAGCAGCTCTAGTTCCGTCATATGCTCTTTCACCATTCGGAATTGTAGAATAAGCTATTTCATTGAGGCAATTCTCATCCAAGCAATTATCAAATTGCCAATGATTGAATGGAAAGTCAGAATGAATTATATTATCAAGATTCATTAATTCCTTCTAATATTCTTTCTTTTATAATTCCAGCAATTCTTTTACTTTCCTCTAATTTATTATAAGACCATTTTTCTAATATATTTGTTGACGGCAAATCTCTAGTTATATTTAAGCTTCTAAACTCATCATGGAATCTTTCGAACCTTATACTTTTTCTTTTAAAAGGAAGTTGATATATATAAACAGGCATACCAGATATTGATGCTTCTGAAATCATAGATGTTGAGTCTGAAGTTATTATAAAAAAACTTGAGTTATATAATGAGTACTCATAAGGGTTTTCTCCATAACCTAACCACAAATCAGCTGTTGAATTTAATTCACTTTTAATTAAGTTTTTAATCTCATCACTAGTTCTTCTTGATGTAATAATTAAAAATTTAAATGTATTATTTTTTTCTTTTAATTTTTTAATTTTGTTACATAATCCCATTGCTTCTTCAATTGTAAACAAATAGTGATTATTTTCTCCTCCAATAATGCATGAAACTAATTTTTGATTATTGATATTAAATTTTTTTATAGAATTTTTATTTTTTTTAAAACTATGTAAAGCTCCTATTGAATTAATAATATTTTTACCCTTCAGATTGTCATGATTTGGCACAATTAAATAAGAAAAATTTTTTGAAGATATTTTGGGATTTTGAATGTGAATATTAATTATTTTATTATATTTTTTTTTAAGAAATCTAGACAAATAAATACTTTTTCTTCCACAACTAATTACGATATCTGGAATAGAATTTGGAATCTTATTTTTAAAAATCCAATTAAAAACTGGTAATAAACCTGGCTGTATTTTACTCCATGGAAATCTGATTTCTGTTTTGATTTCAGTAATATCTTCACTTAGTTCAAATGCTAAGCCTTTTGTTTGACTTATCATTCCTTGAGAACCATCAGTTAATGTCCAGATTTTTAAATTATTAATATTCAAATGTATTTGACGGATATTACTGTGTAACTTTTTATACCCTTAGGACTATTTATTTCCACATTATCATTTTTTGATTTACCAATCAAACCTCTTGCAAGTGGACTATTTATAGATAGTTTTTTATTTTCAATATCTGATTCGTATTCTCCCACAATTTGGTACTTTTGTTTTTTTCCTGTTTCATCGTCCTCTATTTCTACAGTAGCTCCAAATTTGATATCATTTCCAGTCATGTTTTTAATATCAATTACTTCAGCTCTACTGATATTACTTTCTAAATCAGATATTCTGCCCTCAATAAGACTTTGTTGTTCTTTTGCATATTGATATTCAGCATTTTCGGATAAATCTCCATGACCCCTAGCCTCAGCAATAGCTGCTATAATATTAGGTCTATCTTCTGAGGTTAATTTTTTCAATTCATCTTGTATTTTTGAATATCCTTCAGCAGTCATAGGTATTTTATTCATAGACTCATGATGTTTTATTTATATTTTTAAGTCAACAAAATTAATTTGGAGATTGCAGACTTTTAATTTTAAAACCATTTTTTTCCATATGTTCTATTGCGTCAACTGCAATTTTCGCACCAGCTATAGTAGTGTAATATGGTATATTATACATTAATGATGTTCTTCTTATGCTGTAACTATCTTTTATAGAGGATTGAGATTTAGTTGTATTTATTACGAGATCAATTTTATTATTTATTAATGAGTCAACTATATGAGGACTTCCTTCTTTAACCTTATTTATTTGTTGAGCTTTTATATTATTGTCATTGAGATATTTTGCTGTACCTTTTGTAGCAATCAAATTGAATTTCATATCTAATAACTTTCTTGCTGTAGAAATAATACCTTCCTTATTGCCATCATCAATTGAAATAAATACATTCCCCTTTGATGGTAATATATTTCCACATGCAATCTGACTTTTTATGTAAGACGACAAAAATGTTTCATCTATACCCATTACCTCACCTGTGGATTTCATTTCAGGCCCCAATATTAAATCAACACCGTCTAATTTGTTAAAAGGAAAAACTGATTCTTTTACATTGAAGTTTGATAATTGTTTTATTTGATAATTTTTTAAAATTTCTTTTAGACTATCACCCACCATTATTTTTGCAGCAATTTTTGCAATAGGTATTCCCCTAGCTTTTGCTACAAAAGGAACTGTTCTACTAGCTCTGGGATTGACTTCTAATACATAAATATTATTATCTTTAATTGCTAACTGAGTATTCATAAGGCCTATTACATTAATTTTATTTGCAATTTCGCTAACCCAATCTATTATTTTATTTTGGATCTCTTTATTAATTGAATATGGTGGTAAGGAGCAGGCACTGTCACCTGAGTGTATTCCCGCTTCTTCAATATGTTCCATAATACCAGCAATGAAAATTTCACCATTTTGATCTCTAATTAAATCTAAATCTATTTCTTTGGCATTCTCTAAATATTGATCAATTAAGATTGTGTTATTGGCTGATACATTCATTGCTTCTTTAGCAAATGATTTTAAGTTTTCTTTATCATAAGCAATTTGCATTGCTCTTCCCCCAAGAACATATGATGGTCTTATAAGTACAGGAAAGCCAATACTTTCAGCTATCTTAATTGTTTCATCAATAGATTTTGCAAAACCATTTTTAGGCTGATTTATATTTAGTTTATTTAAAACTTCACTAAACCTATCTCTATCCTCTGCAAGATCAATTGCATTAGTAGATGTCCCAATAATTTTTATACCTGCTGACTCTATTTCTTTTGCAATCTTTAATGGAGTTTGTCCACCAAATTGAACAAATACCCCAATTACTTTACCATTTGATGACTCTTTGTTATAAATTTCAATTACACTTTCAGCAGATAGTGGTTCAAAATATAATCTGTCAGCAGTGTCATAATCAGTAGAAACTGTCTCTGGATTGCAATTAATCATTATTGTTTCTATCCCCTTTTCTTGAAGTGCATAAACAGCGTGCACACAGCAATAGTCAAATTCTATTCCTTGACCAATTCTATTTGGTCCGCCACCTAAAATAATAACTTTATTTTTATTAGTGGGATTGGACTCACAGTATTTTTTATTCTCAAATTCCCAATCATAAGTTGAATATAAATATGGTGTTTTTGATTTAAATTCTCCTGCGCAAGTATCTACTAATCTATAAACTGGATTTATATTATGTTTGTTTCTAAATTTTCTTACTTCTATTTCTTGTAATTTTAATAATGTGGAAATTTTTTTATCAGAAAAACCATTTTTTTTTGCGAGTAAAACTAAGTTTTTTTCTAATTTACTATTTGATAAATACTTTTCTAATTCTATTAAGTAATTAATTTGATTAATAAACCATTTATCATACTTGGTTGCATTATAAATTTCATCAACAGATTTACCTTTTCTTAGTGCTTCACCTACTAATAATAATCTTTGTGATGATTGCAATTTTAGTTCTTCAATTATATCTGAATTGAATTTATCAACATTTTGAGGTGTATCTAGCCCATTAAGCCCATATTCAAGTGAGCTAAAACCTTTTTGTAAAGATTCGTTAAAAGATCTTCCAATACTCATAGCTTCACCAACAGATTTCATTGATGTTGTTAAATAGGAGTCTGAACCATCAAATTTTTCAAATGTAAACCTTGGAATTTTTGTAACAACATAATCAATTGTTGGCTCAAAACTTGCAGGGGTTGTTGTAGTTATATCATTTTGTAATTCATCTAAAGTATATCCGACAGCAAGTTTTGCAGCTATTTTAGCAATTGGAAAACCAGTTGCCTTAGATGCTAGAGCAGATGATCGACTTACTCTGGGATTCATCTCTATAACATTTATTTCCCCATTAATTGGATTGATTGCAAACTGAACGTTTGATCCACCAGTATCAACTCCAATTTTTCTTAGTACTTTAATACTGTCATTTCTTAATATTTGGTATTCTTTATCAGTTAGTGTTAATGATGGCGCAACTGTGATACTATCTCCGGTGTGAACACCCATTGGGTCTACATTTTCAATTGAACAAACAATTATGCAGTTATCTTTATTGTCTCGAACAACTTCCATTTCAAATTCTTTCCAGCCAGATACAGATTTCTCAACTAATATTTGATTTGTTGGACTTGCATTTAAACCTCGTTCAGATAGTTCTCTAAATTCTTTATCAGTATATGCAACCCCACCACCTGTACCCCCTAAAGTAAAACTAGGCCTAATAACAAGAGGTAGTTTCAATTCATATTTTACTTCCTCAGCTTTGTTTATATTATCAACTACATAACTTTTAGGACAACTTAATCCTATTTCTTTCATAGCATCTTTAAATTTTTGTCTATCCTCGGCAAGTTCAATAGCTTTTGGATTGGCTCCAATCATCTTTACATTGTATTTATTTAAAATACCTTCATTAAATAATTCCATCGAGACATTTAGTGCAGTTTGACCTCCCATAGTTGGAAGAAGTGCATCTGGTTTTTCGATGATAATTATTTTTTCAACAAATTCTTTAGTTATTGGTTCTATGTATGTTTGATCAGCTAATTCGGGGTCAGTCATTATAGTAGCTGGATTTGAATTTATTAAAATTATCTCATAACCTTCATCTTTTAAAGATTTACATGCTTGTGCACCTGAGTAATCAAACTCACAAGCTTGACCTATAACTATAGGCCCTGCACCTATAATTAAAATTTTTTTGATATCAGTTCTTTTTGGCATTTTTATTTATGAGATTGTAAAATTCTTTGAATAGATAATGACTGTCATGAGGTCCAGGAGATGCTTCAGGGTGATATTGGACACTAAATACAGGGAGGTCTCTATGTTTTAAACCTTCGTTTGTTCCATCAAATAATGATATGTGTGTTTCTATAATATCTTTTGAAAAACTTTCCCTATCAACTTCGAAACCATGATTTTGAGATGTTATTTCAACAAAATTATTAATCAAATTTTTAACTGGATGATTTGATCCTCTATGACCCTGAAACATTTTTTTTGTTTTTGCACCTAAAGCCATGCTTAATATTTGATGGCCTAAGCAAATTCCAAATATTGGTATTTCAATTTCTATCAATTTTTTTAAATTATTAATTATTTTTTCACCTGTAGCATGCGGATCTCCAGGTCCATTTGAAAGGAATATTCCATCTGGCTTAGTTTCTATTATTTCATCAAAACTAGTAGATAAATTTAATACAGTGGGACTTAAGTTATATTCATGAAGATTTCTAAGAATGTTATGTTTTATACCGAAGTCTAAACAAGTTACTCTATAATTAATATCAAAGTTCTTTATTTCTTTATTATGCCATGTTGGCTTTGCCCATTTGTAATTTTGATTTGTTGAAACAACTGATGCTAAATCTAAATTTTCTAACCCATTCCAATTTTCAATTTCTTTATTAAATTTTTCCAAAGATTCTTTTTTAGATCCAAAATTTATTAGGGCAGCATTCATTGCACCTTCATCTGCAAGTTTTTTTGTTAGGTATCTTGTATCTATTCCATACACACATGGAATTTTATTTTTTATAAAGAAGGTATCCAAATCATCATTAGCTCTCCAATTGGAGTAAAAGTTTGTATGTTGATTAATTATGCATCCATCGGCATGAATTTTATTTGATTCTTGATCATCAGGATTAGTTCCAACTATTCCAATATGTGGAAAAGTAAAAGTAATTATTTGTTTAGTGTAGGATGGATCTGTTAAAGCCTCTTGATAGCCTGTTTGAGAAGTATTAAAACATAGCTCACCAACAACACCTTTTTCTACTCCAAGACCATATCCCCATAAAACTTCACCATTTTCCAATACCAAAGCTGCTGTTTTATTATTTCGAAGATGATTTTTTTTTATAACTTCCATTATTTTCAGTGAAGCAAAATGATGTTTACTAGGCATTTATACTTATCTAGTCAAGGATTAGTTGAAAATAATAGCTAGAATTATATTAGTATATTTATTATTAAATTTTTAAATTAGGAGTAAATAAATCAAATGAAATTGATAGATGAAATTGACAAAAAATATAAAATCTCAATCAAAGAAAAGGACAGCAATTCAATAAATACTTTGAGACTTATTAGAAGTAATATTAAGGATAAACAAATTTCTCTAAGAGGGAAGCAAGAAATGCTTTCTGATGGAGATGTATTATCTTTATTGCAAAATATGGTAAAACAGCGAAAAGACTCGATAGAAGCTTTCGAGAAAGCGAATCGACAAGACTTAATCGATAAAGAAAAGGCAGAAATTAATATTATTGAAATATTCTTACCAAAGCAAAAGAATCAGGATGAGACGCAAAATATTATTGAAAACATAATTAGAGAAAATAATTTTTCAACTATTAAAGATATGGGAAAATTGATGAATATAATTAAAGCAGATTATGCTGGAGTCATTGACATGGGCGTAGCAGGAAAAATTGCTAAGAATAATTTAGGAAAATAATGTCTTTTTCAAAATATGATCTAGACACAATCAAATCCAAAATTCAACTTTCTACTGAAATAGAAAAAAAAGTTAAAGTCATAAAAAAAGGAAATGATTATTGGTGTTGTTGCCCTTTTCACAATGAAAAAACTCCATCTTGTAAAATAAATGATGATCAAGGTAGTTATTATTGTTTTGGGTGTGGAGCAAAAGGAGATATATTTACAATATATACTGATCTTTATAATTATTCGTTTCCTGATGCAGTCAAAGAACTAGCACAGAGAGTTGGAGTCAATATTATTGATAATAACATTAAAAAAGGTCTAAATAAAGATGATAAAATTTTTGAGATTATAGAGCTGGCAACTGAATGGTATCAAGATAATTTTTTATCCAATATTGATTGTCAAAAATATTTAGAAAAAAGATTAATATCACAAAATACTATAAAAGAATTTAGGATTGGATATTCTTACAATTCAAAATCATCTCTTTATCAATATTTAAAAAAAATGAATTATAAAGATGAAGATATATTAAAAAGCAATCTTGTGAAAATTGATAAAAATAACAATTTTAGAGATTTTTTTTATAAAAGATTAATATTTCCAATTGCAAATGAACAAAATCGTATTGTTGGATTTGGGGGCAGAGTTCTTGATAACTCCAATCCAAAATATATTAATTCACCTGAAAGTTATTTCTTTAAAAAAAGAAGTTTACTTTATAATCTTAATAAAGCTAAAAAAAATATAAGAGCAAAAAAAAATGTTTTAATTTGTGAAGGGTATATGGATGTAATAAGTCTTTATGA
This sequence comes from uncultured Alphaproteobacteria bacterium, assembly GCA_902602515.1. Classification (GTDB taxonomy): domain Bacteria; phylum Pseudomonadota; class Alphaproteobacteria; order HIMB59; genus CACPNW01. Next base: position 14,363 of record CACKRG010000005.1, read on the forward strand.
ACGTAATATAAAAACTGCAGTAGCGCCACTCGGCACTGCATTAACAGAAACTCAGCTATTCTTATCTTGGAAATATGTTGATAGGCCCACTATAATGTTTGATGGTGATAATGCAGGTTTGATGGCTTCTTATAAAAGTGCATTAATGGCGTTACCTCATCTATCGCCAAACAAATATTTACAATTTATAAAATTACCTTTTAATTATGATCCAGATAGCTATATAATGAAACACTCCATTAAACAATTTGCTGAAATACTAAAAAAACCAGAACCAATAATCAACTTTATATTTAATCAATCTTCATCTTCAATTGATTTCACTAGAGCAGATAACAAAATATCATTTGATAAATATATTGATGATTTAGTTCTAACTATAAAAGATAAAAAGGTTCAGTATTTTTATAAAAATGAATTTAAGAAATTATTTTTTGATAAACTCAAATCATCTAATAAAAAAAAATCTTTTGAAATCAAAAATAATTATAATTTTGAACCACTTATTGAAAAACAGATAAACTCTTTTTTGTTATCATATATTAATCATACTAAAATTAGAGATGATTTAGTTGAGCTATTTGACAAGGTAGAATTGATTGATGCTAATCAACAAAAATTTATCAACTATTTACATAAATCTGATCTCAATTTTAAAAATATTGAAGAAATTAGCAAACAGAAGTTACCTGAAGAAGTATCAAATATATTAAAAAAGCTTCAAGAAAATACATATTTTCAACTATTTCCTTACTCTAATGAGGATTATGATTCTGAGAAAACTCTAGAGGAAATAACAGAATCTGCAAAAAATTTGAATACAAGACTTTCAAATTTGAAAAAAATAAATAAAAGCCTAAATGAATTTGGTGATGATTTTACTTCACTTAATTGGGAAGATTTAAAGAGTATTTCTTTTGAGTTTAAAGGTAACAAAGACTAAAAAAGGTTATTTATGAAAAAAGCTAAAAAAAAGATTACAAAGAAAAAAGTAGTCAAAAAAGCTTTAAGTAAAACAAAGAAGAAACAGAGTAAAAAAACTACATCTTCAATAAAGAAAAAAACCTCTAAATCAAAAAAACAATTATCTTCAACTAAGAAAAAAACAAAAAAGAATAGTCCAAAAGATCTAAAAAAAGCTGTCAATAAAGTAAAAAAAAGTGATGCAAAGACTAAGCCAAAGAAACCTAAAATAACTTTTGATGATAAAATTAAAGAAATATTTGAAAAACTAATAAATAAATACAAGATCGATGGCGTATACACATTAAAAATAATAGAAAAATCAATACCAAAAAAATTTAGAGAATTAGAAAATATAAATAAATTAAAAGAATTAGTAATTAAATCTAGTATTAAAATATATTCAGAGGAAGAAGCAAAAGAACTACTTAATCTTTCTAAAGATGACTCAAATAAATCAGATGAAACTTCTGAAGGTGAGGAAAAAAAACAAACAGGAAAAACAGATGATCCCGTTAGGCTTTATTTACGAGATATGGGAGCTGTAGAGCTACTTAGTCGTGAGGGTGAAATTGCTATTGCTAAGAGAATTGAAGCTGGAAGAGAAAAAATGATTGGAGCTATATGTGAAAGCCCCATGACGATAAGATCTATAATTAATTGGAAGGACTCAATTAAAGATGGGACTATGCTACTTAGAGATATAGTTGATTTAGAGGCAACATACGATATGTCTGATATATCTGATAACAAACTTGAGGACACATTAAAGCTTATCGAAGGTTCATCTGAAAAAGATGATAAAAATGAAAAAAATAAAGACGATTCCTCAGCAGACAACGATGATCAAAACTCAGAAGAAGAGGAAGAAGAAGGCTTAAATGTTTCACTTGCTGCTATGGAAGAAAAACTTAAACCAAAAGTACTTAATGATTTTAATGAAATTACCAAGTTATTCAAAAAGTTACAAAAATATAGTAATGAGTTAATTAATACTGATAAAAAAGATATCAAAAATTATTCTTCTCAAGAAAAAAAATATAAAAAAATTCAAAAAGAAATGGTTTCAGCAATGAAAGCTGTACATTTTAATTCATCTACAATTGAAGCATTAATGGAAGCTCTCTATGAGTTAAATAAAAAACTTCTATTAAGAGAAGGTAAAATGCTCAGATTGGCCACTAGTTGTGGTGTAAAAAGAGAAGACTTTATTGAACAATATTTAAATTTCAATTTTGAGAAAAATTGGATACAAACTCTACTTTCTACTAAAGAAAAAAATTGGGAAAAATTTATCAATAGAAATCATATAGAAATAAATAAATTAGTTGAGGAAATTAAAGAAATTCAGACAGCATCTGAACTACCTTTGCCAGAATTTAGAAGAATTGTTAGCACTGTTCAAAATGGTGAAAGATCTGCAAATAGAGCAAAAAAGGAAATGATTGAATCAAATCTTAGACTAGTAATATCAATTGCCAAAAAATATACCAATAGAGGCCTGCAATTTTTAGATCTAATTCAAGAGGGTAATATTGGATTAATGAAAGCTGTTGATAAATTTGAATATAGAAGGGGGTATAAATTCTCTACCTACGCAACCTGGTGGATAAGACAAGCAATTACTAGATCAATTGCGGACCAAGCTAGAACAATAAGAATACCTGTTCATATGATAGAAACTATTAATAAAATTGTTAGAACCACAAGACAAATAATGTCAGAAATTGGAAGAGAGCCAACACCCAATGAACTTGCTGATAGATTGCATATGCCATTAGATAAAGTTAAAAAAGTTTTAAAAATAGCAAAAGAACCCATAAGTCTTGAAACTCCTGTGGGTGATGAAGAGGATAGCTCACTTGGAGATTTTATAGAGGATAAAAATGCACTTATACCAATAGATGCAGCTGTTAAAAGCTCCTTAAGAGATACAACTACAAGAATATTATCATCTCTTACTCCTAGAGAAGAAAGAGTTCTAAGAATGAGGTTTGGTATAGGTATGAATAGTGATCACACTTTAGAAGAAGTTGGGCAGCAATTTAGTGTTACTAGAGAAAGAATTAGACAAATTGAAGCTAAAGCACTTAGAAAACTAAAACATCCCACTAGAGCACGAAAACTTAAAACATTTCTTGATGAATAAATGGAGTTAACACTCCTTGGAACTGGTTGTCCCAAAGTTGATTTTAAAAGGTTTGGACCCTCTAATTTAATTCAAACTAAAAAAACAAAAATATTAGTTGATTGTGGTTCTGGAGTAACTCAAAGATTAGATCAAATTAAAATCTCATCTGCTGATATTGATGCATTGTTTTTAACTCATTTACATTCAGATCACGTAATAGATTTTTATCAGCTAATTATATCATCTTGGCATTCTTATAGAATAAAACCTTGGAAAATCTATGGCCCAATAGGAACAAAAAAATTTGTTTCAAAAATTATGGATGCTTGGAAAGAGGAGAGAGATTTGAGAATAAAATATGAATCCAGAGCATCAGCTAAAGCATTTAAAATTATTGTTCAAGAATTTAAAGCTCATGGTAAAATTAAAATCAACGACTTTAATGTTGAATATTTTGAAGTTGATCACAAACCAGTAAAGTATGCCTATGGTTTTAATTTTTTCAATAAAAATAAAAAGCTTACTATTAGTGGAGACACAAGACCATGTGAAAATTTAATGCGGTATGCACAACAAGCTGACGTCTTACTACATGAAGTTTTTATAGATGGGGAGTTTAAGCAAACTACTAAAATGAGAACTAAAAAAACATTGCATAATGTTAGAAGCTATCATACACCATCTTCGATTGTCGGAAAAGTTGCTCTAATAACAAAATGTAAAAAATTAGTATTAACTCATTTAGTTCCAACTAAATTTAATGAAGATAATCTCAAAAGAACTGTAAAGAAAGATTTTGGGAAAAATCCTGTTATAGGTAAAGATCTATTAAAAATAAGGATATGATATAATTTGATTGAAAGTTATAAATTTGAAATGTATTAGCACATTTTAGGGCTCTTAGCTCAGTTGGTTAGAGCGCCCCGCTCATAACGGGGTGGTCCGGGGTTCAAGTCCCTGAGGGCCCACCAAATTTCCTAAAAATTACTAAAATTAGGTGTTTATAATGTACCTCGATATGCTACTAAAACATATTAATTTTTTGGGAGGAAAAATGAAAAAATTATTAACTTTAGTAATTTTATTTACCTCAACTATAGTTTCTGCAGGCACGCTGGTTGTTAACTCTAACCAATCTGGAGAACCTTCTAAATCTGCTTTTGATGCATATGTAGCTGCATTCAGTGAAGCTCATCCAGAAGTAACAGTTGTTGTAAATGAATTTGAACATGAAGCATATAAAACTGCTATTAGAAACTTTTTGACTGCTGAAGCACCAGATGTTGCAATTTGGTTTGCTGGTAACAGAATGAAGTTTTTTGTTGATCAAAATTTATTTCAAGATGTAAGTGATGTATGGGCAGATGCCGATCTTAATGACTCAATGGCTTCTAGCAAAGGCTCTCTTACAGTTGATGGTAAACAATATGGTGTTCCATGGGGTTACTATCAATGGGGTGTATATTACAGAAAAGATTTATTTGACCAACTTGGTTTAAATGTTCCACGTGACTGGGATGAATTTAAATGGGTTTGTGCTATGCTTAAGAAGAATGGAATTACTCCAATCACTATTGGTACTAAGTTTTTATGGACCGCTGGTGGATGGTTTGATTATCTAAATCTTAGAATTAATGGTTATCAATTTCACATGGATTTAACAGCAGGTAAAGTAAGCTACGAAGATCCAAGACTTGATGCTGTATTTGATCATTGGAGAGAATTAATTGATCCAGGATATTTCCTTGAGGATCATGCTTCTTTCTCATGGCAGGATGCACAAGCTCCACAAATCAATGGTGAAGCAGCAATGTATTTAATTGGTAATTTTTATGTACCAACTTTTGAAGCAGCAGGTATTGGTGATCAAATGGATTTCTTCCAATTCCCTACAATCTATGAGGGCGTAGGTGTTGCTGAAGATGCTCCAACTGATACAATGCATATTCCTAGTGGCGCTAAAAATGTTGAGGATGCAAAAAAATTCTTAGCATTTATGTCAAACAAAGAAGCTGCTACTAATTGGGCTAAAATGGGCGGTATGCTAAGTCCAAATAAATATGCTGATAAACCAACAAATAGATTCTCAATAATGGGGGCTAAGATGCTCGCAGCTGCAGATGATATTGCACAATTCTGGGATAGAGACGCTAACCCGGATATGGCTGGTGCAGCAATGGAAGGTTTCCAAGAATTTATGGTTAAGCCTGACCGTGAAGACAAAATTAGAGCACGTCTCGAAAAAGAGAGAGCTAGAATTCACGGAGCTTTATAATTTTAATCTTAAATAGGGGTGTAATTTTACACCTCTATTCTTTTATTATTCAAATTAAATATTATAAATAAAATTATAGAGAGATATTATATTAAATGACTTTTTGGGAGCGTAATCAGTTAAAATTAGCACCCTTCATTTTTCTTGCTCCAGCAATTCTTGTTTTTCTAATATATGTAATCTATCCTATTTTTGACTCGATATGGGTGAGTTTCCATGAATGGAATGGAATGGATAAAAGTGGAATAAGAGGTAATGGAAAACCAAACTGGGAGTTTGTTGGTTTTAAAAATTATATTACCTTATTTACAGATGATGATGAATTTTATGTTTCTCTATTTAATAATATCAGATGGTTAATCTTTAGCTTATTAGCTGTTCCAATTGGATTAGCTTTAGCTCTTTTTGTTAACCAAAAAATTTTAGGTATCAGATATATAAAATCATTATTTTATTTCCCCTTTGTTATAAATGCCGTTGTTATAGGGGTAATATTTACGTGGTTTTACAATCCCAAATACGGTGCCTTAAGTCTTGTGCTAGGTTTTTTTGGTTTAGATCCTATCCCAATGTTAGCAGATGAAAATTTAGCAACATATGGAATTATTATAGCATCATTTTTCCCAGGTATAGCGTACACAATGATATTGTATATTACTGGATTGACAGGTGTAAGTAGAGAAATGATTGAAGCTGGAAGGATAGATGGGGCATCTGGATTTACAATGTTATGGCATGTTGTTTTACCTCAATTGAGACCAGCAACACTCATTGCTGTAGTTGTGACATTAGTTGGTGCACTTAGAGCATTTGACTTAATAGCAGTTATGACAGCTGGAGGCCCATGGGGCAGTTCTGAAGTTTTGGCTTATAAAATGTATCAAGAGGCATTATTTAATTTTAGAATGGGTTATGGAGCTGCGATTGCCACTATTCTTTTCCTAATCATGGATATTTACATCGCTTGGTTTTTATATCGTTTATTTAAGAACGAAAGGTCTGAAAAATAATGTTTCCAACTCCAATTCAAAATTATTCTTTAAAAATAAATATTGGTTACAGGGTTTTACTTGTTTTCACACTTATAATTTGGTTGTTACCACTGATAGCTGTTATGCTTACTTCAATTAGAACCTTTGATGACGTTCTTGCAGGTAATTATTGGACATTTCCAGAAGAAACAGCTCTAGTCTCTAATTATGTTGCGGTATTTGCAGATGGAAAAATGGCAGGTTTTTTTCTTAATAGTCTAATCATTACTATTCCAACAGTAATAGGCACACTATTTTTAAGTTCTCTAGCAGGTTATTCTCTTGCAATGCATAGATTTAAATTAAATTTATTAGTATTTGCGATGTTCATAGCAGGAAATTTTGTTCCATATCAAATATTAATGATACCGGTACGTAATATATCAATTGAATTAGGTATGTATAATAGTCATTTAGGATTAATTATTTTTCATATTGCTTTTCAAACTGGTTTTTGTACTTTTTTTCTAAGAAACTTTATTAAAGAATTACCATTTGAGCTTATTGAAGCAGCTAGGGCTGATGGTGCAACTGAATGGACGATATATAGAAAAATAATAATTCCACTTACAATACCCGCACTTGCAGCACTCGGTGTTTTAGAGTTTACTTTTATATGGAATGATTATTTTTGGGCATTAATTTTAACACAAGGTGATACTGTTAAACCAATTACAGTTGGTTTAGATGTTTTAAGAGGTCAATGGACAACAGCTTGGAATTTAGTTTCAGCAGGATCTGTTGTGGCAGCCTTACCACCAGTAATAATGTTTTTTATTTTACAAAGACAATTTATTCACGGATTAACGTTTGGAGCAGTTAAAGGATAATGTTTGCAAATAAGATAGTAAAATATAAAAGACATTCATGCCTTTAATATCACTTAGACAACTTTTAGACCACGCAGCTGAAAACAACTACGGAGTTCCTGCATTTAATGTTAACAATTTAGAGCAAATTAGAGCAATTATGGAAGGTGCGGAAGATCTTAACAGCCCAGTTATAATTCAGGCATCTAAATCAGCTAGAAAATATGCTGGTCCTATATTTTTGAAAAATATGGTGCAAGCAGCTACGGAAGAATTTTCAAATATTCCTGTTGTTCTTCATCAAGATCATGGTGGCTCACCTGAGGATTGTAAAAGTTGTATTGAATTAGGTTTTACTTCAGTAATGATGGATGGCTCATTAAGAGAGGATCAAAAAACACCCTCTGATTTTAAGTATAATGTTGAAGTAACAAAAAAAACTGTTGATATGGCTCATTATTTAGGGGTTTCTGTAGAAGGTGAATTAGGTTGTCTTGGATCACTTGAAACAGGAACTGGCGAAAAAGAAGATGGTGTTGGTGCAGAAGGCATATTAACTCAAGACCAATTACTAACTGATCCTGATGAAGCTTCAACGTTTGTCAGTCAAACAAAAGTAGATGCTCTTGCAATTGCAATTGGAACAAGTCACGGAGCATATAAATTTTCTAAACCACCCACCGGCGAAACACTTGCTATGGAAAGAATAAGACAAATTCATTCCAAAATACCAAATACTCACTTAGTTATGCATGGATCTTCTAGTGTACCCAAAAACTTAATTGCTGATATAAACAAATATGGCGGAGAAATAAAAGAGACCTATGGTGTACCGCTTGAGGAAATTAAAGAAGGAATTAAAAATGGAGTTAGAAAGGTAAACGTGGACACTGACTTAAGATTAGCATCAACTGCTGCAATAAGAAAATATTTTTTTGAAAATCCATCTGAGTTTGATCCTAGAAAATACCTTTCACTCTCAAAAGATGCAATGAAAGAAGTTGTTAAAAATAAATTAGAGGAATTTGGAGCTGCTGGAAATGCATCAAAAATAAAACCTTCATCATTATCAATTATGGCCTCCAGGTATCAATCTGGAGAGTTGAGTTCGATAATAAATTAAATGAATAAAATACGTTGGGGTATAATTGGTCCAGGTTCAATTGCAAACAATTTTGCAGACGCTCTCTTACAAACATATTCTGCAGAGTTAACTGCAGTTGCAAGTTTTAATGATGAAAGAAGAAAAGTTTTTGGAGATAAATATAATATTTCAAACAATCTAAGATTCGAAAACTATGATTCATTATTAAATTGTGAATTAGTTGATGCTGTTTACATATCAACACCACATACACTTCATGCTGACTTATCAATTAAAGCGGCCGGAAAAGGTAAGCATATTCTGTGTGAAAAACCAGCTGCAGTAAACTTTAAACAAGGGGAGAAAGTAATAAAAGCAGTTCAGGATGCAGGTGTTTTTTATAAAGAGGGATTTATGTACAGATGCCATCCTCAAATCCCAGCTTTATTAGAATTATTAAAAAATAAGACTATAGGTGATGTAACTAAAATTATATCTTCTTTTGGTTTTGATATGACCAAAGTAATACCTGAACATAGACTTTTTAATAAAAATTTAGCAGGTGGAGCTATTTTGGATGTTGGTTTATATCCTGTTTCACTTTCTAGAATGATCGCAGGAGTACAATCAGGTAGAAAATTTGTGAATCCAATTAAATTATCAGCTGAAGCACAAATCGGACAAACAGGTGTAGATGAAATATCATCAGCTATAATGGAATTTGATAATGGAATAACAGCTAAAGCAGATACAGCAATTATGAAAAATATGGATAACAACGCAATTATTGAAGGTTCAGATGGTAAAATTATTATTGATAATCCATGGATGCCAGGAAGAGATGGCGGTCCATATCATTCCAATATAAGAATAATAAAAAATGGTCATGAAGAAATTAGAGAATTTAAAGGACCAGAGCATCTATTTTTTTTTGAAGCCGAGCTTTCTAGCCAATCAATTTTAAAAGAAAAACAGCAGGTACCACACCCAGGAATGACATGGGAAGATACACTTGGCAATCTAAAAGTTTTAGATCAATGGAGACAAAAAATTAATTACAAACTAAATGAAGATTAATTATGCAATATGATAACATAAATGGTTTAGAAAAAAGTATATCAAAACTTATTATGGGTAATGATAACCAAACTGATTATGATGAAGCTGCTAAATTATGGGATCACTGGGTAGAGGTAGGAGGAAATGCATTTGATAATGCGCATATTTATGGTGGAGGCTCTATGGAGACCCTCTTGGGGAAATGGCATAAATCAAGAAATAATTTAAACGATCTTGTAATAATTGCAAAAGGAGCACATACACCAAATTGCAATCCACAAAGTATCACAATACAACTTAGTGAGTCATTGGATAGACTAAAATGTGAAAGTGCTGATATTTATATAATGCACAGAGACAATACCGAGATCCCTGTTAGTGAGTTTATTGATGTTTTGAATGAAGAAAAACAAAAAGGAAGAATAAAGATATTTGGTGCTTCAAACTGGACTTTACAACGCTTTCAAGAAGCTAATGAGTGGGCAAAAAAAAATAATAAATTTGGTTTTAGTATTTTAAATAATAATTTAGCACTTTGTAAAATGATTAAACCTCTTTGGTCAGGATGTATTTCATCAAATAACAAAAAAATTTTAGACTACCTTGAAAGTACAAATACAGCACACCTATCATGGTCGAGTCAAGGCAGGGGTTATTTTCTTCCTGATCAAATTACAAAAAAAATTGAAGATCAGATTACTAAGGATGAAACTTGGAGAAAACAAGGAGAGCACTCCAGTGGACCTCTTAGTTGCTTCGAAAGTGAAGATAATCGTGAAAGAAAAAAAAGAGCTAAATCACTCGCAATAAAAAAGAATACAACTGCACAGAATATTGCAGGAGCATGGCCAATAAATTTAAATTTTCCATCATTTGCCTTAATCGGCCCACGTAAAATTCAAGAAATAGATTCTAGTTTAAACAATTTGAAAATTAATTTAAGTAGTGAAGAAATTAATTGGTTAAATCTGATGGAGAAATTTTAACATGAATAAGGTTGATATTTCATTTCAACTATATACTGCAAGAAAATTTGAACCTTATAAAAATGTATTAGAGTATATTACATCAACAGGAATTAAAAATGTAGAATTATTTGCATTATCAGATTTTGATGAAAAGGAATTACATGATTTACTACAACAAAATAATTTAACAGCATTATCTGCTCATATAAGTTTTGAAAGTTTTGAAAATCTAAAGGATACTATAAAAAAAATTAAATATTTAAATATTAGACATGCAATAATACCTGCTCCGAAAGCAATACCAAGTAAAGATTTTCAGGAATCTTTTAATTTAAATGAAAGTGAATGGGTACAATTTGGCAAAGAAATTTCAGAGTATATTAAAATTTTTCAGGATCAAGGCTTAACACTTGGTTATCATAATCATTCATTTGAATTTTTGAAGCTTCCTAATGGAAAATATCCAATGGAATTAATTTTAGATCAAGACGAAAATTTAAAATTTGAAATTGATTTAGGATGGACAACTGCTGGTAAAACTAATCCTATTGATTGGATTGATAAATATAAAAATCGAATCATTGCTTGTCATTTAAAAGATTTTTATTCTAATAAGGACATGCTTAATCATTCAAATCAATGTCCAATTGGAGAGGGGTTTATTAATTGGAAAGAATTATTAAGTAAAATATCAGATACACCTTGTGAAGTTATTGCAATAGAGCACGATGACCCAAATGATTATAAAGAATATATTAATAAATCACTAAAATATTTAACTAAAATTTAAAATGAATATTGGTATAATTGGATGTGGAAATATCTCTGATACATATTTTGATTCCCAGCAAATTTTCAATAATATTAATATAATAGGATGTTCTGACATATTACAAGGTTTAGCTGATAGCAAAGCAGAAAAATATCAAATAAAGTCTTATTCTGTAGAAGGTTTACTAAAGAATAAAAATATAGATATTATACTTAATTTAACAACTCCAAATGTTCATAAAGATATTATTATTAAATCGCTTAAAAATGGGAAACATTGTTTTAGTGAAAAACCTCTAGCAACTAATTTTATGGATGGATTAGAAATAGAAGAAACTGCAAAAATAAATAATTTACAAGTCGGTTGTGCACCTGATACATTTTTAGGAGCTGCAGGTCAAAAGGCAAGATCTTTAATTGAAAATCAAGAAATAGGTAAAGTTGTATTAGGAACATTCAATATTATGTCTCATGGTATGGAAGACTGGCATCCAAACCCCGAATTTTTCTTTAAACCAGGTGCAGGCCCAGTTTTTGATCTAGGCGTATATTATTTAACTCAATTAATTAATCTTAATGGCCCAATTAGAAGTGTAACTGCTTCTAGTTCTACTGTTCAACAAAAAAGAATTATATCAAGCAAGCCGAGATTTGGAGATAAAATAACTGTAGAAACTCCTACAACTTTAATGGGAATATTAGAGTTTCATAATGAAGCAAAAATACAATTTAATTGTTCATGGGATATTTGGAAACACTCTCATACGAATATGGAACTGTATGGTTTAGATGGATCTATGATAATACCTGACCCAAATTTCTTTAGTGGTAGTATTTTAGTTTCAAATAAAAATAATAAATGGAAGGACGTGAATAATGATGGAATGCTCTTAGGTATACCCAATACTACTGATAATAATGGAAAAAAAATAGCTAATTATAGAGGTATAGGCTTATCAGATATGATTAATTCTATTTTAAAAAATAAAAAACCAAGATGTTCATTAGACCTTTCACTTCATGTATTGGAAGTAATGGAAAGCATAATTACTTCATCAGAAAAAGAAAATAAAATTTATTTAAAGACTAAACCTCAAAAACCTGAAATTTTAACTGAAAGCGAAATTAGCTTATTAAAAATTTAATTAATAATCTTTTGATAGCTTTCATTATTTTGATTAAACAAAATTTCATTAAATTTTGATAAGTTATAATCTACATTTTTTAACATAGAATTAAATTCAGATCTTTTTGTTACAACAAGTGATATATCAGCAACAATTAGATCTATAACAAAAAATCTATCCTTAGACTTCTTAACCCTCCAAGTTACTACTAAAGAACCCGTTTCAGAAAAAATTTCCATATCAATTAAAATTATTTTATTTTTTTTATCTATTTTTGATTCAGATAACTGATATTTTTGATTAGAATAACCTTGCATCATAGACGCAATATTGAGAGCTAAATGGCGTTTGAAGTTTTTAACATATTCTTTTTTTGTATCTTTAGATGCCTTGTTCCAAGCTTCACCAGCTACAAATTTTGCTATACCTGTACCTGCGAAGTTATTATTAATAGTTTGCTCAATCATTAGGAATCTATTTTCATTTGGAAGATCGACATTTTGATATGAGATTAAAATTTTATCTATTTCTTCTTTTAGCCAATCAGCAGAATCATCTCCAAACGCCAAATTAATATTAAGAAAAAAGGTAAAAAAAATACATAAAAAGGTATTCTTCATTAATCAAATTCAATACTTATTAGAGGTAATGGTGTTAATTCACTATCATCAATATTATTAATTGCTGCTTTTCTATTTTGATAATAAGAGCTTCTTACAGCTGCATAGTAATCAACTGAATTATCCCTTAATGCATTAACTTCATCTATAATTTTAGATCTTTGATCAACTGCATTTGCTGCTGTTCTCATTGGTACAAACCAGGCTTCACCCTCACTTAATGCATAAGCATTGATCGGATCTGTCATCATTGTCATGACCATTCCGGTAGTATCTCTTAAATTTGAAGGACCAAATAAAGGTAACACTAAATAAAAACCATCACCTATTCCCCAAGTTGCAAGAGTTTGTCCAAAATCTTCTTCTTTTTCTTCTAATCCAACTTTTTCTGCTACATCTATCAAACCAAATATTCCAATTGTTGAGTTTAAAACAAACCTGCCTGATGACTGTACTGCATTTTCTCCTTGACCTTGAAGTAACTGATTTACTACAACTAATGGAGTTCTTAAATTACTAAGGAAATTACTAATTCCACTTTGTAATGGAGAGGGTAATTTTTTATATCCTTTTGCTATTGGTTCTAAAATAATTTTATCTGCAGCATTATTAAAACTGAATATCGCGCGGTTAATAGGTTCTATGGGATCATATATTTCATCATCAATTTTTGTTGTTTCATAATCATCTGGTTCAGCGGTTACTTGATCAGAAGCTGATCCATATAAATTAAATGAAATTAATGTAATTAAGACAAGAATTAGAGAGTAGTATTTACTTTTCATGTTATATTTATAATTTGATATAGTTATAATTGTTTATAAATCACAATATAATTATATTATAGCAAAAAAATGGCTGAAAATTCACATAAATATCTTGATTTATTAAATAAACAACAAAGGGAAGCAGTAGAGTTTACTTTAGGCCCTTTGTTAGTTTTAGCCGGTGCAGGAAGTGGGAAAACTAGGGTTTTAACATTTAGAATATTACATATTTTAATAAAAAAACTAGCTACTCCATCTCAGATTTTAGCAGTTACATTCACAAATAAGGCAGCGAATGAAATGAAAACACGAATCGCACAATTAATTAAGATACCAATTGATAAAATGTGGGTTGGCACCTTTCACTCATTATCATTAAGAATATTAAGACAACATTACGAAGAAGTAGGTCTCAGAAAGAATTTTTTAATAATTGATACAGACGACCAATTAAAGCTCATTAAAAATATTTGTGAGGCAGAAAAAATAGATACAAAAGAAGTTTCAGCTAAATATTACTTAAACTCAATTGATAGTTTTAAAAATAAAGGTTTAAAAGTAGATCAATTAAAAGAAAATAAATATAGAAAAAATGATTTTGAATTAAGAAAAATTTATTCAGTTTACCAAGAAGAACTTATTAGGCTTAATTTGGTCGACTTTGGAGACTTAATTATGCACTGTATTAGTATTTTTCAAAAAAATAAATTAGTGTTAAAAAAATATCAAAAAATATTTAAATTTATCCATATTGATGAATATCAGGATATTAATCCAATACAACAAAGTTGGATAAAGTATATTTATGAAGGTAGTAAAAATATATGTTGTGTTGGAGATGATGATCAGTCTATATATTCTTGGAGAGGAGCAGATGTATCAAATTTATTAAATTTTAAAACTAATTTTTTAAAAAGTAAAATTATCAGATTAGAGCAAAATTATAGATCTACTCAAAATATTTTAAATTGTGCATCTAGTCTAATTTCTAAAAATGCAGGAAGATTTGGAAAAACTCTTTGGAGCCATAACGAATTAGGTGAAAAAATTTCTATTAACGGTTTTTGGGAAACTAAAGAAGAATCAGTCTTTGTTTCAGATAAAATTGAGAATTTAATTAAAAATAAAATAAAATTAAGTGAGATAACAATATTATTCAGAATTTCAGCTCATACCAGATCTTTCGAAGAAAGATTAATAAACCTTGGCTTACCTTATAAGATAATTGGGGGATTAAGATTTTATGAAAGAAGAGAAATTAAAGATATAATTGCCTATTTAAGGTTGGTTAATAATTTGTCTGATGACTTAGCATTTGAACGGATAGTTAATGTTCCAAAAAGAGGAATAGGAAAGTCAACCTTGAGTAAAATAAGTTCTTATTCTAGACTAAACAATGTTTCTTTGTTTGAAGCTGCAAAACAAATTATATTTAAAACAAACTCGAAAAGTAAAAATGAATTATATAAATTTATTGATAATATTCTAAAGTGGCAAAAAACTCTTAGAAATTTTGATCATATTGAGCTAGCTAAAGTAATTATAGAAGACTCTGGATACCTTGATTATTTAAAAAATGAACAAAAAAATTTAAAAAATCCAGAAAACCTCTCTAGAATAGAAAATATAAATGAGTTTGTTCAAAGTTTAAAAGATTTTGATAATTTAGAAGGTTTTCTTGAACATGTTTCACTTGTAATGGAAAATATCAAAAGCACTTCTAGTGAAACTATTACTTTGATGACAATGCATGCTGCTAAAGGATTAGAGTATGAATATGTTTTTCTTGCAGGCTGGGAAGAAGGTGTTTTTCCTAGTCAAAGATCAATAGAAGAATCTGGTAAAAAAGGATTAGAGGAAGAAAGAAGACTGGCATATGTTGCGTTAACAAGAGCAAGAAAAAAAATATTTATTACCTATGTTAATCAAAATAGATATTCTTTTGCATCACATGATTATAATTTACCTTCTAGATTCATTAGTGAACTTCCTGAAGATATTGTTGAAATTAATGATTCAACATACATAAAAGAAAATAATTTTTTACAAGACTATATAGAAACTGACAATTTTAACACAGACTCTATTACTCCTGGTAGAAAAAGATTGTTAGATAACTCCAAAAAAAATGAAATAGATTGGGATATCAATCAAGATTATAATTTTTTAAACGAAATTAACATAGGAGAAAAAGTTTATCATAAAAAATTTGGATATGGAAAAATATTAAGACTTGATAGTGATAAAGCGCTTGTAGATTTTGAAGAACATTCATCAAAAAACATATATATAAAGTATTTAAAAATTATTGATTAATTTTTAATAAAAAATCATCTTCATTAATAATATCAACTCCTAAATCTTTTGCTTTCTTTGCTTTTGATCCTGCTTTGCTACCCATGATTAAGTAGTCAGTATTTTTACTTACTGATGATAAAATTTTTGCGCCATTTTTTTTTGCTAAATATTTAGCTTCATCCCTTGAAAGTGTGTTTAAATTTCCAGTAAAAACAATATTTTTATTTGTAAAAAAATTATTTATAATATTTTCTTTTGGATTAGATATATTGAGTATGTTTTGTAATTTTCTTACAGTTAGCAAGTTATCTTTATTTGAGAAAAATTCTATTAAAGAAGAAATTACTTTAGGCCCCAAACCATCAATATTATGAAGTCTTTCAACTTTATTTATAGAACTTATAACTTTATTTAAATCTTTAAAATCCTTAGCTAATATTTCTGAATTTATTTCTCCAACATATCTAATTCCCAAAGAATAGATAAATTTTTCTAATGAAACTGTTTTAGATTTTTCAATTGAGTTTATAAGATTATTTAATGATAATTCACCCCAACCCTCTAAATTTATTATTTGATTTTTTTTGTTTTTAATTTCAAAAATATCTTCACGTTTGTTTATCAATTTTAAATTAAATAATTGCTTAACTTGCTTTTCTCCAAAACCATCTATGTTTAAGCTTTTTTTACTTATAAAATGAATTAATTGTCCGATAATTTGAGAATCACAACCATATTTATTTGAACACCTCAAAACCGCCTCATCAGCTTCTTTAATAGTTTTACTTTTGCAAATAGGACAAATTTTTGGAGGAATTACTTTATTTTTTTTTTCACTATTTTTTTTAATTAATCTTGTTACATATGGTATTACATCTCCTGCTCTTTCAATTTCTACTACATCTAAAATATTAATATTTTTTTTATTTATTTCATCAAAATTATGTAATGACGCATTAGAAACTATAACACCACCAATATTTACTGGTCTTAATCTTGCCACTGGAGTAATTGCCCCTGTTCTTCCAACTTGCAAATCAATATATTCAATTTTTGTATTTGCTTTTTCTGATGAGAATTTTAATGCAGTTGCCCATCTTGGATTTTTACCAACATACCCAAGGCGCTTTTGTAAATCAATATTATCTATTTTAATTACTACTCCATCAATATCAAATTTAATATCTGAGCGTATATCGCTAATTTTATTATAATAACTCATTATTTCATTAACAGAGTTAGAAAAAATAAGTAAATCATTCGTAGGTATTTTCCATTTTTTTAAATCTAAATAATATTCTTTTAACTTTAAATATGATTTTGAACATTCACCTATACCGTGAGCAATAAATCTTAAAGGTCTCTTATGACTTATAGATATATCTAATTGTCTCAAACTTCCAGCTGCTGCGTTTCTGGGATTTGCAAATTTATCTTTATTTTTTAACATGGAATTTATAGTTTTGAAGTCATCTTTATTAATAAAAACTTCACCTCTTATCTCAATCATATCTGGATATTCATTATTTAAATAAAGTGGTATGTCTTTTATTTTTTTTATATTTTCAGTTACATTTTCTCCTGTAAAACCATCACCTCTTGTAGCAGCAGAAACCAGCTTACCTTTATTATACAATAAATTTAATGATAGACCGTCAATTTTTGGCTCAACAAGAAAATCAAGATTTTTACTATCTGATATATTCAAAAATTTATTTATTCTTTTGACAAATTCTAACATATCTTCTTTGTTAAAAGCATTACTGAGTGAATACATTTGTGATAAGTGTTTACTTTTTTCAAATTTACTTTTTATTTTGCTCCCAACAAAATTATTTGGACTATTACCCAGTATTAGATGAGGATATTTTTTTTCTAAATCATTATTTTCTTTTATAAGCTTATCATACTCAAAATCAGTAATTTTTGGTCTATCTAAATTATGGTAGAAGTGATTATGTTTTTGAATTTCAGTTGAAAGTTCTTTTAATCTTTTTTTAACTAATTTTTCATTCTTTTTTTTATCCATTAATTAAAAAATCTTTGTTAATTTATCAAGAATAGAATTATTATTTTTTATTTTTTTAACCAAGTTATAGCTATAACGATACCATTTTGTATCTGGATAATTGTGTCCTAACACTGCTGCTATTTCTATGCTTTCTTGTATCATACCCATTTCATAATATGCTTCAACCATTCTATGCAAAGCTTCTGGTGTAAATTTAGTCATTGAATAATCTTGAACTACTATCTTAAATCTATTCAGTGCCGCCGTATATTTTTTTTCTTTGAGATAAAATCTTCCTATATCCATATGTTTCGCAGCTTTATTAGATTTTATTAATATTATTTTTTGTAAACTATCTTTAGTGTATTCACTCTCGGGAAATCTGGCTATAACCTGATTAAAGCTCTCTAAAGCTATTTCATTAAATTGACCATCTAATTCAAAATGATTGATTTGTTCATAATTATTGACCGCTATCATATAATAAGCATAATCTAAGTTATTATGAGATGGATACTTAAGTATAAATTTTTTAAATTTAGATATTGAGCTATCATAATCCATTTGTAGATACTTTATAAATCCAACCATAACTTCACTTTGAATAGATTCATTTGAAAGGGGATAAAGTTTTTGTAAATTTTTAAATTCTTCTTCTGCCAATAAAAAATTTTGGTTATCAAAAAAATTCATTCCGGAGACATATATTTCTTCTGGACTTCTAAGGTTTATAGTATCGTTAGTACTTGTTTTTTTTAATGATGAACATCCTAAAAAAAGTGGTAAAATGAAAATAATTGATAAAATTATTTTATGCATACAATATATATATATCTTCTAGACTTAAATTTGAATGAAATTAATTAAAAATTATCAATCACCTAATTTTAATAATAGAAAAAGAGGGAAGCCTGTATATATTATAATACATTATACAGCTTTAAAAAATTATAAAGAGGCACTATTGTATTTATGCGATAAAAGAAAAAAAGTGAGTTCTCATTTTTTAATCAATCAAAATGGATATATTTATAATTTAGTCAATTTAAACAAAAGAGCTTGGCATGCTGGAACTTCATATTGGGAAGGTAACAGAGATATTAATTCGATGTCTATAGGAATTGAATTAGATTTTAGTTCAAATAAAGATAACAATAACTTTTCTAAAAAAATGATTAAATCTTTAATAATTATTTTAAAAAAATTAAAAAAAAAATATAAAATTAAAAGCCAAAATATACTTGCTCACTCAGATATAGCCCCTCTCAGAAAAAAAGACCCTGGAGTAAAATTTCCATGGAAAAAATTAAATAAAAATAATTTAGTTTATTATCCAAATGAAAAAATTAGATTTAATGTTAAATTAATCAAAAAATGGTTTACTAAAAATAAATTAGTTACAAGAAAAAAAATGTGTTTATTTATGCTTGGTGTAATTGGATACAATACAATTGATATTAATAGTAATTATTCATATGGTAAATTAGTTAGAGCTTATCAAATGCATTATCTTCAATCAAACATGTCTGGAAAATTTGATGAAATAACACTAAAATTTATGATAAAACATTTTTTAAATATATTGTTGACGAAAAATTAAAAAAAATTAAAAGTGTATCGATGGTGCGATGATCGCTTGAGAAATCAAGAGGAAAGTCCGGGCTCCACTGGAAAGAAAACCAGGTAACTCCTGGCAAGTGAAAGCTTAGGGAAAGTGCAGCAGAAAGTAAACCGCCTTTGAAAGGTAAGGGTGAAAAGGTAAGGTAAGAGCTTACCGCTTTTTTGGTAACAAAAAAGGCAAGGCAAACCCTTTTTTGGAGCAAGGTCAAATAGGAATAACAATCAGTTCCAGCTGTGTTATTCGGGTAGACTGCTTGAAACAAATGGTGACATTTGTTCTAGATTAATGATCATCAATTTATTTAATTAAATTACAGAACCCGGCTTATGCACCATCTTTATTTTTAAAGAACATTTAAAGAACATTTGGTATATTATCATATACCCATTGACGCCCATATATTCCCATGATAACCCACATTGTATGGATTTATTTATTTCTAAATATTTCAATAAGATAGACAAAAAGGGTAGAGTTTCTCTTCCATCAAACTTCAGGAACGCTCTTCCTAAAAATAACAAAAATGAAATTATTTTATACAAGTCCATTAAAACAAAATCTATTGAAGGATGTGGAGTTGGAAGACTTAAAGAAATTTCAAAAAGAATTAATAATTTAGATTTTTTTTCAGAAGACTATGATGATTTCTCAACATCAATATTTTCTGAAATTATTACAACGAATGTTGATAAAGAGGGAAGATTTTTAATACCAGAAGATTTAAAGTTATATGCTGGCATTCAAACAGATGCAGCTTTTTTTGGTCAGGGATATTTTTTTCAAATATGGGAGCCTAAAAAAGGTTTAAAAAATATAGAAGCTTCAAGAAAAAGACTACTAGAAGAAAAAAAATCATTACGCTTGATGTTAACACAAAAATAATAATATGGAAAATTCACATAAACCAGTAATGATAAATGAAATAATATCTTTTTTACCAACAGAAAAATCAATAAATGTTATGGATGCAACTTTTGGTGGTGGTGGATACTCAAAGACTATTCTAGAAAAACTGAAAGTAAATCAGTTATTAGCTATAGATCGAGACCCAATTTCAAAAATTTTTTCTAAAGAAATAGAATCTGAATATTCAAATTTTAATCTTATTAACGATAAGTTTAGTAGAATTGAACAAATAGTTAATAGTATGAATTTTAAAGATAAAAAATTTGATATTATACTTTTTGACTTAGGCCTAAGTTCTAATCAATTAAATAATCCAAAAAGAGGTTTTTCATTCAATAATGATGGACCTTTAGATATGAGAATGGGTCTTTCTAATAAAAATGCATATGACATAATAAATAATTACGAAGAAAAAAATTTGGCAGATATAATTTATAAATACGGTGAAGAAAGATATTCAAGAGTTATAGCAAAGGAGATAGTCAAAAATAGAAAAATAAGATTTATTAGTAATACAATAGAATTATCAAATATTGTTAAAAAATGCGTACCAAAAAAAAATAAATTAAAAAACAATATTCATCCAGCTACAAAAACATTTCAGGCAATCAGAATTTATGTAAATGATGAAATAAATGAGCTTAGAAATTGCTTGAATAAGACTTTAAATATTTTAAAAAAAGATGGCTTGATTTTAGTAGTTTCTTTCCAAAGTCTAGAAGATAGAATTGTGAAAGATTTTTTTAACCACAATAGTGGTAAACGATGGCGTTCCTCCCGCCACTACCCGGAGTTACCTGATAAGCTGGTAACTCAACTAAAGATAATCACCAAAAAACCATTAGTCCCATCAGCTTCTGAGATTAATTCAAATCCCAGATCCAGATCAGCAAAACTTCGGGTAGCTCAGAAAATCTAAAAATGAAATACACTAAATTAATTTTTTCTTTTTTAATTCTTAATTTGTTTCTTGTTTTCTCAATGATATTTGTTGCTAACAATACAAGAGAAATTGAAAAAAATAATCATAATCTAAAAATAAAAATATCTGAGATTTCAGAAAATTTAAAAATCAATAAGATTGAGCTAGCTACTCACAAAAATGCTTCTTATTTAAATAAACTTTACAAATTATATTTTTTTGAAGTTCCAAATTCGAATATTCCCCAAATTGTAAAAATCGAAGAACTCTCAATGCAAAATAAAAATATTAAACTAGTTAGTTCAAACAATTAATGGATGTTAAGTAGATTAAAATTATTTGACAGTGACTCATTAAAATTACTGCATAGAAGAGTTTTTTTTTCAATTACAATTTTTATTTTTGTTTATTTTATTTCTATCTATAGGATCTCATCAATAATGCTTTTTCCTGATTTTGCAGATGAAAAAATTAGTAATCTAAAAAAAGAAATTAGAGGGAGCATCTATGATAGAAATGGAAATATAATTGCAACTTCAATTAAAAGTATTTCTTTATCAACTAATCCTAACAAGATAATTGATAAAAAAGATCTCGCAAATAAATTAGGATTAATTCTTGATTTAGATATACAAAAAATAGAAAAAAAATTATTATCAAAGAGTAAATTTGTATGGATTAAAAGAAATATTTCTCCAATTGAACACCAAAAAATTATTAATTTGGGTGAAATAAATATTAGGACTCATAATGAAATTAAAAGAATTTATCCTTATAAAAATGTTGTGTCACATGTTGTTGGATACGTAGATATTGATCAAAATGGACAAAGTGGAATTGAAAGGTATTTTGAAAATGAACTTTCAAAATCACAAGATATATCAATTAGTATTGATGTAAATTTACAGCAGTTAGTTAGAAACAGTCTCTCAAAAACTATTAATAAATATAAAGCAGAATCAGGTTTAGCTATAGTTATGGATATAAATAATGGAGAAATTTTATCTTCAGTAAGTTTGCCTGATTTTAATCCTCAGAATAAGTCAACATTTAATCAGAACAATCTAATAAATCGAGTTTTTCAGTCTAATTATGAGATGGGTTCAACATTCAAACCAATTACTGCTACAATTGCATATGATTTAGATATAATTGATACAGATATGACCTTTGATGTTAAAAATAAATATTTGAACATTGGAGATCATAATAAATACAAGGAAAATGGTATTTATAATATTGATAAAATAATCGTTGAATCTTCAAATATTGGAACAGCTCAGATAGCTACATTGATAGGTAAAGAGAACCAAATTAAATTTTTTGAAAAAATTGGTTTCAATAAAAAAATTAATATTGAAAATAGAGAAAGAGCAGCACCTTTAGGAAATAAAAATAACTGGGGTAAAAAAGAAACTGCTACTATCGGATTTGGTCATGGATTTGCAATAACACCTCTACATTTAGTAAAAGCTTATGCAACATTATCAAATAATGGGAATGAAGTTTTTCCAACACTCCAATTAAATCAACAATTTGAAAAGAAGCAAATTCTTAATAATAGAGAATCTTCTAAATTTTTTATAAATCTACTTAATTCTGTTGTTCTTAAAACCGAATATACTGGACCAAGAGTGAAAGTAGAAGGTTATTCGGTAGGAGGAAAGACTGGAACATCAGAGCTACTAAATCCCAAAGGTGGATACTTTAAGGATGATAGAAATCTAACTTCTTTTATTGGAGTATTCCCAATAAACAAACCAAAATATGTGATTTATACTGCAGTTGAGTATCCAAAAAAAGAACCGGGTAGTAAGCAAAGAATGACCGGTGCCAGAGTAAATGCTCCTCTTGTAAAAGAAATTATAATCAATATTATTAGCCTCTTTAATATTCCCAAAGATAAAAGTAAGGAACTTCTAAAAGTAGACACAAATTTTTTATATAGAAAAATAAATGCTACTATCTAATTTATCAAAAGTAATAAATATTAAAAAAACTTATAACTTCAAAAAAAATAAATTTTTTTCTTCAATTACTTCTAATTCAAAATTTACAAATAATAACACATTGTTTATTTATGATAAAAACACCAAAGTAAAAAAAATTTATTTAGATGAAGCAATAAGAAATAAAACACCAGCAATAATTTCTAATATATATTTTGATTATATTAAAATACCTCAATTCATTGTTTCTAAAATTGACTTATCAACTCATTCTTTGTTAAAAAACCTTTACACAAACTCCCCTTTTAAGACATTAGCAATTACTGGTACAAATGGAAAAACATCTGTTGTTTGGTATATTTCAAAAATTCTTAATGCATTAGAATATAATAATACTACATTAGGAACCTTAGGACATTTTATAAATGGGAAAAAAATAAATAACATAAACTTGACTACACCATGCTTTGAGGAAATTTTTAAATACGGTTCCTCAAATAAAAGAAAAAAAAATATTTATATTTTTGAAGCATCAAGTCATGCACTAGAACAAAATAGATTAAGAAATTACCCAATTAATATTGCAGCTATTACAAATATTTCTTACGATCATCTCGATTACCACAAAACATTTACAAGATATAAAAAATCTAAAATGAAACTTTTTACCAATCATTTAGAAAACGGAGGTTTTGCTATAATCAATTCAAGGTTAAAGAACTTATCAAAATTTAAAAAAAATTTGATTAAAAAAGATATCCAATTAAAATATTTTGGGAATAATTACTTAAGTTTAAAAAAAATTAAAGATACTGTACATTTAGTAATTAATAAAAATTGTTATAATTTAAAAAATTTAAAGCTTAATACAGATATAGAACTGGAAAACTTGGAATGTGCTATAACATGTTGCTTAGCACTTAATATAAGTGTAATTAAAATTATAAAAGTATTATCAAAAGTAAATAATCCACCTGGTCGCTTTGAGATAATTGAATATAAAAAAAGGAATTCCAAGATTATTATCGATTATGCCCACACACCAGATGCTTTAAAAAAAATACTTAATGCTTATAAAATTAAAAGAAAGAAACCAGCAATTTTATTTGGTTGTGGGGGTGATAGAGATAAAAGCAAAAGAAAAACAATGGGGCTAATTGCAAATAAATATGCTAGTAGAATTTATATAACTGATGATAATCCTAGAAATGAAAATCCATCTAGTATAAGGAAAAATATTCTAAAATATTGCCCGAGAGCTACTGAAATTTCTGATAGAAAAAAAGCAATAAAATTAGCTATTAAACAAATAAAAATGAATGAAATTTTAATAGTAGCAGGTAAAGGTCATGAAAAAATACAAATTATAGAAAATAAAAAATTAAAGTTTGATGATTACAAAGTTGTAAAAGAATTAATTAACTAATGGTAGAATTAAATAAATTTGAAAAATATATAATTTCTAAAAAGGATAAAGTTCGTATCTCAAGTAAGGACATAAAAAACGGTGATATATTTTTAGCATTAAGAGGTAAAAAATTTCATGGAAACAAATTTATAAATGAGGCAATAAATAAAGGTGCAAGATTTTGTTTAACTGATAATAAGGACTATAATCAGAACAAAAAAATTTTATATGTTAAAAATATTTATAAATATTTAACTATTGTTGCAAAAAGAAAAAGAGATTTATACAATGGCAAAGTTATAGGTATAACTGGAAGTGCTGGTAAAACAACATTAAAAGAAACTTTAGCTTTTTTTTTAAAAAAGGATCAAGTCATTTCTTTTTCTAAAAAAAGTTATAATAATGAGTTAGGCATATTAATATCTTTGCTAAATTTAGATCTAAATTCAAATTTTGCAATTTTTGAAATTGGGACAAACAATTTTGGTGAAATAAAATTTCTTACAAATTTAGTTAAACCATCTGAAGTATTTATTACTAATATTCAATCTACCCATCTTGAAAATTTTAAAACTAAAGATAACATTGCAAGAGAAAAAGCTGATATATTTCTTTCAAAATATAATAATAAAAGAAAAAAATTATATATTAATGCTTCTTCAAAATCAGAAAATATTTTAATTACAAAGGCAAGAAAACAAAAAAATCTAAAAATTGTTCGTATTGATACTTCATCTAAAAAATATTTAATTAAAAAAATATCTCCTTATAAAAAGTCTTACAAAGTAACTTTTTCAATTAATAAAAAGCAAATAAATATCAATACTAAATCTATAATTATGCATAGATTAAATAATTTATTATTTTGTCTTGCATTTTATAGTGAAAACTTTTTAAATATTAAATCCATTGCAAATAGGTATAAGTTTTTGAAACCAGTTCAAGGAAGAGGACTAATTCATAAAATTATTTTAAATAAAAAAAAATTAAGCATTATAGATGAATCTTATAATGCAAATCCTGATACTATGTTACAAAGTATTAAATACTTTAAAGGTATAAAATCAAAAAATAATAAAAAAATAATAATTTTAGGCACAATGAATGAAATGGGAAAGACCTCTTTAAAAGCCCATTATAATTTATTAAAACAATTAGATGAAACTATTTTTAAATTTGTAATTTTATGTGGCGAATTCTTTGAAACATCTATAAAAAAATTTATAAATCCAAAAAATGAATTTATCTATTTTAAGAATAAAAATAAAATTATGCAATTTTTAGAAAGTAAAGTTCATAATAATGACATAATATTAATTAAATGTTCGAATGCGACAGAAATAAATGAATTTGCAAAAAAATTATTAAAGCTGGGAAATTGATTTGATTAAATATATAGCCTTTGAGTACCAATATTTATTTAGTTTTCTGAATATATTTAGTTATATAACATTTAGAGCTGGTGCATCTATCCTCACAAGTTTATTTTTCTCTCTAATATTTGGAAATTATATTATTAATAAATTATCAAATATTCAACCATCCGGTCAACCTATAAGAGATGATGGACCCGAGTCACATATTATTGCAAAAAAAGGCACACCTACAATGGGAGGATTATTGATAATATTAAGTGTTTTTATTTCTACAATTATTTGGGCTGACTTAAAAAATAAATTTATATGGATTTTACTTTTAACTATATTCATTTTTGGGTCTATTGGCTTCGCAGATGATTATAAAAAAATAAGATCGAATACTAGTAAAGGTATTTCATCAAAGATAAGAATTTTTTTTCAAATTATTTTTTCTTTATTAATAACTTACTTAATTCTTACAAATTTAGATTCTAATATAAGCAAGTCAATGACATTCCCATTTTTCAAAAATTTTATTATTGATTTTGGTTTATTTTACTTTGTTATTTCAATATTTATTATTATTGGAGCAGCTAACGCAGTAAACCTAACAGATGGTTTAGATGGCTTAGCTATTGTCCCTGTAATGATAGTTGCAATGTCTTTTGCTTTCATAAGTTATATTTCTGGAAATATTGTTTTTTCAAAATATTTACTTATTCAATATATTCCAGGGACTGGAGAATTAGCAGTTTTTTGTGGTTCTTTGATTGGAGCTGCTTTAGGATTTTTATGGTTTAATGCTCCACCAGCTAAAGTTTTTATGGGTGATACAGGATCACTAGCTTTGGGCGCCTCTTTAGGTTCGATAGCAATAATATGTAAACATGAAATACTTCTTGCAATTATAGGAGGTTTATTTGTTTTAGAGACTCTATCTGTTGTAATACAAGTATTTATTTTTAAAATGACCGGTAAAAGGGTTTTTTTAATGGCCCCATTACATCATCATTTTGAAAAAAAAGGATGGCACGAATCAACAATAGTTATTCGTTTTTGGATTATTACTATTATTTTGGCATTGATTGGTCTTGCAACTTTAAGAATCAGATAATGTATTTAATTTATGGAATTCAAAAATCGGGACTTTCAATAATAAATTATTGTCAAAATAATAAGATTAAATTTAAAATTTGGGATGACAACCCAATTGTAAGAAAAAATATAAAAAAAAATTATAATAATCATTATTTTTTTAATAGAAAAAAAAATAATTTAAATGATTTTGAAAAAATATTTCTTAGTCCAGGAATATCTTTAAGAGATAAAAAATTTTTAAAAAAAAACGTATCTAAAAAAATAAATAGAGATTTAAATCTATATATTTCGAATTTAACTAATCAAACTATTATTGCTGTAACTGGAACAAATGGAAAATCTACAACAACTAAATTAATAGGAGATATTTTAAAAAAAAATAAAATTAAAACTTTCGTTGGTGGTAATATTGGAGATCCATTATGTAATGCTTTTCTTAAAAATAAAAAATCTAATTTTCACGTTATAGAGCTTAGTTCCTTTCAGTTAGAAACTGTAAAATCAATTGAAACCAGAATTTCAATAATTACAAATTTATCTAGTGATCATTTAGATAGGTATAGCGGTATGAATGATTATGTTAATCAGAAAAAAAATATTATTTCTAAAAATGGAATCAATTTATTCTCTCTTGATGATATTTATTCAAGAAAGATTTATAATCAAAAAAAAATAAAAAATAAAATTAGTTTTTCCTTAGTTGATAAATCAGCTGATTTTTATGCAAATGAAAAATATATTTTAGATAATTACTTTAAAAAAGGGAGAAGACTATATATTAAAAAAATTTCAGACGATTTAGAAGGTCATTTTAATAATCAAAATATTTTAATAGCATATATATGTTGTAAAATATTAAAATTTTCAGAAACAAATTTTCTTAAAATTATAAAATCATTTAAAGGACTTCCATTTAGGTCGTCTATAATTTTTAAAAATAATAAATTAAAAATAATAAACAATAGTAAATCAACTAATTTAAATTCTACAATAAACTCAATCAAAAATTATAATAATATTTACTTAATATTGGGCGGTATTGCTAAGGAGAACAATTTTGAAATTCTTTCTGAATACAAAGAAAAACTTAATTGTGTTTATACATTTGGAAAGTCAGGATTATTTATTCAAAAAAAATTGAAAAGAGAGTTATTTGTTAAAAGATTACCAAATTTAAAAATATTAATAAAAAAAGTTTTTGAAGATATTAAAAAAAATAAAAATAAATCAACTATATTATTTGCACCAGCTTGCGCTTCATATGATCAATATAAAAATTTTGAAGAAAGAGGAATTCATTTTAATAATTTAATTCGAAATTTTTTAAAGTAATTATGGGAATATTTAATAATTGGTGGAGCTCAATTGATAGAGTCAATATAATATTAATATTATCATTGGGTTTTACTGGATTAATACTTTCATTTTCTATTGATGAATATTTATCTATAAACAGACATGCAATTTTTTTTCTATTTTCAATTATTTTACTCTTTATGGTATCTGCATTAGATAGTAAAAATGTAAGAAGAATATCATTATTTTTATTTATAATTTTATTAACACTAATAATATTAATACTATTCCTAGACTATGAGGTCAAAGGAGCCAAAAGATGGATTCAAGTATTTAACTTTACTTTCCAACCTTCTGAAATAATTAAACCTATTTTTGTAATACTGACTGCATGGTGTATAAGCAAGTCCATAGAAGATAAAAAATTTTATCTACCGATATTGTTTATTTTTTTCTTTTTACTTTTAGCTTTAATACTAATGCAACCTGATTTAGGAATGACAATCTTATTATCAGCAACTTTTTTTTGTCAGTTATTTGTTGCGGGATTATCTATTTTTTTAGTATTAGTTGCTATTCTATTTATATTAGGAATTTCAATTTTTTCATACTTTATTTTTGATCATGTACAATCAAGAATAAATTCATTTCTTGGTGGACTAGGAGGATCAGATACATATCAAATAGATTTAAGTATTAAGGCTTTTAAAAATGGTGGTTTATTTGGAAAAGGTCCAGGTCAGGGGATTTTAAAAGAAAAAATTCCCGACGCTAACACAGATTTTATTTTTGCAGTAGCTGGAGAAGAGTTAGGTTTTATTTTTTGCTTAATAATAATTTTTATAATTCTATCTATTATAGTAAGAAGTTTATTAAAGGTTCTACAGCTTGAAGATCCATTTAAAATTATAGCTATTAGTGGTTTAATTTGCTCATTTGGATTGCAATGCCTAATCAATATTTTTAGCTCTCTAGGTCTTATGCCAACAAAAGGCATGACTTTACCATTTGTAAGCTATGGAGGGTCTTCTATGATTTCAATAGCAATTTTATTTGGATTTTTATTATCACTCACAAATAAAAAAAATCAAGAATTATGAAAAAAAATTTTTTATTAATTACAGGTGGAACAGGTGGGCATGTTATACCAGCAAAAAATTTCGCTAATTATTTATCTAATAAAAATGTAAATTGTACAATTATAACTGACAAAAGAGGCTATAAATACTTTGATAATTATAATGGAAAAATTTATATTGTTAGTTCGTCAAATTTAAATAGTAAAAATATATATAAAATCTTTGGTATATTTCAAATTTTATTAGGATTAATTCAGTCATTTATTATTATATTTTTATTAAAACCATCCCACTCTATTTCTTTTGGAAGTTATGCCTCGTTTTCTCCAATGTTATCATGTGTGTTATTAAAACCATTCTATAAAGTTAAGCTTTATATACATGAACAAAATTCAATAATTGGAAGAACGAACAAATATTTTCTGAATTTTACAAATAAAATATTTTTAAATTTTGATATTAAATCTAAAATTAATTCAAAGTTTAAAGATAAAATATTTGTAGTAGGCTCACCAGAAAATAATTTTAAAAAAAATATTAATGTAAGCAATAAAAATTCTGAGAGTAACTTTACAATTTTTATTTCCGGTGGAAGTCAAGGATCAGAATTTGTATCAAACTTTGCAACAAATCTAATTAAAATTATAGATAATGAAAGAATTATAAAAGCAAAATTTATATTTCAGTGCTCTAAAAATTTGATAAAAAAACAAGAAGAAAAATTAAGAAATATTGAATCAACAGTCATTTTGAAAGATTTTTTTATTAATGTAGATGAAATACTTAATAATGCTAATTTAGCAATATGTAGAGCTGGAGCAGGCACAATTGTTGATTTAATTAACTTTAAACTTCCCTCGATATTAATTCCATTACCTTCCTCAAAAGATAACCATCAATTTTTTAATGCTAAAATATTAGCTAAACATGACTTAGCCATAATTATTGATCAAAATAGTGATGATTTAGACAAAGCAAAAAGATATATTTATGAAACATATAATAATTCAAAAAAATTAGAATCAATTAATAAAAAATTTGATATGATTAAAGTTAAAAACTCTAACACTTTAATTTATAAATTAATACTAAATGAAAATTAATAGTAAAATTCATTTTATAGGTATTTCAGGAATAGGAATGTCTGGTATTGCTGAATTAATGTTAGATAAAGGATATTCTATTCAGGGTAGTGATATATCAGTAAACGACAATACAAAAAGATTAAAGAAAAAAGGTATAAAATTTTTTTTAGGACATAATAAAAAAAATATTAAATATGCCCATGCTGTTGTTTATTCATCAGCTATAAAAAAAAATAATCCTGAAATAAGAGAGGCATATATTAAAAAAATACCAGTTCTTTCTAGAGCTGATATGCTTTCAGAATTAATGAAAAATAAAAAATCTATTGCCATAGCTGGATCTCATGGGAAAACTACTACTACTAGTTTGGTAGGAAATATTTTCAATGTAGCAGGTTTAGATCCTACTATTGTAAATGGCGGTATTATAAATTCTTTTTCTAATAATAATCGCTATGGAAAAGGTGAATGGATGATTGTTGAAGCAGACGAAAGTGATGGTACCTTTTTAAAGCTCCCACATCAAATGTCAATTATTACTAATTTAGATATTGAACACATGGATTTTTATAAATCAAAAAAAAATTTAATTAATACATTTGAAAAATTTATAAACTTGCTTCCATTCTATGGAACCACAATAATGTGTTATGATGATAAGAACCTTAAATTACTAATTAACAAAATAAAAACTAGAAATATTTTAACTTATTCAATAAAAAATAAAAAAGCAGATGTATTAATCTTTGACATTATACAAAACAAACTAAAAACTTCTTTTAAATTAAAAATTAACAATAAAATTATTCATTCTTCTAATTATAAATTTACTATCAATGCAATTGGCAATCATAATATTTTAAATGCAACTGCAAGTATTATTGCAGCCAAACTAAATGGAATTAAAAATAAAGATATTAATAACGCATTGACTAATTATGTAGGTGTAAAAAGAAGATTCTCTTTTATTGGAAAAAAAAATAAATCCTTTGTGTACGATGATTATGCACATCATCCAACAGAAATTGCAGCTACATTAAGTGCAGCTAAAAGTCTAAAAAATAAAGTAATAGTTGTTTTTCAACCACACAGATACACTAGAACTAAAATACTAATTAGAGAATTTATAAAAGTTTTATCTAAAGTTGATTATTTATTTTTATTAGAAACTTATTCAGCTGGAGAAAAGATTATCAAGGGTGCAACTTCAAATGACATATATTCTAAAATATTAAAAAAAAATAAAAATACTACATATTTAAAAAATATAGGTGATTTAAATAAATTAATGAAACCTCATACAATGTATCAAAATACCATTGTTTTTATGGGCGCAGGTTCAATATCAAGTATTGCAAAAAAATATTTGAATAACTAATGTCAAAAAAAATTATAGAATTAGCTGATAAACTTAAAAGTAAAATCTACTTTGATTATAATGCTGGTAAACATACTTGGTTTAGAACAGGAGGTAATGCAAAAATATTTGCAATAGTAGAAGATAATTTAGAGTTAGAAATTATATTAAATGAAATAAATAATGAAAATTTTTATATAATAGGTTCTGGTTCAAATCTTTTAATTAGAGATAATGGCTATAATGGAACTCTTATAAAATTAAGCAAAGGTTTTAATACTATTAAAATTAATGATAACAAACTTGAAGTTGGCGCTAGTATTTTAGATATTAATTTATCAAATTATGCATTGAGACAAAATATAGAGGGTTTTGAATTTTATAGTGGTATTCCAGGATCAATAGGTGGAGCAGTTAAAATGAATGCTGGCTGTTATGGTTCGGAAACTGTAGATGTTATAAATAGTATAGAAATTTGTGATAATTTTGGTCAAAGAAAAATAATTACAAAAGATAAACTAAATCTAAAATATAGATCTTCAAATATAAATAATACAGATATAGTTACAAAAGCTATATTTAATTTTAATTATGGCGATCAAAATTTAATAAAAGATAAGATTAATGAAATAAAGAATAAACGTTTAGAATCTCAGCCAATAAAAAATAAAACTTCTGGTAGTACTTTTAAAAATCCTGAAAATCTTCATGCGGCAAAACTAATTGAGGAAGCTGGATGTAAAGGTACCAATTTTGGAGATGCATATGTGAGTGATAAACATGCAAATTTTTTAATTAATAGGGGAAGTGCTTCAGCAACTGATATAGAAAACTTAGGTAAAAGTATTGTTGAGAAAGTATATGCCAAATTCAATGTAAAATTGGAATGGGAGGTAAAAATAATAGGTGAGTAATAAAAAAATTTTAATTTTAGAAGGTGGTAATAATGAAGAGCATGATGTATCTTTAGTAACCTCTAGAGAAATTCAAAAAGTTCTTAATCAAAATAAATTGAAGTTTAAGACTTTAAGAGTTAATCCAAAAAACTTTCATAAAAAAATAATTAATTATAAAAATTTTGTTTGTATTAATGCTTTACATGGGCCCTTTGGTGAAGATGGACAAACTCAAAAAATTTTAAAAAAAAATAAGAT
The DNA here is from genome assembly GCA_902602515.1 of uncultured Alphaproteobacteria bacterium. GTDB lineage: Bacteria > Pseudomonadota > Alphaproteobacteria > HIMB59 > CACPNW01. The sequence goes on from CACKRG010000005.1 coordinate 47,510, forward strand.
TCCTTTTTCTCATTCAAATATAAAATCATCTAATCTATGTTTTAATAAATCTGCCTCTAAGAAAGAAATTATTAAAAATAAATTAATGTCTCCAAAATATTATCTTTTAAATATAAATGATTTAAATGAGAAGAAATTAATTAATATCAAAAGTAAGCTAAAAAAATTTGTTATTAAGCCCAATAGAAGTGGTTCAAGTTTTGGTATAAAAATAATAAAAAATCAAAAAGAATTTGATATTTTAATTGCTAATTTAGAAGGTTTTAAAAAGGAACTTAATAATCATAAAGAAATCTTAATTGAAGAGTATATATCTGGAAGGGAGCTTACAGTTTCAACTATTAAATTAGATAAAAAAATTCACGCACTCGCTGTTACAGAGATAAAATCAAAAAATAATTTCTTCGATTATAAAGCGAAGTATTCAAAAGGTTACGCTAAACATATTTTGCCAGCTAAGTTAAATAAAACAAATTATGCTAAATGTCTTAAATTTGCAACTAAAGCTCATAAACTCTTAGGTTGTAATTCACTCGCAAGAACTGATTTTATTTTTGATACAAAAAAAAATAAAATTTTCTTTTTAGAAACAAATACTCAACCTGGACTTACTCCTATATCTCTATTACCCGAACAAGCTAATTATAAAGGTTTACCTTTTTCAGAAATTATTTTTATTTTAGTTAAAAATTTGAATTATTAATAATATGAAAAATATTAACAGAAGAAAGTATATTATAAATTTAAAAACATATATTTACATATTTTTTTGTTTATTTTTTATCACTCTTTCATTACTTATATATACTAATAAAAACTATTTTTTTTTTGTTTCTAAAAATATAATTGAAACTTTTTCAGAAAAATTTGAATATCAATTATCTTTATTTGATATTTCAGGTTTAGATAGAGTAGAATCAAAATATGTGTCAAAAAAGTTACAAAAATACATGAAAACTTCAATATTTTTATTACCACTTGACCAAATCAATGATTCTATTAAAGAAAATAATTGGGTTAAAGAAATCTATTTAAATACAAATTATAAAGACACGTTATTTATTAAAATAGTAGAACATAAACCTATAGGTATTTATTTTTTTAATGAAAAATACTTTTTTTTTAATAATAATGGAAAAATTATAGATGAAACAAATTATAAGGATCTTTTCAATCAGCCACTTCTAATATTTAAGGGCAATTCCTCAAACTTAAAAGCAAATTCAATAATAAATATATTACGAAATAATGATTTTATAAAAAAATACAAAATTGAGACTTTAGAATATGTTAATAATAGAAGATGGGATATAAATTTACGAAATAATGTAAAATTAATGCTTTCAGAAGATGATCCAGATAAATCTATTGATAATTTTATTTTGATACAAAATAAACTTAGCGAAACAGATATGATTAATATAAAAGCATATGATTTAAGAGATTTGACAAAAACAATCTTAATTAATGTAAATGATTAAAGCTGGTCTAGATATTGGTAATTCTAAAATATCATGTGTAGTAGCAGATTATAAGAATCCAGAAAATATAAAAATTTTATCATTACTAAGTGTTCCTACAACAAACATAAAAAAAAATATTGTATTAAATTATGATAATTTATACGAACAAACTAAACAACTCATCTTAGAAACTGAAAAGCAATCTCAAACAAAATTAAATTCTATTAATTTAAATTTTTCTCTTCTAAATTCATCATCTTATTATTATGATTCAGAAATTGATTTAAATAATGAGAAAATATCTGAATTACACATCAAGAAAATAATAAATAAATCTGAATTCTTTAATACTTCTTCAAATGAGTTTGAACTTATGAATAATATAATTTCATATGATCTTGATAGTAATCAATATTATACTGCTCCATTAGGAAATTATTCTGATAAGGTTAAAATTAATTTTTATAAAATTTTAACTCAAAAAAAATATATAGATAATTTATCCAATATGATTACACAATTAAAATTGAATATTGAAAATTATATTCCTTCTCCTTTATCTTCATCTCTTTCATCTTTAAATAATGATGAAAAAGAACTTGGAACCATATGTATAAATTTAGGACATTCAACTTCATCTGTTGCAATTTTTGAAAACAATAAATTTATTTTTGGAGATACAATTGGTATTGGAAGTAATAATGTAACCTTAGATATTGCAAGAGGAGTTTCAACTACGATATCGAGTGCCGAAAGACTGAAGAGTTTATATGGATCACTACTTTCGTCTCCAAGCGATGAACATGAAATAATTGAAATACCTATATTATCTGATAAAAAAAATAATTTTAAACAAATAACCAGATCGTATCTAAATGCAATTATAAAACCTAGAATTGAGGAAACTCTTGAAATATTATGGCAAAAAATAAAAGATAATAATTTTAATAATAGAAAATTAAATAATGTCGTTATAACTGGAGGGGGCGCTCAACTTGATAATATTGAGGAATATGTCAGTGCAATTTTTGCAAGTGGGGTAAGAGTTGCTAATCCTCTAGATTTCCTTGAAATTAAAAAAGAGTATAATAAACCAAATTTTTGCGATGTAATTGGATCTATAATTTATGATCCAAAGTATTATAAGGTAAATTTCCTTGAAAAAAGACAGAATACTGGGAAAAAAAATGGTATTTCTGGTTTTTTTTCTTGGCTTGATCAATATATTTAGATACTACTATATGTAGTGAAATTTGTTGACGGTTTCGATTGAAAATCGTTAAAATTGATAAAAAAACGGCGGAGATTTAAATGACTATTAATATTTCAATACAAGATGTAGCTCACAATTTACATCCTAAAATAACTGTTTTAGGAGTAGGTGGATCAGGTGGAAATGCAGTTAATAATATGATTAATGCAAATTTAGAAGGTGTTGACTTCTTAATTGCAAATACTGATGCACAAGCATTACAAATTTCAAATTGCCCAAACAAAATACAATTAGGTATAAATAGCACAAAAGGTTTAGGTGCTGGAATGCGACCTGATATAGGTAGGCAAGCAGCTGAAGAGGCAATACAGGATTTAAATGAGAAATTTGAAGGTAGTCATATGTTGTTTATAGCTGCAGGTATGGGCGGTGGTACTGGAACTGGTGCAGCTCCGGTAATTGCAAAGCTAGCAAGAGAAAAGGGAATTTTAACTGTTGGAGTAGTTACAAAACCATTTCATTTTGAAGGATCAAGAAGAATGAAACTTGCTGAAAAAGGAATAGAAGATCTTCAACAACATGTAGACACATTATTAACAATACCTAATCAAAATCTATTTAGAATAGCAAATGAAAAAACGACATTTGCAGATGCTTTTAAAATGGCTGATGATGTTCTCTATGCAGGAGTTAGAGGGGTAACTGATTTAATGGTTCAGCCCGGAATGATCAATTTAGATTTTTCAGATATAAAGACTGTAATGTCAGAAATGGGTAAGGCTATGATGGGTACCGGGGAAGCTCAAGGTGAAGGAAGATCAATAGCTGCTGCTGAAGCTGCAATAGCAAATCCATTAATAGATGATGTATCATTAAAAGGCGCTAAAGGACTTATTATAAATATTACTGGTGGAAAAGATATCACACTTTATGAAGTAGATGAGGCTGCTAATAGAATTAAGCAAGAAATAGATGAAGAAGCAAATATTATATATGGAACTACTTGTGATGAAAGACTTGAAGGTGTTGTTAGAGTTAGCATTGTTGCTACGGGTATAGATGCAAATATTAATACCTCAGTGAATCCTATTGATAATTATGGTCAGATAAAAATTAATAATGATATTTATAAAAAAGATCAAATTAAAGCTGATGAAGTAAGTATCAATTCACATTCAGTTTCTAGTCTAGATACAGAGAATTCTGAAAATGAAACTGCAAATGTATTCTCAAAAACAACACAAGATTTAGAAGAAAATAATATTTCTTCAGAAATAGAATCAGATACTTTGTTGAATGAAAATAGTATAGATGAAACATCAGAATTTTTAGAAGAAGAAACTGAAGAAGAAGAAACTGCAGAGGAAATTATATCTGACAAATCTGATAAAAATATTGTAACTGATGAAAAATATGAAGAATTAGCTAATAATACAGTTGAAACAACTGTAAGAAGATTAAGCTTATTTGATACTTTACCGTCAGAAAATAGTGAAACTATTACCAATTCTGATTCTTCTTCAGATAAATCTGAGCCAGTTCTGAGCTCTAAAGAAGATGCAGATAATAGTTCTAAAATAGTAGAAGATAATAATGATAATGATAATGCAATACATCAAAGTGAGTTTGATCCGGAAGAGAGTAATTTGTCAGAATTAGATGACGAATTTAACCAAGAATCTGAGGAAGAACTGTTAGATATACCTACATTTTTAAGGAGACAGGCTAATTAAAGTATTTAAATAATTATCTGAAATACTTTGAAATATTAGGTTAATTGTTAAAACCGAAAAAAATATGTATCCACAAAAGTGCTGAATTCAGCACTTTTTATTATGATTGATACTTCGAATAACAATACAAATCAACAAACTTTATCTGAACCATTACTAATTAAAGGTATTGGACTTCATTCGGGTATTGAAGTTTCTATGAAGCTTATTCCAGCAGAAGAAAACTTTGGAATAAAATTTTATAGAACTGATTTAAAAGAAAATAATGAAATAGATGCCTTATGGTCTAATGTTAGTAACACGCAGCTAAGCACTACTATTAGTAACAAGTATGGAGCTAAAGTTTCCACTATTGAACATTTAATGAGTGCTTTATCAGGTTTGCATATTGATAATCTTAAAATAGAAATTGATGGCCCAGAAGTTCCAATAATGGATGGCAGTTCGAAAGATTTTGTAGATTTAATAGATTCAATACCTATTAAAAATATCAATAAAAAAAGAAAAATTATTGTAATTAAAAAAAATATTAAAGTAACAAACGATATTGGAAAAGTTGAATTAAAGCCAAACAATCAATTTTCAATTGATTTTGAGATAGATTTTCCAAGTAAAATTATAAGTAAACAATCATGCCAATTGCAACTTATTAATGGTAATTATAAAACTGATATTGCATCTGCTCGTACTTTTGGCTTTGAAAGAGATGTAGATAAACTTAGATCGAGTGGTTTGGCTTTAGGTGGATCACTTGAAAACGCCGTAGTAGTTGGAGAAAATAAAATACTAAACCAAGAAGGCTTAAGATTTAAAGATGAATTTGTAAGACATAAAATTTTGGACTCAATAGGAGATTTATATCTAGCAGGAGCTCCAATTCAAGGATATTTTTTAGGAAGTAAATCTGGACATTATTTAAACAATTTATTGCTTAAGTCTTTATTCTCTGATGAAAATAATTATGAATATATATAGCTAAATCATTTTTTTTGGATCAACAATTCTATCAAAATCATCTTCACTAATTAAATTTAATTTGATTGCAGCATCACGTAAACTTATATTATCTTGATAAGCTTTTTTTGCAATCTTTGCTGAATTGTCGTAACCAATAAATTTATTTAATGCTGTAACTAACATCAAAGAATTCTTTAAATGATCAGATATATTTTTTTTATTTGGTTTAATTCCTTTTAAACAATTTTTATTAAAACTATTTATTCCATCACTTAGTAAATTTATACTTTGAATAATATTGTAAGCAATAACAGGTTTATAAGTATTTAATTGGAAATGACCATTTGCACCTCCAATGTCTACAGTCGTACCATTGCCTATCACTTGAGCACATACCATGCTTAGAGCTTCAATTTGAGTAGGATTTATCTTACCGGGCATAATTGATGAGCCAGGTTCATTTGCTGGAATTAATAATTCCCCAATACCTGATCTTGGACCAGAAGATAAAAAGCGAATATCATTTAATATTTTAATTAATGATATTGATAAAGTTTTAAGGCTATTTGAAAAATTAACTAGCGGATCATGAGAGGAGATTGCTTTAAATTTATTTTTGGATGGCTTATATATATTTTTTGTAATTTTATTTATGTGTTTGCAGAAAATTTTATCAAAGTTTTTTGGAGAGTTGATTCCACTGCCAACAGCTGTGCCTCCTTGGGCTAAAAAACTTAATTCCTTTTTTGCTATTAGTATTCTGTCTAAACATGAATTTATTTGAGAATAAAATGCAGAAAATTCGTTTCCTAATGTTATAGGTGTAGCGTCTTGAGTATGAGTTCTTCCTATTTTAATAATATTTTTAAATTTATTTTCTTTTACTTTTAGTTCTTTCTTTAAGTTTTTAATAGTTGGTATAAGTTTATTTAAAGTTAGTTCATTAATAGCAATATGCATAATTGTCGGAAAGGTATCATTTGATGATTGAGATAAATTGACATGATCATTAGGATGTATTGGATGTTTACTTCCGATTTTACCTTTTATTTTTTTTATTACATAATTACTTATAACTTCATTTGCATTCATATTTGTTTGCGTCCCAGATCCAGTTTGCCATACTGATAACGGAAATTCATTAATTAGTTTTAAACTAATTATCTGGTTACATGCATCGATGATATAATTTCCAAATTTTTTGTTTAATAATCCAAGCTCAATATTAGCTTGGGCAGCAGCTTTTTTTTGCTGACCTAAAGCTACAATGATTTCAGTAGGAATTCTTTCATGACCAATTTTAAAATTTTCAAAAGATCTTTGAGTTTGAGCACCCCATAATCTATCTATATCAATTTTTTTTGTACCTAAACTATCTGATTCTATTCTTTTTTTATTAGTCATTATTTGTTATTAAAGTAATTATAACATATTATTTTTAACATATGAATAAACTTGTTTTACTAAGGCACGGTCAAAGCCAATGGAATCTTGAAAACAGATTTACAGGTTGGAAAAACGTTCCTCTGACAGAAAAAGGAATTAATGAAGCTAAAAATGCAGGATATTTAATAAAAAAAAATAATATTAAATTTGATAAAATTTTTAGCAGTGTTTTAGAAAGAGCAAATAAAACTGCTGAAATTGCTATTAAAGCTGCAAATATGAATGAATTCCTAAATAATAATGAGTTAATTTACATAAGAAATAAAAGCTTAAATGAAAGAGATTATGGTGATTTAGTTGGCTTAAATAAATCTGAAACTGCAAAAAAATTTGGCAAGGATCAAGTTCATATATGGAGGAGATCTTATGATATCCCTCCACCTAATGGAGAAAGTTTAAAAGATGTTGTTAATAGAGTGTCTCCTTACTTTAGTGCCGAAATTGAACCACTAATTAATGAAAATAAAAATATTCTAATTGCAGCACATGGAAATTCATTAAGAGCAATTATGATAAAGGTTGGACTGTACAAGCCTGAAGAAATATCGTCTATTGAACTACCCACTGGCAGTCCATTGTGTTTAGAATATAATAACGGTAAATTAATCAATCATTATTATTTAAATTAATTTTTTTTAAAATTAGAAAATTCAATAACATTATCTAATTTTGTTTTATTTTTCTTTCTTACGTGCATTTTTTTTTCTATTTTTGATTCTTTTAATCTTAAACCAAAATTAGCAGAAGGATCTGCAAAAGAAATTATGGCATCAAAACCAATTTTAAGATCAGTTTTTACATTATTAAATGAAAGGGTAATTTCAAATGAATTATTTCTTATGTTAATATTATAATATTCATATTGAATTATAATTGTCATTTCTTCAGGATATTTTTCAAGAAGCCATTTTGGAATTTTAACATTTTTATTTTTTGTTTCAAATGTTATGTATAAATGGTTTCCATCTGATAATCCTTCATTTTTAATATTGTTTAAAATATCTTTAAAAACATTAAGCATGTTTTGATTTAGAATATTTTTATAATCAATACTCATAATTACAAAAACAAAATTATTTTTTTAGCTTTTCCCACTCAGCCATACCACCGGAAATATTTTTAACGTTTTTAATGCCCATGTCTTGCATTGTTTTAGTTGCTAAAGTACCTTGTCCGCCAACACCACAAAATACAACATATTCTTTTTCTGGGTTATTTTTAAAAAATTCATTTTCTAAGGGACTTCCGTCAGCTAAATAAAACTCAAGAAACGCTTTATCTAAGTGAATTGCGTTTCCAATTGTACCTTTTTCAAAACTATCTTTATCTCTAACATCAATAAATTGAACATTTGGGTCATTTAACTTTTCTTTAGCTTCTGAAGCAGTTATATTTATAATTTCATCTTTTACACTCATTAAATCTTCAAATTTTTTCATATTACTCCTTTTTAATTTTGTTTGGGGCGTTCTGTTTCCTCAACTAACTTGCCCAAGTCGCAGTATACAATGATTTTCTGCGTCTGTGTGCTTTTTCTGTGTGCTCTGATTTTGTGTTTTTGATGAATTTGCGACTTTTGTCTGTGTGCTATCTTAAAATAGATGTAATTATTATGTAAAATATTAATTAAAAATAGGGAGAATTAAAATGACTATAGACCAATATACAAAGTTTTTACTTACGTTGATTGCAGTTGGCATACTTGGACTCAACTTTCATCTTTATAAGGGTAGTATCATTAAGAATGCGTTTGCAGCAAACGAACAAATACATAAAATTGCGATTTGCAACGAGCAAGGAACAAAATGTGCAGGTGTTTCTGAAAATGGAAATCATTTTAGAATAATAGTAACACCACGATGATTAATTAATTTCAATACGATTCATCACATAGAAAATGGGAACCTTTTGATTTTTATCTGTGTGCTTTCTGTGTGCTCAACTGTGTGCTCTTTAATTTTACAAAAACAAGAGGAAGCAAAGGGAATTTATAAAAGTGGGGCGTTCTGTTGCTCGGTGCCCCTGACCGCGCTCACCTAGAATCTAGGCAGCAAGTGCTAATCTATTATCGTTAGCGTTTATAAAATAGCCCGATAACGGTGGTACAATGCCGGATAAAGTCTTTGTCTTTCAATTACCGTCGATCCTATTTCGTCCCCATATTTATGGTGGAGACGCCGGGTACCGCCCCCGGGTCCGAATAACTTATTTCACAAAGCATTTATTATCTTAGTTGATAAATCAACATAATAATTATACCCCAAACAAGCGTTCCATAAAAGATTTGTCTTAAATTATATTATTTAATTAAAATAATTGTTACAATTTAATTAAAAAAAATAGATAAAAAACTTATGATTAAAGCAATAATAGCAGTAGATGATAAAGGCGGTATTAGTAAAGGACAAAGTATGCCATGGCCAAAAAATTCTATAGATTTAAAATGGTTTAAGAAAAATACGTTAAATAATATAGTAATTATGGGTAGAAAAACATGGGATGATCCATTTATGCCTACTCCTTTGAAATCAAGAATAAATATTTTAATAACTAATAAAGATCCCCAAATGTATCAAGGTGCTGACTATTATCTCTCTGGAAGTATCAAAGATAAAATTATAAATATTCAAAAGAAATATAATAATAAGGATATATTTATAATAGGTGGTTCGGAAATAATAAATCTTACATTTGAATTAATTCAAGAATTTTATCTAACAAGAATCTACGGTAATTATAATTGTGAAAAATTTATAAATATTTCTATGGTAGAAAATAGTATGACTATGATTAAAAAGATTGATGGTGACACATCATGTCATTTTGAAATTTGGAGAAAATGAAACAATATTTAAAAGCTCTAAAACATTGTTTTGACACAGGAGTGGATGTTGAAAGTAGAGCAGGTAAGGTAAGAAAAAGTTTTGGATACCAAATGCATTTTGATCTTTCTGTCGGCTTTCCTGCAATAACAACTAAGAAATTAGCATGGAAGTCAGTTGTTTCAGAACTATTATGGTTTATTGAAGGCTCTAATGATGAACGAAGATTAGCTGAAATCTTATATGGAGATAAAAGGGATAATATAAAAGATAAAAAAACAATATGGACTCAAAATGCTGAAGCAGATTATTGGAAACCTAAAGCAATGTTTAAGGGTGATGTCGGTAAGATTTATGGGGTCCAATGGAGAAATTTTAATGGAGAAGATCAGTTAAAGAATTTAATACTTAGTCTAAAAAATGACCCTAATGGAAGAAGACACATAATATCATCTTGGAATCCACCTGAATTAAAAAATATGTCACTTCCTGCTTGTCATGTTTTTTCTCAATTTTTTATTTCGCATGGTAAATTAAGCTGTCAACTTTATCAAAGATCTTGCGATATGTTTTTAGGCGTACCTTTTAATATAGCAAGTTATAGTTTATTTACTCACATGCTAGCACGAGAGTGCAATTTAAGTGTAGGACACTTTATTCATTCATTAGGAGATTTTCACATATATGAAGAACATTTTGATCAAGTAAAAATTCAATTAGAAAGATCCCCAAAAAAACTTCCAAATCTCGATTTTAAAACAAAAAATTTTTTTAAGTATGAAGTAAATGACTTTAAATTAGTAAATTATGAGTATCATCCAAAGATTATAGCAAAAATGAATGTTTAATCCTTAAGACTATGATTATTAATTATCAAAACAATTTCACCCTTGTAGGCCAAGATCAACTTTTTTTGCTATTGAAATATATTTTTCAGATATTTCTCCATTTGGATCGTCAATAATTGATGGACGTCCTTCGTCAGATTGCTTCCTCAACTTTTTATCTAGGGGTATGTTTCCCAAATAGGGAATCTTAAAATTTTCAGATTCTTTTTTCACTCCATCTTTAGAAAAGATAAAATGTTTTTGATTACAATTATCACATACGAAGTAGCTCATATTTTCAACAATTCCTAAAATCTTTACATCAACTTTCTTAAACATATTAATACCTTTTCTAGCGTCAGTTAATGCAATTTCTTGAGGTGTTGAAATAACAATTGATCCTGATAATTTAGAATTTTGTGCTAAACTAAGTTGTGCATCACCGGTGCCAGGAGGTAAATCTATAATAAGGTAATCTAAATTACCCCATTCAACACCGTTAAACATTTGTTCCAAAGCTTTCATTACCATTGGACCTCTCCAAATTGTAGGGGCTTCATTATCTAATATAAATCCTATTGACATGCATTTTACGCCATAATTTTCGACTGGAATAAGTTTTTTCTCATTATTCATTTCTGGTTTTTCTGAAATACCCATCATGCGCGGAATGCTTGGCCCATAAATATCAGCATCAAGTAATCCGACCTTTTTACCTATTGATTTAAGCGCTATAGTTAGATTCACAGAAAAAGTTGATTTTCCAACACCTCCCTTGCCACTAGCAATTGCAATAATATTTTTTGCATCAATCTTAAATTTTTTTTCAGGTTTTTCGTTATTTTTATCAGATGTTAAGGCTATATTAACAGACAACACTCCAGGTATCTGTGCAATATTATTTTTTAAAAGTTTTAAAATGTCTTTATAAATATAAGATTCATTCCCAGTAACTTGAAGGAAAATATTAACATTTCCATCTTTAACTATGGCAGAAATATTGTTATTTTGACGCTCAAAGGGTAAATTTGTTTTTGGATCACTAAATTTCTTTGAAAAAGTATAAATTAAAGATAAAATTTTATCAGACATACTTGATTTTTAGAGAATTACTCAAATATTAGTTATTAATTAATTTAATTAATGTTAGTAGATAGAACCTTATTTTGCAAATAATATATGAATTTGAATAAAAATAATAATGATAACAATCCATGGGGATCTGGAAATAATAACCCATGGGGATCTGGTAATGGCGGGTCTAATAGGCAAGATTTTGAAGAGTCTATCAAAAAAGCCAAAGATAGGTTTGGAAGATTTAAGTTTGGAGGAAAAAGAAATTTCTCAATATTTGCAATAATTGCTATTCTTTTTTGGTTAGCAACAGGTTTTTATAGAGTTGAGCCAGATGAACAAGGTGTTGAATTGTTATTTGGTAAATGGAATGGCCAAACTACTCAGCCTGGACTACACTATTTTTTTCCTACACCTATTGGAAAAACAATAACCCCAAAAGTTGAAGTTATTAGAAAAATTAACGTAGGCTTTAGAAGTGCAAGTGATTTAGGTTTTGGCTCAACCTCTAGTGCAGAAAGAAAAGTTATTGAAGAAAGTTTAATGTTAACTGGAGACCAAAATATAGCTGATGTTGCATTTACAGTTTTATATAAGATTAAAGATGCAGGAAATTTTTTATTTCAGCTTAGAAACCCCGAACTCACTGTTAAAGACATGTCTGAAAGTGTTGTACGTGAAGTTGTTGGTCAAAGAGATTTACAATTTTTATTAACAGAAGGTCGTCAAGAAGTAGAACAAGTGGTTAGAAATGAATTACAATTAGTTTTAGATTCATATGAAAGCGGTGTTCTTGTTCAATCTGTCCAACTTCAAAGTGTTGATCCACCTGATCAAGTTATTGATGCTTTTGATGAAGTACAAAGAGCAAGACAGGATAAAGAAAGATTAGTAAATGAGGCTAATACATACTTAAACAGAATCGTTCCTAATGCTCGTGGTGAAGCTGCTAAACTTGTAGAAGCTGCTACTGCATATAAAGAACAAGTTGTTAAGCAAGCAGAGGGTGTCGCTCAAAACTTTATTGATGTTTATAATAGTTACAAAGATGCAAAAGAAGTTACAAAAAGAAGAATTTATTTAGAAACCTTAAGAGAAGTATTAGAAGGTAAAAATAAAATAATATTAGATGACACTGGAAATGGACAAGGAGTGGTCCCATATCTTCCACTAAATGAACTGAAGAAATCGGGAACTAATTAGCATGAAATTTAGCGCACGAAATTTGTTAGTTCTTTTGGTTCTTTTTATTTTATTTCTTACGTTTACCGGTGCATTTTTTATCGTTAATGAAACAAAACAAGCACTAGTTCTTCAATTTGGTGATCCGAGAAAAGTTGTAACAAAACCAGGTCTTCAATTTAAGATACCTTTCATACAAGACGCTGTTTTTATTGATTCAAGGTTGTTAAATTTAGATCCTCAACCTGAAGAAATGATATTATCTGATCAAAAAAGAATTATAGTTGATTCTTTTGCAAGATACAGAATTGTTGATCCACTAAAATTCTTTCAAACAGTAAGAAATGAAACCACATTTTCTGATAGATTTGGAAGAATTATTAATGCTGCAGTTAGGGGTGTGATCGCACAATATTCATTAACTTCTTTACTTAGCGATGAACGTATAAACATAATGAATGAAATTGAAAAACAAATTAAAGTAAATGAAAATTCTTTTGGAGTTGAAATTGTTGATATTAGAATTGGCAGAACTGATTTAACAGAACAAGTATCAAATAACGTTTATCAACGAATGCGTTCAGAACGTGAAAAAGAAGCTAACCTTTTAAGAGCTGAGGGAGAAGAATTATCTAAAGAAATAGTTGCTTCTGCAGACAGACAACAAACAGTTATTTTAGCAGAAGCAGAAAGAACATCCTCAATACTCAGAGGAGAAGGGGATGCCGCAAAAAATAGAATACTAGGTGATGCATATAGTCTTGACGAAGAATTTTTCGATTTTTTAAGAACAATGCAAGCTTGTAAGGATACTTTTGGAGATACCGAAATGTCAATGGTTATTGCGCCTGGCGAAGTTTGTGAAAAGTTTTTTGGTGAAATTGATATTCAAAACTAATGTCTGAAATTTTACTTCTAAGCATTGGTGTTGTGCTTATTATTGAGGGACTTTTTTATTTTTTTTTGGCCAATAACATGAAGAAATTTATTAATATTTTAAGTTTAGTTAATCCAAAAATTATTAAAAATATTAGTGCAGCCTGTTCATTAATTGGATTATGCCTTATTTATTTCACTTTCAAATTCTATAACAATTAATATGAAATTAAAATTTCTACTTCTGATTACTATTTTTTTTTCTAAACCCTTATTTGCTGTACCCGAAAGTTTTGCGGATTTAGTTGAAGAACTATCACCAGCAGTTGTCAGTATTGCTTCTACTACAATAGTTGAAAGTAATAACCAAAATCAAATACCACAATTTCCAGAAGGGTCTCCATTTGATGAATTTTTTAAAGAATATTTCGATCGTGATCAAAGAAGATCTCAAAGACCAATGACAGGACTTGGTTCCGGATTTATAATAAGTGAAGATGGTATTGTCGTAACAAATAATCATGTAATTGAAGGAGCTGACGAAATCACTGTTATTTTAAATGATGAAACAGAGTTTACCGCTGAGTTACTTGGCAGAGATCCAAAAGCAGACATTGCTGTACTAAAAATTGAACCTCAAAATAAAAAACTTACTTATGTTGGTTGGGGAGACTCTGATAAGATGAGAGTTGGAGATTGGTCAATTGCGATTGGGAACCCTCTTGGATTAGGCGGTACTGTAACAGCTGGTATTATATCTGCAATTTCAAGAGATTTAGGAAGTGGACCATACGTAAAATTTTTACAAACTGATGCATCTATTAATAGGGGTAATTCAGGTGGACCATTATTTAATTTAGACGGACAGGTAATAGGAATTAATACTGCCATTGTCTCTCAAACAGGCGGAAGTATTGGTTTAGGATTTGCAATACCAGCAAATAGCGCAAAAAAAATAGTTCAACAATTAAAGGATTTTGGAAAAACAAAGAGAGGTTGGTTGGGTGTTCAGATTCAGCCAGTAACAAAAGACTTTGCTGAAAGTCTAGGATTACCAGACCAGAAAGGTGCATTTATATCAAACGTTAATCCTAATGGCCCCTCTAAAATAGCTGGATTAGAACCTGGTGATGTTATTTTAAAATTTAATAACATTGAAATAAAAAAAATGGGTGACTTGCCAAGAGTTGTAGCAGAGTCAGATGTTGGCTCAAAAGCTATATTAGAAGTTTGGAGAAAAAATAAAAAAATCAATATAGAGGTTATATTAGGAGAATTACCAGGAGAAGTAATTACAGAAAGAAAGACAACCTCAAATATTGAAAATAATCTAAAAATAGAGTCATTAGGAATTACTATTCAAAATAATGATAAAGGAGTCCAGGTTGTTTCAATAGATGATGTAAATATTAGTTTACAAATAGATGATATAATTACTGAAGTTAATAGAGAAACTATAGACAATATAGATTCATTTGATCAGCTAGTAAAGTCTTTAGAAAAAACAGGCAGATCTTCTCTATTACTAAAAATAATTAGAGATGATGAGCAAAGTTGGGTAACAATTAAATTTAAAAATAATTGAAAACTCAAATCTATTTTATATTAGGTCCAACAGCATCAGGAAAATCAAAATTTGCATTAAGTTTAGCTGATAAATTAAACGGTGAAATTATAAATGCTGATAGTATGCAAATTTATACTGAATTAAAGATATTAACTGCTAGACCAACAATAATAGATCAAAAAAAAATAAATCATCATTTATATGGTTTTGTTAAAGGTGATATTAGGTTTAATGTTCAAAGATGGTGTGAAGAGGCGTCAAAAAAAATTAATTTCTTATTAGATAAAAATAAAACGCCTATTTTAGTAGGTGGTACTGGTCTTTATATAGAATCTCTAATTAATGGAATAATTGCAATTCCATCTATTCCAGAAAATATAAAAATTGAATCAGATAAAATTATTTCAAAAATTGGCAAGAGTAATTTTTTTAATTTAGTAAAAGAGCTTGATAGTGAAGCAATGAAGAATATTTCACCTAATGATATTCAAAGAATAAGAAGAATTTGGGAAGTTAATTTTTTTACTAAGAAAAAGTTTACTGACTGGAAAAAAAATAAAAACAATAATTTTATTAATTTAAACAATTACAGAATTTTATTATTTCTTCCAGACAGAAATGAAAATTATAATAGAGTAGACCATAGGACACATACAATGTTTCAAGAAGGTGCAATAGCAGAAGTAGAAAATTTACTTAAACTAAAATACAATAATAGTTTACCTATAATGAAAGCACATGGAGTTCCTGAAATTAAATCTTATCTAAATAATGAAGTTTCAATAGAAGAATGTATTTCTAAAATTCAACAGGTTACTAGAAATTATGTGAAGAGACAGCATACCTGGTGGAGATCGTCAAATCTTAAAATATTTAAAAAATTTGATCAATTTCCTGATAAAATTGACATAAAATCCATTAATTTAGACCTAAATTAAACTAATTTATTGATTTTATTTTATCCACAGCCTAAGAGCTAAATTCAATGAAAAATGAAATAACAGGCGCTGAAATAGTATTAAAAAGCTTGGCTGAACAAGGTGTAGAAGTCGTATTTGGATATCCTGGTGGAGCAGTATTACCAATATACGACACTTTGTTTAAACAGAATTCAATTAAGCACGTATTAGTTAGACAAGAGGGTGGAGCTATACATGCTGCTGAAGGTTATGCCAGATCTACAGGCAAAACTGGAGTTGTTCTTGTAACATCAGGACCTGGTGCAACAAATGTTGTAACTGGATTAACTGATGCAATGATGGATAGTGTTCCTATCGTTTGTATAACTGGACAAGTTCCACAACACTTAATTGGTAGTGATGCTTTTCAAGAATGTGATACAACAGGTATAACAAGACCTTGCACCAAACATAATTATTTAGTTAAAGATGTTAATAAATTATCTTCTGTATTTCATGAAGCATTTACAATTGCTCAAAATGGAAGACCAGGACCTGTATTAATTGATATACCAAAAGATGTTCAATTCGCTTCTGGAAACTATGAAGAAAAAAATAAAATTATTATACCTTCTCATAGATTATTTGAGCCAAGTCCTGACTTTGAAAAAAACAAAATAGAAGAAGCAGTAGAATTAATTTCAAAGGCTAAAAAACCAATTTTTTATATTGGTGGTGGATGTATTAATTCTGGTCCAGAAGCCTCAAAATTAGTTAGAGAATTTATCAATATAGTTGGATCACCTGTAACAATGACATTAATGGGCCTTGGTGTAATAGGTTCATCAGATAAAAATTCACTTGGAATGTTAGGTATGCACGGAATGTATGAAGCTAATATGGCAATGCATGAATGTGATGTTATGATTAATATTGGAGCAAGATTTGATGATAGAGTTACTGGAAGACTCGATGCTTTTTCTCCAAATTCAAAAAAGATCCATGTTGATATTGATGAAAGTAATATCAATAAAACAATAAATGTTGATGTTCCAATAATAGGTGATGTCAAACAAGTTGTTGAAAAAATGATTTCAGTTTGGAAAGAAAAAAAATATAAAATAGATAATGAATCATTAAAATTATGGTGGAATAAAATTAATAAATGGAAAGAAATAGATTGTCTTAACTATAATAATAAAGGAAAGCAGATCAAACCTCAGTATGCTGTTCAAAGACTCTATGAGCTAACAAAAAATACAAAGACATTTATAACAACTGAAGTAGGTCAGCATCAAATGTGGGCTGCTCAATTCTATAAATTTGAGGAACCAAACAGATGGCTTACATCAGGTGGTTTAGGAACCATGGGTTATGGATTTCCTGCTGCAATAGGAGCGCAAGTTGGGCATCCAGATGCTTTAGTTGTCGATATCGCTGGAGATGCTTCTATACTTATGAATATCCAAGAAATGAGCACTGCCATTCAATATAGACTTCCTGTAAAAATATTTATTTTGAACAATGAATATATGGGAATGGTAAGACAATGGCAGGAACTTTTACATGGAGGAAGATATTCAGAAAGTTATACTGATAGTTTACCAGATTTTGTAAAATTAGCAGAAAGTTATAAAGCAGTTGGGTTAAGAGCAAAAACTACTGATGAACTTGATGAAGTTATAACTCAAATGATTGAAACTAAAAATACAGTTATAGCTGATATTTGGGTTACTAAAGAAGAGAATTGCTTTCCAATGATTCAAAGTGGTTCAGCTCATAATGAAATGATGTTAAGCAAAGATCAAAAACAAGATAAAAAATCTGCCGAAAAAGGAAAAATTTTAGTTTAATGAATAAATCTGTTTATGATTCTCCTGATCAAGTATCAGAGACTAAAAGACATATATTAACAGTATTAGTCGATAATGAACCAGGTGTTTTAGCAAGAGTTATAGGCATGTTTTCAGGAAGAGGATATAATATTGATAGTTTGAATGTTGCTGAGGTTAGTAATGATGAAAATATTTCTAGAATTACTATTGTAACTCATGGTACTTCAGAGGTTGTTAGTCAAATTGAAAAACAGTTACTTAGAATTGTTCCTGTTCATAGTGTTACAAATTTAGACCAGGAGGGCAATTCTGTAGAAGCTGAGGTCGCTTTAGTTTATATTTATATTTCTGATACAAACAAAAAGAAAGTTTATCAGCTATGTGATTTATATAGAGCTCGAAAAATTGAAAATGAAAATAATACAACAATTTTTGAAATTGCCGGTGCTTCAGAACGAGTTAACAGATTTATAAAAGAGATTAATGAAATTACTAAGGTGGAAATTGTTAGAAGTGGTCCCGTTGCAATATCATCAATTCAAAAAAATGAGGAGGAATAATGAGAGTATATTACGATAGAGATGCAGATTTTAATTTAATAAAAGATAAAAAAATATCAATAATAGGATATGGTAGTCAAGGTCATGCGCATGCAATGAATTTAAGAGACTCTGGAGTTGAAAACGTCTCAATTGCATTAAGAGAAGGATCGAATTCAAGAAGCAAAGCAGAACAAGCAAATTTTAAAGTTATGACACCTGCTGAAGCAGCAAGTTGGGCTGATATTATAATGATGTTAACACCTGATGAACTCCAATCAGAAATTTATACAAATGACATAGCTGATAATATAAAAGAAGGAACAACAATTGCATTTGCACATGGATTAAACATTCACTTTGATCTAATCAACCCAAAAGAAGGTGTGGATGTCATTATGGTTGCGCCTAAGGGACCTGGTCATACAGTTAGAGCTGAATATGTAAGAGGTGCAGGTGTTCCTTGTTTAGTAGCTGTTGACAAAAATCCTTCGGGTAATGCTCTTGAAATAGGTATTGCTTATGCTTCAGCTATTGGTGGTGGACGTGCTGGAATTATAGAAACTACATTTAAAGAAGAATGTGAAACTGATCTTTTTGGTGAACAATCTGTTTTATGTGGAGGCTTAACCCATTTAATCTTAGCTGGATACGAGACACTTGTCGAAGCTGGATATGCTCCTGAGATGGCATATTTTGAATGTCTTCATGAAGTAAAGCTTATTGTTGATCTCTTATACGAAGGGGGAATGGCAAATATGAGATACTCAATTTCAAACACTGCAGAATATGGAGATTATTCAAGAGGTCCAAGACTGATTACTGATGAAACAAAAAAAGAAATGAAAAAAATTCTAAATGAAATTCAATCTGGTCAATTTGCCAAAGAGTGGATGCAGGAACATCAGAGTGGTCAAACAAAATTTAAAGTAATGAGGAAAGAACAAGCTGAACATCCAATAGAAGCTGTTGGTGAAAAGTTAAGAACATTAATGCCATGGATTGCTGAAGGAAAAATGGTTGATAAATCTAAAAACTAGATGAAAGTTTAATTAATTAAAGATTAGTGTATAAATAGTAAATAATGACAGAAAAAATATATATCTTTGATACTACTCTTAGAGATGGTGAGCAATCACCAGGTGCGTCTATGAATTTAAATGAAAAGCTTCAAATTGCTGAAGTATTAGATGCAATGAATATCGATATTATTGAGGCAGGTTTTCCAATAGCCTCTAATGGAGATTTTGAAGCTGTCCAAGAAGTAAGTAAAAAAGTTAAAAATTCAACAATAGCGGGTTTGGCTAGAGCGAGTCTAAAAGATATTGATCGAGCCTGGGAAGCTGTCAAATATGCTAAATCACCTAGGATACATACCTTTATTGCTACAAGTCCTCTTCATATGAAATATAAATTAAAAAAGACCGAAGAAGAAGTTTTAGAAGCAATAAAAAAAACAGTTACACATGCAAGAAATCTTTGCGATAATATTGAGTGGAGCTGTGAAGATGGTGGAAGATCAGAATTAAACTTTCTTTATAAGTGCATTGAGCTCGCAATAAACTGTGGGGCATCAACAATAAATATTCCTGATACAGTAGGATATACTTTGCCTGATGAGTTTGGTAAAATTTTTAAAAATGTTAAAGAAAATGTTTCTAATATTGATAAGGCTATTTTATCAACACATACTCATAATGATCTGGGTTTAGCAACAGCAAATAATGTAGCTGCAATCAAAGAAGGCGCAAGACAAGTAGAGTGTACGATAAATGGTATGGGAGAAAGAGCAGGCAACTCATCATTAGAAGAAATTGTTATGACATTAAAAGTAAAAAAAGATTTGATGCCATTTCATACTGATATTAGGACTGAGTCAATTATGAAGGCCTCTAGGCTTGTTTCGTCTATAACTGGATTCCCAGTTCAACCAAATAAAGCAATAGTTGGAGCAAATGCTTTTGCTCATGAAGCAGGAATACACCAAGATGGCATGCTAAAGCATTCAGGAACTTATGAGATTATGACTCCGGAGTCTATTGGTTTGAACAAATCTTCATTAGTATTAGGAAAACATTCTGGTAAACATGCATTTTCTGAAAAATTAAAAGAGTTAGGTTATGAGCCTGGCGATAATGCCTTAATGGAACTTTTTGGTAGATTTAAGGATCTTGCTGACAAGAAAAAAGAAATTTTTGAAGAGGATTTAATAGCTTTGGCTGAAGATAGGTCAGCATCTTACGATGAACACATTAAGTTTGTATCATTAGAGGTGAACGCAGGTTCAGTTGAAAAACCTGAAGCAAATTTAAAAATTGAAATGAATGATAAAATTAGTTCTACAAAAATTAATGGTAATGGTCCAGTTGATGCAACATTTAATGCGATAAAAAAACTTACAGAAACCAATTTTAATTTAAAATTATATCAAGTAAATGCAATTACAGCTGGAACAGATGCTCAGGGGGAAGTAACAGTACGATTAGAAGATGATAATTTATCTTCTCAAGCCAAAGGCAGTGATCCAGATATAATTGTAGCTTCTGCCAAAGCTTATATTAATGCACTTAATCGATTAATATTCAAAAAATCTAAATCAATTAAGGAAAATTCATCAAGTATAGAAATAAGGGGAGTTTAAGAATGGTAATTGACAGATTTTTTAGTATGTTTTCAAAAGATATGGCAATTGATTTAGGAACTGCAAATACTTTAGTATATGTCAAAGGAGAAGGTGTAATTCTAAATGAGCCTTCTGTAGTAGCAACTATCGAAAACGAAGGAAGAACACAAGTGCTTGCAGTAGGAGACGAAGCTAAACAAATGTTAGGAAGAACACCTGGAAAAATAAAAGCAATTCGACCTATGAAAGATGGTGTAATTGCTGATTTTGAAGTTGCGGAACAAATGATTAAAAGTTTTATTAAAAAAGTTCACAAAGGAAGATCTATATCTAATCCACAAATAGTTATATGTGTTCCCTCAGGTGCTACAAATGTTGAAAGAAGAGCAATAAGGGAGTCTGCAGATGCTGCAGGTGCCAGAAGAGTATATTTAATTGAAGAACCAGTTGCAGCAGCTATTGGAGCAGGACTGCCAGTAGCTGAACCGACTGGTTCAATGGTCGTAGATATTGGAGGTGGTACATCTGAAGTTGCAGTACTATCATTAGGAGGAGTAGTAAACTCTACTTCTGTAAAAGCAGCAGGTGATAAATTTGATGAATCTATTATGGAATATATGAGATCAACACATAAGTTAGCAATTGGAGAAACTACAGCAGAAAGAATGAAAAAAGACATAGGTTCAGCATGTCCGCCAGATGATGGTGATGGCAGATCAATGAGTGTAAAAGGGAGAGACTTAATTACAGGACTCCCAAAAGAAATTTCAATTTCACAAAGACAAATAGCTGAAGCACTTGCTGAACCAGTTGCTCAAATTATTGATACTATAAAAAGAGCACTTGAACAAACACCTGCTGAGCTCTCTGCAGACATAGTTGAAAGAGGCATTATGCTTACTGGTGGAGGGTCACTCTTAACTAACCTTGATAAAGTTTTAAGAAGATCCACAAGCTTACCTATTTCGATAGCTGAAGATCCTCTGCTTTGTGTTGTAATGGGTACTGGACAAGCGCTAGAAGAAAAGCATAGATTAAGTGATGTTTTTACATCTGACTAAAATATTTTATGGCACCTAGATTTAAAGTTAAGGTTCTACAAACTTCAAAAATATTAAAAAATGCAGCAATAATTTCTATTGTTTTACTTTCATTTTTTTTAGTTTTCTTTTCAAAAAGTGATTATCTTTTAATTAATAGTATAAAAAGTATTTCTTCAAACACCATTACACCAATAACTAAGGTTATTTCATCTCCCTTAAATTTTATTTCAAATTTAGCAAATGAATTTAATCAATTTAAAAATTTAAAATTTGAAAATAAATTATTACAAGAAGAGATTATACGTTTAAAAAAATGGCAAACGTTGGCAATTCAAAACACAAGAGAAAACAGAGTTTTAAAAAGATTATTGAATGCAACTGATAATAATCTCAAACTCGTTAAAACTGCATCATTGGTAAACAGAAATGATACCTTTTTTTCAAAATTAATTAATATTAATGCAGGTTATGAGAGTAATATTAAACAAAATATGTCAGCAATTAATGAAAGAGGTTTAATAGGTAAGGTTATTCAAACTTCACCATCAAAATCTAGAGTTTTACTTCTTACTGATCCTAATTTATCTATATCAATTAAAACTGTTTCCAATGGTTTGTTTTCAATAGTTACAGGAGTAGGAGATAATAAGCATTTAATTAGTAAATTTATAAAAGATGATCAGATTCCAAAGGTGGGAGATATAGTAGTAACTAGTGGAACTGCTCAGATTTTTCCAGTTGATCTCCTAGTTGGTAAAATTTCAAAAATTGAAAATGATAGATTTTATGTTTTACCTTTTGTAGATTTTAACAATATTGATTATGTACAAATTGTGACATCAAAATAGAAGTGTCTCCAGGATTATTTAATCATTCTATTATTTTTAATTTAATTTTAATAGTAACATTTTCTGTCAGTGTTAACTCTTTTTCACAACTTCCTAATTTAAATATTTTATTTTATATTATTTTTCATCTAACTTTTATCTATTATTTATTTTATCACTATCATTATTTACATTTTTTTTTAGGTTTTATTTATGGTGTTTTATTTGATATTTTTCTTTTAAATACTATTGGAACTCATTTAATATGCTTCGTAGCATTAATATCAATTTATATTTTTATGAAAAAATATCTTTTTTTATTATCAGCATACCAAATAAGCATTACAATTTTTATAACTTTAAATACAATAATATTTACTGAAATGTTGCTGGCATTTTTATTAGATAACATATATTTTACAATTAATTATCTATTAAGATTTTTCATAATCTCTATTATAATTTTTGTTCCATCAATTTTTATTTTAAATAAATTAGATAAATAAATATGTTTTACTCAGACAATAAAAAACAATACTTAGTTTTAAATCGCAGATCATTTATTTTGTATTTATTAAAATTTTCTTTATTTAGTGTGGTAGGATGGAGGTTATATAATATTCAAATTAAAGACTCTGAAAAATACAGAACTCTATCCAAAAATAATCAAATAGATATTGAGATTCTTTATCCGCTTAGAGGTAAAATTATTGATATAAATAAAAATATTTTAGTATCAAATAAAAAAGTTTTTGATGTT
>CACKRG010000006.1 GCA_902602515.1 uncultured Alphaproteobacteria bacterium
TTTTTTCAATATTCCTTACTTTTGTATGAAGTGGCTTATAGTTAATAGAGTAATCGCTAAAATTTTTACGTGATAATTTTACTTCTTCAATTAAATTCTTTGAATCATTGATGTTATTTATCATACTAGTAAAACTTTTATTTTGTTTCTCTGGTAAAAAATTAATATTGGTAGACATTAGGTCATTTGTAATTAACATTGACTCAGAAAAATTTTCTTCATATTTATTATAAGAATAATCTATTAAACATTCTTGAAGTTTTGGATTAATTGGAGGAGGAGAAACTTCTGATGAATAATAAGACCTAAGAGGTAAATAATTTACTAATTGTGGAAAATATCCAACTACACCTAAACCAACTAGTTGAAGTACAATAAACACGCTTGCACCTTTCCAAATTTCAGTCGTTTTTATTGATTTTGGCGCTACACCTCTTAGATAAAATAGTGAAAATCCAAATGGTGGAGTTAAAAATGAAGTTTGCATATTTACACCAATCATTACACCTAGCCAAACCGCGGTAACATTAGCTGATGTTTCAGCTAATAGTATCGGCGCAACTATTGGAACAACAACAATAGCAATTTCTATGAAATCTAAAAAAAAACCTAGTACAAATATAACTGCCATTACAACTATAAATTGTGTCCAAAAACCTCCAGGAAGACTAGTAAGAAAATCCTTAACTATTTCTTCACCTCCAAAACCTCTAAACGCTGCTGTTAACATTGCAGCCCCAATCAGAATTATAAAAACCATTGATGTAGTTAAACTTGTTTCAATCATTACATTTTTTAAAACATTATTTATTTTAAATGTTCTCCAAAAACTCCAAACAACACCAACAAGTAAAAATATAACTGCAAATATTGCAATAACTAAAGCTACCACTTCTGATATTGATGAAATATTTTTAACATTAAGTTGAAAATTTATTACAATAAAGGTTATTATAATTAATGAAATTATAGTTATCAAAGCTGGCGTATATTTGTTTTTTTTATCATACAACCTATATCCACCCATCACACCTGCGCCCACTGCACCTATAGCACCTGCTTGATTTACTGTTGCTATACCAAGTAATATTGAACCTAACACTACAAAAATTAATGCTAATGGTGGGACAAGTGATAGAAAAACTCTTCTAAAGAAATCTCTGTCATAATTTCCTTCATATTCTACTGGGGGTACCGCTTCTTTTTTAAATATTCCAATAAGTAAAACATATAACATGTAAAGACCAACAAGAACCAATCCTGGTAAGAAAGCTCCTAAAAACATATTTCCGGCACTTACTGAATCTACACTAAATTGACTTGGTATATTCGTAGAACCAGTTACGTTTTTATAATTTTCTATTCTCATATTATCTGCTGCATCTGAAGCAGATGCTAATTGATCAGATAAAATAATAAGAACAATTGAAGGTGGAATTATTTGACCAAGGGTTCCAGAAGAACAAACAATTCCAGAAGCAAGTGATTTATTGTAATTATTTTTCATCATAGCTGGTAAAGAAATTAAACCCATTGCAACTACTGTAGCACCTACAATACCTGTAGTAGCGGCTAATAATGCACCAACAAATATTACTGAAATTCCTAATCCACCTGGAATAGGACCAAATAATTGTCCCATACTAATTAATAGGTCTTCAGCAATTTTTGATTTTTCAAGCATTATTCCCATAAAAATAAAAAGAGGTATTGCAATCAATGTATCCCTTTCTACCTCCCAATATACTCCTCGGAAATTTGTTATACCTGCATTTAGCCATTGAAAAGGTCCATCAGATATAAAATATTCGTTTGGGTTACCTTCAATTATATATCCTGCTAAACCAGCTAAAAATATTGATATAATGGCTGAGCCAGGAAGAGCAAAAGCTAATGGATATCCAGATGCAAGTGCAAATGCCATTAAAAATATTAATAAAAAAAGAAAAAACAATTCCATTATTAATTCTTTCTTATTACTTCTAAACTTCTTAATGAATAAATTATAAACTGTATTAGCATTGTAAGAGCAAAAATTATTAGAAAGCCTGCCATTAAATATTTGATATTCATTCCTTGAGTACTTTGAGACGTTTCAAAATTCATTATTGGTTGGTTTAAAACACATTGTTTACAGTACATCCCAAGAAAGAATACTGTTAAGCAAAGTGGAATACCCAGTAATAAACTTCCAAAAAGATTTACTCTCGCTTTATTTTTTTCACTAAAATTAGTATACAAAACATCAACTCTAACATGTCCATCTTTAATTAAAGTATAATAACTTCCAAATAAAAATAAGCTTCCATACCAAAATCTTACAAGATCACTCATTAAAGTTTGTTCATAGGAAAAGACAAATCTTAAAATGACAATTTGAAATTCTGCTATTACAACAAGAAATGCTAACCAATAGAAATTGAGAGCTCTGAAGTAATATGCAAATATTAATGATATAAATAAAAGAGGAAAATGAATATATGGAGCTCTAAAAGAATTGTTTGAAAATTTTATGTTCCAACTTTTTCCAATCATTTGCTCAAGGAGACCTTCAATTATAAGAAAAGAAATTATAGCATCAATTATTCCAATTATTAATACTGACCAAAAACCAAATCTAATTATATAATCATTGACTCTTTCAAGGTTATTAGCAAGAGTGAGATTATCCAATTTTTTGTTATAATTTATAAAAATTAATGGAATAATAATTGCTAATACGTAAAGAAAAAATTGAATTGATGAATATACATTTGCTGAATTATATATTGTAAATGCTCCAGGCCAATCGCCTGCAAAAGTTAAATAGTTATTAATTAAAAATGCAAATACTATTAAAATCAAACAAATAGAAAAAAATTTTGAAATATTTGAAATATTCATAATAATAAGTGGGGAGTAAAATCTCCCCACATTAATTAAAAGTCTTAACCTTCTAGTACTCTATTTCTTTGAGTAAAGAATGCTGAGTCAGCTTTTTCTAACCAACCACTTATTTCACTTCTAGATTTTTTAAAGCTTGCTAGAATTCTTCCAGTTAACTCGTTACCTTCAGCAAGTTCTTCATACAGTTGTTCTGCAGCTTCACCCATTGCATCGATAACATCCTCGTTAAATTCTCTAAGCTCTACACCATGATCATTTACAAGTCTTTGTAGTGCAGCTCCATTATTGGCATTGTATTCAGTCAACATTCTCTCATTTTGAACTGTTGAGGCATGCTCAATAATCATTTGATCTGTTTTACTTAAACTTGTTAACCAAGATTTATTACAACCAAGTGTAATTAAGGTTCCAGGCTCATGACATCCAGGCCAATAATAATACTTAGCAGCCTCATAAAATCTTGATCTTTCATCATTCCATGGACCTACCCATTCCGTAGCATCAATAGTTCCATTGATTAAGTTTTCATAGATTTGTCCACCTGGCACACCTACAACAGATAGACCAAGTTTTGACATCATCATTCCACCTAATCCTGGAATTCTCATTTTAAGACCTTTGAAGTCATCTGGAGAATTTATCTCTTTATTAAACCATCCACCCATTTGCACTCCTGAGTTTCCAGCCATAAAGTTTTTCAAGCCAAATTCATCACCAAGCTCATCCCAGAGTTCTTGACCACCACCATGTCTTATCCATCCGTTGATTTCTGTAGCAATCATTCCAAAAGGAACTGCTGCAAAGAACCCCCAACCTGGATGTTGTCCAACCCAATAGTAGTCAGCACTATTATACATTTGCGCATTACCAGATGTAACTTCTGTAAATACATCAAGTGGTCCAACTCTTTCTCCACCAGCAAAGTGATTTACTACAATACGTCCATCACTTAAGTCTGATATTCTTTGAGAAACAGCTTCTGCACCAGTACCTAGACCTGGATAACCTCTTCCCCATGTAGCAACACAGTTGACTTCAATTCTATCAGCTGCAATAGCTGGAGCTGGAAAAGTTGATACTGCAGCTGCAGCTGCTCCACCAATCCCTGCTTTTTTTAGGAAGTCACGTCTTTTAAAGTTTTTCTTCATATGTCCTCCCGAGATTATATGAATTAATTAATTAATTTATTGATAGAATTACACAAAAATGGAATATCTATCAATTTCTATTACTTATAAATAAGAAGAAAATTATTAAAAACTAGAAATACCTGTCTGATTTTTGCCCAATATGAGCGAATGAATATCTTCAGCTCCTTCATAAGTTTTCACAGTTTCTAAATTAACCAAATGTCTCATCACATGATATTCATCGAGCAAACCGTTAGCTCCCATCATATCACGCGCATCTCTAATTATATCAAGAGATTTTTGACAATTATTTTTTTTCAAAATACTTATGGCGTTAATAATATTTTTACCATTATCTAAAGCTTTTGCACTGAGTATACTAGATGCTAGACCAAGATTAATCTCTATTTGCATCTCTGATAATTTTTTTTGAATTAACTGATTAGATGCTAGTGATTTTTTAAACATAATTCTATTTTCTACATAATCTTTTGCAATCATCCAACATTCTGTCGCTGCACCTAAAACACCAAAACTAATTCCAAATCTTGCTTTATTGAGACAGCTGAATACAGATTTCCAACCTTCTGTATTTTCTAAACGTGACTTTTTTGGTACTACAACATTATTTAGAATTATTTGACCAGTTGGACTAATTTTTAAGCTTGTTTTATTTTTTATTGTAGATGTTTTTAAACCATTAAGATTTTTTTCTAATATAAAACCTTGAATACTTTTATGATCTTTAGATTCCTCTAAAGCCCAAATAATAAATATATCTGCTATTGGAGCATTTGTAATCCAATTTTTTGAACCATTTAAAATATAACCATCTTTAGTTTTTTTAAATGTAGTTTTCATTGATGAAGGGTCAGATCCAGCTTCACTTTCAGTTAAACCAAAACAACCAATTTTTTTTCCATTTATTAATTCAGGTAAATATTTATCTTTTTGATCCTTAGATCCAAATTCGCTTATAGGATGAATTACTAATGATGATTGAACAGAAATTGATGATCTATAGCTACTATCAATTTTTTCCAATTCATAAGCGACAAGCCCATAAGCAAGGTTTGATGTCCCGGAACCTCCATGTGATCTTACTGTTTGACCTAAAACACCAAGGGATCCAAACATTTCATATAGACTAGTATTGAATTGATTTTTTCTATTCATTTCAACAACACAAGGTTTTAGTTCTTTTTCACAGAAGTTTCTTACATTTTTTTGTATTCTTAATTCCTCCTCTGATAAATGAGACTGAATATAAAAAGGGTCAAACCAATTATTTTGTTTCATACAATATTAGGCAATATCATTTTTTTAATGTAAATAATCTAAAATTAATAATGAAAAATAAAACAGTATATATTGCCTCAGACCATGCTGGATATAAGCTTAAAACGAAGCTTATTAAAATATTTCCTGAGATAACTGATCTAGGCACAAATTCTGATGAAAGTGTTGACTATCCTGATTTTGCACACAAATTAACTAGAGAAGTTCTTAAAAATAATGGAAATGTTGGTATTTTAATCTGTGGAACTGGAGTGGGAATGAGTATTGCAGCAAATAGAAAAAAAGGAATTAGGGCTGGTCTTGTAAATAATGCTAAAATAGCAAGATTGATAAGGAAGCACAATGATGCTAATGTACTTGTTTTACCTGGTAGATTTATAAATATTAATGAGGCAAAAAATAGTGTTCAGGCTTTTCTTTCTTCAAAGTTTGAGTCAGGACGACATAAGAAAAGGATTAATAAGATATGATGTCAGATTTATTTAAAAAAGGAATTAAGGAAGCGGATCCTGAAGTTTATGGTACTTTAAGCCGTGAATTAGAGAGGCAACAAAATCAAATAGAGCTAATTGCATCAGAAAATATTGCATCAAGATCAATTTTAAATGCTCAAGGTTCAGTAATGACAAACAAGTATGCTGAAGGCTATCCTGGTAAAAGGTATTATGGAGGTTGTGAATTTGTAGATCAGGCAGAGGAAATTGCTCTAGAGAGAGTAAAAAAACTATTTGATTGTCAATATGCTAATCTTCAACCACATAGTGGAGCTCAAGCAAACCAAGCTGTATTTCTTGCTCTGCTTAAGCCTCATGATACTATCTTAGGCATGTCTCTTGCTTCTGGAGGGCATTTAACCCATGGTGCGAAACCAAACCTTTCTGGTAAATGGTTTAATGCCATTCAGTATGGTGTTAAAAAAGAAGGCAATGATAAAGATTTAATTGATTACGAAGAAGTCGAGGCTTTGGCTTTAGAGCACAAACCTAAAATGATTATCGCAGGTGCCTCAGCTTATCCAAGAGTTATAGATTGGAAAAAATTTAGAGAAATTGCTGATAAGGTTGGCGCATACTTTTTAGTAGATATGGCTCATTATTCAGGATTAGTGGCTGGTAAGCAATATCCTAATCCAATTGAACATGCTCACATAGTAACATCAACAACACATAAGACATTAAGAGGTGCTAGAAGTGCGATGATTCTTACAAATCATGAAGATTTATATAAAAAAATTAATTCAGCTGTTTTTCCTGGATTGCAAGGAGGACCTCTAATGCACATTATAGCTGCTAGAGCTGTTTGTTTTGGTGAAGCTCTCAAACCAGAATTTGAAGAATACATTAAAAACGTAATTGCTAGTGCTAAAGTAATGTCGCAGACACTAGTAGACAGAGGTTTTAGAATTGTTACCGGTGGAACAGACTCCCACATAGTTTGGTTAGATTTAACTCCAAAAGGTTTAACTGGAGATAAGGCAGAAAAAATTCTTGAAGAAGTTGGGCTTGCTTGTAATAAAAATGCAATTCCTTATGACCCTAATCCTCCAAAGGTAACAAGTGGGCTTAGATTTGGGACAGCAGCTGCTACTACCAGAGGATTTAACCAAGAGGACTTTAAACAAGTAGGAAACATGATTGCTGACATATTGGATAGTTTATTACTTTCAGAAAATGAAAGACAAGAAGTATTTAATAAAACTAGAAATAAAGTAATTGAAATTTGTAGCAAATATCCAATTTATGATGAGGCTTTTTAGATGAGATGCCCCTTCTGTAGTAATGAAGATACACAAGTTAAAGATTCAAGACCTACAGAAGACAACACTTCTATAAGAAGAAGGAGAATTTGTGACCAGTGTGGTTCAAGATTTACTACTTTTGAAAGAATTCAATTAAGAGATTTGGTTGTTGTTAAGAGTAAGGGTCAAAAAGAAAATTTTGATAGAGATAAAATGTTCAGATCTTTATCTCTGGCACTAAGAAAAAGAAGTGTAGATAATGAAAAAATTGAAAAAATTGTTAATGCAATAGTAAGAAAGCTTGAAAACTCTGGTGAAACAGAAATAAAATCAAATTTAATTGGTCAATACATAATGGAAGCTCTGATGCATTTGGATCAAGTTGCATACGTTAGATTTGCTTCAGTATATAAAAATTTTAGAGAAGCAAAAGACTTTGAAGATTTCTTAGATAATTTAGAAGATAAATAGTTTTTTGTGTCGAAACTAAACTTAAAAATGATTAATTTGGCTCATAATATTGCAAAAAAAAAATATGGCCAAACTTTTCCTAATCCATCTGTTGGATGTGTTATATCAAAAAATTCCAAAATTATTTCGAAGGCAGTTACAAATCATTCAGGTAGACCTCATGCTGAAGAAATTGCAATAGCTAAAGCTGGATCTAAAGCTAAAGGTGCAACCATGTACGTCACTCTTGAACCTTGCTTCCATAGTTCAAAAAATGGATCTTGTGCGGATCAAATATTAAGATCAGGAATTAAAGAAATTTTTATTTCTGCAGCAGATCCAGATAAAAGAACTAATTATAAAAGCATTAATAAACTAAGAAAAAATAATATTATTGTTAATGTTGGTTTAGAGAAAAATAAAACCTATGATTTAAATAAATTTTTTTTTAAAAGTATTTCAAAGCAACAACCATTTACAAAAGTGAAACTTGCAATTTCAAATGATGAGAAAATTGCATGGCATAATTACAAAAGTAAATGGATTACAAATAAATATAGCAGAAATTATGGACATAAACTAAGATCTACTAGCCAAGCAATACTTACTACATCGAAAACAATTATAAAGGATAACCCAAAATTAACAGTTAGATTAAACAAAAATAATGAAAAACATATTCCAATTATAATTATTGATAAAGATTTAAGAGTGCCAATAAATTCAAAAATTCTTAAAGATATTTCAAAAAAAAGAATTATTATATTTACTTCAAAAAAAAATAAAAAATCTGAAAGCTTAGTAAAGTTAGGATGTGAAATAATATTTCAAAATTTAAATAAATATAATAAAATAAATTTAAAAAATGTTTTTAATAAAATCTATTCATTAAATATAGCAGACATATTAGTTGAGGCAGGTGGAATTTTATTTACTGAATTAATAAAAAATAAATTAGTAGATGAGATACATTTATTCAAATCAAATATTATAATTGGAAAAAATGGAAAGCCAGCAATTTTAGGAAAAAAATTTAAAAATTTGAGATTGACTATTAATGAAAAAAAGAATTTTAAAGAAGACAAATATTATAATTATAAGGTTGGGTAATGTTTACAGGAATAATCCAGGCTATTGGTTCAATAAAATTAATTAATCAAGGACTTTATGAAGTAAATACGAATCTTAATCTTAATGATTGCAAAGAAGGTTCCTCAATATCATGTAATGGAATATGTTTAACTGCAAGAGAAATAAAAAAAAATAAGGATGAAACATTTTCATTCAAAGTAAATATTGGTGAAGAAACATTAACAAGAACTAATCTATATAATGTTATTACTTATAACTCGAAAATTAATTTGGAGAAATCTCTCAAAATTGGAGATGAAATTAGCGGTCATTTTGTTTATGGCCATGTTGATACAATAACTGATGTTAAAGATATAAAAAAACTAGATCAAAGTTGGGAATATTATTTTGAAAAAAATTTTAATCATAATAATAAATTTATTTTAGAAAAAGCATCTATTTCTATAAACGGAATATCTTTAACAATAGCAAATGTAGATTCTAATTATTTTAAGATTTCTGTTATAGAACATACATATGAGAATACCAATCTTAAATATTTAAATGTAAATGATCAAGTAAATATTGAATTTGATTATTTAGCTAGATTTATTCTAAACAATGTTCAATAAACATTAAAATGCTAAATAATAAATCAACATACCAGTATAAAAATATAAGAAATAACAACAAACTTGAATTTCAAAAATTTGTTGTTAATGCTGAAATTTAATTAGTTATATTGTTAATAAATGCTAATAATAATTTTTATATTTTATGAAACATATATTGAGATAGTTAAAAATAAAAATGAACAATAAAATTCTAATAGTATCTTCAAATTATTATAACCAAGTATCAGATAATCTTGAACTTGGCGCAATAAGTACTTTAAATGAAAATGGATTCAAATATGATTTAGTTAATGCTCCTGGTTGTTTTGAAATTCCTTATTTGATTAGACAAAATATAAATAATTATCTCGGATTTATTACTCTAGGGTGTATTATAAAAGGTGAAACGTACCACTTTGAAGTTATCGCTAATGAATCATCAAGAAAAATAATGGACTTATCAATAGAATATAATAAACCAATTGGATTTGGAATATTAACTTGTTATAATATCGAACAAGCTATTGTAAGGAGTGACATTAAGCAAAAAAATACAGGTGGAGAAGCTGCATCAGCTTGTATTGAGTTGTTAAAACAAAATGCAAAATAAGATCAAGTCAAAAACAAGACTTGCCTTTGTCCAATACATTTTTCAATCTGAATTTTTAAATACAGAAAAACATGAAAGTATTGAAGATTTTCAGCATCATTTTTATAATTCAAACATAGCAGTTATTAATGAAAAAGAAGAGTTTATACTAAAATTTAACAAAAATTTTTTGAAAAAATTATTTGATAATTATAAAAATAATATCGATAAAAAATCTTTAATTATTGATGTTAACAATTTTATAAATATTGAAAGAAAATTTGAAAAATGGAATAGAACTTTAAAGGCTTTAACCTTCGCAATTCTTTCTGAATTAAATATTACTGATAAAAAAAAAATAAATATAGTATTTGATGATTATTTAAATATTTCGAAGAGTTTAGTTTCATCTAAAGAAACAAAACTATTTAATGTCGTTGTCCAAAAATATATTGATAAATATGAAATTGCAAAAGAATAATTTTACAGAAAATTTTATAATTAAAAATTATTTTAAAAAACTAAACTTTGATAAAAAAGGTACATTTAATTTTAATAACGATGCTGCTTATCTAAATTTAAAAAATAAAAAATATAAATTCACAGTTACATCTGATACAATTTCAGAAAATATTGATTTTTTTAAAAATGATAATCCAAAATCAATTGCTCAAAAAATTACAACTGTAAATTTATCAGATTTATTTGCTATGGGTGCAAAGCCTCATTCATATTCACTAAATTTATGTTTACCATCTTATGTAAATTATAAATGGTTAAAGGATTTTTCTGAACATCTTAAAAAAATCCAAATTAAATTCAATTTTTATTTATTAGGTGGGGATTTGTCTAAATCAAATAATTTGATAATTTCATCAACTTTTTTTGGATATATTGATAAAAAAATCGATGTTTTTCAGAATAAATTTAATATTAATGATGAAATATTTGTTTCTGGAAATATCGGTGAATCTAAAATAGGTTTAGAAATTTTAAAAAAAAATATATTTGTAAATAATAAATTAAGTAAATATTTTATAAAAAAATATCTTTATCCGTCGCCTTGCAAACTTGGCTCAATGATTGCAAAACTATCTTCATCTATGAAAGATATTTCAGATGGTTTAATTGGAGATTTAAATAAAATGTTAAATGATAGGCTTGGGGCAATAATTTATTTAAACAAAATTCCATTAAGCTTAAATACAAAAAAAATAATTCAAAATGGCAATATTAAATTAGAGCA
The DNA here is from genome assembly GCA_902602515.1 of uncultured Alphaproteobacteria bacterium. Classification (GTDB taxonomy): domain Bacteria; phylum Pseudomonadota; class Alphaproteobacteria; order HIMB59; genus CACPNW01. The sequence continues at coordinate 11,024 of CACKRG010000006.1, forward strand.
ACTCTTAAATGCAGGTGATGATTATTGTTTAATCATAATTTCTAATCAAAAAAATAGAAGCAAAATTGAAAAAATAGCCAGGCAAAATAGAATTAAAATTTCTTGCATTGGAAAAATCATTAGTAAGAAGGGGATTTATTTCGATTCACAAATTAACATTAATAATATCAAGGAATATGATCATTTCTCCTAAAAACTTGATTTTTTCAATAGTTTCTGACATATCACCCAAAATTTTAAGGAGTTTTCAATGACAACACTGCAGATATTAATTGTTTTATGCGGTCTAGCAGCCGTACTTTATGGTCTAGTAACATCTAGGCAAATTTTATCACTTGGTTCTGGAAATGATAAAATGCAAGAAATTGCGAGTGCTATTCAAGAAGGCGCTAGAGCTTATTTAAATCGTCAGTATATGACTATCGCTATTGTTGGTGTTGTTATTTTTGCTCTAATTTGGATAGTTTTTGATTTAGCATCAGGTATTGGATTTTTAATTGGGGCATTTTTTTCTGGTGCTGCAGGTTATGTTGGTATGAATATATCTGTAAGATCTAATGTCAGAACAACTCATGCAGCTAGTAAAAGTCTTGCAGAAGGCTTATCGGTATCTTTTAAAGCTGGAGCAGTAACTGGTATGCTAGTTGCTGGATTTGCACTCCTTTCAATTGCAATTTTTTATTTTATTTTGCATAATTCTGGTTCTTTCCCAGGTAGAGAAATTGTAGCTCCTTTAGTTTCACTAGGATTTGGAGCATCATTAATTTCAATTTTTGCAAGACTAGGTGGAGGTATTTTCACTAAAGGAGCTGATGTTGGCGCAGATTTAGTTGGTAAAGTAGAAGCAGGTATTCCAGAAGATGACCCAAGAAATCCTGCAGTGATCGCAGATAATGTTGGAGACAACGTTGGTGATTGTGCAGGAATGGCTGCAGATCTTTTTGAGACTTATGTCGTAACAGTTGTAGCAACAATGGTTTTAGCTTCTATATTTTTTATTGAAAATTCTTATACAATGATGATGTTTCCATTGGCCATTGCAGGCGTCTGTGCATTAACCAGTATAATTGGTACTTACTTTGTTAGGCTAGGTAAAAATAATAATATTATGGCTGCTCTTTATAGAGGTTTCGCTGTATCAGCTATTTTATCTGCTGTTTTATTATATTTTGTTACTGATTATATTGTTGGCTTAAATAATGTTTTAGTTGTTGAGGGAACATCTACTCAATTTACTGGAATGTCACTTTTTATTTGTGGTTTATTAGGATTAATAATTACAGGTTTAATAATATGGGTAACTGAATACTATACTGGAACTAACTATAGACCTGTACAAAGTATTGCTCAATCATCAACGACTGGTCATGGAACTAACGTAATACAAGGTCTTGCAATTAGCTTAGAAGCTACAGCTTTACCAGCTTTGATTATTGTTGCAGGAATTATCTCAACATATTCACTTGCAGGTCTATTTGGTATAGCAATTGCTGTAACGACAATGCTAGCTCTAGCAGGCATGGTTGTTGCTTTAGATGCATATGGACCTGTAACAGATAATGCAGGTGGTATTGCTGAAATGTCAAACCTTGATGAAAACGTTAGAAAAACAACTGATGCTCTTGATGCAGTCGGTAATACTACTAAAGCAGTTACAAAAGGTTATGCAATTGGATCAGCAGGATTAGGTGCACTTGTTTTATTTGCAGCTTACACAGAAGATCTTGATCATTTTGCCAAAGACTCAAGTAGTCCATTATACGGAATAGAAGTTTCTTTTGATTTATCAAACCCTTATGTAGTTGTTGGATTATTATTAGGGGGATTGTTACCTTTCTTATTTGGGGCTCTTAGTATGACGGCAGTTGGAAGAGCAGCAGGCTCTGTTGTTTTAGAAGTAAGAAGACAATTTAAAGAAATTCCAGGAATAATGGAAGGCAAAGGTAAGCCGGAATATGGTACATGCGTTGATATTCTAACTAAATCTGCAATTAAGGAAATGATAATACCATCGATGTTACCAGTATTGTCACCAATAGTTGTTTATTTTGTAATTCTATTTATTGCTGGACAATCAGCAGCTTTATCATGCTTAGGTGCATTATTGCTTGGTGTAATTATCACAGGTTTGTTTGTTGCAATAAGTATGACTGCTGGAGGTGGTGCTTGGGATAATGCAAAAAAGTATATTGAGGATGGAAATCATGGTGGAAAGGGTAGTGAAGCACACAAAGCTGCAGTTACGGGAGATACAGTAGGAGATCCTTACAAGGACACAGCTGGTCCTGCAGTAAACCCTATGATTAAAATTACTAATATTGTTGCATTACTTTTATTGGCAGCAATATCAATTTAAATATTTATGGGGTAGTTGAGATCTCTTGCCTAGGTCCAACTCCCCCAAACATTTTTTCTAATAAACCTCTTTTAAGAATTGTACTTCCTGTTTCATCTTTAACAAGTTCTATATTTTTATTATTTTTTAAGTCATACACAGATGTATTAGCAATAGTTTCATTTTCATTAAATTCAAAAACAAAGATATAACTATAATCTGTATGTTTATTAAAAGCTGATTTTTGTGTATTTCTTTCTAGATAATAAAAAAACTTACCAGTTATTGGATCAATATAACTAGGATTTCCTAATTTATTTTGTAAATTATTCTTGTTTTTAAAGTCTAATTTTTGAATATTTTCTTCATTAAATATCTTACCAGAATAAGATATTTGATTTGAGCAATTGTTAATTAATAATAATGATATAATTAATACAATAAATCTATACACAATATGATATTACATTATTTTAAAAAAAAAGAAAAGAATGGTAAACATTCTGCAAATGAAATTTATAAAAAAATATTGATCGAAAGTAAACAACTTCTTATAGACAACTCTTTTTTTGAGCAGAAAAATTACAACACATCATTTGAAATTGTCTCGATATTTTTAATAATTAATATCAAACTAAATATTGAATTTAAAGTTGATAATTACCAATTAATTAATGAGGAATTAATAAATACTTTTGTAGAGGATTTGGATGAATCATTAAGATCAAAAGGAATTGGAGATATGTCTATAGGAAAATATGTAAAATCTTATGTTAAAAAATTTTATTTCAGATTGTCAAAATTTCCAAAAGAGTATAGCAAAATAGATAATAATTTTTTTTCTAATTATTTAGAAAATTTAAATTTCATACAAAAAGAAAAAATTCTAGTTGCTGCAAATACATTTTTTTATATATTTAGAGATTTAAAGGAAAGCTATGAAAAATATATGTAAAATAAAATTTATTTTCAATTTTTTCCAAAAAAATCTTGCAAATAATTAAATATCTAATAATGGGGGCAATATGGCTGTACCAAAAAGAAAAACTAGTAGTTCAAAAAAAAATATGAGAAGATCTCATCTTGGGTTAAAAGATATTAATATAATTCTAGATAAAGAATCTGGTGAACCTAGATTGTCACATAAAATTGATAAGTCTACAGGAATGTACAAAGGCAGACAGATTTTAAAAATCAAATCAAAACAATCAAATTAAACTCTGATGTCTAATAGACAAATTTCTATTGCTATCGATGCAATGGGTGGAGAAAATAGTCCTTTAAAAGTTTTAAAAGGCGCTGAAATTTTTCAAAAAAAAAATAAAGAATCAGATTTATTTTTTTTTGGAAATGAAAATCAAATTAAATCATTGATAATTTCAGAAAATATAAATTTAAAAAAGTATAAAATTTTAAATACAAATGATGATGTTCTTGATGAAGATAATGTAAATACAATATTAAGATCAAGAAAAAATAGCAGTATTTATAAAGCATTAGAATTTGTAAAAGATCAACCTAATTGTGGTTTTGTTTCTGCAGGAAATACTGCTGCTATAATGATCTTATCGAGATTAATAATTGGAATGATTAATGGAATCGATAGACCAGCTATATGTTCTCTTATTCCAAATCAAAAAAATTATTCAATAATGTTAGATTTAGGTGCAAATGTAACTGTAACTCCATCAAATCTTTTTCAGTTTGCAGTAATGGGTTATTGTTATTTTTCAACTATAAACAAAAAATCAAGACCAAGTATAGGCATATTAAATATAGGTACTGAAAATAACAAAGGTTTAGAATTTCTGCAAGAAGCTTCGGATTTAATTTCAAAAAGTTTTTTAGATAAATACTTTATTGGATTTATTGAACCAAATAAAATTACCTCTGGCGATTGTGATATTATTATTTCAGATGGATATACAGGAAATATAATGTTGAAATCAGCAGAGGGAATATCAAATTTTATTACTGCAAATCTTAGAACAATGTTTAAAAAATCTATTGTAAATAAATTAGCATATAAACTTATAGAAAAAGATTTAATTAAACTTAAAGATCAGGTAAATCCAGATATTTACAATGGAGCAACATTAATTGGACTAAATGGGATTTCAGTAAAAAGCCATGGTAGTGCAAGTTCATTAGCTTTCAGTTATGCTCTAAATCAATGTTATAATTTCATTTTAAATAACTTAAATTTACAAATAAATAATACTATAAAAAATATATAATGAATAAAAATGTTTCTAGAGATGATATAGCAGATACCATTAATAAAGAGTTTGGGTTTTCTAGAAAGGAGTGTCTAGATATTGTCAATGATATCATAGAAATAATAATCGAAAGTTTAATTGATGAAAATAATAATATTTACTATGATGAAGACGATCCTAAAGGAAAATATAAAAAGGGTGATTTTAAATGTAGATTAGTAAAAATTCATAACTTTGGTACATTTACATTAAGAAAAAAAAACAGTAGAGTAGGGCGTAATCCTAAAACTAGGGAAGAAGTATTAATTAATGACAGAAATGTTATTTCATTTAAAGCTAGTAAAAATATACTAAAATACATTAATCAAAATGAAACTGCTTAATATTTAATAAAGAAATATGAAAAAATATCTTAATATAAGTGAAGCAGCAAAAATCACAGGTTTAAAAGAGCATGTAATTAGATATTGGGACTCTAAGGATAAGAAAACAAATAAATTAAGAGTAGAGGGTATCTCCAGGAAAAGCTCCCGTGGTACAAGATATTTTAATAAAGAAAATATAAAAAAACTCCAAAAATTAAAAAATCTTATCTATGATAACGGTAATTATAACCCATCACTAAAATTAGCAAACCAACTACTTCAATCTAAAAAAATTAATAATAGCTTTGGTAATTATGATAAAATTGAAACTAAATTTGAAAATGATCAAAAAAACGAAAAAATTGATCAGATTCTTAAAAAAATGAGAGAATTGTTGTAAAAATAATAATAAAATATTTTATAAAAAAAAAAATGTATATTTTTCAATTATTTAAATAACAAAATTATACAAAAAATCATCTAAAAAAAATTATTTTAAGTATTTATCTTATCCGTCAATTAAAATATATGAAGCTCATCTTATTAGTAAGGAAACAAACTATAAGGAGTTTTTATGTTAAATAAGACTAGTCTATTAGGTATGATTGCTGCGACAATAGCTTTTATTGCTGTCCCAGCTTTTGCTGCCGACACTTTTTTAGGTGGTGAAGATTTTGTAGGTATCACTTTCTGGATTGTTTCAATCGGTATGTGGGCTTCAACTATCTTCTTTTTCTATGAAGGTATGAGAGTATCTTCTAAATGGAGAACATCAATGGTAGTAGCAGGATTGATAACTTTTATTGCTGCTGTCCATTACATGTACATGAGAGACTTTTGGGTTGCTACAGGTGAGTCACCAACGGTATATAGATATATCGATTGGGTACTAACTGTACCTCTTCAAATGGTTGAATTCTTTTTAATTCTTGTAGCTGCTGGTGCCGCTGTATCAGGTGGTGCTTTCTGGAGACTTCTAGTTGGTACACTTGTTATGGTTATCGGTGGATACCTAGGAGAAGCAGGTTATATCTCTGTTTTACTAGGTTTCATTATCGGTATGATAGGTTGGGCTGTTATTATCTGGGAAATTTTCCGAGGTGAAGCAAGTCAAGCTGCTGCAACAAAAGAGTCAGTTGCTTCTGCGTTTAACGCTATGAGGCTTATTGTCTTGGTAGGATGGGCAATCTATCCTCTAGGTTATATTTTTGGTTTAATGATGGGTTCAGTTGATGCTGATACTCTGAACTGGATTTATAATTTAGCAGACTTTGTTAACAAAATCTTATTCGGTTTAATTATTTGGAACGCTGCTTCTAAAGATACAGCATCTGCATAATTTAACCTTATTATTTAAAAAAAACCCTCTTTAAGAGGGTTTTTTTTATTAAAACATTGACTTAATTTTTTATAGTATGTATTTGGCATCGCGATGAAAACTTATTCTGTAAAAAAGAGTGACATTAACAAAAAATGGATACTAATAGATGCTAAAGATGCTGTCCTAGGTAGATTAGCAGTAATATCTGCAAACATCCTTAGAGGTAAAAATAAGCCAGAATATACACCAAATCAAGATTGTGGAGATAATCTTATAATTATTAATTCTGATCAAGTTCAATTAAAAGGAAAAAAAGCTGACAATAAGATCTACTACAGACATACAGGATATCCGGGAGGCATTAAATCAACAACTCCTAATAAAATGAAAGAGAAAAATAAATCTGATGAAATCATCAAACTTGCTATTAAAAGAATGATACCATCAGGACCTTTAGGAAAACAACAATTGTCTAATTGTAAAATATATAGAGACTCCAAACATAACCATGAGGCTCAAAAACCTAGCGAAATAAAAATTGGTGATTTAAATAGAAAAAATAAAATTTAAAATGGAAACTGAAGATATTAAAACAACTGATAAACTTGATAATAAAGACCGAGCTTACGCTACTGGTAAAAGAAAAAATTCTATTGCTAGGGTATGGTTAAAAAGAGGTAATGGAGAAATAACTATTAATGGTAAATCTTTAGTTAAATATTTCTCTAGACCAGTTTTGCAAATGGTCGTAAATCAACCACTAAGTGTTATTCAATCTGAAGAAGGATATGAAATAAAAGCTACAGTTAAAGGTGGCGGCTTATCTGGTCAAGCAGGAGCAATAAGACATGGTATAAGTAAGGCCTTAAGTCTTTATGATCTATCAAATAGACCTCCTCTAAAAAAAGTAGGACTTTTAACCAGAGATCCAAGAGTAGTTGAAAGAAAAAAATCTGGCTTGGCAAAAGCGAGAAGAAGTTATCAATTCTCTAAGAGATAAGTTTTAATGAAAAATAAGATTAAAGTAGCCGTTTTAGGCTCAACAGGCTATGTTGGAATGGAGTTAGTAAAAATTCTATCAAATCATTCCTACGTAGATATAAATTTTTTAGGATCGGAAACTATTCAAGGTAGTTATTTAAGTAATATTGATAATACAAAAGAATATAATCAACTTCCTCTTTTAAAACCAAATAATAGTTTTAATGTTGAAGATAGTGATTACGTATTCTTAGCTTTACCTCATGCAGTATCAAATAAATATGTAAAAAAATATTTTAATAAAATTAATATTATAGATTTATCAGCTGACTTTAGATTAGATAAATTTGATGTTTATAAAGAAAATTATGGCAATGAACACGAGTGCAAAGAGCATTTAAACAACTTTATTTATGGTCTTGCTGAAATAAATAGAGATAAAATATTAAATTCTAAAAATATAGCTGTGCCAGGATGTTATCCAACTTCTATTTTATTACCATTAATACCCTTAATACAAAATAAATTCATCGATACCAAGAATATAATTATAGATTCTAAATCAGGTTATAGCGGAGCAGGAAAGAAGTTTAATTTCAATAAAATGAAATCAAAAAATGATTATAATTTTTATAATTATAATACAAATAATCACAGACATATTGCAGAAATTAAACAAGAACTTAATAAGTATAATTCGGAAAATCTAGTAAAGTTTTCATTTAACCCTCACATTCTTCCTAATTTTAGAGGTATGATTTCTACAATTTATTGCGATCTTAATGATAGTATAAAAAAAACACATATCATAAATCTATTTCAAGATTTACAAAAAATAAACCCTTTCTTAAAATATATCGATAATGATGAACCTCTTGATTTTTTTTCTGTTCAAAATTCTAACTTTTGTAAACTTAAAATATTTAATCATCATAGTGAAGATAAAATTATTATAGTAAGCGCAATAGATAACTTAATCAAAGGTGCTGCAGGCCAAGCAGTACAATGTTTTAATATTGCCGAAAATATTGAAGAAACAGTATCTTTAGTATGAGTAAATATTTAACAATTTTTTTTTTATTTTTTTCTATCCTTTCTTGTGGATATCCTGATATTGATAATGTTCCTGATTTTAAAGATACTAAATTAAATGATGAAGAATTATTAGAATATTGTAGTATTTCTAATACTGAAAAAATTGATATAGATAAATGTATTAATGATTATAAAAGTTAAATATTGTTATGAATAAGCTTAATATTTGCATAGCGGGATTAGGAAATGTTGGATCAGCATTGATTGAAACAATTGAAGAAAATAAAAATTATTTCTCAGCTAAAACAGATGTAGAATTTAACATCGTTGGAATATCTGCCAAAACAAAAAATAAAAAAAGAAATTTTAATATTTCAAATTATACCTGGTATGACGATCCAAGGGACATGTCTAAGGACGATAATTGTAACATAGTTATTGAATTAATTGGTGAAGAAAAAGGGATTAGCTATGAAATAATTGAAACAGCATTAAAAAATAAAAAACATGTTGTAACAGGAAATAAAGCTTTAATAGCTAATCATGGAAAAGAATTATTTGAATTAGCCAATATTAATTCACTAGCCTTATCGTATGAAGCTGCTGTCGCAGGTGGAATTCCAATTATAAAAACAATAAAAAATTCTATTAGTTTAGATAGAATTAATAAAATTTCTGGCATTTTAAATGGAACAACAAATTACATTTTAACCAAAATGCAGCAAGATAATTTGTCCTTTGATGAAGTTCTTAAAATTGCTAAAGATAAGGGTTTTACTTCTGATCAGGAATCAAAATTAGATATTGGCGGATATGATGCAGCGCACAAGTTAACAATATTATCAACTTTATGTTTTAAATCAAAATTAGACTTTAATAATAATTATATTGAAGGAATCTCAAATATTAAAATTGAAGATATTAATTTTGCTGAAAAATTAGGATATAAGATAAAATTAATATCTGAAGCTTGCATAATTGAAGGGAAGATTTCAAACTTTACTTCACCAAAATTGGTTTCAATGGATAATCCTTTAGCAAGTGTTGATAATGCTCTTAATGCGATTAATATTGAAACTATGCATCTAGAAAATTTATTTTTAGAGGGTGAAGGAGCAGGGGGAAAACCAACTGCCAGCTCTGTCTTATCTGATTTATATGATATATCTCAGAATGAAAAATTTGATAATTTAGGTTTTAAAATTGATAAGTTACAAAGCTTTGAAAAATATTCAGCAGAAAATGTAATTAATAGCTATTACCTAAGAATAATGACTGAAGACAAACCTGGTGTTCTCTCATCAATTACAAATTACTTCAGTGATTCTGATATATCAGTTAAAAAAATACTTCAACTTCCTGATAGTTCTGAAGTAGATAAACCAATACCGATAATAATAACTACTCATAATGTTCAGCAAGAAAAATTAAGTAATGTAATTAATAGAATTGAAAGCTTAGAATTTGTAAAAGAAACAATTACTGTTCTTGCTATTCATGATAATTAATTAATGTGAATATTGAAAAATCACTATCTGATAAATTTTGGGAAGAAAAGCAAATAGACTTTAATCATATTCAAGCTCTTTCACAAAAAAAATCAATTTCTGAAATTTTTTCAAAACTTCTAATTTCAAGAGGTGTCTTCGAAGAAAATTATGATAATTTTATAAATCCTAATCTTTTAAATAATCTTCCTGACCCTTTTGAGCTTAAAGATATGAAAAAAGGAATTGAAAGGTGTATTGAGGCTTTAAAAAAGAATGAAAAGATTGGAATAATCGCTGATTATGATGTTGATGGATCTACTTCTGCTTCAATTTTATATAAATTTTTAAATAATTTTACCAATAATCTTGTTTGTAAAATACCTAATAGATTATCGGAGGGATATGGTCCGAATGTTAGGCTTATGAATGAAATGCTTAATGAAAATATTAAACTCTTGTTTACACTCGATTGCGGTACATCAGCATTTAACTCGATTGATTTGCCTAATTATAATGGTATTGAAGTTATAGTTATAGATCATCATTTAAGTGAATTTAAACTTCCAAAAGTCCACTCCATAATTAACCCAAATCGATTTGATGAAAAAAACAATTATAAAGATTTTGCAGCAGTAGCAGTAACTTTTCTTTTTTTAATGGGCTTAAGAAAACAGTTGAGAGAATTAAAATTATTTCCAAATATAAAAGAACCAAATTTGATGTCATATTTAGACTTAGTTGCTGTTGGAACTATTTGTGATGTTGTTAATATAAATAATTATAATAGATCAATAGTTAGTAAGGGTTTGGAGCTTATTAAAAGCCGAAAAAATAAATCAATAACAAAAATATTAGATAATTCTAATATAAATCATGAACCTACATCTATGGATATTGGTTTCATCTTAGGCCCACAAATTAATGCTGCGAGTAGAATTGATGATTCATCTTTATCTTCTAAGCTTCTTATCTCAAATGATGACTCTGAAATAGAAACTATTTCTAGAAAATTATTTTTAATTAATGAAAAAAGAAAATTAATAGAACAAAATATATTTAATGAAGCTATTGAGCAAATAAAAGATCAAGAAAATAAAAAATTTATTATTGTTTATAAAGAGAATTGGCATCAAGGAGTTTTGGGTATAGTTGCAAGTAAAATAGTAGCTCTATACAATAAACCTACATTTGTTTTTTCTTTTATTAATAATGTTGGTGTAGGTTCTGGCAGGTCTATAGATCAGATTGATGTTGGAAGTATAGTGATGGATTTAAAAGCTAACGATTTAATAGAAAAGGGCGGTGGTCATAGAATGGCAATAGGCCTCAAAATTCATAAAAATAAATTAGAAGAAATAAATGAATTTTTAACTATGAAATTTAATTTATTTGATAGTAAACTTTTTGAAAAGAAAATATTTTATGACAGTGAAATATCTGTAAATCAAATAAACAAAGATTTTTTAGATAATTTAGAATTATTGGAACCTCACGGCAAAGGAAATGAGGAACCTCAATTTTTAATCAAAGATATAGTAATTGATCATGTGAAAAATTTAAAAAATAAACATATTTTAATTTTTTTTAAAAATGATTTAGGTGAAAATTTAAAAGGAATATCATTTAATAGTATAAGTACCAAGATTGGTCATTATCTTATGAAATTTAATAAATTCAAATTTCATATTTTATGCTCAATTAAAAAAGATAACTTCTCAAGTACTAACATACCCCAGATAGTGATCCATGATGTAAAAGTAATCAATTAAATAATTTGAAAAAAACCCAAATATCTACTATATATCAATCACACGACCCCTTCGTCTATCGGTTAGGACATCAGGTTTTCATCCTGAAAAGAGGAGTTCGATTCTCCTAGGGGTCGCCATTAAGGATTAAGTATTATAGATCCTGTCGACATCCTAGACTCTATAAGTTTATGTGCTTCCGATGCCTCTGAAAGTTTGAACGATTTAAATATATTAGGTTTAATTTCTTTATTTTTAATTTTATCAAATAATTTTTTACTAGACGCATCTAATTCTTTCCTATCCTTTATATAATGCATTAAAGTGGGACGAGTATAATATAAGCTTTTTGGGTTAAATGTACTATGTAAATTTACATCTCTTACCATTCCAGAAGATTGGCCAAATGAAACCATTAAACCTCTAAAATTTAAACATTTTAGAGATGTTTCAAAGGTATCTTTCCCTACAGCATCATAAACCACACTAACAAGCTCTTTATCAGTAATATCAAGAACATTTTCATATACATCATCTTTTTTATAGTTAATTGTATACTCACAACCGTGACTTTTGGCTAATTCAGATTTTTCTTCTGTACTTACAGTACCTATCATTTTTGCATTCAACGACTTTGCCCATTGACAAGCTATTAGTCCAACACCACCAGCTGCAGCATGAAACAAAAATTTTTCATCTTTTTTTATTTTATACAGTCTTTCAAATAAGTATTCTACTGTCATACCTTGTAATAAAATTGAAGCTGCTTCATCATTAGAAATATGTTCAGGTATTTTAACTATTCTGTCTGCTTCAAAATCTCTTATTTCACAATACGCACCTAAGGGAGGACTAAAAGAATAGGCAACTCTATCTCCAACTTTAAATTGTTTAACATCATCTCCTACTTCAATAATATCTCCAGCTGCTTCTAGACCTGGACAAAATGGAAATTCTAATGGCAATGGATAAATTCCTGTTCGATGATATGTATCAATAAAATTTATTCCAATAGATGTCTGTTTAATGCGAACCATTGATTTTGGTAATTTAACAGGAAGTTTGTATTCTTCATATTTTAAAACTTCTGGCCCACCGATTTTGGTAATTACTATTCTTTTTGGCATATTAATTAATTAAATTATATATATCTTGATACTCTTTAAGGCAATGTGGATTAATAAGCATTTCTGTATTTGATATATCTTCACCATTTATTATTTTTTTAATAATCAGTTCTACAATTTTTCCACTTCTTGTTTTTGGAATTTCATATACTGAAAAGATCTTTTTGGGCACATGTTTTGGGGATAAAGAATTTTTTAAATTATATTTTATGCTATCTATAATTTTATCACTTAATTTATAATTTTTATTCATTACTACAAAAAGTATTACTTCTGTATCGTTTCTGACTTGACGATCTACTGCTAAACTTTCCGAAATTTCATCCATATTTTCAATTACTCCATATAATTCAGCGGTTCCAATTCTTATGCCACCGGAATTTAATGTTGCATCTGATCTTCCATATATAATATATCCATTATTGATAGTTTTTTTAGAGTAATCTCCATGGCACCAAATATTTTCAAAATTTTTAAAATATGCTTCTTTATATTTTTTAAAATTCTTATCATTCCAAAAATATATTGGTTTTGAAGGAAAGCTAGATTTGCAAACTAGTTCTCCTTTTAAATTTGTTAAACTACTACCTGCTTCATCATATATATCTACGTCCATACCAAGGCCAGCACATTGTATTTCACCACTAAAAACATCAAGTGAAGGGTTGCCTAACACAAAACATGAAACAATATCCGTACCACCACTTATAGATGCTAAATGAATATCTTTTTTAATAAACTTATATACGTATTCAAAAGACTCATTTACTAAAGGCGAACCTGTTGACGCTATTATTTCCAATTTAGGGAGATTAAATTTTTTAATTATATTAATTTTTTGATTTTTTATTGTATCTATATATTTTGCACCAGTTCCGAAGAATTTTATTTTTTCTATTTCTGCTATATCAAATAAGGTTTCATAATTTGGAATAAAGGGAGAACCATCATATAATACAATTGAAGCCTTTGAGGCTAGTGAAGAAACTAACCAATTCCACATCATCCAACCACAAGTTGTAAAATAAAATACTTTATCATTTTCATTTATATTACAATGTAATTGATGTTCTTTTTTATGTTGAATTAATGAACCGCCAGCTCCATGAACTATACATTTAGGAACTCCAGTCGTGCCACTTGAATAGAGTATATATAGAGGATGATTAAATTCAAATCTTTCAAATATCTCATTCTTATAATTTGATTTTTGAATTGAAAACCATTCAATATATTTAAAATTAACATTTAAATTTGCTTTTTCTTTTTCATAGGGGATCACAATAATTTTTTCTATACTTGAAATATTTTCTAAAATTTCAGGAACAATCTTAGTAGTATATATTTTTTTTTGGTTATAATAGTAATAATCAGATATGATTAATATTTTTGGCTCAATTTGCTTAAATCTATCAATAATTGCCCTGGCACCAAAGTCTGATGAGCATGAAGTCCATATTGCTCCAATTTGTGATGTTGCAAGAAAAGACACTACTGTCTCAGGTAAGTTTGGAAGTATTGCAGCAATTCTATCAAATTTATAAACATTATTTTTTTTTAAAAAATATGAGAGCTTAAATACTTTTTCACGTAATTGTTTCCACGTAAGTGATTTTCTTAACTTATTTTCAGAATAAAAAATTATTGCATCAGTATCGTTATTTTTAGATAAACAGTTTTCAGAGTAATTAATTTTGCTATTTTGAAAAAATTGACATTTAATAAATTCTTTATTGTGTAAATAAACTTTACCTTTTAATTCGCCAATTATTTTGGTGAACCTCCATATTTCATTCCAAAAATCATTTTTGTGTTCAATGCTCCATTTATGTAAATCAAAATACGAATTAAATTTTAAATTCTTTAATGTGCTAATAAATTTTGATAAATTATTATTTTTATTTGACGCGGTCCACAACTTTAAGTTGTGCATATATATCTAGCTCTTTTTATTGTCTTTAAGTGATCTTACTCTAACTATTACGTCAATATTATGCAAATTTAAACATGCTGGAATTGATGGTAAATCTAAATTTATATTATCAGTTGGAATATCATGAACTTTACCCTCATCCTCAATATATAAATGATAGTGAGGCTTATTATTTGTATCATAAAGCGATTTATTTTTATCAACTACAATTTCTCTAATGAGACCTAAGTTAGTAAATTGCTTTAGAGTATTATAAATAGTTGCCATTGAAATCTTACGGTCTTCTTTTTTTACTTCATCAAATAAGTTTTCTGCAGATATATGACGATTACCTTTTTGAAATAAAATTTTAGCAAGAATTCTTCTTTGTTTAGTTGGGATAATACCGCTTTCTTCTATTTTTTTTAATGCTATATTGTAAGCATTAAATGGATCATATGCTTTTGCTTTACTCTCTATTTTCATAAATATACTAATTTATGGTTTACATTTTTTCAGCAATTTTTCTATATATTTTTTTCGGTTTGCTTCTTTATGTTCTTCAAAGACGTATACTTTTCAACACATCTGGACATCCTGGCACACCTGCTGATTACCAATTATATTCAACGAAAGAGATCCAAATTGTAACTGAAGATAAAATAAAACTCTTAGCTTGGCTCCACTTAGGAGATAAAAAACTTCCATTATTGGTATATTTTCATGGAAATTCTTTTAATATTGGAGATAGAGCATTTAGGATTAGAAGATATATTGATCAAAATTGGAATGTAGTTCTAGTATCTTGGAGAGGATTTTCAGGTAATAAAGGAAAACCAACTGAAGAAAATTTATACAAAGATGGTGAAGCAGTATTAAAGTATATAAAAAAATATTCTAATTTTTCAAAAGATCAAATTGTCGTTTATGGAGAATCTTTAGGATCTGGAGTAGCAATTGAATTAGCTACAAGATATAATTTTTTAAGTGTTGTTCTAGAAGCCCCATTTACTTCTATTTCTGATATTGCAAAAAAAAGATATAAAATATATCCAACAAAGTATCTTGTTAAAGACAAATTCGATAATTTAAGTAAGATTGATAAAATAAAATCTCCTTTATTAGTTGTTAGTGGAAAAAAAGACGAAATTGTTCCCCATGACCATAGCTTAAAGCTTTTAAATAAGGCTAAAGTGAAAAAAAAAGGTGTTTTTGTTGACGAAGCAATACATAATAATCTATACGATTTTGGCATTGATAAAGAGGTAATTGCATTTAATTTAAGATTATGGAAATAGATTTAACAACATCATATGTAGGTATTCTTAGCCTTATAGTATTTGTATTAGCATATGCTGTAGTTATGGCTGAAGAATTTAGTCATTTACGTAAATCTAAGCCAGTAATTATTTCTGCAGCGGTTATTTGGGCAATTATCGCTTTCCATTTTGCTTCCGATAAAGAATATGCTCATAAGATTGAATATGCTTTAGAGCATAATATTCTTGAGTTTGCTGAACTTTTTTTATTTCTTTTAGTAGCCATGACTTATATCAATGCTCTTGAAGAGAGAAAAGTTTTTGATAATGTAAGATATCAACTTACTTCAAGAGGTTTTAGCTTTAGACAGCTCTTCATTTTTACTGGTATTATTACTTTTTTCCTTTCACCAATTGCAGATAATTTAACAACTGCACTTGTTATGTGTTCGGTTGTAATGGCATGTGGAAAAGGTAATTCTAAATTTATTTCTATAGGTTGTATTAATATAGTTGTTGCAGCAAATGCAGGTGGAGCTTTTAGTCCATTTGGAGACATTACTACATTAATGGTTTGGCAAGCTGGTATTGTTGAGTTTTTTACTTTCTTTAAAATATTTTTCCCATCAGTTATTAATTATATTATTCCAGCAGCTGTTATGTATTTCTTTATACCTATTGATAAACCTCAGGTTAGTTCAGAAAAAGTTATTATTAAAAGAGGTGGAAAATTTATTATCTTTTTAGGCCTACTTACTATTTTTAGTGCTGTTAATTTTCACAACATTTTACACTTACCACCAATGCTAGGAATGATGTTCGGTTTAGGTCTTTTAGGAATCTATTCATTTTACTTAAAAATAACACACAATCCATCAGTGGAAGATGAAAAGTTTGATTTTTTTAGAAAAGTTTCAAGAGCTGAATGGGATACCTTACTATTTTTCTTTGGTGTAATACTGAGTGTAGGTGGCTTAGGATTTATTGGATATTTAACATTAGTATCGGAATTTTTATACGTTGGATTAGGTCCAACAATGGCAAATTCCATTGTAGGAGTTTTATCAGCCATTGTTGATAATATTCCAGTTATGTTTGCTGTAATTACAATGAGACCTGAAATGTCTATAGATCAATGGCTGCTTGTAACTCTTACTACTGGTGTAGGAGGTAGCTTACTATCAATAGGTTCTGCTGCTGGTGTAGCCCTAATGGGTCAAGCAAGAGGATATTATACTTTTTTTGGACATTTAAAATGGACTCCAGTGATATTTGTAGGATATGTAGCAAGTATTTACCTTCATGTTTTAATGACTGATTTGCCTTGGTAATTTAAATTATCAATAAATAAAAATATAATCATACTTAATATTAAAATAACACCAGCAACAAAAGAAGCTTCATTAAATTTATAAACACTAATCAATTTATATAAATAAGATGGTAAGGTATCAAAATTTTGATCTTTAAAAAATGATATTATTGTAAAGTCACCAAAAGTAATTACTGTTGAAAATGCAAATACAAAAAATATATTTTTTTTAATTATTGGGAGTAAAATAATAAAATAATTTATTATACTAAAACGAAAAGTTTGCTGAAAATTTTCAAAATTTAAAAAAATATTTTTTAGGTTATTAAAAAGTATTAATATAGAAAAGGGTAATAAACAAAGACAATTTATCAAAACTATAACAAAATATTTAAAAAATTGCAGATATCTTAATTCACCCAATACAATAAAATAACCAAGACTAAATATAATTGGAGAAATAATTATTATTGAAGAGCTTATTAAAAAAATTGATTGTTGAAAAATCATATTTTTATAATTTATTACAAGTATTGATGAAATTATAAATCCAAATACACTTACAATTATTCCTGTAGTAATTGAAATAAGTAGAGAATTAAAAAAAGATTCTAAAAATTTTTCATTAATAAAGGATAAATAAATACCATTATTTATAAAATGATAAATTACAGAAAGTATTGGAGAAAAAAGAAATATCGAAAAAAACACAATTATTAAAAAATCTATAATTTTTATAGTTTTGTATTCTTTATGAGGATGAATAAAATTAATTTCATCTATTTCAAAAAAATTTGAACCTTTTAATTTGTAAAAACCAATAAATAAAAAAAATAAACAGATAAAAATTTGTAAAAAACTGAGTAAAATTGCTTTATTAAAATTTAGTTCAAAAAGTGCATATTGATAAATTGCCACCTCAATTGTTGAATACATAGGTCCACCACCTAATGCCATTACTATTGCAAAACTTAAAAAACATAGAGAGAATATTATTGAGAATACAGTAAAAAAATTTTGCCTTATGTAAGGTATTTCTAGTTTAAGAAGATTACCAAAAAAAGTAATGTTTAAAGAGCTGGATATTTCATAATATTTTAAAGGAATACTATTTAAGGATTGAAAAAATAATCGCGTCGCAAATGGTGTATTTAGAAGTATATGTGCAATTAAAATCGCTTTCATTCCAAAAATTGTCTCTATTGATAAATTCTCATACAAATTAAAATACGAGTTATAAAGACCATTATTTCCAAAGAGTTTTATAACTGCAAATACTATTAAGATTGTCGGTATAACAAAACAAAAACCACAAAGAGAAATGATAAATTTAATAATTTTTAAATTCTTATGTCTATTTAATGCTAATGCGAATGGAATAGCTAAAAAACAACTTAATGTTGCTGAAATAAAAGCTTGATACAATGAGAAATAAATTAGACGATGTGTATAAGAATTCTGAAAAAAATTATAAATTACGTCTAAATCAAAGTTAATTTTTGAAAAAATACCTATGAAAGGTAATAGGATTATTAATCCAAAAAAAAATAATACTGAATAATTATATTTATGATACAATTTATTTATAAAGCATTAAGCCACTCATCAATCCATTTATCTTTATTTTTATTAATTTCTTTTGGATCTATTTGAATAAAGTTAGGAACTTTGAGTTCATCAAATGCTTCAGGTAAATTTTTTATATTTATAACAGGGTACATTATATTTGTTGATGGAATGACAGATTGAAATTCTTCAGATAACATAAATTTAAGAAATTTGTTTGCTAAATCTTTATTTATTGAATTATTTAAAATGCCTGCAAACTCGATTGTCAAATAATTTCCTTCTTCAAAAGTTGTAGCACGTATGTCATATCTTTCTTCAAACATAATATGAGCTGCAGGAGATGTAGTATAGCTCAAAACCATATCTGCTTCACCTGCCATAAAAAAATTATAATATGCATCAGTCCATCCTTTGGTAACGGAAATAATTTTTTTATTTAACCTTTTCCATTGATCACCAGCCTGATCTCCATATAAAGCTTTCATCCAAGTTAATAATCCTAATCCTGGAGTAGATGTTCTAGGGTCTTGAATAACAATTCTAGCATTAGTAGAATTGATTAATTCATACATAGATTTCGGTGGTGTTTCTAAATTTGCTTCATTGTATACAAAAGAGAAGTACCCATAATTATATGGTATAAATTTATTACTTTCCCATTTTAATGGTAAATTTATTAAATTGTTAATATCATTAATATTATGAGATGAAAAAAGACCTGATTGTTCGGCTAAATTAAATAAATTCATATCAAGACCTAAAACAATATCTGCTTTTGTAGAATCACCTTCTAAAATAACTTTATTTAATAATGTTGCTGCACTATCTACTGACACAAACTCTATATCTGTGTTATGTTTTTCTTCAAATATCTTTTCAATTATTGGTCCAGGACCCCATTCTGAAACAAAAGAGTCATAGGTGTAAATAGTTAGTTTATCAGCATAGATTGAGAAAGAGATAGATAAGGTAGTAAAAAAAATTAGTATTGATTTCATTTTTCCTCCGCTGGCATTATCCAGATCAGGTTAAAAGGGTATAAATCTCAGCATTTAAGCACCCCTAGATATTAATATAATAAATTTTATTTTAAAAACAAACATAAAAGAATTGTTTTTAGCTTATTTATGAATATAACAATTTTTCTCGGGGAGTAGCGCAGCCTGGTAGCGCACCTGGTTTGGGACCAGGGGGTCGAAGGTTCGAATCCTTTCTCCCCGACCATAATATTAGTAAATAGCCTATTATTTAAATATAAATCACATATATAGCAATTACCATTATGATTAAAACTACTATTGGTCAATTTGCTAATTCTCTAGGGTTAAATAAAGACGAATATATTCCAAAAGGAAAAGCTTCCTTTTCACTTTTTAAAATTGAAATTTTATCAGGACTAACTGTTGCAATTGCACTTGTTCCTGAAGCAATTGCTTTTGCATTTGTTGCAGGTGTAACTCCACTATCAGGTTTGTATGCAGCATTTATTGTAGGATTGGTAACTGCAATCTTTGGAGGTAGGCCAGGAATGATTTCTGGTGCAACAGGAGCTTTGGCAGTTGTTATGGTATCATTAGTATCAGAACATGGAGTTCAATACTTGTTTGCTACAGTTATTCTTATGGGTGTTTTGCAATTTCTTGCTGGAATATTTAAATTAGGAAAATTTATGCGTATGGTCCCTCAACCTGTAATGCTAGGTTTTGTTAATGGATTAGCTATTGTAATTGGTTTATCTCAATTGCATCAATTTCAAATATATAACTTTGATGGAACTTTTACATGGATGTCTGGGGAGGTTCTTACATATTCTTTAGTATTAGTTTTCTTAACCATGTTAATTATATGGTATTTACCAAGGGTTACTAAATTCATCCCATCTACATTAGCTGCAATTCTTCTAGTTACTTTTTTAGTTCTGCTTTTAGATTTACCAGTTCCAAGAGTAGGGGATTTAGCAAGTGTAGCAGGAGGACTTCCAAATTTTTCCATTCCAACAGTTCCACTTAATTTAGATACTTTTTTTATTATCTTTCCTTACGCAATTATTTTGGCTTCTATTGGTCTAATTGAAAGCTTGTTGACTCTTAATCTTGTAGGAGAAATTACTAACAAAAAAGGTGGAACTAGACAAGAATGTTTAGCTCAAGGTGTCGCTAATGGTATCACAGGCTTTTTTGGAGGTATGGGTGGTTGCGCTATGATTGGACAATCAATGATAAATGTAAAATCTGGAGGAAGAACAAGAATTGCAGGCATATCAGCAGCAATTTTTTTACTAATTTTTATTCTTTATACTTCAAATCTAATTGAACTTATTCCAATAGCATCTTTAGTAGGAGTAATGTTTATGGTTGTTATTGGAACATTTGCATGGAATTCACTAAAATTATTATTTTATGTCCCACGATCTGATGCATTAGTAATTATTTTAGTAACTGTAATAACTGTTTTAGAAGATTTAGCTGTAGCTGTAGTTGCCGGAGTTATTGTAAATGCACTAGTATTTGCATGGAAATCTGCTTCAAGAATTAGAGCAATTGAGAGACAATCAAGAACAGAAAAAGGTGCTAAAGTGTATGAAATAGAAGGTCCTCTTTTTTTTAGCTCTACGAATAGTTTTTTGGAAATTTTTAATCCTAATGAAGATCCAAATTTGGTAATAATAGATTTTGCAAATTCAAAAGTAATTGATCAATCAGCTTTAAAAGCTATAGAAGATGTTGCAGAACGTTATTCTAAAATCGGCAAACAAGTTAAACTGAGACACTTAACAAAAGATTGCCATCGCTTACTTAGAAAAACAGGGCAGCTTATTGTTGATAGTGATGATGACCCTGACTATGGAATTGCAGTTGACTATGAAGTAAAATTAGGAATTTTGGCAAATAACTATTCTTGATAATTAGTAAGTACAACTGTAATTATAATTCTATGAATTTAAAACTTAACGTTTAAAAAATGATTAAAAATAGATATGTTCGATCAGTTGTTTTAGAAGGTAAAGGAAAGTTATCTCTTCAAAATTTTCCATATCCTGATCTAAAAGAAAATTGTGCAATAATTAAAATGGAATATTCAGGAATATGCGGAACTGACAAGCATTCTTTTGAGGGATTTTTTCATCAAAAAGGTGGAAGACCTATTCCACTACCTGTAATACAAGGTCATGAAAATGTTGGAATTATTGAAGAGATTAATGGTGAACTTTTAGATCATGATGGTCAAATCCTTAAAGTGGGCGATAGAGTTGTTCCAGCACCAAATGTATCCTGTGGAAAGTGTTTTCCATGTAGGAATAATAGACCATATTATTATTGTGAAGCAAAACTAGATTATGGAAATAACATAGGCGCAGGTGAAGAGCCTCATATTTTTGGAGGATGGAGTGAATATTTATATATTTTACCAGGAAGTCACCTATTTAAGTTTCCAGATACATTAGATCCTAAATATGGGACTTTCATTGAGCCATTATCTGTTACAGGTTGTTTAGATAAAGCAAGACAATGGTCCTCTGAATGGGAGCCATTTAGAAGTGGTGATACCGTCGTAATATTAGGTACAGGTCCTATTGGTTTATTTCACCTAATAAAATCTAATTTAATGGGTGCAGGTAAAATAATTGCAGTTGATCCTTATAAATTTAGAACTTCAGTTGCATTAGAATTTGGTGCTAGTGAAGTTGTAGTTAGTAATCACAAAGAAGAAATTAAAGATAACATTAAAAGAATTACAAAAAACATTGGAGCAGATCTTGTTGTTGATTGTACAGGTGTTTCTGAGGGTTTTACAACAGCATTAGAATTAATTCGTGAGGGTGGCATGGTTTTAGAAGTAGGTATTTTTTCTAATTCCCATGAAATTCCAATAAATCCTCACTCTCAAATTTTAGAAAAGAGTGCTAGAGTAATTGGTGTTGGCGGCGATGATATTTCCCAATATTATCCATCAATTAAAATATTAGAGAGAAACATTGAAAAATTACCATGGGAAAAAATAATTTCTCATAATTATCATATAGAAAAAGTTCATGAAGCAATGGGTGTAGCTATGAGTCAAAATTCTATGAAGGTTTTATTGCATCCTTAATTTGTTATAAAGAACCGTTAATAGAATATTTTAGTATATTCACAACTTCATCAGTATTTTTTGTAATAGCTAGTGCAGCAGCATCAACTTCTTTCAGTGCATGTTGATGTTCTTCATTATGAATAATAATTAATGGTTTGTTAAGCGCAGCAGCATACCCTGCATCAAAAGCTGCATTCCATTGTTTATATTTTTCTCCAAAACGAACTACAACGATATCAGATTTTTCAATTGATAATCTAGTTTTTATTGCATTTATTTTTGCACCTTTATTATCATGCCAAAATTTTTTATCTTCCTTGCCGAGTATTTTAACACCTATTTCGTCTGATAATTCATGATTAGTTGTTGGGCTTGTAAACTCTATTTCTAAATTTTCTTTATTACATTTTTTTATTATATCGTCTCTCCAATCAGTATGTATTTCTCCAGATAAATAAACTTTAAGCATAACAGATAATTAACTTAAATAAGCTGTTGTTAACACAGGAAAACTAGTAAAACCGAATTTTTTTGATTTTTCGGATTGATTTATTTGTTTCTGCCAGTCTAATATTTTATCTTCTTCTACACCTTGACTTAACGCAAACTTTGCTAACATTTTTTCATAAAAAATCGCAGGTGAATTTTCGTCTCTGTTTGTTATCAAATAAGATAAGTTTTCAGACTGAATATTTTGATAACCTAAACTTGATAATTTTCCAACAAGATCTAAAGGTAACATTTGATGAAAACAGTGAGCTCTAAATGCGTCGTGGATAAGATCATTTAATTTTTTTTCTGGTCCATAAAATCTAAAATAATCCCATAAAATAGATACATTGACAAATTTTGAATTTTTTTTTGAAATTCTTTTCAATTCGTTCAAAGATAAATCAACATCTTCAATGTATTCAAGTGTTTGAGTTGATGTAACTCTGTCACAAAAACCATTTTCAATGTCAATTTTATCTGCAGTACAACAGATGAGTTCAACATTATTTAGGTTTTTACAACGATTATTTGCAGCTTCAAGCTGATCATTACTTGGATCAATCCCTATAGATTTTCCATTTTCACCTACACTTAAAGATATTTCTTGAACTAAATGTCCACCGCCACAACCAATATCAATTATATTTTGTCCAATTTCAATATCTAGTGAATTCATTATTGAAAGTCGACGAGAAACACCAGCATAACCATTAGCAATTTTTTGTTGTATTATACTTAACTCATTATCAAACTTCATAATAATAATTAACTTTCTTATATATTTATTTTAATATAAATTTATTTATTATGGAATATTTATATACAAAAATATTTATATTATCTTCAGTCTCATCACTTTTAGTAGTATTATTTATTAACACTAGATTTTATAATATTTTTAAAAAATTTTCTAAATTTAAAAAAACTCTTATTAATCTACTATCTTATTTTATTTCGTTTTGCCTTTTAACATTATTTAATTATCAAACTTCAACTTTGGGTTTATCTTCATTGGTGATTTTTAATGCAGCAATTATTACAATTATTTATTTTGAATTAGCAATATTTCTAGAAAAGATATTTTGGGATGATTTTCTTGGTAACTCTCTTCCCAGATCAATAAATTTATTAATTAGCTTTGTGGTCATGATGAATTTTGGTTATTTTACTCTAATGTTTTACATAAAGGTATTAGGTATTAATTATTTTGTATCATGATAAGTAGATTTTCTGTACCTAATCTTCATGAAGTGACCATACATTTAACTAATGTTGTTAATGGTAAATCAAAACCTGATCAAATTTTAACCAATGCAAAAATCTTATCAACTTATACTGATACTATATTAGACAACAAAGAAGTATGGATTTCAAAGGGTCGCATTGCCTGTATTAAAAATGTCAATGATTATAAAAGTATATTTAATGTAAATGATATGTCTGTATTTGATGTTGAAAATAATATTTTGGCACCTGGTCTGATAGATCCTCATATGCACATTGAAAGTAGTATGATTACTGGATGTGCTTATGCTGAAGCTGCCTTATTAAATGGCACAACTACTATATTTTGTGACTCTCACGAAATTGGAAATGTGCTAGATAAAGATGGTATTGAATGGATGCTTGAAGATTGTCGACAAGCTCCTTTATCAATTTTCTTAACTTTACCAAGTACAATACCAGCTACAAATGACTCATTAGAAACTGCAGGAGGAGATCTAACTGCAACAAAGATAGCTTCACTATATGACAAATGGCCTGAAATTTTAGGCTTAGGAGAAAAAATGGATTTTGTTTCAGTTTGTAATGGAGATAAAAGATCTCATAGTATTATATCTGAAACTTTAAAAAGAAATATTCCCGTTAGTGGCCATGTATTTGGTAGAGAATTTGTTGCTGCATATGCAGCAAGTGGGGTTACAGATACACATGAAGCTGAAGAAAAATTATTTACAAATGATTTACTAGATGCAGGGTTGTGGATTTTTTTAAGAGGTGGAAATCCTAAAACGCCATGGAACAGTATTAAAGAAGCTATAAAAGTATTAACTGAAAGTAAAGTAAGTTCAAAACGTATATGTGTATGTACTGATGATAGGGATGCTGATGATTTATTTAATTTTGGTTTAGATTGGGTAGTTAAACAAGCTCATGAACTGGGAGTAGAAAAAACGACATCTTGGTCAATGGGATCTTTACATCCCGCTACAAGATATAACATTGATAAAGACTATGGAGCTCTTGGACATGGCAGAAGAGCTGATATCGTAATGTTAGATGATAATCTTAATGTGCATAATACTTGGTTGGGAGGAGAATTAGTTGTTGTAAACAGTAAAATAACTTCAACACTTGAACAACAATTGGAAAACAAGAGGTATAAATATCCTAATAGAGCCTATAATACTGTCATTTTACCAAATGATTTTAAATTAATTCCAGATATACCTAATAAAGAAAACTTAAAAGTTAATATTATTAAATCTGAACTTCCAGGAATTATAACAACAAGAGAAATTATAAATGTTAAAGAAATCATTACTGATTGGAAAAATTTTTTACTTGATAATAATTTATGTCATTTATGTGTTGTAGAAAGACATGGCCATAATGGTGAATACGCACATGGATTTTTAAAAAATTTTAATCTTAAACAAGGTGCTGTAGCAAGTTCAGTTGGACATGATGCTCATAATTTGATTGTTGCAGGTTTAAATGAAGAAGATATGAAGTTTGCATTAGATATAATAAACGAGACACAAGGTGGAATAGTAATTGTTAATAATGGTACTTTAATTTCAAAAGTAGAACTACCAATTGCTGGCTTGCTTTCTGATAAAAGAGCCAATATTGTTGCTGAAGAAAATAGAAAATTTAAAAATGAGTGGGAAAATGCAGGCTGCACACTTCCTTACATGGGCTTTAACTTATTACCATTATCAGTAATCCCAAATTTCAGAATAACTAATAAAGGTTTAATTGACGTAAACACAATGAAACTTATTCCTTTATTTCAGTAATTTATCTTTAATTAATATTTTCATATTTTTTAAATATGATAAGAAATTGTCATCTAGAATGCAGAAAGTACTATTTATATTACATCAAAAAACTTCAGTACCCGGTGATATAGGTAACAAATTTAAAAATAGGGGATATAGTATTGAAATATGCAGACCTCCACTTGGAGATGAATTGCCATCAAACTTAATCAATTATTCATCTATTGTAGTTTTTGGATCACCAGGCAGTATAAATGATGATGAAGAATTTATAAAAAAAGAAATGCATTGGTTAAAAAATGTTATTGAATCTAATGTGCCTTTTCTTGGAATATGTTTTGGAGCCCAACTATTAGCTAAATATCTTGGTTCTGAAATTAAAACTAATACTAATGGAATTTCTGAAATTGGATTTTATAAAATTATACCAACTGAGATTGGTAAAGAGTTATTTAAATTTCAAGATACATTTTATCAATTTCATTCTGAAGGTTTCTCTTTACCCTCAGGTTGTGAGTTATTAGCTAGAGGAGATATATTTAGTAATCAAGCTTTTAGATTTAAAAATTGTTATGCACTTCAATTTCATCCAGAAGTGAATTTAAGTTTACATATTCGTTGGATTTTTTTAGTTCTATTAAGAAATCCAAAAAAATTATTTGTTATTGGAGCTCAAAATATTTTTACCCAATTTTTTCTCAGATTTAAATATAATAAATCAATTTCAAATTGGCTTGATATGTTCATAGATCAATATCTTCTAAAAGAGAGATAATTTTTACATTGTTTAGAATCAATAAATTATTTTATTCACCTGTAAAATCTCTGTCCTTTTCTTCTGTAAAAAAATTAGAAATATTAAATAATATAGGCATAAAATTTGATAGAAACTTTGCATTCACAAGAGATTTAGATGATAACAAAATTAATTATATACTTAATAATCCTTTAGAAAGACAAATTATGAATTTTCTTTCATTAAAACATTTACCTGAATTAAATATATATAATTTTGATTTTGAAACTAATTTTCTTAGATTAAAAAAAAATAATAATACTATTCTATGCACAGATATTAATAATAAATTGGAAGTTGAAATTTTGTGTAAAAAAATACAAGAATTAATTCCAAAAATAAATAGAGTTAAATTAATACAAGACTCAATAAATCCTTTTTTTGATACAATGCCATCAAAAACAATATCTTTAATTAATCTTAATAGTATAAGAGATTTTGAAATAAAGTTATCCCAAAAAGTAGAATTTGAAAGATTCAGAGGAAATATTTATATTGATGGACTTAATGCTTGGGATGAAAGAAATTTGGTTAACAGGATTTTAGTTATCAATGATGTTAAATTTAAAGTAATCAAAGAAATACCACGTTGTTCAGCAACTAATATTAAACCCAATTCCTCTCAATATAATCTATCAGTTCCAATATCTTTAAAAAAATTTTATAATCATATTAATTTAGGTATATATTTATTACCTCTAAACAATGGTAATATTAAATTAAATGATGAAATTTTTATTAATGACTAAATTTATTAATAAACACTCTGAAAAAATTACTGGTTATTTTTTTATACTACCTGCAGTAATAATAATTAGCTTATTTGGAATTTTTCCCGTTTTTTTTGGAATGTATATGAGTGTACATAAATGGAAAGTTTTTAAAGGGCGATTTTTAGGATTTGAGAATTATCAAAGAATACTTGGAGATATTCCTGCTTTTTGGTTATTTGTTTTGGGATTATTATTATTGATATTAAGTTATTGGTTGTGGAGTGAATTTAAAAATAAAGTAAAAAATAAAATCTATTTAGTATTATTATCAATAGCAATTTTAATTTTTGGCATAATATTAATTAATATTAATTGGGAAAAAATGCTTTTAACGGGTGATGAAGACTATCTTTATTCTCTCATCTATACTTTTTATTATTCTTTTTTCACTATTATTTTTGAGGTTGGATTAGGATTAATAATTGCATTTGCTTTGTATCAAAAACTAGCTGGTAAACAATTCTTTCAAATGATTTTGCTATTTCCTTACATTACTCCAGCTGTAATGGGTGCTGCAGTATTTTTTTTAATATTTGGTAAAGCTGAAAATTCTTTTTTAAATCAACTAATAGGCATATTTGGTTTTGAGCCTCAAATGTGGTTGTTTGATAAAAGGCCAATTACTGAAGTTTTATTTGGTATAAAAATAGAAGGTCTATTTGCTGGGCCAAGCTTAGCTCTAATGTCATCAATTATATATGGAATCTGGTCTTACACTGGTTATTATGCAATAATATTACTTGCTGGCTTATCAATAATTCCTTCAGATTTATACGAGGCTGCGAAAGCAGAAGGTGCTAATAGATGGCAAACATTTATTAAAATTACTATACCACTATTAATGCCTATTATATTTTTTCTAATGTTGACTGGTTTTATAAATACTTTTCAAGCTTTTAATAGTATTTTTGTTATGCAAACTTCTTCTGCCGGAGATACAATGGATGTTGTTACGATAGAAATTTTTGATCATTTTTGGGGCAGGGTTAAATATGGTTATGCTGCAGCTGAAGGAGTGATTTTATTTATACTTCTAAATATTTTAGCAATATCACAATATGTAATTTTTAGAAAAAGGTTAAGTTATGACTAAAATTATTAATGCAGAAACAAGGATACCTTATTTAATTTTATTAATAGTTTTTATTATTTCAATTTATCCATTTTTTTACATGATCTCAACATCTTTGATGACAGCTGGTGAAGCATCAAATCAATATTTATTTCCTAAAAAATTTATGTTTGAAAATTATTATGAAGTTTGGACATCTAATAGATTTCAACGCTATACATTTAATAGTTTAATAATAAGTTCAATAATTGTAATTGGTGTTTTATTAACCAGTATTCCAGCAGCGTATTCTTTTGCTAAAATAGAATTCCCATTTAAAAATATCATATTTTATATGTTGTTACTTTCATTGATGATTCCAGAAATAATTACACTATTACCTCACTTATTAATTATTAGAGGGGAAATTATTCCATTGCCATTCGGGCCTTCTTGGATGAATACTCTTCAAGGTTTAACAGTTCCATTTATGGGAAATATCTTTGTAATTTTCTTATTAAGACAATATTTTAAAAAGATACCAAATGAACTCTGGGATGCTGCTAGACTTGATGGATCTTCTCATTTAAATTTTTTACTCAAGGTAGTAATTCCAATGAGCAAACCTATTATTGTGACGGTTTCTCTATTTACCTTTATAATAGCCTGGAATAGTTTTGCGTGGCCTTTACTTATATTGACTCGAGATGATTGGTATCCTGTAACAGTTTCTATTTATAGTTTTGTGAGGGAGGTTGGACCTAATTTTAATTTATTGATGGCAGCTTGCTTAATTGCAATTTTCCCAATTTTATTATTATACTTTTTTACTCAGAAGTTATTCATAGAAAGTATATCAAACTTTGGATTAAAAGAATAATTTTTGTAACAAAATTTTAACTTTACCTTTATATTAGTAAAATTTTTATGGGGTGATTATGAAATTTTATAAATATATTTTAAATTTCTTCTTAGCTTCTTTATTTTTTATTTCTTCTCAAACATTCGCAATTACTGCACAAGATATTGAAAATGCAGATCCTTCAGATCAAACTGTTGAATTCTGGGTACAATACTCTGATGAAAGATTAGATGCAATGATGGCAAGAGCTGAAAGATTTGAAGCTGAAACAGGAATAAAAGTTAATGTTGTTCACAAAGGTCATTATGGAAAAGTTCAATCTGCTATGATGTCTGCTGCAGGAACAAAAGATATAGCAGATGTTGCAAGAGGTTATGGTAATGCTGCTGCAGATATGTACTTAATTGGTGCTTCAATTGATCAAAATATTTTAGCAAATAGTAAAAAGTGGGGTGTTTCTCAAGATGATATAGCGGATTGGGGAGCAAACTGGACTGTTGGCTTTTCACCATATTTTGATGGAAATCCAAAACTTCTACATGAAGTTGGAAAATCAATAGAGATTCTTTATTTCAATTCAGATTGGTTAAAGGAACTAGGTTTGGATGTACCTAAAACACCTGCAGATTTTGCAAAAGCAGCATGTGCTGCGACTAATCAAGATTATAGTGGTAAGATGGGTGAAGATGTTCCAAGTTATGGATATGAAATAGATACCGATGCAAGTAATTTTGCAGCATGGGTTTTTGCCCATGGAGGTGATGTATTTGATTATGATAATGGTCAGTATATTTATAATGGCCCTAAAGCTATTGAAGCTATGGAATTTATTCAAGGTATGGCCAATAAAGGATGTGCAATAGTTGCAAGGGGTAAGTACACTGATCAGCAATACTTAGGTCAGGGTTCTGTCTTATTTGCTGCAGGTTCCACCTCAGGTATTACCTATTTCCAGAAGGCCATTGAAGAGGGTTATAATGGTAATTGGGATGTAGCTCCATTATCTTATACAACTAGTGAACCAGTCCTTAACTTATATGGCGGTGGCTTAATTATGGGAAATTCAGGTGATGCTAATAGAATGGTGGCAGCATATCAGTGGATGAAATATATTTCCAATACTGAGAATTCAGCAGTTTGGTCTACTGAAAGTGGATATGGTTTTGTTAGAACCTCTTCTGCTGATCATCCATTAATTGCTGAAAAAAGAGCTGAATTACCTCAATATGACAAGTCATTAACAATGGTTCAATACGGCAAAGGTGAACCATCAGTTCCTGGTTATTATTCAGTTAGAGGTGAGGTTGAAAAAGCTTATGCAGCAATCATTAACGGTGATGATATTATTTCAACATTAAATCAATTAAATGAAGATGCTAATGCAATATTAGCTGATGCAACCGCAGAGTAATTTAATTAATTTACTTTTATTAAGGGTGGTTTATACCACCCTTTTTTTATGATAGTAGTTTGCTCCCTTAATGATTTATCTAATGTCTGTGCAAGTATACTGCCAAAATATCTTATATCAGTAATTGACCCAGGATATGCACCAGAAACACCCAAGAGTGTAAAAAATCATTTAAAGTTAGGATTTGATGATATTATTGAAATTAGTAGCAATAACAAAATATTTCGATTGAATACTGATGAAATACCACAAATTCTTCCTGGTGAAGATCATATAAATTCAATAGCTAATTTTACTTCTTCATATAATTATGATGAAGATATTGTTATTCATTGTTGGTGCGGTGTCTCAAGATCAATGGCAACAGCTACCTATTTGCTATGTAGAGAAAACAAAACTAATATTGAAAATACAATTAAATATATTCGTAATCTTGCCCCTCATGCAAACCCAAACAAATTAATGATAAAACACTTTGAAAAAAAATTAGGTGTTAACAATCAAATCTCTAACACATTTTTAAAATTACCTTACACTAAAACATACGATTGTTCTTCAAATTTTGCACCTGTTACTTTATTTGATATAAAAGACATTGAGAATAACTAATGAAAGAATACGTTCGAACCATTGCGGATTATCCTGTTGAAGGAATTCAATTCAGGGATATTACGACATTATTGCAAAATGCAGGACACTTTAAACAAGTTATTGATGACATGGTGCAACCATGGAAAAATAAAAAAATAGATGCAGTCTTAAGTATAGAATCACGTGGTTTTATAATGGCAGGTGCATTAGCTTATTTTTTAAATGCAGCATTTGTTCCTTTAAGAAAACCTCATAAACTGCCATTTGATACTTTCAAAGTTGCATATGATTTAGAATATGGAACAACCGAAATGCATATTCATACTGATGCTTTAGAAGATCATAAAGATTTACTTATTATTGATGATCTTTTAGCCACCGGTGGAACTGCACTCGCAGCAGTAGAATTAATAAATAAGTTTCAGGATAAAAATATTGTTGGAGCAGGCTTTATAATAAATTTACCTGAATTAAATGGTGATAAAAAATTAATTGAAAAAGGAATTGAGATACATTCATTAATGGAGTTTTAAATGAGAAATGCAGTTATTGTGGGTTACAAAAGATCACCATTCACTTTTGCTCGTAAAGGTGAAATGTCAAACATAAGACCCGAAGATATTCTGTCACAAACAATAAATCAATTACTTAATGAAATACAAATAAATAAAAATGATATAGAGGATATCATTACTGGTTGTGCGTATCCTGAAGGAGCACAAGGAAATAATATTGCTAAAATTGTTTCATTCATGACAGATATGCCAGAACATGTAGCAGGTATGACAGTTAATAGATGGTGCGGCTCTTCAATGCAAGCTATTCACGATGCAACTGGAGCTATTGCAATTAATTCTGGAGATGTTTTTTTATGTTGTGGTGTAGAAAGTATGACATTTATACCTATGAATGGATTAACTTACGATCCTCATCCACAATTAAGTAAAGATAATCCAAATGTATATATGTCTATGGGTATTACAGCTGAAAATGTTGCAAAAAAATTTGATATTTCTCGAAAAGAGCAACAAGATTTTGCTATTAGTAGTCATTCTAAAGCTAATTCAGCTAGAGAATCAAACGTGTTCGACAACGAAATTGTTCCCATTACAAATAATGATCAAATAATTAATAAAGATGGAGGAATTCGTCCAAACACCTCACATGAAATTTTAGATGGGTTAAAACTTGTTTTTGATGAAAATGGAACAGTTACAGCTGGTACAGCTTCACCATTAACAGATGGAGCATCAGCAGTAATTGTGTGTGAAGAAGAATATGCAAAAAAAAATAATCTAAATATTTTAGCTCGTATCAAATCTACAGCAGTAGTCGGTTGTCCACCAGAATTAATGGGTCTTGGCCCAATTAATGCATCTAAAAAAGCTCTAAAAAGAGCTAATTTATCTATTTCCGATATTGATATTGTGGAACTAAATGAGGCATTTGCTTCTCAATCTTTAGCATGTATTAAAGAATTAAATATGGACATAAATAAAGTAAATATCCATGGTGGAGCAATAGCATTAGGCCATCCTTTAGGAGCTACTGGAGCAAGGATTACAGGAAAAGTTGCATCTTTATTGCAAAATAATAATAAAAAGTATGGATTAGCGACACAATGTATTGGTTTAGGTCAAGGTATTGCAACTGTGTTAGAAAATATTAATTAAATAATATGCAAATTTATAAAACACCCCTTCGCGAGTTTAAATTTTTAATTGAAGATTTTTTAAATCTAAAGGAAAGTTTAACATTAAAAAAATTAGATTTAGAAACAAGTGATCTAATGCTTATAATTGAAGAAGCAGCAAAACTATGTGAAGAGACTTTACTCCCACTTAATCAAAGTGGAGATAGTGAAGGATGTTCATTTAATAATGGAGTTGTGACTGCGCCAAAAGGATTTAGGGAAGCTTATAAAACTTTTTCTGAAAATGGTTGGCAGGGACTTAAAGTAAAAGAAGAATTTGGTGGTCAAAATTTACCTTATATTATGAATATGATTTTAGATGAAATGATAAGCTCTACTAATATGTCATTTGGTCTTTATCCTGGTCTTACAGCAAATGCTATCGATGCAATTGAAAAAAGTGCTAATGAAGATTTGAAAAATACTTATTTGCCAAATTTAACTAGTGGCAAGTGGACGGGCACAATGAACTTAACTGAACCTCAATGTGGAACAGATCTTGGCTTAAGTAAAACAATGGCAACACCGTTAGATGATGGAAGTTATAGTATTACTGGAACAAAAATTTTTATTACATGTGGAGAACATGATCTTAGTGATAATATTATTCATTTAGTATTAGCAAGAACACCAAATGCGCCCCCTGGTATAAAAGGTATAAGTTTATTCTTGGTTCCTAAATTTTTACCAAATGAAAGTGGTGATTTTATTGAAAGAAATAAAGTTGAATGTGGGTCAATAGAGAAGAAGATGGGTATTCATGCTAGTCCAACTTGTGTAATGCATTACAATGAAGCTAAGGGCTGGCTAGTAGGCGATATTAATAAAGGAATGAGAGCGATGTTTATAATGATGAATGGAGCTCGTTTGTTTGTAGGGATACAAGGCTTAGGTTTATCAGAAACTGCCTATCAATCAGCACTTTATTATTCTAAAGAGCGTTTACAAGGAAAATTATCTTCCAGTAATCAAGTTGCTGATCCCATAATTGTTCATCCCGAAATAAGAAAAAATTTATTGTATATAAAATCGATTAATGAAGCGGTTAGAGGTTTGACTTTATTAGCTGGAAATCACTTTGATAATATTGAATATTCTTCAGATGACAAAGAAAAGAAATTGTCTGAAAATTTTATTGCACTCATGACACCAATTATTAAATCATATGCATCAGATAAATCTGTAGAAAATACAAACAGAGCCATGCAAATCTATGGAGGTCATGGTTTTATAACTGATCATGGAATGGAGCAATTAGTAAGAGATGCTAGAATTACAACAATCTACGAAGGAACAAACGGTATTCAAGCTCTAGATTTGATAGGAAGAAAATTGCAAATTGATAATGGTGCATTATTTAATGATTTTTTTACGATGATAGATACCTATCAAGTTAAAATTAATAATAATCAAGATATGAAAAAATATATTGATTTATTTATGCCCTCTTATGATTCTTACAAAAGTATTTTTGAATATATTAAATCGTTAAATGATGAAAACGAGATTAATTCTCATGCTGTAGAATTTTTAAATTTATCATCTTTGATTTCTCTAGGTTATATCTGGTTACAGTATATAGAAATATCATTAGCAAAATTAAAAAAGAAAGATGAAAGTTTTTATAAATCCAAAATTGAGACTGGTAACTTCTTTTTAACTAAATTATTAGGAGAAACACAAGTTCTTTGTCAAAATATAAAATCTGGTGGAAAATACTATAACGATTATGATGATAAGTATTTTGAAACAGCAATCTAATGACTATAAAAATTTATAAACCTTCAAAAACTTCTATGCAGTCAGGTTTTAAAAAAACTAAACTATGGCTTGCAGAATATATATCTGAAGTAGAAAAAGTAAAAGATACATTAATGGGCTGGAATAGCTCACTTGATACTAAGTCTCAAATTAAACTTTTTTTTGATACAAAAGAACAAGCAATAGATTGGGCAAAAAAAAATAATTATCAATATTTTGTCGAAGAACCAAAGAAAAGAAAAATTAAACCTAAAAGTTATGCCTCAAATTTTGATACAAATAGAAAAGAGCCTTGGACACATTAAGTATAATTTCTTTCTTTATTTTTTAGACTATGATAAATGAAAATCAAGCGCCCGTAGCTCAGTGGATAGAGCAACCGCCTTCTAAGCGGTAGGTCAAATGTTCGAATCATTTCGGGCGCGCCAATGAATAAGGAACTCTATGATGCATAATGTTAAATGTCATTGCGGTGCGGTAGAATTAGAGGTTAATAATGATCTTGATATTATTAAACAATGTAATTGTTCAATTTGTAAAAGAAAAAACGCTAAAATGGCAATGGTATCTAAGGAATCTCTATCAATTATAAAAGGAAAAGAATATTTAACTTCATATAAATTTAACACAATGATAGCTGAACATTTCTTTTGTAAAATTTGTGGCATTTATACTCATCATTATAGAAGAAGTGATCCAAATGGTGCTGCAGTAAATATTGGCTGTATTGATGCAATTGATCCTTTTGAATACAAAGCTGATTTTATTGATATGAAGAATAAATAATTTATGTCATTTGAATTTTTAATCTCTAAAATTCAAAAAAATAATTTTTTACTTATAGGTAGAGCAGGAGTAGATATATACCCTGATCCACCAGGAACAAAAACTGAAAATGCCAAATCATTTGTTACTTATCTTGGAGGATCTTCTGCAAATATGGGTGTTCAATTAACTCTGTTTGGAGGCAATTGTAATCTACTTACTAGAGTCTCTGATGATGCTTTAGGCAGATTTGCTATTAATCAACTAAATCATTATGGTGTTAAGAATAAATTAGTAAAATTTGAAAAAAATGAAACAAGAATTTCTTTTGCTATAGTTGAAACCACAGTTAAAGATCATCAATCAATAATTTATAGACATAAAGCTTCAGATTTATTTTTAAATAAAGATGATATTAAAAATGCTGATATACAAAACTTTGATTGTGTATTAATTACTGGGACTTCTCTTGCAGCTGAACCTTCAAGGAGTGCTACTTTATATGCTTTAGATATAGCAAATAAAAATAATATTCCTGTAATCATGGATATTGATTATAGACCATATACTTGGGAGTCATCAAATAAAGCAAAAGAAGTTTATAATTTAGCTGCAAATAAATGTAGCGGTGTAATTGGAAATGATGATGAGTTTGGAGTGTTAGCTGGTGATTACAATAATGGTTTGGGTCATGCTAAACAATTAGCGAAAAATGCAAGCTTAATTATTTATAAAAAAGGTGAAAAAGGTTCTATTACTTTTGCAATGAACAAAGAAATAAAAAAAGGAATATTTCCCGTAAAGCCTTTAAAACCAACTGGTGCTGGCGATGCATTTATGGGATCATTAATAGGATCAATTTTGAAAGATAATGATTTAGAAAAATCCATAGAAATAGGTTCAGCCGCAGCAGCTATTGTAGTAACAAAAGTTGGTTGTGCGCCAGCAATGCCAAATTTAAATGAAATTTTAGAATTTATGAAATATAATAAAATTAATGAAGGAGAATAATATGCATATTCCACCATTTGATAATAATAATAAGCCAATTGTAGATATTGAAGACAGTAGAGTTCCTTTAAATTATTTTAACATTGTAAAATTAAATAAAGATCAATCTTTTGAATATCAAACACCTGGTTATGAAACATGTATAGTGCCTGCTACTGGAACAATTGATGTAGAAATTGAAGGAATAAAAGTTGAGTCATTAGGCACTAGAACAGTTGATGTGTGGGATGGAGAACCAGAAGGTGTTTATGTTCCGTCTAACACAAAAGCTCAATTTACATCTTTAGTCGATAATTCAGAAATTTTTATTGCTGGTGCAAAGTATGATAAAACTCTTGAACCATTTGCTGTTCGAACAAATGAAATTGATTTAGTTCAGTATGGCTCAGATGATACAAAAACTCATAGAAAAATTAAACATATTCTAGGTGCTAAGCATCACGATAAAGTTGGAAGATTGCTTTGTAATGAACTTTATACAGTGGGACAGGGAGGTTGGTCGGGGTTTCCACCTCATAAGCATGATACAGATCGTCTACCTGATGAAACTAGACATGATGAAACATATAATTACAGATTTAAACCTAATAATGGATTTGGTTTTCAGATGTTTCAGCAAGTTGATGATAAAGTTGGTAAAGCTGAACATATAATTGATGGGTCAACTATTATGATTAGAACAGGCTATCATCCTTGTGTAGTGGCACCTGGGTATGAGATGTATTATTTTACTATTCTTGGAGGACTATCTCAAAGATCTCTTGTCCAATTTTTTCAGCCTGAGCATGCTTATCAGGTAGAAACAATTCCAGGAATTAAGGATATGATTGCTAAATACAAATAAATGACAGCTGTAAATTTAAAAAAAATTTTAAATGATGCAAATAAAAATAATTATGCAGTAGCAGGTTTAGTTGTACTAGGCTGGGATGATGCCTTAGCTTTTACACAAGCCGCTGATGAAACTGGAATTCCGATTATATTGCAAGCTGGCCCCTCATGTAGGGCACATACACCAATTCCAATATTAGGAAAAATGTTTAGATACTTAGCAAGTCAAACAAAAACGAATATTTGTTGTCATGTTGATCATGGATACACTTTAGATGAATGTTATGATGGAATTGATAGTGGCTTTACATCTGTAATGTTTGATGGGTCTAAATTACCTTTAAAAGAAAATATAAAAATTAGTAGAAAAATTGCTTCAAGAGCTCACAAATATAATATTTCTGTTGAGGGAGAAATAGGCTTTGTAGGTTATGATAATGGTAAAATTTCAGAAGGTACTAATATTGAAGATGCAGTAACTTTTGCAAATAAAAGTAATATTGATGCAATGGCAATTTCAGTTGGTAATACACATTTACAAACTTCAAAAAAAGCAAGTATTGATTTCAATAAAATTAATTTAATTGAAGCAAAAACAAAAATCCCTTTAGTTCTCCATGGTAGTAGCGGCATTCCTCTAGAGCAAAGAAAAAAACTAGCAAGAAAAACAAAAGTAGCAAAATTAAATATTGGCACTGAAATTAGAATGACATTTGGTGATGCTTTAAGAAAAAATCTCAAAAAAAATCCTAAAACATATGATAGATTGCAATTACTAAAACCTACAATTAAAAATTTAACAAAAGTTACAAAAAAAATTATAAAACAAATCGGTCCAAATTAATGAGACAAATTTTTATTGCAGCACTTAAAGAAGAAACTCCAAATCTTAAAGATTTTCACTATTCAGGTGTGGGAAAGATAAATGCTACAATCAAAATTATGGAATTAATTTCAAAATTTCAACCTAATGAAATTATTAATTATGGAACAGCTGGATCAACGAAGCAAAACTTATCAGGATTAGTGGAATGCACAAAATTTGTTCAAAGGGATATGGATGCAAGGGGTTTAATGAACTTTAAATTAGGTGAAACTCCTTTTGATCCTATTTCAAAAATTACTTATTCTAATGAAGGGTATATATGCGCATCAGGAGATAGCTTTGTTCAATCATCAGTAGAAATAGATTGTGACATCGTAGATATGGAAGCTTACTCTTTTGCTAAAGTATGCAAATTATACAATATTAGATTTAAATGTTTTAAATATATTTCTGATTATGCAAATGAAAATTCAAATAATGATTGGATTGATAATTGTTCAAAAGGAGCTAAACTATTTTCTGAAATATATCCTCAATTAAAAATATGATATTAAAAATACTTGAAAAATTAGGAAGAAAAAAGATTGTATTGGACAGAGGTCCTTCGCATCCAGAATTTCATAAGGCCAAACCATGGATGGAAAGATATTATTTGTTATTTAGAAAAAGACCCAAGTGGTTTCCATTTAATATCTTAATTCATAAAATGTTAGATGATGATCATGGTGAAGGAGTTCATAATCATCTTTGTCCTTATATAACAATTATTTTAAAAGGTGGTTATTGGGAAACAACTAATAAAGGTAAATTTTGGAGATCACCAGGCTACATTGGTTTTAGATCAGCAGATCATTTACATAGAGTTGATTTAAAACCAAATACAAATACAATGACATTATTTATTCCTGGCCCCTTTGGTCTTAGAAAAACCAAAAGAGCAGATTATAAAACAAAAATTTAACCATCTATCTAATTTAAATTATTCCGTCGTATATTAATTTACATCCACTTAAAAAAAGCAAAACATAAACAATATTAAAAAATAATTTTTCTGGAATTCTTTTTTGCACAAAGTACCCAATTAAAACACTAATAAAAGCTAGTGGAAGTAAATAGAGAGAAATCATAAGATTTGAAGGTGCTAATAATCCAACGTAATAATAAGGAATCAATTTGACAAGATTTATAACCATAAATGCCAATGTCATTGTGCCAATAAAGGAAATTTTATCTAACTTTAGAGGAAGCATATAAAAGTTGATAGGTGGATTTCCTGCATGAATTAAAAAACTTGTATATCCTGCGACAGATGACCAAAAGTAACCTTTAACTTTGGTTGGTTTAAGTAAATAATTATTTTTCTGAATAAAAGAAACTAGAACAAAAATAATTGAAATAACACCAACCATTATTCTTATTTGATCTTCATTGGTAAATTCAAATGTTAGAGTTCCAAATAAAATACCAATTATAGATGCTGGGATTATAATTTTTAAAATACTATTTATCCATTTTTTCCAATACAAGTAGATTGCTGAAAAATCCATTATAATTAAAAGTGGCAACAAAATACCGGCAGCTTGTAAAGGACTCATCGAAAATGACATGACAGGAACAGCTAACATTGCTATTGGCCCAGGTACACCACCTTTAGATAAACCAAATACGAAAACTCCCAATGATGCAAAAATATAAAAATATAAGTCCATTTAATTTAAAATTTTTAATGCACTTTTTATATCTTTTATTTGATCATCAATATCTTCCAATCCACAATACAGTCTAATTAAAGTTCCAGTATTTCTGTTTTCAAACTCTCTTTTATCTAGCGGAGGAAAAGTAATAAGACTATCAAAGCCACCCCAACTGTATCCCAATTTAAATATTTTAAGTTTATTAAAAAACTTTTCAATTTGATTATTTGAATATTTCTTTTTTAGCATAAATGAAAATAAACCAGTGCTACCAGAGAAATCTCTTTTCCATATTTTATGATTTTTTGTATGTGGTAATGCTGGATGGAAAACATCAGACACAAGATCATGTTGTAATAAATATTTCGCCATTAATAATGCATTTTTTTCAATTTCTCTCATTCGAATTTCAAGTGTTGGCAATCCTCTAATTGCTAAATACACTTCTTCTGATCCAGGACATATGCCTAAAGTTTTTGAAGTTGATCTTATTTTTTTGGAATATTTTTTATTAGATGAAACGAAACCTATTAATACATCCGAGTGACCGTTTATATATTTAGTTCCTGCATCTATAATAATATCGATACCTAATTTAATTGGATTACAAAATAAAGGTGAGGCCCAAGTATTATCCATAACAGTTGGTATTTTATTTTTTTTAGCAATTTTTGTAATGAAAGGTATATCAATAATATCGAAAGTTGCTGTTCCTGGAGACTCTAAATAAATTAGCTTTGTTTTACTGTTAATTAATTTCTGAAAATTTTTAATATTTTTTGTTGGATGAAAATATTTTATTTTAACATTATATTGTTTAAGGATATTTTCACAAAAAGTTCTAGTAGGACTATAAACACTATCATTTACTAAAACCTCATCACCAGATTTTAAAAAGGTAAAAAAAGGAATAACTATAGAGGCTAATCCTGATGGTGATAGTAC
This sequence comes from uncultured Alphaproteobacteria bacterium, assembly GCA_902602515.1. Classification (GTDB taxonomy): domain Bacteria; phylum Pseudomonadota; class Alphaproteobacteria; order HIMB59; genus CACPNW01. The sequence continues at coordinate 52,278 of CACKRG010000006.1, forward strand.
TGTATCATTGCAGTTATATAAAATAGAAATACTGTCTTCTAATTGCTTATGAAATGGATTTTTATTTATTCCATAAAATGTTGTTCTATCGTCAAAATTTTTAATATCGTTTAAGTAATCTTTAAATGTATTAAAGATCATTGTAGAACCCTTATAGGTACCAGGATTTATAAACCCTTTTTGTTTAAAAGGATTTCTACCTATTTTGGTTAATTTTGTTTTTATTTTCATAAACAACTAAATATTGTATAAGCCAAAATCTTTATACACAAATTATAGTAGGCAATTTTAAGCTTAAAAAATCTATTATTGGGATTAACTTATTAATTTGTTATAGGGAAGCAATCTTTGAAAAAAGATATTTAAATAATTATTTAAACGGAGAAAATAATATGAAAAAACTATTATCTATCTTTGCAGTTGCTGCATTTGCTTTCTCAGCTAATGCTGGAACTCTTGATGATGTAAAAAATAGAGGTTTTCTAAAATGTGGAGTAACAACTGGTCTTGCTGGTTTTGCTGCTCCAGATGATAGCGGTGAATGGGCTGGTCTAGATGCAGATATGTGTCGTGCAGTTGCTGTAGCTGTTTTTGGAGACCGTTCAAAAGTAGAATTTATTACTACTACTGGTAAATCTCGTTTCCCAACATTAGCTTCAGGTGAAGTTGATATGTTAGCGAGAAATACAACTTGGACAATTAGCCGTGATGTTAATCTTGGTTTTGAGTTCGTAGGTGTAAACTTCTACGATGGACAAGGTTTTATGGTTCCATCTGCTCTTGGTGTATCAAGTGCAACTGAGCTTGATGGTGCTACTGTATGTATACAAACTGGTACTACTACAGAGTTAAATCTTGCTGACTTCTTTAGATTAAATGGAATTAGCTACGAAGCACTTCCAATTGAAACTAATGATGAAGGTAAAGAAAACTTATTTGCTGGAAGATGTGATGTATACACAACTGATGCCTCAGGCCTTTCTTCAACAAGAGCTGCTGCATCTAATCCAAATAAATGGAAAGTATTACCAGAAATTATTTCAAAAGAACCACTTGGTCCTCTAGTAAGACACGGTGATCACCAGTGGGGTGACGTAGTTCGTTGGTCTTTAAATGCAATGATTATTGCAGAGGAACTTGGTGTAACTTCTGAAAACGTTGATGCTCAAATGAGCTCAAATGTTCCTGAAGTACTAAGACTTCTTGGTGTTGAAGGTAATTATGGAGAAATGCTTGAGCTAAGTAATGATTGGGCTTACCAAATTATTAAACAAATTGGTAACTACTCTGAATCATACGAAGCAAACGTTGGTCCAGACACACCTCTAGAAATTGCAAGAGGTTTAAATGCTCTATGGACTCAAGGTGGTATTTTATACGCACCTCCATTCAGATAAATCTTAATTAAATTTAACACGGGGGGTTTTAAACCCCCCATTTTTTTTGTATAAACAAGTGATGAGATCTAAACTAGGATTCTTTTCTGATGAGAAATTTAGATCCATTTTTTTTCAAACTTTAGTTGTAGGCTTATTTGCTTTAGGTTTATTTTTTGTAATTAATACAACTTCTTATAATTTAGAGAAAAGAAATATAGCAACTGGTTGGAGTTTTTTAAATAATCCAGCAGGTTTTGATATAAGTTTTTCACCATTTCTAGAATTTAAATCAACTGATACTCATCTTAAAGTTTATTTTGTTGGAGTTTTAAATACTCTTTTAGTTTCTGTTACAGGTTGTATAGCTGCAACAATTTTAGGTTTTATATTAGGTATAGTAAGATTGTCTTCAAACTGGTTATTGAGCCGACTAGTTTATATTTACGTTGAATTTTCAAGAAATGTTCCTTTACTTCTTCAAATCATTTTATGGTATAGTATTTTAATACAACTACCTCGTGTTAAACAATCACTTCAGATACTTGATGTATTTTATATCTCTAATAGAGGATTGTATTCTCCAAGACCAATATTTGAAAGTGGATTTTCATATGTATCAATAGCAATTGTATTGGCTTTAATTTCGAGTTTCTTAATAAAAAGATGGGCAAAAAAAAGACAAGATACTACAGGACAACAATTCCCAGTATTTTCTAGCTCAATAGGATTAATATTTGTTATCCCATTAATTTTATTTTTTATTCTTGGTTCACCATTGTCTTTTGAGCATCCAGAAATGAAAGGTTTTAATTTTAAAGGCGGCTTGGTAATTAGACCTGAGTTTATTGCAATGTTCTTAGCTCTATCTATTTATACAGCTGCCTTCATTTCAGAAATCGTTAGAGCAGGCATAATGTCAGTATCAAAAGGTCAAAGAGAGGCTTCTGCTGCAATTGGTTTAAAACAAACATGGATAATGAGGCTGATTATTATCCCTCAAGCTCTTAGAGTTATTGTCCCTCCGCTAACAAGTCAATATCTAAACTTAACTAAAAATTCATCTTTGGGAATTGCTGTTGGTTATGCAGACCTAGTCCATGGTTTTGGAGGAATAAGTTTGAATCAAACTGGCCAGGCTATTGAATGTATGGCAATAGTTATGGCAACTTATTTATCAATTAGTCTTACAATATCATTTTTTATGAACATTTATAATAGAAGCATACAATTTAAGGAAAAATAATGAATGAAATAAATCAAGTTAGAAAACCTCCAGTTGCAACAACAGGTATTATTGGTTGGTTTAGAATTAATTTATTTTTTAATTGGACAAACTCTTTAATAACTTTATTTGTTATTTATTGTTTGTATCAGTTTATTCCATGGATTTTAGATTGGACAATTTTCTCGGCTGATTTTAAATATAATTATCTTGGTGAACAAATTACAAATCAAGAAATGTGTTCACGAAATTTAGATCCTGAAAATGGTGGAGCTTGTTGGGCTGTTATTTACGTAAGGTTTTATCAATTCATTTATGGATTTTATCCAAAGGTTGAAGTTTGGAGAGTTAATGTAGCATATGTTATGTTAGCAGTAGCGCTTTTGCCCCTTTTGTATACTCAACTTCCATATAGAAAATACTTTTTATATTTTACATATATCTTCCCTGTTATTGCTTATTTTTTACTTAATGGCGGATTAGGTTTTACTGAAGTCTCTACAAATAAATGGGGCGGTCTTTTAGTAACACTCGTTTTGGGTTGTACTGGAATTGCACTAGCTTTTCCAATTGGTATTATGTTGGCATTAGGCCGAAGATCTAAATTACCAGTTATAAGTATGATGTGTACATTGTTTATCGAATTTATAAGAGGTGTTCCTCTTATAACTTTATTATTTTTTGGAATGGTAATGCTGCCTCTATTTTTGCCTGAAGGAATAGATATGGATGGATTGGTAAGAGTTCTTGTAGCAGTTACTTTATTTCAATCAGCTTATATGGCAGAAGTTATTAGAGGAGGTTTACAGGCAATACCTCCTGGTCAATATGAAGCTGCTAAATCACTTGGAATGTCTTATTGGAGAATGAACTTGTTAATTGTACTTCCTCAAGCTATTAGAATTTCAATTCCTCCCATTGTTAACACATCTATAGGTTTATTTAAGGATACAACATTGGTTATTATTGTAGGAATATTAGATTTATTAGGTATTGGAAGAGGTACTTTGGCAGATACAAATTGGTTAGGTTTGTCTTATGAAATTTACTTTTTTGTTAGTTTAGTGTTTTTTATATTCACATTTGGAATGTCTAGATACAGTTTGTATTTGGAAAAGAAATTAAAAACAGGTATTAATATGGGAGCTGATTAAAATGAGTGAAGAATCAATAATATCATTAAAAAATGTTAACAAGTGGTTTGGAGATTTCCATGTATTGCAAGATGTAAATCTTGAAGTTAAGAAAAAAGAAAGAATTGTAGTTTGTGGCCCTTCTGGTTCTGGAAAATCTACAATGATCAGATGTATTAATAGATTAGAAGAGCATCAAGAGGGTTCAATTGTTGTTGATGGAATTGAGTTAACTGGAAATTTAAAAAATATTGATAATGTTAGGAAAGAAGTTGGAATGGTATTCCAGCAATTTAATTTATTCCCTCATTTATCTGTAAAAGAAAATATAACACTAGCTCCAATTTGGGTAAAAAAAATGCCTAAAGCTGAAGCAGAGGAACTTGCTATGAGGCAGTTAGAAATAGTAAAAATTCCTGAACAAGCTAACAAGTACCCTGGTCAATTATCTGGTGGTCAACAACAAAGAGTAGCAATTGCTAGATCTCTTGCAATGAATCCTAACATAATGCTTTTTGATGAACCAACTTCAGCTCTGGATCCTGAAATGATTAAAGAAGTTTTGGATGTTATGGTTGATTTGGCAAATGGTGGAATGACAATGATTGTTGTTACTCACGAAATGGGTTTTGCTAAAACAGTTGCTGATAGAATGGTGTTTATGGATGAAGGCAAGATTGTTGAGGAGGCTAGCCCAGACAAGTTTTTTAATAATCCAGATAGTGATCGTACAAAGTTATTTTTAAGTCAAATTCTTCATCAGTAATTTAAGATGATAGCAATAGATTAACCCTTCTATTCATTTTACCTTTGTTTTCTATTTTACCAATTTGAATTTTACCAATCTCATTAGTCGATCTCACATGTGTACCACCACATGGTTGTAAGTCAACATCGCCAATTCTAATCAATCTTATTTTACCATCTACTTGAGGAGGTTTTACCGACATAGTTCTTACAAGTTCAGGTTTTTGTTCCAATATACTACTTTCAATTACTTCGCTAGTAACGGAATGATTATCTTCAACTAACAAATTTATTTTTTCTTCCAATTCTTCTTTATTTATTAGTTTATCTGGATCATTAAAATCTAATCGACTTTTTTCATATCTAATTTGACCACCAGTTACTCCTAAAGGTATTATAGAACACAATAAGTGCAATGCCGTATGCATTCTCATATGCTTGTATCGTAAATCCCAATTTATTTTTCCGATTATGTCATCATTCTTTTCAAGATGTTTGATATCATCTACAATATTTATTATTTTATTATTTTCCTTAATAGTATCTAAAACTTGTATTTTACCGCCTTCAGTTTCAATTTCTCCTTTGTCTCCTGGCTGACCACCACTTTTTGCATAAAACGCTGTTTGATCTAATTCAATAAGTTTATCCTCTTTTACAATGTCTATAATTTTTGCTTTAAATTCTTTCAAATATGCATCATTTTCAAATAATTTTGTCATAGCGTTTTTTAGCAGTATTTTAAAAATATTATATTGACTTTTTTATTATTCTGGATAAATTAGAACAAAAATAGAACAAATAATTTTATAAATAATATAATTACTATTTATCAATTATTTAAATATTTTTTTTAATACTATGTCTAAAAAAATAGAAAATTTAATATTCAAAGCTGAATCCAAAGTAGATCGAATAACTCCTTATTTTCTAGATACAGTATCTGCAGGCTTCCCATCTCCAGCTACTGATTATATGGAAAATAAACTCGATCTTAATGAGTATTTAGTTCAACACCCAACAGCAACGTATATTGTTAAAGCTAATGGCCCTTCAATGACCGATGCAGGTATATTATCAGGCGATCTACTTATTGTTGATAGAAGTATTACACCTCGTAATGACAATATTGTTATAGCCTCCATCTTTGGTGACCTAACGGTTAAAAAATTAAAAAAGAAAGATCAGTCATTATTTTTAATTTCTGCCAATAGTGAGTATCCTAGTATTCAAGTTAAAGAAGAAATGGAGTGTTTTATATGGGGGGTAGTGACATATGTCATACACAAAACTACTTAGTAGAAACCATAGCTCAGTAAATCAATCTATAGCATTAATAGACTGCAACAATTTTTATGCGTCATGTGAAAGAATATTTAACCCAAAACTTATAGGAAAACCAATTGTTGTACTTTCAAATAATGATGGTTGTATCATAGCAAGGTCAAAAGAAGCAAAAAAATTAGGGATAAAAATGGGTGAACCTTATTTTAAAGCAAAAAATATTATTGAAAAAAATGATGTTAAAGTTTTCTCATCTAACTATTCTTTGTATGGCGATATCTCTCAAAGAGTAATGGAGACTTTATCAAGTTTCTCTTCCGAAGTAGAAATCTATTCAATAGATGAAGCATTTCTTGGCTTAAATGGTTTTGAGAACTATGAGTTAAATACTTATTGTAGGCATATTAGCCAAACAATTAAGAAATGGGTTGGTATTCCAGTTAGTATTGGAGTAGGCCCAACAAAAACCTTATCAAAAATATCTAATCATCTAGCAAAGCAAAAATCAGATTATCAAGGTGTATGCATACTAAAAAATAAAATAGAAATAAAAAAAGCATTAGAATTAACATCTATTGAGGATGTATGGGGTATTGGAAGAAGATTATCTCTTTTCCTTAAAAAATATAATATTTATAATGCTTATCAATTCTCACAAATAGATAGAGGGTGGATAAGAAAAAATATGGGTGTGGTAGGAGAGAAAACTTACCTAGAATTAAATAGTGTATCATGTCTAGATCTTGATTTAATTCCCAGTGACAAAAAAAGTTGTTGTGTTTCAAGATCATTTAGTCATCCAATAGAGAAATTATTTGATTTAGAAGAATCAATATCAACTTATGGATCAAGGGCATCAGAAAAGATAAGAGAGGAGGGTTTGGTAGCAGAATCAATGAATATTTTTGTTTTAACAAATCATTTTAACCGAAGAGAAAGGCAATATTCTAACTCAATAAGACTTAATTTACCCTTTCCTACAAATAATAGTATTAAAATTGTTAAAAGGGCTCTTGAAGGAATTAGAAAAATTTACCGCCCTGGGTATCGTTATAAAAAAGCAGGAATTATATTATCTGGTCTCAGTAGGCATAACACTACGATGGGATTGCTTGATTATGATCGAGAAATTTCTGATAAGATGATGCAAACTATTGATAAGATAAATTCCAGGTATGGAAGTTCCACATTAAAAATTGCTTCTGAAGGTGTAGAAAAAGTATGGAAGATGAAAAGAGAAAATGTATCTCCATGTTATACAACAAGATTTGAAGAGCTAATTGAAGTAAAATCTTAATCTAAATTACAATTTGTCATATCAAAAGATTTACTAGAAAGATATTCAACACGTTCTTTTAGTTTTCTTTTGTTAACTTTTTTATATCTCGTATAAGAACCTTTTTTCATATCAAGATTTTCTTCATTAATAGATAAAAAAAGGCATGTATGATTGTAGATAAGTTCATCTGGAGAATCATCAGTTATAGCGTTTTCACCTCTATTGTATGACCCCCAAAGATCAAATTTATCCTCATCTGTTAGATACAATCCAAATTGATAGAATTCTTTAGAAGAAGAGGTGAAGGATATAGAAAAAGTAGTTAGAAATAGAATAGGTATTATTAATATTCTTATAATCATATTATGTACGTAAAGTGAAAATTGAAAAAATAAAATATTAAAAATTAATAATTTAAGTTGGCTCCCCGGGCCGGGCTCGAACCAGCGACCTTAGAGTTAACAGCTCTCTGCTCTACCACTGAGCTACCAGGGAACACAGAAACGTTGTTAATAAAAAAAAATAAAAAAACAAGAGAAAATTGGAGGCTCGGAGCGGAATCGAACCGCTGTGCAAGGCTTTGCAGGCCCCTACATAACCACTCTGCCACCGAGCCTAAAAAAAAGACAATTATCATTATATAAATTCTAGTCAATCAATGAAAAAAAAATTCCTTAGATTAATAATTTAATTTATATAATTGAATAAATGTCAGGTATATATAAAGCATTCTTTAAAAAATGAATGAAACATTTGAAATAGCTAGAAAAAATATGGTCATAAATCAGTTGCGACCAAACAAAATTAATGAAGAGAATATTCTTAATATATTTGCAAATATACCAAAAGAAAATTATTTGGATAATAAATTATTTAAAAATTGCTATCTTGATAAAAATTTAGATATAATCGATAAAAGAGGTTATCTAAAAAATCTACATTTAGCTCAAATTATTAAATATTCAAAAATATCTGAAAATGACAAAGTATTACATTTAGGAGGTCTTACAGGATATTTTTCAACTTTAATAGGATTTCTTTGTAAAGAACTTGAAGTCGTTGAAGAGGACGAAGAATTATTTAACTCTCTTCAACAAAATATTAAAAAAAATAATACCTCAAATATCAACTTGTTTAATGATAGTTTACTAAATGGATTGCCAAGTAAATCACCATTTGATTTGATTATCATTGATGGCCCTATGTATAGAGTTAGCAAACATTTAAAACAGCAACTTTCAAGAAATGGTGGTAGATTGATATATATAAAAAAGATATATGATAATTTGGGTAAAGCTTATAAAATTACAAGAAATGAAGATTTGTACTCTTCAATTTATTTATTTGATGTAATGAGTACTTATGAAATTCAAAGTAAGGAAAAGGAGTTTAAATTTTAAATGAGATTTATATTTTTAATTTATTTATTTTTTAATTCAACAACAACTTTAGCTTTATCAATAGATGATTCTGTAAAAAGTACTATTGCTAATAATTTAAAAGTAAAAATTGCCTTTGAAAAACTGAATGAAAGCAAAGAAACTATTGAAGTAGCTATAGGTAAAAAACTTCCAACTGTTACTGGTACAATTACCGGTACCTATAGTAATAATGATACAACATCAGCAGCAGGTGCATCAACAACACCAGAAACTTTTACAGATAAGTATAAAATTAGTATTACTCAAAACTTGTATGATGGAGGTGAAAAAAATTTAGAAATTAAGAGATCAAAAATTATTTATGAAAATGCAGTAATAAATTTTTATAAAACAGTCCAAAATCTATCATTATCTGCTATAGAAGGTTATTTAACCGTCATAAATTATGAAAAATCATTAGAGGCTTCTGAAAAAAATTTTGATTCTGTTTCAAGGTTTTTAGAAGAAGTAAAATTAAAATATGAATTAGGATCAGCAACCATAACTGAAATGAAAAATGCTGAAAGTGCTTTTTCAATTGCAGAAACAAATCTTTTTTCAGCTCAACAAAACTACAAAGTCAGCTTAAAAACATTTAAATCAATTGTTGGTAAAGAAGCTATTAATTTAGAAGATTATGTAAACATAGAAGGTGATTTAAATTTTGAAAATATACTATCTGAAGTTAATAAGAATAATTTTAATATTTTAATTGCTCAAAATAATATTAAAATCAAAGAGCTTGATCTCTCAAAAGAAAAAGCTTCTAATAAACCTGCCTTAGATATAACTGCTTCAACAGAGTACTCTGATGGTTCACGAATAGATGCTGGAACTGAAAATACTAACGCATCAATAGGCTTAACTTTAACAATTCCTATATTTCAACAAAATATCGATAAATCAGATATTAGAAAAATTAATTCTCAAATATTACAAACTGAAATTGAGTTAGATGATCTTAAAGAAAGTTTAAATATTGAGGTATCAAACTATTATAAAAACTATTTAGTTAGTAAATCAAATTTAAATACATCTTTATTAACTATAGAGTATGCAAATACTCTCCTTCAAAGCACTAAGGAGGAATACAACCTTGGGACCAAATCTATAACTGATCTAATAGAGGCAGAAACTAATCTTTTAAACGTTAATGTCGAATATTTTAATGCAAATAAAAACTATCTTACTAATTACTTTAATTTACTAGCTTTAGACGGTTCACTGATTAAATTATTTGATGAGTATCTCCCAAGCTATAATTAGAGTTTTATTAATTTAATTAAACATTTATAATACTTATATGAATACAAAAAATTCAATCAATGAATCTCTTGAAGTCATACGAAGAGCACTTGAAGATGAAAAAAACGATTCAAATAAACATTCTTCATCTAATATTTTAATACTTAATCAAAAAGTTAATAGTGATGGTACAATAAAATTACTTCAAAAAGACGAAGATATAAATAATGAAATTAACGATATTATAGACCAAAAACTCTCCTATCTTGTAGAACATAAAATTGAAAAAATACTTGAGGAGAAAATCCCAAAATTACTAAAAAATTATTTCGACTCAAAATAGTTACGATGCAGCTTGATAAATTTTTTGATTTTTTAAAAGATGAAAAAAATCTTTATTCTCAATGGGAGAAATCAAATTGTTTTAAACCACAAAAAGGAGGTGAACCTTATTCTATAATGATGCCGCCACCAAATGTTACAGGTAGCTTACATATGGGTCATGCTTTAACCTTCACAATTCAAGATATATTAATCAGATACCATAGAATGAAGGGTATGGAAGTATTGTGGCAAGCAGGGACAGATCATGCAGGAATAGCTACTCAGATGGTGGTTGAAAGAAAATTAAGTGAGTCAAACCTAGATAGACGATCTTTAGGTAGAGAAAAGTTTATTGAAAAAGTATGGGAATGGAAAAAAGAGTCGGGTGGTCAGATAAGTAATCAATTAAGAAGACTTGGTGCTTCTGCAGATTGGTCAAGAGAAAGGTTCACTATGGATGAGGGTCTTTCTAATGCAGTTAAGAAAGTTTTTGTTAATTTATTTAATGATGGAATTATTTATAAAGATAAAAGATTGGTTAATTGGGATCCAAAACTTTTAACTGCTATTTCTGATCTTGAAGTAGAGCAAAGAGATACTGAAGGCAGTTTATGGCATATTAAATATCCTATAGATGAAAATAATCATATCATAGTTGCAACAACAAGACCTGAGACGATGTTAGGAGATACTGCAGTTGCCGTTCATCCAGATGATGAAAAATATAAAAATTTAACTGGCAAATTTTGTAACTTACCAATTTCAAATAAAAAAATACCAATCATTGCTGATGAATATGCAGATCCTGAAAAAGGTTCTGGAGCTGTAAAAATTACTCCTGCACATGACTTTAATGATTTTGAGGTAGGAAAGAGACATGATTTAGAATTTATTAATATCTTTGATGAAAATGCTAAACTAAACTCAAATGTGCCTGAAGAATTTCAAAATTTAGATCGATTTGAAGCAAGAAAACTAATTTTAAAAAAATTAGATGAAATGAATTTATTAATTAAAGAAGAAAAACAGCAAATGGTCATACCATATGGCGATAGATCAGGTGTCGTTATTGAGCCATGGCTAACAGATCAATGGTTTTGTGATGCAAAAAAATTATCAGTCGATCCAATATCTGCTGTTAAAGATAATAGTTCTAAATTTATTCCTAAACAATGGGAAAATACATTTTATAATTGGATGGAAAATATTCAACCGTGGTGTATTTCAAGACAGTTATGGTGGGGACATCAAATTCCTGCATGGTATGGTCCAGATAATAAATATTTTGTTAGTGAAACTCTCGAAGGGGCGCAAAATCAAGCAAAAGAATTTTATGGAAAGGGTGTTGAGCTTAGACAGGATGAAGATGTTCTAGATACTTGGTTTTCTTCTGCTCTATGGACATTCTCTACTTTAGATTGGCCAAATAAAACTTATGAATTAGATAAGTTTTATCCTGGCAATGTTTTGGTTACTGGTTTTGATATAATATTTTTTTGGGTTGCGCGGATGATGATGATGGGTTCTTATTTTATGAAGGAGACTCCATTTAAAGATATTTATATTCATCCTTTAATACGTGATGAAAAAGGACAAAAAATGTCTAAATCAAAAGGTAACATAATTGATCCTTTAGAGCTATTAGATAAATATGGCGCTGATACATTGAGATTTACATTAACGGCACTATTAAATCCTGGACGAGATGTAAAATTATCTGAAGCTAGAGTTAAAGGATATAAGTCATTCACAAATAAAATTTGGAATGCTGGAAAATTTTTACAAATGAATAATTCAATTTTTATAGATGATATTTCAATAGATACAATTATTTTTGATGCAAACAAATGGATAATAAAAGAGTTGAATGATTTGAACATTCAACTTGATGAATTAACTAAAAAGTATTTGTTTCATGAAATAGCCAATAAAATTTATCATTTTGTATGGCATACTTATTGTGATTGGTACATTGAAATTATTAAACAAAATTTTGAAAATGAAAAATTTGCTGATGAAATTAAAAAAGTTTCTGGATGGACATTTATTCAAGTTTTAAAGATCATACATCCTATTATGCCATTTATTAGTGAAAAATTATGGAGAACTTTAGTTGATGATAAGTCATATTTAATGAACCAAGTTTTTCAAAATTATACAACAAATAATTCTTTTAATAATTCTAAAAAAAACTTCGAAATATTCATTGAATTCATAACATCTATAAGAAATTTGAGATCAGAACTAAACATACCCTATAAACAATTAATTAATATCTCCATAGAAGCAAAAAACGAAGAACTTAATAATTTTCTAATTGCCTATAAAAATGAAATAAGTAATTTTTTAAAAACCAAAGATATAAGTTTTGATAAAATTCAACCTAATAAGAATTCAGCTTTAATTGTATTAAGATCATTGTCAGTTTTAATCCCTTTGGATGGTATTATTGACTCAGAAGCAGAACTTAAAAAATTAAATAAAAAAAAGCAAGTTGAGCAAGAAAAATTTAATAAAGTTAATGACAAATTAAACAATGATAATTTTATGAATAAAGCATCAGAAGAAATTATTAATAAATTTAAAAATGAGGCAAATATTTATAAATCTTCTATTGAAAAAATTGATCAAATAATAAATACTATCAAATAGAATGGAAGACAAGGGATCAAATAGAAAATCTAATCTACCTAGTAGATATGTTAGTGTAGGACCTAAAAGTGCACCTCATAGATCTTATTATTATGCTATGGGTTTGAAAGAACATGAAATTTATCAACCATTTGTTGGTGTTGTCAGCACTTGGAATGAATCAGCTCCTTGCAACATTACTCTTCAAGATCAAGCGCAACATGTTAAGACAGGTGTCAAAGATGCTGGAGGAACACCAAGAGAATTTACTACTATAACAGTAACAGATGGAATTGCCATGGGCCATGAGGCAATGAAATCCTCTCTTATTAGTAGAGAGGTAATTGCAGATTCCATTGAATTATCTGTGAGAGGTCATTGTTATGATGCAATAGTTGGACTTGCTGGCTGTGATAAATCTTTGCCAGGTTTAATGATGGCTATGGTTAGATTAAACGTACCATCTGTATTCATTTATGGAGGTTCGATCTTACCAGGAAAATACAAGGGTAAAGATGTTACTGTTATTGATGTTTTTGAAGCTGTAGGAAAACATGCTGCTGGAACTATTTCAGATCAAGATTTAAAGGATATTGAACAAGTTGCTTGTCCATCTGCTGGATCGTGTGGAGGTCAGTTTACAGCAAATACAATGGCATGTATTTCCGAAGCAGTTGGTTTAGCTCTAACAAATTCAGCTATGCCACCAGCAGTAAATACTGAAGAACGAAAAGCTTACGGGGAAAAAAGTGGTAAAGCTATAATGAATTTACTAGAAAAAAATATAAGACCAAGGGATATAGTAACTATTGATTCATTAGTAAACGCTGCAAGAGTAGTTGCAGCTACTGGAGGTTCAACTAATGCAGCACTCCATCTTCCTGCGATAGCTAATGAAGCAGGTTTAAAATTTACATTACGAGATGTTGTAGAAATTTATAATTCAACCCCTTATATTGGAGATATGCAACCTGGTGGAAAGTACGTTGCTAAAGATTTATATGATGTAGGAGGTGTGCCAGTTGTTATTAAATCTTTATTAGATGGTGGTTATATAAATGGAGACTGCATAACTGTTACAGGAAAAACAATAGCAGAAAATCATAAAGAAGTAATATTCCCTACAAATCAAGATGTTGTTTATAAATGTGATAATCCAATTAGTAAAAATAGTTCAGTCGTAGGGTTGTGGGGTAATCTTGCTCCAGATGGGTGTATATCAAAAATCGCAGGTTTAAAAAATTTAACTTTTAAAGGAAAAGCTAAATGTTTTGACTCAGAAGAAGATGCCTTAACTGCAGTTTTAAAAAATGAAATTAAAGCAGGAGATGCAGTAATAATTAGATATGAAGGCCCTAAGGGAGGACCTGGTATGCGTGAAATGCTTTCAACAACAGGCGCGATATATGGGCAAGGATTAGGTGAAACTGTTGCTTTAATAACAGATGGAAGGTTTTCAGGGGGCACAAGAGGATTTTGTATTGGTCATGTTGGACCAGAAGCAGCTGTAGGAGGTATGATAGGTTTACTTAAAGATGGGGATGAAATTATTATTGATGCCGTTAAAGGCGAAATCAACGTTATACTTTCAGATCAAGAAATAGAAAATAGAAAAAAAGATTGGAAACCAAGAAAAACTAATCATAATTCCGGATCTATATGGAAATATTCGCAAACTGTTGGTCCAGCTTACGAGGGTGCGGTTACTCAACCTGGAGCAAAAAACGAAACACATACTTACGCTGATATCTAATATTAATTAATTAATTCAATTGTAACTGGTGTGTGATCAGAAGCTTTTTCCCAACCTCTTGGTTCACGATTAACTTTAACTGATTTAATCAAATCAGTTATTTCTGGTGTAGTGAGAAAATGATCAATTCTAAGACCATTACCTTTTTGCCAGTTTCCACCTCTATAACCCCAAAAAGTCCAGTTTGTATTCCCATCAACAAAGTATTTAACGGTGTCAACAAAACCTAAATTTAAAAGATTTCTAAATTTTTCTCTAGTTAATGGATGAGCACATGCATCATTTTTAAAATTTTCAGGTGAATAAACATCCTCATCGTTTGGTATTACATTAAAATCTCCACCTATAATTATTGGCTGTTTATTATCAATTAATTCTTTGATATATTTATTAAAATTTATCATCCAATCAATTTTGTAATCAAACTTTTCAGTTTCAATTGGATTTCCATTTGGTAGATAAATATTTATTAATTTAATTTTATTTTTTATATTTTTGAGAGATATTTCTGTTTCAATAAATCTTGCATTTAAATCTTTGTAATTAGGAATATTTAAATTTGAAATTTTAATATTTTCTTTACTGAGTATAGCTACTCCATTCCAAGCTTTTTGTCCATTTACATAACACTTATAATTAATATTCTCTAATTGCTCATTAGGAAAGCTTTCATTTGTGCATTTTAATTCTTGAATTAAATATAAATCTGACTGATCTTTAATTATAAATTTAATTAAATGTTCAATTCTTGCATTAACAGAATTAACATTCCAAGTTGTAATTTTCATTTATATTGAAAAAGAGGTTCCGCACCCACAAGATGAGGAAGCCAGTGGATTAGAAATTTTAAATGATGATCCAATCAATTCATTAACATAATCAATTTTTGATCCCTTAATTAATTCAATTGAGGTTTTGTCTATCAATACATCTGCATTTTTATAATTGAATACCAAATCATCTTCATTTGGTTTATCAGAAAAATCAAATTTATATTGAAATCCAGCACAGCCACCACCAAGAACAGTAATTCTAAAAAATTTAGATTTTTCAGAAATTAAAATTTTGTTAATTTGATTTTGGGCACTTTTTGTTACTTCAATTATATTGTCCATTTGTTTAAATCTTGTTATTAGTTAGTTAAAAAAACAACTATAATACAATTTTCCTTATGTTTAAACACTTAGCTGCAAATCCTAATAAATCAATCGGTAGGTTGTATATTGAAAAAGATACAGACCTTAGAAATCCTTTTGAAAGAGATAGAGCCAGAGTAATACACTCTAATTCATTTAGAAAACTTAAATATAAAACCCAAGTTTTTATTGAAAGTGAAAGTGATTATTATCGCACAAGACTTACTCACTCACTTGAAGTAGCACAAATAACTAGATCAATTTGTAGATTACTAAATTTAAATGAAGATTTAGGTGAAACAGTAGCTCTTGCACATGATTTAGGTCATCCTCCTTTTGGTCATATTGGTGAGGATGCCTTAGATTATTGCATGACTAATTTTGGAGGTTTTAATCATAATGATCAAACTCTTAGAGTTTTAACAACATTAGAAAAAAGACACCCAGATTTTGATGGATTAAATTTAACTTGGGAAAGCCTTGAAGGCATAGTTAAACACAATGGCATTATTACAGATAATTTTCCATATCATTTGGAAAAATATAATTACATACATAATTTAAAATTAAATTTACAGCCATTATTAGAGTCTCAAATTGCTAGTATTTCTGATGACGTTGCATATAATAATCACGATGTTGAAGATGCAATAAGAGCTGATTTAATAAATTTAGAACAATTAAAGGAAATATATTTTTTTAAAAAAATTATAGAAAATCTTCAGCAACATCATAAAAATATATCTGAAAAACAATTAGTTTATCAAGTATTAAGAAATTCGATGTCAAATATGATTAATGATATATATATAACAACAAAAAAAAATTTAGATGAAAAGGTTAATTCTATAAATGATATTAAGCAAAAAAATAATTTTATCGTTTCTTTTTCAGATCAAATGAAAAAAAATTGTAATATAATTAAGTTGTTTTTATTTACATCTGTATATAACCACAATAAATTATTGAGAAAAAGAAATTATTCAAAAGATGTAGTAATTTCATTATTCAATTATTTTAAAATAAATAATAATAAACTACCTATAGATTGGAGAAAACTAGATATTGAAATAGAAAGATTAATTTGTG
>CACKRG010000007.1 GCA_902602515.1 uncultured Alphaproteobacteria bacterium
ATTAAGATCTATTCTGTTATTATTGAAACTTCCAGGAAAACCCAAACTTGTTACGGGATTAAACCAAAGTGAAAAAAATCTTTTTACAGGTAATTCAAAATAAACATATTTTTTAAAATTATTACGATTATATTCTGCAAGTTCTTTAAAATTATTATCTATTTCTTTTGGTATTGCTAAGTTATTATAATTTGATAATTTTTTAAGATTTTCCTCTACAAGCTTTACTTGAGCATCATTAAAGTATGCTTTTTCATCAATAATAATATTGTCATAGTTACCATAATCCACAGGATACAATGCATTTGCATACATATAGTTTGTAAATGACCATGTTGATATCCAATCAACATAACCATTTGGACTTTTTGGACCATCTTTTAAATGTAAACCAATTTGTGTTGGAGGAATAAAATCAAGACCTGTTTGAAAATTTCTATATAGGTATGGACTTACTATTAATATTGAAATTATTGATATTTTTAAACTTGAAATTAAAAAAGATTTAAAATTTTGTGTTATAAATAGTAATAAACATATAGGTAGTATATAAAAAATAAAGTCATATCTAATAAAAAAACCTATTGAAATCGTAATTCCAATTAAAAGAAAATTTACTTTTTTATTAAAGAAAATAGGCAACAGATTCGTTAATAAAAAGATAGTTAAAGAAAAGCTGATAGACTCAGTCAAAACATATCTATGCCATCCAAAAGTTAATGGTGAAAAAATAATAATTAATATAAAAAAATTATTTATTTTAATATTTAAAAGTTTTTGAAGTTTGAATATAAAATAAATTAAAACTCCTAAATGAATAGTCATTTGAAAAAATCTTACAGGGTTTAAATTTTCTCCAAATAAATATAAAGATATACTTACTAAAAATGGATAGCCTGGTCCCTGATTACTGCCCCAATGTGGAATACATTCTGCAGTAAGAGGATCTGATAACGATATACAATAATTATATAAAATATTTTTAGCAACAATTTTAATTGTATTTGTATCACCACTTTCAGATGGAAAAAAAATAATCAATAACAAATTTATTAAAAAAAAAACAAATAAAAAAAAATATGTTTTTTTAGTAAATAAATTAGTCATAACCAAAAATTTTTTTTAAGTTAGTGTTAAATAAATATATTACCCAAATAAAATATTTAGGAAGCCATTTTATTAATTTAAATTTACTTTGACCTTTTGTTCTTTCAATATGAGTGCCTGGTAATTCTACTAAGTTAAAATTTCTTCTATGTGCTTTAACAGTATACTCCATTACAATTGTAAATCCATCCAAGGATTCAACTTCAAAACTTTCAATTACTCTTTTTGAAAACATTCTGAAACAATAAGTTATATCCCTAATAGGGAATCTTAAAATATAATAACATATCCAACTTCCAAAATATGCAACTATAGATTTAGATAATCTAACTCCTTTAGATTTACCTCCTTTAATGTATCTGCTAGGTGCAATGATATCATAACCTTTTAAACCAATTGATACCATTTGATCTATGAGTAAAGAATTATGATAATCATCAGCATTATAAATTATTAAAAAATCTGATTTAGATTTTTTTAATCCAGTTTTTATTGCAGAAGCAACTCCATTACCAATATTTTTTACTAAAATTATTTTATGTTTGCTACTTTTAAATTTTTTAATTTCATTAAGAGTCGGGTCACTATCATAATCGTAACATATAATTATATTTGATGATGTTTTTACATCTTTCTCTAATAGATTAAGAGTATTTAAAATATTTTCCTCTTCATGAAATACTGGCATTATTATATCTAAAATCATAATTATTATTAACTATTCTGTTATTAATACTTATAATAAATTATTGTATTCTTAAAAGAATTAATACTTTAAAAATGACTAATTTATTAATGTCTGGTGTTTTTATTTGATTTAATTAAATATTATAATAAATCTGTTAAAGCAATCTAATCATGATTAAAATAAAATATAAAAATCTTTCAAAATGTAGAATTTGTAATTCAAAAAATCTTAAGCTAATTACAAATTTAGGAAAACAACCAATATCAAACCAATTTATTTCAGTAACTAATCATAAAAAAATTATTCATGATAAAATTTCATTAAAAGTTTTAAAATGCTATAATTGTGGATTAGTTCAATTATCAAATACAGTAAATAGCAATCAAATATATAGGGAGTATTGGTATAGGTCTGGGATAAACAAAACCATGAGACTAGCATTGAATGATATTAAAAAAGCTTCAATGAAACTTATTAAGCTTAAAAAAAATGATTTAATTATTGATATTGGTTGTAACGATGGAACATTACTAAATTTTTTTGATGAAAAAAAATACCAATTAGTTGGTTTTGACCCTGCTTTAAATCTTTCAAATAAAAATGAAAAATTCAAAAGAATTAAAAATTACTTCTCTCTAAATAATTTGCTTAAAGCAAAAGTTAGAAAAAAAGCAAAGTTGATTACCTCAATTGCAATGTTTTATGATCTAGATAATCCCAATAAATTTGTTAGAGATATTCACAGTTCACTTGATGAAAATGGTTTGTGGGTTATTCAATTTGCTGATTTGCTGGAAATGTTAAATTTAAAAATGTATGATCAGATTATTCATGAGCATCTAGAGTACTATCATTTAAAACCACTAGAATTTTTGTTAAATAAAAATAAGTTAAAAATTATAAAAATAGAAAAAAATAATGTTAATGGAAGTAGTTACAGAATTTTTGTTAAAAAAAATCTTGCAAAATTTAAAGAACATAAATCAGTAAAATATTTTAGAAAATTAGAAAATAAAGCCAAATTAGAAAATGTAAGCACATATAAGAAATTTAATAAAGAGATAGTTTCTCATAAAAATAAGTTAGTAAAAATTATTAGAGAATTAAATAAAAAAAATAAAAAAGTGTTTGGATTAGGTGCGTCAACAAAAGGAAATGTCATATTAAATTACTGTAATTTTACTAAAAAAGAAATTAAATTTTTAGTTGATCGAAATCCACTGAAAGATGGGTGTAAAGCTATTGGCTCAAACATTCCAATAATTTCTGAAGAAAAAGCAAGAAAATTAAAACCTGATTACTATCTGTTGCTACCGTATTTTTTTAAAAATGAAATTGCTAAGAGAGAGAGAAAATTTCTATCCGAAGGTGGAAAAATTATAGTTCCCTTACCAAAGATAGAGATTATTAAACAAAAAAAAATGTAAAGTTTACAAAATGGTAGCGGAGGAGGGATTTGAACCCCCGACATCACGAATATGAGCCGTGCGCTCTGACCAACTGAGCTACTCCGCCATAGTCAAAAATAAATAAACTTATTGCTATTTAATGTAAAGTAATAAAAATATCTAATATAATCAGAAAATTTAATTAATTTAATAAGCAAATATTTATAATAAAAATAATAATTATAATATATACATAAACTATTATGCTTGAGTTAAAGCAATACACAACAATCAAAAAAAGTTCAGAAAAATCATTTGGTATAGTATTTTCATTATTTTTTTTTATTCTTTCAATATTTCCTATTTTTTTTCAAAAACAATTAAATGTTTATTTTTTATTAATTGCTCTTGTTGTTATTTTTTTTGCTTTTTTTAAACCTATTATTTTTTTCTATCCTAATAAAATTTGGATGAAAATTGGAGAGTTATTAAATTTTATTGTATCCCCCTTAGTAATGCTATTAATTTTTATCTCAGCTTTTTTAACAACAAAGTTTTTCTTGATTTTATTTAATAAGAAATTATTATATGACAAATTTGATTCAAAAACTAAAACATATTGGACAGATTATCAAAAAAATAAAGGCAAAATGAAAGATCAATTTTAAATGAAATTTATTTTAGAGATAATTAACTTCTTGAAAATTAGAAAAAAATTTTGGTTACTTCCAATAATAATTATTTTATTAATTTTTGGTGGGTTAATTGTTTTAAGTCAAGGTTCTGCAGTAGCTCCCTTTATTTATACGGTTTTTTAATTGGCAAAAATTTTAGGTATATCAGCATTTTTCCACGACAGTTCAGCTGCTTTAATTATAGATGGCAATATTATTGCTGCTGTTCAAGAAGAAAGATTTACTAGAATTAAACATGATTCAAGTTTTCCAGTAAGGTCTATAGAATTTTTATTAGAAAATAGTAAAATAAAATTATCAGACATTGATAAAGTTATTTTCTTTGAAAAACCGTTATTGAAATTCGAAAGATTATTAGAAACATATGTTCATAATGCACCTTTTGGATTTACTTCATTTAAAAAAGCAATGCCTCTATGGATTAAGGAAAAATTATTTCAAAAAAAATTGATAGTAGATAACTTAAATAAAATTTCAAAATTTGATCAAAATAATTTATTTTTTTTAGAACACCATTTGAGTCATGCTGCTAGTGCTTATTATCCTTCTCCATTTAATGAAGCAATAATATTAACAATTGATGGTGTTGGAGAATCAGCTACAACAACTGTAGGCATTGGAAAAAATAATAAAATTGAAATTTTAAAGGAAATTCATTTTCCAAATTCCTTAGGATTGTTATATTCAGCATTTACATACTACCTTGGATTCAAAGTAAATAGTGGTGAATATAAAGTTATGGGTCTAGCCCCATATGGAGAACCAAGGTTTTCTAATAAAATATTTGAATATTTAATAGATGTAAAAGAAGATGGATCTTTTAGATTGAATCAAAAATATTTCAGTTATTCTACAGAATTAAAAATGGTTAATAAAAAATTTGAAAATTTATTTAATCAGAAAACAAGATTACCAGAGCAAGATCTTAAACAATTTCATATGGATATTGCTGCATCAATTCAAGATGTTACTGAAAAAATTATTTTAAAATTAGTAAAAAATTTAAGAAATGAATATAAAATTGAAAACTTATGTTTAGCTGGCGGTGTAGCACTCAATTGTGTAGCGAATGGCAAAATAAGAAAGGAAAAAATATTTGAAAATATATGGATACAACCAGCGGCAGGTGATTCAGGTACAGCAATTGGAGCTGCATTATACTATTGGTATAATGAGTTGAATAATGAAAAAAAATTTACAGCTAAAGACTCTATGAGAGGAAGCTTCTTAGGCCCTAGCTTTACCTCAAACGAAATTGAAACTCAGTTAACTACTCTTAATGCAAAATTTGAACACCTTGATGAAGAAACTATAATTTCTAATATTGCGAAAGAGATAGCTGAAGGAAAAGCAATAGGATGGTTTAATGGAAAAATGGAATTTGGCCCACGGTCTTTGGGTTCAAGATCAATAATAGCAGATCCAAGAAATGATATTATGCAAAGGCAGTTAAATCTTAAAATTAAATTTAGAGAAAGTTTTAGACCTTTCGCCCCTTCTGTTCTTTATGAAGATCTAAATGAATGGTTTGACCTTGAAATTGAGAGTCCATATATGCTTTTAGTCTCACAAGTTAATAAAAATAAGTTAATTAAAATGACTGAAGATCAGGAAAAATTATTTGGTATAGAAAAATTAAATATTAAAAGATCAGAAATACCTGCAGTAACTCACGTAGACTTTAGCGCAAGAATACAAACAGTCCACAAAGATACAAATGAAAAATACTATAATTTGATTAAAAAATTTAAGGAGCTTACCAATTGTCCAGTTTTATTAAATACATCATTTAATATTAGAGGAGAACCGATAGTTTGTTCTCCAGAAGATGCATTTAGATGTTTTATGGGAACTAATTTAGATGTTTTAGTTATAGAAAATTTTGTACTATATAAAAAAGATCAAAATAAAGATTTGATAATGGATTACAGAAAAAATTTTGAATTAGATTAAATTAAATTGAAAATGATTCTCCACATCCACATGTGCTTTTCTCATTTGGATTTTGAAAAATAAACCTTGAAGAAAGCTTATCAGTTGCGTAGTCCATTACAGAACCTACTAAAAACATTGTTGCTTTTGGATCTATAAAGACTGTCAAATCTTCCATAACAATTTTTTCAAATTTTTCTAAATCAGAAGATTTAGCAAAATCGAGTTTATATGAATAACCGCTACAACCCGATTTATCGACACCTATTAAAATACTATCCATTTCTTGAGGAGCGTTTTTTAGTATTTTTTTAAGCTGATTTGCAGCGTTAGATGTTATGGACAGTAAATTATTCATTAATCTAAATAAATATATTAAAATATATCTAAAGCAAGTTTTGCTTCTTCAGACATTAAATCTTTATGCCATTTGGGTTCCCACACTAATGAAACTTCTATTGAATTTAAATTTTCTAATTTTTCAATAGACTTTCCAACATTTTCTGGCATTTTACCTGCTACTGGACAGTTTGGGTTAGTCAGAGTCATTCTAACTTTGATATCATTATTATCTGAAATTGTAATTTTATATATTAATCCCAGATCATACAAATTTACTGGTATTTCAGGATCCACAACAGTTCTAATACATTCAATAACCTGTTCTTCTGTAATTTTAAGTAATGAACCTGAATTATTACATTTTTTATGATAGCTCGAATTTTTATCAGGAAGGAAATCTTTAAGTATTTTATCTTGCATAACTTAACTTAGAATTTTTAATATTTCATCTATGCTATTAACTAAATAATCAATATCATCTTTTGTGTTATAAATACCAAATGACACTCTTGAAGTTCCAGTGATATTTAAATGTTTCATAAGAGGTTGACAGCAATGATGGCCTGTTCTTATTGCAATATTTTTTTTATCTAACATTGCACCCATATCTGAATTATGAACACCATCAATATTAAAGGAAATAATTGCTCCTTTATTTTTATTAGATCCATATATTTTTAATTTATTAATCTTAGATAGCTTTTCATACGCATAATCATGAAGACTCATTTCATACTCATATATTTGATTTGGATCGACTTCATTCATGAAGTTTAAGCATGATGAAAATCCAATTACTGGTGCAATAGGAGGAGTTCCTGCCTCAAATTTTTCAAAGCCAGTCGCATATGTACTTTTACTAATATCTACATCTTGTATCATTTGCCCTCCTCCTTGATAAGGAGAAAAAGAATCTATCCATTTATCATGCATATAGAGTATACCAAGGCCTGAAGGACCATACATTTTATGAGCAGAAAAAACATAAAAATCAGGATCTAACTCTTTAAGATCAACTTTTTTATGAGGCGCGAACTGACAACCATCAAGTAATAATGGAATATTATTATTTTTTGTAATCTCTTTAATTTTATCAAAATTTGTTATTGAACCTGTAACATTCGACATATGTGTTAATGTTATAAGTTTTGTTTTTGTATTAATTTTATTATTTAACTCATTATAATTAATATCACTATTTTCAGTTAACCCCAGAGGTGTTATTTTTATTTTTTTTTCAATAATATGCCATGGAATTAAATTAGCATGATGTTCTAGAAAACTTAATATTATCTCATCTCCATCTTTAAGATATTCTTTTGACATACAAGAGGCAATAAGATTAATTCCTTCAGTTGCACTTTTCACAAAGATAATATTATTATGAGAAACATTAAGATAATTTGCTACTTTTTTTCTAGCATCTTCAAATTTTTTTGTAAGCTTTGAACTTAATTCATAATTACCTCTATGAATATTCGCATATTCATTGGTGTAACAATTGTTAGTGGCATCAATCATTTCATCAACTTTTAATGCAGAAGCTGCTGTGTCTAAGAAAACTAAATTAGGATTTTTTTTGAAAACAGGAAATTTTGATTTTAAATTAGAAATATTCATTTTACTTTGCTTAGATATCTAACTAATTTCTTCTGAACAAATTCAGACAATTGATCATCATTAATACTGCTTAATTCCTCATTTATAAATGAGGATATTAATATTTTGGTTGCTGCATTTTTACTCATACCTCTAGATCTAAGATAAAATATAGCATTTTCATCTATTGGACCAATTGTTGAGCCGTGACTACATTTCACGTCATCAGCATATATTTTTAGTTCAGGTTTAGAAAAATAGGAGGAACTATCTGACAGAAGTACCCCTTTACTAAGCTGATATCCTTCAGTTTTTTGTGCTAATTGATCGACATATGTGTTGCTAAAGTAAGTTGCTTTAGCACGATCATTCAAAATACCTTTATAAACTTGATTACTTTTACAATCTTCTGCTAAATGTTTTACATATGTTTTATTATTTGAGGTATTGTTATCTTTAAGAAAAAATACCCCCTGTAAATCAACTTGTGAATTAGTTTCTATTAGTTCAGAAAAATGAAAATTTCTTACGTAACCATCAGAAAAATTATATACTTTTTGATTATAAATAGATTTCTGTTTACATGATGAATGACTAGTAATTATTAAATTGTGATCAAAGGAATTATCTTGTACTAAGAAATGATTTAATGAGGATTTTTTTTCTAACTTAATTACATTAAATATATTACAAGTAGAATTATTTTTATTTTCAAATTCCTCATTAAGACTAAGAGATGATCCCTCTTCACAAATAATTTTGTTTTTTTGAAAAATAGTTAGATCGTTATCAGTTACAATATTTGATATTTTAATTTTAATGTTATTATTTTTTTTTATTAAAATCTTAAAGCCGCTGTTTAAGAATAATGAATTCAAATTGACAAAGTGATCATTATTTTCAATTGTATGATTTTCAGAAAAATCGTTATAATCTTCATCTGAAATTTTGGTAATTTCAATCTTATCATCCTTGAAACTTGAACACTGACCATTAACTGAAACTATTGAGTAACTGTTATCCTGATTATTGTTAATTAATGATGTTTCTTCAGAAACAATATACTTATATTTGAAATTAAAAAAATTTTTAATGTTTAAATTTTTTAAACATTCGTTATTTTTTTTATCAAATCTATCAGATTCAAAAACGTTTATTAATTCTTGCCTATGAATTTCTACGTCTTTATTTTCTGAAAAAAAAATATTTTTTTTATTTTTTTTATAAATATCTTGAATATTCATTACTGAAATTTTTGAAATCCATCTTTTTCTATTTCAGCTGCAACTTCTGCGCCCCCTGATTTTACAATAGAACCATTTACCATGACATGAACATAATCTGGCTTAATGTAGTCCAGAAGTTTTTGATAATGAGTAATTATTAAAAAAGAATTATCTTCTGTTTTAAGTCTGTTAACACCATCGGTCACAATTTTAAGAGCATCAATATCGAGTCCAGAGTCAGTTTCATCTAGAATTGCTAAGTCTGGATTTAGAATACTCATTTGTAAAATTTCGTAACGTTTTTTTTCACCGCCAGAAAATCCAGTGTTAACTGAGCGTTTAAGCATATCAATACTGATTCCCAATTCATTAGCTTTACTTTTTAGCAGTTTGGCAAATGATAGATTATCAATCTCTTCTTCATTCATACGTTTCTTTTTTGAATTAATTGCAGAGTGTAAAAAAGGGGTAATATTTACGCCAGGTATTTCAACTGGATATTGAAAGGCTAAAAACATACCCTCTTGTGCCCTTTCTTCAATATTTAGTTCTAACAAATCATTATCTTTGAAATTAACTTTTCCATTTAAGATTTCGTAATCCTCTTTACCTGCTAGAACATTTGCTAATGTGCTTTTCCCAGAACCATTTGGTCCCATAATTGCATGAACCTCACCTTTATTAATTTTTAAGTTAAGACTATTTAGAATATTTTTATTTTCAATTCTAACTGATAAATTATTGATATCTAAAAACATACTAACCTACACTTCCCTCAAGAGAAATAGAAACAAGTTTTTGTGCTTCCACAGCAAATTCCATTGGAAGTTCTTGTAAGACTTGTTTGCAAAAACCATTTACAATTAAGGAGACAGCTTCTTCATGACTTAAGCCTCGTTGTCTACAGTAATAAAGCTGATCTTCATTTATTTTAGAAGTTGAAGCTTCGTGCTCAATTACTGCAGTATTATTTTTTGAGTCAATATAAGGGACTGTGTGTGCTCCACATTGATTCCCTACTAATAATGAGTCGCATTGAGTATAGTTTCTTGCCTTATCTGCTTTTCTTAAAAAAGAAACCTCGCCCCTATAAGTATTTTGAGATTTGCCAAGTGAAATACCTTTTGATATTATTTTGCTTTTAGTGTTTTTACCTATATGTGTCATTTTTGTACCTGTATCAGCCTGTTGAAAATTGTTTGTTATTGCAACAGAATAGAATTCTCCAATTGAGTTATCTCCTTTTAAAATACAACTCGGATACTTCCATGTTATTGCAGAACCAGTTTCTACCTGTGTCCAAGATATCTTGCTATTTTTTCCTGCACAAAGACCTCTTTTTGTTACGAAGTTGTATATACCACCTTTACCATTCTCATCACCTGGATACCAATTCTGAACAGTAGAATATTTTATTTCTGCATCTTCTAAGGCAATTAATTCTACGTTGGCTGCGTGTAATTGATTATCATCTCTTTTAGGAGCGGTACAACCTTCTAAATAACTAACGTAACTTCCTTTATCAGCAATAATAAGCGTTCTTTCAAATTGACCAGTATTTTCTGCATTTATTCTAAAATATGTTGATAATTCCATTGGGCATTTAACACCTTCTGGAATGTACACAAAAGAGCCATCTGTAAACACTGCTGAATTTAGTGCTGAGAATGAATGGTCTCCTGGAGGAATAACCGAGCCTAAATATTTTTTTACTAAATCAGGATGTTTTTGAATTGCTTCCCCAATAGAGCAAAAAATTATTCCTAGTTTTTCTAGTTCACCTTTATAAGTTGTTGCTACTGAAACACTATCAAAAACAACGTCTACTGCTACTCCAGCCAATACTTTTTGTTCTTCTAGAGGAATTCCTAACTTATTGTAAGTTTCAATTAATTTTGGATCAACTTCACTTAAATCCTTAGGTTTTTTTTCAAAATTTTTAGGTGCTGAATAGTAATAAATATTTTGGTAGTCAATTTTTGGGAAATCTAAATTAGCCCATTCTGGCTCTTTCATTTTATTCCACTTTGCGAAAGAATTAAGCCTCCAATCTAGCATCCATTTGGGCTCATTCTTTTTTGATGAAATATATTTTATTATATCTTCATTTAAGCCTTTTTTTGGCTTATCTGTTTCTATGTCAGTAACAAAACCGTATTTGTACTTATTTTTGCTGTACGTGTCTAAAGCATTAAGAGTTTCCGAGTTCACATATTATCATCTAATTCATTAATTTAAAAAATCTAGTTAAATCAACAAATATTAAGCAAATTTAGAACCGATTTTAAATTTGTTAAGTTATCCAACCACCCCCAAGTAATTGGTCATTTTTATAAAAAACACAAGCCTGACCTGGAGATGTACCTTCTAATTTTGTATCAAATGAGAAAGTGCCAGAATCTTTCTTTATATCTAGCACTCCTGGTAAATCTTGTTGTGTTGATCTAATTTTTGCGGTGCAATTGAGTTTGTTTTGAGAAATATTTCCACCTAGCCAATTAACATTTTTGAAACTAATAATGTTTTTCTTTAGCTTTTCTTTTGGTCCTAAAGTTATAGAATTATCAACTTTATCAATATTAACAACATATAATGGTTCTTTTGAGCCACTTATC
Organism: uncultured Alphaproteobacteria bacterium; assembly: GCA_902602515.1. Classification (GTDB taxonomy): domain Bacteria; phylum Pseudomonadota; class Alphaproteobacteria; order HIMB59; genus CACPNW01. The sequence goes on from CACKRG010000007.1 coordinate 11,593, forward strand.
CCAATACCTTTTCTCTGTCCTACAGTATAATTTATTATTCCATTGTGAGTACCAATTATATTATGATCTATATCTAAAATATTTCCTTTTTTAACAGTTTCCGGATTTAAATTATTAATTAAACTTCTATAAGAATCGGATGTAACAAAACAAATATCCTGACTATCTGGTTTATCACTTACATCTAATTCATATTTAGCAGCTAAATTCCGTATTTCAGTTTTTTTATAATTACCTAATGGAAATCTTACATAGTTTAGCTGTTCTTGCAAAGTTGCAAAAAGAAAAAAACTTTGATCTTTAGTGAGATCTTTTGCTTTGTGCAAACTTGCGTTAGTCAAAGTGCCTTTCCTAATTGCATAATGACCAGTAACTAAAGCATCAGCACCAATTTTTTTTGATTCATTTAGTAAGTCACTAAATTTTACAGTTTCATTGCATTTTACACATGGTAATGGAGTCTCACCCTTGGAATAAGAATTAACGAAATTTTCAATTACGCCTTCATAGAATTTATTTTGATAATCTAAAACAATGTGTTTAAAATCATTCTTAAGTGCAACTTTTTTTGCATCTTCAATATCAACTCCCGCACAGCAAGATTTATTTTTTGAAACACTTGAATTATTATAAAGTTTCAAAGTAATGCCTATTACATCATATCCTTCTTTTTTGAGCATTACGGCAGCAACTGAGCTATCTACTCCTCCAGACATAGCTACTACTACTTTTGTATCCTTTTCAGACTTATTAAAACCAAGAGAATTCATATATTTAAAATATCTATATTTACAAAATCATATAAGTTCAATATTAGCTTTATCAAATGGTAGACTTATTAATTCCTGGCCCAGAGGGTAAAATTGAGGCAAAATATTCTCATAACAATAATGATGATTCTCCAATTGTTATAATTCTTCATCCAGATCCATCAAAAGGTGGAACAATGCATACAAAGATCATTTTTAAACTCTATAAATTTTTTATTGAATCTGGTTTTTCAACAATAAGGTTTAACTTTCGGGGTGTTGGGAAAAGTGAAGGTGTATTTGATAACGGTGAGGGTGAACTAAGTGATGCAGCATGTGTATTAGACTGGCTTCAGCAATACAATACAAATTCAAAGATTTGTTGGGTTGCAGGTTTTTCTTTTGGTGCTTGGATTGCAATGCAACTATTAATGAGAAGACCTGAGATTAATGGTTTTATAAGTGTATCACCTCCTGCAAATTTACGAGATTTTAGTTTTTTAGCTCCATGCCCCTCATCAGGTTTAATAGTTCATGGTGATAAAGATCATATTGCTTCTTTTGACTCAACAAAAATTCTTGTAGAAAAATTACAAAAACAAAAAAAAGTTGATATTAAATTTAAATCCATAAAAGGCGCTGATCACTTTTATGAAAATTTTTCTTCTGAATTTGAAAATACAATAAAAGGATACATTAATCAAACTCTGGAAAATTCTAAAATTTAAATGAAGATAAAATCAGATTTCATTAATGAAATAAAATCAAGAGGTTTTATTTATCAAGCATCAGAAATTAATGATCTTGATATGATTATGAGCAAAAAAAAAATTGGCGGGTATATTGGTTTTGATATAACAAACGATAGTCTTCACATAGGGAGTTTAGTTCAGCTTATGTTATTACACTGGCTAGATTATTATGACCATAAAGCGATAGCTCTAGTAGGTGGAGGAACTACGCTCGTTGGTGACCCATCTGGAAAAGATACTTCAAGAAAAATTTTAAATAAAGAAGATATTGATAAAAATATATCTAATATAAAAAAAATATTTAAAAGATTTATTAATTTAAAAAAAAATTCATTAGTAATTAATAATTATGATTGGTTGTCTAATATTAATTATATTAATTTTTTAAGAGAAATTGGTTCGAAAATTACACTAAATAAAATGTTAACTTTTGAATCAATAAAGAATAGATTAGATAGAGAACAACCCTTAACAGTTTTAGAATTTAACTATATGCTGCTTCAGGCATATGATTTTTACTATTTAAATAAGAACTATAATTGTATTTTACAAATGGGTGGATCTGATCAATGGGGCAACATACTTAGTGGTATAGATTTAATTAGGAAAATTAGTAAAGAGAAGGCTTTTGGAATTACATCTCCTTTAATAACAAATCCAGATGGGTCAAAAATGGGTAAAACAGCAGATGGAGCTGTTTGGTTAGATGAAAAAAAACTATCAAATCATAACTTCTATCAATTTTGGAGAAATGTTGATGATAATAATGTAATAAAATTTCTATATCTTTTCACAAAAATTCCCATTGATGAAATAAAAAAACTATCTTTATTAAAAGATAAAGAAATAAATGAAGCAAAAAAAATCCTTGCTTATGAAGTAACCAAACTTGTTAGAGGAGAAAAAGAGGCTGAAGAAGCAAAAGAGATTGCAAATAATCTATTTCAGTCAAATATCTTAGATGAAAGAATTAATAACTATAGTATTAAAACAAGTCATATCGTAAATAATACTTTTTCAATTGTGGATGCAATTGAAAAGTTAAATCTAGTAAAAAGTAGAAGTGAAATAAAAAGATTAATAAAATCAAATGGAGTAAAGGTTAATGATACAATTTATAGTTTCGCAGATTACTCATTGGTGTCTTTTAAAAATTTTAAAGAAATAAAAATTTCCATAGGAAAGAAAAAAATAGGTATAATAAAACTAACATAAATAAAAATTAGATTGTTAAAGATAATTCTAAAAATTTTTTTATATCACCATCTAAAACTTCAGTAACATTAGAAGTCTCATAGTTAGTTCTAAGATCTTTTATTAACTTATAAGGATGTAGTACATAAGATCTGATCTGATTACCCCATCCAATTTCTTTCTTTTCTTGATTTATTTGACTTTCTTTTTCTTTTCTTTTCTGCAATTCTAACTCAAATAATCTTGATTTAAGCATATTCAATGCGTTCGATTTATTTTTATGTTGAGATCTATCGTTTTGACACTGAACAACAATATTAGATGGAAGATGTGTAATTCTAACTGCACTATCAGTTTTATTTACATGTTGACCACCAGCACCTGATGCTCTGTAGGTATCAATTCTTAAGTCAGAGTCATTTAAATCAATTTCAATTTTATCATCAACTTCCGGATACACCCAAACACTAGCAAAACTAGTATGCCTTCTTTTATTGCTATCAAATGGCGAGATTCTTACTAACCTATGAATACCACTTTCTCTTTTGAGCCATCCATATGTAAATTCTTTGGAAATTTTTATAATACATGATTTTATTCCAGCCTCTTCTCCTCTTGTTTCTTGCAGTAATATTACTTTACAATCTTTTTGAGATTCAGCCCATCTTATGTACATTCTTTGAAGCATTTCTGCCCAATCTTGACTTTCTGTACCGCCAGCACCAGCATGAATTTCCAAAAAAGCACTGTAATGATCGGCTTCTTCATTCAATAAATTTAGATATCTAAGAGAATTAGATAATTGTAGCACTCGTTGAGTTTCCTCCAACAATTCATTGATAAAATTGATGTCCTTTTCTTTTATCGCTAAATCGTAAAACTCTTCTATTGATTTTATTGAACTTTCTAATTTATTATAATCTTCAATTTTTTTTTGCTTGAGTTTTAAGTCTTGAAATATATTTTTTGCATCTTTTTTCTGCCATATATTAGGATCTGATGTCTTCTCTTTAAGAACAATAATTTCACTTTTAATTAATTTGTAGTCAAACCCCCCTCCTTATAAGACTAAAGTTTGATCTTATTTCATTTAAGTTTTTTAGAATTAGTTCTTTTTTATCTATCATAACAATTACTGTAATAGACCACCTGTGCCTGAAATGGAATTATTTTTAATATTATCAATATTATCTAATATTTCAAAATTATTATTATAAGGTTCTGTGCCCAAAATGTATGGCTCTAAAATGCTATCCTGCTTATTTGAAGGTAACCCAGATTTAGGATTAATTCTGACAAAACTTAATCCTGATGGTATTCTAAATGGTATGTTTATTGCATTTATATTAATTTTATTAGAAAATTTTTTAAAAATTGGAACAGCTACTGAAGAGCCTGTTTGTTTATAGCCAAGAGATTTTGGTTGATCAAATCCTACATATACACCTACCACAATATCTGGTGTATAGCCTATAAACCAAGCATCCTTGTTTTCATTTGTTGTTCCTGTTTTTCCCGCTATTGTTACATTTAATTCATTTAAATTTTTTGCTGTACCTCTTTTAACAACGCCTTCCATCATCGACGTTATTTGATAGGCGATTTTAGGATCAATAACAAATTTATTTTTATTTAAAATTTTTGGAATTTCTATATTTCTTAAATCTATTGTATCTATATTACATGTAGGGCAACTTTTTCTATTTGAATTGAATATCACTTTACCTTCTTTTGAAAAAATAGTTGATACTATTTTTGGTTGAATTTCAATTCCGCCATTTGCAATCATTGCATAAGCATTTGTTATGTCTAACAATGATATAACTCCTGAACCGAGAGACATTGATAATTGTTCGTTAACTCCATCATCTATTCCAAAATCACTTAATGTTTTAAGTATTTTTTTCATTCCTATTTTATCTGCCAACCTAACAGTCATTAAATTTCTTGATTTTTCTATCCCCGTTCTCATTGTAGTTAATCCGTAAAATTCTTCAGTATAATTTGCAGGTTTCCATTTTGGTAAACCAGGTCCTTGATCAACTACATAAGGAGCGTCTAAAATAAGTGTTGATGGAGTATAGCCCTCATTCAATGCTGCCATGTATACAAAAGGTTTAAATGCTGATCCTGGCTGTCTTTTTGCTTGAACAGCTCTATTAAATTCACTTAATTTGAAACTAAAACCTCCTGACAGAGCTAAAACATCACCATTGTGAGGATTAATTACAACAATTGCCCCATTTACTTCAGGTATTTGTCTTATTATGGCATTATTATTTATTATTTCAATAAATACTATATCACCTTTTTTAAATGCTTCATTTTTAAGCCAGATATTGTCATAATGGTTTAAATTAATATTATAATCTTTATTAAAATGATCTTTTGCAATTAATTTATTTTTATTATTTTCTAAAATAATAACTGGTATCCATCTATTTACAAATGGATTAAATTCATTGAATTTTTGTTGATTTTGATTAAAATTAGAAAGTGTATAATTTCCTAAAATTCCTCTCCACCCTCTTTTTTTATCATAATCAATTATTCCTTCTTGTAAACTTTGATCAGCAAAATTTTGTATGTTAGAATTTATTGATGTTTTTATAATTAAACCATCAGAATATAATTGATTTGTTCCATATTCTTTAAACAGTTTTTTTCTAATTTCTTCATAGTAATAATCAGCTTTTAAAAAGTAATTTTCAGTACGTTTGTAAATTTTTATAGACTTATTTTTATATTCAAGATCTTTTAAATTTATATATCTATTTTTAAACATTCTGTCCATTACCCAATTTCTTCTATCAATAGCACTTTTGTAATTTTTTATTGGATGATAGTTATTTGGAGCTTTAGGTAATGCGGCCAAGAAAGCTACCTCATGTAATTCAAGCTCATCAATAGACTTGTTAAAATAATTTAAACTTGCTGTACCAATTCCATAAGATCCAAATCCCAAATAAATGTCATTTAGGTAAAGTTCTAGAATTTTGTCTTTAGTTAAAATATTCTCTATTCTTATTGCTAAAATAATTTCTTTAAATTTTCTTTCATAACTAATTTCATTTGTTAGTAATAAATTTTTAACTACTTGTTGAGTTATGGTGGAGGCGCCAACAACTCTTTTATTATTTGAAATATTAATTATGTTAGTAATAGATGCTCTTAAAATCGCAAAGAAATCTACTCCAAAGTGATTATAGAAATTCTTATCTTCTGCGGAAATAAAAGCTTGTTTAACTTGGTTTGGGATTCTCTCAATTGGAATAAATATTCTCTCTTCTAAGTAAAAACTTTTTAAAAGAAGTCCGTCAGCACTGTAAATTCTTGAAGATAAATTAGGTTGATAATTAATTATTTTTTCATAAGAAGGTAATTGAGGTGAAAATTTCCATAATAAAAAAATTAAAAAAAATGATGAGAAAAATATAAATAAAAACATAAAAACAAGAGCTATTTTGATCAATTTCATAATAAAAATGTTTAATTAATAATAATGTACATTGTGAAATAGTTAAAAATATGACATTAGACAAAAAATATACAAATACACAGAAAAAATGATTTTTAATCAAAAAAAATTTTATGGAGTTTCGGCTATATGTCAAAGAATATACTTATTGATACAACAAATACTAAAGAAACAAGGATTGCAGTTACAGAAGATGGCAAGCTAGATGATTTTGAAATTGAAACAAACAAAAAAAATGCAGTAAAAGGAGATGTTTACCTAGCAAAAATTACAAGAATTGAACCGTCTTTACAGGCTGCTTTCGTTGATTTTGGAACCAATAGAAATGGATTTCTACCATTAACAGAAATACATCCAGATTACTTTAAAATCCCAGCTGCAGATGAAAAAAAAATAAAAGAGTTAAGTGATAAAGTATTTAAAGAAAACAGTGATAATGATTTTGCAGAGCAACATTTAGATGAAAATGAAAGTACTGAAAAAGAAGCAGACGAAATTAATAATGATGATAATGATCAAGACGATAAAACAGAAAATGAGGTTAAATTTAAAAATAAAAGATCTAATCCTAGAAAGGAATACTTTAATTTTTTTAGAAAATATAAAATTCAAGATGTAATAAGGCCAAGACAGGTTATTTTAATTCAAATAAATAAAGAAGAAAGAGGTTTAAAAGGAGCTGCATTAACAACTTATTTATCATTTGCTGGTAGGTATTGTGTGCTAATGCCAAATAGTATGAATAATGATGGAATATCGAGAAAGATTGGTGATATTGAAGAAAGAAAAAAATTAAAACAGATTCTTTCTTCAGTTGATATTCCAAAAAGGATGTCAGTAATTGTAAGAACTGCAGGCATCGGTAAAACAAAAAAAGAGATCTCTAAAGATCTTACATTTCTTGTTTCTCAATGGAACAAAATAAGAGAATTAACTTTAAAATCAGAGGCTCCAAAATTAATTTATGAAGAAGGTAGTGTTTTAAAAAGAGCTATCAGAGATATGCTGACTGAAGATGTAGAAAAAATATTAGTTGATGGCAAGGATGGATTTGAGAAAGTAAAAAAGATAACAAAAAATTTAGTTCCAGCATATACTAAAAAAATAAAACAGTTTAAATCAAAAGATAATTCATTATTTGTTGAAAATAATATTGAAACTCAAATTAATGAACTTTTTAGTTTGAATGTAAAACTAAAATCTGGTGGATCAATTGTTATAAATACAACTGAGGCATTAGTTGCTATAGATGTTAACTCAGGTAAAAATACATCGGAGAGAAATATAGAAAGTACTGCTTTAAAAACTAATCTAGAGGCAGCAGTTGAAATAGCAAGGCAGCTTAGATTAAGAGATTTAGGTGGATTAGTTGTAATAGATTTTATTGATATGGATGATTTTAGAAATAATTTTAAAGTTGAAAAAACTCTAAAAACTGAATTAATTAGGGACAGAGCAAGAGTCCAAATTGGTAGAATAAGTATGTTCGGACTAATGGAATTGTCCAGACAGAGATTGAGATCAAGTCTTATAGATAAGTCATTTGAAAAATGTAATTATTGCAAAGGATCTGGGTTAATTTTAAATGCTTCATCTATAAGTGAGCAAATTATTAAAGTTATAAAAGAAAAAATATCCAATAGTGAAAACTTAGATATAAGTGTCAAATGCAATACTGTTTTAGCAGAAAATTTATTAAATTATAAAAAAAATGAAATTGTGCTTATTGAGAACAAATATGGTTCAAAAATAAATTTCTATTTTAATAGTCAAATTTCACTTCATGATCCATTAATAGAGTTTGAAGATAAATCACAAGATACAAAAGAAGATAAAATTAAAGTTCTTAAAAAGAGTATAAAAAAAAGTGGAGTTGATAAAAAAATTTCATCTACAAAAAAAACAAAAAAGAAGATAAGCAAAAAAGTTAAAATTAAAAATAAATTAGAAGATAATGCAAAATTAAAAAATGACGAGATAAATGAAAGCTCTGAAGAAGCAAATATTACAGAAATAGAAGAAAAAACAGGATGGTGGTCATAAAAAAAATCTTTATTTATATTTTTTTCTTTTTATTTATTTTTTGTAAAAGTTCATATGCATCAAAAATACTAGATTATGAAACTGAGATATTTTTGAAATCACTAATAAATGAAATAATTCAAGCAAATGATATAAATAGAAATATTCGATTTGCGGTACTTGCCAATAATAATGTAAATGCATTTGTTGATCAAAATAGTATCATTTATATAACTTCAGGATTGATTGAAAATTGTAATGACTATGTTGCGTTATTAACAGTTATTGCTCATGAAATAGGTCATATTGATAACAACCACATAAAACAAAAGGAAATAGGATTAAAAAAAATTAAAAATATAAACTCAATATCAAATTTATCAATTATAGCAGGTTCGCTAATATCAAAAAATCCAGAAATATTACAGACCTTAACTTTAAGTTCTGCAACAACTTCAGATTATTTTATTAATTTTAGTAAAGATCAAGAAAGGGAAGCTGATTATTATGCTTTAAATACTTTAAAAAAATTAAATTTGTATTCTACATCGATAATTGATTTGTTAAAAACAATTGAAAAAAATAGTTTAAGTAAAGGCATAACTAAAGACAGACTAAAAATTAGTACGCATCCATATTTTGAGGAAAGAATAGATATTATTAATTACTTGAATGAAAAAAAGAATTCAAATTTTGATTTTGAAACAAATAATAAATTTAAGTTCATTAAAGCAAAATTCTTAGGGTATTCTGGAAATATAGAAAAAATATATGAACTGGAAGAAAATTATGAGAGATATGCAAATTCAATTTTAAATGCAAAAGATGGCAATCTTAAATTATCTATGGAAGAATTAAATAAATTAATTAAAAAATATGATAATAATAATATTTTTTTGTATGAAACTAAGGCTGATATTCTCTTCTCTTTCGGTTATATAGATGAATCTATAAAATTTTATAAAAAAGTTATAGATAAATACGGTGATAATTATTACGCTCAAATAAGAATTTTTGAAAATACAGAAATTGAAGAATTAACTCATTTTGAGGCAGAAACTTTATTTATAGAAAATTTAAATTTAATTAATAATTTTTATAATAACAAAAATATTTTACTTACTTATCTAAGATTATCAGAATATAATAAAAAAACTGAATGGATTAATTTTTTAAATTATTGGATTAACAAAGATAATAATAGCTTGAATACAAAGGTAAATTTAAAAAAATTTAAAAATGCTGAAGATAAGAATTTATCAAAACTAGTAGAATTGATATACCAAAATACTAAATGATTGGAGCTTTAACATATCACGATTACATAAAATTATATGATAAAAATCAAATTATATCTAATGAATTTATTAAAGAACAAATACAGCCATCGAGCATAGATCTAACATTAAGTGATGAATGTTATGAAATAAAGAATAGTTTTCTTAGCCCAAAATCTAAAGTAAGAGATAAAATTAAAAATCTTATTGTAAGAAAAATTGATTTAAATAATAAATATATTTTTAAAAAAAATAAAACATATATTGTTAAGCTGAATGAAAGTTTGAAACTTATAAATAATATATTTGGTAATTGTAATCCAAAAAGCAGTACTGGAAGATTAGATATTTTTTGCAGAACTATTGTTAACTATTCAGACGAATATGAAAAAATACCTAATAACTATAATGGTGAAATTTTTTTAGAAATTACATCAAGATCATTTGATATTAAGTTACAGAAAGGAAATAAACTAAATCAATTAAGACTTGTTTATGGTAAACATAACTACTTAAATGATGAAGATTTAACAAATTTAAATAAAAAAAATAAAATTATATTTGCTGAATCTTTCAATGATCACAAAATAGATAATGGTTTAAAAGTTTCTGTAAATTTGTTTTCAACTAATAGTCCAGTTGCCTATAGTGCAAAAAAAAATGCTCCAACAATTGATTTTAATAAAGATGATTTTCATGATATTAATTCATACTGGGATTCAATATATTCTAAAAATAAATCCATAGTGATTGAAAAAGGAAAATTTTATATTTTAAGATCAAAAGAAAAAGTAAGAATTCCTTCTTCACTAGCAGGTGAAATGATTCCTTATGACACTAGGATAGGAGATTTTAGAGCACATTATGCCGGATTTTTTGATCCTGGTTTTGGAGATCCAAATGGATCTTATGCTGTTCTGGAAGTTAAAACAAGTGAACTTCCTTTTTTATTAGAAGATGGACAAACAATAGCAAGAATTAAATATGAAAAGTTGAACAAAAATAGTAATATTGTATACGGATTAGGAATTAAGTCCAATTATCAAAATCAAGGACTTAAGCTAAGTAAACATTTTAAAACTATAAATGAAGAAAATAATAATAATTAACGGTCCAAATTTAAATTTGCTAGGTCAACGTGAAGACGATATTTATGGAAAAGACACACTGGATGAAATAAAAAATAAATGTGAGAAAAAAGGTAAAGAGCAGAATCTAGAAGTTAATTTTTATCAATCAAACAATGAAGGAGAAATAATAAACAAAATTCATGAAGCAAGTAGTTTGTATGATGGTATCATAATCAATCCTGCAGCTTTTACGCATTCTTCAATAGCAATACTTGATTCACTTAGAGCAATAAATAAACCAAAAATTGAAATTCATTTATCTAATATTTATTCTAGAGAAGAATACAGAAAAAAAAGTATTACTTCTGAAGGTGTAAATGGATTAATATGTGGTTTTGGTGGAAATAGTTATATTCTAGGAATTGAAGCTATAGCCAAATTAATCTATAAAGAATAATTAATGACAAAGATTGATAAGACAGATTTACAAAATATAAAATTAATTGTTAAAGAAACAAATCTAAATGGTATTTCAAAAATTAAAATTAAAAAAAATAATTATGAAATTGAAATTTGTGGTAATAATTTTTCAAATGAAAACTTAAGTTCTAGTAATGTTGACAAACCAGTAGAGCAAAAAGATTCATCAGAAAAAGTAGAGGTCATAAATGATGAAAATATTATAAAATCACCAATGGTAGGTGTTGCTTATTTATCAGCAGATCCAAATTCACCTCCATATGTAAAAATAGGACAACATGTTAAAGCTGGAGATACCTTATTATTAATTGAAGCTATGAAAACATTTAATGAAATCAAAGCACCTCGTTCAGGTGTTATTAAAAAAATTGTTGTATTAAATAGTCAGCCAGTTGAATATGGCGATATACTTATTATTTTTGAATAATGTTCAAAAAAGTATTAATTGCTAACAGAGGTGAAATTGCATTACGTGTACTAAGGGCTTGTAGAGAGCTAGGTATTAAAACTGTTGCTATTCATTCTGATGTGGATGAAAGTGCCATGCACGTAAGAATGGCTGATGAAAGTATATGTGTAGGACCAGCCTCAGCACAATCTAGTTATCTAAATATTCCTGCAATCATAACAGCAGCAACACTAACAGATGTAGATGCGATTCATCCAGGATATGGTTTTTTGAGTGAAAATCAAAGATTTGCAGAAATAATTGAAGAGCATAATATAAAATTTATAGGACCAAAATCGGAACATATTAGAATGATGGGTAACAAAATTGATGCGAAAAAAGTAATGGATGATTCAGGTGTGCCAACAGTTAAAGGAATTAACGATATAAGTGATAAGAATAGAATCAAAGAATTTATTAATGAAGTAAAATATCCAATAATTGTTAAAGCAGCAAGTGGTGGTGGTGGAAAAGGAATGAGAGTTGTGACAGAAAACGATGATTTGGACAAAGCAATTAAAGAGGCAAAAATTGAGGCAAAAAAATCATTTAATGATGAAAATGTTTACCTAGAGAAATTTTTAACATCACCTAAACATATTGAAATTCAAGTTTTATGTGACTCATTTGGCAATGTCGTAACACTTGGCGAAAGAGATTGTTCAATTCAAAGAAAACATCAAAAGCTTATAGAAGAAAGTCCAAGCTCAATTCTAACAGATGAAAATAGAGAGAAAATTTCAAAACTTTGTAGAAATGCAATGAAAGATATTGGATATGAAGGTGTAGGCACTTTAGAATTCCTATTTGAAAATAATGAGTTTTATTTTATGGAAATGAATACAAGATTACAAGTTGAACATCCTGTAACAGAAATGGTCACTGGAATTGATTTAGTTAAAGAGCAAATACTTGTTGCTAATGGTGAAAAATTAAAAATAAAACAAGAAGATATTAAATTAAATGGAAATTCAATTGAATGTAGAATTAATGCTGAGCATCCTGAAAGTTTTATACCTTCACCAGGTAAAATTACTCAATACCATCAACCTGGAGGATTAGGTATACGAGTTGATTCAGCAGTATACGATGGATATTCAATACCTTCTCATTATGATAGTATGATTGGTAAATTAATTACATACGGAGCAAGTAGATCTGAAGCTTTAAAAAAAATGAAAAGAGCACTAGAGGAATACGTTATTATGGGAATAAACACAAACATACAACTTCATCAAAAAATTATACAATCTGATGAATTTACTAGAGGCAACTACGATATAAATTTTATGTCAAAATTTAATTGAATAAAATAATAGAATTAAACAGCTTAATTGAATTTTATAAAAATGCTTACTTTCCAATGGCGGATAGTAAATATTCTGAGAATATTAAATTTTATAAACCAAAATTAAGATTTATAATTCCAATATATAATTTTCATTATCCAAAAAAACTATACGGTGAGTTTAAAAAAACAAAATATATTTTTAGAATAGATCACAACTTTCCTAACGTAATTGATATTTGTAAAGAAATTAAAAGAAAAGATAAAGACACATGGATAAATGATATCATTTTAGATACGTTTATAGAATTACACAAAGTAGGGAAATCTCATAGTATTGAATGTTATGAAGATGAAAAATTAATTGGCGGCTTATATGGATTACATTTAGGATCATGTTTTTTTGGTGAAAGTATGTTTAGTTTGAAGACTAATACAAGTAAGTTTTGTCTTCTTTATCTATTAGCAATATTAAAAAAAAATAATTTTACTCTATTAGATTCACAATTTTTCAATCCACATTTAGTACAGTTTGGAGCTTATGAAATAGATAATGATATTTATGAAAAACAACTTAAAAAAAGTTTAAAAAAAAAATGTCTTTTTAAAAATATTTCAAATTTTCAAGAAGCCTTATCGTTACTACAATCGACTAACCAGAGATCATAAACAGGATTTTCAAGTGGAGTAATGTCAGGAGATGAGGATATCATCCAACCTCTATATATATTTATATTTTCACCATTGATTGTATCATAAACATCAATTAATACGTAATCTTCTGGAATTTCTGTAAGAGGTGTACTTGCACAATACAAAACTTCAATTTTTAATGTTTCCCATTTAATTTTAGAATTAATTAAGATATTTTTTTCAGAAACTTTATTCGTTGTTTTATTGAGTAATTTTAAAAATGCATATTTTTTTTCAATTGTTTCGCTCCAAACAGAAAATGATAAAAATAAAAAGAAAATTATTTTAATTAGGAGTCCAAGATTTGTATTCTTCATCTTTTTTTTCAGGATCATACTTTTTTGAAAGAGGGTGGGATGATGGAAAATAAGCTTCAGTAGTTCCAGTCATATTTGATTTATGATTTTTTTGCCACTTATATTTATGCGAATAATCAATAGGAGGGATATCAATAGACTTATGTAGCCATGCATGCCAATGAGGCGGGATGTTAGATGCTTCAATTTCTCCATTAAAAATAACCCATCTTTTTGCATTTGTATCTTTGAAATTTTTAGAATTACAATAATATTTATTTCCCAAATCATCACTACCAACTAAATTTCCATTTAACCATGTATAAATTTTTGTTCCTAAAGACATAAAATTTATATAAAGATTAATAAGCTACTTTCCAGTTAATTTTTTTATTAGCATAAAAATTTTTGACCTGGATATCTTTATAACTTGAGAACTCTGACATAAACCATTCCTTTTTTTCTAATTTAATTTTTGTATCATTAATTGGATAATTATAATGTTTCGGACCATTAATTGAACAAAATATCTCTAAATTATCTATTGCATTTTCTTCATCAAAAATTTCTGCATATAATTCTATTGAACAAGGAGAGGAAAATATCCCTGGTTTAGATGACAAATCTGGTTTTTTTTCTTGAATTGGATGAGGAGCTGAATCAGTACCTAAAAAAAATTTAGAATTGTTGTAACATGCGGCATTTCTTAATGCTATTAAATCTGTTTCATTTTTAACAACTGGCATACAAAAATGATGAGGATTAATAGCGTCATCAAGAAATACATCTTTTTTTGTTAAAAGCATGTGATGTGGTGTAATTGTTCCCGCAATATTTTCATTTTCTTTTACATAGTTTACTCCATAAGATGTTGACACGTGTTCAAGTGTAATTTTTAAAAGAGGGAATTTTTTTCTAATAAAGCTTAATTCATCATCTATAAAATATTTTTCTCTATCAAAAATATCAATATTATCAGCTACTTTTTCACCATGTATTAATAATGGACTTTTTTCTTCTTCTAAAATCTCCAAAAATTTAAAAATTTTTGAAATGTCACTTACTCCATGACTTGAGTTTGTAGTTGCATTTGAAGGATAAAGTTTAGATCCGAAGAAAACTTTATTTTGTATGCCTGTTCTAAAATCTTCCAAGTCTAAATTTTCATTTAAATAACAAGGTATAAGTGGTATGAAATTATTATTAGATGCTCTTTCTAAAAGTTCTTTGTAAGAAGAAGCTTTATTTGTATCTGTTATAGGAATTTCTGTATTTGGCATTGCTACACATCTTTTATTTATTCTTGAGGAGAAATTAGTAACCATTTCTAGCATATCACCTTCTCTAAAATGCACATGCCAATCATCTGGCTGAATTATTTCAATATTTTTATTCACAATAATTATTTTTTTGTAATGTATTATAGACTTTATCTACGCTTATTGAGTCCATATAGGACTTTGTTTTATCAATATTTATACTTTTAAAATAGTCATAGCTTTCATTTGTTCTTATAACTTGTGAACTTTCTATAAATGGACCATAAATAATATCATTTGTTGGACCAAATAATACTATGGACTTTAATTTTGTGGCTGAAGCCATATGTGATAATCCTGAATCATTTCCAATAAATAATTTTGATTTCTTCATATAAGCAGCAGTTTGAGTCAAAGATGCACCAAATAAATTAATTATTTTATTACTATCAATATTTTTTGTTATTGCATTTAAATAACTTTTTTCTTCTGACTTTGAGCCAACTAAAATAAATTTAATATTTTTATTTTGAGATAAAATTTTAACTAATAGTGAATTATAATTTTTAATACTCCAAATTTTTGGTTTCCAATTTCCACCTGGAAATATAACAAAATATTTAAAATTATCAGATAAATGTTTAGTTACTATTTCTTCCTCTTCTTTATTTGTTTCAATAAACAAATCTGAACAATCAAATTTAAAGTAATTAGATAATTGCTGTACATGGTTTAGATTAGATTTTTTTTTAAAAATAAATTTTTGCTTATGTTTTAAAAAATATGATAAAAGCGAACTTCTAAAATCAATAATAATATCCCACCTCTTTCCGTAACAATTAGAAATTATATCTAACCAATGCATATTGTATTTTTTTTTTGAAACTGTGATTATTGTTTCTACAGATTTAAAGTTTTTGAAAATTGATTTAGCTGATGGACCAATCACAAATGTAAATTGAGCTTCAGGATTATTATTAACAAAATATTTTATCACACCGGTAGAAAGAATTGTATCTCCAATAAGATTTGACGAAATAACTAAAATTTTCACAGAAATGTTACACTTTTTTTAATATTCAATATATATTTAGATAATTATGAAAGATAAATACTTTTTTCATCATTTGAATTCAAGATTTTTTGAGATTTCTGGAAAAGATAGTAAATCATTTATTCAAAATTTAATTACTAATGACATTGAAAAATGTATTGATGGATCAATTATTTATTCATGTTTATTAACACCTCAGGGTAAATTTTTAGCAGATTTTTTTATATTCAATATAAATGAAAGCTATATTTTTGAAACTAATGATAAATTTTATAGAAATTTATTAGGACGATTAAAAATTTATAAACTTCGCTCTGATATAGAAATTAAAGAAATTAATAATCTATATTCATATTCATTATTTAATATAGATTATGAAAGTGATTATAGTGTTTATTTAAATGATCCTAGAAATATAAATTTAGGTAAAAAACTCATAACAAATAAAAAAATTTTAATTGAAAAAGAGAGATTGAAAGAAATTAATGAAACAGAATATCATGAAATTTTAATTAATAATACAACTCCCTATTCACCATTTGATATTTTAGAAAATAAATCTTTATTATTAGAAAATAATTTTGATAATTTAAATGCTATTGATTGGGATAAGGGATGCTATGTGGGTCAAGAAATTACTGCACGAATGAAATACCGTGGATTACTCAAGAAAAAACTTTACGCTTTAAAAATTAAAAGTGGAGATGTGCTAGAGGGAGATGAGTTGATAGTTGATAATAAAAAAATAGGTACAATTGTATCAAAAGCAAATTCAAATATTTTTGCAGCATTAAACATTAATTTTGTTAATGAAATAAAAAATAAAAATCAAAATTTAGTAATTAATGATTCATTATCTTTTGATTTTTTAAACTGAAAATTTTTTTCTATAAAAGCTTACTGGAATTATTAAAATCATAAAAATTATTAACATTGGAACAAATATGTTATTAATTCCATAGTTGTTTGCTATAAATCCTAATGAAGCTGGAGCCCCTATAAATGTTCCGTAAACTGCAATTGAAATTATTGTTATCCCTACTCCACTGTCAATTCCCTCAATTTTTCCAGCTAAACTATATGCGATAGGAACAATTGAAGATGCTCCGATACCTAATAATGCAAAACCAATAATAGCTGCATAAATACTGTTGAAATTAGATAAAATTATTAAACTTATAATCGTCGATAAAAATAAAAAGAAAATCAAAAGAAAAACTCCGATTTTATCTCTTACCCAATCACCACTAAATCTTCCGATAACCATAAAAATATTAAAACTTAGAGTTGCTAAGCCGATATAGAAACCATCAACTTGAATAAAATCTCTCATATAGAGAGCTCCCCATGCATCAACACTTCCTTCCGTTAAAGCATTTGCCATTGCAATTAATGCTAATAAAAAAATAAGTAAGGGCCAAATAAAAAATATATTTTTTTTACTGGAGTCTTCTGATTTTGTTTCAACTTGTGACTCTAAACAAAGGACAAAATACAAACTCAAAGGAAGAAGAATGATAACATACAAAAGTATATTAAAAATAAAAGAATAATTCCACTCTAGTAAAAAGCTTGTAATTAGAGATCCAAATAAAACTCCAAGACTCCAAAATGCATGAAACCCTGACATCATTGATTTTTTTTCTCTAACTTCTAAATTTGATGCATAAACATTGCATGCTATTTCGAATGCACCATAACTCATACCAAAAACAAATGAGAAAATCATAAAAAGCCATAACTCTTGAATGAAAGGTACTGGCAACCACAAACAACCTTCGGCAATTAAGGTGAATGTTAAAATAGATTTTGTAGAAGTTTTAAGAATAAGAGCATTTGCAAAAATCATTGCAACAATTGAACCAATTGCAAATGATAACATAATATATCCAACACCAACATAATCAGTTTGAAGTTGATCCTTTATGGTAGGTATCCTAATAGCCCATAAACCTACATAACAAGCAGTTATAAAAAATATAATTTTTATTGCATGAATATCGCTAACTTTTTTCATACAATTTTATTAATTAAAATATTTTTTGTAATATTCAGATAAATTTTCGATAGAAACTCTTTCCTGTTTCATAGTATCTCTATCTCTAACAGTAACACTTTTATCTTCTAGAGTTTCAAAATCTACAGTTAAACAAATTGGTGTTCCTATTTCATCATGTCTTCTATAATTCTTACCAATGTTTCCTGAATTTTCTAAAACAACTCTCCCCAATCCCAATTTCTGTAAATTAGATTTTATTTCTTTAGATAAATTAACTAATTCCTCATTATTCTTTTTGAGAGGAATAACTGCAGCTTTAATAGGTGAAAGATGAGGTTTTAGAGATAAAAGAATTCTTTTATTATCATTATCTACATTTTCTTCACGATAAGCTTCATTTAACAAAGCAAGAACCCCTCTATCAACACCAGCTGATGGCTCAATTACATAAGGAATATACCATTTTTTTTCTTCTAAATCTTGAACAGCTAATTTTGTAGTTGAAGAGGAGTTTTTCATAACTTCTGATGTAATTTCAAAATCATTTTGATTTTTAGTATGAGAGCCTAAATCAAAATCAGTTCTATTGGCTACCCCTTCTAGTTCCTCTTCACCGTGAGGAAACACATAATTGATATCAACAGTTCTTTTTGAGTAGTGAGCTAATTCATTTTTTTCTACTTCAATTTTTTTTAAATTTTCTTTTTTTATTCCTTGATTAACCCACCATTCTATTCTTTTATTTATCCAATATTCATGCCATTCATCATCAGTACCTGGTTTAACAAAAAACTCTAATTCCATTTGTTCAAACTCTCTAACTCTAAAGATAAAATTACGAGGTGTTATTTCATTTCTAAATGCTTTTCCCATTTGTGCGATACCAAAAGGAACAGTTCTAGACGTAGAGTCTAATATATTTTTAAAATTAGTAAAAATTTGCTGACACGTTTCTGGTCTTAAATATGCGAATGACGAACCATCATCTACTGGTCCAATTGCAGTTTTAAACATTAAATTAAAAGGTCTTGGTTCAGTCAAATCTTTAACTTTACAATCAGGCAATAGTCCTCCTCTTGGGCATTCACTATTTTCTAACTGATCTGCTCTAAATCTAGCTTTACAAATCTTACAGTCTACAAGTGGATCTGAGAAAGTATCTTCATGACCGGAATGTTTTAATACAACTGGCGCACTTAAAATACTTGCATCCAATCCCTCAGTGTCATCTCGCTCATAAACCATTGATTTCCACCAAGCTTGTTTAAGATTATTTTTTAACTCGACTCCCATTGGTCCATAATCATATAAACCTTTGATACCGCCATAGATGTCATTTGATTGAAATAAAAAACCTCTTCTTTTGCAAAGAGAAACTAACTCTTCCATTGTTTTTGCAGTCATATAACTCTTATTCTTTTGGTTTATATTCTTTCGTTCTTGGATCTTTCTCTAAATCGATTACTGAGTCATTATTTACTTTATTATTAGTGAATTTGTCTTGTTTTTTTTTCTTAAACCTTAAAAATAATAAAATAGAGGCTAAAATTACAACTAAAACTAGAAATTTCATTACAAACCAAACCTAGAAAACATAATTCGTTCTTCAATTTTATTTAAAATTTCATCAGAGTTAAATATTGAAGAAGAAAACCTACGTTGTAAAAATGATTTTTTTTGACTGATCATTTTAATTTTAATTTTTTTTCCAAACTTTTCTTCTAAAATTGGTTTTAATGCACCAATACCATCTGCTAAACCTAAATCGATAGCTTTGTTACCGACCCAAAATAAACCAGAAAAGATATCGTCTAATTTACTCTGATCAAGCTTTGAACCTCGTCTATCTTTTACATAACTAATAAAATTATCATGAATTTGTTCTTGAATATTTTTTAATCTATCAATGTCTTCTTGTTTTTCTTCTTTGAAAGGGTCAAGAAAACTTTTACTTTTTCCAGATGTATAAACTCTTCTTTCAATTCCAACTTTTTTTAAAAGATCTACAAAACCAAAACCTGGTGAAATAACACCAATGGATCCAATAACAGAGTTTTGATCAATATATATCTCATCGGCAGCACATGCTAACCAATACCCACCAGAAGCTGCAACATCTTCAACAAATGCTAAAACTTTTTTATTTTTTTCCTTTGCTAAATCAATGATCCTTTTTGCAATTAAAGAGGACTGTGTAGGAGAGCCTCCAGGTGAATTAATGATCAAACATACAACGGGAGATTTTTTATCAGCAAATAACTTATCAATTAATTTTTCTAAATTATTTATTGCTAAACCAGAGCCTGTTAAGCCTGACTGTGATGATATAATGCCAGATAAACGTAAAACAGGTATAGAAGTATTCTTCGAAAATATCCTTTTAAACATAATATCTAATAACAAATGTTAATCTTTTCTTAAAGCGTTATGTAGCATTTGTTTGTAATTTTGGTAATTTGAGTTTAAGTGCGTCAATTAAGTTAATGAATTAACATAATATTCAAATAATTAAGCAATATGGATAATATTCTTCCACTTAGAAAAAAAGATTTTTCATTTGAAGATGAAATCAGAGAATTAACTAATTTATGCAAAGAAGATCTAGTATCCGTAAACACTATAATTCTTGATAAATTAGATAGTAATGTACCTTTAGTTCATGAAGTAGGAAAATACCTTATCTTATCAGGTGGAAAAAGATTACGACCTCTTTTAACTGTTTCAAGTTTTCATATGACAAGAAATGGAACTAGTGAAATTGAAAATAAAATGAACCATATTGGTCTATCTGCAGCAGTAGAATTTATTCATACAGCAACACTATTACATGATGATGTAATAGATGAAAGTAAGAAAAGAAGAGGAAAACCTACAGCTAATGAGAAATGGAAAAATAAAACAAGTGTATTGGTTGGTGATTTTTTATTCAGTAGAGCTTTTCAATTAATGACAAAATATGGCAACACTGAAACGTTAAAAATATTAGCTGATACCAGTGTTGTAATATCTGAAGGAGAGGTTTTGGAACTTGTTAATGATAAAAATTTAGAAATAAATGAAAATATTTATTTTGAAGTTGTAAATGCAAAGACTGCCTCTTTATTTAGTGCAGCCTGTCAAGTTGGATCAATTAGTGGTCTTGGAACAGAAGCCGAGGTTAATGCATTAAAATCATTTGGAACAAACTTTGGCATGACTTTTCAATTAATTGACGATGCCATTGATTATTCTTCAAACAAAAAAATATTAGGGAAAAATACAGGAGACGATTTTAAAGAAGGTAAAATTACTCTTCCAATAATATTAGCTTACGGAAGATCCAATAATAAAGAAAAAAAATTTTGGAAAAGAACAATATCAGATCTTAACCAAAATGATGGTGACTTTGAAATGGCATTAGAAATAATTAATAAATATCAATGTATTGAAGATACTCTTACGAGAGCAAATCACTTTTCAAATGTAGCTGTAGACTCAGTGGATATATTTAAAGATAATATTTACAAAGAAAAATTAGTTTCTCTTGTTACAAAAAGCGTCGCAAGAATTTATTGATTAATATTCCTCATAAGATTTCACCTCTACTAATTCAGAGCCAAAGGTTTTATTAATATCATTTTTTACTTTTGCTCTTTCATCATTGGTAAAATACACACTTCTAGCTAGATCAATAAATGTTTGATCAAATAATTTTTTTCTTTCGCACTCTCTAATATCGTCTTCTATATTCCAAAGTTTAGAATTAATGTTTATTAAATTTTCTAAATAATTATTTATTTCTTTTTTTTGAACATAATTTGTCAATGTTTTTTGAAGAAAATCTAATTCTTTTTTGACGTGATCAAGTTTAGTTTCATTTGTTATATTTTTCTGCTTAATAATTAATATAGAAATTTTATCTACAAGTTCACCAAGCGATATGGGGGTATTAATAAGCATTAAATTCTTTCATAAATATCTTCGTATCTTTTTATATCATTTTCATCAAGATTATCACCGTACCACATTTCTATAATAACTAAATCACGATCTTTTCTATTAGCCATTCTATGAATTGACCCTTTAGGAATAAAAATGTTCTCATTTTCATTTAAATTAGTTACTTGGTTATCAACTGTAACCTCGGCCTCTCCTTCTGCAACTATCCAATGCTCAGATCTATGTTCATGACTTTGTAGAGATAAAATACCCCCTGGTTTTACAAAAATTTTTTTTACAAGGAATTTTTTACCAGAATGAAGTATCTCGAATGAGCCCCAGGGTTTCTGAACTACAGAATTCATTATGAATACTTGTTTATATATTATATATTTAAATTCAAATGATTAAAATTTCTCCATCTATTTTATCAGCAGATTTGCTGGAGTTAGAAGATGAGATAAACTCCTTAGATAAAAGTGGGGCTGATTATATACATATTGATATTATGGATGGACACTATGTGCCAAATATTACATTTGGCCCAAACATTGTTAGATCATGTAGAAAAATTACATCTAAAATTTTAGATGTGCACCTAATGATCAAGCCTGTAGAGCCCTACATAAGAGAATTCATTGATGCTGGATCTGATATTATTAGCTTTCACCCAGAAGCAGATGAAAATCCAGAGGGTATTATTGAAATAATAAATAAAGCTGGAATTAATGCTGGAATAGCTATTCATCCAAATAAAAATGTTGTTGATTTTGAATTTTTATTCAAGAGTATTAAACAAATTATTGTAATGACGGTTGTGCCAGGTTTTGGTGGACAAAAATTTATGGAAGATCAGGTTAAAAAAATTAGTGATTTAGTAAATATTAGAAAACTTAATAATTTTGATTTTGAAATATCTGTTGATGGCGGAATTAATAATGATACAGCGAAAATATGTATTGATAATGGTGTTGATATATTATCCATTGGTTCTTTTTTGCTTTCACAAGATAAAAATAAATATGGTAATATTATTAATTCATTAAGGTAATGGACTGGGATAAATTAAAATCATTTTATGAAATAGCAATTTCAAGAAGTATTTCAAAAGCTAGTGCTAAATTAAATATTAGTCAATCAGCATTAAGCAGACAAATTCAAGATCTTGAGTTAGATTTAAAAACTCCTCTTTTTATTAGACATCAAAAAGGTGTTCGGTTGACAGAGCAAGGAGAAAACTTATTAAATACAGTCAATCAGATAAATTTTTCAATATCTAATTTTGAAAAAAAATTATTAGATAAGAAAATAAAGCCTGCAGGAAAATTGACAGTAAGTACAACTGTGGGATTTGGATCAACATGGTTAACACCTAGAATTTATAAATTTGTTGATCAATATCCTGATATTGATGTTAACTTAATTATGAGTGATGAAGAAGTTGATCTTTCAGCTAGAGTTGCAGATGTAGCTGTGCGAGTAAAAAAACCAACCCAAGCAAATTTAATTTTTAAAAAATTTGTTAACTTTCATAATCATATATATGGAGCATCAGAATATTTGCAAAAAAATGGAATACCAAGAAATGTAAATGATTTAGACAGGCATGATTTAATTTGTTTTGGAGCAGGTCTGCCATCACCAATCTCAAACATCGATTGGATATTAAAAATCGGAAAAGAGGGCACAAAAAGAAGACCAAAATTTAGAGTAAATAGTATATACGCAATGTCTCTTGCTATTGAAAAAGGTGGTGGCTTAGCATCACTTCCAGATTATATGGTTGCTGACAAACCACAACTTGTAAGAGTATTGCCAAACCTAGAGGGGCCATCTTATCAAACATATTTTGTTTATTCTGAATCTTTTAAAAATGATAGAAGACTCGAAGTTTTTAGGGATTTTCTGTTTAATGAAGCTAAAGATTGGCATTATTAGTCTTTGACTTAATTTTTTATTTTTGTATACCGTACCTACATTATGGGATATCCAAAAAAACATAGAGGAAGACGCAAAAGAGGTTCTAAATATAGAAGAAATAAGAAGCGTCAAAAAAAGAAATAATTAAACTTAATAACTCTACTTTTATATATTTTTATTAGAGCTATATAACAAATATGTTTAAATTTTTTACCGAACAAAAATGGTATTTATGGGCTTGGGCAGGTTCAGCAATAATACTTTCATCTCTCTGGGTACAAGTACAAATTGATGTCAAAATTAATGAATGGTTCGGTGATTTCTATGATATGATTCAAAAAGCATTAGGAGAACCAAACTCAATTACTATTACCGAATATTGGTCTAGTTTACTCTCATTTATTACATTAGCTGGTATGTATGTAGCACTAGCAGTAGCTGTATCTTTTTTTACTGCTCATTTCTTATTTAGATGGCGTACTGCAATGGTAGAGTGGTATCACTCCGTTTATGATCAGGCCAGAACAATTGAAGGAGCATCACAAAGAGTTCAAGAAGATACAATTAAATTTTCGAGAATCATGGAAGGTCTTGGAACTAGCTTTATAGAAGCTGTAATGATCATAGTAGAGTTTATACCAATTCTTTTTGGTTTAAGTATTGGAATACCAATTTTTTTCTTTGGTGATTGGGAATATGGTTTGATTACGGGTGCTTTAATATGGTCCATTGGTGGTACACTATTTTTAATTGTTCTAGGTTTTATATTAAGACTTGTAGGAGTTGAATATGATTTACAAAAACAAGAAGCTGCTTATCGTAAAATTTTAGTTATTGCAGAAGACGATGGAACCGTTAGACCAAAACGGTTAGAGGAATTATTTGACGATGTTAGGAAAATTCACTACTTAAGTTATTTACGCTATTTATACTTTAATATTGGAAGAGTAGCTTATCTGCAAGCAAATGTACTTAGTGCATATGTTTTTCTAGCTCCAGCAATAGTTGCAGGTGTTGTAACACTTGGTGTAATGCAACAAATAATAAGAGCATTTGGAAGAGTTGAAGGATCAATGCAATACTTATTAAGAGCTTGGCCTACCATAATAGAACTAGCAAGTGTCTATAAAAGATTAAGAGAATTTGAGAATAAAATAGAAAAAAATATTCAAGATAAAAAAACTGGTATAGTACGTTAGTGATTTTTTTAGCGTTTATTATTATTCCAATAATTGAGATTAGTATTTTTATAACAATAGGTTCTAATATTGGTATTTTAAATACCATAGCTATAATACTAACTACTGCATTAGTTGGTATATTTCTTGTTAGGAGACAGGGAATCAAATTATTATTCGATGCTCAAAAAAATTTATCACAAGGAGTTATGCCAACTGAAGAAATAAAAGGTGGTATATTTCTTTTAATCTCAGGTTTACTATTAATTACTCCTGGGTTTTTTACTGATTGTATTGGTTTTGCTGTATTTCTTAAACCAGTTCAAAATTTAATTGCTACTCAAGCAAAAAATTATTTTAACTCACGTATTCGCTATTAAGGGATCAATTTTTTTTATTAATTCTTTTAAAATTAATACTAACTTTTGATTTGTAGGATTTTCTATTTTTTTGAGTGGTGGTAAAACAATATTCCAATCTGGGATGTTGTCAACAATTGAAAAATACGCTTTCATTAAACTTATAGGTTCATGAAAAGTAATAACTTTGCGAATTTGTTGCAAAAGATTTTGTAAATCATGAAAATTTGTAATGTTATTCTCATTTTTATAATTTTTTAAGATAAAAGTCAGTAATTTACCACAAACATTTGTGCCAGCTGTAATTGCCCCAGCGCCTCCTCGCTTACATACATTTAATGCTAAACTGTCGTGACCACAAAATACTGCAAAATTATCAAAATATTTTATAACTTTCATCATTCTATCACTATCCCCACTTGAGTCTTTTAATCCAACAACATTATTAGGATAAAGTTTTAATAATATTTCAATCATTTTAAAATCAATTGATACATAAGAATTTTGAGGAATATGATACAGAATATATTTTAAATCACTCTCACCTACTCTTTCAATAATATGGCGGTAGTAATTTATTACACCTTCATTACTTACATTTTTATAATAAAAAGGTGGTAGAAGAAGAACTGCTTTAACTTTATGAATTGAAGCATGTTTTGTCATATCTATAGCTTCATTTAAAGAAGATGATCCAGTTCCAGGTATAAGAATATTAGGGTCAATACGATTTGAAACTAAAAAATCTAGATGATCTTTTTTTTCTTGAACAGAAAAACTATTTGCTTCACCTGTTGTTCCAAATATTGCAAGGCCGTCATGACCCTGTCTCATTAAGTATTGACAATGACGTAGATATAAATCTTTGTTGATTGATAAATCTTTTTTAACAGGTGTTAATGCAGCGCTGAATACACCAGATATATTATGCATAAAAATATAATAAGATAAATCCTAGCAAAACTCTATAAATAATAAATATATTAAAGTTGGATCTTTGTATGATTTGCATCATAATCTTAATTGATACAAGTGCAGTGATACATGCAACAATTGCTGCAAATAGTGATTGGTATAAATTTAAGTTTACCTGAGTATTACTAAGTAAATCAAAACTTGTTAAAACTAAAGATGCTAAAATAATAGGAATTGATAAAAGCATAGAAAATATCGCTGATGATGATCTATCAAAACCTAAAAAACGTGCTCCAGTTATTGTAACGCCTGCTCTACTTGCTCCAGGTATAAATGCTAGCACT
This sequence comes from uncultured Alphaproteobacteria bacterium, assembly GCA_902602515.1. Taxonomy (GTDB): domain Bacteria; phylum Pseudomonadota; class Alphaproteobacteria; order HIMB59; genus CACPNW01. Next base: position 38,286 of record CACKRG010000007.1, read on the forward strand.
TGAAATAAACCAATGATAAAGGCTTGAACATAAGTCATTTTCTCCCAAGAAGATATTTTCATTTTAATATGATCTGCGACAAATAATAGTGCAGCAAATACAACACTTGTCACTGCAACAACTTTGATATCTCGAAAATATAATTGAACAAAATCAAAAATAAAAAAACCAACTAGAACTGCTGGTATTGTTGAAATAATAATTTTAATTAAATTTTCATTTTGATTAAGCTGGAAAGAGAAAAAATTATTAACTAATGCTATTATATGTGATCTTAGATAAATTATAACTGCCGATAATGTTCCAACATGAACTGCAACATCAGTAAAAAGACCTTGATCTTGCCAACTCGTTAATTCTGATACAAGAACTAAATGCCCAGAAGAACTTATTGGCAAAAATTCAGTAAATCCTTGGATAATACCAATGATAAAATATTGAATCTCAAACATTAATCAAAAATTATTTTGCTTAGTTCTTTACCACTTGGAAGAGGTTCAGCATTTTTATTAGAAAAATATTTCTCCATAAAATTTAAATAGACATTGTAATCTTTTAAAATTTGCATTTTTTTTGGTTTATTTTCATCATCACTTTCTTCCATTTTAACTAATTCGGTGTCAGTTTGTGACATTGCTTCTGGTATAGTTGTAAAAGGTCTCTCCTGATTAATAACTAACCTTTCATAAAGCTCTCGGTGAATCATTTTGAAATCTTCTTTTGATAGAGTTTTAGGACTTTCATCAAATATAAGTCTTTTTAATATAAAGTTTGCTCTTGGCTCTTTTATTGAAAGAGCAATTTTATATTTTTCATTCCAATCATTTTGTTCATGAAATTTTGCTATTTCAGTTGATTGTTTAAAGTCAAGAAAAGCATTTGCTGCACTTTCAGGAAATACATTATCTTGAGATTTTTCATCCTCTTTTTCAATACGTCTATCAATTTCCATAAGTTTAAATTTGTTTGCTAAATCTTTATTTTTGAAAACTATTTTAGCTCTTTCATTGAGAACATCTGCACCAATTTCATCATATGGCTCATAATTAGAGGCAATCTTTCCTGGTAAAATAATAGGATGCTGATTAGAAATAACGTATCTATTTTTTCTTTTAATGAGTTTTTTAAATTCTTCAGAATTAGCTTCAAGTAATGGTGTTGGATCATGAGCTAAATCAATTGTATGAAACCAACCATTATATTGTGACTCACACACCATGGATAAAGCTTGAAGTTTAATCCTTCCTCCAAAACTCGTCATAAAACAAAAGCCTTTATTTTTATTAATATATTCAATTGTATCTTCTTTATTCATCGTCATTTGAAGTTGACTCCAATTTGTTGTATCTGCTTTGTTAATAAACTTTGTAAGTGCAATTGATGTCTTAACATCTGAAAAAGCATCATGGGCAAACTCAACAGGTAAATTATTCATTTCTGCAATTTTTTCTAACTTAAAACTAGGATTTCCTCTTTCAGTAAGTGGTGTTTTAATACTTGAGGGATTAATAGCATATAAACCTCGCGCTAAATTTAATGTATCCCCCCTACTCTTTCTTGTAACATAAGGGTAAAACATATGGCTAAATAAATTGTATTCGAGTACTGCTTCATCGAACTCCATTATATTGTGTCCGATAAAAGTAGAACTTGGATCATCTTTTTTCCATTCATCAATAGTCTCATTAATTTTTTTCATTAATTCATAAGATGACTGAGGGGCATCAAGTGCTTCACGCATTCCCTTTAATGTTGTTATCAAAGCTCCTGGTTGAGAAATCACTGATGTTCTAGGCCTACAAAATTCATTCATATTTTGGTTTGTTTGATTAAAATTTGAGTCAGTTACAATGGCAGCAATTTGCATAATCTGCTCCCATTTTGGAGTAGTCCCAAAAGCAGTTGGATATTCTTTTTTGCCTCTACCTGAAGTTTCTAAATCGTAAAATATATATTTTGACACAAATAAATAACCTTATAAGTGTTTATAAACTATTAATTATCTCTTTTGGACCAATAAAAATGATAGAAAAGTGTTGCTGCTATTGCAACAAATAGTGCAATAAAAGCCACATAGATAATTGTAGCTATTGCCCAGTAAGCTACCGCAATCAAAAGACCAATAGCTGTAATTCCAGCCCAAAAATACATTAGTCTTTCTAAAAATAATTGCATATATCAACCATACAGTATTTAGAGAAGTTTTTCAATTTCATCACGAGAAGGCATGGAATTAGCTGTGCCAATTCGTGTTGTAGAAATACCAGCAAAAGCGTTAGCAAACTTGATTGCATCAGGAATTGATTTTTCCTCACAAAGAGCAGTTGCAAATGCTCCAGAAAAAGCATCCCCTGCACCCGAAGTATCAATAACTTTAGATCCTAGATCCAAAGCTGGTTCAAAATGTTTTTCCTTATCATTTTGAAAGTAAACTCCCTGATCCCCAAGAGTAACTAATAAGTTTTTAACACCAAGATTAAGAAATACTTGTCCGTATTTTTCCGCATCATCTTTATTAGTAATATCTCCTGAAACATAAAAACTAGCCTCTGACTCATTTGGTGTAAAATAGTCTATTAATGGAAATACAGATGGATCAAGTATAGCAGCTGGAGCAGGATTAAGAATTGTTGTTACATTATTTTCCTTTGCAATTTTTAATGCATGAATGACAACATCCATTGGGGCCTCTAACTGCGTTAAAAAAATTGATGAATTTATAATAACTTCTTTGGCATTATCGATATCTTTGATTGTCAAGGCACCTGCAGCACCTGGCACAACTGAAATAGCATTCTCTCCTGTCTCCTTGTTAAGTAAAATTGCAGCAACACCTGTGTTGTGTTCTTTACTGATATAGACAAAATTTGATCCAACATTTGTTTCTTTATAAATACGAAAAGCCATCTTTCCGTAATCATCATCCCCAACTTTTGAAATAAAATCAATAGATGCACCAGCTTTGCCTGCAGCAACAGATTGATTAGACCCTTTGCCTCCAGGACCAACAACAAAATCTTGACCTAAAATTGTCTCTCCAACTTTAGGTATTTTTCCAAAAAACGCTAAATCAGCAACAAAAATCCCTAGTATTGATAATTTATTCATTAAAACTATCCTAATATAAATATTTAATTGGTAAACCTAATTCTCATTAAGACGATATAAATTCTGATGTTTTTTTGTTAGCAGTTTTAATTGAGTCTTCAAAGTCATTAGTTTCAATAAAATTAGAAATAAATTTTCCAGCAAAATAATCCCCAGCTCCATGCGCACTTTTTACATCTACAGAATTAGCATTAATATGATCAACTTTTTTATTTTTTTCAGAGTAAACAACACCTTTGTCACCTAAGGTTATAATTATTCTAGATACATAATTTGATAATTCTTCTGCTAGTTTTTTAAAATCTGTACTTTTTGCATCTAAAAGTTGTTGGGACTCAATTTCATTAACAAGTAATATATCAACTAGATCGAACAGCTCATTATTGATTTTTTTAGCAGGTGCAGCGTTTAAGAAAACTCTTATATTTCTTTTTTTTGCTTCTATAGCAGCTTTAATATTTATCTTTTCTTTAATTTCATTTTGAATCATCAAAAATGAACAATTTTTCCATAGATTATCATCGCTTAATATTTTTTCAGAAATTTCTAAATTTGCTCCTGAAATGACGATTGCATTGTAATTCCCACTTTTATTAGAAATAGCTACACTCATCCCAGATGTACCATTAGTTTTTGTTAAAAATTTATCTGATATATTATTTTCATTTAATTGATTGATTAAAAATTTTGCAAAATTATCATTACCAATGGCGCTTACGAAATTTACATTAATATTATCTCTAGATAAAGCAATTGCTTGATTTGCTCCTTTGCCTCCCAATTTAGGATACCATTTTTTTCCAAGAACAGTCTCTCCTACTTCTGGAATTTTATCTGACTCTATGAAAATATCATAGTGCAAACTACCTAAGACAACAATGTTCTTTGAAGACATTTATGGATATAAAATACTATTAAATATTCTATGAGAGGTAATAGAGTCTTGATTTTCGATAGCTGTAGTTAATTCATTATTCAATAAAAGTTTATTTACTAATTTTAATTGTTTTTTTACAGTTTCAATATTTAATTCACATTCTTTTACTGGATCCATATTTGTTGTATCTGGAAAAGTATCAAAGTAAATCGGTCCATCATAATTTGTTTTTGCAACATAATAGAGTAGTTCAATTGTAGCTAATTGATGAACAGAACCTACCATTAAACCATCATCTCTTTTTCCATAACCATCATTTAAATGTAAACCTAAAATCTTCGAGTGTTTATCAATTAATGCTGCTACTAATGCTGGTTGCTCATTAGAATATAAAATATGAGCAAAATCTATAGTAACTCCAATATTATCTAAATTTATTTCTTTGATTGCTAATAACGTAGTTCCTAAGTTAGATAGTAATGAATAAGCTCGTGGTTCATTAGGTTTGTATTCAATACTTATAAAACATTCTTTATCATATTCTGCAATTTCTTTTATGGCTTGAATTTCATCATTCCAGATTTTTTTGTAATCAACTTGAAAACCATAATCAAAACCATCCTGACCTAGCCAAACAGTTAATAAATTTGAATTAATTTCTCTTAAACCATCTATTGCTTTTTTGGTTAAATCAATGGCTTCTTGGCGAATTTTTTTTTCAGGATTTGTAAATGCACCTAGTTTAAAAGACGGATTTGTATAATATCGCATAGCAAGACCATTTATTTTCAATCCAGACTCCCTAGCGTATTTAGTAATATCTTTCAAAGAAGGCTCTGCATGATCAGGGTAATTTAAATCAACATGAGTCAATCCTTTCACAGATGACGCTCTTTTAATAATATCCATTACAGATGGCTTAGAATTTTGAAGCCAATTTGATTTAAATGAATTAAGTCTTGTTGCAAATTTATGTTCAAGCATATGTTTTATTAATAAATTAGTAGTCTTTTTAACGTTTTTCTTGTTGCCTTACTAATCTTATATTTATAAACTTAAAATATAATTTATCGGGAGGATATATGAAAAAATCACTTTATGAATATGCTTTAAAGCATGGCATGAACAGACGTAGCTTTGTAAAAGGTGCTGCATCTGCTGGTGCTATTGCGGCAATGAGTGGTGGATTATCATCTGTAGCAAGTAGTGCTTTTGCAGATGGTCATTCAGAACTTCGAAAAGCTATTCTTCAAATTCCTGGAGTTGGTGCAGGTTCGCCAGGTGATGCTGATTGGCAAAAAGTTGGTGAAATGTGTCTTGGACCAACCAAGGAGAGAGTTAAAGAAGGTGAATTCAAGGGAGTTGAATTAAACTTTTTAGGTTTAGACAGCTTAAACCTTCATAATATGCTTCACAGAGGCTTCTTGAAGCCTTGGGAGAAGTACACAGGTGCAAAAATAAATTGGATTGATTTAGCTCAAGCTGATTATAATGCAAGACTTCAACAATCAATTGCAACAGGTACAGTAGATTTTGATATTGTACAGTCTGGAGCTCCTTATGAAGGAGATCTTTGTGGTAAAAAATTACTTTCAGAGATGCCAGGTTGGGTTGCAGATCAAATTGATTTAGCTGATTACGTTGGTTACTTACAGGCTCCAGTTGGAACTTGGGAAGGTAAAACTTACAGAATCTCAATAGATGGTGACTGTCATAATTTCAATTACAGAACTGACTATTTTGAAAATGAAGATTTAGCTAAAGCCTGGAAAGATGAAGGTCATGAAGGTAATTGGGAAGTTCCAACTACATGGCAGAAAGTAACAGAAGTTTCTAAATTCCTAAGAGGAAAGAAACACGCAGGTTTCCCTGCTTATGGCTACTTGGATGTTCAAAAAGGTTGGGGTGGATTTGCTTTTTATTATTTAGGTAGTATTGCTACTGCTTACGGAAAGCATCCTAGCAGTCCTGCATTTTTATTTGAGCCAGATACAATGAAACCAATGGTTAATAATCCAGCTTGGGTTAGAGCTATTCAAGATGTTCTAGATAGAAGAGATTGTCAGCCACCTGATCAAATAAACGCTGATCCTGGTGTTACTGGTTTCAGTCAATTCTTAGCTGGCACAGGCTCAATGTGTGCTTGGTGGGGAGATGTTGGATCAAATGCAAATACATCTGATGAATCCCTAATTCAGGGTAACGTTGGGTTTGATATTTTACCTGGTTCAGACGATGTATATAACTGGCAGACTGGTAAATGGGAGACTTTATCAAGTGGACCTAATTATGCGCCTAACATGGCTTATATTGGTTGGGGACTCTACTGTATGAAAACTGTTGATGAAGATTCATCAAAAAATAAAGCTGCATGGTCAGCATGTGCTCATATTGGTGGTAAAGATCTTTCATTATGGATGTCTATGTATCCATCAGGTTTCCAGCCTTATAGAAATAGTCACTTCAATATTGATGAATGGACTGGTGCTGGTTATACAGAAGCGTTTGCATCTGATTATCTTGCTTCTGAAGCTGATTCATACAACCATCCAAACGCTGCTATTGAGCCACGTATTCCTGGTATCTTCCAATACTACAGTATTGCAGAAGATGAATTGTCAAAAATTTATGCAGGTCAATATGATGCTCAAACAGGTGCAGATAATATTGCCGCAGCTTGGGATAAAATTACAGACCAAATTGGTAGAGAGAACCAAATTAAGCTTTATAAAGCTTCTTTAGGTATGTAATTAATTTTTTATACTAGCGACTATTTATTAGTCGCTAGTTTTTCTTTATACTATTTCTGTATTATGAGTGAAATTAAGCAAATGGAGCGTGATCCATTATATGTTGTGTCACCCTCATATATTAGTCCAAAAACAAAAAGATTTGGTAAAATTTTAGTATGGTCTTCATTCTTTTTAATGTCGATTATTGGACTAATTCAAATTTTATACAACCTAGAAAAAATTAATTTTGGTTTTAATAATTGGAGACCTCTTCTTTATTCATATATTTTATGGGCTATTGCGATTGGCTATTCAAGAGTACTAATTTATGGAGAGAGAGGAAAAAGAAACCTATTTATTTTTCCTGCTGTAATGTTCATCATCTCAATAGTAATTTTTCCAATGTTATTTGGTTTATATATATCATTTACTGACTGGAATCTTAGTTCTTTAGATGGGAGAAAATTTAATGGTCTTGATAATTTCTATCAAATGATGTCAGACCCTTATTATTGGAATTCACTTAAGAATATGATCTACTACATACTTGCTGTGCTTGTTGAATTTGCAATTGCGTTTCTTTTAGCTCTTTTATTGAACTCACAAATTAAAGGTAGAAAATTTTTTAGAGTAGTTTTCCTAATACCACTTATGCTTAGTCCTGTTGCTGTTAGCTGGATGGTTGGTAAATCGATGTTGGAACAGCGTTTTGGTCCAGTTGCTAATTTCGCAAGATGGTTAGGATGGGAAACACCAACTTTTTTTAGCAGTCCTGAAATCGCACGACTTACAATGATGTGTATGGATGCATGGACTTTTATACCCTTGATGATTATAATGTTATTAGCAGGATTACAAGCTTTGCCAAAAGAAGTTCTTGAAGCAGCAAAAGTTGATGGAGCTAACAAGTGGACTATGTTTAAAAACATAATTTTTCCCATTATGCTGCCAGTTTCATTGACAACTTTAGTTATTAGAATAATTTTTAAATTAAAATTAGCTGATATAATAATTATTGTAACAGCTGGAGGTCCGGGTGGAGCTACAGACAGTGTAACAAGCTTTATTGTTAGAGAATACAGAGATAGATCAAATGTTGGATATGGTACATTACTATCATTTGTATATTTAATCTTAATTATCATCTTCATGACAATATTAATTCGTTTTGTAAATAGATGGTTGCAAAGGGCTTCATAATGAAAAAAGAAATTTTTGAAAAAATTTTAATTTATGGAATACTTCTTCTTTGGACTTTCATTTGCCTTTTTCCAATATACTGGACTGCAACAACATCTTTTAAAACTGCAGCAAGTGTTACTCAAGGATTATTAATTCCTTGGTTAGATTTTGAACCTGCATGGAAAGGTTGGAAAAACCTTGGTCTGTCTCCAGATACAATTTTTACTGAGTCAAATCCTAGAGAAGAATTTTTAGCACGTTTTTTCAATACTGCTTTTATTTCCTCAACGGCATCTGGGCTTGCGGTAATAATGGGTTCTTTTGCAGCATATGGCTTAAGTAGATTTAATTATAAATTTGGTTTTATGAGAAATCCTGACATATCATTTTTCTTTTTATCTCAATTAATTTTGCCACCAGTTGTTCTTGCACTCCCTGTACTAGTCTTATACAGAGAACTCGATTTATTAGATACCCATATTGGAATGATTTTAATATATACATTAACTGTTCTTCCAATTGTAATTTGGATAATGAGAGATCAATTTAATGCAGTACCAATAGAACTTGAGGAGGCAGCCTTAGTAGATGGAGCAACAGTTTGGGGTGGCTTTTTCAAAATTGTTTTTCCCATAGTTTTACCAGGACTTGCTAGTGCATTTATTTTATGTCTAATATTATGTTGGAATGAATATTTTTTAGCTGCACTAATTACAAGTACAGACGCAAAAACAATGCCTGTAATGGTGGCATCACAAATATCATCTCAAAGTATTAAATGGTGGAATATGGCTGCAATTTCATTAGCTCTATGTTTTCCACTTATTGTGGCAGCAATCTTTTTAGAAAGATATATTGTAAAAGGTATGGCAGCTGGAGCAATTAAAGGTTAAGTATCTATTCTTTTCATTAAATCTTTTGTATTTTCATAAAGATCTCTAAATAACTTATAACCCTTGTTATAAATTTCTTTATTTTTTGTATCGGCGATAATTTCATATTCTAGCTCATTCCATTTGTTAATATCTTCTTTTTTTAATTCTCCAATAGTGCAAGCAGAAAGAAAGGCATCCCCATAAGAAGCACCAATAGTTTTTTTTCTTAGTATTTGATTTAGCCCACTGACATCAGATGTTGTTTGAGACCAAATAGTATTTTTTGTGCCTCCTCCAACACTATATATTTTTTCAGGTGTTGCATTTAATTCTTTAAAAACTTCAACAACATGATTTGTTCCATATGATATGCCCTCAAAAATTGATCTATACATATCTGATCTTTTATGAGTTAAATCTAAACCAAAAAAAGTACCTTTTGCACTTGTATCGTGGATTGGTGTTCTCTCCCCAGAAAAATAAGGTAAGAAAATTATACCTTTTGATCCCGGCGCTGATTGTTCAGCTTCTTTTGCTAGCTTAATAAATACATCATCACTAGTTATTTCTTTTGCAAAATTATTTTTAAACCAATGAGTCAATGTTCCACTTGTTGCAAGACCCCCCATTGAAGAGTGCTCACCTTCAAAAAGCCATGGTGAGTACCATAATCTTTTATCTGACAAAATTTTATCAGTAACCAAAATGTAAAACATTGTTGATCCATACATCATCATCATATCTTTTGGTCCAATTACGCCTACACTAATTGCTTCAGCTGCTGCATCAATTGTTCCTGATGTTACAATCGTGCCTTCAGCTAAACCAGTTTCATCAGATGCTGATTTTGTTATTTGACCAACTATTTCGTTTGTCCAAACTAAATTTGGTAACTTTTCTAACTCTATAATTCCATCATTAAGCTCATTACTCCAATTTTGCTTATTTATATCGTAAAGTGGACTCATAAATGCTGCAGAAAAGTGGTCTATTGTATAATTACCAGTTAATTTATAATTTATAAAACCAGTACCATTAACTACTTTAGCGGTTTTTGAGTATATTTCTGGTCTATTATTTTTTAACCATAAAATTTTAGGACCGACTTGTTGAGACGTAAGAACGTTTCCATTAAAATTCATTATTTTTTCTTCACCTATTGAAAAATTTAAGTATTCAATTTCTTTATGTGCACGCGTGTCTACACCATATAGCACACCATTCATTAGTGGTTCACCTTCTTTATCCAGGGGAAGCATACAGGGTCCTATAGTACTAGCTGAAACTGCTGAAATATTTTTAGGATCGCATTTAGATTCAATTATTAATTTATTCGAAACATATTTAAAGTCGCCCCACCAGTCCTCATTAGGTCTATGTTCAGCCCAACCACTTTGTGGAACAATCATTTCATGTTTTCTGGAAGCTTGATGAATAATGTCTCCTGAAAGATTAACAAGCACACCTTTGGTTTCGTATGTACCTACATCAATACCAATAAATAGTTTTTCTGACATTTATTATCTAGTTAATTGTAATTTATTACTAATTTTATCTATAACACCTAAGATAAGATTTTTTAAATTAATAAGATCATCTAAATTACAAACTTCTCTTGAAGAATGTGAGTAACGCATAGGAAAACCTATATCTATTGTTGCAATACCTTTATTAGCAAACTGGACATAGGAGGCATCAGTTAAAATACCTGAAGCAACACTTCGTTGTAAGTTAATTTTCTTTGATTTTGCTACTTTTTCAAAAATTTCTACTATAGATGGATGAGGTATGACTCCATTTAATGTTCCCCTTCCATGAAAAGAGAATAAACTAATACATGGCCCAGCCCCAAGTTCAACATCACTTGAATTATTCATGTCTGGAGTATCAGATGTTAATGTAAGATCTACCTGTATAGCGATATCTGGTTTTAATGAATTAATAACAGGTAAAACACCTCTCAAATTAAATTCCTCTTGTACAGAAAAAACTACATGTACAGTTGGTCTTTTTTTTATTTTAATTAAAGAGCTAGCTACATTTAAGATAACGGCACAACCTGCTCTGTCATCTATTGATGAACCACATACATTATTGTTAGACAAATTTTTATAATATGGAGCATATGTTACTGGACTGCCAATATTTATTCCATTGTTCAAAACATCTTTCTTATTTTTAAAACCTGCATCGATATAAATATCTTTTATCGGAGTAACTTTATATTTTTCATCTTGAAGTGTTGCGTGATGAGATTTATTACCAATAACACCTCTAATTAATTTATTTTTATTGTTAACAATTACAATATCTTGTGAAGCAAGAGCTTTTTCAGGTATACCTCCTAATCTTTCAACACGAATAAAACCATTATCTTCAATTTTTTTTACAATAAATCCTAATTGATCCATGTGAGCAAAAATTATTACTGAAGGAAGTTTTGGATCTCCTTTTAAAGTACAAATTAAATTACCTAAAATATCAGTATTTGTATTAAGTGATTTATTTTTTAACTGTTTAATTAAATAATCTCTAACATTGTTTTCATATCCAGATAAACCTGATATTAAAACTAATTCTTCTAATATTTTGTTAATAGCAATAGTTTCTTTTTTACTAGGCATTTTTTCGAAGTGATCTTACTTTAGTCATAAATTTTTTTGCTCTGCTTAAATCTACATTCTTCCACGTATCACCATTTATTTTTAATGAGGAACCAATAATTACTCCATCTGTTATTTTAAGGATTTCCTCTACATTATCTAAATTTACACCAGTATTTGCCAAAACTGGAGTATTCGGAATTTTTTTACTAACTTCTTTTATATCTTCTAATTGTGCTGATTGACCAGTTATTTGTCCAGATACTAAAACTGCATCAGGAATAGAAGAAAATACAGTACTTTCAGCTCTTTCTGAAATTGACCTTTTGTCCAATGAGTAAGCAAATTCTGCAGATATATTATAATACATTTGTATATCTTTTCTTCCAAGAGAATTTCTGTATCGCATTGCTTCCCCTGCGTTAGGACTCCAAATACCCATGTCTGAGGCATATGTGCCTGTAAAAATTTCGCGAACAAATTTAGCATTGGTTGATACAGCTAAAGCTATTGTACTTATTGGATCCCATAAAACATTAACTCCAAATGGGATGCTAATTTTTTCTGAAAGTTTTCCAATCATAAAAGCCATTGTTGATAAAGTAGCTTTATTAACATTCAACTCGTAAGGACGATCATTTTCATTGCCAAACATGATTGCATCCACACCAGCTTTTTGTAAATTAATTAAATCTGCTTCAATAGATGAATAAATAAAATCTAATCCTTTTTTTTCATCATATAACGGTGAGCCTGGTAATGCAGGGAAATGCACCATAGCAATTACAGTTTTTTTAGTTTTGAATAATTTGTAAAAATTTTTCTTCACAGAAAATTATATTATCCAAACACTTCCATCTGGTTTTAATACACCCTTAGTAAAAATAAAACATCCATAAGGTCTTGTTTCACTTGTTGTTATAACTGCCATTGTATTTTTAGCATCTTTATAAAATTGTTGTCTTTCAATAGAACCTATTTGCCAATTTTCTCCAGATATTCTTTTTACTGTATCTATCATATCTTGATGAACTTCATTAATTTCATCAGGTTTACCATCAATTTCCATTCTCTGAACTGGATGAGGAACAAAACTATCTAATGGAAAGTGAGATAATAATGCCTCAGCAGCTTGAGGTACATTAATTCCATCCATTCTATATACTTTATCAACTTGAGAATATGATGGAAAATTTGCATCACTTAAAACAAATCTATCACCATGACCCATTGAGCGAATTAAATGCAAAATGTCTGGGCTTATGAGTGGGTTAACGTTAATCAACATAGTATTTCCTTTTTTCTTGAAGTTATATCACATTACTCCCCATAGGGAATCCAAATATTTTTAACTTGGATACTTTGGTATAAGAATTCATTAAGAAAATTTTCATCTTTTGAAAACCAGTCAATATTTTTTGAATGAGGGCACCAACTACGCTTAAGATTTGAATGAATATTTTGTAAAATACTTAAGCGTTCTTTGTCATTATCACTAAAAAACCAAATGCCGTCAATATTCTCATGCTCAGCTAAAATTTTATTCAAACTATTTTGCTTAGTTGTAAGAATATTAATAAATCCACTAGGAACATCAGATGTTTCTAATAACTGATAAAATTCAGTTGCAAGTAAAGATGTTTTTTGTCCTGGAATAATTATACTTGCGTTGCCTACTGCAAAATTTGAGGCCATAGTTGTTATCAGACTTAGTAACGGGAAATGATTATTTAAAATATTGGCTATAACACCAATTGGCTCTTTTACAGCAAGAGTTAAGCCACGTATAGGTGGATTATGAATAGATCCTTCAAATTTGTCTGCCATTGCTCCATAATAAAATAAACGTTGTATAGATTGATCAAATTCTAAGTTAGCTTCTTTTTCAGTTATTCCTATAAGTGAAGATAAAAGGTTAGAAAAAACCGCCCTTCTATCTTGTAAGTTTTCAGCTAGATAATAAAGTATTTGTGCTCTATTAAAATTTGTAAGAGTTTTTAATATTGCCTTAGAAGCTGCTTCAACGGTATCCCTTACATCTTTTCTATTGGCATTTGGCACATCACAAATAAAACTTTTACTAATGTCATAAGATGGAAAAGAATACCCACTGTCAGGTCTCTTTTGTTTTCCTCCAATGTAAAGTTTAGGGGTCTTATCAATTGAGTTTAAAGAATTGTTTTTTTGAATTTTTATAGATCTTTTTGATTTTAATTGAGGGAGGTTTATTTTTGAATATGCTCTTATTCCTTCACTTCCACCTTCTCTTCCAAATCCACTTTCTTTGTACCCTCCAAAACCACATGCTGCATCAAATAAGTTAGTTGAATTTACCCATATTACCCCAGCTTTAATTTTTGGTGCAATATGTAAAGCTAAATTAATATTTTCTGACCAAATACTTGCTGCAAGACCATAAGGTGTATTATTAGCAATTGAAACTGCCTCACTAGGTGTTCGAAAAGTCATTGTTGTTAGTACAGGTCCAAATATTTCAACTTGAGCAATAAAAGAAGAAGGTGTTACATTAGTAAATAATGATGGTGGATAAAATAATCCATTTGTTGGGCAAGACCATGAAGGCTGCCATAATTTATTTCCATCTTTTTGAGCTCTATTTACTAAAGAATTAATTTTTTTAAGTTGAACTGGTGCAACAATTGCGCCAATATCAATAGACTTATCTAATGGATCACCTACTCTGAGTTTTTCCATTCTTTTCTTAAGTTTTTGGATGAATTTTTTTTCAATACTTTCTTGAACTAGTAGCCTTGAACCAGCACAACAAACTTGACCTTGATTAAACCAAATTGCATCAACTACACCTTCCACTGCACTATCTAAATCAGCATCCTCAAAAACAATAAAAGGAGATTTACCACCAAGTTCCATTGTCATTTTTTTATCTGGATTAGTATTTGTTTGAACTATTTTTTTTCCAACTTCAGTTGATCCAGTAAATGCAATTTTTTTAATATTTTTATGATTTGTAATATGTTCTCCAGTAGAACCATCTCCTGTAATAATATTAATTACACCTTTTGGAATATTTGCTTTTTCACAAAGTTCAGCAAAATATAACGCAGTAAGCGAAGTATATTCTGCGGGTTTTAATACTACAGTGTTACCAAGAGCAATTGCAGGAGCAATTTTCCAAGCCAACATCAACAAAGGAAAATTCCATGGTATAATTTGCCCAATTACACCTATAGAAATATCAGAATTTTTTGTATTCCTTGCTGCCCAACCAGCATGATAATAAAAATGTCTTGCAACTAGTGGAATATCAATATCTCTTGTTTCTCTTATCGGTTTTCCATTATCAATAGTCTCTAAAACAGAAATAAACCTTGAATTTTTTTGAATAAGACGTGCAAGTGCATATAAATATTTAGAACGATCAAAAGAAGATAGTTTTGACCACTTAATGTGAGCTTTTTTTGCTGCATTTACTGCAAGATTTACATCTTTTTTTGAAGCAACAGATAATGTTGCAATTTTTTTATTAGTTGAGGGATTTATAATGTTTAATTTTTTAGAACTAGAAGATTTTATAAATTTGCCATTAATAAAAAGATTGTTTGGATTTTTCAATTTTTTTATCCATTCAATAACCTCTTTGCTATCTTCTGGTGCTGGGCCATAGGAGATATTTTGAAAATTTTTAATAACTTTATCCATATTATCCTATCGCAAGTTTCTCTTTATTCGCATACCTGCCACTTGTGTAGTGATATAATTGTCTTTCTATATCAATTAATAAACTAGATGCACCAATTCGCAATAACTTAGGATTTACCCATTCAAATCCAAGCTCTTCAGCAACTAAAATTAAAAATTCTAAAACTGATTTTGAGGTTGATATTCCGCCGGCTGGTTTAAATCCAATCATTTTTCCTGTTTTTGCATAAAAATCTCTAATCATTCTAAGCATTACAAGGCTATTATTTAAATTAGCGTTTGTACTTTCTTTCCCAGTTGAAGTTTTAATAAAGTCTGCACCAGCCATCATACAAACTAAAGAGGCCTTTGCTACATTTCGCAGTGTTTCAAGATCGCCAACTCCAAGAATAGCTTTAATTTTTGTTTTACCTGCTGTTTCTTTAAAACTTCGGACCTCTTCATATAATTTAATCCAATTATTTTGCAAAACATACCCTCTGTTAATAACAATATCGATTTCATCAGCACCAACTTTTATGGAGTCAGAAATTTCTTTTTTTCTAGTCATATAAGACGATAAACCGGCAGGAAAACCTGTAGAAACTGCTGCAATTGGAAGTTGGTTTTTAATAAGTTTTTTACAATCTTTAATTAGATGATGATAAACACAAACAGCTCCTACTTTTACTTGATTTTTTTTTAATCCTAAATCATCTAAAATATAATTATCAATAGGATTAAGAGCTTTATTACATAGTTTTTCAACTTTTCCAAATGTATCATCCCCACTAAGTGTAGTCAGATCTATTAATGAAATAGCTTTTAACAACCAAGCTACTTGAAATTCTTTTTTAACTGTTCTTCTTTTAACTAATGTTGATGTTCTTCTTTCAATTGCACTTAAATTAATTTGAATATTATCAATCCAACTAGTATCTAAATCGAAAAAATAATTTTTATTCATTTTTATATTTTTTCTTCCTTTAAAGGTCTATTCAAAAGCTTTGTTAATTCTTCTTTTAAATCATACTTGTTATAAAGTATATTATAGACAGATTCCATTATTGGCATTTCTATTTTATTTTTCTTAGAAATATTATAAACTGCTTCAACAGTATAATAACCCTCAGTTACCTCTTGAGATTGAAGTAAATCTGAAAAATTTTCATATTTAGATGATGCAATTTTAATTCCAAATTGTGTATTTCGAGAACTATGTGAACCACATGTTAATATAAGATCGCCTAACCCAGACAATCCGAATAATGTATTTTTATTCGCTTTAAACGTTTCAGCAAATCTTGTCATTTCAACAAATGATCTTGAAATAAGAGCACTTTTTGCATTTTCACCTAAATTTAACCCTTGAGCAATACCGGCTGCGATTGCGTAAATATTTTTCAGTGCACCTCCTAACTCTGTCCCTATTAAATCATTTGAATAATACATTCTAAAATTCTTATTAGAAATTAAACTTGAAATTTCATCAAAACTTATTTTTTTGCTAGTTGCTAATGTAACAGCGGTAGGCAAATTTTGTGAAACTTCATTTGAAAATGATGGGCCAGACAATATACTTAATGTTTTATATGGAAGTACTTCCTTAATAACTTCAGTTAGAAATTTAGAAGATGAAATCTCTATTCCCTTTGAACAAATTACGACATTATGATTTTTATTATGCAAACCGGAATCTTGTATTACTTCTCTTATATTTTGTGCAGGTAAGGCAATAAATAAATATTCTACATTTTGAAGATCATTTAATACTGAAGTAGCTGAAACGTTTTCATTGAATGAGCTATATTTTAATTTTGGATTTATTTTATGTTCATTAATTGATTTAACAAGGTTTTCATCTCTTACATAAATTTTTACAGTATTTTGGCTTAATACTCTCGCTAAAGCACTACCCCAAACACCGCCACCTAAAATACCTATAGTCATAATTTTCTGTTTATCTGCTGAGACAAATGAAGTCAATTTTTGGTTTTTGGCTTAAATTAAAGGTATTTTTTGAAAAAAACTGCATGATTGATTTTTGTAACTAGTATATGAGGTAATTTATATAAAAGTATACTTTTTTGGAGGAAATATGAAAAAATTACTTCTAGCTGTTATTGTTAGTCTGTCGACTCTTTCGACAGCTGCATTAGCAGAAATTAAAGTAGGAATAATTCTTGGTTTCACGGGACCAATTGAATCTTTAACTCCTGCTATGAGAGATGGTGCTAGAATGGCATTTGATGAAGCATCAAACTCTGGAAATCTTTTAGGTGGTGAAACAATTACTATCTTAGAAGCTGATTCAACTTGTGTAGATTCTGCTGCTGCAACTGCTGCTGCTGAAGGATTAGTGGCTGATGGTGTAACTGCTATAATGGGTGCTGACTGTTCAGGTGTAACAGGTGCAATCAATGCTAACGTTGCTGTACCAAATGGTTTGATAATGGTATCACCTTCAGCAACATCTCCTGGTCTAAGTAGTGTTCCAGATAACGGAACTTTTTGGCGAACAGCTCCATCAGATGCAAAAGGTGGACAAGTACTTGCAAAACTTGCTCTTAGCAGAGGTATTGAGAGTATTGCTGTTACCTACACAAACAATGATTATGGAAAAGGTCTAGCTGAGGTATTTGAAAAATCATTTACTTCTGGTGGAGGAACAATTACGGCTTCTGCATCTCACGAAGATGGTAAGGCTGATTATTCTTCAGAAGTTGGTGTTCTTGCATCAGCTGGAGGTGATGCACTGCTAGTTATTGGTTATATTGATGACGGTGGAAAAGGAATGATCGAAGCGTCTTTAGATTCAGGTGCATTTGATTTATTTGTTCTATCTGATGGTATGATTGGTCAGTCAATTGTTGATAACATTGGTGCAGATTTAGAAGGTTCATTTGGTTCAATGCCAGGTGCAATTTCTAAAGGTTCAGTAAAGTTTGGTGAATTAGCAGCTGCTAAAGGTATGGATGGAAGTGCTCCGTATGTTGGAGAGTCTTATGATGCTGCAGCTATTATTGCTCTTGCAATTCAAGCTGGTGGATCTGCTGATAAGCAATCAATCTTAAATAATATTAGTAAAGTATCTAATGCTCCAGGGATTGTAATTAACCCTGGTCAATTATCATACGGCTTACAAATGTTAGCTGCTGGTAAAGATATTGACTACCAAGGTGCAACAGACGTAGAATTTAATGCGTTTGGTGATGCTAATGGTGCATTTAAAGAGTTAGAAGTTAATGGTGGTAAATTCGTTACTGTTGGCGCTCTTTAATACTTAAAAATTATTTTAATTTAACCCCAGCTTTAAGCTGGGGTTTTTTTATGAGTGCCTTACCTTCTCTGGTATAATTCCCTTAGGCCTATAGCGTAATATTAATAATAATATTAAACCCATAAATAAGTATCTAAAGTAAGGAACGCTATCGAGTAAATGTAACTTTAAAGCATTAGTTGGCTCTAATCCCACAGTAAGTTGATTAATAATAAATGTTGTTAGTGGCGCTGCTTCAATCCAAGAAAACCATATGACAAAACCGCCAAATATAGCACCTAAATTATTTCCACTACCGCCTACAATAACCATAATCCAAATAATAAAAGTGAAACGAAGTGGTCGATATCCTGAAGGTGTAAATAATCCATCCAAAGTAACAAGCATTGCGCCTGCAACACCTACAATTGCAGCTCCTATGACAAAAATAATTAAATGTTGTTTTACAACATCTTTACCCATTGCATTTGCAGCAGTTTCATTATCTCTTATAGCTCTCATCATCCTTCCCCATGGAGATAATTGAGCTTTGTTTGCAAAATAAAAAATTATCAACATAACAATGAGAAATAAAATAGCGTAAGATAATTTTACAAATATTCCTGAGCCATCAATAATAAGATTGTTTAATACTTGTTGCCTATCACTTACATCAATAATATTATTTAACTTTGATGAATTGAGATATGTAACTAAATTTATAAACCAATCTGCATTTTGTAAATCAATTTCATAAGGAACTGGTCTCTTTAAACCGATTACATTTTTTACACCTCTAGATAACCATTCTTCATGTTTTAAAACACTTACAACTATTTCTGAAATACCAAGAGTAACAATAGCAAGATAATCTGATCGCAATCCAAGAGCTACTTTACCAATTACAAATGCAACACCTGCAGCAAATAAACCTCCTATTATCCAAGAAAAAATTATTGGTAATCCAAGACCGCCTAAAAAACCTGCTATTGCTGGATTAACATCTTCAATATTATGTGTGGCATTTAAATAAAAGTGTCTGATAATTAAAATACCAAAAAAAATTATGAGAGAATTTAAAATATACCTATTTCTTTTTTGGATCACCGTTTTATTAATATACATTACAGCAATCACCAATCCGACAAGTAAAGCAAAACTTATACCTAGCCCTCTACCTCCAGCCTGCCATGACTCAGCAATAGGAGGGTAAGAAACAAGAACTGCAGCTAGTCCACCCATGGCAAGAAAACCCATTACACCAAAATTAATTACTCCTGCATAACCCCAAGAAATATTAACTCCCATTGTCATTATTGCTGAAATAATACACATGTTTAAAATTACTAAACTTACTGACCACCCTTGAATGAAACCTACAAAAATAAAGAGAGAGATCATTATTGTAATAGTTAACCATTCATATCTTTCAAACTTCATCATAAGACTCTACCCTTAAATATGCCTGATGGTCTAATCAATAAAACGATGACTAAAATTGAAAATGATACAGCAAATTTATAATCTGTTGAAAGTAATTGTACTAGACCTGTTGGCTCTATAGAACTTGGAAGTATATATACAAAGAATTTCTTATAAGCATACGTCACCATAATTTCTGAAAACGCTATGACATAACCGCCTACTACAGCTCCAAAAGGATTACCAATTCCTCCAACAATTGCTGATGCAAATATTGGCAAAACTAAATTGAGATAAATTATTGGCTTATAACTTTTATCTAATCCATAAAGTGTACCAGCAACACATGCTAGGACACCTACTATAATCCAAGTAGTAAAAACTACTCTATCAGGATTGATACCTGACAATAATGCTAAATCTTCATTATCAGAAAATGCTCTCATTGATTTTCCAGTTTTTGTTTTTTGCAAAAACCAAAAAGTAAAAGTTAAAAGCAAAATAGTAATTAATATTGTGATAACTTGAGAAGATTTTAATGCTAATCCTTCATTTAAACCTGTCATTACTTTAAACTGTTTTGCTTTCATTATAAATTTCTGTCCATCAGAAAATTTAATAGTTTCTGTTCCAATAATAATTCTTATTATTGCATTTATTACGAACATAACCCCTATTGAAACCATTGCTAAAACAACAGGAACACTTTTTTGATATCTGTAATATTGAAAAACAAATTTATCAGAAATAATGCATAAGATAATTGTTGCTATTATTCCTACAGGTAAAGCTAACAACGCAGTTGGCAGAATTCCTAAACCAATATTTTGTGATTGAAAAAACCACGTAAATAAAATTGTTATCATCGCTCCAAATGACATGATTTCGCCATGCGCAAAATTTGCAAAACGAAGTATGGCATAAACGAATGTAACTCCAAGTGCTCCAAGTGCAAGTTGAGATCCATAAGAAATGCCTGGAATTACAATAAAATTAAGAAGTACAATAATAGAATTTAGAAAATCAATCATTTTAACCTCCTAAAAATGACTTTCTAACTTCTGGATTATTCAATAGTTCTTCACCTGAACCTTCTCTACTATTTTTTCCATTAACTAATACGTATCCTCTATCAGCAATGCCAAGTGCTTGTTTTGCATTTTGTTCAACCATTAGTATACCAACGCCAGTTTTACGCACTTCTATGATTCTTGAAAATAGCTCATCCATTACTATTGGTGATACTCCTGCTGTTGGTTCATCTAACATTAAAATTTTTGGTTTAGTCATAAGTGCTCTTCCAAAAGCTACTTGTTGTCTTTGACCGCCTGATAATTCTCCAGCACTTTGATTTCTTTTTTCTTTTAAAATAGGAAATAGATCATAAACATCATTAATGGTATGGAATATGTCATCCTCTCTTAAAAATCCTCCCATTTCTAAATTTTCTTCAACTGTCATACCAGTAAATACATTGTTTGTTTGTGGGACAAATGCTAATCCCAAATTAATTCTATTTTGAGGTAACATTGAGGAAATTTCTTTATTTGAATATTCAACTGAACCTGAAGTTAAGTTTAACATTCCAAGTAACGCTTTCATTGCTGTTGATTTTCCTGCTCCATTGGGACCAACTATGACTACAATTTCACCTTCATTTACCTCAAGATTAACATCTTGAATAATATCAACCCCACCGTATCCAGCTGATAATTTTTTTCCAATTAAACTATTCATAAATTATATTTTTTATTAATACCCTTACCCAAATATGCTTCTATGACGATATCATTATTTTTAACTTCTTGAAAATTTCCTCTGAATAAAACTGATCCTTCAGCCATCACAATTACAGGATCACATATTTTTTCTATAAGATCCATGTCATGCTCAATAACAAAAAAAGTATAATTTTTCTCTTTATTTAGTCTTAAAATTGCATCAGTAATTTCATTCAAAAGCGTTCTATTAACTCCTGCTCCTACCTCATCTAATAAAACTATTTTTGGATCCACCATCATAGTTCTGCCTAATTCCAAAAGTTTTTTTTGACCTCCAGATAAATTACCGGCAAGTTCTTGAGTCAAACTATCTAGATTTAAAAAATTTATCACTTCAATAGCCTTTGCTCTTATTTCTTCTTCTTGTTTTTTTACTTTAGAGTCACCTAATAAAGCATAAGATAATTTTTCTCCAAATTGATTAGGAGGAACCATCATTAAATTTTCTAGAACTGTTAAAGTAGAAAATTCGTGTGCAATTTGAAAAGTTCTTAATACTCCTTTAGAAAATAGCTCATGAGGTTTTAAAGAAGATATATCCTCATTGTTTAAAATAATATTTCCATAATCAGGATCATATAATCCAGCGATTGTATTAAATAACGTTGTTTTACCAGCTCCATTTGGTCCTATTAAGCCTGTAATTGAGCCCTCTTCTACATTCATTGTAGCATTATTAACGGCTTTTAAACCTCCAAAAAATTTACTTACATTATTTACTTTAAGCATAATCTAATTTTTTTTTATCGCCATTGAGTTCCATATTAAGCACCAAACCAATTGAAATCATAATAGACAACATTGCTGATCCTCCATATGATACTAAAGGTAATGGTATTCCTACAACTGGCATCAAACCAGAAACCATTGAGATGTTCATTATAACATAAATAAATATATTTGTACCAACACCAATACTTATTATTCGACCAAAAATATGATTGGATTTAATACTTACATAAAAACAAATTGTAATTAATATAAAAAATAATAATATTACAAACATAGTTCCAATAAATCCAAACTCTTCACCAATAAGAGTAAATATAAAATCAGTTTGTTTTTCTGGTAAGTATTGAAGATAAGATTGTGTGCCTTCTAAAAAACCTTTTCCTGTAAATCCACCAGAGCCTAAGGCTATTTTTGACTGAATAAGTTGATATCCTCTTCCTAAAGCATCCTCTTCCGGATTGAGAAATGAAACTAATCTATCTTTCTGATAGGGTTTTAAATAATTTAATAAAAGTGGGATTGAAACAATCACTATAGAAATTCCTAATACAAACTTCCATATCAAAATTCCACATGCAAATAAAATTAATATACCTAAGATTGCTATACTTAAGGCAGTTCCTAAATCAGGTTGCAAAACTACAAAAATAAAAGGTATGAATAATATTAGGAAAGGAAAAAAAAGATTTAAAATAGATTTTACTTCAGTAAATTTCAAGTTATGGTAAAATTTTGCAAGGGCAATTATAATCGTAATTTTTACTAATTCAGATGGCTGAAGGCTAAACCCAAAAATATTTATCCATCTGGTAGCGCCTTTCCCAAGAACACCAAATATTTCAACTGAAAATAATAGAAGTAAGCTAAATATAAAAATTAAGTATGCGTATTTATAAACTAATTTTATATCTATAAATGCAATAATTAATGATAAAGTTAAAAGAACAATAAATCTAATAAGATGTTTTGATGCCCAGGGTTGGTATGAGCCACCTGCTGCAGAATATAACCCAGCTGCTCCTATAAAGGAAATTAGAATAATTATAAAAATTAAAAGATAGTTAAGATTTTTAATTTTAATAAACATTAAATTTTATTCTTATCAATAAATTGAAAAACTTGTTTAGCAATTGGTGCTGCTGTAGATGCACCTGATCCACCATGTTCTATCACTACTGAAATAGAATATTTTGGTTTATCATGTGGCATATATCCAACAAATAATGCATGGTCTCTTTTCTTCCATTCAACTTCTTTTTTTCTAAAATCTTCACTTTCTCTTTCAGCGACAGTTATTCTCCTCACCTGAGAAGTTCCAGTTTTTCCTGAAAATATAAATTCATCTGATTTTGATTTAAATGCAGTACCTTTATTTTCATTTACAACTTTAAACATAGATTTTTTGATAATTTTGATAGCTTCTTTGTATTTATTTAAAGTTTTATTTTTATTTAAAACACCATCATTTATTATTTTAGGTTCAATAATATTACCATCCGAAGCAATTATTGATGTCATATTTGCTAATTGTAGAGGGTTTGTTAAAACAAATCCCTGACCTATAGCTGAAATTAATGTTTCTCCAGGATACCAACTCTCTCCAAGACTATTCTTTTTCCATTTCTTTGAAGGTATAATCCCTTTTTTCTGATTAGCTAGTGGAATATCATACACTTTACCTAATCCAAAATCGTATGCAACTTCAGCTATTTTATCAATTCCAATTTTTTTTGATATTTCATAGAAAAATACGTCACAAGATTCTTTTATTGCACTATCAACATTCATGGAACCATGTCCATTATTTTTCCAACAATGATACAATCTATCACCTAAAGAAATTTTACCATTACAAAAATGACTTGTTTCAGCATTTATAACACCATAATAAAGTCCAGCTATAGCAACAATCATTTTAAATGTTGAGCCAGGTGCATATAAACCTTGGATACTTCTAAAAGTAAGAGGAGATAAGGTATTTTCAAGAATAGAGTCCCAGTATTCTTTGTTAGGTTTTTTTATAATTTTATTTGGATTATAAGAAGGAGTTGAAGCCATACACAAAATATGGCCATTATTAATATTCATAACAACAATAGATCCAGCTCTATAAGAATTTAAAAGATTTAATGCATATTCCTGCAACCTTAAATCAAAAGTTATCTGAATGTTTTTTCCTTGTTGACTTTCAGTTCTTGATATTTCTCTTATTACTCTTCCTGAAGAATTAACTTCTATTTCTCTTTGACCAGATTTTCCAACTAACATTGGATTAAAACTTTTTTCAAGACCTTCTTTGCCAATATCTAGATCTGGCATATTAGTTATAAATGGTAATGAAATTTCATTTTGATTTGGCTTATTAATATAACCTAATAGATGTGAGAAAATATCTCCATAATTATAAATTCTCATATAA
>CACKRG010000008.1 GCA_902602515.1 uncultured Alphaproteobacteria bacterium
TTATTATTTTTTACCATACCTCCATCAACTTTAATTTCTTTGATTTTTGTTTTTGAGTCTTTTTCCATGCACTCGATTAATTCAAAGGTCTGATATGATAAACTATCTAAAGTTGCTTTTATAATATCCTCCTTGCTTGTTTTTCTTGTTAATCCAAAGAAAGTACCTCTTGCATTTGAATTCCAATATGGAGCTCCTAATCCAGTTAATGCAGGAACAAAATATATATTCTCATCTTTATTCGCTTTTTCATAGAGTTTATCAGTTTCATTTGAGTCTCTAAAAAAACTTAAATTGTCTCTAAGCCATTGAATTGCAGATCCAGCAACAAATATGCTCCCTTCATAACAAAACATTTTCTTTCCATTAATTTTATAAGCAACAGTAGTAAGCAATCTATTTTTAGATAATTTAAATTTATTTCCAATATTCATTAACCCATTAACTTTAAGGGTTTTACCTGTTGATACTAAATCAACAATTCTTCTACACATGTTTAGTGATGGTGCCAATTCCATAGAACCACTTAATTTAATTATCTCCGTTTGGATACCCTTAGAAGCAAAAAATTTTTTTGTAATATTTGGATATTTGGTTGCAACTCTTATGTTGCTCCAGGTTTCTGGATCCTCTTTACTTATTAAAGTTTTTAATGCTGCAACTGAAATTTTGCAATGGCCTATATTAAGATTTAAAGGTGCGTAAACTTCTGAATAATCAAATTCTCTTATAACATCCTCACCAGCAATACCGATATGTGCTGCTCCAAAAGCAACGAATGTACATGCATCAAAAGCTCTAACTTTTATAAACTCTATATTTTTATTTTTTGATTTGAATTTGAGTTTTCTAGTGTTTTTATCAAATAACAATGGGTCAGGAGCAAAAGAGGTTCTCGATAATATTGATTTACACTCTTTTGTAATTCTCCCCCTAGGCACAGCAATAATTATTTTTCCCATAAAAAAACGCTAATATATGCTCAAGAAGAGAAAAACTAGAAAAAGTTAGAATTTCTCTCTTTTAATTTTGGCACCAAGCTCTCTAAGATATACCTCAATTTTTTCATAACCTCTGTCTAAATGATAAACTCTGTTAACAATAGTATCGCCTTCTGCACATAGGGCTGCAAGAACTAAGCTTACACTGGCCCTCAGATCACTAGCCATTACTTGAGCCCCCTTAAAAGTTTGATTACCTTCTATAAAAGCCTTATCCTTATTAAGAGTAATATTAGCTCCTAATCTATTTAATTCTGGAACATGCATAAAACGATTTTCAAATACTGTTTCTTTTATTTGTGATGTACCATTAACTATACACATTAATGACATAAGCTGAGCTTGGAGATCAGTTGGAAATCCAGGATATGGAGAGGTTACTACATTATGAGATTTTAATTTTTTTGAGGGACTAACTAAAATAGACCTTTTAAAAATTGTTAAATTGGCACCCATCTTTTTTAATACTTGTGTCAATGATTCTAAATGTTCAGTAATTACATTTTTAATCTCTAATTTATTATTAAGCATAACAGCTAATATAATAAATGTTCCTGCTACAATTCGATCAGGAATGACTTTATGAGAGGCTTTATTTAGTTGAGTGACACCTTGAATATGTATTGTATTTGTACCCAGTCCCTCTATTTTTGATCCCATTGAAATTAGACAGTTGCCTAAATCTGATATTTCAGGTTCTTTTGCTGCATTTTGAATAACAGTTTCACCTTTAGCTAAAACTGACGCCATTAAAATATTTTCTGTTGCACCTACACTTGGAAAAGGAAGTTTAATTTTATTGCCTGATAAATTATTGGCTGTTTTTGCAATAACAAAACCATTTTCTATTTCAAATTTTACACCTAATTTTGATAACCCTTTTAAATGAATATCAATTGGCCTAGTGCCAATTGCACA
Source organism: uncultured Alphaproteobacteria bacterium (assembly GCA_902602515.1). Lineage (GTDB taxonomy): Bacteria > Pseudomonadota > Alphaproteobacteria > HIMB59 > CACPNW01. The sequence goes on from CACKRG010000008.1 coordinate 1,920, forward strand.
ACCACCAGGTAGAGAAATTTTTGAGTAACCAAATCTTGATAACAAAGGTCCCAAAATTAAAATTGATGCTCTCATTTTTCTAACAATATCATAATCTGCAGATATGTTTTTTACATTTTTACTATTTATAATTATTGATTTGTTATTTTTATTAATTTTAACTCGATAGCCTCTAAGTAATGTAATCATATTATTAATATCATCTACATTTGGCACATTCGATAACACTAAATTTTCATTACTTAGTAAAGAAGATACAATTATTGGTAATGCTGAATTTTTAGATCCATGAATATTGATGCAGCCTTTAAGATTTTTATTTCCAGTAATAATTAGCTTATCCATTATTTTTTTTTGCTTTTTTTCTTTTTATAATATTTGATTTCAATTGATTTTCTAATCTTTTCATTCTTGAATTTCTTAAAATTTCTTTAGTATTATTTTTTTTTAAATTATTATTATTAGTTTTTGTCACAATTTAGATTGTTTTAAATTATTATACTTTTTTTTTTGAACATTTTTTTGAACAATAAATAACATTCTTCCAATCTCTTTCCCATTTTTTTCTCCAATAAAATGGTCTTTTGCAGGTAATGCAAATTTTTTTAGGAAGATTTGTTTTTAATTTTTTATTCAAAAAGATAAAAATATGAATATGCAACTATAATAGCCGGTATTGCACTATACAAAGTGGCTAAAACTGCTGCTTTTGGTGCAAGTGCTATAGCTGGAAATAGTGCATCTCCATCGTTAGAAATAGCATTTCCTAACTCTGCTGAAAGAGGTATAAATCCATTCAAATAAAATGTAGCTACTACAACTTGTGGTCCACAACCAGGTAAAAATCCAAACAAAATTGCAACGAGTGGGACTAATGGCAACCAAAGATCAAATAGTATTTTTAAATCAACATTAGTAAAATACATAAATATTTCAAAAATTAAAAATCCACTAATTACCCAAGTTGTAACAAAATTAGTTGTATCTATAACTCTTGACGTATACCCTCTGCTCTTGTCAGTTGAGCACTGAAAATCACTCAATGGGTTTAATGACCACATAAATATTGAAAGTATAGCTCCTGATGAACCAACTAAAACAAAAATTGATTTGTAAATATCGGATGTAAATTCTATTTGAAAAGCAGTAAATATTCCTAAAATAAAACCAGGTACAAATAGTAAAATCCAGAAAACATTAAAATTAGAAACAAATGTTTTTTTGACATTTTCAAATTCAACTTTAATTTTAGAAGTAGATTGCATAAATTTTGTTCCATGTATTAAATCAATAATGTATCCAGAAATGGAGCCAACTAATATTCCAAGACAAAAAATTAATAAACCAGTTGATGGCTCAATAGCTAAAATTAAAAATGCCGCATCTCCCATTGTAGCAGTCAAAACAGCTACTAGTGAACCAAAAGATATTCGACCTTGTATATATTGAGTAACTACAATTATTGCACCACCACAACCTGGTATTGCACCAAGAAATGCTGCTAAAGGAACATGAACCTTTTCAGTTTTAGTTAAAAATAATTTTATATCAAATTTTGTTAAACTGTCTAAGCCTATGAAAACAAATAATGTAAAACCTACAAAGACTGAAACTTGTATATACGCATCAATCATTGAATTTCTAATTACATTACCAAATTCACCAGTCTGAAAAGCTAAAGCTAAAATTAAAAGTCCATAAAAGGATTTTTTTAACAACCTACCTTCATTAGCTAAAATAATCTTTTTTTTATTATTTATTACATTTATTATAGCATTCATATTTATGTATATAGCTAAATAATATAGCTATAGCTATATTTCTATCTTTTTTTTAACATTTATGTTATTTATTTATCATGTCTTTCAAAAAAGTAAGGAATGCACATAAAACTGAGAATACAGAGGATTACTTAGAATTAATTGCTGAATTGCTAACTTCAAAAGGTGAGGCAAGAATAGTTGATATTGCAAATGAACTTGATATAGCTCAAGCGACTGCAAACAAAACAGTACAAAGATTACATAACCAAGGTTATATAAAAAAAGAACCTTACAGATCTATTTTTTTAACTGTTAAGGGGCAGATGATAGCAAGTAAATCAAAAAAACGACATAATATTGTATATAAATTTCTTTTAAATTTAGGCCTAGATGCAAAAACAGCAGCAGCTGATGCCGAGGGTATAGAGCACCATGTAAGCGAGAGAACACTAAAAAAAATGGATAAATTTAATTCATCAAATAAAAAATGATTTTTCAAATATTTATATTTAAAAAAAGAAGGGATACGGCGAAGATACCCCTTCTTTTTAAATTGTGGTTTATCGATAGGTATAAACCTAAGTCTCTTTTACCCGATTCTCTTTTTAGGAACAATTTTAATGAATTACACTGAATAAAATCAACATTTTTGCAACAAAACTATTCTTATTTTTATTTTATTTTTAAAGTTAGTATTTTTTGGAAGATAACTACATGGTCTAGATATATGACTAATTTTAAAATTATTATATAGGTTTTCTAAAATATTATAGAAATCTTGCTTTTCCCATAAGTCTACTCTGTGTGAAAAAATAAAATACCCTTTTTGATTTAAGTAAAAATCAATATTTTCAAAAAGTTTATTAAAATTTTTACAATACGTCATTGCCCCAATCATGGTTATTAAGTCAAACTTTATTCTATAATTATATCTGTTTTCAAAATTGTATTTTTTTAAATCTTTATAAATTTTTTTTTTCTCAGCAATGAGTAAACTTTTAGAAGAAATATCAGAACCGCATATGTAGGATTTTTTATAAATCTTAATCAATTCCTCTCCAGACAATCCTGTACCACAGGCTAAATCAAGAATTTTTTTTGGTTTAAAGTTTATTTTTTTTTTAACCAATACAAACATTTTTTAGGAGCTTGATAATTCCAATCTTTAAGAGTTTCATCATATTTATTAGACCAATTATCATAAAATTCTCTAGTTTGTGAAACATTACCAATGCCTTTAACTAAAGAAATTGATTTAACCATGATTTAATGATGGGATTTTTTTTCTAACATCAAAAATATCTTTTAAATTTATATTTGTATTTAGTATTACTGAATTTTTAAATCCTTTATTTAATAATTTTCCCCAAGGGTTTACTAAAACTGAATGCCCATATGTTTTTCTTTTAGTGTGATGAGTTCCACACATATTTGTTGCAATTAAGAATACAGTATTTTCTATTGCTCTTGCTCTTGTTAATATCTCCCAATGTGCTTTACCTGATGGCACGGTAAATGCTGCTGGTGACAATATAATTTGCGCTCCTCTTTTAGCTAATTCTCTATATAATTTTGGAAAACGCAAATCATAACATATAGTAAGACCAAATTTAATTTTCTTAATTTTAGTAATAATAATTTTTTGTCCTGGTTTAAACGATGCTGATTCTTTATGTTTTTCTATTTTACTAATATTAACATCAAACATATGTATTTTGTCATAATATGATTTTATTTTGCCATTTTCATCAATTATAAAAGATCTATTAACAAGTTTTTTTTGATTTTTTTTTTTTAATAATAATGATCCAATATTAATATAAATTTTATTCTTTTTTGCAAATTTTTTAGTCATTGTTAAAACAGGACAATCATTTTGAAAATTTGCAAATTTAAACAAATGTTTTTTATCACTTGTGATAATATTTGAGCATTCTGGTGTACATATAAGATCAGGTTTAAATTTAAGAGCTTTTTTATAAAATTTTTCTAATTGATTACAATTTTCCTGAGGTGTTGGCTTTGCTTCAAATTGTATTTGTGAGATTTTTAAAGTTTTCATTGATTAATTTTTTATAATAAGATTTTAATTTTTTTTATATTAAAATATTTATCAGATTTTAGTATATAAATCTTTAAACATAAGTATATAGATCGAATTGTGAATAATTTACTTGAAATATGGAAATCAGATAAAGCAGTAATTAATGCGTGGCTATCAATTCCAAACTCATTTACAGCTGAAGCTTTTGGGAAAATGGGATGGGACTCAATAACTATAGATATGCAGCATGGTCAAAATGATTATCAGTCCAGTATTTCAATGCTTCAAGCTCTTTCAAATAGTAACTCAGTACCTATGGTAAGAGTTCCATGGAGTGAGCCTGGGGTTATAATGAAAATGCTTGATTTAGGCGTAATGGGTATCATTGCTCCTATGATAAACACAAAAGAAGATTGTGAAAATTTTGTATCTCATTGTTATTATCCCCCTATAGGTCAAAGAAGTTTTGGACCTATGAGAGCGCAATTAATTTATGGTCAAGATTACTTTAATAATGCAAATCAAAACGTAATGAGCTTTGCAATGATTGAAACTAAACAAGCAGTTGAAAATTTAGACGATATTATGTCAGTACCTAATTTAACAGGTGTATATATTGGTCCAGCAGATATGAGTTCATCATATGGATTGCCGCCAAAATTTGACGTAAGAGAGGATCCAGTATTTTCAAATATTAATCTTATTGTTAAAAAAGCTAAAGAGCATGGTAAGATAGCAGGAATTCATAATGGAACCACTGGTTATGCTAAAGAAATGATCAGGTTAGGATATAAGTTTGTAACAATTTTATCAGATTTTAGAGTTATGAGTTCTCATTCTCAAGAAATAGTTAATGAAATGAAAAATCAAAGATCAGACAAATCTGAATCAAACTCTTATTGATTAATTTTTTTTTTTAAAAAAAGGTACCAGAAATACAATAGAAGCTAAGAAAAAAAATATACTCCCACCCATAGCCCAGAAATTTCCAATACTTGAGACAATAAAGCAAAGGGAAGAAATTACAAAAAGTATCCAACCTATAAAATTTAATAAATTATTATTCATTTTTTAATTTTTCCTCAATTTCTAGAATCTCTAACCATCTATCTTCTTTTACTTTTAATTCTTCATTAAGAAATTCAATTTTTTTTGTTATTTCTACATATCTATCGTAGTTTTCCAAGTATATATTTGACTTCTTTAACTCATTACTCAATATATTTAATTCTTCCTGGATTAAATTAATCTCTTTTGGAATATTTTCTAGTTGGAATTTATATTTGTATGACAATTTTAAAGATTTAGTTATCTTAACATCGGTGTTTTTATTTTTTTTTGTATTTTTGTTTATATTTTTTTTATTATGTGATTTTAAAAAATCACTATAACCACCTAAAAATAATGAAACTTTACCACTAGTATCAAAATGAAGAATTTTATTTACAGTTTGATCCAAGAAATCTCTATCATGAGATACAATTAATAATGTACCTTTATAATTTGATAACATTTCTGTAAGCAAATCTAATGTTTCTAAATCAAGGTCATTAGTTGGTTCATCTAATATTAAACCTGTTTTAGGATTTGCTAATACTTTAGCAAGTAGAAGTCTATTTTGTTCACCACCTGATAATGTTTGAATTGTATGGTTAATATTTTTAGGGTCAAACTGGAAATCTTTCACATAACTACAAACATGTCTTTCCTTACCTTGAACTTTTAAGTAATCACCACCTGATGGAACTAAAATATCTTTTATTGATTTTCTTCCACTTAAGTCATTTCTCATTTGGTCAAAGTATGAGAATTCTAAATTTTTTTTTAATTTTAATTTTCCACCTGTGATTTTAACTTCATTTAATAGGGTTTTTAAAAAAGTAGATTTTCCTGTTCCATTTTTACCAAGTAATCCTATTCGATCATTCTTTGCTATTTTAATAGAGAGTTTTTCAAATACATTGTCTCTCTGATTTGGATATCTAACGTCAACATCAATATACTCAGCAATAAATTTTGATTGATCAACTGATTTTTTTGCAATTTGAGGTTTTAAAGATTTGATTGCACTTCGATAAGATGACTCATCTTTTTCTAATTGTATTTTTAACTGCCTAGCTCTTCTTAACCTTTTTTCATTTCTCTTTACTCTAGCTTTAACCCCTTTATTTGCCCATTCTAGTTCAATATTGACAAATTGTTTTCTATTTCTCAATTCTCGATATTCTTGATCTAAAAGTTCCTCAGACCATTTATCAAAATTTTTAAAACCATTTGGGCTTACTCTTAACTTTCCTCTATCCAACCAAAAAACTTTATTAGTAAAATTGCTCAAGAAAGCCCTATCATGACTTACACATAAGATTGTTTTATTTAAATCTCTAAGATAATTTTCTAACCACTGAATGCATTCTAAATCTAAATGATTTGTTGGCTCATCCAGAAGAAGAACATCAAAATCCTTTAATAAAGACCTAATTAAATATACTTTTCTTACCTGACCTCCTGATAGACTATCAATATTTGAATGTTTATTTAAACTTAATCTTTCACAAAATATATCAATGAAATGCTTATTTTTTTCATTTATTAAATCTTTTAAGCTTTCAAATATTGTTGTTTTATTTATTCTTTCAAATTTTTGATTAAAATAACTTACATTTAAATTAGGGTAATTCCAAATAATACCATTATCTAAATCTTGTTCACCACTAATAATTTTCATTAGAGTACTTTTGCCTACTCCATTTTTACCTACTAGCGCAATCATATCCTTTTTATGAAGATTTAAATCTAAGTTTTGAAAAATAGTTTTTTTACCAAATTTTATCTCTACTTCTCTTAGAGAAAAAATAAGGTCGCTAGGCACTAGTTATAATACTTATAATAAATTAAAATTAATTCAAGGATAGCAAATAATGTAAAAATTATTACAATTCTTAAAATTGACCATTGACCTTTTGGAAAAATAAATCCGAAAAATTTTTGCATCATATTTATTTAGAATTATTTCTATTATTATGATTACATAATGATAATATTTAATAATTCTAGTTAATTATAAATATTTTTTGTTAAAATTATTTTATTGAAAAAAAACGATAGTTGTAAATTGGGATTAAAATAACAAATATTTGTGGAGTTAATCCACTAATATTCATATTTATACTTTATCTACTATAAGAATAAAAAGCTGCAGTAAAGATCGCTGTTAAAATTACATTGATATATGGTGTTGCTCCAGCAACAGCACCAGTTAAAATGTGAAATAAAATTATGGCAGTAAATAGTAATCCACCAAGAGCAAACAACATTCCAATAGATTTAAGATTTTCACTTGCGATATCTGGAAATCTCCAACTCCAAATTCCATTTACAAGCAATACAACGCCGACAAATTGACCAAAAGTTATTAAATCTGATGTTGATTCCCAGCCGGTACCCTGTGAAATCCAAAGAGAGCCAAGAAAAAGTGAGCCTAACCCATTAATAATTAGCACAATACCTTGTGCTTTGAAAATTAAATTTAAATTCATACAATCTCCAATGTTTGCTAATAAATACAATAAGATTCTCATAAAATTGATATTTTTTAGATACAATATTTATAAAAATTTTATTCTACATTTAAATTGTACTGGATTATTAAATTTAAAATTCAAAAAAGATATTGATCTATTTAGATTTTCGTATTAAATTTTTTTTATGCAATTGAGTAGGGAAGATTTATTAAAGGCATACAAGGGTATGTGTGAGATTAGAGAATTTGATGATGCAGTTCATTATGAATTTGCAGCAGATGCAATGCCTGGTTTCGTTCATTTATATGTAGGTGAAGAAGCATCTGCTATGGGTATTTGTATGCATCTTAATGAAAAAGACACAATAGCAAGCACGCATCGTGGACATGGTCATTGTATTGCTAAAGGTTGTGACATTACAGATATGATGAAAGAATTGTACGGAAAAAAAGATGGTATATGTGGTGGTAAAGGTGGTTCAATGCATATTGCAGATCTTTCAAAAGGAATGCTTGGAGCAAATGGAATTGTTGGTGGCGGTCCTCCTATAGTACTAGGTGCAGCTTTAACATATAAAACAAAAAAAACTGGCAATGTATCAGTTGGTTTCTTTGGTGATGGTGCATCTAATCAAGGCTCAATTTCAGAATCAATGAATATGGCTACAGTTCTTCAACTTCCAGCAATATTTGTATGTGAAGATAATGGTTTTGCTGAGTCAACAGCAAAAGAATATGCTGTTGGTGGAAGCATACTAGATAGAGGAAAAGCTTTTGGTTTAGACTCTCATGAAGTTGATGGAAATGACTTTTTTGCAGTACATGAAGCAGCAAAGCATGTAATTGATAACGCAAGAAATGGAAAGGGTCCAGCCTTGCTTCATATAAAAACTAGTAAAGTCTATGGCCATTTTGAAGGTGATGCAATTTCTTATAGAACTAAAGAAGAAAATGAAAAAATTAAAAATGAAGAGGATCCTCTAAAAATTTTTAAAAAGAAAGTAACTGAATCTGGACTTTTAGAATTATCGCAATTAGAAAAATTAGAAAATGATGCAAAAGAACAAGTAAAAATTGCTGTTGAAGAATCTAAGAAGGCAGATTTTCCAACTGAAAAGGATTTATTAACAGACGTTTATATAAAATATTAATTAAAGGAAAAAAATATGTCAATAAAATCATATAAAGATGCAATTAATGAAGCACTTCTTCAAGAGATGAAAAAAGATGAGAACGTAGTTATAATGGGAGAGGATGTTGCTGGAGGAGCAGGTACAAATGGTGAGCAAGATGCTTGGGGAGGAGTTTTAGGAGTTACTAAGGGTTTATTAGGACACTATGGAAGAGAAAGAGTAATTGATACTCCCATTACTGAAACTGCAATACTAGGTATGGCTTCAGGTGCTGCATTAACTGGATTGCGCCCAGTAGCAGAATTAATGTTTGTAGATTTTATGGGCGTATGCTTTGATCAAATTCTAAATCAAACTGCTAAATTTAGATATATGTTTGGAGGTAAGGCAGTTACTCCTGTAACTATAAGAACTATGTATGGCGGGGGGTTAAGAGCTGCTAGTCAACATAGCCAATGTCTATATCCTATGTTTACACATGTGCCGGGTATCAAAGTTGTTGTACCCTCTTGTGCATACGATGCGAAAGGTTTGTTAATACAATCAATTAGAGATGATGATCCTGTTATTTATATGGAACATAAAAATTTATATGATGTAACTCAAGAAGTTCCAGATGAGTCTTATACTATTCCTTTTGGTGAAGCCAATTTTACAAGAGAAGGAAAAGATATAACTTTTATTGGAATGGGTCAAACTGTTGGAATTTGCAACAAAGTTGCTGACAAATTAAAAAGTGAAGGTAAATCTGCAACAGTGCTTGATTTGCGAACTCTTTCTCCTCTTGACGAAGATTCAGTTTTGGAAGCTGCTGAAGAGACAGGTAGGGTTGTGATTGTTGATGAGTCTTATCCAAGATGTAATATAGCTACAGATTTATCAGCACTTATTTGCCAAGAATCATTTTCATCTCTTAAAGCACCAATAAAAATGGTTACTCCACCTCACACTCCCGTACCATTTTCACCTCCGTTAGAGGACTTATATTTGCCAAGTGAGGAAAAAGTTTATAACGCTGCCAAAGAGATACTATAATAAATTAAGATGTCTGAAAGTTTAATTGCCATAACTATGCCTAAGTGGGGGCTAGCTATGAAAGAGGGTGCAATTTTACAGTGGTTAAAAAATGAAGGGGATGAAGTAAAAAAAGGGGAAATATTAGTAGAAATTGAAACAGATAAAGTTGTTAATGAAATGGAATCTCCTGAAGATGGTAGATTATTAAAGAAATGTGTAGAAACCGATATCAGAGTTCCAGTGGGTTCTTTAATTGCTGTTTATGGCAATGAAAATATCTCTGATGAGGATATTGAAAAATTTATTTCCGAATTTAAAGAAAATTTTGTTGTTGAAGATGATGAGTCGGGAAGTGAAAAAGATAAGTATGAAAAAATTACTTTAGGCGAGATAGAAATTAATTTTAGCAAGATAGGTGAAGAAAAAGAAAAAAATATTTTATTTATTCATGGTTTTGGTGGTGATTTAAATAATTGGATGTTTAATCAGGAGGATCTTTCTAAGGACTATAATACCTTTGCTATAGACTTACCAGGTCATGGACAATCATCAAAAAATGTAACAGATGGATCATTAAAAAACATGGCAAAAATTGTGAATGATTTTTGTGCGCAAAATAATATTACTAAAGTTAAGTTAGTTGGCCACTCTTATGGAGCTGGAATAGCGATACAAACAGCATCCGATTTTAAAGACTTAATAGAATCTCTAACATTAATAAGTCCTATAGGTCTTGGAAATGAAATAGATAGTTCTTATCTTGAAAATTTTATTACAGCTGAATCAAGAAGAGATTTAAAACCAGTATTAGAAAAACTTTATAACAATAGTGATATTATTACACGAGATATGGTAAATGAAGTTCTAAACTATAAAAGAATTGATGGAGTAGAAAGCTCTTTAAAAAATATGAAAGATGAAATAGTTAAATCAGATTTACAAAATAATGATCTAAAAGATATATTAAACTTATTAGATATTCCCGTTAGCATTGTGTGGGGTAAAGATGATAATATAATTCCCTCAAATCATAGTGAAAAGCTTAATGAAAAAATTTTAGTAGAAGTTATTGAGAGCTGTGGACATATGGCGCATACAGAACATGCTTCAAAAGTTAATGAAGTAATTAAAAAAACTAATTAGTTTGTTACTGATTTAATCCATTTAATACAATCTTCTAATCTATCATCACCCCAGAAAACTTCTTTTTGATAAATAAAAGTAGGACTTCCAAAAACTCCATTTTTGTATGCTTTATCTGTGTTTTCTAAATACTGGTTATTTATTTTTGATGACTTAGCTTTACTTAGGGTATCTTCTTTATCTAAATTTAATTCTTGTAATATTTCTGAAAGATTAGGTTCAGTTGCTGGCTCTTTTCCTTCTTGAAACCACTTTTTATACGTGAGAGTTACATAATCTACTCCCCACCCCTCTTCCATTCCTAGAATTGCAAGTTGATTAGCTAAATCAAATTCCTTTAATGGATAAGGTGCCGGTACTTTAGCAAAAAATCCATAAAATTTTGCTCTTCTTTCAATATCTCTCCACATATAATTTGATTTAATTTTTTTTGATGGCGGAGTAAAAGGAATATTATCCATGTCCATCATGATTTTTCGAACACTAAATGGATGCCAGTTAAACTTAATGTTTTGTTTTGCAGAAACCTCAGCAAGTCTATTAACAGAAAGATAAGTGTACGTACTGCCAATAGAAAACCAAAAATCTATTTCTCTCATTAACAATTAATATATATTATTAACTAGTACTTGTAATTATTAATTTATTATTAAAAAATATTGATTATTTACAGAGAAGCTTTTTTATTATGAAACCTGAATTTAGAAATGAAATACTAACGTGTTTTGGTGGGGCATTTTTAGTTATGTTTATGATTGGTATTTATTTTGTTTATCTACCATGGAATATGCAAAGATTAGATATTTCTGAAACTCAACTTGGTATTTCAATTTGTGCCTTTGGTTTTGCAAATCTTTTTGCAAATCAATTAGGCGCAAGGATAATTGTTCCAAAAATTGGTACATCAAATACAATAATTATAGGAATATTAGTTTTTTCTTATCTTCCACTGTTAATTGCCAGTGTTCCAAATTATTTTTATTTTACATTATTTTTTATCCCAATAGGAATAGGTGCTGGACTAATTTTTCCTGTATTAAATTCTCAAATGGCTATAATTGAACAAAAAACAAATAAAATATTGATCCCTTTTACTCAAGCCTGTTTTTCTGCAGGTTCTTTATTTGGTGCTTTAGGTGCAGCTTTTTTCATTAAATTAGTTCCAGATCCAAGAATTACTTTTTTAATAGTTGGAACTTTATTTTTTATATACTCTGCTTGTTTCTACTACTTTGGTCTCAATAAAAAATATGAAATAGATGAAAAAATAGAGAGATTTAAATTACCAGAAAATAATATTTTTATTTATGGTTTTTTATTAATGATTAACTTTGCAACATTAGGAATTATTATTGATTGGTCACCAATATGGTTAACAAAAGATTTAGGTGCTCCTTTATTTCTAGGTGGATTAATTATAATATTTTTTAATGGTGGTGAAATATTAGCAAGAGTAGCTGCAAGTAAATTAATTAATAAATTTGGTGACATAACTGTTGGTAGCTACTTTAGTATAATTTCATGCACAATCTTATTCTTATCTATCTTAACATCAAATCTATATATAATACTTTTTGGAATTATAATATTTGGTTTTGGAACAGCAAATTTTGTTGCTGTTGTTTTGAGACAAGCAATAAGTGAAACAAATGAATCAATAAGTCTTACAGTTTCAAATTTATTAACACTTGGTTTCGCAGGTTTTATTTTTGGTCCCGCAATTGTCGGATATTTAGCAGAACTTATTAGTTTAACTTTTAATATGTATTTACTTTCAATAATTTGGGCTTTCAATGGCTTAGCTCTTTTTTATTTGATTAATAAAAATAAATTAAAAGATAATTAATTTATGATATTATATTATATACTAAGCCGCAGTAACTCAGGGGTAGAGTAACTCATTGGTAATGAGTAAGCCGGCAGTTCGAATCTGCCCTGTGGCACCATCAAATTTGAAAAATATATTTTTTATTTTTCAGATCTACTAAATTTACGTAAATTAGGATCAAGTTTATAATAATCTAATTTACCTTTTGTAAATATATTTGAGTCTGTTTTTAGTTTTGTTGGATTTTCAAACATGCCAGCAGATATACTTATAGAGTTACTTTTTTTGATTTTATAAAATATACTTGCACCACATTTATTACAAAAACCTCTTTTTGCAAAGTTTGATGAGTTGTACCAACGCAAAGTACTTTTATTCATAAAAATAATATTTTCTTCAAGAGAGTTTGTGTAGGCAGCAAAATTCCCATGAGTTTTCATACATTGTTTGCAATGACAGTTAATTACATGACGAAGTTTTCCAAAGATTTTAATTTTAATCCCACCACAAAGACATTTAGCAATTTTAGATTGTACTTTTTTTTTCATTTTATAATTTAGAATAATTTCTTAAAAATAATATACCTGTTAACAAAGTTATAGCGGTAAATATGTATGCATTATTTGAAATAACCTCAATATTTGTTTCTCCAGGACTATCTGTAATAACATATCTCCAAAAATTTATAGAACAAGCAAATTGAAATACAAAAATTGAAAAAAAAACTGGTAATTGACTATCTAATCCCCTGAATAATATTATAATCAAACCTATACTAAAAGTAACAAATATTATTCCAATAATCTCTGATAAACCGGCAACTGCATGATTAAAATAACCTAAATTGGCTCTTGCGAATTCATCTGTAAAAACTAAAAGTTGAATTGCGTAATATAGGAAAAAAAAGATATTTATGATTATTATTAATATGTCTATTTTTTTATTCATTATTATATATGATATCATCTATTAAACTTTCGTAACATGAAAATAACATTATATTATTTTAAAATTCCATTTTGGAGAGCAGAAGTAACACGTTTATCTCTATTTATTTCTGACATTCCTTTTATTGATCATAGAATTGAAGGAGAAGAATATGACGAGTTTAAGAAAACAGGTAAATTACCTAATGGCAAAATTGCCCCATTTAAACAACTGCCTGTTTTAGAAGTTGATGAGAAAATGTTTGCACAAACAGGTGCTATTGCTAGATACTGTGGTAAACTTTCTGGCTTATATCCTAAAGATGATGATTATAAATCAGCATTAATTGATCAAATTATTGAAGCAGCTCAAGATATAAATTTTCTAGTTACTTTGTCTGGTAGAGATAAAGACCCAGAAAAAAAGAGAGTAGCAAGGGACATACTAGCAACTAGACACTTACCAAAATGGTTTCAGTATTTAGAAAATATAAATAGTCAAAATGATCAGTCAGTTTATTTTGTAGGAAAGGACTTAACTATAGCTGATCTAGCAATTTGGAGATTACTTGGTTGGCTAACATCAGGTCTTCTAGATGGAGTGCCAATGAATATTTTAGAGCCATATGAAAGATTAAAAAAATTCAGAGAAGAAATCTACAATCATCCAAAAGTAAATGAATGGATGATGAAAACATATGGAAAAATAATTTAGCAATAAAAATGACTGCATTAAGTGTTAATGTTAACAAGTTTGCTTTAGTAAGAAATGCTAGAGGAGCTGATTTACCGAACTTAATTGATATTAGTAATAAATGTTTAAACTATGGTGCTGATGGAATTACAGTACATCCGCGTCCTGATGAAAGACACGCAAAATTTTCTGACCTTGACCCCTTAAAAAATTTATTATCAAAATTTCAAAATAAGGAATTTAATGTAGAGGGATATCCATCAGATTTTTTTGTCAAAAAAGTAATTGAAGTTAAACCAGATCAAGTAACTTTAGTCCCAGATCCACCTGGCGCATTAACCTCTTCTTTTGGTTGGGATTGTGAAATTAACAAAAATTTATTAACAGACATAGTTAGTGAATTTAAGAAAAATGAAATTCGAGTTTCAATATTTATTAACCCATCTATAAAAACACTAGAAAATTTAGAAGTAATACAAACCGACAGAGTAGAACTTTATACTTTTGATTATGCTCATACCTTTAATGAAAATAAGGAAAAAGCAGTTAAAGATTATATTGGTGTAACAAACTATCTAAAAAAAGAGTTTCCAAAAATTGAATTAAATGCTGGTCATGATTTAAATTTAAAAAATTTAAAGTTTTTTTTAGATAATATAAATAATATTAAAGAAGTATCTATTGGCCATGCTCTCATCTGTGATACTTTTGAATTTGGCTTACAAGAAACAATAAAAAAATATTTAACCCTAACAAATAATTAAGTGACTTTTATATTTTGGCTTCAGTTTGCTACTGTCTGTGTTGCAGGAGCAATGTCACCGGGTCCAAGTCTAGCGTTAATTATAAGAAATAGTATTACAATTAATCGATTTGCTGGGTTTATGACTGCTGTTGGTCATGGATTAGGTATGGGCGTGTATGCTGTATTTGCAGTTACTGGATTATCAATAATTTTAACAGCAAATGAATTATTATTTCAATTAATTCAGATAATTGGAATTCTTTTTTTATTATATTTAGGTTTTCAATTTATATTTAAAAAAAATGAGGAAATAGATAAAATTAAGGAACAAAAAAGTATTAATTCTTTCCTACAAGGATTTTCGATAGCAATTTTTAATCCCAAAATTCTTATATGGTTTTCAGCTGTCTTTTCTCAATTTGTAAAAATTGATGCCTCCTTTTTTTCACATTCAATTCTTGTAGTTACTGCTTCTGTAATTGATGGCATGTGGTACATTATTGTAACCCTTCTTGTAACAAGTTATGGAATGAATGATTTCTTCCAAAAAAGGCAGGGTATAATACAAAAAATATCAGGATTTATTTTAGTATTAATTGGTGTTTTGCTAATTATAGACTTCTTCCAAGACTCTTAAAATATTTTTTCCCATAATTTTTTCAATCTCTAAATATTTATAACCTCTTTTTTCTAAAGACTCTTGAATTATCATATGATCTAAACAATCATTCCATGAATGAGGTAGGCAATCAAGTCCATCATAGTCACTGCCTATTCCTACATAATCAATACCTATTTGATTAATTACATATTCAATATGGTCAACAAATATTTCTATACTTGGGCATATATATGCCAATTTTTTTTGAAGAAAATTTTGTTTTGCAATCCATTGAGAAGTTTTATTGGAATATTTTCTTTCAATAGAATTTAATTCATCAAGATATTTATTTCTCTCTTTTGATTCTCTTTCTTTAAAAGATTTATCAATAAAAAAAGGATATGGATTTAAACCAATTAATCCTTTTGATTTTTTGATAGCTTGAATTTGATCATCTTTTAAATTACGAAAATGTGGACACAAATTATACACGCTAGAATGTGAGGCAATAAAAGGTTTAGTACTCACAGATGCAATGTCCCAAAAACTTTTCTCTCCAATGTGAGAAACATCCACTAACACATTATTATCTTGGCAAATAGAAATAACCTCTTTCCCAAATTCATTTAAGCCATGGCTTTTAAGTTTTGACAAATTGTATGTCTCATCATAATTTGATGAAACCCAATCCAAAGAATGATTCCAAGTTGGGCCAAAATAGAAAAGTCCCCTTTCAATAAAATGATATAAATTATTGATATCATTTTCTAAGCCCTCTCCACCTTCCATTGAAATTGGAAGCATTGTCTTATTTTTATCTATTGCTTCATTAATTTCTGAGAGTTTTTTGGGGATGATAATTTCTTCATGTGATGAAATTCTTTCAATCTCATCATACATTTTATCAGCTCTCTTAAAAAAATTTGGTTCTTTAGCATTGCTAGAGACCCAAATAATTAAAATCTCTAAATCAATTTCAGATTTTAGTAACCTTGGTATGTCAGTATGCCCATGCGATGTAAGCTTTGTAACATCTTCACCTTCAATAACTCTTTGCACAAGATCATTATGCAAGTCAGCAACAAACATCAAATTATTTTACAATCTCCATTTTAATTATTTTATCTGGATCAGCAGGTGGCTCACCTCTTGTGATATTATCAACATATTCCATACCTTCAGTAACTTGAGCCCAAACGGTATATTGACCATCTAAAAAAGAGCAATCATTAAAACAAATGAAAAATTGACTATTGGCGCTATTTGGATTTTGAGCTCTTGCCATTGATACTGCACCCCTTCCATGATTCTCAGAAGAAAATTCTGCCTCAATATCAGGAAGTTTCGATCCACCTGTTCCTGCTCTTGATAAGTTGAAATTATCATTACTTGAATTTCCAAATTCTACATCACCTGTTTGAGCCATAAAGCCATCTATAACTCTATGAAAAACAACTCCATCATATTGTCCTTCTTCAATAAGTTGTTTGATTTGTTTTACATGTTTTGGTGCTACGTTTGGTTTAGTCTCTATTACAACAACACCATCTTTAAGTGTCATATGAATAGTATCTTTCTTTTCATCAGCCATTGAAATCTCCCCTTTTAAGAATATTGAGAATATGAAGATGAAAATAAATAGTTTTTTAAGTTTATTCATATTTGTTTTCTTTACCTTCACCCAAATTGTTTTATATATAAGTAATGCACATCTTTGAAGAAAATATCAAGAAATTAGATCTAAAAATTCCAGATATGCCAACTCCACTTGCAAATTACGTACCCTTTAAGGTTGCAGATAATACTGTTTATGTATCTGGTCAAGGACCCGTAATTGATGGTAAAATTCTTTATAGTGGAAAAGTTGGTGTAGATATTTCCGAAGAGGACGGAATAAAAGCTGCTGAAACTTGTTGCATTAATATTATTGCAGCTCTTAAAACATCGATAGATGGTGATTGGGATAGACTAGATTCTTTTTTAAAACTTGGAGGTTTTGTAAATTGCAATGATAACTTTACCAATCAACCAAAGATCATAAATGGGGCATCAGATTTATTAGTCAATATTTTTGGTGACAAGGGAAGACACTCAAGATTTGCAGTTGGCTCAAACGTACTTCCTCTAAATATTTCTGTTGAAATAGACGCCATCATAAAAATCAAATAATAAACTTAATATGAGTAAATATTTTTTTTGCTCTTCACTTAATGATATTAAAAAATCAAATTGGAATGAATGTGTTGGAAATGATCATCCATTCTTGCAATATGAATTTCTTCATGCATTAGAAAAAAGTAAAAGTGCAAATACCAAAACTGGTTGGCAACCATATCATTATATAGAAAAAGAAAACGATAAAATTATTTCATTATGTCCACTTTACATTAAGAACCATTCATTTGGAGAATATATCTTTGATCATTCTTGGGCTGATGCTTATCATCGATATGGAATAAATTATTATCCAAAACTTCAATCTGCAATTCCGTTTACACCTGTTACTGGTGATAGAATTGTTTTAAATAAGTCAGTTAAAGATAAAAAGAAAAAACAAGTTCAAATAATTAAGAATATTATAGAAGAAGCTAAAAAAATAAATGTTTCTTCCCTGCATTTTAATTTTGTTAATGATGTTTCTAATTGGAATAATGTTAAGAATATTATGATTAGATCAGGGATACAGTTTCATTGGAATAATAATGAATATAAAAAATTTGATGATTTTTTAAATGAATTATCTTCTAGAAAAAGAAAAATAATTAGACGGGAAAGACAATGTATTGAAAAAAATAATTTACAAGTAAAATTACTTAATGGAGATGATATTAAAGAAGAGCATATAAGTTTTTTTTACGATTGTTACTTAGATACTACTGGAAGAAAATGGGGATCTACGTATTTAACTAAAGAATTTTTCTTTGAAATATTAGATAACTTCAAAAATAATATTTTGCTTATAATGGCCTTCCAAGATTACAAAATGGTTGCCTCTGCAATTAATTTTATAAGTAAAACTCATCTATATGGTCGTTTATGGGGGTCAAAATACGAAGTTCCCTTTTTACATTTTGAGCTTTGTTACTATCAAGCAATAGAATATGCCATTAGAAATAACATTAAAATAGTTGAGGCTGGTGCTCAAGGTGAACATAAGTTACAGAGAGGCTATGTTCCTACTAAAACATGGAGTGCGCATTGGATTAAAGATCAAGAATTCAGCAAGGCAATTCAAAATTTTCTTGATAATGAAAGTCAGTTAATTGATAGTCAGAAAGAAAGATTAGATGATTTTCTCCCGTTCAAAAATTAAGCAAGTTCTTTTTTAACTTCTTGCTTATTTGAAAATTCAAAACTAATTTTTTTATACTTGCTTGTTATTTCTACGTGACCACCCTTAGATAATTTTCCAAAAATCAATTCTTCAGCCATAGGTTTTTTGACTTTTTCTTGAATTACTCTTCCCAATTCTCTTGCACCATAAACCTCATCATAACCTTCTTCGGCTAATAATTCTTTTGCTTCCTTATTAATTGATAATGAAACTCCTTTATCTTCAAGTTGAGCCTCAATTTCTATGATGAATTTATCTACGATAGAAAGTACTATATTTTTAGATAAATGATTAAAATGAATTATTGAATCAATTCGATTTCTAAATTCAGGTGAAAAAATTCTATTAATTGCATCACTACTATCATCATTAGATCTTTTTGCATTAAATCCTATTTTGTTTTTAGATACATCAATTGCACCAGCATTAGTTGTCATGATTAATATAACATTTCTAAAATCTATAGTCTTGCCATTATGATCAGTTAATTTTCCATAGTCCATTACTTGAAGAAGTATATTGAATAAATCAAAGTGAGCTTTTTCAATTTCATCTAAAAGCAATACACAATGAGGATTTTGATCTACGCCATCTGTTAATAATCCCCCTTGATCAAAACCAACATAACCTGGAGGAGCCCCAATCAGTCTGCTCACAGTATGACGTTCCATGTATTCTGACATATCAAATCTAAGAAGTTTAATTCCAAGAGTATTGCTTAATTGTCTAGCTACCTCAGTCTTTCCAACTCCAGTAGGTCCAGAAAATAAATAGGAGCCAATTGGTTTTCCATCTTCTCTAAGTCCTGCTCTTGCTAACTTTATGGAAGATGAAAGCTCTTCTATAGCTTTGTCTTGACCAAATACAAAATTTTTCAAATCTCTTTCTAGATTTTTTAGACTATTCTTATCACTTTGATTAACAGATTTTGTTGGAATTCTTGCCATTAAGGCAACAACTGCTTCTATGTCTTTTGATAGAACAATTTTCTTTCTTTTCTCTTCAGGCAATAAATATTGTGATGCACCTGCTTCGTCAATGACATCAATGGCTTTATCAGGAAGCTTCCTATCCCCTATATATTTATTTGATAATTCAACAGCGCTAATAATTGCTTCAGGTGAATATTTAATATTATGATGTTCTTCATAGTAAGTTTTTAACCCTTCAAGAATTTTGATTGTCTCATCTTTTGATGGTTCTTTAACATCAATTTTTTGGAATCTTCTAACCAAAGCTCTATCTTTTTCAAAATAGTTTTTAAACTCCTTATAAGTAGTTGACCCAATGCATTTAAGAGTACCATTGCCTAGAGAGGGTTTTAATAAGTTACTGGCATCCATTGATCCTCCACTGGTTGCTCCTGCACCAATAACGGTATGGATTTCATCTATAAATAAAACAGCTTTGTCTTTTTTTTGTAACTCTTTAAGAACTGCTTTCAATCTCTCTTCAAAATCACCTCTGTATCTTGTACCTGCAAGTAGAGCACCCATATCCAGTGAATATATAATTGCATCCTCCATAATTTTAGGTACTTTTTTTTCTGTAATTCTTTTTGCCAATCCTTCAGCAATTGCTGTTTTCCCAACACCAGGGTCTCCAACAAATAAAGGATTATTTTTTTGTCTTCTGCATAAAATTTGAATTGTTCTATCTAGTTCTTTGCTTCTTCCGATTAGCTTGTCAATTTTACCATGTTTTGATTTTTCATTTAAGTTAATACAAAACTGACCTAAAGCACTTTTCGGTTTTTGTTGTTCATTATTGTCGTTTGTTTGATTATCTACAAATTCTTCATTTTCAAAACTTTCATTACTTTTTGAAATACCATGTGAAATATATTGCACAGCATCTAATCTGCTCATATTTTGTTGATGAAGAAAATATACTGCATGGCTTTCTTTCTCAGAAAATAAAGCTACAATCATGTTAGCTCCTGTAACACTCTCTCTCCCACTAGATTGCACGTGAATAGCAGCTCTTTGTAAAACTCTTTGAAAACCATTTGTTAATTTTGGTTCTCCAGTAAAGTTCTCTCTAAGATTTTCTAAATCATTAATAATAAATTTCTCAACACTTTCTTTTAAATTTGAAACATCTACTGCACACGCTTTAAGAACACTAATTGCGTCTTGGTCTTCCAAAAGAGAAAATAATAAATGCTCTAGAGTTACATACTCATGCTTATAAGTAGTTGCTAGTTGATATGCTTTTCTTAATGTTTTTTCTAAATTTTGTGACAGCATTAACTTTTTTCCATTGTGCATTGTAAAGGATGTTCATTTTTTTTTGCCATATCCATTACTGATTTACATTTAGACTCAGCAACTTCATAGGTAAAAGTTCCACAAACACCAATACCATTTTTGTGAACGTGTAACATAATTTGAGTAGCTTCCTCTTGTTTTTTATTAAATATTTTTTCTAACACCATAACAACAAATTCCATTGGTGTATAATCATCATTTAGGAGTAAAACATTATACATTGATGGTTTTTTTGTCTTAGGTTTTGTATCTAATAAGAGGCCTCTTTGAAAATCGTCCTTATTATTGTTACTATTTTGATCATCATTAACCATATTTACTAAATAATATGTTTTAAAATATTTTAAAGTATTTTTCTGTTTGAAAGCATCGAAAATCTTATGTTAATCAAGAAAAAATGAAAAAAAATTTATTATTAATCATTATTTTAAATAGCTTTTTAATATTAGGTTTTTCATCAAATATTTTTGCTAAAAAAGCAGCAATCGTTATTGATTTTGATACGGAAGAAGTATTATTCGAAGTTAATGCAGATACGAGGAATTATCCTGCATCCTTAACAAAAATAATGACTCTCTACATAGTTTTTGATTATATTAAAAAAGGAAAGCTTAGTTATGATAGTCAATTGAGCGTATCAAATATTGCCGCTTCAAGATCACCAAGCAAGCTTTATTTAGAGGCAGGCTCAAATATAAAAGTTAGTGATGCAATTAATGCGCTTATAATTAAATCAGCAAATGATGTAGCAACTGTAGTTTCTGAAAATATATCAGGCAGTGAAAAGGAGTTTGCTAAGCTTATGACACACTATGCAAAAAATTTAGGTATGCATAATACAACATTTAAAAATGCGTCAGGTCTTCCCAATAGAGCGCAATTAACAACTGCAAGAGATATAGCAAAACTTTCACATGCACTAATTTCAAATTTTCCAGAAGAGTATAAATTGTTTAGCAAAACAAAATTTACTTATAAGGGAAAGACATACAAAACACATAATAAATTAATGTTAAGCTACGATGGTGCTGATGGTATTAAAACAGGATATATCAAAGCATCTGGTTTTCAGTTAGCTTTTTCAGCTGTTAGAGATGATAAAAGGTTAATAGGAATTATTTTTGGAGGTGATACAGGAAGCCAACGAAACAAATCTTTGAAAATAATAATGGATAAAGAATTCGCTGAATTAAATATTAAGACAAAAAGTAGTAATAAAAAAATAGTTAAAAAAGATGAGACTCCAAACAAAAAAATTGAAAACAAAAAAAATGCTTATTCCATTGTTGTTGGAACTTTTAAGTATAGAAATAATGCAGAAAAACAAATCAAATTAATTAAAAGTAAATATCCATTTTCTACTAAAGATAAAATTTCAAATGTTGTGCTGATAAAAGTCAGTGGCAAACAACTTTATGAATCTAGATTTGAAAATTTTTCTAAAAAAGAAGCGTATACAGCCTGTAAAAGACTGAAAAAATATAATCGTGATTGTTTTGTTAGACTGTAAACTTATAATTTACACCGCTTAGATGTAACTGATTTTCAATAATTGCTATCAAAGACTTAAGGCCTTCTTGAGAAGTAGACTCTGCTCTACAAGTTAGTTGGTTTTGAGTATTACTAGCTCTCATTAGAAACCATCCATCATGATTTTCAACTCTTATTCCATCAATTTCTATTATTTTACCTTCTGTATTTTTTATTCTTTCTTTTATTTCTTCAATAATTAAAAATTTTTTGGTTTCATCTACATCAAATCTTACTTCAGGTGTTGAAAATGTTTTAGGAAATTTATCAACTAAATCAAACAAACTTTCATTTTGGTTACTTAAAATCCTAATAAGTCTTAGTGCTACATATAAAGCATCATCGTATCCATAAAAATCATCGCCATAACATACATGCCCGCTCATTTCTCCTGATAATGGAGATTTTAACTCCTTCATTTTTTCTTTGATAGGTGAGTGGCCAGTTCTTTCCATAATAGGAAGGCAACCCATCTTTTTTGACTCATCAAAAAAAACCTTACTGCACTTCACATCCATAATAATTTTAGGATTTTTATATAAATTTTTTATTTCTGAGCACAAAACTAACATATATTGATCTGCCCAAACAATATTACCAAAATTATCAATAACACCTAACCTATCTCCGTCACCATCAAAAGCCATACCTAAATCACAATTATTTTCTTTTACTGATTTTATTAATTGCTGCATATTTTTTGGCACTGTTGGATCAGGATGATGATTTGGAAAGTTACCATCTACATCTTTATTTAATAATATATTTTCAGTATTATGAAGTTTTGCTATAAGTTTATCAATTACTACTCCCATTGCACCATTACCAATATCCCAACTAATTTTTAATTTTCTTTTGATATGAATATTTTGCAAAATTCTCTCGATATAGTTATCAATTATATTTACATCATTAATCTTACCATTTCTTTTCTCAAGTTTAGTAGTTGAAATAATTTTTTGAAAATTTTGAATATCGTCACTAAAAAAACTATGTTTGTTTAAAACCATTTTAAACCCATTATATTCTGAAGGATTGTGAGATCCTGTAATCATAATTGCTGCATCTGTTTTTAAATGATAATCAGCAAAATATAACATTGGAGTTGGACACATTCCAATATTGAAAACATATGAACCTGAATCTTTTAGTCCATGACTAAGAGCATCATACAATCTAGGTGAAGTTAACCTACCATCATAGCCTACAGAAATTTTACTAGAGTCAAGCTTGGAATGGACAAGATTTCCAAAAATTCGTCCTATAGTATAAGCAGTATTTTCAGTAATATTTTTATCAACAACTCCCCTAATATCATACTCACGTAATACTTCAGGATCAAATTCTGTAATTTGGAAACTATTTTCCAGTACCATAATACTTATATCCAATTTTCTCTAATTCATTTCCATTATAAATATTTCTTAAATCGAAAATTTTTTTATCATTTACAAATTTTCCTATAGTTTCAAAATTTAAAGCTCTAAATTCATTCCACTCAGTCGCAATGATTATTGCATCAGTTTTATTGCAAGCATCAATAGCTGTTTCACAATAAGCAAAACTACTAAATTCCTTTTTTGCATTTTCCATTGCCTCTGGATCATAACATTTTATTGTATATCCATTATTTTTTAACAATAATGCTAATTTAATTGAAGTTGATTCACGTATATCATCGGTATTAGGCTTAAAACTTAATCCCAACAAGCCCAGAGTAGCATTGGAATTTGTATTATTAATTATTTTTGTAGCAATATTATTAATTCTTTCTTGATTTGATTGGTGTACTGCATTGACGATTGATAAATTTATATTATATTTTTTAGCTGTTGATGAAAACGCTTTAACATCTTTAGGAAAACAAGAGCCACCATATCCCGGACCTGCATTTAAAAATTTTGAACCAATTCTTTGATCAATGCCCATAGCTTTTGATACATCTTGAACGTTTGCGCCAACAGCTTCACACAAGTCGGCAATCTCATTTATAAATGCAACTTTTGTTGCAAGAAAACTATTAGATGCATACTTAATTATTTCAGATGTTTCAATTGATGTTGAAACTAAAGGTGTTTCTCTTAAATATAATGGTCTGTAAAGTTCTCTCATCATATTTTCAGATTTTTTATTCTCAGTTCCTATAACGACTCTGTCAGGCCTTATAAAGTCGTTAATAGCTGAGCCCTCTCGCAAGAATTCTGGATTGGAAACTACATCAAAATTTTCTTTTATAACTTTTTTTTCAATAATTTTTTTCACGTGTTTAGTTGTACCAACTGGTACAGTAGATTTTGTTACAACTAAACAATATTTTTTTATGTTTAAACTAATTTGTTCAGCAACTTTCCATACATAACTTAGATCTGCATCATCTTCCAACCTTCTACTAGGAGTGCCAACAGTTATAAAAACTATATCCGCATCAATCATTGATTCTTTTAATGAAGAAGAAAATGATAATAGCTTTGTATTATTTAAATGTTTTAAAAGTAAATCATCCATTCCTGGTTCATAAAATGGACACTTACCTAAATTTAAATTAGAAATTCTTTTTTCATCTGTATCTACACAAATAGTCTTGTAACCAAATTCAGCAAAACATGCACCTGTTACTAAACCTACATAGCCTGAACCTACAATAACTAATTTCATTAGGAACCTATAAACCTGATTTATGATCTATCAAATGAGAAATTGTTACTTATAATAACAAATATTTGTCAAATAACTTTATGAACTGAACCTCTTTCAATAATTTGAGATCTTGCTAGATAATTTCTAGTTTCTTTGCCATCAATATTTTTGTCTAATAAAATATTAATAGCTCTTTTCCCAAGCTCCTTGACAGGAAATGATACAGCTGTAATTGGGGGCGAACTCAAATCTCTCACCAAAGGTCCATCAAAAGTAATAATTGATATATCTTTACCTATTTCATAATTTAGATAGTTGCATGCTTTAATTGCACTAAGAGCAGAAAACTCTGTGGAACATATAATCGCAGAAATTTTTTTATTTTTTGTTAGCATTTTTTTTATAACTTCAAAACTTTTTTCAGGCTCCTCTAATTTCACTGACGTATAATAGTTTTTATTAAATTTAATTTTATTTTTTTTTAGATTTTTTAAAAAGGATGATTTTCGCTCATTTGCAAAATTATACTTTTCAGAAATATTAATATATGAAATATGATGATGGTTTTTATTAATTAAATAATTTATTATTATCTCAATTGCACCTTCATTGTCTAAATCAACCCAAGAGAAATTACTTTTTGACTTAGTCTTGCCCCATGCAACATAATTTATATTATATCTTTTTAACATTTCAATTCGTTTGTCATTTGTTTTAATATTTTGTAAAACAATATTCTCAATTTTTTGTTCTAGTATTAATTTCTCATAAGCTTTTATTTCCTCATCTTCACTTTTAGCAAACAAAATTTGTAACTGAATACTTTCGGATAATAACTCATCAGACATACCTGCAATAAATTGAAAAAAATTTCCTTGATTTAAGGTACTAGTATTAGTTCCATAAATTGGAAGAACATATCCAACTGTTTTTGTTTTGCCACTTGCTAAAGTGCTTGCATAAGGATTGGGGCTATATTGATATTTATTAGCAAATCTTTTAACTCTTTCTCTTGTTTTATCACTTACATCTGGATATCCACCAAGAGCTCTTGATACAGTGGTAATTGATAAATCCAATTTTTTTGCTAATTCCTTTATATTCATAAATATTATGAATAACTCACAAATAAGCAATTGACAACCAAAACGTTTTGGTAAAATATATCAATATATTAAAGTATTTATAAATATGGAGGAATAATGAATAAATTATTTAAAATTTTATTAGCTACTTTCTCATCTTTTTTCTTAAGCTTCTCTGCTTTTGCAGGGGGACATTATACTGGGCCAGATTTAACTGGTCAAAAAGTAGTAATGTTTGGTCCTTGGTTATCACCAGAACAAGAAACAATGAGAGAAGTAGGCGCTATATTTGAAAAAGCTACAGGAGCAACTTTTGAATATGGTGGTTCAGATAGTTTTGAACAACAAGTTATGATTGATCTTAAGGCGGGAAGTGCTGCAGATTTAGTTGTATTTCCTCAACCAGGCCTAGCTGCAAACGCAGCAGCAATGGGAGGATTAGTTCCTCTTGGGGATGACATAAAGCAAATGGTTTTAGACAACTATGCTGCTGGTCAATCATGGGTTGATCTTTCAACTTATGCAGATGAAAATGGTAATGATCAGTTCAATGCAATTTTCTTCAGAACAAACGTTAAAAGTTTAGTTTGGTATTCACCGGATAACTTTGAAGACAATGGTTATGAAGTTCCTGGGACAATGGAAGAGTTAATTGCATTAACAAGACAAATGGCTTCAGATGGAAATACTCCATGGTGTATTGGTCTTGGTTCAGGTGCAGCGACTGGTTGGCCTGCAACTGACTGGATGGAAGATATTATGCTAAGAACGCATACTCCTGATGTCTATGACATGTGGGTATCTAATGAAATGCCTTTTAATGACCCAAGAGTTATTGAAGCAATGAATTTCTTTGGAACTTTTGCATTGAATGACAAGTTTGTTAATGGTGGATCTAAAGCAGTAGCAACTACTGATTTTAGAGATGCTCCAAATGGACTTTTTACTTCTCCTGCAGAGTGCATGATGCACAGACAAGCTAGTTTTATTCCTGCATTCTTTCCTGAAGGAGTTGAAGCAGGTGTAGATTATGATTTCTTTTATTTCCCAGCATATGCAACTAAAGATTTAGGAACTCCCGTACTTGGAGCTGGAACATTAGTAGCTGCTACTAATGATAATCAAGCAACAATTGAGTTCATTAAATTTTTAATGCATCCTGAAGCCCATGAATATTGGATGGCTAAAGGTGGTTTTCTAACTCCTCATAAAGGTGTAGATGGAAGCAAATATGCTAGTGAAACTTTTAGAAAACTTGGTGAAATCTTAACAGGCGCTACTACGTTTAGATTCGATGCATCTGATTTAATGCCAGGTGCTATTGGAGCTGGTACTTTTTGGACTGGTATGGTTGATTATACCAACGGAAAATCAGCTCAAGATGTAGCTGATGCGATCCAAGATAGTTGGGACGCAATTAAATAATTCCTCTTGTTGAAACAGGCGAACAATTAACTTGTTCGCCTGTTTTTTTTATATATTTAACAATTAATGACTATACTAAATTTAGTATCTATCGTTTTTTTAGGTGTATTATTTTTTTTAGCATATTTTCATATCTCAAATTATATTTTAGATGCTTACGGCAAAAAAACACTGAAAGTATATAATTTTGAAAATTCTCTAAGAGTCATAGTTTTTATAGCACCTGCATTTATAGTCTTATTTATATTTATATTATACCCAGTTTTTGAAACTATTAGACTTAGTTTTTACGATAAATTTGGAAGAGAATTTGTTGGACTATATAATTACAAGTGGGCGATTAATGATCCTGAATTTAGAAGAAGTATATTTAATAATTTAGTATGGTTACTTGTTGTGCCAACTTTAAGTACATTTTTTGGATTAGTAATTGCAAACTTAGCTGATAGAATTTGGTGGGGCTCAATTGCAAAGTCAATAATTTTTATGCCTATGGCAATTTCATTTGTAGGTGCAGGAGTAATTTGGAAATTTATTTATGAATATAGAGGACCTGAAAATACACAAATTGGATTGCTTAATGCAATTATAGTTTCATTTGGATATGAACCACAAGCATGGTTAACTATACCAATTTGGAACAATTTCTTTTTAATGGCTATAATGATTTGGATACAAACTGGATTAGCATTAGTTATTTTTAGCGCTGCATTAAGGGGAATACCCAAAGAAATGATTGAAGCAGCTAGAATTGATGGTGCTAGTGAATTAAAAATATTTTTTTCTATAATTATTCCTTACTTAGAACAAACAATCCTCGTAATTTGGACCTTAATAACAATTATAGTTTTAAGAATATTTGATATTATTTTTGCTATGACAAATGGAGAATGGCAAACAGGAGTCTTAGCCAACTTAATGTATGATTGGATGTTTAGAGGCGGAGGTGACTCTGGAAGGGGAAGTGTTTTAGCTATTGTTATTATGATTGGTGTTATCCCAATCTTAGCATGGAATTTGTACAAACATAGACAGGAACAAAAAGTTTAATGAGGAAATTATCAATATCATCTATCTTATCACAATTGTTACTTCTTTTCTTTGTTATTATTTGGATCATTCCTACATTTGGTCTCTTTATTAGCTCTTTAAGAGATAAAGATTTATTAGCTATAAGTGGATGGTGGACCTCTTTAACCACTACAAAGGTTAATGAAATTTATAGAATGTCTGGCATGGATAGTCAAATAGAAGAAGATGGTTATTTTAAAATTAAAGGAAAATTATTTGATGAAAATTCAGGAAAAAAAATCCAAAGTTTTGGAATTACTTCCAAGAAAATTAATGAATTTAATATTGGTGATATTGCAACTTTTAAAGATGAAAGTGAAGTGTTTCTTGATGAATATGGTAATTATGAATGGAGATCAAAAATTCAATTTAAAAAGAAAAAAGGTAAAAGATTATTTACCACTTCATTAAGCCCTCCTGCGTTTACTTTTGAAAATTATAGAGAGGTTTTGTTTAAAGAGGGGATTGGCAGAGCTTTTGTTAATACAATGGCTGTAGCTTTGCCTTCAACACTAATACCTCTTATTATATGTTCTTTTTTTGCCTACTCTTTGACTTGGATGAAATTTTATGGAAGAGATACTCTACTTGCAATAATAATTGCTTCACTTGTTGTCCCTCTTCAGATGTCTCTAATACCAATTCTGACAATATATAACGATTTTGGAGCATTATTTGGAGTAGCAGCCAAATCTTATCCTGGTGTATGGATGGCACATACTGGTTTTGGATTGGCATCAACTACTTTTTTATTAAGAAATTTTTTAAAAAGTTTACCTAATGAAATGATGGAAGCCGCTAAAGTTGATGGTGCTTCTCATTATGATATTTTTTTACGGATAATTATACCTTTATCTATACCTGCATTTGCTTCAATATTTATTTTACAATTTTTATGGTGTTGGAACGATTTATTAGTTGGTTTAGTATTTTTAGATCAGGTTCCAAGTGAAATAATATTAACTGCAAAATTAAAAGAATTACTTGGGTCTAGAGGAGAGAATTGGGAAATACTAACGACTGGCGCATTTGTATCAATGACAGTTCCTCTGTTTATATTTTTTGCACTCCAAAGATATTTTATTAGAGGTTTGGTTGCAGGATCAGTAAAAGGTTAATTATACTAACTAATTTTAATATAAATTTTTTCACCATCAACCTTCACATCATAAGTTTTAAGACTGTCACAGGGTGGATCTTGAATTACTGCGCCTGTTTTAATATTAAATATACCTTGATGCATTGGACATTCAATTTCGTCATCAGTAACTAAACCATCCTCTAAATGTACATCTTCATGGGTACACATCCCGTCAGTAGCGTAAAAACCATCTTTAATATTGTAAATACAAAATGTTTTATCCCCGTGATCAAATCTTTTCAAATCCTCAAAATCGATGTCAATTTTGTCACACACATAGATCCAATTTTCCATATTTTATAGATATATCTAAATCAGAAATTTTAAACAATTATTTAAGTCTTGATTAACAATGAAAAGTTATTGTAATACTTCATTTCTGAAATATATAAATGTAATGACAGCTAGCCTTAAAATTCAGACTGGTATAAATAATATATCCAGCGAGTGGTTTAGAGCAAAAATTGATAGAAAAAAACTTAAAGAACTCTCTAGAAGAAACGATTACGAAGGTTGGAAGCATATAATAATTTATGTTGCAACTATGGTACTTCTGGGAACTGCTTGTGTGTATTCTTGGGGATCTCTATGGTTTGTTCCTATCTATCTTGCTTACTGTATGTTTTGGGGTGGTGCTGATGCTATTTGGCATGAATGTGGTCATAGAACTGCATTTAAGACAAGAGTATTAAATGATTTCTTTTATCACATAGCTAGCTATATGAATAACTTTGAACCTGTAAGATGGCGATGGA
This sequence comes from uncultured Alphaproteobacteria bacterium, assembly GCA_902602515.1. Lineage (GTDB taxonomy): Bacteria > Pseudomonadota > Alphaproteobacteria > HIMB59 > CACPNW01. The sequence continues at coordinate 32,582 of CACKRG010000008.1, forward strand.
GTCATTCATTGCATCACAGCTATACAGCTTCTGTAGACCCACATGATTTTGAAGCTGATGAAAGTATCTTTTCAAAGCCTTCTCTCTTTGGCTTTCTTATAAGATTTATTCCTGGTTATTATTTTTTAATTCTTCACAAATCATTACATTTAGAAATTATACAACACGCAATTGGGTATGAAACAAAAGTAATGAAAGAATGTATACCTGAGGATAAAAAAACTAACTGTATTCGTAGCTCAAGAATTTTTGTAGCTCTTTGGTTAGTAACTATATTATCCTGCTTTTTCGTAGGTTCAGTTATTCCAATATTTTTATTTTTAATACCGAAATTTTTTATTTTTATGAACGTTGTTTGGGGCTTGACACAGCATATGGGTTTAAAAGAAGGAAGTAAGGATCATCGAGAGTCAACAAGATCTGTTAGACTTAATCCTATTTTTAGTTTTATATATTGGAAAATGGAATACCATATAGAACACCATATGTTTCCAATGGTTCCCTCATATAATCTACCAAAACTACATGAGGAAATTAAAGATCAGTTGCCAAAACCCCAAACATTATTTGAGGCATACAAAGAAATCATTCCTGCTGTTATAAAGAAATCTAGAAATCCTGACTATTTCATACCTGTAAAAATTCCAAATATTTAATTTTATATTATTGACATAAAATATAATTTTAGGTTTATTAAGTTTATAAGAAAAATTTAAATGGAAACTCGTAACTTTATTAATGGAAAATTTATTAATTCACTTTCAAAAGAAGAATTAGCAGTAATTAATCCAGCTAATCAAAACCTAGTTGGTAATATAGATCAAGCATTGGATGATGAAATTGATTTAGCTTACGAGTCAGCAAAAAAAGCTTTTGATAAAAGAATACTCATTGATATGGATCCTAAAGATAAATCTAGAATGATGAGAGCAATTGCAGCAAAACTTAGAGAGTATAGAGAAATTGGAGGAAAAATCTTAAGTCAGGAAAATGGTAAAACAATCAAACAATGTATGGGTGAGTTTGATGGAGCAGCTGACACTTTTGATTTTTATGCAGGTATGACTGATAAAATTCAGAATAAACTTATTCCATCAGGAAAAGATACATTTAATTACGTTATTTTAGAACCATTTGGAGTAAGTTTACAAATAGTTCCTTGGAATTATCCTGTTTCTATTTTTTCAGGTATGGTTGCACAGAATTGGATTGTTGGGAATACTATTGTTATCAAACCTCCCGAATTATGCCCAATATCATCAAACTTTTATGGAAAAATTTTTGAAGAAGTTGGCGTTCCAGAGGGTATAATAAATATAGTTCATGGTTTTGGTGAAGTAACCGGCAGAAAGCTTGTTAAACACTCTGGAAGTGATTATATTGTTTTTACAGGATCGCCGGAAGTAGCATCTGAAATACTAAAAGAAACGGCTGACCGCATAATCCCCTGTCACTTTGAATTAGGTGGAAAATCAGCAGCGATAATTTATCCTGACGCGGATATAGATAAAGCAGTTGAAAGTACTATAAAAGGAATTTTTAAGCCCAATGCAGGTCAAATTTGTGTGGCAATGTCTAGAGTAATTGTTCATCCTAAAATAAAGGATGAGTACATGACAAAATTAGTTGCTAAATCTGCTAAACTTAAAATAGGATCAGGGGAAAAACCTGATACAGAAATTACACCATTAATATCTAAGGAGCAAATTCAAAGAGTTTCAAATTACGTAAATTCTGGTGTTCAATCTGGAGCTACATTAGCTCTTGGTGGTAAAGAGAGTGACAATAAAGAAGGTAACTTTTATGAACCAACAATTTTTGATAATGTACCAATAGATGCAACAATTGCTCAAGATGAAATTTTTGGTCCTGTAACATCTGTATTTAATTTTGAAACTGAGGACGAAGCAATTAAAATAGCTAATTCAACTAGTTATGGTTTAGCATCTGGAGTGTTTACTTCTAATGATGAAAAAGCAAAATGGACAGCTGAGAGAATTCAGGCGGGAATAATATGGCACAACGATTGGTTTGTAGATGGAACTAACTTACCAGGAGGGGGATACAAAAAGTCTGGATATGGAAGAGATGGTGGAGTTGATGGAATATATAGCCACGGCCAAACCAAAAGAGTAAGTAAAAGATTATATTAAATTTTATGAAAAAACTAACTGTAAAAGAAATATTAGAATTAAAAGGAATTAAAAAATTATCAGAAGTTTATACTCACAATCCATTAGAAGCTGAAGCATGTGAAAGTGCAGGTATTGAAATGATTGTTTCATCAGAGTTAAATGATATTGGTGGAATAAGAGATGCTGCAAAGAATACTTTTTTTACTGTTGGATTACCATATGGAAAGTATTTAAATGAAAATGAAATTGTTAAAAGATCTTTTGAATTATTAAAAATTGGAGCTGATGCAATTTATTGTCCACAATCTGCAAAACTCATTAAAGCAATTTCAGACGAAGGTATTCCAGTTGTTGGTCATTCTGGCTTTATTCCATATAAGTCAACTTTATATGGAGGTTTTAGAGCGTATGGCAAAACAGCTCATGAAGCAATAAAAATTTACGATCAGTGTATGTTGCTGCGTGATGCAGGTGTATTTGCAATTGAAATTGAGATTGTTCCTTTCAAAGTTGCTGAATTAATATCAAATAATATTGATGTATTTATGATAGGTATGGGAAGTGGATTGGGTTGTGATGCTCAATATTTATTTGCTGAAGATATTTTAGGTTACAATGATGGTCACATACCAAGGCATGCAAAAGTATATTCAAATATTGGTAAAGACTATAGAAGAATTAAAGAAAAGTCTGAAGAAGCGTTTAAAATGTTTAAAAGTGATGTAGAATCAAAAAAATATCCTTCAGAAGAGCATGATATCAATATCTCAATTGAAGAATATAATGCTTTTGCGAAAATTTTAAAAAATTAAAATTTTAAGATTTATTATATTTTAAATTATCTTTTGCTTGACTTCCAAAACGTTTTGGATTTAATTTATTATTATTAAAATTTATTAATATTTTGGAGGAAAAATGAAAATTTTAAAGATTTTTTTAGCTTTTATTTTTATATTACCTTTATCTTTTCAATCAGTAGCGGCTCCTACTGGACAAGATTTAGGTGATAAGTGGTGCTCAGACGTAAAAATGCATTTTTATGCTGGAGGACCTGAAGCTGGAGGTTTTGCAGGAATTGTTGCTGCTGGTGCAATGAACGCTATAAGAGATACAGGCGCTGACGCAGAAATAATTTATTCAGAGTGGGATTTTGAAAAAATGGTTCGCCAACTTCGAGAGTCCGTTGGACTTGGAGTAGATGCTATTGCAATGATGGGACATCCAGGTGATGAAGCGTTAATGCCATTGGCAAGACAAGCTGCCGATAATGGAATTTTAATGACTTATCAAAATGTCGATCCATCTGGAGTAAGAGCAAAATACGGAGGTGGATATGTTGGAGCTAATTTAGCAACTCAAGGAAAGGCACTCGCAAGAGAAGCAATTAGACAATTTGGTTTTGAAGCAGGAGATCATGCTATTGTTATGGTTCCTATTGGTGATTATGCTAGAGCTCAAAGAGAAGATGGTGCAAGGATTATTTTTGAAGAACACGGAATGACTGTTACAGTTCTTGATGGTGATCCAAAATATGCTTCAGACCCTAACATGACTATTCCAATTTTTTCAGCAGCACTAAATGCTAATCCAGAAACGAAAGTTATAGTTCATTCTGGAAGTGATATAATGAATGTTGCAGAAGGAATTGCAAAGGCTGCAGGTTATGGTCCTAATGAGTTACTTCAAATTGGTTTTGATACAAGCCCTCAAATAATGTCTGCTTTTGAAAAAGGTTATGTTCATCTTACTTCTGATCAACAGCCATTTTTACAAGGTTATTTACCAGTACTTTCTTTATGTCAAACAGCAGTACTTGGAACAGGTGCAATAAATCAAGATACTGGTGCAGGTTTTGTTGATACTAATAACTATCAAGCTGTAAAAGCACTTGCAGACGCAGGATTAAGATAATAATTATTTTAACTGACTCATTAAAAATGAGTCAGTTTTTTACTTATGGAAAATATCATTCAATTAGATAAAGTAACAAAAAAATTCGGAGGTATAACTGCTTTAAATAAAGCTTCACTTCATGTCAAAAAAGGTGAGGTCGTTGGGCTTATTGGTGATAATGGTGCTGGAAAATCAACTTTAATTAAAACTTTAGTTGGTGTTTATAGCCCTGATGAAGGTCATATTTTAATAAGAGGTAAAAATGTTAATTCGTGGAATGCATTAAAAGCTAGAGAGGCAGGAATAGAAACAGTTTTTCAGGATAGAGCATTAACACCTCAGCAATCAATAGTTAAAAATATCTTTATGGGTAAAGAATTAAGATATCCTTTTGGCTTTATAAAAGAAAAAGAGCAAATAAAAGAAGCAAATAGATTAATAAGAGAAATAGGATTTACTTCAAATTTAATAAATGCTGATTCGCCAGTTGGAAATCTTTCTGGAGGAGAAAGACAAGGTGTTGCTATTGCAAGAGCAATATACAACAATGCTGAGTTAATTGTATTAGATGAACCTACAAATAATTTATCTCTAAATGAGACACAAAAGGTTTTTGATTTTGTATTAAATGTTAAAAAGTCAAATAGATCAGTGTTATTTATTGGTCATAATATTTATCATGTGTATGATATTTCAGATAGATTTGTAATTCTTGACAGAGGCGAGGTAGTTCATGAATTGAATAAGAGGAGTGTTTCATCTCCAGAAGAATTAATGAAAATAATGAGAGAAACAATAGTTAGGCACTAATCAATATGAATAATAAATCATTTATAAATAATATGTTTCATAAAAATGGAAGAGCTCTTGGGAGTATAGGATACTTTATTTTATTAATGGCTATTTTTTTTATAGGTGCTCCTGAAGCATGGATTAGACCAAACTTGCATCAATCTGTTTTTGTAATGATGCCAACATTGATATTTTTAACCATTCCTCTTGTTTTTCTTGTAGCATCAGGAGAAATAGATTTATCTTTTGCATCGACATATGCAGTAGCTGCTTATGTGTTTGCTCTATTAGTAAAAATTGGTATAGATCCAGGAATTTGTTTTGTTGCAGGTCTTTTAACTGGAGCAGCTATAGGGGCGCTTGTTGGAACTTTAATAGTTGTTTTCCGCTTATCATCATTAGTAGCTTCTCTTGGTGTATTGTTTTTATTAAGGGGTGTAATATTACTCTTAACAAATAGTAGATCAATTACAATAATGCAGGTTGAAAATCATTGGATTTATCCTCTTTTAGTTGGAAAATTTTATGGCTTTCCAATGCAAATTTTTTGGGCAGCTATATTTATTATTTTTTGTTATTATTTTTTCAATAAACATGTTTTTGGTATTCACATTCAGCATGTTGGAGATAATTCAGTAAGTGCAGAACAAATGGGAATAAATGTGAATGCAGTAAAAATTAAAGCATTTATGTTTGTAGGTGTTGGAGCTGCATTAGGTGGCATGTTTACAACAATGATTACCTACACTTTTTTTCCAACTCAAGGATTTGGGTATTTATTACTTGCACTTGCTGCTGTTTTTGTTGGAGGAACTCCTTATTGGGGAGGTTTAGGTACTATAATTGGGGCAGTATTTGGAGTTGGAGTAATTGCATATATGGAAGTTGGTATTATCGCAATAGGTTGGAGTGGTGAATGGAGACAATTTTTTAATGGTTTAATAATTCTTCTAGCTTTACTCGGTCATAGATTACATGGAGAAAGAGTAAGATAAAATAATGACAAAGATTATAATTTGGAATGAGTATATTCATGAAATAGAAAATAGTGATGTAAAAAAAATTTATCCAAATGGTATTCATAATTGTATTAAAGATTTTTTATCAAATGACACTAATTTAAAGATAGAGACAGTTACCCTTGAGGATGGGGAGAGTAGATTAAATAAAGAAATTTTAAAGGAGTGTAGTGTGCTAATTTGGTGGGGTCATAAAGCACATGAAAAGGTTTCAAACAATATAGTTGATAATGTTCAACGACGAGTTTTGGAAGGCATGGGTTTAATAGTTTTACATTCTGGACATCATTCAAAAATTTTTCAGCGACTAATGGGTACAAATTGCAATCTGACTTGGAGGGAATTTGGAGAAAAAGAAAGAATATGGGTATGCAATCCAGGTCATCCAATTTGTGAAGGTTTGGATCCCTATTTTGAACTTGAAATGGAAGAAATGTATGGAGAACCATTCCAAGTTCCTTCTCCAGATGAAACAATTTTTACTAGCTGGTTTGAAGGAGGTGAAACATTCAGATCTGGATTGTTGTATAAAAGAGGAAATGGTCAAATTTTTTATTTTAGACCAGGACACGAAGCTTATCCCACATATTATAATAAAAATATCCAGAGAGTAATTAAAAATGCAGTAAATTTTGTAAAACCAAAGAATGATTCTTTGTGGGAAGATATTCATTCTCCAACACCAAAAAGTAATAGACCACAACCTATAGAAAAAATTATAAAAAAAGGTATTTCGGTAGAACATCCAACAAATAAGATAAAATGAAAATTGGAATTGTTGGCACAGGAAATATTTCTTCTAGGCATTTTTTTGAGTTTAGTAATATAGATCAAGTAAATGTAGAGGCAGTTTGTGATACAAACGAAGATAATCTAAAAAAATTTTTATCAGATAAAAATAATAAAAATATACGTGGATATCTAAGTCTTGGAGAGATGCTTGAAAAAGAAAAAAATTTTGATGGTATCAGTAACACAACACCAGATAAATTTCATAAAGAAACCACACTACAAATTCTGGATAAAGGATACAATGTTTTTTGTGAAAAGCCGCTAGCTGAAAATTATGAAGATGCAAAAAAAATGGTTGAGGCTGCCAAGAGATCTAAAACGGTTAATATGGTTAATTTTACATACAGAGAATCAAGTGCTTATCAGAAATTAGTTCAAATAATTAAATCAGGTGAAATTGGTGTACCTAGACATGTTAGTGCATGTTATTATCAATCTTGGCTTGCGAGTAATAAATGGGGTGAATGGAGAGAGGAAGATAAGTGGCTTTGGCGACTATCAACTCAGCATGGAAGTAATGGTGCATTAGGAGATACTGGTGTTCATATTTTTGATTTTGCAGTGAATGCAGTAGGAGATATTAAGGAAATTTTTGCAGATCTTAAGACATATTACGACAAAGGTAAAAAAATAAAGAATTATATCTTAGATGCTAATGATGGTTTTAACTCCTTAGTTAGATTTGAAAATGGCGCAATAGGCACAATAACTAATTCAAGATTTGCTACTGGTCATGCAAATTCATTAATTTTAGAGGTATTTTGCTCTAAAGGTGGAGTTAAAGTAGAATTAGATGAAGAAAGAACAAAATGGTCAACTTTACATATTTGTCAAAAAGAAAAAATAAATGAAATGTCATGGGAAATTATTAAATGTCCTAAAACTCCTAGCAACTATCAAAATTTCGTAAAATCTATTCAAAGTAAAAATAATTTACAGCCTGATTTTTCTCAAGGCGCCAAAATACAAAAAATAATAGATTCTTGTATAAAAAGTAATGACAATAATTCATGGATTGATATAAATAATTAGAATAAACTGATAGTCAGTTTCACACTTGAAAGATCGCTCAAAGGAGGATGAAGTGGCAGATATAAATATAAATACAGTTAATAAGTATTTTGGGGATGTTCATGTTATAAAAGATGTATCCCTAGATATAAAAAGTCAATCGTTCACAGTTCTTGTTGGACCAAGTGGTTGTGGTAAATCAACCATGCTTAGAATGATTGCAGGTTTAGAAGATATAAATTCAGGTACAATTTCAATTGATGGCCAAGTTGTTAATGATTTACCCCCAAAACAAAGAAACATAGCTATGGTTTTTCAATCATATGCTCTTTATCCGCATATGACTGTTTTTGATAATATGGCATTTGGATTAAAGTTAGAAAAAAGGTCCAAAGATGAAATTAATGAGAGAGTGAATGAGGCAGCAAGAATATTACAAATTGAAGATTATCTTAAAAGAAAACCTAAGCAACTTTCTGGTGGTCAAAGACAAAGAGTGGCAATAGGAAGGGCAATAACTAGAAAACCTAAAGTCTTCCTTTTTGATGAGCCACTTTCAAACTTAGATGCTGCATTGAGAGTTCAAATGAGAGTTGAGCTTGCAAAGTTGCATAATGAATTAGAAGCTACTATGATATATGTTACACATGATCAAACTGAAGCAATGACTTTGGCAGATGACATTGTTGTTCTTGATACAGGTATTGTTTCACAAAAAGGTTCACCTTTAGAACTATATGACAAACCAAATAATATGTTCGTAGGGGGATTTATTGGATCACCAAAAATGAATTTTATTTCCTCAAAAATTACTAGTAAAAGTAATAATAGCACAGAGGTGGATTTAATGGGCATGTCAAAAATAAGTGTGCCCAAATTTTCAGCATCCTCTTCTGAAGGAGACAATGTTACATTAGGAATAAGACCTGAACATTTATTAGTAAACCAAGACTCAGATGGAAGCTGGGAAAGCAAGGTGTTTGTTGTAGAAAAATTAGGCTCAGGAACTTTTTTATATTTAGAAAAAGATGGAGAACCTTTAGTAGCAGAAACAGAAGGTCATTCTGATATCAAAGTTGGTGATACAGTTAAAATTGGCTTCCCATCAAATAGATGTCATCTATTTGATAGCTCAAATAAAGCATTTAAATAAGAATCGTGAATATAATTGCCCCTATTTTTAGGGGCAAAATATGATTTTTTAAATAAATTGTTACAAGATTATATATTTTACTAAAATAAAATTGGGCAGAGGGTTTTCATATTATTTCCTCCTATAAGAAGTATTCCTCTTATAAAACTTTTCTGCCCATATTAGAAAAGTTATTTAAGAGGGATACCTGTTATAGTTCTTTAGAGCCAGTCCAAGATGTTAATAAATTAGATGGTAAGAAAGGCTTTAAACTTTCAATTACATTTTCTGATAGTTTTCTATAAGTCGTTAATTTACCACCATATATATTTAATAATGGAGCATTATTGTGAGAAGTGTTTAAATCAAATACATAATCCCTAGTTACTTTAGATGCTTCCTTAAAATCCTCAATAAGAGGTCTAATCCCAGAAAATGTATCAATAATATCATCACTTGAAATCTGTTTTATAAAGAAATTATTTACAGTATTTATTAAGTACTCAATTTCACCTTTATCAATTTCTGGATTATCTGGAGTTTCAACCTCTGTTTCAGTAGTTCCTATCAAAGAATAATTTTTTTTGTATGGTATTACAAATACAATTCTCTTATCAGGGTTTTGAAGTGTAAAAGCTTTATTATGTTCATATAATTTCTTAGTTATAATATGACTTCCCTTTACTAATCTAATTACTTTTTTTGAATTAATCTTAATTGTTTTTTTTAATACTTCGTTAATCCAAGGTCCTGAGGCATTAATCAAAATTTTTGATTGAATAATGGTATTATCATTTAACTTAATTGACCAAAAATCTTTATTTCTCAAAACATCTGTTACAGTTTTATTTTCAAATATAATTGCACCATTTCTTTTTGCATCATCTATATTTAGTTGAACTAATTTTTTATCATCCACTTGTAAATCATAGTACTCAAAACCAGTATTATATTTATTTTTTAAAATATTAGGAATTGCAGAACTTATATTAATTTTTTTTGATTTAGGTAGAGAAGTTTTGCCTCCAAGTTTATCATAAAGGAATAATCCGATTTGTATTAACCACTTTGGTCTTTGAGTGGGAATATGAGGTATAATAAAGGGAATTGGCTTAATAATGTCTTTAGCAATTTTCTTAATTATTTCTCTTTCCTTTAAAGATTCTCTCACAAGTCTAAATTCATAATTTTCTAAATATCTTAATCCACCATGTATAAGTTTTGTTGACCAAGATGATGTAGCAGATCCAACAGTATTTTTTTCAACTAAACATACTTTAAGATTTCTTCCTGATGCATCTCTTGCAATTCCTGCACCATTAATACCACCTCCTATAATAAGAATGTCAAAAATATCTGTCATAATCAATTTAAAAATATCTATTTATTTCATCAATTATTAATTTAGGGTCATGCAAATGTATAGTTTTAAAACCAAGATTTTTAGCAGCATTTATATTTTCTATTTTATCATCTATAAAGACAGTCTGATTTGGATCGAGTTTAAATTTTTTTATAGCTAGTAAGTATATTTCCTTATCTGGCTTTACCATTTTTTCTTTTCCAGATATCAAAAGTCCATCAAATAATTTTAAAAATGGATATTCTACATCCAAATTATTAAATGTTTCCCAAGACCAATTAGAGAGAACATAACATTCATATTTTTTATTTTTTAGATATTTAAGGATTTCGATAGATTTGTAAAATATACCTCGAAACATTTTACGATGGTTTTTATAATACATTTTAATTTCTTTTGTATATTTAGGGAATTTTATTATAAGTTCATGTTCTGCTTCTTTGATCAATCTTCCTTTATCTTGCTTGATGTTCCATTTATCATTACATACATTATTTAAAAAGTATTGTCTTTCCTCCACATTTTCAAAAATATTTTTATAAAAATGATTAGGATCCCAATCAAAAAAGACGCCGCCAAGATCAAATAGAAATTTCATATTTTTTATAATAATTTATTAAAATATGTCATATAATAGATTTTAATAGAAATGAATGAAATTGTAGACTTTATTCAAAAACAATCATTAAAATTATTTCAAAAAAAATTTACAAAAAAATATATAAAAAAAAGAATCTTACCCATTATTATACATTTAGAAAAATCAGAAAGAAAAAAAATCTTAATTGGAGGATCCCAAGGTATTGGAAAATCAGGTTTAATTATTATAATGAAAAAAACATTAGAAAAATTCTTTAATAAAAATGTTTTAGCATTGAGTCTTGATAATTACTATTTATCTAAAAATGAAAGAAATATTATTTCAAAAAAAGAGCATGACCTTCTTTTAACTAGGGGGGTTCCGGGAACTCATAATATAAAAAAATTA
>CACKRG010000009.1 GCA_902602515.1 uncultured Alphaproteobacteria bacterium
TCATAAAAAATTATCTGATGATTTTTAATATTTAAAATACCAATGATTAAATCTTCTGTTGTGTTAATTTTTTTATTAATAATTGAAATGTATTCACCAATGAGATTATTTAATAGTGTTGATTTACCTGCATTAGTTTTTCCTAAAATACTAGTTTTAAGTATCTTTTTTTTCATTTATTTTATTTAAAGCTAAATTTGCAGCTATTCTTTCAGCTTCTCTAATTGAGGATCCTTCAGCAAAAATTTTATTTAAATTTAATACACTCAATTGAACAGTAAACAATGGGGAGTGAGCTGGCCCTTTTCTTTTTATTAATTTATATTCAGGTAATTTTTTTAATTTTTGTTGGGAAATTTCTTGCAAAGTTGTTTTTGGATCCTGAGCTTTTGATATTTTAATATTTAAATGTGGCATCCAAAATTTTTTAATAAAATTAAAAGAAGATTTGTAACCACCATCTATATAAATGCCACCAATTAATGATTCAACTGAATCTGATAAAATGGATTTTATCATTTTCTTATTATTATATTTATAATTGTATAATAAAATTTGATCTATAGATAAATCTAAAGATATTTTGTATAGAAAGTTTTTTTGAACTAAATATGAATATTTTTTTGAAAGATCACCTTCATCAGAATCTTGAAATTTATCAAATAAAAGAAAGGAAACGATTAATCCAAGTACTCTATCACCTAAAAATTCAAATCTTTCAAATTGATTAGAATGATTTTTAATATTTTTTCTATCAATAAGATAACTGGGATGAGTTAGTGACTGTTTTAATATAGAAGGATCTTTAAATTTATAATTAATTTTTTTTTGAAATATTTCTAAGTTCTTTTTATTTATCATTGAATTTTTTTAAAAATTCTATTCCATCTTATTGAATTTGGCCACTTCCAAATCTGCAAAAATCTTGAATTTTCAAGTGAGAAAAATATAAACTGCGCTTTGCCAATAATGTTATCAGATGGAATAAAGCCTACACTGCTAAATCTACTATCTTGAGAATTATCTCTATTGTCACCCATTACAAAAAAATTATTATCAGGAACTAAATATTCCCGAGTATTATCTGCAATACTAAAATCAATTATATCTAATACTCTAATTTCTTTTTCAAAAAAATACTCAATGAATTGTCTTCTCCTTCCGTTATTTATTAAAATTTCATCTGTTTGGTAATCAATAAATGGTTCAATAATTTTTTTTGATATTTTTATATTATTAACAAAAATTTCTCCATTTGTTACTTTAATTTTATCGCCAGGTAGTCCGATAATTCTTTTAATATAATCAGTTCGATTATTTGAAGGTGTTTTGAAAACAACTACATCTCCTCTTTTTGGTTCATTTGAAAAATATTTACCTGATAATACTTTACCTTGCGCATCTCCTAATGAAAATGGAAATGAGTGTCTAGAATATCCATAAGAATATTTTGAAACAAAAATAAAATCACCTACTAATAAATTAGGTTTCATTGACCCAGAAGGAATGTTAAAAGGTTCAAATACAAATGATCTAATCAATATAGCAATAAAAATTGCTAAAAAGATAGAAGATACATTATTTAAAAATTTTTTTTTTCTTTTCATTTAGATATTATAACATTTGCGATTGCAAATTCTTTTTCATCAGTAAGAGATAAGTCAATTTTATATTCATTACTATCTAGGTTTAAAAATTTTTTTGCATTATTATGGAGTAGTATATATGGTTTACCGTATTTATTATTTTTAACTTCAATATCTTTCCAAAAAACTCCTCTTGCTAATCCTGTGCCCATTGCTTTTGCGCAAGCCTCTTTAGCTGCATATCTTTTTGCGTAAGATTCAACTGTATTGTATTTTGTTTCTGATCTTATTATTTCATCTTTATGAAAACACCTTTTTTTAAATCTATTCCCATATTTTTCAATTACCTTTTCTATTCTCTTGATTTCAATGATATCGATACCTACCCCATATATCATAATTTAACCTTTAATTCTTTCCAGTGAAGAAACTTCAGGCTCTAATCTAAGTGCTGCAATAATATTTTGCAAGTGATTAGAGTCTCTTACTTCAATATCAATTATTATTTCAAAAAAGTCAATTTTTCTAACTGAAAAATTAATATTTGAGATATTCCCATTATTTTTAGCAATAACAGTTGTAACCTTACCTAAGCTTCCAGGTTGGTTTTTTAAAACAACAATAATTCTAGAATTTGAATTTAATTTAAGATTATTATTTAAGTCCCAAGATACATTGAGCCATCTATCTGGAGTATCCTCATAAGAAGTTAGAGTTTGACATTCTATGGTATGAACTGCAACACCAATTCCCGCAGTAACAATACCTACTATATTATCTCCTAATATTGGAGAGCAACATCCAGCTAAATGATAGGACATACCAGCAGTTAAGCCTTTAAGATGTACAGTATTATGTTTGTTCTTATCAAATTTTAAATTAGGATTATAATTATACTCTGGATAAATTTTTTTTAATACTGAAACAGCTGTAATAGAGCCTGAACCAAGTAACTCATAAATTTCATTAATTGTATTCAAATTAAATTCTTTTTTTATTTTATCTTCGATGAATGGATTAATTTCATAATTTTCTTTTTGAAAAAATGATATTAAGATTTCTCGACCAAATATTATATGTTCATCTTTTTTCTTTGATCTAAAAAATCTTCTTAGCTGAGATTTAACTTTGCTAGTAACAGCAAATCTTTCCCACAAGGGTGAAGGCTGAGCGGCTTCAGAAGTTATAATTTCAATTTGATCTCCATTTTTAAGAATAGTTTTTAAAGGTTGTAACTTTTCATTGATTTTAGCTGCTACACACTTATCACCTACTTGGCTGTGAATAGCATATGCAAAATCAATCGGAGTTGCGCTTTTTGGCAATTCTATTATATCGCCCTTAGGAGTAAAAACATAAATATCATTTTGAAAAACTTTAAGTTTAGAATTTTCAATTAATTCATCCTGTGAACCAGATTCATTCATTGAATCAATTAAATCATGTATCCATATATATTCTTTTGCATCTTTTTCTTTTATTTTTTTTGGATCTTTATATTTCCAATGAGCAGCGACACCATAATCAGCAATTTGTTCCATAACATTTGATCTAAATTGAATTTCAATTTTTTTATTTTTAGGACCTAGAACTGAAGAATGTAATGCCCTGTAACCATTTGATTTAGGTGCTGAAATAAAATCCTTAAATCTTCCATGAATATATGGAAAACGACGATGGATTATTCCTAGACATCGATAACACTCCCTTGTTGAATTTGTAATAATTCTAAAAGCCATAATGTCAGACAGTTGCTCAAAAGAAATATTTTTATCTTTAATTTTATTCCATATTGAAAAAGGAGATTTAATCCTTCCTTCAATTTTACAAAAAATATCTTCCTGTAAAAAAATTTTTTTTAATTCATATCTTATTTCATCAATTATATTTTCATCTTTAGATTTAAGATAGTCTAACCTGTCTAATATTGATTGACGAGCATCTGGATTAATAATTTCAAAAGATCGATCTTCAAGCTCATCTTGCCACTCTTTCATACCTAACCTTTGAGCTAAAGGAGCAAACACCTCCAGTGTTTCTAAGGCTATGTTTGTTTTTTTATTTTGATCTTCAATAAAGTTGAGAGTTCTCATGTTGTGTAATCTATCAGCTAATTTTACCAAAATAACTCTTAAATCTTTAGTAGTTGCTAAAATAAGCTTTTTATAATTTTCACCAAATTTTTGATTGTTTACTCTGAGAGAATATTTACTAATTTTGGTAAGGCCTTGTACTAATTCTGATATTTGTTTACCAAATTTTTTTTGAATGTCAGTTATTCTTAAATCTGTATCCTCAACAGTATCATGTAATAGACCTGCAGCAATTGAGTCTCCATCAAGTTTAATTGAGGTTAAAATTTTTGCAACCTCTAAAGGATGAATAATAAATGGATCACCTGATTTACGAAGCTGATTACTATGAACAGATTCACTAAATTTTAATGCATCCTGAACTTTATTTTTTTCATCCGACTTTAAATAAAATGTTAATTTATCTAATTCATGAAATATCTCTTTAATCATAGTTTAAAAGAGATTAACTTTTTATAAAATAAGCTAAATAATATTTTTTTTTAAGTGTCTTGCCTAGTATCATCTGTAGACTCTTGCGTATTATCTTTTGTTAATGATTGTTCATCTAGGGTAGATACGTTTTCATTTTCTATGTCTTTTTTGCTATCAAATGAAATATTATCTTCATTATTAGTATCTTCAATTAAGTTATCATCATCTTTTGATGATTCATTTTGATTTTCATTTGATTCTTCTAAATCTTCATCTTCATTAAAAGTAGTAGTTTGATATTCTTCGATAAGATCATTTTTTAATTCTTCAACAGACAAAGTTTCATCAGCAATTTCTCTTAAGGCAATAACTGTATTTTTATCATTGTCTTTTTCTATTGTAGGATTTTCACCTGCATGAAGTTTTCTTGCTCTATTTGAAGCAACTAATACAAGTTCAAATCTACTAGGAAATTTATCAATACAATCTTCAACTGTAATTCTAGCCATAAAGGGCTTATAGTTATCAATTTTAAAAAGTAAACAAATTAATTGTTTTTTAAAATTCTAGATTTTTTTATATTCCAGTCTTTTTCCTTTATTGATTGCCTTTTGTCGTATTTTTTCTTTCCTTTTCCTACACCAAATAACAATTTTGCCAATCCTTTATTAGAAAAATAAAGGTTAATCGGAACTAGCGATAATCCATCTTGTTTCAAAGAACCTATTATTTTATTGATTTGTTTTCTTTTTACTAACAGTTTTCTATCTCTATTTGGAATGTAACTTTTATCATTTGTATTATTATATTTTTTTATAAAACAGTTAGAGAGCCATAACTCACCATCTTTCTCCATAATGTAAGAACCTCTCAATGAGCCAGTGTTAAATCTTAGAGATTTAACTTCTGCCCCTGATAGGACAATTCCAGCATCAAATTTATCAGAAAAAAGAAAATCAAAATTTGCTCGCGAGTTAGCAGCTATTATCTTCATCTAAATTAAGTCATTTTCTTTTAAACATTTTCTAACTGCATCTTTGGTTATATTACTAATTTCAACTAATGGTAATCTTGTATCTGGTTCACATAGACCTTTTAAAAATGCTGCATATTTTATTGGTCCTGGGCTTGACTCTAAGAATAATGCATGATGCAAACTTGATAATTTTAAGTTTAATTCTTGAGCTTTTTTAATATCACCATCTCTCCAATGTTTATGCATTTCAGAACTTAATTTGGGAGCAATATTAGCAGTTACAGAAATACAACCATGACCACCCTGTGCAAGATAAGCTAAAGCTGTTCCATCCTCTCCTGATAGATAACAAAAATCTTTATGGAGATTTTTTCTAGTTAAAACAGGTCTAAACAAGTCATTTGTAGCATCTTTTACACCAATAATATTTTTTAATTTTGATAGCTCAACCATAGTATCAATTGTCATATCTATTACTGATCTTCCAGGAATATTGTAAATTATAATTGGGATATTTGAATTTTCACATATTGATTTATAGTGTTCATATAAACCCTTTTGAGTAGGTTTATTATAGTATGGAGTAACAACTAGTGCAGCATCCGCACCAGCTTTTTCAGCATGATTTGTAAATTCTATAGCTTCAAGCGTATTATTAGATCCAGTCCCTGCTATAATTGGTACCCTTTTATCATTTATTCTTATAGTTTCTTCTACAATTTTTTTATGCTCTTCATGCGATAATGTAGGTGATTCACCAGTAGTGCCACATGGAACTAAACCATTGGAATTATTTCCTATTAAGTATTCTAGAACTTTTGTAAGCGCTTCATAGTCTACTTCATTATCTTTAAAAGGTGTAATAACTGCTGGTATACTTCCGTAAAACATAATTAATTGGCGGAGAGAGAGGGATTCGAACCCTCGGAAGGAATTACTTCCTTCGCAGGTTTAGCAAACCTGTGGTTTAAGCCACTCACCCATCTCTCCTTTTGTTTATTCATAGTTCTTATAATCAAGTAATAACGAAAATAAGCCAAAATCTCAACATTATTTAAATTAATATTGTAAATATTGTTAACAATGAGGAAATTTTAAAAAATACATTTATAAACTATTTTTTATATTTATTATTTAAATATAGTTCCAAAAATAAACTATATCTTACAATACTTAATGATAAAATAATAGAATGATTAATTCTGCTTTAATTAAAGATTTTTTTGAAGGAAAAGTTAAACTCTGGAAATCTTATTGGTTAGTAGGCGAACTACTAAATGGATTAATATTGTTAATAATATTCAATTTAGAAATTTATTTTTTTAATAATAGTGGCTCAGTATCACAAATACCTTTTTTGAACTTTAATAATCTTACATTAATTTCTAAGATAATTATTTTTTTATGGACTATTTTTATATCCATTGGAATCTGGCGATCAGCAGAAAATTATAAAGGAAATTTTATATGGATTTTATTAACTTTTATAATAGTGGCTTATAGATGTTATTCTCTACGTTTAATTTTCTTTGTTTAATTTATTTTTTAAAATATCATTTAAAATTTTAGGATTTGCCTTACCTTTAGTCTTTTTCATGGCTTGACCAACAAAAAAACCTAGAAGTTTATCTTTACCATCTAAATACTCTTTAACCATATTTGGATTGTCTGAAATAACTTCATCAATAACTTTTTCTATTTCACCTTGATCTGTAACTTGTTGTAAACCTTTTTCATCTACAATTTGTCTAGCTGTTTTTCCTGTAGAAAACATAACTTCCAATACATCTTTTGCAATTTTGCCAGAAATTTCATTATTGGAAATTAACTTGATAAGTTGACCTAAGTTTTCAGGTGATACAGGAGAGTTATTTAAATTGAGATTATTTTTTTTTAATAATGAAAATAATTCAGACGTAATCCAATTTACAACTATTTTCGCATGATTTTTTAATTCTGGATCTGAATTTATTGATTTATTAAAATAATCAGATGTTTGTTTCTCTGCAGTTAATACTGAGGCATCATAATTAGACAATTTATAAGTATCAATAAATTTATTCTTAAGCTCATCTGGAAGCTCTGGGATTGATAATTTAATTTTTTCTATTTCTTCTTGAGAAATTTCTAGTGGTAATAAATCAGGATCAGGAAAGTATCTATAATCATGAGCTTCTTCTTTATTTCTCATTGGTCTAGTTTTACCAGTAGAGGTATTAAAGAGCATTGTGTTTTGTTCAATAGAGCCGCCAGACTCCAATATTTCTATTTGTCGTTTTGCTTCATAATTAATAGCCTGTTTAATAAACTTTATAGAGTTTAAGTTTTTAATTTCACAACGAGTTCCATATTGATCACCAGGTTTTCTTACTGAAATATTTACATCAGCTCTTAATGAGCCCTCTTGCATATTTCCATCACATGTATTTAAATACATTAAAATTGATCTGATTTTGGATAGATACATTCCAGCTTCATCAGGCGTTCTAATGTCAGGCTCACTAACAATTTCCATTAAAGCAACACCAGATCTATTAAGATCTACATATGTTTTAGAAGGATTTTGATCGTGTAAACTTTTACCAGCATCTTGTTCTAAATGTAATCTAACAATACTAATATCTTTTGATGTTCCATCCTTAAAATCAATTGTAACTTTTCCTTCTCCAACAATTGGATATTTATATTGGCTAATTTGATATCCTTGTGGAAGATCAGCATAAAAGTAATTTTTTCTATCAAAAACTGAATAATTATTAATTTTAGCATTTAAACCAATTCCAGTTTTTACTGCCTGTTCTACACAGTACTTATTTATTACTGGCAACATTCCTGGCATAGCAGCATCAACTAAAGATACTTGACTATTTGGTGATGAACCAAATTTTGTAGATGATGAAGAAAATAATTTGGAATTAGATTTTACCTGGGCATGTATTTCAAGACCTATCACCATTTCCCATTCATACTTTTCACCTTTAATCAAATTATTCATATGACCTTTCTAAACATAGAGCGGTATTAAAAACTTGTTGTTCGTCAAAGTGTTTTCCTAAAATTTGAATACCTAGTGGTAAATTATTTTCATCTTTTCCAAAGGGAATTGAAATACCTGGTAGGCCAGCTAAAGAAGCAGGAACCGTAAACACATCATTTAAATACATTTTGATAGGATCATTTTGTTTTTCATTTAAGGGAAATGCAGCACTTGGTGCTGTAGGAGTAACTATAAAATCACATTCTTTAAAAGCTTTATTAAAATCATCTGCAATCAATTTCCTTACTTTTTGTGCTTTTAGATAATATGCATCATAATACCCTGCAGATAAAACATAAGTTCCGATCAATATTCTTCTTTTTACTTCTCTTCCAAAACCTTGAGCTCTAGTATTTTCATACATTTCATCAAGAGAATCAACTTCTTCCGATCTAAAACCATATTTTACTCCATCATATCGAGCTAAGTTTGAGGAAGCTTCAGCAGGAGCAATTATGTAATAAGTGGGAAGTGCATATTTAGTATGAGGAAGTGAAATATTTTTAATTTTAACACCTTTTTTTTCTAAAACTTTGATAGCATCTTCCCATATCTGACTTATTTCTATTGGTGTACCATCGATGGAATACTCTTTTGGTATACCAACAGTTTTTCCATTTAAATCATCGTCTAAATTTTCAAAATAATTTGGGATATCTACTTTAGCGCTTGTACTATCTCTGTGATCAAATCCAGCAATTGATTGTAATAATATTGATGCATCTTCAACATTATGAGAAAAAATTCCTGCTTGATCTAAACTAGATGCAAATGCAGCTATACCCCAACGTGAACATAAACCATATGTTGGTTTAATACCAACAACACCACAAAAGCTGGCTGGCTGTCTTATTGATCCACCTGTATCTGTTCCAGTAGCGCCTAGACATAAATCTGCGGCAACTGCAGCTGCAGACCCTCCTGAGGATCCACCAGGAGCTAAAGGCTCATTCTCCTTTGATAAAGGGTTAATTGTATTTCCAAAAAAACTTGTATTGGTAGCTGAACCCATTGCAAACTCGTCTAGATTTGTTTTACCTACAAAAATAGATCCTTCATCTAATAATTTTTGAGTGACAAATGATTCATAAGTTGGATTAAAATTTTCTAAAATCTTTGAAGCTGCAGTTGTAGGCATACTTTTAGTACAAAATAAATCCTTGATTGCAATCGGAATACCTTTCAATTTTTTTGTTGAATTATCTTTTTCTAAATTGTCTATTTGCTTTAAAACATTCTCTTCACTAAAATGGATAAAGATATTTAAATTTACTTTTTTCTTAATTTTTTTTAAGTAATCCTGATTTAATTCTCGTATTGATATTTTTTTTGTATCGAGATCATTTAAAGTTTGTTTTAAAGATGGCTTAGGCATTATTCTACAACCTTTGGTACTGCAAAAAACCCTTCAAGCTTATCAGGGGCATTTTCAAGAATTTCATCACTAGAATTAGAATCTTTAGACACATCTTCTCTTTTGGGCAAAATAGATGATGATATATTACTTAATGGTTCTACATTTTCAGTATTTACTTCATTTAATTGCTCAACCCAGTCTAAAATTGAATTAAGATCGTTAATATACTCTTCAGATTCTTTATCATCTAACTTTATTCTAGATAGACGGGCAATTTTATTTATAGTATTTTTATCAATCTTCAATTTATGAGCTCCATTATATGAACGACCAAAATAATTTAATCGATGGTCTTAATACATCACAAATACTTGTAGGTCTAGACCTAGGAACTAAAACGATTGGTGTTGCAGTGAGTGATAGATCAAAAATAATTGCTACACCCCTTTCAATTATCCAAAGAAAAGGAACTAACAAAGATTTAATCAACATGAAAGATATTTTGAATGAGTATGAAATTGGTGGATTTATTCTTGGTCTACCAATTAGCCTTGATAATAGTGAAAACAAACAAAGTCAATTAGTAAGAGATTTTAATATTAATCTTCAAACCTTTTTTAAAAAACCCACAGTTCTTTGGGATGAAAGATTTTCATCAGATGTAATTTTTAAAGAAATGAGAAAAACAGATTTAAGTAAAACAAAGATAAAAAATAAGCTTGATCAGCAGTCGGCTGCTTATATTTTACAAGGATATTTAGATAGATATAGAAATTATTAATAAATTAGTTTACACATACTTACACATTATTAACACATATGAATTCAAAATACCTAAAATCGGGACATATAAAATTATATAAAAGAGAAAATTCAAAATACTGGCAAATGAAAATAAAATTGCCAAAAATTAAAGCGATCAGATCATCTACAGGTTCAAAAATTCTTAAAGATGCAGAAAATATAGCTTTAAAATATTATTCATCAATTTCTTCAAAAACAAATATAAAATTAAAACGAACAAAAAATATTTTTAAAAAAATTCATTTAGTAGAAACAGCTGATTTAACTAAGAAAGAAATTGAGCACATCTTAGACGAATCTAAAAAATATATATCTTTTAATAAAAGAAAAATTAAAAAAATAAACGTGCTAGAGGGTAGAACAATATTTAATCTTTTCTTTGAAGATTCAACAAGAACAAGAACAAGCTTTGAAGTTGCCGCTAAGAGGTTAGGAGCAGATCTAATTAATGTAGTTGTAAAAGATAGTTCTATTAATAAAGGTGAAACATTACTCGATACTATGACTACTATTAATTCAATGAATCCTGACGTTTTAATTGTGAGACATCCAGAGGAAGGAATTAGTAAAAAAATTTCTGAATCAGTTGATGCTTCTGTAATCAATGCCGGTGATGGAAGTCATGAGCACCCTACACAAGCTTTATTAGATGCACTTACTATAAAAAATAAATTTGAAAATTTTTCAAAATTAAAAATTGCTATATGCGGGGATATTTTACATAGTCGTGTTGCTAGATCAAACATTATCATACTCTCAAGGTTAGGTGCAAAAATTAATGTTATTGGTCCTAAGGAGTGGTTACCAAAAAGTTTAAAAAAACTTCCTGTGAATATTTATACGGAAATGAAAAAAGGATTACAAAATTGTGATATTGTTATGATGCTTCGTATTCAAAAAGAGAGAATAGTTGGGAAAATTATGCCAAATCAAAAGACTTATTTTAAAAAGTATGGATTAGATTACAATAAACTTAAATATGCTAAAAAAAATGCTTTCGTTATGCATCCAGGTCCAATGAACCGAGGTGTAGAAATAGACTCAAAACTTGCCGATGATATCACAAGGAGCTTAATACAAGAACAAGTTGCTATGGGTGTTGCGGTACGAATGGCATGCTTAGACTTAATTATAAAAAATAGAGATGACTTTAGTAGCTAATTTATCATTAATTGTAATTTTTTATATTATAGGTTCATTTCCCTTTGCATTAATTTTTACAAAATTATTTGGCTTTGGAGATATTAGAAATATTGGCTCTGGAAATGTAGGTGCAACAAATGTTTTAAGAACAGGAAATAAATTTTTAGCATTCTTTGTTCTTTGTTTTGATATTTTTAAAGGTTTTCTTCCATTCTTAATTTTACAAATGTATTTTCAAGATATTTCTTTATTGAATAAAATACTTCTATGTCACTTTGCAATATTAGGTCATATCTTCCCTGTTTGGCTAAAGTTCAAAGGTGGGAAAGGTGTGGCAACATACATTGGCTTCTTGTTTGGTCTTAATCCTTACATTGCACTTTCATTTTTATTGGTATGGATGATTACTGCTTATGTGACTAAATACTCTTCTCTTGGATCTTTAATTGGAATTTTAGTAACTCCAGCTTATTTTATTTTTATTAATTTTAATTTTTATATTCTAGTTTTCTTCATTTATTTAACTTTGATTATTTATATCAAACATACAGAAAACATTAAAAGACTCATTAACAAAACTGAAAGTAAAATTAAATTATCCAAGTAAAAACATACGTTTTTTTAAATTTTCTTGACGAATTATATTTAAACTGAAATTTGGGGCCCAAATTTATGAATGTATTAATTGTTGAATCACCGTCGAAGGCAAAGTCTATTAATAAATATTTAGGCTCGGACTTCAAAGTTCTTGCAAGTGTAGGACATGTTCGAGATTTATCAGCAAAAAATGATGCGATAGATACTGAAAATAATTTCCAAATGAAATGGGAAACTAGTGATCGTGGAAAAAAAGTAATAAAAGAAATTACAGATGCTGCAAAAAATTCTGAAAATTTATATCTAGCAACTGATCCTGACCGTGAGGGTGAAGCCATAGCTTGGCATGTAGAAAAACTACTCAGAGATAATTCATCTCTGTCAAAATTAAATATTCACCGAGTTACATTTAATGAAATTACCAAAAATGCTGTTCTTGATAGTCTTAAAGAGCCAAGAGAAATAGATGAAAATTTAGTAAATGCTTATCTTGCTAGAAGAGCTTTGGATTTTCTTGTAGGTTTTACACTTTCTCCAGTACTATGGAGGAAATTGCCAGGATCAAAATCTGCAGGCAGAGTTCAATCTGTTGCTCTAAGAATTATTAGCGAAAGAGAACTTGAGATAGAAAAATTTATTCCACAGGAATATTGGTCTTTACAAGGCGAGTTTAAAAATAAAGAAGACAAAATTATTAATTCTAGACTAACAGTTTATGATGGAAATAAAGTAGATAAACTTGATATTAAAGATGAGAGTGAAGCTACAAAAATTTTCAATGATATTAAAAATTCTACATTCACTGTTGGAAATATTACTAAAAAAGAAGCTAGAAGAAATCCCTACCCAGCCTTTACAACATCTACAATGCAAATTGAGTCTAGTCGTAAACTTGGTCTTAGCGCGAGCCAAACAATGCGTACAGCTCAACGCCTTTATGAAGGAACAGATATTAAAGGAGAAACAACTGGCTTAATAACTTATATGCGAACAGACAGTGTCGTCATGTCAAAAGAAGCTATTAACCAAGTTCGAGGTTTTGTTACTAATAATTATGGTGCAAACTATTTGCCAGAAGCGCCAAGAGTTTATAAATCAAAAGCTAAAAATGCCCAAGAAGCACATGAATGTATTAGACCAACAAATATTTACCTCACACCAAAAGATATTAAGCAATACATTACCTTAGAAGAATACAAGCTATATGAAATTATTTGGCAAAGAGCGGTAAGTTCACAAATGGCAAGTGCTATATTAGATCAAGTCGCTGTTGATATTGCAAACGAAGATAAAAAAATTGTTTTACGAGCAAATGGATCAACAATTAAGTTTCCTGGGATGTATAAAGTTTATCAAGAAGCTAAAGATGATGATAAAGATGAAGAAAAAGAAACAATTCTTCCTGCCATGAATGAAGGAGAGAGTTTAAATCTCAAAGAAGTTGAAAAGACACAACATTTTACCTCCCCTCCTCCTCGTTACACCGAAGCAAGCTTAGTTAAAAAACTTGAAGAACTTGGTATTGGTAGACCATCTACTTATGCTTCTATTATTAAAGTTCTACAAGATA
Source organism: uncultured Alphaproteobacteria bacterium (assembly GCA_902602515.1). GTDB lineage: Bacteria > Pseudomonadota > Alphaproteobacteria > HIMB59 > CACPNW01. Next base: position 13,578 of record CACKRG010000009.1, read on the forward strand.
GAGATTATGTAATTTTAGATAAAAAACGTTTTAATCCTCATGATAGAGGAAGAATAGTATCGATATTTTTAGAGAAATATTTCAATCAATATGTCGAATATGATTTTACCGCTGATCTTGAAAATCAACTTGATGAAATTTCTGATGGTAAGCTTGATTGGAAAGAGGTTCTAAGAAAATTTTGGGAAACGTTTAAACAACTTTGTGACGAAACTGTAGGTAAATCAAACAGAGAAGTCATTGATGTTTTAGATGAAGCTTTGGGTCCTCATTTCTTTCCACCAAACGGAGCAGATGAAAAAAGGAAATGTCCAACATGTGATAATGGAAGACTAGGAATTAAAGTTGGAAAGTTTGGAGGATTTATTGGCTGCTCTAATTATCCTGATTGCAAATATACAGTTCAGTTTAATCAATTAAACGATAAAGATGGCGCTGCTCTTAGTGGACCAAAAGAAATTGGTATTTATCCCGAAACAGGTGAAATGATTACTCTTCGAAAAGGTCCTTATGGATTTTATATGCAAGTTGGTGAAGGGACAAAAGAAAAAAAACCAAAAAGAGTTTCTATTCCTAAGAATTTTGAGCCAGATGAAATAGGATTAAACACAGCTATTCAATTACTTGGTTTACCACGTAAATTAGGATTTCATCCAGAAACAAATAAAACAGTTAGTGCCGGTATTGGAATGTACGGGCCTTATATTCTTCATGATAAAAAATATAAAGCTCTCGAAAAAACAGATAATATTCTTGATATAGAACTTGAAAGAGCCATTGAATTAATTGCTAAACCCACACAGAGAGGTAATGCGACTTTAAAAACATTTGGAGAGCATCCAACAGAAAAGAAAAATATTACCGCTCATGATGGAAAATTTGGACCATATGTAAAATGTGGAAAAATAAATGCATCAATTCTTGGTGATCAAACAATTGATAGCTTAAAACTAGAAGATGCCATTAGGTTAATTGATGAAAGAAAAGCTAAAATGGGTCTTAAAAAAAAGAAAAAATAATTAATTAAATTTTTTTATACCTTTATTAATAATTTTATCTCTTATTTTATTTCTATCACTCCCTTTATTGAGTTGAGTATCCCAGTCTAATTTTTCTACTTCTGCTTCAACCCACTGAAATACATCTGATAAATTTGCATTGGTTTTAGTTATAATCTTTTTTGATATTTTTTTTATAAGGGTGTTAACAATTCTTTTTCTTTTTTCTGGATCATCATTATTCTCAAACTGCCCTACAATTTGTGTATTATCATTATTACTTATTAATTTTTGTTTTAATAAATTTTCACAATCAAATGTTTTAAAACTTTCACAACTACCAAAAGCCTTCATATTGTCATAATAAAAAACCTGATCACCGTTTTCTCCTTGGCTATAAATCCCAAATCTAAATTCAGTTCCCATCTTTTTATTTTTTTTATTTCTTACAATTTTTGAAATTGATTTACCCAATTTTTGGTAAATTAGCTTTTCATTTAACCATAATTTAATTTTACCATCTTCTTGATCAGTCCAGTTAACATTTAATAAAACATTATGCCATTTTCCGATAACATCTTTTTTATTAATGATTATTTTATTATCATGTCCACCACATTTTAATACACCAGACCTCTCAACATAAATACCATCTTCACGTAAACTAAAATATAAATTCATTTCAGGACAAATTACATTGAACTCGTCAATCTTTTCTGATGTGAGTAAATTTCTAGTTAATTTTTCATGCTCTAGACTCATTTTGAATTGACCCATATGTATAAAACTTTTTTTTGATGGCATTTGAGAAGATGGGTCAATAAAAAAAGACCATGAGTACCAATATTCTCCTAATTGCCCTTTAATATTTTGATCTTCTCTTGGGTTAAAAAACATAAGCTCAGATCTACCTATAAATTTTTTTTCTTTTCTATCACAGTCATCTGATCCACAATCACCTAAACGTTTTTCAAAACGCAACGAGTATTCATTCGTATTAGTTATTTCATTGCTATATCGTAATGCCCAAGGATTTTGATGAATTCGATTATGTGTTTCAAGTTGCCCCCATAAACCTGTTTTATATGGATATTTTATATTTTGTTCTGGTTTAAATATAAAATCTTCATCGAGAAATTTTTTTGGGGGTTTTTTAGCAATCGAATTATTGGAAAGAGCAAATAAAATAAAAATAATAGTTAATAATGATATTTTTTTCATTTATTTAGTAAATATATTAAGTTGAAATAAAACTAAATAGTTTTAAATAGTAATAATGGCAAAAAATATATCTCTATCGACAATTAAAACTTATAAAAATAAATTTCTTCGCAATAATAAAAATACAGCTTCACGAAATGCATTAATTAAAAATGATTTAGCTAATGTTGCACTCAATTGGGAAAACTTTAGTCAAATCAATCATAATTTTTCTAATCTAATTAAAAAAGAACTACCGGCAACAAACCAAATGGCATCAGGTAGATGTTGGGGATTTGCAGGATTAAATCTTATGCGTTTGCAAGTTGTTGACAGTCTTGAACTAAATACATTTGAGTTTTCACAAAATTATTTCATGTTTTGGGATAAGTTAGAGAAAGCAAATTATTTTTTAGAGAATATTATCAAATCAAGAGATGAAGTATATGAGAGCAGATTAATTACGCATCTTTTAAAAGCACCTGTACAAGATGGCGGTCAGTGGGATATGTTTGTAAACTTAATCAACAAGTACGGTGCAGTACCTAAAGATGTAATGCCTGAAACAAATCATAGCAGTAAATCTGGTGCTATGAATTATATCTTGACTCACAAATTAAGAGAGTTTGCTTCTATACTAAGAAAAAAACCAGCAAAAAATTCTTCAGCTCTTAAAAAAGATATGATGGAAACAATCTATAATTTACTGGCAATGTTTCTCGGTCAACCACCAGATGTTATCAATTGGTCTACTAGAAATAAAGATAATAGACACATTGTTATTTCAAACATGACACCAATTGATTTCTGCAAAAAATATGCAGATATCAATATTAAAGATAAAGTTTGCTTAATTCATGCTCCAATGAGCAATAAAAAATTTAACACAATTTACACGGTTGAATATCTAGGTAATGTTGTTGAAGGTCAAATTATTAAATATTTAAATGTAGATATTAAAGAATTAAAAAAATCTGCAATGGACTCAATAAAAAACAATGAAGCAGTATGGTTTGGTTGTGATGTTGGGAAACGTTTTAGTCGTGATATGGGTGTCCTTGATATGGGGATTTACGACTATGAAAATGTCTTCCAAACTTCATTTAAGATGAATAAACAAACTCGTTTAGAGTATGGTGATAGTGAAATGACTCATGCTATGCTTTTAACGGGAGTCGATATTAAAAAAAGAAATTCAACTAAATGGAAAATTGAAAATAGCTGGGGAACGAAAAGTGGTAATCAAGGATATATGATGATGACCGATGAATGGTTTGATGAATATACCTATGAAGTTGTAATCGATAAAAAATATCTAAACAAAAGACTACTAAAATATTTAGATATGGAACCAATAGCGCTTGCCCCTTGGGATCCAATGGGTGCTTTAGCTAGATAAATTGAATAAAGAAAACGCATCTAAAATTTGGAAGCTAATTCAAGAAACAGGTGATTTTTTAAAAGGAAAATTACCTGATCACCCCAATCATCCTAAGGGTAGAAATCCCTATGCTCATGTTGCTTTAGAGGTAAAAAATCATTTTGGTATGACCTATAAAGATATACCTGATGAAAAATTTAATGAAGTTATTAATTATCTTGAAGAAATAAAATCTAATCCTGAGTAGTTGTTATTTGATCACCTTGAATGGGTAAGAAAATAATAAAGATTGAAACTATAGCCATCATTATTGCATTAATTAAAAACAAATAAGTAAACTCTAAAGTTATGGAATATATTTCTGAAATTAAGAATACCGAAATTGGTCCTGATCCAAATGCGAGAATAAACTTAATTCCGTATACAACACCATGATATTTTTGAGGTGTAAATTTCCCAAGTAGGAGATTTTCTGTAGGCAGAATACTTGCATTAAATACGGCAGCTAGAATACATAACACTACTAAAGAGTAACCAGATATGTAAGCTATAGCTAGGTAGCAAGGAAACTGCAGCAATATACCAATTAAGTAAATGGTTTTTAAATTAAATCTATCAGCAAGTAAGCCTCCAACAAATGTTGTAGCACCAGAAATAAAATAGATAATTGCTATCATAAAACCAATTTGAATAGAGTTTATATTACCAATACGTATTTCAAAAACTTTTGGTAAGGCTGTTTGTGTATTGTGAAAAGATAATCCAAGGGCAAACATTGATAAAAGCATAATTAATGAAATTAAAATAATTTCATTTCGTGAATGATCTTGCTGATCATTTTTAATAAAATAATTTTTGTAAGATATTTTATCAATCAAGATTAAGTAAATAAGGATAAACCCAATAATAATAGATATTAAACCAGGTAATATAAATGCTAGTTGCCAATTTAGTAACTCTGTCAGAGTACCGGCTACAAACGCTCCTGACCCTATCCCTATCCCACCAAAAATACCATTTATACCTAGTGCTCTTCCCTGTTTGTTTGCTGCATGAATAACCCAAGGAATGCCTACAGGATGGTAAATTGAACAGAAAAGTCCAAGAAGTGATAAGGAAAAAAATAAAAAAGAAACTGATGTGCTTAAACCACATAATATGGAAGCTAATCCCATTCCAATAAACATAATTGTCATAGTTCCTGAACGAGACCATTTATCACTTAACCACCCAAAAGGGATTGCCCCTAAACCAATTAGTAAAGCTCCAAGAGACCATAAACGAATTAATTGATCATAAGAAATATTCCATTCCTTTTCTATTGTAAGAACGATTACAAAATAAAATGCTGCAAACATATGCATAAGCGCATGACCTATTGAAGAAAATAGGAGTGTATAAAAAGTATTATTCAAACTCTTCGTAATTAATAGAAAGAGAATTTACACAATATCTTTTGCCAGTTGGTTCGGGGCCATCATCAAAAACATGGCCTAAATGTGCATCACATTTGGCACACATAATTTCAATACGAACCATTCCATGGGATCTATCAGTCTCTGTTTTAATTGCTTCAGGTGATATTTGTTCAAAAAAACTTGGCCATCCACAATAAGAATCATATTTTGTAGAACTATTAAATAATTCATTACCACAGCATTTACATTTAAAAATACCACCGTTAATAATTTCAAAATTTTTACCAGAGAAAGGGGGTTCTGTCCCCTTTTGTCTTGTTACATAATATTCGTCATCAGTTAGAAGTGATTTCCATTCTTCATCTGTTTTTGTAACTTTACTCATTTGATAACTTTATATTAGATAATATAATTCCCGATAGTATAAAAAGTACTCCAATGACATGAAAAAAAGCAAATTTCTCATTTAAAAAAGAAACTGCCCATATTGCACTAAAGACAGGTATTAAATGTAAAAAAAGACTCGCCCTATTTGGACCAATAATAGACACACCCTTATTCCAAGAAAAAAATGCAACTATACTTGCAAATACAGCTACATAGCTAATTATAGCTAAATCTAATCCCGTTGATGGAAGATAAGTCGAATTAAATGACTCCATAATATAAAATGGTATTATAAATATCACACCTATAATTATCATCACTTCTAAATTTGCTAGCTGTGATGTCTTACTATCTATTTTTTTAAGTAATACCGAATATAAACACCAAGAAACAACTGCACCTAACATCCATAAGTCACCAGCTGTAAAATATAAATTGTATAAATTATTTAAATTACCTTTTAATATTATAGCAAAAGCCCCAAGTAGAGATAAAATTATACCTGTAAACTGAAGTGTTGTTGTTTTAGTTCTAAAAATTAACCAAGAAAAACCAATCATCATTACTGGTGCTACTGATGCCATTAATGTTGAATTAATTACTAAGGTAGTTTGAAGGGAAATATATGTAAAAGAATTAAAGATTGTGACACCTAAGATAGAAATTATAGTCATTAATAGAATATTTTTTTTATAATATTCTAAATCTTTTATGATTTGTGCATAAGTAAAAGGTAGCAAAATAAGTAAAGCTAGTATCCAGCGAAAAAAACTTAATTTAAAAGGAGTTAAATCTGATAAAAAAGCTAACTTTCCAGAAAAAAAATTTCCTGACCAAAAAAATGATGAAGCTATCAGTAAAATAATTGCTATAACTAAGTTTCTTGACATTTATTTATCGACTAATGTCATTAGCGAAGATGTATCGAGTCTATTACCACCATTTTTTTGAACTTCTTCATAATACTTATCTACAATTTCTGTAATAGGTAAGGAAGCGCCATTTTTTTTTGCTTCATTAAAACATATAGATAAATCTTTTCTCATCCAATCAACTGCAAACCCATAATCGAATTTACCATCTATCATAGTTCTATATCTATTTTCCATTTGCCAAGACTGAGCAGCACCTTTTGAAATAACACTTAATACCTTTTCCATATCAACTTTTGCCTTTTTTCCAAATGCCATTGCCTCCGATAGTCCTTGCACAAGACCAGCAATACATATTTGATTTATCATTTTTGCTATTTGGCCTGATCCAGATGGTCCAATTAACTCAATTGCTTTTCCGTAAGACTGTAAAACTGGTTTTACAACTTCAAAATCATTTTTTTCACCACCGATCATAATAGATAAAGCGCCATTTTCAGCTCCAGCTTGTCCGCCAGAGATTGGTGCGTCTAAAAAAGCAACGTTCCTTTTTTGAAGTTTAGCAAAATATGTTCTGGCTATTTCTGCAGATGCAGTTGTGTGATCAACAATTATTAATCCCTCCTTCGCAGAAGATAAAATCCCATTATCCCCTTCCATTACCTCAATAATATCTTCATCACGACCAACACACATAAAAACAATTTCAGCATTTAAACAAGCTTCCTTTGGAGTTTTCCCTATATTTCCTCCATGTTCTTCAACCCATTTTTTTGCTCTAGTCTCAGTACGATTGAAAACAGTAACATTGTATCCGTTTTTTTTTAGATGACCTGCCATCGGATATCCCATTACACCTAGGCCAACAAATGATACATTTTTAGTAATCATATTAAACTCCTAATTTATTTAAAATTTGTAAATTAAATTCCTTTGAATTCCCAACAATTAAATTGTTATTTTTTTTTATGAAATTGTATGGCATATGATTAAAATCTATATCCGAACAACCTGCCTCTCTTGCAAATAATATTCCAGGAATATGATCCCATGGAGATAACTTAGATAAAATAGCAAAGTTTCTTTGACCTAATCCTATATCCACATATTCATATCCTATACACCTATAGGATTTAACTTCTGCAAATTCATTTTTTAATTTTTTTATTTTATCCCAATATTTTTCATCCCAGTATTTAGTACTTATTGATCCAATTGCATCACCTAAACTATTTATACCTTTTGTATTTATTTTCTTATTATTAACATATGATCCTTCATTAAAAATTGCATGGGACATAACATTTTCTAAAGGTTTATAGATCCAAGAATATAATATTTGTTCTTTTTTTGTTAAAGCAATCATTATAGCAAATTTATCTCTTCCTTTAACAAAGTTTGTTGTTCCATCTATTGGGTCTACAGTCCAACAATAATTATCTTCTTGGTATGATTTTAGTATATTATGATTAGTTGAATATTCTTCTTCACCAATAAAACCAGAATATGGAATAATTTTTAAAAGATTTTTTTTTAATTCTTTTTCAGAAGCAATATCAGCAGAAGTTACTAGATCAGATCCATTCTTATATTTGATATCTTCATCTTGAAGATTTTGATATTTTGGTAAAATTATATTTTTACTGATATTATAACAAATATCATAAATATCTTCTTGTTTTATACTAACCATTCATACATGATTTAGAGTACATTTCTGCAAGTTTCAAAGTAATATTTCCAATTTTTCCATTATTTATTTTCTTTTTATCGATTTTTATTATTGGAGTAATAAAACTTCCTGAACTAGTTAAAAAAACCTCATCAGCATCTAATAGCTGCTTATGAGTAAAACTTTTTTCTACCAATTTAAGAGAAGTTTTTTTTATTATTTTTAAAATTGATGTTCTTGTTACACCTTTTAAAATATCAGTATTTGCTGGATGAGTTATCAAATTATTTTTTTTTATTATCCATATATTAGAAGATGTTCCCTCAGTAACTTTACCATTTTGCAATAAAATTGCTTCGTAAGCATTCATTTTTTTTGCTTTATTTGCAGCAATAATATTTGGAAGAAGATTAACAGTTTTAATATCTCTTCTTTTCCAACGTAAATCTTCATGTGTTACTGTATTTACACCTTTAAAATTTTTACCTGGAAGATTAAATTTTTTATTTCGAGTATAAATTATCAAAGTTGGAGTTATTTTATTCTCATATTTGTGCTCTCTATATTGGACTCCCCTGGTTACTTGCAAATAAATAATACCGTTTATAGTATTGTTTCTATTTAGTAATTTAAGAAATATTTTTTTTAAATCTTTTTGGATAAATTTATATTTTATATCTAGCTCTGTGAGTGAATAGCGTAGCCTTTTTAAATGAAAATCTAAATCAATTAAATTGCCATTAAGGACTGCAATGACTTCATAAACACTATCGGCAAACTGTAAACCTCTGTCTTCAATATGAATTTTAGCTTTTTTAAAATTTATATATCTATTATTTATATAAGCAAAATTTGGCATATAATTTAAACTTTAGATAAAAGTTTTTCTAAAGTTTTTATACAATTTGTTTCTGCAAAAAAAACAACATCATCGTTCTCTTTAAATACAGTTTGACTATTTGGAATAATAACTTTTTTATCTCTTAATATAGACCCAATTCTAATTCCTTTAGGTAAACTAAGTTCTTTCAAATTTTTATTGCAAAGTGTAGATTCTGGCTGAATATCTGCTTCTATTACTTCACCAAAACCATCACCAATAGAATAATCATTTCTGATTTTTACACCTCTAACTTTTTCTAATATTTTAGAAATTGTAATCATTTTTGGATCTATAGTCATATCAACTCCAATATTTGTAAGTAATGAAGAGTAATTGCTATTATTTATTAAAGTTAGAGAATTTAATGCTCCAGCTCTTTTTGCAAGTAATGAAGATAAAATATTTACTTCATCATCTTCAGTTACAGAAATGCAATATCCTGCTTCAGAAATATTGACTTCGTCTAATATTTGACTGTCTAATCCATCGCCGTTAATAACAGTGACATTTTCTAAGTTTGAGGCAAGGAATTCTGATCTTTCCTTACTATATTCTATTAATTCTGTTTTAATGTAAGTTTCAGATTTTTCTATAAGCTGAGCCAATGAAAAACCTATATTTCCTCCACCAATTATTACTGCTTTTTTAGCTTGTATTTCTTGATGACCAAACTCTAGCAATACATCACTTAAATTATCTGTTTCTACTACTAAAAAAATAGTATCATTTTTTTCAATTTTTGTTGATGAATTTACAGTGAATTTTTTATCACCACGAAAAATAAACATAATATTTGCCAAATAATCTGGAAATTTTTGTGATAACTCTCTTACTGTTAATCCTGAGTGAATAAAATTGTCTTCACATTTTAAACCAATAAGTTTTAATTTTTTTTCAGATAATTCTAACATATCTATTGTTCCTGGTGAAATTAATCTTCTAAAAAGAGATTTTGCAATCTCTTGTTCAGGAGATATAATTGCATCGATAGGAAAATTACTATTGTTGTATAAGTTTTGCCACTGATCTTGCAAATAATCTTGCTGCCTAATTCGTGCAATTTTTTTTGCTATTTTAAATAGAGAGTGGCCAATTTGGCAAGTAACCATATTTGTTTCATCGCTCTTGGTAACAGCTATAAGAATTTCACAATCTTTAGCTCCTGCATCCATTAAAACTGAGGGGAGACTTGGAACTCCACTAATTGTTTTTACATCTAAATTTTCAGATACTTTAGATAATTTTTCTTCTGACTCATCAACAACTGTAACCTCAAAATTTTCATTAGATAATTTATCAGCTATACTATAGCCAACATCACCAGCTCCACATATAATAGTTTTCATTTAATTATTTTTTTAGTCTATTTTAATATCTAAAGATTTAATCTTCCTATAGAGTGCAGTTCTTTCCATACCTGTAAATTCAGATACTTTTGTTATATTACCATTAAATCTTTTAATTTGCGATAATAAATATTCTTTCTCGAATTCATACCTTGCTTCTTTTAGGGACAAATCTAGTGAGTGATTGGAGGAAATAGTCGCAGTTTCATCTCCCATTTCTAGAGCTAAATCATCTACCTCTAATTCTTTAGAACTGCTGTTATCTTGATTCAAAATTAGACTTTTTTCAACATAATTTATTAATTGAGATATATTGCCAGGCCAATCATACATTTGTAATTTTGTCAGAGCAGATTTAGAGAATTTAAAATTTTTAGAATCACCACCAATATCATTTAAATAGTAATCTAATATTGGTAATATATCCTCTCTTCTTTGACTAAGTGGATGAGTTGTAATTTTATCTGTAGATATTCTATCAAATAATCTTTGAAGAAAATTTCCTTTTTCTATTTCTTCAATTAAATTTTTTTCAGTGATAGTTATAAATTTTATATTTAAATTAATATTATATTTTTCAAAAAATTCTGAATTTTCTAAAAAAAATAAAAGTTTTTTTTGGAAATTAATCGGCAAAAAATCAAGATTTAAAAAAATAAGTGTATTGTTGTTTGATCTGATAAATAAATTTTCATTTAATGATTCTTTATCATCTAAAAATAGTTTATTTAGTGCGTCATTTGTAAGTTTTTTGAAATCTATAGAAACAGGTAATTTATCTTTGAATAATGATTCTTGATGGATCAAATTTGCAAGATGTTTTTTCCCAGTACCAAATTCACCAGAAATTAATAATCTTGAATTTGAAAGTGATTGTTCTTTAATTTTTTTTGAAATTTTTTTAATAAAAATAGAATTTCCTATCAGAGGAATATTTTGAACAATAATATTTTTTAAATCTTTATTTTCAATAATTAACTGGGAACTCTCAATTGCTCTTTTTGCAAGAATTATTAATTTATCACTATTAAAAGGTTTTTCTAGAAAATCATAAGCACCATTTTTTATTGATTTAACAGCTAAATCAACTGTACCGTGACCACTAATTATTATTATAGGAATCCTAGAATCAATCTTCTTAAACTCTTGCAAAAGTTCAATGCCATCTAATTTACTATTAGAAAGCCACACATCCAAAATAATTAAATCAGGCTTATTTTGTGAAAATTTATTTAAAGCTTCTTCAGAATTTAATGCACTAATAGTGATATAATCTTCATCTTTTAAAATTTCAGATATTAAAAAACAAATATCTTTTTCATCATCTATTATTAAAATTTTATGCATAATTTTCAAAAGTTATTAAAGATGTTGTGCCTGCCATCATTTTATTCTTTTCTATTTTAATTTTTCCTCCATGATCTTCAATAATTCTCTTTACTATAGACAGACCTAACCCCGTGCCTTTAGCTTTTGTTGTAAAATAAGGTTCAAAAATTTTACTTATCATCTTATCATCTATGCCTATTCCATTATCTTTAATTTCTATACAAATAATACTATCTTTATTATAAATTTTTATTTCGATTGCTGGATTTGGTATTTTTTCAACAGCTTCAATGGCATTTTTTATTAAATTATTAAAGCATCTTGAAATTTGCAACTTGTCAAATTGAAAATAAATATCATTTTCTGCTTTAAAGTAATTTAATTTTATATCTTTACGAGAGTTAAAATATAATAAATATGAATCCATTAAACATTGGCTAAGATTATCTAATTTTATTTCAGCTTCAGGCATTCTAGCAAAAGATGAAAATTCATCTACTAGTTTGCCAATATCATCAACTTGTCTTGAAATAGTTTTAGTTAGAAGTGATATTTCATCTTTTGTGTAATTATTATCAATAAATTTTTTCTCAATGCGTTCCGCAGATAATTTAATTGGAGTAAGAGGATTTTTAACTTCATGGGCTATCTTTCTTGCAATATCTGACCATGCAGCATGTTTTTCAGCAAGAATTAATGAAGTAGTATCATCTAACGCTACTACATATCCTTCTATTTCTTTATCGCTTATTTCTTTTATCACTCTAATGTTAAAGTTTCTTTGATCATCAAAAATAGTAAAATCATATTGAAAATTTAGTAATAACTTGTTCGAAGATTTAAAATTATTAAAGATTTTTTCCCATTCTGGAAAAATATTTAAAAAATTATCATCAATTTTAAATTGTTTTGTATTTTTAAATAGGCTCAAAACAGTATTATTATGTAAAATAATTCTAAAATTTTTATCTAAAGAAATAACCCCAATTGTTAACAAACTTAAGATAGCTTCAATAAATATTCTTTTTTCTTCATCTTCATTACTTTTTGAAATTAATTCATTTTGTTTATTTTCAATTTCAGAAATCATTTTATTATAAGATGATAACAAAATTTTAATTTCTTCAAATTGATCAGTCTCACTTACTTTGGCATCAAAATTGCCATCTGAAATTTTATTTGCTGAATTTATTAAATTTGTAATTGGCTTACTAAGATTACTAGCAAGATTAAAACCTATAAGTATGGCGATTAGAATAAAACAAATAGAAAATAATACAAAAATCATAGAATATGTAATTTGGATACCAGAGCTCTCCTCTTCTTTTGAAGTATAAATTCTATATGCATCTTTTGTTGCACCTATATGATCCCAAATATTTTCATTTAATTCTCTATTAACCTGCATGTAAACATTGTTTAAGAAACTAATTTTTTTATATGCGGCAATAGAATTTTGATTTAATTGAAAGATATAAACACGATTTTGATTTAATAAATTATAAATTTCAGCAGAGGGTACTGAATAATTCTTATTTTCATTATCTTTTAAACTTAAATAAACATTTCCATCATTGCTAAAAATATAAATACTAGAGATTGTTCTAAGATTAATAAACTCACTTAAAGCTCTTTCAATATTATTAATATTTACTTCGTTATTTTTTGAAGATTGTAATATTTCTCTTGTAATAAGCTGTGTATCAGAAATTAATTCTGCTTGAATTTCATTTTCATAATTTTTTGCAACAATATTTGAATTTACGACTGCATCTCTTACTGCATCGCCATACCATGTTCTAAGTTCTAAATTAAAAAAGAGTGAAGTTATAATTACTAATCCAATTGCCGGACCAAGTGCCATAGCTGCAAATAAATTAACAAATTTTATGTATAATCTTGACTCATCATAACTTTTCTTTCTGCGAACTAAGATTAAAACAATTTGTCTAATAATGATAGAAATTAATAAAATAACAAAAATAATGTCTGCTAATAAAAAATATTGAAGTCTTTGAGGGTTTTTTACAAGATCATTATTTGGAAGCATTAAATAAAATGTTATTGAAAAACTGATTAATATTAGGAAAATCAAAAAATAAAATGATAATCTAGACAAGTGGAAAGATTTTAATAATTTTGATAAATCAAACATTTCTGATTTTAATTGATATTAAATTTAATATAAATAATTATAAAAGTTATATAAATTAAATTTATGAAAAATGCACTTGTAATTCTTGCTGGCGGAAAAGGTAGCAGATTTGGTCAAGAAATTCCAAAACAATTTTATTATTTTAATAATAACAATATTATAAATATGTTTTTATCTAAATTAGATTGGAAGCTTTTTGATTTAATTGTATTGTCTGTAAATAAAGAATTTAGAAATATAATTATAAATAATTCAAAATTTATAGAAAATAAAGATAAAGTTTGTTTCTCTAACCCTGGAATTACTAGACAAAAATCATCTTTTAATGCTCTTAAAAAGTTAGAAAAAAGCAAAATAAAAAATGTTCTTATTCATGATGTTGCAAGACCTTTTTGCACTAACAAATTAATAAAAAAAATTATTAATAAACTTAAGAAAAATGATAACGCTATACCTTATGTTCAATATAATGATCGACAGGTTATTAAATCTAATAAGCAAGATACAAAAGTATTAAGTTTACAAACTCCGCAAGGTTTTAGTTATAATTTAATTTATAAAGCGCATAAAAATTTAAGAAATTATGTTTTTTCAGATGATTGTGGATTAATTCAAAAAATGGATAAAAAAATTTTTTTTATAAAAGGTGAAATAACTAATATAAAGATAACTTATCCAGAAGACCTCACATTCTTCAAATTATTTAATAAAATAATAATTAAAAGTGGTATTGGATATGATATTCATAGAATTGATAAAAGTTCAAAGAGTGGTTTAAAAATTTGTGGAATTAAACTTCCTTATTCTAAACTAGTAGGCCATTCAGATGCTGATGTAGGATTTCATGCGATTTGTGATAGTATATTTGGAGCATTATCAATGAGAGACATTGGTTATCATTTTCCCAATACTGATCCAAAATGGAAAAATGCTGACTCATCAAAATTTATTACATTCTGTAAAAATAAATTATCTGAAAAGAGATTTAATATAATAAATTTAGATATTAATATCATTACAGAAAAACCAAAAATTAATAAATATGTATCTTTAATGAAAAATAAGATCTCAAAATTACTTCAAATAAATAAAAAAATTATATCAATTAAAGCAACTACAAATGAAAAAATAGGTTTTATAGGTAATGGTGAAGGCATAGCTGCAGAAGCTATAGTACAAATTTCAAATGAAAATTTTAACTAATATATTTGTATCCTTGTTTTATACTGGATACATAAAAATAATACCTCCTGGAACTTTTGCCTCCTTTATATCTATTTTATTAATTTATCCGTTTATAGAATTCAAATTATTGGATTTTAAAATTCTAATTTTTCTTTTTTTATTAATTTTTTTATTATCTATTTATTTTATTAAAAAATTTTCATCATATACAAGCACACATGACTCAGGAATAATTGTAATAGATGAATTTTTGGGCATGTTTTTAATCTTTATATTTTACGAAAAAGTTTTTATAGTAAATACAGTAACTACATTATTAGCAATTTTTATTGTTTTTAGATTTTTTGATATATTTAAGATATTTCCAGCAAATATAATTGATAAAAAAATGAATAATCCATTAGGAGTAATACTTGATGATATTGTGGCATCAATTTATACAATTATATTATTATACTGCATAAATATTTATGTCTAAGAAAATAATTTCAGAATTAATAAAAAAAAAGATATCTTTATCAGTTGCTGAATCATGTACAGGCGGATTAATAGCAAATACGATTATTAAAATTGAAGGTGCATCAAAAATATTTTCGCTTGGGTTAGTTTGTTATTCTAACAAAGCTAAGTCAAAATATTTATCAGTATCAAAAAAAACATTATCACAATATGGTGCTGTAAGTAAAAATGTTGTATCTGAGATGATAGATAATTTATTTATAAAAGAAAAAACAAAGATTTGCATCTCTACATCTGGAATTGCAGGTCCAAATGGAAGCACTAAAGAAAAGCCCGTAGGATTAGTATTTATTGGTATAAAATATAAAAATCAGAATTATATTTATAAAAAAATTTTTAAAGGTAACAGACTGGATATACAAAGAAAAACTAAAAACTTTGTTTTTAATAAAATCAGTAATCTAATTTAAAATTTCGTCAGCTCTTATTTTAAATGACTCAATCATTTTATTTTCTATTAAAGGAAAAAATGTTTCAGCTATTTTTTGATGAAAAAATCTTTTAAATTCAAATTCAACAGAAAAGTTTATTAATGTTTGGTTATCATTTAAGGATTTAAAATTCCATCTAGTTTTAAGATCTTTTAAAGGTCCCTCAATATATGTTGTTTTTATATTAAGTTTTTTTTTATCAAACTCAACGTGAGAACCAAATCTTTGAGGCATAAAATATTTATACCAAACAACCATATCAGCATAAATTTCTTTCTCATTTTTTGAATGAACTTTCATAGCAGAGCACCATGGTATAAAATATGGATAACTCTCTATATCTAATACTATATCAAAAAGCTCTTTAGCATTATGATTTATAACTTCTTCTCTAATTGAAGATTTCATTGAATAGGATGCAATTTTTCTTTACGTTTATTTTGCATGACCTTAAAATCATCAGACGCATGATAACTAGATCGTGTTAAAGGTGTAGAAGCGACCATTAGAAAACCTTTAGCGTAAGCCATTTGTTTATATTCATCAAATTCTTTTGGAGTCACAAATTTTTCTAATTTAGCATGTTTAGGCGATGGTGGAAGATATTGGCCAATTGTTATAAAATCAACATCTGCAGACCTTAAATCATCCATAACTTGATAAACCTCTTCTTTAGTTTCACCAAGTCCAACCATCAAACCAGATTTAGTAAATATACTTGGGTTTTTAATTTTAATTTCATTCAATAAATTAAGACTAACAAAGTATCTTGAGCCTGGTCTTATAGTTGGATATAATCTAGGCACTGTTTCAAGATTGTGATTGAACACATCTGGTAAATTCTTTGATAGTATGTTTATAGCCTCAGGTTTATTCTTAAAATCAGGTGTTAAAATTTCAATTGTACATTTAGGATTCATATTTTTAATTGAATCAATAACGTTTATAAAGTGCATTGCACCACCATCAATTAAATCATCTCTATCAACACTAGTTATAACCACATGTTCTAATTCTAATTGTTTAACTGATTCAGCTATTCTTATAGCTTCTCCATGATCTATAAAATTTGGTTTACCTGTTTTAACGTTACAAAAAGAACAGGCTCTAGTACAAGTATCACCAAGAATCATAAAAGTAGCATGTTTTTTTTGCCAGCATTCAGCAATATTTGGGCAGGCAGCTTCTTCACATACAGTTATAATTTTTTTATCTTTAAGAATTTTGTCTGTTGATTTAAAGAATTTAGAATTTGGAGCTTTAACTCTAATCCATGGTGGTTTTTTAGGAATAGGATTATCTTTATTTTTAGCTTTTTCAGGATGTCTAAAATCTACCATACTAACTAAATAACTTCCATATCAAAGCTATTCAACCATATTTGGAATGGATCTTCTAATATATCGTTAAAATCTTTGAGTAATTTTGCCGCAACTGCACCATCTAAGGCTCTATGATCAGCTGATAATGTTGATTTCATTGTATGACCTAGTTCAATAATACCATCATTTGAAACAGGTTTTTGCAATATTGATCCTACAGCGATAATACTTGATTGTGGTGGATTAATTATTGCCTTAAATTCTGTAATTCCAAACATACCTAAATTTGAAATAGTAATTGATCCTCCAGTGTATTCTTCAGGCAAAAGTTTATTTTGATTAGCTTTTTTTACAAGAGATTTAACTTCTGTAGATATTTCAGATAGACCTTTTTTATCTGCATTATTAATTATAGGCGTAATTAAACCTTCCTTTAATGCAACTGCAATAGAAATATTAATATTTTTATATTGGTGAATTTTTCCATCAACCCAAGATAAATTTGTTTCTGGATTTTTAAACATTGCCATTGCACACGCTTTGATAATTAGATCATTAAAAGAAATTTTTATACTACTATTTTGATTAATTTTTTTTCTTAAATTTATTAATTTGTCCATTCTTGTTTCAATTGTAAGATAAAAATGTGGAACTTCATTTTTAGTTTTAGTAGTTCTTTCAGCAATTATTTTTCTAATACTTGAAGGCTCAGTAATAGTAATATTTTCATCATTTATCTGTAATTTAAAATTTTGAATATCTTTTTTTATAATTCTACCTTCTGGGCCAGAACCTTTAATAAGTGTTAAATCAACATTATTGTCTTTAGAGAATTTTTTAACAAATGGGGTTGCTAAAATAATTTGTTTATCTTTATCTGTATTTGTTTCTTTAATTTTTATATCTAATTCGTTTTTATTTTTAGATTTTATTTCACTATCAACATTTTGATTACTTTTTTTATCTTCAATCTTAGTATCATAATCCTCTAATTTTTCATTCTCATCACCATTAATTATCGCAATCACAGAATTTACGGCAATTTGTTTATTTGAAGCAATATCAATTAAATGAGTTATTTTTCCTTCATCAACTGCCTCAACTTCCATAGTTGCTTTGTCGGTTTCAATTTCAGCTAATACATCTCCAGCAGAAACAGTGTCGCCAATATTGACTAGCCATTTATTAATTACACCCTCTGACATTGTAGGTGATAACGCTGGCATTAAAACTTTAATTGCCATTTATTTTATATAACTTACTTTTTTTGCTGCATTTAAAATATCATCAACTTGAGGAAGGTATAGTTTTTCAAGGCTCAATGAATAAGGCATTGGAACATCAGCACTATTAACTTTTATAACTGGTGAGTCTAAATAATCAAATGCATCTCTTTGAACAATATTTGCAATTTCAGAACCAACACTACCAAATGGCCAAGACTCTTCAACAGTAATTAGTCTATTAGTTTTTTTAACTGAATTTAAAATTGTTTCCGTATCCAAAGGTCTTAAAGTTTGTAAATCAATAATTTCTGCATCTAAATTGTATTCCTCTTTTAATCTTAGTGCTGCTTCTTTCGATTTATGTAACATTATAGAATAAGTGACGATTGTTAAATCTTTTCCTTCTTTTTCAATATTTGCTTTTCCAATCGGTATTGAGAAATTAATATCATTATTAACAGGACCTTTTAATCCGTAGAGAATTTCATTTTCTAGAAAAATTACAGGATTTGGATCTGATATTGCAGAACGCAACAAACCTTTTGCATTATAAGGAGTAGATGGAGCAATGACTTTTAAACCTGGCACTTGAGAATACCAAGAAGAGAAATCCTGACTATGTTGTGCAGCAACTTGGGCCGCAGCACCATTAGGTCCTCTGAAAACAATAGGACAATTAATTTGTCCTCCAGACATGTAAAGTGTTTTTGCAGCTGAATTTATAATTTGATCAATTGCTTGCATAGAAAAATTAAAAGTCATGAATTCTAAGATTGGTCTCAATCCCTTAAATGCTGCTCCAACTGCTAACCCAGTAAATCCATGTTCGGAAATAGGAGTGTCTAATACTCTTTCTTTGCCAAATTCCTGAAGAAGGCCTTGCGTTACTTTATACGCACCTTGATACTCGGCAACTTCCTCTCCAAGTATGAAAACTTTATTATCTTTTCTCATTTCTTCTGCCATTGTATCTCTTAGCGCTTGACGCATAGTAATTTCTTCTGCACTTAAATTTCTATCTTCTTCTATTTTAGGTGATGGTGTATCGATTACATCATCTTTCTTATTCTCAATTTTTGTCTCAATATTTTTTTCAATTTTCTTTTCTTCAATCACTTTCTCAATGGGAGCCTCTTTTTTTAATTCAACTTTTTCATTTGGATCACCAATAATAGCAATAACTTTATTTACTGGAATATTGGCTTCTCCTTCTTTAAATAATAGATCAAGAACAACACCTTCATCTACTGCTTCCACTTCCATTGTTGCTTTGTCAGTTTCAATTTCAGCAATCAAGTCGCCTGCTTTAACAGTGTCACCTTTTTTTATTAGCCACTTAGACAAATTACCTTCTGTCATAGTTGGCGATAATGCAGGCATTAAAATTTCTGTGCTCATAATTTACAAATAAACGTCTGTATAAAGCTCACTGTCCTTTGGAAAAGAACTATTGGTTGCAAATTCAGCTGCATTTTTAATTTCTTCTAAAGTGTCTTTATTGATTTTTTCAATTTCATCATTTTTGGCAATTTTTTTCTTCAATATTTCAGCTTTAACTATTTCGATGGGATCTGTTTCCTTATAAGTATCTAACTCTTTTTTTGTTCTATATTTTGCAGGATCTGACATTGAATGACCTCTGTAACGATAAGTTTGAACTTCGATAATATAAGGTCCATTTCCCTCTCTTACATATTTACCAGCTTTATCTGCAGCTTCAATAACTGAGAAAATATTCATTCCGTCTACTTTTTCTCCAGGTATTCCAAAGGCCTCACCTCTTTTATACAAATCCAATCCTGCAGCAGCTCTATCTACGGAGGTTCCCATTCCATATTTATTATTTTCAATAATATATAAAACTGGAAGTTTCCATAATGCAGCTAGATTAAATGCTTCAAAGACTTGTCCATTGTTCATAGCCCCATCGCCAATATATGTTCTGCATATATTTTTTTCACCATTATATTTATGTGTGAAAGCAATGCCTGTTCCTATTGGTACTTGTGCTCCAACTATGCCATGACCACCGTAAAAATTATTCTCCTTAGAAAACATATGCATAGAACCACCCTTGCCAGCGGAATAACCATCTTCTCTTCCAGTTAGCTCTGCCATTATACGTTTTGGATCCAGCCCCCTGGCAATCATATGGCCGTGGTCTCTATATGTGGTAACAACTGAATCATTTTTATCTATTGTCATTAAAACACCAACCACAACTGCTTCTTGACCAATGTATAGATGACAAAAACCACCTATATGACCCATACCATAGAGTTGAGCTGCCCTTTCTTCAAATCTTCTAATTTTAAGCATGTAAGTATACATCTTAATATAATCATTATTACTTAGTTTTTTCATTAATACATTTTATCTAATTAGGTCGATTTTTTATCAAAAAAAATAATTTATTCCATAATTATTACTGTTTGATTTTGACCAGAAAAACCAGTAACTTTCCGAAATGTCTCATCTAAATAGTCTAAATCAATTGTATTTGGCTGAAGTCTTTTAATTCTATCTAGGTATAATTGATTTTGATCTTGTAGATTTGAATAT
>CACKRG010000010.1 GCA_902602515.1 uncultured Alphaproteobacteria bacterium
TTATAAAATTGCTCGTGCAAAAACAGATATTTTGATGGAAAATAATAAACCTCGAGGTGGTAAATGGAGTTTTGATGAAGATAATAGAAAAAAACTTCCAAAAGATATCAAAATACCAGAAATGATTGCTGCAAAAGAAACAAAGCATACAAAAGTTTTAAAACAACAAATAAATAAAATTTTTAAAAATCACCCAGGTGAAGTTGACAATTTTTGGCTTCCTACAACTTATAATGATGCTGTTAAGTGGTTAGATTATTTTATTATTAAAAAATTTAACTTATTTGGTGATTATGAGGATACAGTTGATACTAAGAATAATTTTTTATTCCATAGTGCGTTAAGCCCCATGATCAATTTAGGTTTACTAACACCAGAACTTATAATCGACAGAGTTAAAAAAGTTGAAAATAAAATTAAAATTAATTCCTATGAAGGTTATATCAGGCAAATTATTGGATGGAGAGAATTCATTAGGGGGATTTACCAAAATTATGATCAACAATTAGAAAAAAATAATTTCTTTAATCATAAAAATTCTCTCACTAAAAAATGGTATAATGGCACAACGGGATTAGATCCTTTGGATCACTCAATAAAAAATGCTCAAAAATATGGATACACTCATCATATTGAGAGATTGATGATTTTATGTAACATTATGAACTTATGTGAAATTAAACCTAATCAGGTTTATAACTGGTTTATGGAAATGTTTGTTGATAGTTCTGATTGGGTAATGTCACCTAATGTTTATGGAATGGGATTGTTTAGTGATGGAGGTATTTTTAGTACTAAACCTTATATTTGCGGCTCAAGTTATTTTATGAAAATGATGAATTTTAAAAGAGGTAATTGGAATGACATTATGGATGGATTGTATTGGCGTTTTATCAATAAAAATAGAAAATTTTTTCAATCTAATCCACGTTTAAATATGATGGTTAATATCTACGATAAAATGAATACTGATAGGAAAAATCATATAATAAAAAAAGCAAATCAGTTTATTCGTGATAATACCAATTAATGGATAAATTTGATGTTGTTGCAGCAATAATAATAAAAGATGATAAATTTTTTATTGCTCAAAGAAATAGAAATAAACACATGGGATTAAGCTGGGAATTTCCAGGAGGAAAAGTAGAAAAAGGGGAAACTTTTGAAATAGCATTAAAAAGAGAAATAAAAGAAGAACTTAATATTGATATAGATATAAAAAATAAATTAGGTGAAGAAAACTACCATGATGAAAAAATAAATTTGAAATTACATTATTTTATATGCTCTTACATTGGTGGCGATATTTATTTAAATGAACATGAAGATTCAGCATGGGTTGAAAAAAGTGATTTTAAAAATTATAATTTTGCTGAAGGAGATAGCGATATAATAAACTTATTATAAAGTTTGATATTAGAAAAATTATAAATACCTCAAATCCTTATTTTTTCTCTATTTTCTTCAAAAATTTTATTTTCTATTCATTTAATGATAAAGATCTAGATCTTTTATGAAATTCGATAAAGATCAAATATCCGCATGGGGTGTTCATGCTTTTACAGGATCAGGAGCAATACTTGGATTTCTTGCATTAATTTCAATATTAAATAACGATCAAGTAGGAAGTTTTTTGTGGCTTGGTATGGCATTACTTGTAGATGGAGTAGATGGAACATTAGCAAGGAAAGTTGGAGTTGAAGAAAAAGCACCTAACCTAGATGGTATAATATTAGACTCTATAATTGATTATTTAAACTATGTTATTAATCCAGCACTTATGATCTATTGGTTTCAAATGGTGCCTTCAGGATTTGAATTAATTTTACCAGCTTTAATCTTTGGAGTATCTCTTTATACTTTTATAAATGTAAATATGAAAACAGATGATTATTACTTTCAAGGATTCCCAGCTGTATGGAACGTAGTGGTATTGTATTTTTTTATTTTGAACACTAATCAATGGATTAATTTGATTGTCATTATTATTTTATCAATATTAACTTTTATACCATGGAAATTTGTTCATCCACTAAGAGTAAAATCCTATAGAAATTTAACAATTTTTTTTACTGTCATTTGGGCTGCTACAACTTTAAGGCTTGTAACTAAATCTGAATTTAATTTAATAATAAATGATTCAATTGTATTGGTAATTTGGTTAATTTGTACAGGTTATTTCACTTGGATATGTTTTATTAGGTCAATTAAAGATCATTAAATATGTAATTATATTTTTATGGAAATAGAAAAAATTTTTAAAAACTTAATTTTAATTGATTTTGCAATATTAATTTTAATAGTGATTACATCTTCGTATCAAACAAGTGAACTAAGTGAAGCTAATAAATATCTAGATAAAGGATTTTTGTCTAATTTTGAAAATTTTTCAAGAATTCTATCATTAATTTTATTCTTTTTATATTTATTAACTTTGAACTTACTTTATAAATTCATATCATATGGAAAGTATTTATATTTAATTTTAGTAATCTCAGGTTTATTATTAAATTTTTTTAATGGATCAGTTATTTACACATCTTTTGGAAGTGTTCTTGATCAGATAGGTGGGATAGTTACAGGATCTATTTTAATATTATTATTTTATTCACCAATCAAAGAAAATTTTAAAAATTAATTAAATTTCAAGATTTTCAGTCTTTTTTGATAAAAATATTACATTTTTTATAATTTAAATTATAATATGTTTGTTCAGTCGGTCACAAGCCTGAGAGCAATATTGCTATGTAAAAAAAGGCCATAAGAAAGAATTTGGAAAGTGGCTCGTATATTATCTAAATTTATTGTTGCCTTGCTAGCTTTATGGGCTACTTCCGCCTTTATAGCTGAGTTACTTGGTGTAACAATTTATTTTCCTTTTAATATTGTCGAAAGGCAAGAAGTTCCATATCACAGACTAACAACTTTAAGATTATCAATATTGTTAACATTTTCATATTTTGGTTTTAGATATATTTTTTTTCAAACTGAAAAATTATATCCCATACAATTTTTAGATATTTATATAAAATTTTTTACAATTACTGGTCTATTTGTATTTTATTCAATGAATGTTGAATTAAGAGAATACTATTTTATTTTTTTCTTTTTTGTTGTTTCAATCATTCTCCATTTTGCATCAAGAAAAAAAATAAGAAATTATTTTATTTAAAACAAGCGGTTATTACACCGCTTGTAATTTAAATTAATAACCCTCAAAAATTGTTCTAAGAATAATTAAAATTAATCCAACTAATGGAAAAATTACTCCTCTAATATTAGGTGTTATCCCATAATTATTTACAAGATTAAAATATCTAACTATAGAACTAATTAATGCAATTGTCATAAGCATAAATAAAAATGAATACCAAAATTTATATTGTACTACATTTTCTTCATAAGTGTTTCCAGTTACATCAAAAGTTAATAATACAGACATCAATAACATTGCTAAAAAAACAGCACCTAAAGGGCCTCTAAATACTAATTTAGGTTCTTCATTTGAAAATCCTAATTCATTGAAAAATTTATTATTAAAATAAAATTGATAAATAATAAATAAATTAAAAAGCATAAATAGAACATGCAATATAAAAGCTGTTGATCCACCTGCTTCTAAAATTAATTCAGACATAATTATCTCCTATTAAGTTATCTTATAAAAAAAATCGGTGATTCTATATATATTTAATTAATAAGAGAATTAGCTACCCATTTTGCAAAATGATGAGTTGGATTGTCTAGCACAGGAGAAAAATTTCCGCCATTAAAGGCTGGAGAATATCGTCCTTCTTGCATACCTTCAATAATATCTAAATCTTCTGTCATAATATTCTTCCATTGTAAAAAATTTTCCTCTCTAATACTTTTATATTTATCAGAAACAGCTGCATCTTCTCCAACATAGTAGATTTCCATATGTTCAATTGTTTTTTCATAATTAATAGGTTCCAGCCAAAAAGCATAATAATGATCTATGTGAATTCCAATCATAACATTTGGAAATAAAGCTACGTATTCTGCTTGCTTATCTTTGTTTGTTGGCCAACTAGGAAATTTTGGAAAGGTTTTATTACTTTTAAATTTAGGATTATATACTAATGTTCCTTGTCCAGCAAAACGGTTTGGTAACCCTTGAATATGATAATGATCATCAATTTTTGAATATTTATTTAGGCCTGGATGAACAAAAGGAAGATGATAACTTTCACAAAAATTTTCAATAGCAAATTTCCAATTACATTTAGCTTCAAATTTAAAATAACCATAATCTTTAGGATGCTGTATTAAATTATAATCTTTTTTTGTAAGAAATTTTGACCATCTATTTTCTAGGGGTTTTATATATTCTTCAAATGAAATTGCATTTTCTGATATATTAACCATAATCAAATCTAACCAAATTGTTGAGCGTATTTCTTTTAGGTTACTTTCATTTTTTTTAAAATCTTTGTGGTTATGTACATTTAGACCTCCAATATGAGGAGTTGCTACTAATTTGCCAGTAAAATCATAAGACCATGAATGATAAGGGCATCGAATAATTTTTTTTAAATTACAGTCTTCACTAATTAACTTGTAACCTCTATGACTACAAACATTATGGAAAACTCTAACTTGATAATTATTATCTCTTACTAATATTAATGGTATGCCTAGTAAATTAAATGACTTTGTATCACCTGGTTCCGATATCGAGCTTGCTGTACCTATAACAACCCAGTTATTTTCAAAAATTTTTTTTCTTTCTATTTTATTATAAGGTCCTTCAAGATAACATTCATTTGGTAAGCCATGAGCATTCTCAATTGATTCTAAAACTACAGATAGTTTCCTTTCATCAATATAATCATAGATTTCATTCATAATTACATGGAAGCTTAATTCTAATATGTGATAAAGGAAACAAGAATTTATGATAAAAAATCTAATTTATATATTAACTCTAAAAAAAATACCTAAATTATATTGGAGTTCTGAATATGAATTTAATTTAAAACCAAAAAAAATAACAATTTTGTATTTAATTTTCGGCCTATTTTTATTTGGTATTGGTGAGGCATTATTAATAACTGCCAATATTGGTGTGAGTCCATGGTTCGTTCTTCATCAGGGTTTGGCTTTTAAAACAGGTTATACAATTGGAATTACAACATTCATAGTTAGTGTTGTAGTATTATTTTTATGGTTTCCTCTTAAACAAAAACCAGGAATTGGAACTATTCTAAATGCAATTTTTATATCAGTAGTAATAGACTTATCATTATTTATTTTGCCTTATCCTAAAGAATTTTTGTTTCAATTAATCCAAGTTTTTATAGGTATTTTTATCATTGGAATAGGAAGTGGATATTATCTTGCTGCAAATTTAGGTCCTGGACCGCGTGATGGCTTAATGACTGGTATTAATAAGCAAACAAATAAATCTATAGCCTTAATAAGAACTTTGATTGAACTAAGTGCAGTTGGAGTAGGGTTTTATTTAGGCGGAGTATTAGGTATAGGAACAATAATATATGCAGTTTTTATAGGGTTTTCTGTTTCGTTTGGTTTATTTTTTGTAGGAAAATTTTATAAATAATTTTAATATAAATTTAGTGCCCGTAGCTCAGTAGGATAGAGCACCAGATTCCTAATCTGGGGGCCGCATGTTCGAATCATGCCGGGCACGCCATTTTATATGACTTATAGTTTTAAAAATATAATAATTAGAAAACCAAGTAAAAGTATTCAGCATGCGATAAGTTCTAAAAATATTAATCCCTTATTTGAGAAAATATTAGAAGAGCATAATAATTATCTTAAAGTTATGAAAGAATTAGATTTAAAAATAATACTACTAGAGCCATTAGAAGATTTTCCAGATAGTATTTTTGTAGAAGATCCAGCTCTTATTTATAAAAAAAATATTATTATACTTAATCCATCCGACCCAACAAGAAATGGAGAAAAAAAAATTATTACCGATGAGATAAATGGGTTCTTTGAAAATATATATTTTGTTGAAAATGGATTTGTAGAAGGTGGCGATATTTTAAATATTAACAATCATTTCATTATAGGTCTATCAAATAGAACAAATAAAGTTGGTGCTGTAAACTTATCTAATATACTGATTTCACTTGGAGCTAGCGTTTCAATATGTGAGACACCTAAAAACGTACTTCACTTTAAGTCTGAATGTAGTTTAATTGACGATGATGTTATTTTAGTAAGTAATAAAATGGCAAAATTAGAATATTTAAAATCAAATTATAATTTAATAGAATTACCAATTGGAGATGAGGAAGCAGCTAATTCTTTACGTATAAATGATAAATTACTAATTCCCGATGGTTTTGTAAAAACAGAAGAAATTTTATCAAAAAAATATAATATTATTAAAATTAAAGTTAATGAAATTTCTAAAGTAGATGCAGGTCTAAGCTGTATGAGCCTTAGATGGTAAATTCATAAAAAATTGTATAGACTTTTAAGTTATTCAAAACTATTTAGATATTCATGGAAAACGGATTAGATTTAAATAACTTAGAAAAATTAGCACACTTATCAATAAAAAGAGGTGTTGCATTACAAAAAGGTCAAAATTTACTTATAACAGCTCCAATTGAATCACTTCCATTAGTTAGAAAAATTTGTGAACATGCCTATAAAGAAGGGGCTGGAATCATTACTCCTTTATTTTCTGACTCTGATATAACTCTTTCTCGCTTCAAATATGCATCAAACGAGTCTTTTGATATGGCTGCTAATTGGTTATACAATGGAATGGGAGAAGCCTTTGATAATAATACAGCAAGGATGGCCATTGCAGGTGATGACCCAATGTTATTAGCAGAAATGGATCCTGAAAAAGTATCACGTGCAAATAAAGCTAATGCTATCGCATACAAACCAGCTAGGGAAAGAATTACTGAGTTTAAAATTAATTGGAATATTATTTCTTGGCCAGGAAAAGCATGGGCTAAAAGAGTATTTCCTGATTTAAACGAGCAAGATTCAGTCAAAAAACTTGGAGATGCAATATTTCATGCTTCAAGAGTATTATCTGATGATCCTATTGCAGAGTGGGACAATCATAATAAAAATTTACGTGAAAAAACTAATTGGTTAAATTCCATGAATTTTGCATCTTTACATTATGTTGGTCCAGGAACTCATTTAGATGTAGGTCTTGCTGATGATCATGAATGGATGGGTGGAGCATCAGAATCTCAAAATGGAATAATTTGTAATCCTAACATTCCATCTGAAGAAGTTTTTACAACTCCTCACGCTCTAAAAGTTAATGGTAGGGTATGTTCTACAAAACCCTTATCATACCAAGGAACACTAATTGAAGATATACAAGTAGAATTTAAGGATGGAAAGATTATTAATGCTAATTCCTCAAAGGGAGAGAATGTTCTTTTAAAAGTATTGGATTCCGATGAAGGTTCACGAAGGCTTGGTGAAGTAGCTCTTGTTCCTAATAGTTCCCCTATATCCCAATTAGGAATAACATTTTATAATACTTTATTTGATGAAAATGCTGCATCTCATATCGCTCTTGGTCAGTGCTATTCTAAATGTTTTAAATCTAAGAAAGACTTATCAAAAGAAGAAATTGCTCAAAGAGGTGGAAATTCTAGTATGATTCACATTGATTGGATGATTGGATCTGGAAAAATTGATGTATCAGGAAAAGACCAAAATGGAAACATCATTCCTATATTCAAACAAGGTGAATGGTGTATATAAAATATTAATAACTTAATAAATTTTTTATTTCTTTTAATTTTTTTTCTAATAAATTAAATCAATGGATAAAATTTTAGAACGTTCAAACGGTTATTCATCTTTAGAAATATTAAATAATGATATAAAAAAAATATATCAAAGTGGATGCTCTAAAATTTTAAATCCAAATAGTTACAATGATAATATTGAATTAATTTTAATAAATACAGCAGGTGGAATAACATGTAATGATAAAATTAAGATAGATGTTGCAATTAAAGATTCAAATTTAAGTATATGTACTCAAGCCGCAGAAAAAATTTATGAAGGATTTGGTAACCCAGCTAAAGTAGAAATAAATATATCTTTAAAAAATTCTAATCTTTACTGGCTCCCAAAAGAATTAATTTTGTTTAATAATTCAAAATTAATTAGAACAATTAATATAAATCTATTGGAAAAATCAAATTTAATTTTTTGTGAAACCTCTATCTTTGGACGAAAAGAAATGTCTGAAGTAATTAACAATATATATTTTTCAGACCAATGGAAAATCACAGAGAATTCTTCTTTAAAGCATTTTGAATCAATTAATATACAAGGACTCATGGAAGAGAATTATAAAAACAGTTATACTTTTGCAAATAATTCATCTTTATCAACAATTTTAATATTTGGTGATATAATTCATCAACTTGAGCAAGAATTAAGAAAAATATTAAAAAATATTACTAATCTCTATTGCGAAATGACAACATTTGATAATAAAATCATTATCAGATGTTTAGCAAATGATAATTACGATTTAAAAAAAACACTAAATTATATTATGAAAAATATAATTAATGATAAACTGCCAAAAAACTGGAATCTATAGATGAAATTAACACCGAGAGAAAAAGATAAATTGATGATTAGTATGGCTGCTAACGTTGCACGAAAACGTTTAAAAAGAGGTGTTAAGTTAAATTATCCAGAAGCAATAGCTTTGATAACAGACTTTGTCATAGAAGGCGCAAGAGATGGAAAAATGGTATCAGAATTAATGGAAACAGGTGCTCACGTAATAAAAAAAGAAGATTGCATGAATGGGGTACCAGATATGATCAAAGATGTTCAAGTTGAAGCTACATTTCCTGATGGAACAAAATTAGTAACGGTGCATAAACCTATTAGATAATGAAGCCTGGCGAAATAATTACAAAAAAAAATACTGATATTACTTTGAATGCAGATCTTAATTCAATTATTATGAAAGTCTCAAATACTGGTGATCGACCAATACAAGTTGGAAGTCATTATCATTTTGCAGAAACTAATGAATATTTAAAATTTGATAGAGAAAAATCCAAAGGTATGAGATTAGACATTCCATCTGGTACAGCTGTTCGATTTGAGCCCGGGCAATCAAAAGATGTAGAATTAATTCCAATAACTGGAAATAGAAGAATATATGGTTTTAATAAAAAAATTATGGGTCAACTGAAATGAAAATAATAAATAGAGATGCTTATGCAGATATGTATGGCCCAACAACTGGAGATAAAATTAGACTTGCAGACACAGACCTTTTTATCGAAGTAGAAAAAGATTTAACAACATATGGAGAAGAAGTAAAATTTGGCGGAGGAAAAGCAATTAGAGATGGAATGGGACAATCTCAAGTATCTCGTAAAGAAGGTGCTGTTGATACAGTTATAACTAATGCTTTAATAGTAGACATAAATGGAATTTATAAAGCAGATATTGGTCTTAAAGATGGCTTAATTAATGAAATTGGAAAGGCTGGTAATCCAGATACACAACCAAATGTAAATATTATTATTGGTCCTGGAACAGAAATTATTGCAGGTGAGGGAAAAATTATAACAGCTGGTGGTTTTGATAGTCATATTCATTTTATTTGTCCTCAGCAAATTGATGATGCACTTCATTCAGGTATTACAACTATGTTGGGTGGAGGAACTGGCCCGGCACACGGTACATTAGCAACAACAGTCACTCCTGGACCTTGGCATATAGAGAAAATGATACAATCTGCAGATGCTTTTTCTATGAACTTAGCTTTTGCTGGTAAAGGAAATAGTTCATTACCTCAAGCGCTTGAAGAACAAGTAATTGGTGGTGCAAGTTCATTAAAGTTACATGAAGATTGGGGAACAACCCCAGCAGCAATCGATAATTGTTTAAATGTAGCTGATGATCATGATATTCAAGTAATGATTCACACAGATACATTAAATGAAAGTGGATTTGTAGAAAGTACAATTAAAGCGATTAATGGAAGAACAATTCATGCTTTTCATACAGAAGGAGCTGGAGGTGGTCATGCTCCTGATATCATAAAAGTTTGTGGTGAAGAATATGTTATTCCATCTTCGACTAATCCAACAAGACCATATACAGTTAATACAATAGAAGAACATTTAGATATGTTAATGGTTTGTCACCATCTAGATAAATCAATACCTGAGGATGTTGCTTTTGCTGAAAGTCGCATAAGGAAAGAAACAATTGCAGCAGAAGATATTCTTCATGACATGGGTGCATTTTCAATTATTGCATCTGATAGTCAAGCGATGGGTCGTGTTGGTGAAGTTATAATAAGAACATGGCAGACAGCTCACAAAATGAAAGTGCAGCGTGGAAAATTAAGTGAAGAGCAGGGTGATAACGACAATGTGCGTGTTAAACGTTATATAGCTAAATATACAATTAATCCTGCAATAGCTCATGGCGTTTCTGATCATATTGGAAGTATCGAAAAAAATAAACGTGCTGATATTGTAATTTGGGATACAGCTTTTTTTGGTGTTAAACCTGAAATGGTTTTACAAGGTGGAAGTATAGCTTGCTCTCAAATGGGTGATCCTAATGCATCAATTCCAACACCACAACCAGTGTACTCAAGACCGATGTTTTCATCTTTTGGTAAGTCGTTAGAAAAATCTACTGTCACTTTTGTAAGTAAAGTTTCTTTAGATAAGGATTCATTTAAAAACTCTGGAATCAGTAAATCTCTACTACCAGTTAAAAATATTAGAAAAATTTCTAAAAAAGATATGATACTTAATAATTATTGCCCAAAAATAGAAGTTAATCCAGAAACTTATGAAGTTTTAGCAGATGGCGAACTAATTACATGTGAACCAGCTAAAAACTTACCTTTAGCTCAACGTTATTTTATGTATTAAAATGAATACTGCTTTTAAAATAGTTAATGAAAATAAAGATAATAAAGAATTATTAGATGAAATTTCTTTATCTTATGAAGAAAGATTTATTCGTCGAAAAAAACTTAAAACAAACAATGGTACTGAATTTTTGGTCAATCTTGAGGAAACAATTAGTGTTGATGAAAATCAATTTTTTGAATTAGAAAATGGAAATTTAATTAAAATAATATCCAAAGAGGAAAATTTAATTGAAATAAAAGGTGATAATTTAAAACAAATTATATGGCATATTGGAAATAGACATTTACCATGTCAAATTGAGGAAAATAGAATTCTTATTCAAGATGATGCTATTATTCTTAATATGGTTTTAAAATTACACGGAAATATAAAAAAAATATTTGAAAAATTTAAACCTGAGGGTGGGGCATATGGAATGGGAAGAACTCATAGCCATAAACATTAAATGATAAATAAAAAAGATCCTCTTCAAATATTACAAATATGGTTTTCTTCTTCTTTTCCAATAGGTTCATATGCATACTCTCATGGATTAGAAGCACTCATAGATAATAAAAAGATTAAAAATAAAGATGAAGTAAAAGAATATTTAAATGCTCTTTTATTTTTTGGAACCCTAAGAAATGATTTTATATTTATTAAGTCTATCTATGATGGTGAGGAAATTGATGAATTAATATTAGCAAGTGCTACTTCTAAAGAAAGAAAAATAGAAATGATTGATATGGGAAATTCGTTTCGTAAAATAATGAAAGATAGTTGGGGGGTAGCTTTACCTGAAAATACATCTTTTATATATTGTTTAGCAAAAGCTGGATTATATTTTAATATTAATTTCGATGATCTAATTAAATTTTATCTACAATCATTTATCACTAATCTAATTAATGTGTGTGTAAAACATATACCAATGTCACAAAAAGACGGTCAAATTATAAATGTTAATTTTATTGATCAAATTCAAAAATTTTTAACTCAATCAAAACACTTAACTCTTAATGATGTTGGTTCAACATTTTTTATCGGCGATATTTTTTCCATAAAACATGAGAGATTAGAATCTAGGATTTATTTAACGTGAATAATATAAATGGACCATTAAAAGTTGGTATCGGAGGTGGGATAGGAACAGGTAAGACTAGTTTGACTGCTGCACTTTGCCGATACTTATCTCAAAAAATATCAATGGCAGTTATATCAAATGATATCTATACAACTGAAGACGCTGAATATTTAATGAAAGCTCAGGTTCTTCCAATTGAAAGAATTAAGGGTGTTGAAACTGGTGGCTGCCCTCATACTGCAATAAGGGAAGATTGTTCCATCAATTTATTAGCAGTAGATGAAATGAAAAAGAAATTTCCTGATCTAGAATTAATCTTAATTGAATCAGGTGGTGATAATTTAGCCGCAACATTTAGTCCTGAGTTAGTCGATTTAACAATTTATATGATTGATGTTGCTCAAGGGTCAGACATACCTAGAAAAAAAGCACCTGCAATTAAGAAATCTGATTTACTAGTAATTAATAAAGTTGATCTTGCGCCTTACGTTAATGTTGATTTGGAACAAATGAAAGTTGATGTTGATGAAGCAAGAAATGGTTTACCATATATTTTTGGTGAAATGAAAAATAACGTTGGAGTCAAAAAAATTTCTGATTTTCTTTTTAATAATGGTGGATTGTGAATTTAAAATAAAATTCATCACGTTTGTCGGGTTTAGCTAAATGCCAAACAAGCGACAAAGTGACATTTAGATATATAATTAGTTATTATTACAATTCAATTAAAATTATTATTTTTCTTCTTTTTTCATTGCTTCTTGTAATGATACATTATCATCTTGAGTTGGTTTTCTATCCTTTTTAATTGATTGAATTTTATCAGACAATTTTATATCTCCACTTATCTGACCACCAAGTTTAATTTGTAAATTTTGGTATTCAATTTTACCTGAA
Source organism: uncultured Alphaproteobacteria bacterium (assembly GCA_902602515.1). Lineage (GTDB taxonomy): Bacteria > Pseudomonadota > Alphaproteobacteria > HIMB59 > CACPNW01. The sequence continues at coordinate 12,880 of CACKRG010000010.1, forward strand.
ATTTTACCCTGTTCTTGAATAGTTAATGTACCAGATGCTTTAATATCTCCATCAAATTCACCCCAAATATCAGCATTATGAGTTTCAATATCTCCTTTGCAGTTACCAGTTACACCAACTACAAGATTATCTGTTTTCATCGTAACATCAGCTTCACCGTCAATTTGTACTTCATCAGCTTTTTTTATTTCACCATTAATAGAAACGCCATGGCCAATTACAACTTTTGCAGATCCTTTAGTAGGCCTAAATACATCTGGAGTAGTTGTGTCACTTTCATTCTTTTTATCGAACATTATTTTCCTCCATATTTGTTTTGTTAATGCAGGTTTCTTTCTACTGCAGAAGTTTTGATAAGCAGGTTACTGCAACTGCTATGATAACTAAATTTTATCAAAAATTTATATAAATTTCAATTAATTATAACTTTAAACAAGTATTAAAATCATCAATTAACCAAGAATTTCCTAGATAAGATTTCTCTTTACTATAATTTTGTTTGAAAAGTTGAAGAAAAAAACTCAAAGATAATTTAAACTCATCCAAACTATCTTTATATAATTCATTTTCATTAATATCTGGGTTTGAGTCTTTTTTAGATAAAATATAAGATTGTAAAAAAACTTTATATTTATTTTCATAATCATTATTATTTTCTAAAATAGCCAACGCGGCATATATAACTGAACAACGTTCCATCAAATTTTGAGAATAGTTTTCAGGGTCACTAATTTTTAATTCAGATAGTGATTTAATTTCGTCAGCATAAATATTTTTCACTAAAGAAAAAAAGAATAGAATAATTAATAATAATCTAGTTTTCATTTACAAATTGCTTAAATATGTTGTGTGAATTTATATCATTATCAGAATTTAAAAGTAGGTTTAGCAATTCTATATCATTGCTACATTCAAAAAACTTATTTTTAATATCATTAATTGTCATTAGCCTATTATTACCACCTTTAACATTTTTTATTGTTTGTGTTAATTTTCTTCCATTTTTTTCAAAAACTTCTACAGAACAAGGAAAATCAGGACTCATCTCAGTAAATGAGGAGGGAACATCATAGGCATCAACTTTTGCCAGATTTGTTAATTTGTGACTTTCTTTTTTTAAAAAAACATTATCCATAAAATCATTATGGGATAGTTTTCCATTTTTTAAAGCAATCATTACGCAGTAGGTTGGTGAAAAGCGTGCTTCAGCTTCATTTGTAGGTATATGAAACCTAGATACTTTAGTAAATGGTTTTGGTGTTTTAATAATTACTTTCTCTATTTCTGAAATTGATTTTATTTTGGATGATAAAATTTCTGCAGCCTCAACAGCTCTGTGTGTACATGCACAAGAAGGCCAAGGTTTCTTTATAACTGGATAATCAATTGTTGCAAATCCAAGTTTACGTGACTTAGTACTTTCATCTAATGTTTTACTATATGATGTTCCATATAAAATTTTAAATCCATCTACTTCATCATAAAAATTATTGTTAGCTTCTATATTTTCTCTCGCTAAACATGCAGCTTGAATTCCAGCTTGAGCCGCTAAACCAAGATGAACAACTTTCATTTCATTTCCGAATTGAATTTTCATTCCTGCTGACGAGCTTGAGGCTATAGATAGAGCTTTCAACATTTGTGTAGAATTTAATTTTAATAATCTTCCTATTGCTGCAGCAACACCTATTGTTCCAATTGTAGATGAAGCATGCCATCCTTTTTCGTAATGACTATATCCAAGAGATAAACCAATACCTATAATAATTTCATATCCGACAATCCATGCTTCTAGCATTTCTTTGTATGTAAATTTTTCTTTTGAATGAATTGCTAATACTGCAGATATTATTGGTGCGGAACAATGAGAAGAGCCAGCTGATTCATAATCATCAAAATCATAAATACCAGCCTGACATCCATATAATAATGCTTTTCCATAAATAGACTTTTCTTCATTAATCTTTTGATTATACTTTTTAATTTTATCACTAATAGGATGTTTTTGACCTGCTAATATACATGCAATCGTATCTATATAAGAATGTTTAGAATCTTCTAGGGCTTTGGAAGATAGTTTTAAATCCTCACTAGTTGACCAATATGAAAACCTTTTAAGATATTCCATATATTAGTCTCTTTGATGATTAACAACATCAACCAGAATGGCAATTACTAAATTAAGAATAGTAATTGAACATATAGTAATGAAACTAAAAAAATATATCCAACTCCACCAATAAATTGCTTGCATTGGCAACATTACATTTTCCCAGCTAGACAATGTCAGAACTTGGAAGAGGGTAATAAGTGAAATACCAAGATCTGCCCATCTCTCAGGATCATCCTCTCCAAATAAAATTGATCCCATTGTTGCATAAATATAGAGAATTATAAAAAGAAGAAGACTAACATAAAAGACTCTTTTTATTGATGCAAGAATAGCTTCAATTATTTTTTTTAATTCTGGTATTACTGAAATTAATCTTAAAACTCTAAATATTCTAAGTAACCGTAAAACTAGATAGCTAGAATTATTAGGAATAGGAATTAGTGATATAGCTACTATAATCGTATCAAATACATTCCAACCATCTTTAAGAAAGTTTTTTTTCTCTTTTTCTCCTATAAATCGAATCAAAATTTCAATAACAAAAAAAACTGTGATTGCATAATCAAGAATATGAATAAAGTTTATAAATAAAGGTTCTAACTCATATGTAGTTGCGCCAATTAATACAGCATTGAGAATTATAATGATTACAACAGTAAATTGGAAAAATCGATTATCTCGTAATTTTGAAAAAAAATCTATCACCTTCTACAGTCCTTTTTTTGTTTATTCAAAAACAAAAATAGTATTAATACCTTATTTAATGAATAACAATATTAAAGGATTATTACTAATTATATTTGGAATGTTATTGTTCATCGTCCACGATACTTTAATAAAGTTAACAGTTAATGATCTGTCATTGCTTCAAATATTAGCTTTCAGAGCAACAGTAGGATCTTTAATTTTAATTTTTTATTTACTTTATACAAAACAAAATATTGTCTTTAGTTCTGCATATCCGTATGTTGCTGTCTTTAGAGGCATATCATTCTTTTTTGGTTTTTTATTATTTTTTATTTCATTAAGTAAAATTGGACTCGCTGAAGCAACAACCTTATTTTTTGTTAGTCCTTTTTTTATTACAATATTCTCTTATTTAATTTTAAAAAATGAAATAGGTATAAATAGAATATTTAGTATTATCGTTGGTTTCTCTGGAACACTGCTAATTATTAAGCCTGATTTCACAAATATAAATATCTATATGATATTTCCTATTATTACAGCGTGCAGTTATGCTCTGTCCATGACATTAGCTAAAAAGACTTCTGATAAAGATTCGTTATTTCAACAGACTTTTCATATTTATATAGGTTCATTTATTGGAGGAACTGTAATTAGTGTTTTGTTATATAATTCAAATATAAATTTTAATATTCTTGATAATTTAAATAATCCTTGGATCCTTAATGACATTCAGACCGTTATCTTTATTTTATTCATTGGAGTTTTAGGAAGTTTAGGCATTATATCTTTAATAGGAGCTTACAGAATTGGATCTCCATTAATAAATGCCCCAGTTGAATATGTTCATTTAATCTTTGCAGTAATCTTAGGTTTTTTTATATTTGATGAACTTCCAGATTTTTATTCTTTTGTTGGTATGTTTATGATTATTGCAAGTGGAATTTATATAGTAATTAGAGAGAACAGAAAAAATATGCTTGTAGTAACAAAAACTACTCTTCGATCTTAATTCATATTTTTTCAAAAACATTAATATTATAAAATTATAGAAGAATAATTGAATTAATTACTTTTAATTAAAAATAATATTAAATTTTACTATTTTTTTTAGTTATGTTAATTTTGCATATTAAAACTTTATCTTAAACATTTTACTATTTTTATGTTTTTAAATAAATGAGCATTTCGTTCATTTTGATTATTTTCAAGACGGAAGTAGACATATGTCGAAGGAACGCGTGCAAAGTTATAAATCGTTCAATCTGTATTAAGCAGATCGGAAGTAGGGAAAACCGAAGGAACGCAGATAATATTTAAATTCCCATAGCTAAGCATGAAATAACAAAAAGAAAGGTTTGTTATTAGTAATGATAGAATGGCTTTTTAAAAAAAAATTTTTCTTAATTACGTTTAGAAGTCTAATTTAGATATGTTTAACGAAATGTATCAAGCTGATTCTGAAATAAGAAATCATTATAACAATATAAGTTCATGGTTAGAAAATATGAGTTCAAAAGTTATTTTGGAAAAAAATGCAGAAGCAGAAACTCATTTTCGAAATATTGGTATTACATTTTCTACAAACAGTGAAACAGCAAGAGAAAGAATCATACCCTTTGATTTAATTCCTAGAATCTTTACAAACAATGAATGGTCCAAATTAGAAAAAGGAGTTATACAAAGATCTAAAGCAATAAATGCATTTTTGCTGGATATTTATAACGATGGTGAGATTGTAAAAGCAAATATAATTCCTAAAGAACTAATTTATAAAAAAAAATCTTTTGAACCCACGATGGTTGGTTTTAAACCTCCAAGAGGTATTTATAGTCCTATTGTGGGTATTGATTTAGTCCGAACTGACAGTGATAGCTATTTCGTTTTAGAAGATAATTGTAGAACACCATCTGGTGTTTCTTATATGTTAGAAAATAGAGAAATAATGATGAGAATGTTTCCTGATTTATTTTTAAAAAATAGAGTTACGCCAATTGATAATTATCCTACAAGATTACTTCAAACACTTATGAGTTTGGCACCTCAAAAATGTGAAAATTCTGAACCCGTTGTAGTTTTACTTACTCCTGGGCCTTTAAATAGCGCCTATTATGAACATAGTTTTTTATCTGATCAAATGGGCATAGAAATGGTTGAATCTAATGATTTAATTGTTGAAGGAAAATATCTTTATATGAAGAGTGTAGATGGTCTTAAAAGAGTGGATGTTGTGTACAGAAGAATAGATGATGATTTTTTAGATCCACTATGTTTTAATTCACAATCAGTTATTGGTATTCCTGGGATTATGGATGTTTACAAAACAGGAGGTGTTAATATTTGCTCAGCTCCTGGTTCCGGGATAGCTGATGACAAAGCTATATATATTTATGTTCCTGAGATGATTAAATTTTATCTTAATGAAAAACCAATATTAGAAAACGTTAAAACTTGGAACTGTGAAAAAAGTGATCAACTTCAATATGTTTTAGAAAATATTTCAAATCTTGTAGTCAAGGAGGTAGATGGTTCTGGGGGTTATGGAATGTTAATTGGTCCAAAATCTTCAAAAACTGAAATAGATATTTTTAAAAACAAATTATCTACTAATCCCAATGGCTATATCGCTCAACCTTTATTAGATTTATCTTTAACTCCTACACTTATAAAAAACCATGTTGAAGGAAGGCGTGTTGATCTTAGACCTTTTTGTCTAATAGGTAAAGAAGCACAACTAAGTTCTGGTGGTTTAACTCGTGTTGCAATGAATGAAGGATCTTTTGTAGTAAATTCAAGTCAAGGAGGAGGTGTTAAAGATACATGGGTTTTAGCAGAGTAATATGTTAAGTAGAACAGCAGAATATTTATACTGGATAAGTAGATATATGGAGCGGGCTGAAACAACTGCTCGGTTGCTTGATGTTGGTTATAGGATGTCTCTTTTTCCTAATCCTCGTGGTTATAATAATGAATGGGAGTCAGTGTTAGCTGCATCTGGAGCAATAGAAAGTTATAAAAAAAAATATAATGATATTATTCAAAAACATGTTGAAGATTACTTATTTTTTGACGAAGAAAATCCATCATCAATTTATAATTGTATTTTAAATGCGAGGAATAATGCATTGGTTGTTAGAACATCATTTACACCTGAGTCTTGGCTTGCAATAAATAAAGCATATCAAGAAATATTAAAATTTAAACAAAACAAATATTCAACATCAGACTTACCAAACTTAACTGAATGGGCAATAGAGCAAGTAAATCTTTTTCGTGGAACTATCAATTCCTTGCTTAGAAATGATGGATATAATTTTTTATTACTAGGTTTATTTGTCGAAAGAGCAGATAATTCCGCTAGATTACTTGATGTTAAATATTTTGTTTTGTTACCTAAGCCAGAATATATAGGGGGTAACATCGATAATATGCAATGGAGCATATTATTAAGATCACTATCATCATTTAGGGCGTTTAGATGGGCGTATGATGGTGATATTACTGCAACAAAAATAGCTGATTTTTTAGTACTAAATGATAATTGTCCTAGATCATTAAGTTTTTGTATTCAAAATATTGTTGAGCACCTTATTAACCTTAAATGTAGTCCACTAAAAGTAAATAAAATATATGATACGTTAAAAGATTTGAATACGACAATTCAACAAGAAAAAATTGAAACAATAATTGAGTATGGATTACATGAATTTGTTTCAAAATTTATTAATAAAATATCAAATGTAGATCAAGACATACATAAGGAATTTTTTAATTAATTATGGAACTATCTATTAAACATACAACAAGTTATGAATATAATGTTCCAATTGAAAATTTAATTCAAACTACTAAATTACATCCTTCAGAAAATAACGCATTAAAAATAATAAACTGGAATGTGACTCGTGACGGATCTAAAAAATCACAAATGTACACAGATGGAGAAGCAAATATTATACAAAGTTTTTCAAATAAAAATAAAGTTAAAAGTGTAAATTTTTTTGTAAATGGCAAAGTAGAAACCTTTGATACAAAAGGAATTTATAATAATCCCTTAGATAAAATTAATCCCATTGTTTATTTAAGAAATACTACATTAACTCAATCAGATAGTGCAATAATAGAACTGGCACATGACGCCAAAAATGGTACTTCAAAAAATCACTTAGATGTATCACATGAATTATTAAGACTGGTTGCAGAAAGAGTTGAATATCAACCTTTAACTACTTCAAATGAAACAACAGCAATTGTAGCTTACCAACAAAAAAAGGGTGTGTGTCAAGATCAAGCGCACATTATGATCAGTGCCGCTCGCTCAATAGGAATCCCAGCGAGATATGTAAATGGATATATGCATAATAATTCTCATAGTTCAGAATTTCAATCAACACACGCTTGGGCTGAATTCTATATAGAAAATTTGGGCTGGGTTGGATTTGATCCAACAAATAATTGTAGTCCAGATGAAAGATACATTAGAGTTTCATGCGGACTAGATGCCAATTATGCTGCGCCTATAAAAGGTGTTTTTTATGGAAGATCGAATTCTAATGGTTCGATTGAAAAATTAAAAATATCTGTTCAAACACTTGAGTATAACTCTCAGCAATAATTTCAAAATGGGGCAAAACTCCCTCAGTGGAGAGGGCTTTATACCCCATGAATATATAGTGTTTTATTTTTTATTTATCTACTCGACCAAGAAAACTAACTCTTGGCTATCTAAATCAACACCTGCATCAGTTCTAAGTTTTGCTAGTTCTGGATCTTGCATTGCTGCTTGCATTTTTTCCATCGATTCAATTTCTAAAACTTGATAAATTTTCGTTTCATCATCTTTAGGGTGGCCATATGCTAAAACTTTTATTCCATATTTTTCTCTATGAGTATCAACACTGAGAAAAAGATTTTTCCATTTTTCATAACCTTCTTTTAATTTAACATTCATAATAATTTTCATAATACGTCCTTTTTTCTATTTCTTTTAGTTGAATATATTAGTCTATAGTTAATTAATTTAGCAATTTAATTTGCTTCAATAATTACTAAATTTCTTACAACAACATCCTCTTTATTTTCACCTAAATGTGCCAAAGCTTCTTGATAACGAGGATCATTGTAACCATCTATTGCGTCCTGCACGCTATTAAATTCAACGACTGCTGAGTATAATAAATCAAAATTCTTTTGAACATAGAACTTTGGTTAACTGCTAGCAGTAGGTACAAAATTTCCTGATTTCTTTTCTGCTTCCTCTGCAACAATATTCATAAATTTCTCTAAATATTGTCCCCATTTTTCTTCATTTTTAATTTCTTTTACTTGTCCAACCCAATATCCTTTTTTCATAATTCCTCCTTAAAATAAGTTTATTTACATTTCTGTAGCGCCAGTCTCTGTTCTCCAAATTAATCCATCTTTTTTTAATGCAACCATCATTAAAGCTTCTTTGTCTCCAGATGCATAAGTATTAAAACGATGTGTGACTAAAATTTCATCATTTTCATAAATACAACGAACTTTATCTTGAGTAATATTATTGAACATTTCTAATGTTTGTTCTTCACTTCCTTCACTTGTTTTGAAAACTTTATTTTGCTTATGGCTAATAAATTCATGATCTTCATGGAAAAGAGCTCTGTGAGCTTTTGCATCTTTTTCTTCAAATGCTTTTTGTAATTTTTCAAATAACATAAATCTCCTTTTGTTTAGTAAAATCTAAAATTATAATCTTACAAATTTATGAAGATTGTATTATTCAGTTAAATTAAATTTAAGTAAAAAAATTATTATTATAAATAAACAGCAATTTTAACTGAACTTTTCTGTTCTAATGTAACCAACATCTGTTGTTTTAAAGTGTTTGAAGGGTACGTTGAGAGCCTCAATTGCTTTAATAGTCTCATCGGTAATATTTCCATAAACTTCTATTTCAAATTTATCAGCTATTTCTTGATGTTTTTCTACATAAGCTACAACAGGAGGGTTATTAATGTGATGAACCATTGCTTCACTGGTGCGGTAGACTTCACTCCAGGTAAATTCTAATGGATCTGTTGGATCTTGATCAAAAGTATGGATTAGCATATCTGGTTCTGAATCATTAACGGCGTCATCAGCTTCTTTTGCTATCTTAAGATACTCATCAACCTTACCTTCTTTTACGCGTATTCTAGCTATTAAAATAAAAGGATTAGACATATTATAATATTAATTTCCACCTTCTAACATAATGAATGTTTGAGTTTCAAGATCTACTCCTGCTTCTGTTCTTAATTTTACCATTGAAGGTAAATTGAGCATTTCTTGCATTCGCTCCATAGATTCAACTTGAAGAACTGTATAAATTTCATCTTTATTATCTTTGGGATGTCCATAAGCTAATACAGTAACCCCATATTCTTGTCTTAAATTTTCGTTTTCATCAAATGCTTGTTTCCAATGCTCATAACCTTTAGTTAATTTTGCGTGTGATATAATTTTCATAATTAAACTCCTTTCTTACAATTGAAATTTGTATTCTTTTAAAAACATTTGAGGGGAGTTAATCCCCTCTAATGAAATTTTTTATAAAATCTATTTTTTCATTGCATTAAACATACTTAAAGTATCATCATAAGCGATAAACTTTGACAACTTATCATCTTTTACTTCCATGTAGTGTCCAAAAATTGTATCCATGCCTTCAGCAGTTGCTTTTGCATTTACAAAAACTTTATCACCTTCGCTAATCATTGATTCTATCGTAACTTTAAAATTGGTCCAGAGCTCAGGAGTTTTCATTAATTGTTTTTGAAAACCCTCTTTATTATGAGTTCCAGAAAATGGATGCTTATCACCTGGATATACCCAAATAAAATCATCGTGTACTATATTCATAAAACCTTCCATGTCACCTTTTCCAAAGAGATCGTAACATTGTTCTACTAATGCTTTTGAGTCCATAATTTTTCCTTTCTTTTGCAATAACTTTAACACCTTTTTTGTTACATATTTTTTAATCTTAGATAAATGCTTTGGAAGCAATATAGACATGATATATTTATATAGCAGAGTCCATTAACAATCTTCTTAGTTGGTGTTAAGTTAATCCATAATAATTAAATTGAAAGGTTACAAAATGTTATATCACTTAAAGTATGTTGTATATGAAGATAAGAAATTGGCTGCACAAGAGTTATTTAAAAATATGACTCAAGAAGAAAGAGATGCTGAATTTCCTGAAGGAGTAACTAAAATTGCTAGAGTTCATAATTCAGCAAGTGGCTATGGTTATGTAATCGTAGATGCAGAAAGCCATGAAAAACTTCACAGTTTCATGATGAGTTGGGCGCCTATGTGTACTTTTCCTCAAGTTGAAGCAATGATTGATGATGAGGATTTATTAAAAGTTCTGTAATGAAATTATTATTGAACTGTGAAATTTTAATACCTAAATAAAAATATATCAAAATATACAAACAAAAGAGGAATAATATGAAAAATAAATTATTACTAATCTTGATGTCTTCCATTTTTTTAATGTTTGGCTCTGCATTTGCTGGTGAAAAATATGAATTTACTGGAACCGCATATAATACAAGTGGCTTTGAAGCACCGATAGTAACAGCTAGTGAAGCTCAAATTTGGAACTGGAGCAATGATTCTTTTTGGATTTATGATGATGCTCCAGAAGGGTGGCCTAAAGAAGTTATGGCAGACTGTAAGGGTAAAGGTATTGCAAATAAAGATGGCATACCTCTAGCAGGATTTTTTATGTGTACAGTACATGACACTGATGGTGATCTTTTTCTGACAAGTGGAAATTGGGAACCCGCTAAAGGTGGAGGAGATTGGACATTTATTTCGGGAACAGGTAAGTTTGAAGGAGTGACTGGTGGAGGTAGCTATTTAAATGGTGTTCAATTTATGGGTGGCGATACCTTAAACTTTGTTACGTCAATAGAAATGCCAAACTAAATTATTTAGAAAGGAGAAATATGGTTAGAATACAGTGGATTATGAAACCTTTTCCTGGTCAAAACGATCAGGCAATGGAAAATGTTAAAAAATTTGCAAAGTTATGGAAAGATCAAGGTGCTAACAAATGCACAATAGCAATTATGTCTGGAAATATGTGGGGTCATATTTCTTTTAATTGTAATTTTGATAATTTTGAACATTTAGGCAAAACGAGAGACTTAGTTAGAAGTCATTCAGATTTAAAACTTATGATTAATGATGGAAGTAAGCTAGGAGAAATAGTTCAAGAAAACACGTATAGTATAGTTGAAAATTACTAATATTTAACAAGGTATTTATTATTTAAAATAAAGACCTATTTATTTACTATGAGACAATTTATAGTCGAATGCTGGGATAGTGTTATGAGTCACGATTTTAACCCACTAAAGCACATTCCCGACCTACAAGTCAGACACATGGTATTACAAATATTAGCATGGATGTGGTGTATCGCATTCAGTCTTTATGTAGGATCGTGGTATGTAATGGGAGTAACTTTTGCTACACATTTTCTTTTAATCGCAGCCATTGCTATCACTATTGCTACTTTTAAAATATCTGAGAATGTCTATAAATTTAGAGAAGGTTACCATTCAGCGAATAGAGCACGAGGTAGCGTTATTTATAGAGATAAATATGGCAATCCTTATAAAGTTGCTTTGCCAAAAAATGATCCAGGTGGAGAACACGACTAATTCTTTTAAATAACTACCAAACTTATTGTGAAGAAAGTTAATGAATATTAGATTTTATATAAACATTATAGTTGGTTTATCGATTGTTAAATTTGCATTTGCAGAAGTTATAGATGTCGATGATCAAGAAATGATAAAATTATCAAACGATAATATTCCAATTGTAGATGTAAGAAGAAGTTCAGAGTGGGATCAAACCGGCGTTATTCCAAATAGTATTTTACTAACTTTTTTCGATGAAGAGGGAAATTATAATTTTGATGAATGGTACGAAAAATTACAACTAGAAATAAATGTATCTAACCCAATAATCTTAATCTGTAGATCGGGAAAAAGATCAAAAATAATCGCTAAAATGATGGATAAAGAATTTGATATTGTTATTTACAATGCACAAAGTGGTATCAACTCATGGATTAATAAAAAATTAATAACAGTTGAGCCTCAAACTAATTAGAAAATGCGTAAGTGATAGGTCTTACCACTCACCCAGCTGACATATACTTTAATTATAGAGGATAATCCTTAACAATCTCCTCTTATGAACAAAATAAAGTAGAAGGATTGATAGAAAAAGATCAATAACGTAGACTAATACAAAATAAATTTTAAGTTTTTACAAATGCATTAAAAGAAAAACATCTTCGTTCGCCATCTTTACGAAACGGATGAACATCATGCATTAAAAAAGCAGGAAATATATACATATCACCCACACGAGGTTTAAAGGTAATACGATGCCTTACCAAAGGAGGACTATTGCGTGGCATGGAGACACGACCATCAAAAAAAGAAAGTCTTCCAGCAAAAGCAATCTCTTTGTTATATTTAATAGAATTTGGAACTTCAAGATAACAAACTCCACTAACATTCCCTCTATGAATATGTGGTGGGTTAAAATCACCAGCAAATTGTCTAACAATCCACGCGCGATCAATTTTAATGGAGGAGGGCTTAACTTGAATGACGTTTTTGTAATAAGATTCAATAATGCGGTTAAGTTGTTTTTCTAAACCGCTAGTAAAAAGAAAATCTTTTGTTAAGCGAAATTGTTGTTGAACATTTCCCACTAATCTATGTGAGTGATCCAATACTTTACTTTTGTGTTTATTTTCAATTATTTTATTTGCAAATGAATTAACTTTACCAATCATTGTATTTGATAAATTATATTTACCTATTGTAGGTCCAAAGGGCTTATAGTAAGTTTCTTTCATAGAATATGTTTTTTATTAATGAATTTTAATTGGTAAATATATTTTTTGTATTAATTAATTATATAATAATACTTTTTTTAAAGTCCAAAAAATTCTATGTAATCAGGACGTTTTCTTGTCATAAAAACATTAATGCGAATGATTCTTTATAAAGAAAGTTCTAGAAAAATTTTTTTGTTAAAAAAAATTTAATAATGTGAATAAATTAGTTTTTTAAATTCTTTAAAAGTAAGTTCTTAAATTTTTCAACAGCAACTGTAGCAGGTTTATGAATAGCAAAATCAAATTGATCTTGATTACTTGATGGCTCCAGATTTAATTCAATTGTTGGTTTGCGCATATCTTTAAACATCGAAACGAAACCGGCAGCAGGGTAGACTTGTCCTGAAGTGCCTATAGAAACAAATAGACTAGATTGCTCTGCTAAATCGTGAATTTCATCCATTTGCATGGGCATTTCACCAAACCATACAATATGAGGTCTCATTTGAGAGCCGCATTTAGGGCATTTATGGGTCTCATTTAGGTCCTCTGTCCACTCAAACACATGACTATCATTCATTATACATCTCGCCTTATTTAGCTCACCGTGCATGTGAATTATTGATGATGATCCTCCAATCTCATGCAAATTATCGATATTCTGTGTAACTATATGAATTTTATATGTTTTTTCTAATTCATGAAGTAAAATATGAGCCCTATTTGGCATAATTCCTGAATTTAGTTCTTTTCGACGTTTATTATAAAAATCATAGACAAGAGTAGGGTTTCTATAAAATCCTTCTGGACTGGCAACATCTTCAATCCTATGATTATTCCAAAGTCCATCTGAGTCTCTGAATGTTTCTATCCCAGACTCTTTACTTATACCAGCACCCGTTAATACAAAGATCTGGGAATCAGCTGAAATCTGCAGTAATTGTTCCATTTGATACACTATATACAGTATTTTATTACACGTGAAAATCTATATCTAGTTTGTAATATTATAATTTGATTTAGATAATATATATAAATTATTGATATATAATAAAAATATTTATTACTTGACTATTATTTACGATAACTGTAATTATCGTAATATATAAAATGGTAAAAATAACTCTAAATGAAAAAGTTAGTAAACTTAAAGAGAAATCTAAGGCTCAAAACACTCAAGATAAATATCAAGGAGATTGGCTAAAATTTATCAATTATTGCAAAAATAAATACAATTGCAATCCATTAGATGTTGATGATCTAGATAGTGCTTATGCTTTAACCGCAAATTACATGGATTGGCTACATGAAGATCCTGAGGCAAAAATTCTTAAGGGATCAAGTAACATTCCAGGTAGAGAAAAGGTAAATAATAACCCCTACTCCTCAACTGCTTACAAGGCTTCTACTATACAAAGAATTTTAGCCTCCTTAACTTATAAATACAGAGTTAATGGTTTTCAGTTCGATAGAAAAAATCCAAATATCTCAGAAACAATAAGTGCAATTGTTAGAGATGAAAAAAATAATAAGTCTGGCCAAGCTAAGGAACTATTAAAAAAAGACATTGAAAAAATAATTGATAAGATCCCAAATGATAATGAAGATTTGAGAAATATTAGAGATAAAGCATTAATCTTAGTTGGTTTTTATAGTTTTTGTCGAAGATCAGAACTATTAGGAATGAAGTTTGAACATTTAAATTTTGAAGAAGATGGTATTCAAGTACTAATACCCTTTTCAAAAACAGATCAAAAGGGAGAAGGTAGAATGATTTGGTTACCCAAAACAAATACATCTTATTGTCCTGTATCCGCTCTTAAGAATTGGTTAGAAGTTGCATTAATAGATACTGGCCCCCTATTTTATAAAATTAATAAAGCTAATAATATTGAAAAATATATTCTTAATAACAAAAATCAAAAAGTAAGTCTTACAGACACAAGTTTTGTTTTAATTTTAAAAAAAAGAGCAGATGATGCATGTATAGAAAATTGTGATAAAATTTCTGGTCATAGTTTAAGAATTGGATCTATTACACAGGCTAGAATGAATGGGGTTCCAACACATGAAATTATGGCTCAAAGTGGTCATAAAACAACTCAAATGATTGACAGATACACAAAACTAACAAATATTAAAGAGACAAGTGCTGCAAAAAAATTATAATTATTAAATTTAAATATATTATTTAAAATAAAAAATTTTATAAGTATTTATGAAGATAATAACGGGCAATAAAATAGAAGAAATTACACTTCCTAAAACAGATGGATCTTTATTTAATTTATCTGAAACTAAAGGTAAAAAAGTTTTACTTACATTTTATAGAATAGCTGGTTGTAGTTTTTGTAATTTAAGATTACACGAATTCAATAAACGTTTTGGAGAATTTGGAAAAAATTTTACTCATGTTGGTATATTTCATTCACCAGTAGATAATCTAAAATATTTTATGGGAAAGCATGGACCTCTACCCTTCACTGTTTTAGCTGATGCTAATTTTAAATATTTTCAAAAATATGAAATTGAAAGATCTTATTCTAAAATGCTAGCTACAATAATATTTAAAGCTCATAAAGTTTTTCCTGCTTTAATTAGAGGTTATATTCCAACAAGAATTAAAGGGTATTTTGATATTGCTGTAACCGATGTTTTAATTAATGAAGAAGGTGTGGTGGAAGAAGTATATTATGCTAAAAAGGATGTTGCTGATCATTTTCCGTTTGAAAAAATAAAAGAATTTAGTTTAAGATAGATTGCCGGAATTGATCCAGCAATCTAATTTTCTATAAACCTATTCTATCTTGTAATCCTATTATGAGAACAACATTAATTACAACAAAAACAATAGAAATAATTGTATCTTCTGTTTTATTAACAATAGTATAGTTTTTATCTATTATACCCATTCTATTTCCAAGATCATAAAGTAGCTGATACACTGTAGTCATAAGGCCTAGGACAAAGTATACCCACATATTTTCAATTGAAGTAAACATCAAATAAATACCAATTAATACTAATGGCAGTATAAAAGATCCTATTAGTCTTATTGGAGCAATTGCCCCTTCGCCAACTTGATAATCATTAATAATTTTTTTTGGATTCAAAATAGTTAAATAACAATAAAATGTTAAACCCAATAATTGAATAATAAAAAGTATTAAGTAAATAATACTTCCACCAAAATTTTCGACCATATAATTCTCCTAACATAATTATATATAATTATATTGAGATTCTGAGTCACAATTTGACACATATGAATTTTATAAAAAATTTATGTGAAACTACTTTAAATTATTCATCTAAATCTGATCTACTGCTGAAGAAATCCATTAAGGCAAGTAATAATCCTGATACAATGAAAATAGCATGAATATAGATCATTAAATAAATTTCCTCAGGTGTTTTTTTAGATGTATCAACAAACGCCTCCAGTAATCCTATTGAGCTAATTGCAATTATTGAAGCAATAACTTTAAGTTTAAGATCTTTAAAGCCAACTTTGCCTAAAAATTTTGGAGTATCAACTGAGTCTTCAGCAACTTCAATTCTTGAAACAAATGAGCTGTAAGAGCTCATAATTAATATTAATACAAGATTAGCAACTAATGCTAAATCAACGATATGTAAGACAAATATTAAAAGATCATTAACAGTCATTTCAAAAATATGAGTGATTTCATACAAAAATTCCTGAACTGTCTTAACGCCAATAATTATTAAAGTTAAAACGAGTACAATGTATATTGGTGTTAACAACCATCTAGAATTGAAAATAAAATTTTCTAAAAAATTTTCAAATTTTTTTAACATTTTTAATTATAATATATTATTCTTATAATAAATTAATGCGATTCATTTAAAGAAATAAAACTATTTTTTTAAAATTATATATTAAGTAATCATCTAGCTTTTTAAAGGGATAGATCTTTTTGCTATATCTTTTTTTAAGTAATTTTCCCTATATGTAATAATAAGTACTGATGTAAATACTAAAATAGCACCAATCCATGTAAATAAGTCTGGCAGTGAACCAAATATTACAAAGCCTAGTAAAGAAGCAAATATTAATTGAGTAAACCAAACTGGTTGAATAATTGATAAATCTGCTAACTTATAAGAATTATTAATACAAAGATGCAAAATAGTACCAACAATTGCTGCTAAAAAACTATAAAAAATTGATGAACCAGTTGGATTAGACCAATAGATTATAGCTAAAGGTAAAGTAAATAATGATACAAATGTATACTGATATGTAAGTATAGTCATTGCAGAGTCAGTTTTTGACATAAATTTTGTAATAATAATAACTGTCGACCATAACAGTCCAGAGAGTAGCACCATATAAACACCGATATTAATTTCAATTATACCTGGTCGTAAAATAATTAATGTTCCAATAAAACCTAAAACCAATGAAAAAGTACGAATTAAATAAATTCTCTCTTTTAAAAAAATTACGCTTAAAATTACGACTAAGATAGGACTTAAAAAACCTATTGCTTTTATTTGTTCTAGTGGAATGTACATTAAAGCAGCAAATCCTAAAATCATCATAGGAACATTTATTATACTCCGTGAAATATGAAGTTTTAAATTAGCAGTATTATAAATTTTAAATCTTGATTTTATTATAAATGGTAAAATAATCAAAAATCCAAAGAAGAATCTCATAAAACCTACAGTGAATACATTTGCATCTTGTTGTCCTAATTTAAGAAAAACTGACATTAAGACTGCGCAAAATGAAGCTATTAAAGCTAGGAGTACTGCTTGAATACTTTTAGTCATTAAATATTTTTAAACAAAAGGTAATTCGCAAATTTTTCCTTTATGTATATTCTTGTTACTTTTATCGATTAAATTTATTTCGAACTCTTGATCAACCTTAAAATACGGTTTATCTATCATAGCTATTCCGATTACTTTATCAAATGTTGGTGAATAGACAGCTGATCTTAATTCTCCAATAACCTTATTATCAAAAAATAAACTAAGTGATCCAGTCATTTGAATTTCTTTAATATCTATAATGGCTCCCATTAGTTTTTTTGAAATTCCATTTTGTTTAATTTTTTTGAGTTTTTCCTTCCCAAGAAAATTAAATTCATTATCAAGATCTACAAATTTATCAAACCCACATTCAAATGGATTATCGTTTAGATCAATATCATTTCCGTAAGATAGTAAGCCGCTTTCAATTCGTTCAATAAGATGTGGGCAACCAGGTTTTACTTTAAATTCATCTCCAATTTTAAAAAATTCATCATATAATTTTAAACCAGCATCATCATCTTCAACATATATTTCAAAACCACCCTGTTTTGACCAGCCTGATCTTGCAACTAAATAGGATGATCCATTAAAATCATAATATTTAAAATTGTAAAATTTTAGATCTAGAATTTCCTTGCCAAAAACCCTACTCATTAATGAGAAAGATTTAGGACCTTGAACAGCCATAATATTAACATTAGGTTCAGAAATATTTACATCAAAATTCTTACCAATTGCCAAACCTTTTGCAAATAATAACAAATCTGAATCAGCAATAGATACCCACCATTTACTGTCATTAAATTTTAATATTACTGGGTCATTGATTAAGAAACCATTATCGTCAACTATTGGACAATAATAACATTTACCTTCAATTGATTTAGAAAGATTTCTAGGTGTCATAAGTTGAATTAGTTCACTGGCATCTTTACCTGTAATTTGGATCTGGCGCTCCGCAGCAACATCCCAGACCTGAACATGTTCTTTAAGATGATAATAAGATTCCTCTAGTGAATCAGAAAAACCAGCCGGTAGAAGCATATGATTATAAACAGTATAGGATTTTAAACCCTGTTTCTCGATACGAGATGAATATATTGTACTTCTTAGTCTTCTTGATTTAGCAACTGTAGGAGAATTCATATGACTTAGCGCTATAAATATTAGTATATGTTATGTCAAACTTTCAAATAAAAATTTTCATTAATTATTTAGGCTTAATATTAGACCTCATTATATCGTTAAATAAAGCTACAAATCGGTTAATGTCGAATATTAATTTGAAGTAATACGAAAGAATAAATGTAAAAATTATAAGAATCAACATAATCAATCCAGAATAAAATGAATTAAATGGAAAGAATAAATTTAATACTAAAAATATATTTACATACAAAAAGCTAATAAAGCCTATTGCCACACCCTCGTGCACAATAAATCTAAGATATTTAAATTTATTTTGATATCGATAATATAAAACTAGAACAGCTGAAATTA
>CACKRG010000011.1 GCA_902602515.1 uncultured Alphaproteobacteria bacterium
AGAACCCAATATAAAAACCAAAGAAAAAACCAGAAGATAAAGTTACAATTAACCCTCCAGGTAGTGAAAGAAAAAAAAACAATAAACAAAATAAAAAATATAAAATTAATGCTAATACATAATTTTGATCAACTAAAAGTTGAGTATAATTTAACATTATGAGAATATAATCAATCATTTTATAATACTATAACCTTTAAAGTATACATAAGCTGTAATAATAAAAGATACAAATATAAAAGATAAAATATAAATATTCTGATCTACTTGAAAAATAAATTTTTCATTAAAACAGCTACGAAATAATTTAATTACATAATAGTATGGATTATAATATAAAATAAATTTTAAATTTTCAGGCAAATATGCAATTGAAAAAAATGTACCAGATAAAAAATTTAGAGGTGTAACAAAAAAATTAGAAAAAGTACTTTGTGTGTCCCATGTATTAAATATAATTCCTACAAAACAACCGAAACACGAAAAAAATATTATAACTACAACTAGATAGTAGCAAAAAAATAAATAATTATAAATCTGAATATCTATTATAAATGAAAAAATAATTAAATTACAAATTGCTATAATAAAACCTATAATAATTGTGCTAATTAATAATGAAATTAATATTTCAATTCTTGATATCGGAGCAAGTAACCAATCATCAAGTGAGCCAATTTGTTTCATATTGACTAAAGTAACAGAAGGATTGTTATAACTTTCTTGTGCAACTATCATGATTATTAATCCTGGAGCAATAAATTGAACAAAAGAATTTGAGTCAATAGATAAAGAATAATAACTTTCTATTGTCAAAAAAACTAAAACAAAAAGTAAGTTAGTTGTTATTGGAGCTAATAAAGAATACTGATATTCTGAAAAAAATTCTTTTACCCTGTATGCAATTATTGAATAAATTGCACTATAGCTGACCATATATAACTATTTTGAAAAATATTTTTTTACTAATTCAACCCAAAAGTTTACACCTAAAGGTAAAAGATTATCATTAAAGTCATATTTAGTTGTATGCAGATGAGCTTTATGATTATCATCTCCTTGTCCAAGATATAGATAAGACCCGGGTTTTTCCTCTAACAAATATGAAAAATCCTCTCCACCCATAGATGGATCGATATCAGTTATAACCTTTTCTTCACCAACTAAATCTTTCGCAACATTAGCTGCAAAAATACTCTCTTTCTTTGAATTTATTGTAGGTGGATATTTATTCACTAAATCAAACTGGATTTTGATTTCAGCACCATGTGCTTCTGCAATACCATTACATAATTCTCTTAATCTTTTTTCAATATATGATCGGGTTTCTTTCCTAAATGTCCTAATAGTTCCTCCCATTTTTACTTGATCATCAATAACATTATAAGCAGTTCCAGCATTAATTTTGGTTATACTTATTAATGCTTTATCAACAGGATCTGTTGATCGACTTATTATTGTTTGAACTGCTGAAATAACTTGTGCTGATATTACTACAGGATCAATTGATAAGTGAGGTGACGCAGCATGCCCTCCTTTACCTTTTACAATTATATCAAATTCATCAACTGCTGCCATCATGGGACCACTATTTACCCCAAATGTTCCAAATGGAAGCTCAGGCCAATTGTGAAGAGCATAGACTTCATCAATTTTAAAGTCTTTAAACATTCCATCATCAATCATTTTCTTTCCACCAGCAAACCCCTCCTCGCCTGGTTGAAAAATAAAATAAACTCTTCCATCAAAATCATTATTTTCATTTAAATATTTAGCTGCTCCAAGTAACATGGCTGTATGTCCGTCATGTCCACAGGCATGCATCATGCCATTATTAGTAGATTTATGATCAAATTCATTTTTTTCAGGCATTGGAAGTGCATCAAAGTCAGCTCGTAGACCTATCGTCTTGCTAGTAGTAGTTTTATTACCATCAACCCAAGCAACAATTCCAGTATTTGAATATCCATCTTTAAAATTAATATTAAATTTTTTTAGTTTATTTTTGATATATTTAGATGTTTGATACTCCTCTAATCCTATTTCAGGTATTTTATGTAAATCCTGACGCCATTCTGTCATTTCTTTTAACATTTGATTAATACTATTAAGAACTGGCATTAAAATATTCCAAATAAACCTTTTTTATTTAATTTGGCTTCACAATTTTTTAATTGTTTATTAAACATATTCGTATTTCTTTCTACAGTTTTGGCTACTTCAATCAACCATTCTTTATTTTTAAATGTCTCTTTTGACCAGCCATTTTGACCTTCATGGTATGCCAAATATTGATTATAATAATCTTTTTTCGAAATGCCCACCATATTTTCAGATTGATTAGTGTACCAACCTATAAAATCAGTTACGTCGTTAAAATTAGCTCTTGATGCATTTTGATTTCCTGTTTTGTTTTTATACCATTCCCAAGTTGGATTAGTAATTTGTGCATAACCAAAGGCAGTTGATGGTCTTGAACTTGGGATAAAACCAAACATTTTTTTTCTTTTAGGTTTTGCAAATTGAGTAAAAGATGATTCTTGTTTAATAACAGCTAACTGATAAGCAATTGGTGTTTCCCAATTGTCATATGATTTTTTAGTTGCCTTATACCAATTTTTCTTTTGATCAAATATAATACAACTATCAGCAGTATTAGTTAGCTGATTAGAAGTACAGGCATAAAGAAAAATAATTGAAATACATATTATCTTAAGAAAATTATCTAACCTCATGAAAGCCATAAATATCATAATTTTTGATTATATAGTCTTAAATGTGGCAAAAAATTATTGCTTACTATTGAATTATGAATATGAATGCTTAAATTTTAAAAAAATGGCAGAAAATTCGAAAGAAAAACTATCGTTTCAGGCTGAAGTAAGTAAACTTTTAGACCTAGTGGCTAATTCTCTCTATAGTGAAAGAGAAATATTTTTACGTGAATTAATTTCAAATTCTGCAGATGCATGTGAAAAATTAAGATATCAGTCACTCTCTAAAAAAAACCTTTTAAAAGATGAAAAGGATCTTAAAATTAATATTAGAGTCTCTAAAAAGAAAAAAATTATTGAAATAGAAGATAGCGGAATAGGTATGACTAAGCAGGAGTTAATAGATAATCTTGGAACTATTGCAAGATCTGGAACTAGCAAGTTCATAGAGGCAATGAAAAATAAAAAAGGTGGTGATCTTAGTGCTATTGGCCAATTTGGTGTTGGTTTTTATTCCTCTTATATGGTTTCAGATAAGGTTGATGTCTTATCAAGAGATGCAGAACACAACGAAACAAATCTTTGGTCTTCAAATGGAAAAGAAAGTTACTCAATTGAAAATGCTAAAAAAGCAAAAAGAGGTACATGTATAACTTTAAATATTAAAAAAGATGCTGATGAATTTTTAGACTCTTTTAGATTAAGATCAATAATTACTAAATACTCAAACTACATTCCTTTTCCAATTTATCTTAAAGATCTTGACGATAAAGAAAAAGAGGAAAAAATTAATGAGGGAAGTCCTCTATGGTTAAAAGATAAAAAAGATATTAAGGAAGAAGATTACAAACAATTCTATAATAATATTTCTTTTAACTTTGACGAACCTCTTAGAACAATTCACTATAATGCAGAAGGTGTCATAAGTTATAAAGCTCTAGTTTATTTTCCTACTAATCAGCCGATGGACCTATTTAATACTGATAGAAAAAATAAGATTAAACTTTATGTTCAAAAAGTATTTATTACAGATGAATGTGAAGATATCATACCAAACTGGCTAAGATTTATACCTGGAGTAGTAGACTCACAAGATATTTCTCTAAATATTAGTAGAGAAATGTTACAAAATAATCCTATAATTACTAAAATAAAAAAAGGCTTAACAAATAAAATACTAAGTGAAATTGAAAATTTAGCAAAAAAAGAGAAACCTAAATTTGAGACTTTTTGGAATAATTTTGGGCCAGTATTAAAAGAAGGTCTATATGAACATAATGATCATCATGAAAAAATAATTCCTCTACTTAGATTTGAAAATTCAATAAATGAAAATAAGATTTCATTAGAAGAATACATTAAAATAATGGCAAAAGATCAAAAAGAAATTTATTACTTTGCCAATACCGATAAAAATCATATTAAAAACTCACCTCAATTGGAAGTTTTTTCAGATAAAAAAATCCCCGTTCTATTTATGATAGATGCAGTAGATGAATTTTGGATTCAAAATGTAAATAAATTTAAAGATTTTGAATTTAAATCAATTACTAAAGGAAAAGTAGATGTTTCAAAAGTTGGAGAAAATACAAATAATAATAATGACAAAGATACAAAAATAGATACTAAAATCAATGATTTAATTAATATTCTTAAAACTGAACTTAAAGAAAATATATCAAATGTTATAATTTCTGACAGACTAACAAAGAGCCCAATACTACTTGTTGCAGAAGAAACAGGCATGGACATTAATATGGAAAAATTAATGAAAATGCATAATCAAAAAACTCCTGATTCTAAAAAAATTTTGGAAATTAATCCAAATCATCCCATGATAATAAAATTATCAAATAATTTAACTAAAATTGATCATAAAAGGATGTCAAATCTTATACTAGATCAAGCTAATATTCTTGATGGGAATATATTATCCAATCCTTCTGGATATTTAGAAAATCTAACTGAAATCTTTATTAAGTAATTGAATTGACAACATTATTATTTTTAAAATATTCGCAGAACTGATTGGCAACCATTTCAGCTACAACTATTTGAGCTTCATCTGTTGAGGCAGCTATGTGTGGTGTTAAAATTATGTTTTCCAAATTAAATAATTCGCTTTCTTCAAGAGGTTCTTTTTTAAAAACATCTAAGGCAGCTCCTTTAATTAAATTATTTTTAAGTGCTTGAATTAGATCAGTTTCATCAATTAAACCACCTCTTGCTGTATTAACTAATATACAATTCTTTTTCATCTTATTCAGTTCATCTTTAGTAATTATTGAACTGCCATCTTTATTTGGCTTACAATGGAAAGAAATAATATCAGAATTTGATAAAATATTAGTTAAATCACTCGAGTCATAGTTTTTAAAATTATCTTTTATAGAATTAAAATAAGATGAATAAATAGAAACTTTCATACCGAGTGCATAAGAGATTTCAGCTACTCTTTTTCCAACATTACCAAATCCTACAATTCCTATTTTTTTACCTTTAAGTTCATTTCCTTTCATTTTCTTTTTTTCCCATAATCCTCTATGAGTTGTCTCATTAGCAGAAGGTATTTTTCTTAGTAATGCAAAAATTAACCCAATAGTATGTTCAGCAGTTGCATTTGTATTGCCTCCAGGCGTGTTCATAACAATAATATTTTTACTTTTTGCTGCTTCAACATTAATGTTATCAACTCCTGCTCCTGCTCTACCAATTATTTTTAAATTTGTTGCTGCTTCAATAATGTCATCAGTTACCTTAGTGGCTGACCTGACTATAAGGCCATCATAATTTGCAATTATATTTTTTAATTCATCTGGTGTTAAGTTTGTCTTTGTTTCAACATCAAGATTATTTTTTAAAAGAATTTCTGATGCAATATTATCCATTGCATCTGAAATCAATATTTTAGGCATGCTTTGTTTTTATTTCGTTATATGCCCAATCAATCCAAGGAAGTACTAATTCAACATCTGAAGTTTGAACGGTTCCACCTGCCCATATTCTGAATGATGGAGGGGCTTTTGGATAACCATTACAATCAAATCCAACATTATTTTCAGATAATAATTTGCATATTTCAGCCATAACGGATCTTTGTCCTGTTTCATCTTTACTGGTAAACCAATCTTCTGTTATTTTAAAAGTTATACCGGTATTAGATATGTAATTCATATCTTTATATTCAGAAAGAAAAGTTAAATAATTATTTTGATCAATCCAATCACTAATTTTTTTTAATGAATTTTGGGATTTAGAAATTAAAGAATTTAAACCACCTTCTTTTGAAACCCAATTAAGACTATCTATTATATCTTCAACACAAATCATAGATGGTGTATTTATTGTATTTCCTTCAAATATACCTTTTATTAATTTATTGTTTTCAGCCATTCTAAATAACTTAGGAACTGGCCATGGTGGTGTATAACTCTCAAGTCTTTCAACTACTCTAGGCGAAATAGCAATCATACCATGAGCAGCTTCTCCACCTAAGATTTTTTGCCATGACCATGTGATTACATCACATTTTTTATAATCTATGGGCATACCAAAAATTGCTGATGTAGCATCACATATAGTTAAACCTTTTCTATTATCAGGTATCCAATCTCCATTTGGGACCTTTACTCCTGAGGTTGTGCCATTCCAGGTAAATATTACATCATTATCAAAGTTTACTTTACTAAGATCTGGGAGCTTTCCATAATCTTCTTCATGAATATTTAAATTCTTTAATTTTAATTGGCTAATTGCGTCAATAACCCAGTCTTTACCAAAATTTTCCCAAGCTAAAATATCCACACCTGTTTTTCCAAGGAGGCACCACATTGCAGCTTCTAATGCTCCTGTGTTTGATCCAGGCATAATTCCTAATAAATAATCCTCAGGTAAATCTAAAATATTTTTTGATTTATCAATCGCTTCTTTTAGTCTTGCTTTACATTCTACAGATCTATGCGATCTTCCAGTTAAAGCATTACTTAATGCAGTAATATCCCACCCTGGTCTTTTAGAGGTCGGTCCACTTGAAAAGTTTGGGTTTGCTGGTTTTGTATTAGGTTTATTCATAATTATTTTCCAAATTCATAAACCACTAAGCCGTCCAAGGGTTTGGGGTCAAACCAGGTTGATTTTGGTGGCATAGTTAATTTATTATCGGCAACCTTAATAACATCACTTATTTGAGATGGGAAGATAGAAAATGCCACACTGTCTTTATTTTCATCAACTTTTTTTTCAAGAGCTTGCAAACCATGACAGCCAGCTATAAATCTTATTCTTTCATCATTGTTTACATCTTCAATATTCAAATATTTTTTAAAAATAAAATTATTTAGAATGTTAATATCAAGTGTATCAACAAAATTACTACTTTCTAATTTTTCTCTAAAATATAAGGAGTACCATTTATTTTCATGATACATTCCAAATTCTCTATTCTTTTTTGGTTTAAAAGCTTTTTCTTTTTTTGTAATCGTAAAGCTTTCCGATATTAGTTCTAAGAACTGTTCCTCAGACAATCCATTTAAATCTTTTACTACTCTATTATAATCAAATATTTTTGCTTCATCACTAGGAAATGCTGCAATCATAAAATTTTCTTGATGAATATTTTTATTATATTTTAATTCACCAATTAATTTCATTGCACCCATTCTATGATGACCATCAGCGATATAAAAATTACTTATATTCTTAGAAAATAAAGATAATAAGTCATTAATAAAATCATTATTTGAAATACACCAAAGCTTATGAATAGAATTATCAAAACTTTCAAAATCATAATCGGGATTTTGTTTTATAATTGAGTGTAAAAGTTTTGTTATATCTCTATTATTTTCAAAAAAAACATAAATAGGCCCAATTTGAGTTTTAATATTTAACATTTGTTCAGCCCTTTCTCTCATTCTGTTTTCGTAAATTTTTTCATGGGCTTTAATTTTTTCATTTGTAAAATCTTCTATATTGGCAAGAGATAAAAAACCGGTTTGTGTATGTTCTTTAAATTTAATTTGATAAACATAGAAATGATCTTCAACATCTTTTTTTATAACATCATTTTCTTTCATTTCACTGAAATGAAGTTTTGCTTCTAAGAGAGTATCTGTTTCTTTTAATTGTCCGACTGGATTAAGAATTTTTAAATAGTTCCAATAATTATTTTTTCTAAAAATTTCTATGTTTTCTATACTTAAGTGATCAGTAGATGGCGCTATTAAGCTTTTTGCATCTTCATTAAATGGACGTGTTCCTCTAAAAGGTTTTATATCAACCATAATTAGCTGATCCTTTTAAGTTATAAATTTAAAAATTAAACTTAAATTTATGCAACTTCAGGTATTTGAGAGATAGATTTGTTAATACCATCTTCATCAATTACATCTTCCGCCATACTGCCATTGAGATAGTCATCATAAGCTGACATATCAAAATAACCATGACCACAAAGATTAAATAGAATAGTTTTAGTTTCACCATTTTTTTTGCATTCAAGAGCGGCATCAATTGCACCCTTAACAGCATGGTTACCTTCAGGTGCTGGAATAATTCCCTCTTGTTTAGCAAAAATTAATCCAGCTTCAAAACAATCTTTTTGACCATATGCCTTAGCTCTCATTAAGCCTAGTTCATATAAATGACTTAAATGATATGACATTCCGTGATATCTTAATCCCCCAGAATGATTAGCTGGAGGTAGAAAATCAGATCCTAAAGTATGCATTTTGATTAATGGTGTCATTTTAGCCATATCTCCGTGATCATATGCATATTTGCCTTTAGTAAATGATGGACAAGAAGCCGGCTCACAACCAATAATATCAATTTTTTGACCACCTCTTAATTGCTGGCCTAAGAATGGAAACATTAAACCTGATAGATTGCTTCCTCCTCCGGTACATCCAACAATGATATCAGGATAATCTCCAGCCATTTCCATTTGCATAATTGCTTCATTTCCATTGATTGTCTGATGCATCAAAACATGTCCTAATACGCTACCAAGTGAATATTTTGCTTTTCCACCACTTTTTACAGTAGCTTCAATAGCTTCAGAAATAGCAATTCCAAGACTGCCTGGGTTATCAGGATTTTCTGATAATAATTTATTTCCAAAATCAGTTAAATTTGATGGACTTGCATGACAATTAGCACCAAAAGATTGCATCATTAATTTTCTATAAGGTTTATGATCAAAGCTAACTTTAACCATAAATACTTCAATATCTATTCCAAATATTTGACCAGCAAAAGCTAACGAACTTCCCCACTGACCAGCACCGGTTTCAGTAAAAATTTTACTAATTCCCTCTTCTTTATTAAAGAACGCCTGAGGTACAGCCGTATTTGGTTTATGACTACCAGTAGGACTTACACCTTCATATTTGTAATAAATCTTTGCAGGTGTATCTAAGAATTTTTCTAATCTTCTTGCTCTAAATAATGGAGATGGCCTCCATTGCTTATAAACCTCTCTCACAGGTTCTGGGATTTCAATTTCTCTTTCAGTGGAAACTTCCTGCATGATTAAGCTCATTGGAAACAACGGAGCAAAATCATCTGGACCTGCGGGTTGTTTTGTACCTGGGTGTAAAGGTGGAGGTGGAGGACTTGGCAAATCAGAATTTATATTATACCAAAATTTTGGAGCTTTGCTTTCTTCTAAGAAGTATTTAATTGAGTCAGTCATAATAAAAGTATATTGAACTAAAAATATTTAAATTTCAATATTAAATGCAGTATTTTAGTTTTAAAAATGTATCAATTTTAGTAGCAATATTATTAGTTTTATACGTATTTTTTGGGTATTTTACTCACTGACTTGTTTTGACCAAAATATACTCCTAATAAAATCAACATTATTCCAATTAAAGAGTTTAGTCCGATATTTTCTGACAAAATAATATATCCCCAGATAACTGCGAAAGCAGGTATCAAATAAGCGACGTAAGATAAAAAAACAGGGCCTGAAGTTTTAGTAATATAATATCTAAATTGAAATGCAATTGCAGTTGGGAATATTCCTAAATAAACTACTGCTAAAATTGAGTTGTAATTTAATGTAAGATTATAATTATTATAACCTAAATCAATAAGAAAAAATGGTATTGAAAATATTGCTCCAAATGTAGTGGCAAAAGTTGTAATTGTAAATGAGTCAATATTATTTAGTTTTTCATATGCAAGTATATTGGAAAACATATATCCAAAAGCTGCAATTACAACTAAAAACTTAGATAATAAATCTAACAAGCTATATGAATACAAATTATTTACAGAGCTAATATTGAAAATAAAAATAACACCTGTGAAACCCACTAAAATTGAAATGAATTTTAATAATGTAAATTTATCATTATTTGTTAAGAAATGAGACATCAATAACGTTATTATTGGGCCAATTGCCATTAACATACCTGCTGTTGATGAGGGAATATATTGTTCAGCCCAGCTAATTAAATAGAAAGGTATAAAGTTACCAACAATGCCTATTATAATTAAAAAAATAAATATTTTTTTTGTAAATGTTATTTGTTTTTTTTGTAAATAAAAAAAAAATAATAAAAATATTGATGCGATTATTAACCTTATTGAAGCCACACCAATAGGAGAAAAACTTACTAAACTAATTTTAATAGCAAAAAATGCAGAGCCCCAAATAGCTGAAAGTATAATTAATAAAAAGAAATTATTGACAGGAAATAATTTATACAAAAAATTAAATTTTATTTTTGGGTTGCGGAATTTTAGGAGTTTCTAAATCCTTCATAAAATCATCTCTTCTACCATCCCAAAGATAATCAGCATAATCAAACTCTGTTATCATTCTGTCAGATCTTTCAAATGTTAATCCATACTTTCTGCAATAACTAGCAAACTCCTCAGCATTATCAATTGGTAGGTTTTCTACTGTCCATTTTCTTGAACTTCTGTCAAACTTAAAACCGTTCTTTTTAAACCAATCTCTATGATAATATGAATCTCTACCAAAAGCTGAAAAAGTTATTTTTTTTGTCATATGAAATTTATGCTCTTATAAAGAAAATATATAAATACACAATTTTTATTTTCAATTGATACGAGGGATTTATTAAATACTAGAAATTATTTTATTATTTATGTAGAATATAACAATGGATATTTACAATAGTACAGAAATAACAGTACATCAACTAAACGAACTCAGACAAGAAAACTCAAAAATTCAAATAATTGATGTGAGAGAAGACACTGAAAGAGACCATGCATATATAAAAGGTACTATTCATATGAAATTATCTGAGATCGCTAAAAGATTTACAGAGCTAGATAAAAATAAAAATGTATTTGTAATGTGTCACACAGGAACTAGGAGTCAGGCAGTTTGTAAATGGCTTAAGGGTCAGGGATATCAACATTGTGTAAATGTACTTGGTGGAATTGATGCATGGGCCGCATTAATAGATAGAAATATTAGAAGATACTAATCTAAACTATGTAAATAAAGACCAAAGAAAATAAAAATTATAGCAATTAAAAAAAGTAAAATTCTAAATATTATTTGTAGGAAAACGTTTAATTCTATTCTTTTTTTAATAATCAATCTGTATAATGGATTACTAATTGATATAGAAATTAAAATTGTACCAATTATTATTAAAATCCAATGCATATAATAAATAAATACATAACTGAAGATTTAAAATTTACAATTCAAACAATTAAAGAAATGAAACTTAATTCACAAAACTTTTATAATAATATTAAAAAGAGAAGAAGTGTTAGAGATTTTGATAGAAAAAATTTTGATATTGAGATTATTAATAATGCTTTGAAGGCAGCTGGCTCAGCACCAAATGGAGCAAACCTACAACCTTGGCATTTTGTAATAATAAAAAATAATAAAATAAAAAGAAAAATTAGAATTGCTGCTGAAAAAGAAGAGAGGGAATTTTATAAAAAAAAAGCCTCTATAGAATGGTTAAAAGCGCTTAAACCTCTAGGTACAGATCCAAATAAAGCATTCTTAGAGAATGCTCCATATTTAATTGCTATATTTGAAAAAAAATTCTCATTATCCGATAAAGAAAAAATTAAAAATTATTATGTGAGAGAATCTGTTGGAATTGCAACAGGAATTTTAATTTCTTGCCTACATTTTTCTGGTCTGGCAATGCTTACACATACACCAAGTCCTATGACTTTTTTAAATAAGATATTAAAACGACCAAATAATGAAAAGCCTTTTGTTTTACTAGTTGTAGGATTTCCAAGCAAAAAAGCAAAAATTCCAAAATTTGCAAAACAGAAAAAAAAATTAAATGATATTTCTACGATATTTTAATCTAGTTCCTCTGGTTTCATAGTTTCATATTTTTCATATGGCATGTGTATCCAAGGAGAATTGTCAAGATAGTCAACATAGTAATCTGGCTTAAATGAAGAAACTGCTTTATAAAATAATACTCCAGTTCTTATTGGTTCATCAATATAAAATCCATATGTATGATTTAGCCAATCAATACTTTTTTTGAGGGTAATACCTGAGTCTGCTAAGTCATCAACAATCAAAACTTTAGATCCAATATTTGGACTAGTTTTTGCTAAATCTCTAGAAAATGTAATTGCACCTCGTTTGTTTTTTACACCTTCACCTTTATAAGATTCAACGGACAGTATTGCGAGAGGAACATCAAATATTCTTGCCATGACATCACCTACTCTCATTCCACCTTTTGCAATACACACAACTTGGTTAAACTGCCATTCATCTTTATATATTTGCTTAGCTAAACTTTCAGTTTTAGTTCTGTATTCTTCCCAACTAACATGTAGATCTGACATTATGAAAATCCTTCTAAATAAGTTTTGCCTCCCTCATTTGAGAGAGGCAATTAAATAAATTTATTGAGGTACCTCTCCATCAATACCTTGAACATAAAAATTCATACCCAATAACATACCATCTGGCGCAACCTCACCTTCTGGAACTACAAGTTCACCGGCTTGATTATAAATTGGTCCAGTAAAAGGATGAAGGGTGCCATCTTTGATGCCAACTTCCATATTTACAGCTTCTTGAATTAGGCTTGAAGGCATTAATTTTGTGTTATATGGTGACATTACTACCATTCCCTTATCCATACCGTCCCAAGTATCTCCAGAAGACCATGTTCCATCCACAACAGCTTTTGCTCTCGCCGCATAATAAGGACCCCAAATGTCCTCAATTGAGGTCAAATGTGCATCAGGACAAAATTCTTCTTGGTTTGATGCCTGACCAAATGCATATACTCCTGCTTTTTGAGCAGCCTGGCACGGCGCATAAGTATCTGTGTGTTGCACGATAATATCAGCACCCTGATTTATTAGAGTATTTGCAGCATCAGCTTCTTTTCCTGGATCATACCATGTAAATACCCAAATAATTTTCATTTTTATATCGGGGTTTACTTTTGCAGCAGCTAAATAAAATGCGTTTATACCTCTAACAACTTCAGGAATTGGAAAAGAGGCAATGTATCCAATTGTACCAGTTTTAGACATATGACCCGCAATGTGACCTTCTATCATTCTTCCTTCATAAAACCTTGCTGAATATGTAGCTACATTGTCAGCTTGCATATAACCTGTAGCATGTTCAAATTTAATATCAGGAAAATCCTTTGCTACTTCATGTGTTTGATCCATATAATTAAATGATGTAGTAAAAATTAAATCATGGCCTGAGTCTGCCAATTTTCTAATTGCTCTCACAGCATCAGCATTTTCTGGAACATTTTCAATATAAGTAGAGGTTATGGAGTCTCCTAATTGACTTTCCATATATTTTCTACCTACATCATGCATATAAGTCCAACCATGATCACCTGGTGGACCTATGTATATAAAACCAACTTTTTTTTGATCTGCATTTGCTGATCCAAATGCAAAAATCATAAAAGAAGTTATAATTGTAATAAATTTTATCATTTTTAACCTCACCTGCTAAATATAATGATTACTCAATTACTTTTTTAAATTGAGATCAACGATTCTAGTAAATTTATAATTAAAAAATGGTGGATATTTATCTACCTTTATAAAATGGAATTGTTAAAGAAGCTGGTGCGCTTAGTTTAATTCTGAGTTTGTTACTCGAAATTAGAACTAAAACAACAATTGTTGCTAAATATGGTGCCATACTAAAGAATTGACCTGGGAACCTTAATCCTAATGCTTGAAGGTTCATTTGAAGAATGGTTACTCCACCAAAAATATAAGCACCAATTAATACTCTTTCTGGTTTCCAAGTTGCAAACACAACTAAAGCAAGTGCAATCCAGCCCCTTCCAGCTGTCATACCTTCTTGCCACATTGGCGCATAGCATATAGAAATATAAGAACCAGCTAAAGCACACATAGAACCTCCAAACAAAATAGATAAAAACCTAATTTTAACTACACTATAGCCAAGTGCATGAGCTGAATTATGAGACTCACCTACCGCTCTTAATATTAAACCTGCTTTTGTTTTATAAAAAAAATAACTTATTATAAAAACAATAACAAAAGAAAATATTACAAAGAACCATGGAGATAAACCATCAATTGGTGTTCCGATGTATTCTTTACCTAACATTGAGCTTAGTCCTATACCAAAAATTGTTAGCGCTAACCCAGTTGCTATTTGATTTGACATTAGAAATAATACTAATATTGCAAATAATCCAGACATAACAACGCCAGAAAAAATTGAGATAAAAAATGCTAAAAAATAACTTCCTGTAATTACTAAAGTAACAAAAGCTGTAACTGCTCCGACTAGCATCATACCCTCAACACCTAAATTTAATACACCTGATTTTTCAGTAACTAGCTCACCAATTCCTGCAAAAACTAATGGAGTTGTAGCAATCAAAATTATTTGCAAAATTCCAATAATTAACTCTATACTCATAATGTTTTTTTAAATGTTAATTTATAGTTAATCAATAATTCTGCCCCTAATAAATAAAATAAAACTAACCCCTGAAAAATGAAACCAACAGCTGAAGGTATTTGTAAAAATAATTGAGCATCTTCAGCTCCTAAATATGTTAATGCAATTATCAATGAGGCAAAAATAATTCCAACTGGATGCAATCTACCAAGAAATGCAACTATAATTGCTGTAAATCCATAGTTAGGAGATATATCTCTATATAATAATCCAATTGGACCAGATACTTCTGAAAGACCCGCTATTCCTGCAAATGCACCACAAATTCCAAATGCTAAAAAAATAAGTGTTGTCTGATTGAAACCTGCATATCTTGCTGCTTTCGGACTAAAACCTGATACTTTTAATTGGAAGCCAAACATCGTTTTTGAAAAAACAAACCAAGAAATAAATATTAAAAATAAAGTTATAATTAACCCAAAATGCACTCTTAATCCTTCAAATAGTAAAGGCATTCTTCCAGACTCACTAAATGCTCTGGATTTTGGAAAACTAAATCCATTTGGGTCTTTCCAGGGACCTACTACTAAAAAATCTAAAATGAAAAGTGCAACATAAACTAGCATTAAACTTGTCAAAATTTCATTAGTATTAAACTTAGTTTTAAGAAGTGCAGGAATGAGTCCCCAAAGAGCCCCGCCTAATGCACCTGCAAAAATCATAACGGGAAGAAGCCAAAAAGCACTAGTGTCATGAAAAAGTATACCTATTCCACCTCCAAATATTGCCCCCATTGTAAGTTGACCCTCTGCACCAATATTATAAATATTGTTTTTAAAACAAAACGCTAAACCTATTGCTATAAGAGCAAGTGGAGTTGCTTTAACAAGTAATTCAGATACCCCATACGAAGAAGAAATTGGTGATATAAAAAAAGTATATAAAGCATAAAATGGATCAAAGCCTAATAATAAAAAAATAACAGAACCAGTTACTAAAGTTAAAATAATAGCTATAATTGGCACAAAAAAATTCATAATATTTGAAGTTTGAGATCTTGAAACAATCATAGGTAAAAAGTTAATCATTTTTACCACCCATTAACAAACCTATTTTTTCTATTTCTACTTCATTTGTTTTGTATGAATTTGAAAGTTTGCCATTATAAATTACAGAAATTTTATGAGTAATTTCTAAAAGTTCATCAAGATCTTGAGAAATGACTATTATTGATGTCCCATTTTGGGAAAGTTCAATCAATGACTCTCTTATTGCGTGTTCTGCACCAGCATCTATTCCCCAAGTAGGATGTGAAATTATTAACAATTTAGGATTTGATGATATTTCCCTTCCAATAACGTATTTTTGTAAGTTACCACCTGACAAGCTTGAAGCTTTTACGTCATTGCCAGGAGTTACAACATTAAAATTTTTTATTACATTATTTGCATAATCATCGATATTATTTTTTAATATTATACCATTCTTCAAAAAATTATTTTTCGGAAACTGACTTAATAAAATATTTTCAGATAAACTTAATTCAGGGACAGCGCTATGCCCTAATCTGTTTTCTGGTACAAAGGAAATTGATAAATCTCTTCTTTTTTGAGGACCAAAGTTTTGAATTTTATTTTTATTAAAAATTATTTCTCCAGAAGAAATATTAATATTTTCTCCTGTTAATATATCCATAAGTTCTGATTGCCCATTTCCTGCAACACCAGCAATGCCATAAATTTCACCAACCCTAACCTTAAAAGAAATATTTTTTAAATCTGTAAGAAAAGGATCATTAAATTCACAAGAAATATCTTTAACTTCAAAATTAAATTCATCTTTTACGTGTTCATAGTTAGTTTTAAGATCGTCAAGTTTTTGTCCCAACATTTTAGTCGCTAATGATTTGGCTGTAAAATTAGATGTTGATGAAGTATCTATAACCTCACCATTGCGCATTATTGTAACTGTATCACAAATAGATATTACCTCTTCTAACTTATGAGTTATATATAATATTGTCCTTCCTTCTTTTACTAAAGCATTTAAAGTTACAAATAAACTTTCAACTTCTTGCGGAGTCAAAACTGAGGTTGGCTCATCCATAATTAAAATTTGAGGATCCTGAAGTAGAATTCTTACAATTTCAACTCTTTGCTTTTCGCCTGCAGATAAAGATGTAATCGGCGCATCTAAATCTAGTGGAAGATTATATTGTGAACTAATATTTTCTAATTTTTTTTCTAAATTTGAGTAAGACATCGTTTCATCGATACCTAAAATTAAATTTTCTCTTACTGAAAGTGATTCAAATAGTGAAAAATGTTGAAAAACCATTCCAATCCCTTTTTTTCTAGCCTCTGCAGGTGAGTTTATATTAAAGGGTTTACTATTGTATTCAATAGAGCCCTCATCTGGTTCTAATAAACCATATAAAATTTTTACAAATGTTGATTTACCAGCACCATTCTCACCCAATATAGCATGAACAGAATTTTTTTTGATACCAAAAGAAACTTTGTTATTAGCGATTACTTTTGGAAAAGATTTTGTAATATTTTTAATATCTAAGATTAAATTACTCATAATTTAATTCAAAAATTTCTGATTCATCAAAATTATAAATTTCAATATTTGTTTTTGCATCTTTTTTATCTACAGTAATATACTTATCATTGTCTAATGAAATTAATGGGAAATGCCAAACCTTTGGATTAAAATTTATACCATCACCGTCTGAAACTTTAAAAATTTCAATTTTATCAAGGTTTGGCTTTGTTGCTATTGGAGCCACTAAAACTAAAAAAGTTGTTTTTAAAAAAGGTAAAAAAATCTGAGAACTATAGGGGTGATTTTCTAACATATTAATTTGAAGCGGAAAAATTCTTTTCTTAGCTTCAAAAATATTTAAACGAACTCTTTTATCTTCTCCTTCAATTTGTATGTTTGCTAGATCAAAAAAACTGTTAGTTGTATTATCATTAATTTCTTCATGGTGTTTTTCTTTTATTGATATTAAATCACCAAACTTTTGAAAATTTCGATTATTTATATTTTGAATTTTATATTTCACACAATTTTTCCTGTTGATCTTATTCGTGAAATTCCTCCATCAGGATAAATATTTAGTTTTATATAATTTATTTTTTTCGATTTTTTTGAAAGTTGTTTTTTAATTGAAGAATGAGGTTTTAATTCCAAGTTCTTAATTAAATATTCCCATTTTTTACTACTATTAACAATTGAGTTAATGTTTGTGTTTGTATTTGAAAAATAACTCTGAACAGAACAAAATGATGGATAGTTACCTTTAAAATAATGAGTTTGAATATCAAAATTTTCAATAAATCCTGGTTTACCTAATTTAATTATAACCCAGTCAAAACCTGCCCCTCTTCTCCTTCTAGTCTCCCATCCATTACCCATATTTTTAGATTTAAAAGGTAAGAGCAAATTTTCAGCTTTTCCAAAATGTTCATCGCTACATGCCACAATTTTTGATCCATTAAGGACACTTAGTAAATCAAATTTTTTATTTGGAAATTTTAATTTTGATACATCTAAATTTCCTAATAATTTTAGTCTTGCAACACCTCCGTCTGGATAAATATTCAATCTTATGAAATTAAAAACTTTATTATTCTGCTTAGTTTTAAAACCATGAAGATAATTTGGTTTAAGTTTTTTTTTGGATAAAATATTAACCCAATTAAATTTATTTTTTTCAAAATAACAAGCATCAATGCTGGCATATTCAGGTTGATTACCATTAAAATAGCTTGTGTCTATTTCAGCAAAATTAATTTTACCTGGAAGACCTAATTTAATAGTAACATAATCATTTCCTGTAATTCTTTTTCTTCTTGTCTCCCATCCATCCATCCACTTCCCATTTTTATCATATACTCCATCTTTAAAAATTGGCTGTTCCTCTTTAATCAATCTGGATGCTGATCCAAAAAACTGATCAGAAAATCTATGAATTTTTGTACCTAAAACTTTACTACATAAGTTTATATAATTTTTTTGAATGTATTTATTATTCATTAATTAATTCGGTTAATCTTAATTTAGCAATTTCTTTTACTTGTAATATTGAAGTTTTTATTTCTAATTTTAAATCATTATTATCTAATCTACTTTTAAATTCTGTTATAATTTCGTTTTTATTTTTATTTCTAACTGCAAAAATAAATGGAATATCAAATTTTTTTTTAAATCTTGAATTTAAATCATTGAATAAATTAAATTCTTGTTCAGAACAATCTTTTAACCCAGATCTACTTTGTTCTTCATTAGATAATTCAGATAAACCTTTATTTATTTTTATTTTATCTGCTAGATCAGGATGTTTTTTAATTATATTTATTTTA
Source organism: uncultured Alphaproteobacteria bacterium (assembly GCA_902602515.1). Taxonomy (GTDB): domain Bacteria; phylum Pseudomonadota; class Alphaproteobacteria; order HIMB59; genus CACPNW01. Next base: position 18,993 of record CACKRG010000011.1, read on the forward strand.
GTTTCTTCTTCTAAGTTATCAAACAATTCTAAAAACACTAATATCATTTCTTTTTTATTTTTAAATGGTCGCTTTTTATCAGCATATTCTGTTATAAATTTAGATTCTTCATAAATATTTTTAAAAGAATCAATAAACTTTTCAGAGTTATAATTATTTATATCTTTAATTTTCATCATTAAAATTTTCGTACCAATGATTAGCAATTTCCTCTCTTTTGCATATCCAAATATCATTATAACCAGAAATATAATTCAAAAATTTTACCAAAGACATAAATCTTCCAGGTCTGGCTATTAATCGACAATGTAAACCCACACTCATCATTTTTGGTTTATTGAACTCTTTTGCTTCTCTGTATAATGTATCAAATGAGTTTTTTAAGTAATTATAAAAATCCTCACCTGTGTTAAAACCTTGTAAGGTAGAAAATCTCATATCATTATTATCTAAAGTGTATGGAATAATTAGATGTTTTTTATTTTTTACTTTTATCCAGTAGGGTAAATCATCAGCATAGGAATCACTATCGTAAATAATATTTGTATTTTCTAAAATTATATTTCTTGTATTTGGACTTGTTCTACCAGTATACCAACCAGATGGAAAATAACCAAAAATATCTTTAATGATGTTGTTACATTTTATAGTATGTTCTTTTTCAACCTCCTTAGTTATATTTTGATAGTCTATCCATCTATAACCATGGCTAGCTACTTCATACTTTGATTTAATTATTTGCTCACAAACATCAGGGTTTTTTTCTAAAGCCATACCAACACCAAATATTGTTAAAGGTAATTTTCTTTGTTCAAACTCATTATGTATTCTCCAAAAACCTCTTCTTGAGCCATACTCATAGATTGATTCCATATTCATATTTCTGGCGCCTATTATTTGCTTTGCATTAATTATTTCCGATAAAAAAGTTTCTGATCCTTCATCACCATTCATTATTGAATTTTCAGCACCTTCCTCATAATTTAGAACAAATTGAAGAGCGAGTTTTGATTTGTTTGGCCAATAAAAGTTAGAGTCATTATTTCCGTAACCTTTATAATTTCTGTCGTCTTTCATAAAAATGCTTGATTTAATATTTATCTAAATACTGTATAAACGAATAAGTATTATGTCTAAAGGATATTTAACTACTCATGTTTTGGATACCTATAATGGTAAGCCTGGTTCTGGTATAAAAGGATCACTTTTCAAAATTGATGGTGAAAATAAAGTTAAAATTTCAAATTTCATTCTCAATGAAGATGGCAGATGTGATGAGCCCATATTAAGTAAAGAGAATTTTATAGTTGGAAAATATGAGTTATTATTTCTTTGCGGGAGTTATTTTAAGGAATTTACAAATCTTCATGAGCCATTCTTTCTTGATGACGTAATAATTAGATTTGGAATTAACAAAGAAGAGCACTACCATGTTCCTCTTCTTATTACCCCGTGGAGTTATTCAACATATAGAGGAAGCTAGTGTCTAGAGCGCATGTCGATTTTCTTCTTAATGAAGAAAAAATATCTATCAAAGATTTAGACACAAATACAACGGTATTAAATTATCTTCGAAATAATCATGAGTTAACTGGAACAAAAGAAGGTTGTGCATCTGGTGATTGCGGAGCATGTACTGCAGTTGTAGGAGAATTAAAAGAGAATAAAATTTCTTATAAAAGTATAAACACTTGTATTACTTTCTTGTATTCTCTCCATGGTAAGCAATTAATAACAGTTGAACATATAAAAAAAAATAAACTTCATCCTGTTCAACAATCAATGATTGATAGTGATGGATCTCAATGTGGTTTTTGTACGCCTGGAATTATTATGTCAATGTATAATATGTATGAAAATAAAATAAAACCAACAGAGGAAAATATAGATAAATTTCTTTCTGGAAATTTATGTAGATGTACAGGTTATCTTCCAATTAAAAATGCAATTAAGAATATGTATGGCTATAAAAGTGATAAGTTCTCAAAGAGTAAAGTTATTAGTTTATTAAAATCAATTAAGAAAACTGATATTGTTATTAAAAAAAATGACTCTAAATTTTTCATCCATTATAATTTAAATTCTCTAATAAAAGACTATCAAAAGATGACTAATGCACATTTACTAGTCGGAGGTACGGATCTAGCTCTTGAAGTAACAAAAAAAAGAAAAGATTTAAAAAATATTTTTTATTTAGGCTCAAATAAAGATTTAAATTATATTAAAAATAAAAACAACAACTTACACATTGGATCTGCTACTCCCATAAATGATATTTTACCAATTTTAGAAAATATTTATCCAACATTTGCTAAAATGTTTGAAAGATACGGATCTGAGCAAATAAGAAATACTGCATCTCTTGGAGGTAACATTGGAAGCGCATCTCCAATAGGTGATAGTTTGCCTGTACTAATTGCACTTAATAGTAAAATTATAATTCAAGGAAAAGTTAAAAAAACTTTATTATTGGATAATTATTTTCTCAGCTATCGAAAAACAAAGTTGAAACCTAATGAAATAATTAAAGAAATTATAATACCTATCTATAAAAAAAATATCCTTAAATGTTATAAAATCTCAAAAAGAATTGATGATGATATAAGCTCCGTATTCATGGCTATAAATGCTAGAATTGAAAAAAATATTATTAAAGAAATAAAAATTGTTTGTGGAGGTTTGGCAGAAACTCCAAAAATAGCTGAAAATGTTCAAAAATTTTTATTAAATAAAATATTTAATGAAGAAAATATTAATGAAGCAAAGAAAATTATAAAAAAAGAATTTGATCCAATAGATGATATGAGAGCTTCAAAAAATTATAGAACTAAAATTAGTCAAAACCTTTTAGAGAGGTTTTTAAATGAAAATAATAAAATTAAATCAACGTTATATTAATGGATAAAATATTTACAAAAAATATTGAACATGAAAGTGCAGTAAAACATGTTACTGGAAAAGCAATTTATACTGATGATATATCAGAACCGAAAAATTTACTTCACGCAGTAATTGGATACAGCAATTGTAGTAAAGGAGTGATAAAAAAAATTGATTATAAAGATGTTTTATCTTCAGAAGGTGTAGTAGACATTATAACTGAAAAAGATATTGAAGGCATAAATGATGTTGGGCCAATATTTAAAGGGGATAAAATATTTACTTCAAAAAATATAGAATACTATGGGCAACCAATTTTTGCAGTTATAGCAAAAACTAATAATTTAGCAAAAAAAGCTGCATTAAAAGTAAAAATAGACTTAAAAATATCTAAACCAATCGTTTCAATTGAAGAAGCATTAAAGAAAAAATCATTTGTTTTAAAACCGAAGTATCTAACTAGAGGAAATATAAAAGATGGATTTAAAAGATCTGACAACTTTTTAAAAGGTAAATTGTATTCAGGGGGGCAAGACCATTTTTATTTAGAAGGTCAAATTGCAATGACTATTCCTCAAGAAGATAATAATTTTTTAGTATATTCTTCAACACAACATCCATCAGAAACGCAGCAAATTATTGGTAAGGTACTAAAACAAAATTACAATAGTATCCATGTGATAGTGAGAAGAATTGGTGGCGGTTTTGGTGGAAAAGAAACACAATCTTTTTTATTTGCAGCCATTACAAGCATTGCAGCGAAAAAGTTATCTAAACCTGTAAAACTAAGAGTCGATAGAGATGATGATATGATCATGACTGGAAAGAGGCATGATTTTTTATTTGATTATGAAGTAGGTTTTAATAATAATGGCGAAATACTTGCTCTAAAGTTAATGATGGCTTCGAGATGTGGTATCTCTCCAGATTTATCAGGAGCCATAAATGATAGAGCCATCTATCATATCGATAATGCATACTACATACCAAATATAGAAATTAATTCGTATAGATGTAAAACAAATACTGTTTCTAATACTGCTTTTCGCGGATTTGGTGGACCTCAAGGAATGTTTTGTATTGAAAATATAATTGAAAATATTTCTCAAAAATTAAAACTAGAAGCAAGTGAAATAAGAAAAATTAATTTTTATAAAGATAAAATTAAAAATACTACTCATTATGGGATGAGAATTACTGACAATGTGATTGAAGATATTTTTAATAAACTAATTAAGAAATCTAATTACAAAAAAAGAAAAGCAGAAATTAATAATTTTAATGAAAAAAATAAAGTTCTAAAAAAAGGAATAGCAATAACACCTGTAAAGTTTGGAATATCATTTACAACTACTCACTTAAACCAAGGTGGTGCCTTAGTTCATATTTACACTGATGGATCCATTCATTTAAATCATGGAGGAATTGAAATGGGTCAAGGATTAATGACGAAACTTGCTTTAGTGGCTTCAAATGAATTTGGCCTTAATTACGAAAATATAAAAATCTCTTCAACGGATACAGAAAAAGTGCCTAACACATCAGCAAGTGCAGCATCAGCTACAACTGATATAAATGGAGCAGCAATTGTTAATGCTATAAATAATATCAAATCAGGTCTAAATGAATTTATCTATGATTATTATAAAACAAATAGCAAAATAAAATATGAAAATAATTTTGTTTATTTTGATAAAAGAAAAATATCTTTTAAAGAATTGATAAATACTGCTTACTTGAATAGAATTCCATTGTCATCTTCAGGTTTCTATAAAACTGACAAAATAAATGTGAATACAAAAACGCTTCAAGGTAGGCCGTTCTTGTATTTTACTTATGGAGCAGCGGTAACAGAAGTAATCATTGATAAATTAACTGGTGAAAATAAAATACTTCAAGTAGATATAATTCATGATGTTGGCAATTCTATAAATAAGAGAATTGATAAAGGACAAATTGAGGGTGGCTATATTCAAGGATTAGGTTGGCTCACAACTGAAGAAGTATCTTGGAAATCAAATGGAGTTCTAGCAACTCATAGTCCTTCTACTTACAAAATACCTACTGCCGGTGAAACACCATTTAAATTTAATGTTGAAATATATGATCGTGGTTTTAATAAAGAAAAGGTTATTAATCGTTCTAAAGCTGTTGGAGAGCCACCTTTTATGCTAGCAATTTCAAGTTTTATCGCACTAAAGGACGCAGTATGTAATGCTAATAAAGGAAAAAATTCTGAAAATTTAATTGCACCTGCTACTGCTGAAAATATATTAAAAAGTTTGCACTAATATGTATCTTAAAAATTTAAGTAAAAATGTAAGTTTTAACAGTAAAATAGTTAAAGCTAAAATTATTGAAGTTAAAGGATCATCGCCCAATAGTTTAGATGACATTATATTAATCTCAACTGATACTATCTTTGGAACTATAGGTGGTGGAAACTTAGAATATTTAGTTATAAATGAAGCGAAAAAATTAATAGATAAAAATATAGCTAATAAAATAATGAATATTCCGCTTGGACCAGGAATTGGACAATGTTGTGGTGGATACGTACAAGTTAAATTAAGTTTACATAGTAATTCCAAAGATGCGCTAAAAGATGAATATATTGTTAATAAAATTAAACCTAACTTATATATCTTTGGATCAGGACATATTGGTCAAGCATTAATTTCTAAATTAGAAAATATTAATTTTAACACTTATATAATTGATTCAAGAGAAGATTATTTAAAAATGACAAATATCAAAGATATAAATTATTTACTTTCAAAAAAACCTTGGGAGATTGTATCAAAACTAGAAGATAATTCTTATTTTATAGTCTTAACTCACAGTCATGATTATGACTTAAAAATATTAAATGAAATTTTGAAAAAAAATAATACTTTTGTTGGTTTAATTGGATCTCTTACAAAGAAAAAAAGGTTTTATAAAAGATTGATTGATAATGGTCACAATAAATCAATAGTTGAGAAAATTGAGTGTCCGATTGGAATTGATATTGGCAACTCAAAAGATCCAAATGAAATAGCTTTCTCAATAATTACAAGAATAATATCAATAAAAAATAGCTTAAAAAATTTATCAAATAATAAAATTAAAGAAGTTATATGACAAACATAGATTTTATGAAAAGAGCTATTTTACTTTCAATTGATAATATCAAAAATAGTGGAGGTCCTTTTGGATGTGTTATTGTAAAAGAAGATGAAATTATTGCAGAGGGAGTAAATAGAGTAACATTTAACAATGATCCTACTGCTCATGCTGAAATTGTTGCTATTAGAAATGCATGTCAAAAATTAAATACCTTTAACTTAGAAGGTTGTGAATTGTATTCCAGTTGCGAACCATGTCCTATGTGCTTGAGTGCTATATATTGGTCACATATAGACAGAGTATATTATGGTAATTCTAGAGAAGATGCTGCAAAAATTAAATTTGATGACAAGTTTATTTATGATGAACTTTCGCTAGAAATAAAAGAGAGAAAAATTCCTATCAGTCAATTATCACGTGACGAGGCAATAAAAGCATTTAATATTTGGGAAAAAGAAGAAAATAAAATAAGATATTAATATGGAATTGTTTCTTAAAATTGTTGCACCAGTTCAATCTTATGACTTCCAAACTTTTTTTCATAATTTACTTTTGTCACTACCAGCATCAGCATTATTAGGATTATTATTATTTTTTATCCTTGGGGCATTTTCAGGTTTTAAATCTAAAGAACAAAGGCTCTATATTGTAATTGCAACTACAATAGTTATAGCTTTTACAGCAGCTTTTTACAATTTAGGAGTTCCAACAGAAACTTTATTTGCAGTATATTCTGAGTGGTTACATTTAATTGTTAGATGGGTTCATATAATTGTTGGTGTAGCATGGATTGGAACATCATTTTATTTTAATTGGCTAGATAGTAGACTGGAAAGAGATGATCCAGATTTTAAACACCTTGATGGTTATTTATGGTCTGTTCATTCAGGTGGGTTTTATAGAATTGAAAAATTAAAAGGACCTCCTAAAAAACTTCCAAAAGTTCTTCATTGGTTTAAATGGGAGGCGTATGCAACTTGGATAAGTGGTTTTGTGCTACTTATTTTAGTTTATTATTTAAATGCAAGCTCTATGATGTTGGGAGCAAGCGGAATTATATTAACACCCTTTCAAGCAATTTTAATATCTATATTCTTACTTATAGGATCTTGGCTTCTATATGATTATCTTTGTAAAAATGTTTTAAAAGATAATGAACAAACTTTGATTGCAACTGGTGTTTTGTTATTTGTATTATTAAGTTATTTTTTAACCCAAATTTATGGATCAAGAGCTGCATATATTCATGTTGGAGCAATTATTGGCACCATTATGGCAGCTAATGTTTTTAGAGTAATTATTCCTGCACAAAGAAATCTTGTTTCATCAGCTGAAAACAAACAAAAGCCAAATTTAAATCTTTCATTAGAAGCAAAAAACAGATCAATACATAATAATTATTTTACACTACCTGTTTTGTTTATTATGATTAGCTCACATTTTTCTTTTACGTATGGGGCATTAAATAATTGGTTAATTTTAGCTGTAATATCAATAGCTGGCATTTTAACTCGCCATTACTTTAATTTAAGAAATAAAAAACAATATAAATTTTGGATTTTACCATCAGCTGGTTTAATCATGTTTTTTTTAATGACTTTAAGTAGTCTTTCAATATTTGAAAAAAAAGATGCAAATGCATCTCTTTCTTTAGAATTAGTCAGTTTCAATGAAGTACAAAATATAATTAAATACAGATGTGGAACATGTCATGCAAAATACCCAACTTTTGAAGGAATTGAAGCGGCACCAAAAGGAGTTGTATATGACACGGCTCAAGATATTGTAAATAATATAAAATTAATCAAAGCTCAGGCTATTGATGCTGAAATTATGCCTCCTAATAATCTTACTGGTATTACAAAAAATGAAAGAGAGATATTAAAAGTTTGGATTGAACAAGGAGCAAATATCAATAATTAACTGGAATGGGGTCTAATGATCTCCATAAATACCATGTGGCTTGTGAACTATATGGACTCCATTTTTTATAAAGTAGTTTAAGTTTTCTTTCACTTATAGGAAGTTGAACCTTATAAAGTTTTGAAATAGCTTTTAAAAACCCCAAATCACCTGTTGGAAAAATATTTGAACTTCCATAACTAAACATTAAAAACATATGAATAGTCCAATTCCCTACTCCTTTTATTTCAATTAAATTATTATAAATTTCTTCTTCAGAAGTTTTATTTATATTTTTTATGAATTTCTTGTTTTGTAAAAAAAATTTAGAAATATTTCTAATATACAAAATTTTTTGTCTTGATAGACCACATTTTCGTAAATCTGTAGTACGTAATTTATATACAGTTTGTGGTGTTATATTTCTTTTAAGTTTAAAAAATTTAGTTTTCATCGAATCAGCTGCTGATACTGATATTTGTTGACCAATTATTGAATTAATTAATGAATGAAAATAATTAGAATTTAGATTTAAATATTCATTCCTATAAGTTTGAATTAATTTCTTCAAAACTTTATCTTTATTTGATAGATAAATCTTACCTTTATTCCAATATTTAGGCTTCATATGAATTATTATAACAAATTTAAAAAAATAATATCATACATAAATTTTATTTTTGGAATTTATTTATGGGCTTTAGTAATATATGCTATTTTAAGAGCAACAGGATTAATAAAAAGATTTGCGTTACAAGAACATCTTTTAGGTGAGTATCTATCAATTCCTATTAAATTTATTTTAAGTTTATTTTAAAAAATAATATGATCTATTATTACTTTATTGCAATGGCTGCTGCACTTTGTTGGGCAGTAGCATCTTTAGTATCAGCAGATGTTACAAGAACTATTGGCGGTTTGGCCTTTAATCGTCTTAGATTATTTTTCGTATCTATAATGTTAATTACTTACACATTTTATATAAATACTTGGAATACAATTAGTGTTGATTACTTAACTATTATAATAATTTCAGGAATTATAGGGATATTCTTAGGTGATACTTTATTATTTATTGCTTTACAAAAAATTGGTCCTAGAAGAAACAATATTCTATTTTCATTAGCTGCTCCTTTTACTGTAGTAATTAATATTTTTTTTTTAAATGAACTAGCTTCAACTATAAGTATTATTGGATGTTTTGTTGTTTTTTTTGGTGTTGTTTTTGCAATTTCCTATGGAGACAAGAAAGGATCTGAACATAGGTGGGAAACAGTAGAGGGATCAATTTATGTAGGAATAATATTATCTATTTCAGCTGCATTATGCCAAGCAATTGGGTTAGTTATGATGAAACCTATATTGTCAGATGGAGCAGATCCAATAGCTTCAGCTGCAATTAGAACAACAATTTCATGTATTTTTTTATCATTTACATTTTTTTTAAATTATGAAGTTTTTAATACAAAAGTTAATCTTACAGCAAAAATTATTTACCAATCAATTATTAGTGGTTTTTTAGGAATGGCCTTAGGTATGACTTTGCTATTAATCGCATTACAAAAAGCTGATGCAGGTATTGTTGCAACTTTATCATCCACTAGCCCAATAATGATTTTATTTCTTCTTTGGATATTAACAAAAAAAATACCTTCATTTGGTGCATGGGTAGGAACAATTATCGCAATTTTTGGAACAGGATTAATTTTTATCTATTAACTTTATACCTAATTCTTCTAATCTTTCTTTATCGATACTAGCAGGAGCATCCATCATTAAATCCATAGCCTGCTGATTCATAGGGAAAGCTATTACTTCTCTAATGTTTGGCTCATCAGCAAGCAACATAACAATTCTATCAATACCAGGTGCACTACCTCCGTGAGGAGGCGCTCCGAACTTGAGTGCACTAAGCATACCGGAAAATTTTTCCTCTAAATCTTCTTTTGAATATCCAGCTATATCAAAGGCTTTATACATAATTTCAGGTTTATGATTTCTAATTGCACCAGAAGATAATTCTACACCATTGCATACAATATCATATTGGTATGCTTTTATATCAAGAGGATCTTTTTTTTCTAAAGCCTCCATCTCACCTTGAGGCATTGAAAAGGGATTATGACTAAATTGTATCTTGTTAGTCTTTTCATCAATTTCATACATTGGAAAATCAACTATCCAACAAAATTCAAAAGAATTTTTATTAAGTAAATTTAAATCATTACAAATTTTTTCTCTTACTTTGCCAGAGAATAATTGGGCCCCTTTCAATTTATCACAAATGAAAAATATTGAGTCATTTTCTTCAAGTTTTAATGATAATAATTGATCTTCATTTAAATTCTTTGCAATTGGGCCTTTGAAACTATTTTCTGTAAATGAAATATAGCCTAATCCAGCTGCACCCTCTTCTCTGGACCAATTATTTAATTTGTCAAAAAAACTTCTAGGTTGATCGCCAGTATTTTTAACAATTATTCCTTTAACTACTGATCCTTTTTCTATTTGATTACTAAATATTTTAAAATTTGAACCTTTAAATACAGTTGTGTAATCTTTTATTATCAGAGGATTTCTTAAATCGGGCTTGTCTGTTCCATAAACTTCAATTGATTCATTGTAAGGTATTCTTTTAAATGGATATGAACTTACAATTATTTGGTCGTTTTTTTTATTTTCATCAAATATTTCAAATAAAACTGGCTCAATAGCTTCGAATACATCATCCTGAGTAACAAAACTCATTTCAAAATCTAGTTGGTAAAATTCTCCAGGAGAACGGTCTGCCCTACTATCTTCATCTCTAAAACATGGCGCTATTTGGAAATATTTATCAAATCCTGCAATCATCAATAACTGCTTAAATTGTTGAGGTGCCTGTGGAAGAGCATAAAATTTTCCTTGATGAATTCTTGATGGGACTAAATAATCTCTTGCCCCTTCAGGAGAAGAAGAAGTTAATATAGGAGTTTGAAACTCAATAAAATCTCTTTCAATCATTTTTTTTCTAATATCAGAAATTATTTTATTTCTTAATAAGATGTTATTATGTAATTTATTTCTCCTTAGATCTAGAAACCTATATTTAAGTCTAATTTCTTCTCCATAATCAATATCTGAATTCACAGGTAATGGTAGAATATCAGATTTAGATAATATCTTAAAATCTGAGATTTGAATTTCAATTTCTCCAGTTTTAAGACTTTTATTTACTGTCTCTTGAGATCTTTTAACTACCTCACCAAAAATAGTTATAACACTTTCATTAGTTAATTTACTGATCTTACTAAAAAGATTATGTGAACCATCTATAACACACTGCGTAATCCCATAATTATCTCTTAAATCAATAAATAACAAATTACCATGATCTCTAATGGTATCAGCCCATCCAGATAAAGTAACTTTTTCTCCCAAATTACTAATTGATAAATCTTTACATAAGTGTGATCTATATTTACTCATTTTTCCTCATCTACAATATTTCCTTAACTAATGGTATGGTTAATTGTCTTTTTTTCTCTATTGATAAAGTATCTAATTTATTTACTAAATTATACATATTTTCATAAGTACGATCAGTATGCTTTATTATATATTGAAAAATATCTTTTGAATTAATAATAAATTGTTTTTCAATAAAGTACTTAGTTAAAAGATTAATAAGCATGTCATCATCTGGTTGTTTTATTTCTAAAAAAGAAAAAATCTTCAATCTAGACGTTAAATCTTGTAAAGAAAAATTAATAGTATCAATGTCTATATTTGAAGTAATTAAAACATTTAATTTATTAGAATTACAATGGTTAAGAATATGAAATAAATTTTCTTCATTAAGTTTATTATTAATATTTTCAATTAAAATATTTTTACTATTATTAATGATATATTTAAAATTATTATCAAATAATATTGCGTTGTTCATTTTTTTCCAAAGATTTGCTAAGTAAGATTTTCCTGATTTATTCGGACCTTGCAAAAATATATATTTATTTTTTTTATTTACAATACCATCAAATGCTAACTCATTAGTTTTGTTAATGTAAAAATCTAAATAGTTTTTTTTTGTTTTAAAATTAAATTTAAAAATATTCTGCTTGTTCATTTTAAACTTATTTTACATAATTGATCATTATATTTAATATTTAGATTATTTAATTGTAATAATTTAAATAGTATTTTTATATTTCCATAATATTGGAAATCATAGAAATTTAAATTATTTGAAATTTTATTTAAATTATAATTTTTAATT
>CACKRG010000012.1 GCA_902602515.1 uncultured Alphaproteobacteria bacterium
ATTTTGAACAGCACCATCAATAAATCTTGATTTTTGTGAATCCATTTCTTTTTGAATTTTTTTCCCCATTGCTCTTCTTAATAAATCTGCTTCACCTAAAGAGTAATTTGATAATACTTGTGCAATCTGCATAACTTGTTCTTGATAAACAATTATACCGTAAGTTTCTTTTAAAACATCAGTTAGCATTTCATGAATATATTCAATTCTTTCATTTCCATGTTTTCTATTACAAAAAGATGGAATATTATCCATTGGCCCAGGTCTAAATAATGCTACAACAGCTATAATTTCCTCAAATTTATCGGGTTGAAGCTGACGAAGTACATTGCCCATACCATTACTTTCTAATTGAAAAATGCCAACTGTTTCTCCTTTACTTAATTGTTTATAGGTCTTTGTATCATTTAGCGGTATGTCTTTTATAGAAAAATTATTTAAATTTTGTGTTATCAATTTTTCACAATCATCAATTATAGACAAAGTAGTAAGTCCTAAAAAATCAAATTTTATTAATCCAGCTTCCTCTACATATTTCATAGAAAATTGCGTGGCATTTGTATTGGTATTTTGATCTTTATATAAAGGAATAACTTTAGATAACTTCTCATGCCCAATTACTACTCCAGCAGCATGAGTAGATGCATGTCTGTGCGTACCTTCAACTTTAATACATACATCAATAATATTTGATATTCTTTCATCACTATTAATTCTTTCTTGTAAACTTTTTTCTGATTTTATTGATTCACTTAAGGTTAAGGGGTTAGATGGGTTAAAAGGAATTAGCTTAGCAAATGAATCTACTTCCCCATACGGAACTTCTAATACTCTTCCTATATCTCTGACAGCTGCTTTAGATGCAAGAGTTCCAAAAGTAATTATATGAGCAACACAATCACTACCATACTTATTATTGACATAATCAATTACCTCATCTCTCCTTGTTTGACAAAAATCTATGTCAAAATCAGGCATAGAAACTCTTTCAGGATTTAAAAATCTTTCAAATAATAAATTATATTTTAGGGGATCTAAATCAGTTATTCCTAGAGTCCAAGCAACTAAACTTCCAGCACCAGAGCCTCTTCCTGGACCAACAGGAATTAGGTTTTTTTTTGCCCAATTAACAAAGTCAGAAACAATTAAAAAATAACCAGCAAATCCCATTCTTATGATTATTTCATTTTCATAATTCAATCTTTCTATGTAATTTTTAGTATTTTTGATTCCAATTTTACCAATTTTACTATCTAAGCCTTCTTTAGATAATTTTACTAAAAAATCTTCTGCAGATAAATTTAAATTGTTTTTAAATTCCGGTAACTTTGGTTTAGTAGTTTCTGGAAAATAAGTGCAAGAAATAGCTACCTTAAAATTATTTTTAATAATTTCAGGTATATCTTCAAAATTTGATGACATTTCTTCATTTGATTTAAAATATATATTTTCGTTCGAAGTATTTCTTTGAGAATTATTTATTGTAGTTTTTTGTGCGATACAAAGTAAAGCGTCGTGTGCAGAAAAATCATCCCTATTTGCATATTTTACATTATTTGACCCTATTAGGGGAATATCAAATTTTCTAGATAAATTAATAAATTCTTTCTCATAAATATCTAAATTTTGATCATTAATCCGCTGGATCTCAAAAAGAAAATTTTTATTAAATATTTTTTTAAAATATTTAATTAATTGAATAATTTCATTTTTTTTATTTTGTTTATTTAACAACAAAAGAGGATTATGCTCACCTCCAACAAAACAAAACAATCCATCTGAAAAATTTTCAATTTGAGATAATGTTATGCCTACATTTTTTGAATTATTTAGATGAGAAAGAGAACTTAGTTCTAAAAGATTTTTATAACCAATTTCATTTTTAACTAAAAATGTGATTTGTGAAATTTGATTATTAACATTCACATCTAGTAAATTAATTGTACTTCCAATTATAGGTTGAATATTATTTTTTACACATTCTTTAGAAAATTCAAATACACCAAACATATTATTATTGTCAGTAATTGCTATAGCAGGCATATTATTTATTTTTGCGAGTTTTACTAAATTGTCAATTTTAAGTGTACTTTCAGATAATGAATAAGATGATAATGTTCTTAAATGAATAAATGGATTATTCACTTTTTAATTGTAAATTTTTATTATTAAAAAAAAATATTTCATCTGCTAATAAAGAAAATTTTTTATTGTGAGTTACATATACTAAAGTTTTTTTATTTTGTTTGATAAATTCAATGAAAAAATTAAAAATTCTGTTAGCAGTATCTTCATCTAGGTTTCCAGTCATTTCATCTGCTAGTATAATATCAGGATTGTTCACTAAAGATCTTGCTATAGCAACTCTTTGCTGCTCTCCTCCTGATAGTTTTAAGGGTTTAAAATTTAACCTTTCTTCTAAACCAAATTTTACTAATATCTCTTTTGAAGCATTAAGGGATTTGTCTTCATTTTTGTTAATTAATAATGGAAGCATTACATTTTCAATTACTGTTAATTCAGGAATTAAATGAAAAAACTGATGAATAAAACCAATTGATTTCCCCCTTAAACTGTTTGTTTCTTTATTAGAGCAAATTGAAATATTTTTTTCTTTAAAATAGTAAGTGCCGCTAAATTCTTTATCCAGTAATCCTATGATATTTAGAAATGTTGATTTTCCCGATCCAGATGGGCCTACTATTGAGACTTTTGAACTTGATTTTAATTTAAAATTTAAGTTATTAATAATTTCAATTTTTGAATTATTTTCATCAGTAAAACTTTTACATAAGTTAGAAATATTTATAATATATTTACTATTCACTTCTTAAGCTCTTGATTGGATCAACTTTAGCAGAACTTAAAGCAGGGAATATTGTTGAAATAATAGAAATGGCAATTGCTGTAAATAAAACATATATTATTTCATTAATGCTAATTTTGGAAGGCAATGATGATAAATAATATATTTCTTCAGAAAATAGTTTTGTTCCAAGAATATTTTCTAAAACATTTTGAATTTTTTTTATATTAATTGTAAAAATTACTCCTAATATAAGTCCTGTTAATGATCCAATAAAACCGATTGAAATTCCAATTGTAAAAAAAATTTTAATTATACTGTTATTAGTCATTCCCATTGTTTTTAAAATTCCTATATCCTTTTTCTTTTCTTTAACAAAAATAATCAATCCAGAAATAATATTTAAAGAGGCTACTAATATTATAAGTGAAAGAATAATGAACATTACATTTTTTTCTACTTTTAGTGCATTTATTAAAGTTTGATTCGTATCTTTCCAAGAGACTGAATACAAACTTAATTGAAGGTCAGAAATTATATTTACAATATTGTTTTTAAGTAAATCTACTTCCTTAGGAATTTCAACAAAAAATTCAATCTTATTATAATCATCATTTTCATATAAAAGTAATTTTCTTACAAGAGTTGATGATAAGAATATTAAATTTGAATCATATTCATATAAACCTAAATCAAATACTCCTACGACATCTAATGTTTTAAATCTTGGAATATTTCCTAATATTGTTTTATCTGTTTTTGGAATTGCAATTTTGATTTTATCACCAACTGAAACACCCAGTTGACTTGCTAGTGAATCTCCAATTATTATATCATTTTTAGGATTATTAATTAGAGAACCACTCTTAATTGCGCTATATAAATAATGATTACTATTATACTCGTCATATCCCTTTATTAGAACTCCTTTTGATTCATTATCTTTAATAATCAAACCATTTGATTCTAATATTTTATAATGATTGATAAATGACGAGTTATCAATATTTGATATAAGTGCATTAATTTGTTTTTTATTAATAATTTCATCAAAGCTATAAATATTTAAATGCGAATTAAGCCCTATTATTCTGTTAGTGAGGTCAATTCTAAAACCATTCATCACTGACATTACTATTATAATAGCAGCTACTCCTAAACTAATCCCAACAATAGAAAACCAAGCAAAAATAGATACATAGCCATCAGATTTTTTTGAAAATAAAAATCTAAAAATTAGCAATCTTTCTGACTTAGAAAGCATTTATTTTGTAAGAATTGTATTGATAAAATTAATTAAATTATCAATAGGTATTTTTTCTACAATATTAGTTTGTCTATTTTTGAATTCAACTAATCCATCTTTTAAATCTCTTTTACCTATAATTATTTGGAATGGTATGCCTATTAATTCATTATCAGATAGTTTTTTCCCAATACTACAATTTCTATCATCTAAAATTACTTCAATATTATTTTTCATAAAGTATTCATAATATTCCATTGATTTTGTGTCACAATCTTGATCTTCAGGCATTAAATTAATAATTGATAACTTAAATGGTGCAACTTCTAAAGGCCATTTTATACCTTTTTCATCATGATAAGCTTCAATTAAAGCTCCAACAAGTCTAGAAATTCCAATACCATATGAGCCCATATGTACAGGAATATTTTTACCTTTTTTGTCCTGAACTAAAGCATTTAACTTTTCTGAGTATTTTGTTCCAAAATAAAAAATATGACCAACTTCAATGCCTTTAGATATTTTTAAATTATCTTTTGAAATAGGACAATTTTTTTCATCATGTTGATCGTCAACTGCTGCATAAAATGATTGTAGCTCATTAGGATCTATAGTGTTCATATTTAATGTTTCCAATTTCTTATCATAATAGAGAGTACTTTCCCCTGTTTTAGCTAGTATTTGAAATTCATGACTTAAACTTCCTCCAATTGGTCCTGTTTCTGCTCTCAAAGAAATTGGTGTTAGGCCCATTCTAATAAAAGTTTTTATATACGCCTTAAACATATTATCATAAGAATTCTTTGCTGAATTTTCATCAATATCAAATGAATAATTATCTTTCATTAAAAATTCTCTTCCACGCATTACTCCAAACCTAGGTCTTACTTCATCCCTGAATTTCCATTGAATATGATATAGATTTTTTGGAAGATCCTTATAAGAATTTATGTGTGATTTAAATATGTCAGTAATTAACTCTTCATTTGTTGGACCATATAACATTTCTCTTCCACTGCGATCTGTAATTCTCAACATTTCTTTACCATAATCATCATACCTTCCAGATTTTATCCATAAGTCTGATGATTGTATTGTGGGCATAAGAAGTTCAATAGCTCCAGCATTATTTTGTTCTTCTCTAACTATTTGTTCAATTTTTTTTAATACAATTAAACCTAAGGGTAACCATGAATAAATACCTGCACTTGATTGTTTTATCATTCCAGCCCTAATCATTAATTGATGTGAAATTATTTCTGCATCTGATGGAGCATCTTTTACGGTTGGAAGGAAAAAATTTGAATACTTCATTTATTAAATATATTTGATAAATCAAATCCAAATAAAATCAAAAAAAATAAAATAAAAGCTGATATTACAGAAGTTATAATAAATTTTATTAGTAGATATGGCTTAGTTGGAGCACTTTTAGCATGTCCAGATTCTGCATTTTGAGGAATCTTAATCTTAAAAGGAAGAAATATAAAAAATAAAATCCACCAAATTAAAATAAATATTAAAACATGAGTAAATACTGCCATTAAGATCTAATTAAATGAACTTCTATCTCAGGTTTTTTTTGAATAGTATTTTTCATTGCCTTTCTTAAAGTACTTTTTGCTAAATCAGATACAACTTGATCTGCTGATTTTTGATCTTTATTAAGTTTTACATAGTTTTCAATAAAATGTATTTTGAAATCATTTTTAATGTTTTCTTCATTTAAACCTGGCAAACCTTTAAAAGTTATTAAAATATTCTTATTAATAGAATAATCATCTTCTTTAATAATCAAAGAAATTAATACAAGGCCTTCAAATGAATATTTTCTTCTTTCTTTAATAAAGTGGGATTCAGAATCATAGAGGTTTTTACCTTCGACAATTAGTTTACCAGTCTCAAATTTTTCTACAATCTTAGGTTCACCAGGTGCAATTTTCAGACATTTACCATTTTCTAAAATTTTTGTGAATGGAACCTGTGAAGAATACGATAATTGTTTATGTGCCTCTAAATGCATAGGTTCACCATGTACTGGAATAGACAGATAAGGTTTTGTCCAGTTATACATTTTTTTGATTTCTTCTGCATAGCCGTGTCCTGAAACATGAACAAGATCATCGTCTGCAGTTACAATCTCTACTCTTTGTCTAATAAGCAAATTTTTTAAATTGTTAATTGATTTTTCATTTCCAGGTATGTCTCGGGAACTAAAAATTACAACATCTTCGGGTTCTAAATGTAAGTGTTGATGCGAATTATAGGCTATTCTGTAAAGTGCTGACCTTTTTTCACCCTGACTGCCAGTGCAAATAATAACAAGATTTTCCCTAGGAATGTAAGAGGCTTCATCTTCACTTATAAACATTTCATTTTCTTCAAAATATCCACATTTTCTAGCTATTTCGATATTTTTTTTCATACTTCTTCCAACAAGTGCAACTTTTCTCTTATTCTTTTTAGCAGCATTAATTATATTTTTCATTCTAGCAATATTTGAAGAGAAACATGTAACAACTATTCTGTTAGGAAATCTTGAAAATATATTTGTTAATTCTTCTTTAACATCATTTTCAGATTGTGATATCCCTGGGACATTTGCATTTGTAGAATCTCCAATTAAAGCAAGTAAACCTTCGCTACCTAATTTTTCAAATTGTTTTTTTGAAAATGATTCCCCTAAAGTTGGTGAATTATCAATTTTCCAATCAGCTGTATGAAGCAGTTGTCCATATTGTGTTTTAATAACTATTGCACTTGGTTCAGGAATTGAATGAGTAGTTGGAATAAAATTTATTTCAAAATTATTTAATGATAATTTCTTATTAAAATCTATCTCATTTAAAGAAAAGCCTTCAACTTTGTTAAATTCTTTTAATCTGTTTTCAATAAGTAATTTTGCAAATTTACTTGCATAAACAGGGCATTTTATTTTATTAGCTAGAAATGCAACAGCACCCGCATGATCTTCATGTCCATGACTAATAATGATTGCTTCAAGATTATTTTTTAAACTATCAATATGATCTATCTTTGGAACTAATAAATCTACGCCAGGGAACTTTTCATCAGCAAATGATAGTCCTAAATCTATCATTATCCATTTACCATCACATCCGTATAGATAACAATTGGCTCCAATTTCCCCAATCCCACCGAGTGATAAAAAATGAAGTCCCTCATTGAAATCATTTAATTGTAGATTGCTGTTCATAAATATATTTTTATTCCGATTTCTCTTATTCCATCCAAAGTTAAGTTTTCAATATATATAGGTTTTAAAATAATTTTATCCTTAAATATTTTGCCCAAACCACCTGTAATATATATTTTTGGTTTAAATTTTTTTTCTTTTATTACTTGTCGTAATATTCCATTTATTGCATGAAGATAACCAAAATAGAAGCCTGATTTTATAGAAGCCGAAGTATTATTATTAACAATCTGATTTGATCTGGCGATACTAGTATTTTTTATTAATTCCGCATTTTTTATCAATGTATCTTTAGAGAGATTTATACCAGGGAAAATTAAACCGCCAGAATATTTTTTATTTTTAATAACGTCAAAAGTTGTTGCAGTCCCAAAATCTATTATAATACAATTTTTTCTTTATTAATTAAAATGTCATTTGGCCATTTAATTTGAGTTTTAACGTTACAAATATTTTCAATTACAGAGCAGATAATATTAGTAATAAAAGCATTATTTAAAAAATGATTTTCTATTGGCAATATATTTTTAGATAAAATAGAAATATAGACATTATTTTTAGGACTTTCCCAAGTTGTACCTCTTCTTCCAAATCCTTTTTTTTGTTCATTTGCCATCAAACATATATCTCTATTATAAATGAGTTTTTTAACCTCTGACATTGTAGAATCTACAGACTCAATAAAATGAAAATCAAAATTGTTTTTATCTAATAAATTTTTAATTTTATCTAATGACATTAATCAGATGGTCAAACTTGCTGATATATTAATCAATATAGATGGGTAAAATATAAAACAAATAATTAAAAATAAACTTAATGATAAAATTATTTTTGATTGAAAAGAAATTTTAAAATTAATTGTTCCTTCACTTATACTTTCATCAAAATACATTATCTTAATAATTCTTAAATAATAAAAAGCAGAAATAACACTAGCTAGAACACCAAGAACTGAAAGTACATATAATTCTTGTTCAATTGCAGCAATAAAAACATAAAACTTTCCAAAAAATCCTATAAAAGGTGGAATACCAGCCATTGACAGCATTATTATTGAAATTGAAAGACTAACGATTGGATTACTTTTACTTAACCCTTTAAAATCACTTATATTAATTAAATATTCATTATTAACTTTTAATGAAAGTAAAATACCAAAAATAGCAACATTCATTATCATATATGAAAACATATAAATTGATGCTGCTTTAATTCCATAATCATTTGCTGCAACTAAAGCAATTAAGATATAGCCTATATGTCCGATGGAACTATAAGCTAATAATCTTTTAATATTTGACTGTGCTATAGCCGCTATAGCTCCAAGAAACATTGAAGCTATGGATAAAAATAAAATTATTTGACTCCATTCTAAGTAAAAATTTTCAAATGGAACTAAGCAAAAACGATAAATTAATGCTACTGCAGCAATCTTAGGGACAATAGCAAAAAAACCTGTAATTGAGTTAGGAGCTCCTTCATAAACATCGGGGGTCCACATATGGAAAGGTACGGCTGAAACTTTAAAGGCCAAGCCTACCATCACAAACACAAGACCAAATATTAGACCTAAATTTAAATTATCATATTTAGATAAATAGAAACTTATATCATCAAAATTCATTGAACCAGTAAATCCATAAATTAAGGAGAAACCATACAAAAGTATACCAGAAGATAATGCTCCTAAAATAAAGTATTTTACTCCTGACTCAGCTGATGAAATTGAATCTCTCTTTATTGCTGCTGCAACATACAGAGATAAACTTTGTAGTTCTATTGCTAGATACATGGACATAAGATTATTTGAAGCAATCATTAACATCATCCCAAGTGTTGAAAATAAAAATAAAATAGGAATTTCAAAATTTTTAAGTTTAATACCTAAGAAATAATCTTTAGAAATGATGATACTAGCTATAGATCCTAATAAAACTAAAATTTTAAAAAAATTTATAAAAGAAGAGTGGCTAAATAAACTTTTATAATTTGCGAAATTTGATTCACTATCATAATAAACAAGCAATATAGTTAATAATAAAACGAAAACTGCCAGATTGGAAGTTTGCCTAAAGGCATTTTTTTTTAAAAAAAGGCCAAAAAGCAAGCATACAAAAGAAGAGCATGCTAAAAAAATTTCTGGTATAAAAAAAATATTGTAAATATTATTTAGCATTGGCGATTTCATAGTTTGTTATAATTATTTCAAGCGATAATCTCATAGGGTCTAAAAATAGATTTGGAAATATACCTAGTAATATTACTGAAATTGCTAAAGGAATTAATATGATTTTCTCTCTTGTGTTTATATCTAAAATATCTGCGAGTTTATTATTAGTTATGTTACCAAAAATAATTCTTTTATAAAGGTATAGCATGTAAACAGCTGATAAAATTATTCCAAAAGCTGCGCCAATAACAACGTAACTTGAAAATTTAAATGCGCCTATAATAACTAAAAATTCTCCAATAAAACCACTAGTCCCAGGTAATCCGACTGATCCCAGCATAAAAATCATAAATACTGTTGCATAAAGTGGCATTCTTTGAACTAATCCTCCGTAAAATTCAATTTCTCTAGTATGCATTCGATCATAAATAACACCAACACATAAAAATAAAGCTGCTGAAACTAGTCCATGACTAATCATTTGCATCATTGCCCCTTCTAAACCTTGTTGATTAACTAAGAAAATTCCAATTGTTACAATTCCCATATGAGCAACAGATGAATATGCAATTAGTTTTTTAATATCAGTTTGTGCTAGTGCTACTAAGGAAGTGTATACTATGGCAACTATACTTAATGTCATTATTAAAGGAATAAAAAACTCTGTTGCTTCTGGTAGCATACCTAAAGAGAAACGGATAAAACCATATCCACCCATTTTTAAAAGTACTCCAGCTAAAATAACAGATCCAGCCGTTGGAGCTTCAACATGGGCATCGGGCAACCATGTATGAAACGGCCACATAGGAATTTTAACTGCAAAAGAAGCAAAAAAGGCAAGCCATAGAAACAATTGAGTATTATAGGAAAAATAATTACCCTGTAGAAACTCAATACTCATTGAACTTGTATTTCTATACATTACAATGATTGCAATCAACATGAGCACTGATCCCAAAAGAGTGTATAGAAAGAATTTAAAAGATGCATAGATTCTTCTATTTCCTCCCCAGATACCTATAATAAGATACATTGGTATTAATACTGCTTCAAAAAAAATATAAAATAAAAGTATATCTATTGAAGCAAACATTCCAATCATTACAGTCTCTAAAAATAAAAAAGAAAGCATGTATTCTTTGACTCTTTTTTTAATATTATTCCAACTAGCTAAAATACAAAGTGGGGTCAAAAATGTACTTAATAAAATCATAAAAAGTGAGATACCGTCAACTCCAACATGGTAGAAGAAATTAAAATCATCAAACCATCTAAATTTTTCTTCATATTGATAAGACGGATTGGAATAATCAAATTGTAACCAGAGTATTAAACTTAAAATAAATGTTCCTAACGTTGTTAGTAAAGCAGCCCATTTAATATTAATTGATGTTAATTCATCTTCTTTAATAAAAAGAATAATTAAAGCACCAATTAAAGGTAAAAAAATTATTACTGATAATAATGGCCAATCAATCATTTAGTAATATAAAAACCATGTTAAAATTATTACTAAGCCACCAAGCATAGCAAAAGCATAATGAAACAAATACCCTGATTGAAATAAACTTATATAAGATGAAGATTTTGAAATAATCCAGGAGACCCCGTTTGGTCCTAAGCCATCAATAGTTTTTTCATCTCCTCTTTTCCAGAAAAAGTTTGCTAATTTGAAAAAAGTTAAAACAAATACTTTATGATATAGCTCATCTACATACCATTTATTTTTAGAAAGAGAATATAAAGGATCTAAGTTATAGGAAAGATTTTTTGCTCTGTTTAAATTATTTGAATATATCAACACACAGACAAGAATTCCTATTGCAACAGCCGATTTTGATATTAATGATTGTGTAAGAGGAAGATATTTATGAGAACTTTCTGTTAATAATATTGCATTATCCCAAAATTCTTTTTTGTAATATCCAATAAAATAATCAGCAAAGAATATTCCAGAAAAAATAGAACCAATTGCAAGAATAAATAATGGAGCTGTCATCACTAAAGGTGATTCGTGGGCGTGATCATATGTTTTATTTTTTGATCTATTTTCACCATGAAATGTTAGGAATAATAATCTCCATGAATAAAAAGCTGTAAGTAGAGCAGTTAAAATACCTACTAAATATGCAAAGTATGCTATTCCATTTGATGCATAGAAAGCATTTTCTAAAATACTTTCTTTTGAATAGTAACCAGAAAGATATGGGAAACCAATAATTGCAAGAGATCCAATCCACATCATTGTAGCAGTAAAAGGTATTTTTTTGAAAAGTCCCCCCATTTTTCTCATATCCTGTTCATGGTGCATTGCGTGAATTACAGAACCTGCAGAAAGAAATAGAAGAGCTTTAAAAAAGGCATGAGTTGTTAAGTGAAATATTGATGCATTATATGCTCCAACACCTGCTGCAAAAAACATATAGCCTAATTGACTACATGTTGAATATGCAATGACTCGTTTAATATCATTTTGTGTTAAGGCTATAGAGGCAGCAAATATAGCTGTAGCCGCACCAATAAAAGTAATAAATAAATTAGTAAATGTAGCAAACTCATAAAGAGGACTCATTCTTGCAACTAAAAATACACCAGCTGTTACCATTGTTGCAGCATGTATTAGTGCAGATACAGGAGTAGGTCCCTCCATAGCATCTGGCAACCAGGTGTGTAAACCTAATTGGGCAGATTTACCCATTGCACCTATGAATAAAAGAAAACATAAAAAATCTAAAGTTGGAAAACTGAATGAAAGGAATTGAATTTGATGCTCACTAAATTGATCCACTTGTGAAAATATACTGTCGAAACTTATCGTGCCAAAAATGTAAAAAATTCCAGCAATTCCAATTGCGTATCCAAAATCTCCAACTCTATTTACTATAAACGCTTTTATAGCAGCTTTATTTGCTGATTCTTTATGATGCCAAAAGCCAATTAATAAATATGAGGCTAATCCAACACCTTCCCAACCAAAAAACATTTGCAGCAAGTTATTACTTGATACAAGAACAAGCATAAAAAAAGTAAATAAGCTTAGATAACCCATAAATCTTATTTTTGATGGATCTTCTTCCATATAGCCTATTGAATATAAATGAACACAGGCAGAAACAGTTGTAACCACAATGAACATCACGGCAGTCAAGGTGTCTAATCTTATTGACCAATCAACAATAAAATTTCCAGAAGTTATCCAGTTAAGAATAAAGATTATTTCAGTTTCCTTATTGTTAATAAACTGAATGAAAATTATCCAAGAAAATAATGTACAAAGAAAAAGGATTGAAGTTGTTGATATTTGATAAATCTTATAGTTAAACTGTTTACCTAGTAAAAAACAAAAAAGAAAACCAAGTAGAGGTAAAAATATAATTGAGGTTGCCATCTGCTATCCCTTAAGCTGATTAATTTTATTTACTTCTATTGATCCTAAATTTCTAAAAAATACTACAAGTATAGCAAGTCCAATTGCTGCTTCAGCTGCTGCAACAGTAAGTGTAAGCATTGCAAAAATTTGGCCTGAAATATCATTAATATATGCAGAGAAAGCAATAAAGTTAATATTTACTGACAACAAGATGAGTTCTATAGACATTAAAATTATAATTAAATTTTTCTTATTTAAAAATATTCCTAAAACACCTAGGGTAAAAATAATTGCTCCAAGAAAAAGATAGTGTTCAAGAGTAATCATTAATTAAATTCCTTCACCTATCTTTACTTTTTTCTTTTCTATAGCTGTTGATGCATTAACTGTATTTTGAGAAGCTATATTTTGCCTTTTAACACCGCCTTTGTCCCTTAATGTAAGTGTAATTGAGCCAATCATTGCGACTAATAAAATTATCCCACATATTTGAAATAAATAAAAATATTCTGTGTAGAGTATTTGCCCAATCATTTTTGTATTCTCCACTTCATTAACTATAGGTTGTAACGGTGTTTGATTGTTGTAAATATTAGATGATCTATCGGTTAGAAAAAGTATACCAAGTTCTATTACTAGAACTATTCCTAATAATGCTCCAAAAGGTAAATATTGCAAAAAACCTTCCCTCAATTTTACAAAATTTATATCAAGCATCATCACAACAAAAAGAAAAAGGACTGCAACAGCACCAACATATACAACGACAAGAATCATTGCCAAAAATTCAGCTCCTAACAAAACAAAGAGTCCTGAAGCATTAACGAAGCTTAAAATTAAGAATAAAACTGAATGAACAGGATTTTTTGCACTGATAACCATTAGAGCTGAAAGAACTGCAACAGATGAAAACAGATAAAATGTTAATGAATAAAGAACCATTCTTATCTATATTTTCTATCGAGATGAATATTTTGAGCAATTTCTTGCTCCCATCTATCTCCATTTTCTAAAAGTTTATCTTTATTATAAATTAATTCTTCTCTCGTTTCAGTGGCAAATTCAAAATTTGGTCCTTCTACTATTGCATCAACTGGGCAAGATTCTTGACATAAACCACAGTAAATACATTTGGTCATATCTATATCATATCTTGTTGTTCTTCTGCTTCCATCTTCTCTTGGCTCTGCTTCAATTGTAATTGCCTGAGCTGGACATACAGCTTCACAAAGCTTACATGCAATACATCTCTCTTCTCCACTTGGATACCTTCTTAATGCATGCTCACCTCTAAAACGTGGACTTAATGGACCTTTTTCATGAGGGTAATTTATTGTAACTTTAGATTTAAATATATATTTGAAAGTTAAAAAAAGACCTTGAATTAATTCAAATAAAGTAAAAGATTTAATTAATTTATACATATTAATTTGGAAGCATGTCAAAATATACTAAAAAACCTGAAGTTGCTACAACCCAAAATAAAGAAAACGGTAGAAAAACTTTCCATCCAAGTCTCATTAACTGATCATATCTATATCTTGGGAAAGTTCCTCTAACCCAGATAAATAAAAACAATATAAATATTACTTTCACAGTAAACCAGATTACTCCAGGAACAACATTTAATGGATATACATCAAATGGAGGTAGCCATCCGCCTAAAAAAAGAATTACAGTCATAGAAGACATTAAAATCATACTAGCGTATTCACCCAAAAAAAATAATACAAATGAAGCAGATGAATATTCAGTAAAAAATCCTGCAACAAGTGTTGATTCATCCTCAGGGAGATCAAAAGGTAATCTATTTGTTTCAGCTAAAGCAGAAATAAAAAAAATAATGAACATAGGCAATAATGGAATTGCAAACCATACAGTCTGCTGAGCTAAAACTATTTTTGATAAATTTAAAGAACCTACACACAATAATACTGTAATTATTACAAAGCCAATAGATACCTCATATGAAACCATTTGAGCAGCTGATCTTAATGCGCCTAAAAAAGGATATTGAGAATTACTAGCCCAACCAGCCATTATTATTCCGTATACTCCAAGAGATGATACTGCAAAAAGATACATAATACCTACATTAATATCAGAAACTACCCATCCAGGAGCAAAAGGTATTACTGCCCAGCCTGCTAAGCTAAGTACCATTGTTATTATGGGTGCTAAGATAAATACAATTTTATTTGATCCACTAGGTATAATATTTTCTTTAGTGATAAGTTTTAATGCATCTGCAAAGCTTTGTAATATACCAAATGGCCCTACTATATTTGGACCTCTTCTTAATTGTATCAAAGCTAAAACTTTTCTTTCAGCATAAACCAAAAAAGCTACAGATATCAAAACTGGTACAACAACAGCAAGTATTTGGGCAACGATGATTAACCCTGTAATTAATATATCATAAGTCATGTAATTATTATGCTGCCTTATTTAAAATATCTTTAGTGCATTTTGCCATTGTTTCAGAAGATCTAGAAATAGAATCATTCATATAAAAATTTTCAATATTGTATTTAATTTTAATATTCTCAATTTTACTTTTTTTAGCAAAAGTGATTTCACCAATAGAATTGACTTCATTTAAAAGAGCAAATTGACCATAGGTACTTGCAAGCTCATTTCGAAGTTCTCCAAGATTATTAAAATTTAAATCTTTTTCAAATAAGTCACTTAAAACTCTAAAAATTTTCCACTCTTCTTTAGCTTCACCTAGTGGATTATGACACTTAGTTGTTTGAATAACTCTACCTTCTATATTCATGTAAGTAGAACTTTTCTCAGTATATGCAGGGGTTGGTAAAATGATATCAGCTATAGATGCTGAAATATCCCCATGATGACCAAGATAAACAACAAAAGCATTTTCAAATGTTGAAAAATTTATCTCATCTAATCCCATTAAGAAAACTACAGGCTTGGTTTTATCAATATATTTTTTTAATTGTTTGTTGTAATTATTATCAAATTTTTTATTATAAAAATTTAAATCTAATGCTCCTACCCTAGAAATATCCTGGTGAAGAATATTTAATGGATTGATATTTTTATTTTTTTGAATATTTTTCGCTATTAACCCTGTAGTTTCTAATATTTTTTTTCCGTGTTCGTTATTTATTGCTGAGGTACCTAATATTATAAGTGGGTTTTTTGCAGATTTTAAAACTTTATTAAAATCAGATTTATTATTAGATAATATATTAAGATAATCTAAAGAATCAGATAGATGATTATAATCGTATGTAAGATCTAATTTAGGACCTATAAGACCGATTTTGCAGTTATTTTCAATATATGCCTTTCGAATTCTAGCGTTTAGTACCGCCGCTTCCCATCTAGGATTTGATCCGATTAAAAGGATAGCATCAGCCTTTTCAATTTCTTGAATTGTCGAATTAAATTTATAACTTGAAGATGAATTATCTATAATTTGTGCATTATCAAATCTGCAATCATAGTTTTTTGATTTTAGGGAATGGCTAAATTTTTGTGAAGAATATAAAGTTTCAATATCGGTAAACTTACCCGATAGAAATACTGTATTTTCTTTACCTCTTTTTTTAATTTCTCTCTTTATTGATTCAAATGCATCGTCCCATGAAGATTTTTGGAGTTTTTTATTTGATTTAGTATAAACTGTATCCAATCGTTGACTTGAAAGTCCGTCAACTGCAAATCTAGATTTATCACTTATCCATTCTTCATTAGTTTCTTCATTTATTCTAGGAAGAGCTCTTAAAACTTTTTTTCCTCTTGTATCAATTCTTATACTTGAGCCTATACCATCAAATACATCAAATGTTTCTGTCTTAGTTAGTTCCCATGGTCTAGATTTGAATGCGTATGGTTTACTTGTTAAAGCACCTACGGGACACAAATCAATTACGTTTCCAGATAATTCTGACTCTATAGTTTTTTCTAAGTATGTCGTGATCTCAGCATTTTCACCTCTACCGAGCAATCCTATATCATCAACACCAGCAACTTCTGTTGAAAATCTTACACATCTTGTACAATGTATACATCTTGTCATAATTGTTTTGACAAGTGGTCCCATATTTTTATTTTGAACTGCTCTTTTATTTTCTTCATATCTCGTTTTATCAAAACCATAATACATCGCTTGATCTTGAAGATCGCATTCTCCTCCTTGATCACAAATAGGGCAATCCAATGGATGATTAATAAGGAGAAACTCCATTACACCTTTTCGAGCTTTTTTAACTGTTTCTGTATTTGTTTTTATAACCATTCCATCTGCAGCCGGCATGGCACATGATGCAATAGGTTTTGGAGCTTTTTCCATTTCTACTAAACACATTCTACAGTTTCCTGCTATTGAGAGTTTTTCATGATAACAAAATCTTGGAATTTCAGTTCCTGCTTGTTCACAAACTTGCATTATGGTCATGCCATTTTCAAATTCGTATTCTTTATTATCAATTGTTATCTTTGGCACTAGGCTACTCTTCTGTTTCTTTCTTGAATTCTTTTTTCAATTTCAGGTCTAAAATGTCTAAACAAACCTTGAATAGGCCAAGCTGCAGCATCACCTAAGGCACAAATGGTGTGACCTTCAATTTGCTTAGTCACATCTAAAATTTTATCAATATCTTGATGTTCAACATTTCCATGAATCATTTTTTCCATCATTCTGTACATCCATCCAGTACCTTCTCTACAAGGTGTACATTGACCACAACTTTCATGCTTATAAAAATGTGATAATCTAGCTATTGCTTCAACAATATCTGTTGATTTATTCATTACAATAACAGCCGCAGTTCCTAATCCACTTTGAACTTCTTTCAAGCTATCAAAATCCATTTTAACAGTATCACAAATAGACTTAGGTAATAAAGGCACACTTGCGCCTCCAGGAATTACAGCTAATAAATTTTCCCAACCACCAATTACCCCGCCTGCATGTTTTTCAATCAAATCTTTTAAGGGTATGCCCATTTCTTCCTCTACATTACATGGATTATTAACGTGTCCTGAAATACTAAAAATTTTTGTACCTGTATTGTTTGCACTTCCTAAAGCAGCAAACCATTTTGAACCACGTCTTAAAATAGTTGGTGAGACGGCAATTGTTTCAACATTTGTAACTGTTGTAGGACATCCATATAAACCTGCTCCAGCGGGAAATGGAGGCTTTAATCTAGGTTGACCTTTTTTGCCCTCTAAACTTTCAAGTAAGGCTGTTTCTTCACCACAAATATATGCCCCTGCTCCTCTATGAAGATAAATATCAAAATCCCACCCTGAACCACATGCATTTTTACCAATTAAATTATTTGCGTAAGCTTCATCTATTGCTTTTTGTAAATTAGAAGATTCAGAATAATATTCACCTCTTATGTAAATATAGCAAGTATGTGCATGCATTGCAAAGGCAGCAATTAAACAACCCTCTAAAAGAAGATGTGGGTCGTTTCTCATAATTTCTCGATCTTTACATGTTCCTGGTTCTGACTCATCTGCATTAACAACTAGGTAATGATCTTTTCCCGAGTCTTTTGGCATAAATGACCATTTTAGTCCAGCAGGGAAGCCTGCTCCTCCCCTTCCTCTTAATTGACTATTTTTAATTTCCTCAACAATTTTTTCACTTCCCATTTTAATGAGATCTTTAGTATTTGACCAAACACCTCTTTTTATAGCCCCATCTAACTTCCAGTCTTCAAAACCGTATAAATTTTTAAAAATTTTATCTTTTTCTTTAAGCATCAAATTTTCTTTCAGGTTGTGATGATTTTCTACCAATTTGCGAACCTACTTTTATTGATTTGTTATCTTTGAGATCTTGAAGAATTTTTTTAAAACTTTCTTCATCTAGATCTTCATAATAATCATCATTAATCTGGACCATAGGAGCATTACAGCATGCGCCTAAACACTCAACTTCAACAACTGTAAATTTTTTATCATTACTCGTGTCACCTATATTAGCTTCACAGATTTCTTGAGCAACTTTAGAAAGTTTATTACTTCCTCTAAGCCAACAAGGCGTTGTTCTACAAATTTGAACAAAATTTTTACCAATAGGTTCTAGATTAAACATAGAATAAAAAGTGGCTACCTCCAAAACTCTTATGTATGACATACTAAGAGTTTCAGCTACTTTTTCCATTGAGTTTTTACTTAACCATCCTTTATTTTGTCTCTGAGCTAAATCAAGTAGTGGTATAACTGCACTTTGAATACGGTTAGATGGATATTTTTTTATAATTTCAGAAATTTTTTTAAAATTTTCAGATGACCATTCAAAATTTTCATTTATTTTTTTATAAACTTTATTATTTGTTCCGGGATGATGCATTATCTATCTATTTCTCCAAAAACAATATCTAAACTACCTAGTATGGCAGCAATATCAGCCATCAAGTGTCCTTTAGATAAATGCTCTAGTGTTTGAAGGTGTGCAAAACCTGGTGCTCTAATTTTACATCTATACGGTTTACTTGACCCATCAGAAACAAGATAAACTCCGAATTCACCCTTTGGAGCTTCTACTGCGCTATAAACTTGGCCAGCAGGAACACGGTAACCTTCTGTGAAAAGTTTAAAATGGTGAATTAACGCTTCCATTGATTTTTTCATTTGATTTCTTTTTGGAGGTGTAATTTTATTATCTTCTATTGAAATAGGTCCAGGTTCAATATTATTTAAACATTGATTTATTATATTTATGCTTTGTCTCATTTCTTCAATTCTAACCAAGTATCTATCGAAACAGTCACCTTTTTTACCTACAGGAACTTCAAAATTAACTTGATCATAAGCATCATAGGGTTGTGATCTTCTTAAATCCCAAGCAACACCAGCGCTTCTTAATACTGGGCCCGAACAACCCCATTCAATTGCTTCAGATTTGGTAATTATTCCAATATCAACGGATCTTTGCCTTAGTATTCTGTTATTAGTTAATAAACTTTCTAGATCATCGATAAATTTTGGAAGAGCTTTGAAATGTTCAAAAAGTTTTTCTTCCATTCCTTCAGGCATGTCTTGGTGAACACCACCGGGTCTAAAATAGGCGGCGTGAAACCTTGCGCCAGAAACAGCTTCATGAAATTCTAAAAGTTTTTCTCTTTCTTCAAAACACCATAAAAATGGTGTAACTGCTCCAATATCAGCAGCATACGCAGGAATATTTAATAAGTGATTTAGTATTCTTGTAATTTCTGCAAAAATTACTCTGATATATTTAGCTCTTTGAGGCACATCTATGCGGAGAAGACTCTCAGTTGCTAAAGCAAAAGCGTGTTCTTGACACATTGGTGATACGTAATCCAGTCTATCAAAATAAGGAACAGCTTGAAGATAGGTTTTATATTCGATAAGTTTTTCTGTGCCTCTATGCAGAAGTCCAATGTGCGGTTCTGCTCTTTGAACAACTTCACCTTCAAGCTCAACAACTAGTCTTAAAACACCATGTGCTGCGGGGTGTTGAGGTCCAAAATTAATTGTTGTTGTATTAAGTTCTACTTCTTTCATCTATTTATTACCATTATATTTTTCATCACCAAAAAGTTTATTTTCCATTCCCTCCCAAGGAGACTCACTATCAAAGTTTCTAAATTCTTGGGACAACTTGACAGGTTCATAAATAACTTTTTTTTCAAGATCATCATAACGAACTTCAGTATGTCCAGTTAAGGGAAAATCTTTACGTAAAGGGTGACCCTCAAAATTATAATCAGTCATAATTCTTCTTAAATCAGGATGATTAGTAAACTCTATACCAAATAAATCGTAGCACTCTCTTTCATACCAATCTGATGCTTTGTGAATAGTTGTTATTGATTCTATATTTTCATTTTCTTTTATAGATGTTTTGAGGATGATTTTTTTATTTTTTTTGAGACTTTGTAAAATATAAATTAAATCAAATCTATTCTCTCGCTTAGGATAATCTACTGCAGTAATATCTAATAATTGATTAAAATATAGCTCACTTCTATCCTTTAAGGTATTAAATATTTTTAAAATATTATTTTTTTCAAATTCTACTTCAATTAAAATGTTTTTTTCTATAATTGAATTTATACCATTTATCTTTTCAAGAATATCAAACATATAAAATTATCTTTTAAATTTATTCTCTCTTCTTATTTTTTTTTGTAATTGCATTATTCCGTAGACTAATGCCTCAGCTGTAGGAGGACATCCAGGAACGTATACATCAACCGGGACTATTCTATCACAACCTCTCACAACAGAGTATGAATAGTGATAATAACCTCCTCCATTAGCACAGGAACCCATAGAAATTACCCATCTAGGTTCCGGCATTTGGTCATATACTTTTCTCAAAGCAGGTGCCATTTTGTTAGTTAAAGTTCCAGCTACTATCATTACATCAGATTGCCTAGGGCTGCCTCTTGGTATAACTCCATATCGATCTAGATCGTATCTAGCCATATAAGAATGTATCATTTCTACACCACAGCATGCTAAACCAAATGTCATAGGCCAAAGAGATCCTGTTCTAGCCCATGTTAGAATTTTATCATAACTTGCAACTAAAAAACCTTTGGAGGATAGTTCTGTATCAAGAGTTTCATCAACAAATTTTTTATCTGAATCTATTCCCATTCCAAAGCTCCTTTTTTCCACTCATAAATAAAACCAATTGTTAGAACAGCTAAAAAAATCATCATAGACCAAAAACCAAACAAGCCAATTTTTCCAAGTGTGATAGCCCATGGAAATAAAAAAGCTACTTCTAAATCAAAAATAATAAACAGTATAGCAACTAAATAAAACCTTACATCAAATCTTCCTCTAGCATCATCAAAGGCTTCAAATCCACATTCATAAGCAGATAGTTTTTCTGAATCTGGATTAGAGTCACCAACAACAAAAGATAACAAAGTCATCCCTACTGCTAATCCTAAAGCAATAAAAATAAAAATTAAAATAGGTAAATATTCAAAAAGAAATTCAGACACTATAAGCTCACAATTAATTTAGTAATGTATTTAAAGAATTATTCAACAATAACAACGTGCCAGGTTGCGACTTTAGTACACAAAAGATGGCGCGAGAGACGGGATTCGAACCCGCGGCCTCTGCCGTGACAGGGCAGCGTTCTAACCAGCTGAACTACTCCCGCGCATGGTGGGTGTTGAGAGACTTGAACTCCCGACCCTCTCGGTGTAAACGAGATGCTCTACCAACTGAGCTAAACACCCAAACTAAAGCGGCTGTTAAATTATTTAACAGCCGGTGCAAGAAAAAAATATATTAGTTTTAGTTATTTACTGAGTCTTTAAGAGCCTTTCCAACAGTAAATTTTGGTCTTTTTGATGCTGGAATTTGTATTGATTCACCAGTTCTTGGGTTTCTTCCAGTTGTTGCTTTTCTATGGCTAACACTAAAATTACCAAAACCAACGATACTAACTTTTTCGTCTCTTTTTAAAGCATTTGTAATTGAGTCAAGAAAGCTCTCTATTGCTCTTGTAGCATCTGATTTTGACAATCCAGCTGAAGAGGCAACGGATGCAATAAGGTCATTTTTATTCACAATAAGTCTCCTTTTGATAAATATGTATGAAATAAAACTTCAAAATTACTTTAGTCAATAATATTATAATTTTTTGCCCAGAATTTAAGGAAAATACTATTAATATGGCAGAATACTTGGATTAATGAGTAACATTTTCTTTATTTTGAGAAATAGAAGTACTGGTTTTTTGAGAGCTTTGAAGCTCTGATTCGCTCAAATTTAACTGAATTATTGGTTTTATTAATGTGTGCTCTAATATAGAAGATGCTTCAGAGACTGGGACTATTTTAATATTTTTAAGTATTTCTTTATCAAATTCGACAACTTCTCTTGAATTTTCAAATGGTATTAAAACTTTTTTAATACCAGCTCTGGAAGCTGCATAAATTTTTTCTTTTAAACCACCTATTGGCAATACTCTGCCTCTAAGTGTAATCTCACCAGTCATTGCAACATCTTTTCTTACTTTGTTATTTGTTAATGAAGATACAAGAGAGTTAAAAATGGCGATACCCGCACTTGGTCCATCTTTAGGTGTTGCTCCCTCTGGAACATGAACATGAATATCATATTTTTCAAAATCTTTTGGATGAATACCCAAGTTAAGTGATTTAGACTTAACATATGATGTTGCAGCTTGAATAGATTCTTTCATTACATCACCTAATTTTCCAGTAATTGTTAATTTGCCTTTTCCAAAAGAAAGCAAAACTTCAATTGAAAGAATTTCACCTCCAACTTCAGTCCAAGCTAAACCATTAGTTATGCCAACTAAATTTTTCTTTTCAATCTCATTAGATCTAAACTTTGAAACTCCTAAAAAATTTTGAAGTTTATTAATATCTAAGCTGATGTTTTTTTTCTTTGATGTCTCTATAATTTTTACAGATTTTCTGCAGACTTTAGAAATTTCTTTTTCAAGGTTTCTTACACCAGCTTCTCTTGTATAGTTTCTAATGATTTGATTAATAATCTTAGAAGAAAATCTTAATTCGTTCTTTCTTAAAGCATGATTCTTAATTTGCTTAGGAATTAAATATTTTTGTGCAATTTGATTCTTTTCTTTATCTGTATATCCAGGAATTCTTATAATCTCCATTCTATCTAAAAGTGCCGGAGGTATATTAAGAGTGTTAGCAGTGCATACAAACATAACATCCGACAAATCATAATCTAATTCTAAATAATGATCGTTGAATTTGCTATTTTGCTCTGGATCAAGCACTTCTAATAATGCAGATGAAGGATCACCTCTCCAATCTGAACCGAGCTTGTCTATTTCATCAAGTAAAATCAAGGGATTAGATGACTTTGATTTCTTCATGGCTTGAATAAATCTACCTGGCATAGAGCCAATATATGTTCTTCTATGACCTCTTATCTCAGCCTCATCCCTAACTCCTCCTAATGACATTCTTATAAAACTTCTACCTGTGGAATTTGCTATTGATTTTCCCAAAGAAGTTTTTCCAACTCCCGGTGGTCCCACTAAACATAATATTGGTCCTTTAATTTTGTCCATTCTTTTTTGAACTGCTAAATATTCTAAAATTCTGTCTTTAACTTTCTGCAATCCGTAATGATCTGTTTCAAGTATATTATATGCCTTTTTGATATTTTTTGAAATCTGATCAGGCTTATTCCATGGTATAGATAAAACCCAATCCAAATAATTTCTAATTACAGTAGCTTCTGCTGACATTGGACTCATTGATTTTAGTTTTTTAATTTCAGATTTACATTTATCTTTAGCTTCTTTTGTTAAGGAGTAGTTATTAATTTTCTTTTCAAGCTCAGTTATTTCATCAGCATCCTCAG
>CACKRG010000013.1 GCA_902602515.1 uncultured Alphaproteobacteria bacterium
TTTAACTCAAGCCTTATCAAATGCATCTTTTGCGATATATTTTCAAAAGTTTACTTCAACAATTTATGAAATTCATGCCGCTCCTCTATCTTCATTTGAAATTATACTTGGTTTTGTGGGTGCAGCTGCAATAAAATCAATAATTATTGGTTTAATTATAATAATTACTGCTGGATTTTTTGTAGATATAGAAATTCAACACCCAATTTTAATGATTTTCTTTTTAATATTAACATCAATTACATTTTCTCTTTTTGGTTTTATTGTTGGGATCTATGCTGATGGTTTTGAAGGTCTTCAAATAATCCCAATTTTAGTAATCACTCCACTTACTTTTCTTGGTGGATCTTTCTATTCAATAACAATGCTTCCCGAATTTTGGCAAAATATTTCTCTTCTTAATCCAGTATTGTATTTAATTAGTGGATTTAGATATAGTTTTTATGAAGTATCAGATGTTTCACTACTAACAAGTATTATAACAATTTTTACAATTTTAATCAGTTGTGTTCTTTTTATTTCATACACATTCATTAAAGGTTACAAAATTAAAGATTAAATGATTGATAAAAAGATTAGTAATGAGTTTCTGGAAAATGGAGTTGTTTTATTAAAACAAATAATAGATTCAAGTTGGATTATAGAACTTCAAAAAGGATTAGAAAATAATTTTAAAAAACCAAGTAAATATAAATGTGTTTATGAAGAACACAAAGGTAAAGAAGTTTTTTATGATGATTATTGTAATTGGAACAGAATAGAGGAATATAGAACCTTTATTTTTAATTCAAATATTTCTAAAATAGCTGCTTCACTTATGAACTCTAGAAAAGTAAATTTATTTCATGAGCATGTTTTAGTAAAAGAAAAAGGATCAAAGAAAAGAACGCCTTGGCATCAAGATCAGGGGTATTATTGCGTTAATGGTAAAGATAACGTAAGTATTTGGATACCATTAGATAAAGTAGATAAAAATTCATCTATGGAATTTATAAAAGGATCTCATAAGTGGAATAAAATATTTCTTCCAACTAAATTTAAAGGTTATGATTATGATCATAGGGATAAAGAATTTGAGAAAATTCCTGATATTGAGAATAATAGAGATAAATACGAAATCATTTCTTATGAATGTGATATTGGTGATGCAATTGCTTTTAATTATGCTACCATCCACTCAGCTTATGGAAATAATTCTGAAAATCGAAGAAGAGCATTTTCATTAAGATTAACTGGTGATGATGCAAGATATATAAAAAGACAAGGAGAAATGTCTCCACCATTCCCTGAAGTTAAATTAAAAAATAACGAAGTTCTTGATTGTGATACTTTTCCAGTATTAATTCCTTCTTAACAAATAAATAAGTGGAAGAGCAGTTGCATACATAATTAAGCTATAAATTGCTGCAGGTATTAGATAGACTGTACTTGCAAAAAAAGTATTTGCTACAACTATAGCCAGGGTTCCATTTTGAAGACCAACTTCCATTAACCAACATCTAAAAGTTTCTTTTTTGGCTTTAAAAAATTTAGATAGAAAATAAACAATGATCATCATTACAACATTAAGAATAAACATTACTAAACCTGCTTGGGCAAAATAACTAATGACGTTTTCTCTTTGAGATAAAATTGCGCCAAGTAATACTAATGTAAATAAAATAATTGAAATATTTTTAGCTATTTTTTTAAAAGATGATAACAAACTACTTAAAAGAACACCTAAAATAACTGGGACTGTGACAATTAAAAACATTTGAATTGCTACACTAAATAATGATTTCCCCTCACTTAAGCTTCCGTATCCTAGTATTGACAATGATATTATTAAAATAATTGGAACTGTTATTACACAAAGAATACTGTTAATGGCAGTCAAAGAAATTGAAAGTGCTATATTACCCTTGGCATATGAAGTTAGAACATTGCTAGTTACACCGCCAGGTGCTGCAGCTAATATCATTACACCAATAGCTAATTCAGGAGTAAGTGGCCAAAACAAAACAATAATAATTGCGACTATAGGTAAAACTATTATTTGAAAAAATAAACCTATCAAAAAATCTCTAGGTTTAAAAAAAACTCTTGTAAAATCATTTATTGTAAGTCCTAAACCAAGAGAAAACATAATAAAAGCTAATGACAATGGAAGGATTACATCAGTTATAATACCCATTTTATTATTTTATCATTTTTATAATAAAAAAAAATCAAT
Source organism: uncultured Alphaproteobacteria bacterium (assembly GCA_902602515.1). Taxonomy (GTDB): domain Bacteria; phylum Pseudomonadota; class Alphaproteobacteria; order HIMB59; genus CACPNW01. The sequence goes on from CACKRG010000013.1 coordinate 2,216, forward strand.
TAGTTTTTTGACTTAGTTTTTATTTAAAATTTCAAGCATTTCATTAGGCATTTTGAATATTTTTCCATACTTATCAACCGCAACTATAGTGATTATCGAATCTAATAAAATAATATTTTCTCTATGAATAGTTTGATTAAATTTAATTTTAGCCTTTGAAATATTTAAAATTTTTGTTTTAACTTCTAATATATCTTCAAAGTATGCAGGTTTTATGTACTCAACATTACAAGATTTAACCACAAAATAAAATTTATGTTCATTAAATAAATTTTTATGATTAAATCCTAGTTTATATAAAAAATCACTTCTACCTCTTTCTAAATATTTTAAATAATTTGCATAATACACCATAGTTGAGGCATCAGTATCTTCATAATATACTTTAATTTTAGTATTCATTTTTGATGATATATTAGAGTATTTAAAGAAATTTGAGTTAAATAACCAGATTGAATTATTACTTATCATACCTAAATAAATAATAAATGTCTGAGTACTTAGATTCCATTATAAAAAGAGATCCTGCTGCGAGAAGTAAACTTAGCATTATACTTACTTATCCTGGAGTAAAATCAGTGTTTTTTCACAGAATAGCTAATCAATTATGGAATTTAAATTTATATACTTTAGCAAGAATTATTTCTCAATTTAGTCGTTTTTTAACTGGAATAGAAATACATCCTGCATCAAAAATAGGTAAAAATCTTTTCATTGACCACGGTATGGGTACTGTTATTGGAGAGACAAGTAACATTGGAGATAATGTAACTCTTTATCATGGTGTAACACTTGGTGGTATTAGTCCAGCAGAAAACTCTAATGATCAAAGAGATACTAAAAGACACCCAACTGTTGAAGATAATGTAATTATTGGTTGTGGAGCAAGTATACTGGGTCCTATAACAATTGGACATTGCGCAAGGGTAGGCGCAAACACCGTTGTATTAAAAGATGTACCTCCTTATGCTACGATGGTTGGTAATCCTGTTAAAAACATAAATATTAATAAAGATACATCATTTAATCCATATGGTGTAAGAGATATTGATGATAACAAGTAATGTTATTGATCTAATAGGAAATACACCTTTAATTAAACTTAAATATCCTTCTGAAATATCTGGTTGTGAAATTTATGGAAAGGCTGAATTTATGAATCCAGGTGGTTCTGTAAAAGATAGAACCGCACTTGGAATCATTTTAGACGCTGAAGAAAAAAAATTACTTGAGCCGGGAGGTACAGTTGTTGAAGGTACATTTGGAAATACAGGAATTGGATTAGCATTAGTTTGTAATGCTAAAAATTATAATCTTAAAGTTGTAATGCCAAATATTACAGTAGAATCAAAAAGAGATATATTAAGAAATATGGGAGCGGAGCTTCACCTAGTAGATGCAAAGCCATATTCAGATCCAGGAAACTATCAAAGAGTTTCAGAAAATTTAGCTCAAACTTTAGAAAAAAAAACGGGGAAAAAAACTTTTTGGGCCGGACAATTTGAAAATCTTTCAAATTATAAATTTCATGAAAAAACTACTGCAAAAGAAATATTTGATCAAACTAATGGAACAGTTGACGGTTTCACTTGTGCAATTGGTACTGGTGGAACAATAACAGGAGTAAGTGTAGGTTTAAAAAATTTCAATAAAAATATTCATATTGCGTGTACAGATTCTCAAGGGTCATCAATGTATAATTATTTTACAAAAGGTAACCCTGAAAAAAAAGGTGATGAATCAATAACCGAAGGTATAGGACAAGCTAGGGTTACAAAAAATCTAGAAAATTGTATTGTGGATTCATCATTTTTTGTAACAGACTCAGAATGTATGAAAATGTTATATAAATTAATAAAAACAGAAGGTTTATTTCTTGGATTAAGCTCAGGAGTGAATATATGTGGTGCAATTAAACTAGGTAAAAAATTAGGTCCTAATAAAAAAATTGTCACTATACTATGTGATGATGCAAACAAATATTATGATAAAATGTTTAATAAGGAATATTTGCAGTCTAAAAATTTACCAATTCCCGATTGGTTATAAACATGAATACAAAAGATAAAAAATTTAATTCAAAAGTAATTCACTCAGGCCATGGCGCAGATGAAGATACGGGTGCAGTTATGCCCCCTATTCATCTTTCATCTACATTTAAACAAAAATCGCCTGGAGATTTTAAGTATGAATATGCAAGAACAGGAAATCCAACAAGAGATGTTCTGGAAAAATTATTATGTGAAATAGAGGATGGAGAATTTGGTTTTGCTTTTAGTTCTGGAATGGCAGCAATATCTGCTCTATCAGATGCTCTTGGTGGTAATTACTCTATTCTATCAAGTGACGATGTATATGGTGGAACAAGAAGAATATTTGATAAAATTAAATCAGTAAATCAAAATGTTGAAATTACTTATGTTGACTTAAGTAAAGATAATAATTGGCAGGGACATATTAAAGAAAATACAAAAATGATATGGGTAGAAACACCTTCTAACCCACTACTAAAATTAATTGATATTGAAAAAATAAGAAAAAGTATAAATAATCAGGAAATAATAGTTGTATGTGATAATACTTTTGCTTCACCCTATAATCAACAACCGCTAAATCAAGGAGCTGATGTCGTTATTCATTCTTCAACTAAATATCTAGGTGGTCATAGTGATATAATTGGAGGAGCTCTTGTTATTAATAATAATCCTGAATTAGCAGAAAAAATTAAATACATACAGAATGCGGTAGGATCTGTTCCAAGTCCATTTGATTGTTACATGTTAGTTAGATCAATCAAAACACTTGCAGTAAGAATGGAAAGGCATAACAATAACGCTTTAGAAATTGCCAATTACTTATTAAAACACAATAAAGTAAATAATGTTTTTTATCCTGGTTTAAATTCAGATCCAAATTATGAAGTCGCAAAAAAACAGATGAAAGGATTTGGGGGTATTTTATCTATAGATTTAAAAGGTGATATTAATTCTACAAAAAAATTTCTTGAAAATATTGAAATCTTTACTTTAGCTGAAAGCTTAGGTGGAGTTGAAAGTTTAATTGAGCATCCAGCAATTATGACTCATGCTTCTATTGATAAAAAAATAAGAGAGGAATTAGGTATATCTGATACACTCATAAGGCTTTCAATTGGGATAGAAGATGTTAACGATCTTAAAGAAGCTTTAGACAAAGCTCTAAGTTTAATTTAAATTATTTTTTTTAAATCAGGTGGTGAATAATTAGGTCCTTTCATCACCTTGCCATATTCATTATAAATGGGTTTACCCTCCTCAGATAATTTACTCATATTGCTACGGTGCACCTCTTCAAAACATTTATCTAAATTTATACCAAAAGCAGCACCAGCTCCATAAGTAACAACTAAAATATCAGTTAGTGCGTCAGCTACTTCAACAATGTCATTATTACTTATAGCATCTTTTAATTCGTTAAACTCTTCGTCAATAAGTTTTTTTCTTAATTCTACAATTTTATAATTTGGAAATTCTGCATTATTTTTTACTTCTTGACCAAAAGTCGTCATAAATTCTTTTACTTTTTCAAAGTTAGTCATTTTATCTCCCTAAAATAATTATTTATAAAAAATATCGTTGTAAGTAACAACTATAAAGAGAAAAGATATAATTGTTATCCCCACAGCTAAATAAACTCTTGTAACAAATTCTGGGAGAGAATTTGAAAAAATTCTTCTTATAATAAAATACATTATATGGCCTCCATCTAATAGTGGAATTGGCAATAAGTTAAATAGTCCTACAAATAAGGAAATTACAATAAATAAAAATAATACACCTCTAACTTGATCAAGCATCATTTGATCTGCATTTTTGACAATTCCTATAGGTCCAGCGAGTTGATCACCTAAAGTATTTTCTTTATAAGATTGTTGAAGAAAACTAAAAGAAGCAACATAGTACGTTGGTATAAACGCAAGTGAATTATTTATTGAACCAATAAAATTATATTTGTCTATACTAGGATCTTTGGGAGATGAAATTCCAATTACAAATTTATTTAATTCTTCGTTAAAAATTAAATCAAAACTTTTATTGATAATTTTATTTTCTCGTTCAATTAAAATATTTACAGTATTACTATCCCCTATGGCTCTTGGAATATCAGAGAAATCTTCAATATTTTTATTATTAATTTCTAATATTCTATCTCCTTCACGTAGATCATTGTTGTAGGCAGCAGAGTTTTCCATAACAGAACCAATAATTGGAAGAAAATTAACAATACCAAAAAAGAAAAAAATTGAAAACAATGCTAACCAAGCGCTTACAATATTAAATACGCTTCCAGCTAAAAGAACAGAGATTTTCTGAAATAAAGTAAGTGATTGAAATGAACCTTTGTCCGCAGAATTATTTTTAGAAAAAATATTATCTAATCCTTTGATTTTTACGTAACCACCAAGTGGAATTGGGGCTATTTTCCAAGTTGTTCCATTTTTATCGGTAAATTTAAATAGTGGTTTACCAAATCCAATCGAAAAATCACTAACTTCAGCCTTAAAAAACCTAGCAACAATATAATGTCCATACTCATGGATTGCGACTAGAACTAAAAAAACTAATAGGAGGTTCAAATAAATCATTTTCTAATAATAAATACTAAATAAATATATTAAATTATTGAAATATAACATTTATCCAGTTTTAGCTTTTTCATATTCTTCAATGGGTGGGCAAACACAGAATAAATTTCTATCTCCATATACATTATCAATTCGACTTACAGGACTCCAATATTTGTTGTTCAAAAGGTAAGAATGAGGATAAGCAGCTTCTTGCCTTGTATAAGGGTGTTTCCATTCATTAGATGATATTTCCTCTACTGTATGAGGTGCATTTTTAATTGGATTATCTACTTTATCAAACGAGCCATCTCTAATTTTTTCAATTTCTCCATATATTGAAATCATTGCTTCACAAAATCTATCGAGCTCTTCTTTTGATTCACTTTCTGTTGGCTCAATCATTAGAGTTCCTGGTACAGGAAAAGACATAGTTGGAGCATGAAAACCATAGTCAATTAGCCTCTTAGCAATATCTTCATCTGATATATTAATCTCTTGTTTAAGAGGTCTAATATCAATAATAAATTCATGAGCTACCATGTTATTTTTTCCTTTATATAAAATAGGGTAATATCCACTTAATCTTTCCTTAATGTAATTGGCATTCAAAATTGCTACTTGTGTTGCTAATTTTAAACCATCATCACCCATCATAGATATATATGAGTATGAAATAGGTAATATAGATGCACTTCCCCATGGAGCTGCAGAGACAGCCTCTTGTTCGGATAAACCAATTTCGTTTTTAAAGACTGGATGTCCTGGTGCAAATTCTGCAAGGTGTTGTTTTAAGCCAATAGCACCTACTCCAGGCCCTCCTCCACCATGTGGGATTGTAAAAGTTTTGTGTAGATTCATATGGCAGACATCAGGTCCAAATTTACCTGGCTTTGCTACTCCTACCATTGCATTATAATTAGCACCGTCTAGATAAACTTGACCTCCTGCATCATGAATTTTTTCACAAATTTCAACGATACTTTCTTCAAATACACCGTGAGTAGAAGGATATGTTATCATTAAAGCGGATAACTTATCTCCAGCATCTGTAATTTTTTTATCTAAATGATCGATATCGACGTTGCCTTTATCATCACAATTAACAATTGAAATTTCCATACCGCACATTTGAGCACTAGCTGGATTAGTACCATGAGCACTTTTAGGAATAATGCAAATATTTCTTTTAGTATCAGAATTTTTTTCATGAAATTTTTGTATAGCTAATAAACCAGCAAATTCACCTTGAGCTCCAGCATTTGGTTGAAGTGAAATTGCATCAAAACCAGTAATGTCTTTTAACATAGATATTAATTCTTTCATCATCTGATTGTATCCGTGTCTTTGATGTGGCTCAAGAAAAGGATGAGCATTAGAAAAACCTGGTAGAGTTATAGGTAACATTTCAGAAGCAGCATTTAATTTCATAGTACATGAACCAAGAGGTATCATTGACCTATTTAAGGCAACATCTTTATTTTCAAGTTTTTTTAAATATCTCATCATTTCAGTTTCTGAATGGTAAATATTGAAAACAGGATGAGTGAGAATTTTTTCTTCTCTTCTTAAGCCATTTTCAAAACTTGATTTGTCAATACTATTTTCAACTTCTTCAGCAAAAATATCAATATTTTGTTCATTAAAAAAATTAATTAAATTATCAACTTCTTGCAATGTGGTAGTCTCGTCTAAAGACAATGTAAAAGTTTCATTATCTACTAATCTAAAATTGATACCTTGTTCAATTGATTTGTTAACCCAATATTTAGCCTCTGGTGTTTTTATTAATAATGTATCAAAGTAATTTTTAGAAATTGTTTCAAAACCTAAAATCTCTAATGATTTTTTTAAATATCTTGTATGATGATGAATACTATTTGCAATATTTCTTAGCCTTTCAGGACCATGGTATATTGCATAAGAGGCAGAAATTATTGCAAGAAGTGCTTGAGCAGTACATATATTACTAGTTGCTTTTTCTCTTCTAATATGCTGTTCACGAGTTTGTAATGCCATTCTGTAAGACCTTTTATTAGTTCTATCAAGAGAAACACCTATTAATCTTCCTGGCATCATTCTTTTATATTCATCAAGAGTAGCAAAAAATGCAGCATGTGGTCCACCTAAACCCATTGGAACACCAAAACGTTGTGAACTACCAACAACTATATCTGCACCAAATTTTCTTGGTGATTTCATTATGACTAAACTCATAATATCTGCTGCAATTATTGATAAAATATCTTTTTGTTTATTATGTTTAATTAATTTATCTAAATCTGCAATTTCACCATATGTATCTGGATTTTGAATCAAACAACCAAACGTATCTTCATTTGGTTTATCAAAAATAATTTTAATACCCAAAGGTTTAGCTCTAGTTTTTAAAACTGATAAAGTTTGTGGATGGCATGTATTCTGAACACAAAAAGTAAACTTTGAACTTTTTTTAATTTTAAATGCCATCATCATTGCCTCAGCAGCTGCAGTGCTTTCATCTAATAAAGAAGCATTTGAAATATCCATTCCTGTTAGGTCAATTATCATTTGTTGGAAATTCATTAACATTTCTAACCTACCTTGGCTTACTTCAGGTTGATAAGGTGTATAAGCTGTATACCATCCAGGATTTTCAAGTATATTTCTAAGAATTACACTAGGAGTAGTTGTATTATAGTAACCCATTCCAATATAAGTTTTCTTAAAATTATTTTTCAAAGACAAAAGTTGAGTATTAGTTTTATTGAATTCTTCAGACATACCAGGACGTAATTTAAGCTTGTCTTTAAATATAATATGATTTGGTACAGTTTTTTCTATTAAGTCATCTAGAGATTTACTACCAACAACTTTAAGCATATCAATAATATCTTCATTTCGAGGGCCAATATGTCTACTTGCAAATTTATCTATATCTATCATCTACTGCTCCAAAAATATTTTATAATCATCTTCAGTCATTAACTCATCATATTGACTAGGATTTGACACTTTCATTTTAAAAATCCATCCTGTATTTTCTGCGTCTTGATTTATAATCGCAGCATCACCCTCTAAACTATTATTTACTTCCATAATTTCACCATCAATTGGTGCATAAATATCTGAAGCAGCTTTAACTGACTCTACCACACATATTTCATCCTTTGCATTGACAGATTTACCTACTGAAGGCAATTCAATGAAGACTATATCACCTAAACTTTCTTGCGCATGATTAGATATACCAACAGTAGCTATATCATTATCAATTGAAACCCATTCATGATCTTTTGTATATTTTTTTTTACTCATTATTACCCTCATTTTTTTTATAATTTTTTTTAACAAATGGTAAACTAGTTTTCTTTACTAATTCCATTTTATTTCTAATTTCACAAAAAATTTCTTTTTCTTCATCGAAATGTGAATTTACATATCCAATAGCTATTGATTTATTTAGATTTGGGCTAAAGCAACCACTTGTAATTTTACCAATATCATTTTTATTACTATCAAATAAATTCATTCCATCTCTTAACATTGATCTACTAACTGAAATTAATCCAATTTTTTTATTTGAAGGTTTATTATGTAATTGATTTGATAATATTTTATTACCATTTAGCGTAGAATCATTTAAGCGATCTTTATCTAGCGCCCATGATAGTCCAGCTTCGATTGGTGTTATGTTTTCATTAAGTTCATGACCATACAAACTCAATCCTGCTTCTAATCTTAATGAATCTCTTGATCCCAGACCACAAAGCATAGTATTTTTATTTTTTAATAAATCTTTTACAAATACTTCAGCTTGATCGATAGATATAGAAATTTCAAATCCATCTTCACCTGTATAACCAGATCTACTAACAATTGCTAAATTATTTTTATATTTTAATACATCAATATCTAAAAAATGCATATCAACTGGTAATTCAATTACATTATTAAGAACTTCAATAGATTCTGGACCTTGAATAGCAAATAAACAGTTTTTGACATGTAAAATTTCAGCATTTGGAGCACATTTGAAAAAAATTTTTTCATCCTCATTTTTTCTAGATGCATTGTAGACAATGTATAAAAAAGATTTGCTATTTATTTCTATTAAAGAAACAATTAGATCATCTACTACACCACCATTTTGATTAAGTAAAAATGTGTAATTTGATTTATTGTTTCTTAAATTATTTAATTTTAATGGAATATATTTTTCTAAATTGTTAATATGCAAATCAGTAGCTTCTACTAACACCTGCCCCATGTGACTTACATCAAAAATACCAGAATGATTTCTTACATTTTTATGTTCATTAATTATGCCTGGCTTATAATTAATAGGCATATTAAAACCAGCAAAGGGAACCATATTAGCGCCATTGGCCTCGTGAAAGTTTTTAAGAGGAATATCTAAAGGCAACTCGTTCAAATTACATCTCCAAGTTACCCATCTGTCTTTTTACCTGAGAGTTTTTACACCTTCGGTAGAGCCAAAGCTCTTTTCCAGAGTTTTATTTTAACGGTCCATTTGCCTGAGAGTTTCCGGGTCGTTGCTCCTTCGGCTCTGATATTATCAGTATCTCCCGTTAATTTTTTTTTATACCTTTTTTTAATATAAAACAATTAATTTAGAGGAATATTATTGTTAATTTTACTTTCTTGGTAGATTTTTGACATTTTTTGGTATTCATCTCTAATTTTAGTAATTTTTGATGATAATTGCTTATCCTGACCTAATTTTTTTATTTCAGAAATTATTGAAAAACTTTGCCAATATTGATTTTTTTTTTGATAATTACCCTGTTTGATTTTAAATACTTCCTCTAAAATCTTAAGATCATGCGGAATATTAAAATTATCCTTTGTATCTTCATATGGAAAAAAATAATAAAAATTATCAAAACCAGACCAAGTAATTGCTGAAAGACATAAAGAACAAGGTTGATGTGAGCTAATAAAATAATAATCCTTAGTATTATTTTTTTGTATTTCATATAAATTAAAAAGAGTTGATATTTCACCATGAAATAGAGGGTTTTTAGTCTCTTGATTAGTACCTAAGCAAATTATACTTAAATCTGATTTTTTTATAATAAAAGCACCAAATATTTTATTTCCATTTTTAATAGAAAGATTTGTAAGAGGTATTAGTTCATCTATAAAGATATCTAGTAATTTACTAAAATTAGAAATCATATAATGGAGAGTTGTTAGACTATTTGTAGGATTTGTCTACGAAGTAAAAAAAAAAGGAACCCAGCAAGCTAGGTTCCTTTAGTGTATCGTGCATTTCCTCCCGATACAAATTAAAAAAAGTTTCCTTAAATTAATTTGATTATTACCTTTGCGTGCAATAATTAAAGTTAATCTACTAAAAAAAAATATTGTTATCAATATAAAAAAAATAAAAATCATTTTTTTTTGTTAATATGACTGTTAATAAACTGTGGAAATTCTACTTAGTAAACTATGTTAAAAAATTTAAAAAAAAAGAAAATTTATAAAGTTTTAGGAGTAATGTCA
>CACKRG010000014.1 GCA_902602515.1 uncultured Alphaproteobacteria bacterium
TATGCAAGTTTTTTTTATTCTTATCTTGTATTTCAATCAATGAATTTAATATGGTCTTCAAGAAATTTAGAAGATTGTCATATTCAGAATAATAATACAATATCTGAAGGAGTCAAAACTGGTGGAGAAATCGTCAATACTAAAAGAATAAAAGACACAGCTTTTCTTGCTTTTCTTAATGAACAAGATTTAAGAAAATTATTAAATTACAGTATCATAAAGCTTTTTTCTGCAAATGAATATATTACTACTGAAGGTCAAATATCAGATGGTATTAATATTCTACTAAAGGGAAAAGTTGATGCAACTTTCAATAGTCGAAGGCAAAAGGTATTAGAAAAAAATACAAGAACTATTGCAAGATCAGGAGTTGCATTATCACTTTCAGCAGGATTACATGATATAAAATTTCCTTATTCAATAAAAGCGACAAGAGACACTACTATAATAAAATTTTCAAATGACTTTATTGATAATTTAATAAATAAAGATCCAGAATTAGCTTTAAAATTTTTAAAACGCCAGCTATGGCAATTAGGAAAATATATTCAAACTTCAACAGGTTTAACAACATATCCTGCAAAAGATGAGGCTGAATTATTTAATTATCTTTTAAATGATAATTCTTCAAGAATACCTGTAAATTCTAAGTTATACAATATACCACATCTTCTCAAAAACCATTTAACCCATTCATTAGCATTTGATATCATTTATGAAGTTGTAGTTTCTGGTAATGATAATGAAAAATCTATTGCAAGTTTGATGATTGATGCGATGTCTGGTCTAGAGAGAAAAAATAGATTTTTTAATCAATTAACTAAAATTTATAATAGAGTTGCAACATCTCATAAAGAAATTAATAAGAAAACTCTTCAAAAGCTTACTAATTCAGATTTTATAAAAGCATTTGACCAAGTGCCATATGTTATTAAGGGGATGGAAAATTTACCTGATGAACCTACTAATATTTTTTTTTATAATCATCTAGCAAGCATTGAAGAAAATACTTTAGCTAATGGACATTCTTTTAGTATCGATAGTCATTTTATATCAGCTAAAATATTATTCCCAAAGTACGGAGATGGTGGTCAAAGAATAGCTAGATATAGTAGAAATACAGAATTTTGGAGATACAATTATTATGAAAACTTAGATTATATTTTTGTGCATACACCTGAGTCTGATAAACTAGAAGAAAATAATTTGGAAAAAAAGAAAAGAAAAGAAAAATTATTTGTAGAAACACAAGATATTTTTGATCAAAAAAGACCGCTAGTTATTGCACCAGAGGGTACTAGTGAAACTGAAGATAATATTACTATTAATTCTCCAGGGCCATTTAAACCAGGTGCTTTTATGCTAGCAAATCAACTAAAGCCGGAACCTCTTCTTATACCGATTGCTCTAGCTAATTTTGATCACTCTATATCCAACACTATTTACTCAGCAGTAATTAAAGAACCGATAAAAATAAATGATTTTATCAAAGACTTAAAAAATAAAAAAGAACTAGAAAAATTTTTAATCGATTATAGAAAAACATTCAGAGGGTATGTAGAAGAAGCAATTGATTTAGCAAAAAATATTTATAATGATAATAAAAAATTGGAAAATATAGAAACAAATATTAACTTAGTTAGTCCAGTTGAGGAAGAATATGAAGCTGATGTAAGAGAATTAGAAATTAATCTTCATAATAAAGAATTAGAAAATAAAAAAATTGTCTTATATGGTAGCTCTACTTTCAAAGATTGGAATAATGCACACCTAGATTTATCATTAAACAATTTATCTAACTTAGGTTTTGGAGGCTCAACTCTAGTTTCATGTAGAACTTACTTTAACAGAATTGTTGTTCCTTATAGTCCTGATACAATGTTATTTTATGCAGGAGATAATGATATAGGAAGTGGAATTTCAGCTGAAGAATTATTAAACGAATTTATGTTATTTACATCTGAAGTTAATGAAAAAATACCACATACGAGATGTTTTTTCATCTCAATAAAACCTAGTATTTTTAGAAAAGATTATTTAGAAATTATACTAGAGGCTAATGATAAAATAAGGAATGCTGTTAATCATTTAAGCCAATGGAAATATATAGACTTATGTTCTCCGATGTTAGAAACTGGTTATGAAAAATTTTATGGAGAAGATCCATTACATATGAATGTTCTAGGTTATAGTTTATTGAGTAAATTAATAAGAGATGAATTATCTGTATACAATAATTAGGAATATTTAGGTAAATAGTCTTTGTGTGCATCTATTAATTCATCGGTCATTGAATATATTTCGTCAATAGAAAGATTAGCAGCAACCAATGGATCTAACATTGCAGCATGATAAACATGCTCTCTTTTCATTGTAGTTGCGGCTTCTGCGGTTAGTATTTGAACATTTATATTTGTACGCATTAGAGCTAATAATTGTTCAGGTAAATTGCCTACTTTTTGGGGTATAAATCCATTAGAATTAATCAAACATGGAACTTCTACACAGCAATTATTTGGTAAATTGTTAATTAAATTATTATTCATAACATTTGCATTAATTGTAATACTTTTGTTATTTGCTACAGCATCCATTATATATGATGCATATTCATGACTTAATTTCAAAGGCTCATTTTTTAAAGGAGTAACATCTTTTTCCAATTCTTGCCAAGTTTTAACATGGTGTTCACATCTATCAATGTACTCATCAATTGGAATATTATATTTTTTAATTATATCATCTCTATTATTTTTAATAAACCATGGAACATATTCTGCAAAATGTTCACTTGACTCAGTTACAAAATAACCAAACCGACGCAATATTTCATATCTAACTTTTTCATGAAGTATTTTATTAGATTCATAATGAATATTTTCACTTCGTGATGAAATTTTTTTGTCACTGACTATTTTATCTGCTAATATTTTTAATTTTGGATAAAGATCAACATTTAATCCATTTTGTTTTTTTTCAAATTTTAAAAAAAAAGCCATATGATTGATCCCTGCACAAATAAAATTAATATTGCCAATATCTTCATTTAAATCTTGAGCTAACATTTCAGCTGTTCCTTGTACAGAATGACACAAACCTATTGATTTAATTTCTGGAAATTGTTTATTTATTGCAATCATATTTGAGCACATTGGATTTACATATTGTAACCAAAGAGCATTAGGACAAACATCAATTATATCTTGCGCAATATCTAGTAAAATAGGGATTGTTCTAAGACCTCTCATAATACCACCTATTCCAAGTGTATCTGCAATAGTTTGTTTGAGTCCATATTTTTTTGGAATATCAAAATCTATTACTGTTGAGGGTTTATAGCCACCAACTTGAATTGTAGTTTGAACAAAATCAGCATTTCGTAAAGCCTCTTTTCGATCAGTATGTAAAGTAACTTTAGGATTGGCATTAAGTTTATTTGATACTGTGTCTATTAATTCCTTTGCTAACTTAAGCCTACTTTCGTCTATATCCATTAAAGATATATGCATTTTTTTAAATTGAGGTATATGCATCAAATCAACAACAATATTTTTTGTAAATACCGCACTACCTGCTCCAATTATTGTCAACTTAATCAAGATTACCCCCTAAGAATCAATATCACAATTTTTCCTTAATTATATCCATATTACAACATTATTTACAAATAAAATACATTTGTGGCACTGATCAAAAGAATAGTTCTTTTTTTTATTTCATTATTATTTATCATAATTCTCCTTGTAGGTGCCACATCTTCATATGGACTTACTGTTCTAGTGTAGTAAAATATAAATAATGATAAATCTTATTGAAGATTTTATTTATTCTACAAATGGTAAGGGAATGTATGAAATTACAGATAATATTAATAACTGGGTTTCTAAAAAAAATATTACTCAAGGTCAATTAAATTTATTTATTCAACATACATCTGCATCGTTAACAATTATGGAAAACGCAAGTCCTGATGTACTAGAGGATATAAATAGATTTTTTCTAAAATTAGTACCTGAAGATTCATCTTTATATTCACATGGATATGAAGGAAATGATGATATGCCAGCTCACATAAAATATATGTTAACCCAAACATCTTTAACAATTCATATTAAAAATAAACAACTAACTCTTGGAACATGGCAAGGTATATACCTTTTTGAACATAGATATAATCCTCATAAAAGAAAAATATCTTTAAGTTTTATGGGAAATTAATAGTATGATACTATTAATTTAATATGGAGGTAAAATGTCTGTAGCAAGAATAACAACAATTAATTTTAAAAATAAAGAAGATGCTGATAAATCAATTGAAGATTATTCAGAAAAAGCACCTAGTGAATTTCCAGAAGCAGAACAATTATTACAAATACGAGCGAGTGATACAACTGTAATGGCAGTTTCTCTATATGCCGATAATGATGCAATGGAGCGTGCATCAGCTGCTAGATCAAAAAGAATGAGTAATAATGAAAATACTTTTGATGTTGTAGATACAAAAACTGGTGAGGTCACATTAAATCATAAAAATTAAATAAAAGGAGAAAATATGTCTAATGTAATGAAAGTTTCCTTTGAAGAAGGAGAGATTAAAACACCTGATAAAGCACATTCATCAACAGTTAAGCTTGGTAACGTTACAATGAGCAAAACTACTTTACAACCAGGTTGGAGTTGGAGCTCTTGTATTAAACCTATTGTTGGCACTGAAAGTTGTCAAGCAGGTCATGTAGGAGTGGTTATTAAAGGTGAAATGAAAGTAAAGCATGACGATGGGACAGAAGATAATTTTAAAGCAGGAGATGCATACTATTTAGCACCAGGACATGATGGGTGGATTGTAAGTAATGATGAATTTGTTTCATACGAATTTACAAGTGACCAAAAAGATTTTGGCCCTTGGAAAAGATCTTAAATATATAACGGGTCTTCTAGACCCGTTTTTTTATAAATATATTTTATCAGATAAATTTAAGATCAAAATTGCAGAACCTACAGTTAAAAATGTAGAAACAACCAAATCTAAACGAGAATTCTTTGCGCCAATATCTTTATCAATTAATTTAAAATAATAAGATAAATCATAAATTAAATTTAACATCGCAGTTAAAAATATAAAATTATAATATGGCCATGTTCCAGTTGGACCCAAAGGGCGAAATAAAATCCACAACCCTACCAATAAAGCACTGAGTGCAAAACATCCTAAATATCTAATAATAAAAATACCACTTTTATCTACATTAAATTCTTTCGCAATACCTGCAGGTGCAAATAAAATTCTAAAAGTATAAACAGCAAAAAGAAGTAAAATTAAAATATTTAAAATTAAATTAAAAATACCATTAAAGTTCTCTATCATATCCATCTCCTAAAAACTTAAATAACCAATATACGTTTATTAACATATCTTTACCAATTAGAATGAATATCTTTTTTAAAATAATTGTTATAAATTTCTTTAATACTGTCTTTTAAAGAATTTATATCATTAAGTTCAGATGCTTTAACATTTAATTCAGCTTGAATTTTATTTTTAGCACCTGGTATAACTACAGTTACTTCAGGATGAGACAATATCCATTTTAAAGATAAATCAGTTAATGAAAAATCACTAGGTTTTATTTTTTTTAATTCTTCAACTGCTTCTAATCCTTTTGCAAAATTTATACCTGAAAATGTTTCCCCAACATCGAATGCATCTCCATTTATATTATAATTTCTATGATCATTTTCTGGAAATGAA
Source organism: uncultured Alphaproteobacteria bacterium (assembly GCA_902602515.1). GTDB lineage: Bacteria > Pseudomonadota > Alphaproteobacteria > HIMB59 > CACPNW01. Next base: position 5,750 of record CACKRG010000014.1, read on the forward strand.
GATTGACTATTCATTTTCCCTGTTAATAATCCACTAGCTAATGGAACTCGAGCAATTATAGCCACATTATTTTTTTTTGCCTCTTTAAAAAATATTTCACTTGGTTTTTGACGAAACATATTAAATATAATTTGAATACTTTTTACATTTGGATACTTAATAGCATCCAAAGCTTCAGAAACTTTCTCAACACTAACTCCATAGTAATTTATCTTTCCTTTTTTAACTATTTCATCCATCATTTCGTATGTTTCTTTTTTTCCACATATTTCTGATGGAGGACAATGCAATTGAACAAGATCAATTACTTCAACTCCTAATTTAATTAGAGATCTATCAATAAAACTTTCAATATTTTTTAAATTATATCCATCTGCATTATGTGGATTTAATCTTCGACCAGCTTTTGTTGCAACATATATTTTTTCTTTAGTATTTTTTAATACTTCTCCAATTATTTTTTCACTTCTTCCATCACCATATACATCGGCAGTGTCAAAGAAATTAATACCGTTATCTAATGATGCATAAAGAGCATCTTTAGCATCAGTTTCTGAAACATCTCCCCATTCAGAACCAATTGCCCAACAACCTATCCCTATTTCAGATACTTTCCATTCTAAATCACTAAATTCTCTATATTTCATTAATCTAAATTATTTTTCACGTATTGTTTTATTATAATGTTCGTTCCTTTCAAGAAGTCTTTCATGTCCATCATCATCAAAATCATTCTTTGCAACTATATCCATTTTAAAATTATTGTAATCATCTTTTCCACGAAGAAGAATTGCGCTATCATTATCACTTTTTAATTGTTTCATTTCAGTTGAAATAAATTGCAAGTTAAGACCTATTCTTCTATCATTACTATTATTTGGCTGAGAAGCATGAAGAACTAATCCATGGTGAAAAGATGCCTCACCAGGTAGAAGTGGACAAGATATAGCCTTATCCTTTTCGACATTTAAAACAGTCTGACCCCTTGATAAAACATTATTGTTATCATTTGTTGATTTGTGATCAAAGAAACCTTGTTTATGTGAGCCGGGTATCATTTGCATACATCCACTTAGTTCATTAACATGCGATAAAGCAATCCAAGCGCTTACTTGTTTTTCATTATTATCAAAACCCCAATATGTTAAATCTTGATGCCAGCTTACATGTGTTTTGGATTTTGGTTCTTTTATTATAAAAGTTGCATTGTATAATAAGATATTCTTTCCAATTATATCTTCAACAAAATCTAACATAGTAATGTTAGTAGCAACGTCGTAAACCCATTTCATCATTGTGTAAGTTTTTGCAAAATAATGAAGGGGTCCAATTTTGGATTCTGTTAATTCTAATTTTTTTCTGTATTTATTTGCTTGATCAATACTAAAAATCCTTAGAGGAGAATAAAATCCATTAGTATTATAATATTCTTTCATTTAGATAATTTATTCTAGTAAAAGACTAAATATTAATCAATAATAATAGACTATAAAAAACCCTATTAAACAAATAATAAGAATATCAAATATAAGTACAGCTTCCATAATTATAAATTATGGTGCAGATTTTTATGGATAGAATACATTTAATAACTAAATATATAATGTTTTATCAGCACCACGATTTGTTATGTATATTAAGAAAAAGACTAAATTTTAGTATAAAAGAGGCTAAATTGTGAAAAAAATTACTTGGATTACACATTCTCAATATGACATTCCTCTTCCAAAAAATCACAGATTTACCTCCAGTAAATTCTCAGATCTTTATAAAGAATTAAAAACAAGAGACTTTTATAAAAATACAGTAATTTTAAAACCTAAGAAAGCATCAGTTAAGGATCTTGAAATAGTTCATGATAAAGAGTACATTTTAAAAATTAAAAATGGAACACTATCGGAAAAAGAAATACGTCGATTAGGTTTTAAATGGTCTAAAATATTGTCAAATAGATCTTTTTTAGCAGTTAATGGAACTTTATTAACATGTAAAGAAGCTTTAAAAAATAATATAGCTTGTCACTTAGCTGGAGGTACTCATCATGCTCATAAAAGTTTTGGCTCAGGATATTGTGTTTTTAATGACATAGCCTATTCTTCGAGAAAATTGATAAAAGATAATTTTGTAAAAAAAATTTTAATTATAGATCTTGATGTTCATCAAGGTGATGGAACATCAGAAATTTTATCTAATAATAATGAAATTTTTACATGTTCTATTCATTGTAGAGATAATTTTCCATTTCGAAAATCCAAAAGTGATTTAGACGTTGAATTAGATAATGGTTTAAATGATCATGAATATTTAGATATTTTAAAACAAACTCTAAAGAAATGTATCGATAATATTACCCCAGATATTGTAATTTATGATGCTGGAGTTGATGTGCATGAGAACGATAAACTTGGTAATTTAAATTTAACTTCGAAAGGAATTTTAGAAAGAGATAAAATGGTAATATCTTTTTTTAAAAATAAATTTATCCCAGTTGCAACTGTTATCGGCGGTGGTTATTCAGATGACAATACAGAATTGGCAAAAAGACACAGTTTAATCTTCCAAGCTGTTAATGAAATTTTTAATTAATTACATTTAATTATTTCAATATTTAAATATGATTTATTTTTAGTTAATTTTGTGCAAAAAAAATTTAAAGAATTATAATGATCTAGGAATAAATTTATTAGTTCATCATCATTAAAATCAAATTCATATGTAAATACAAATTTTTCTACAATATTATTTTTAAAATAAGGCATTATTAAAACTGAACCATTATCAAAATAAGATTTTAAAAAATAAGTATCGTATGTGCCAGCATACTTTGATAATGACTTTTTTTTATCTAAAAAAACTATAGTTTCATTCCATTTTTTTTGACTATTATCAAATAGATAATTTAAATCATTTTCTGAAATAAGCTTATTGTTATCAATTGAAAATATTTTTGTAGAAAAAATTACAAATAGAAGAATT
>CACKRG010000015.1 GCA_902602515.1 uncultured Alphaproteobacteria bacterium
GTACCAATGTACAAAAAGGGTTAATGGCTCCTAACTTAAATAAAAAAAGTAATTCTCAAAATAATAAAGTTAAAAAATCAGTTGCAACAAATATTTCAAAATTAAAAAAAATAATTGAAAAAAATTATGATTATGTAGGTGATAATTTTACTGAAGAAGCTAAAAAAATGAAATATGGTGAAGCAAAAGAGAGATCAATTTATGGTGAAGCTACTTTAGAACAAACAAAAGAATTAATTGATGAAGAAATAGATATACTACCACTACCATTTTCTTCAAAAAAAACAAATTAACTTTTTGCAAAAGAACAAAAGTAATTTACTTTAGTATTTTGAGATAATCTCCATTTAAATTCTAGTGGATCAAAAATTAATCCAGTCAAATTTTTTAAATCCAAATTGTTTTGTTTGGCACAATTAATGATTTCATCAGGTTTAATAAATTTATCATAGTTATGAGTACCTTTAGGTATCCAGTTTAATATATTCTCAGCAAAATGAATGGCTAGCGTTTTAGATATTATATTGCGATTAATAGTAGAAATAATAATTATCCCATTTTTTTTTAATTTTTTACTTATTTTTAATACAAATGACTTCCAATCATTTAAATGTTCCAATAATTCAAAAATAATAATTAAATCAAAATTTTTACTAATATTTATTTTTTCAACATCTCCATGAATATAGTTTACTTTTAAATTTTTCATAAGTGAATGATTTTTAGCTATTAAAATATTTTCTTCAACAAAATCAATTCCAGTTACGTTAGCACCTAATCTTGCTAATGATTCACTTATTAGACCACCTCCACATCCTACATCTAATATCTCTATTTTTTTTATGTTTTTAGAATTTAATTGACTAATAATATATTTCATTCGAATTGGTTTGATTTGGTGAAGTATTTTAAATTTACCATTTTCATCCCACCAATCCTGTGATAATTTATTAAATAGCTCATATTCAGTGTTATATTCCTTGTCTTTTGACATAATAATTATAATAGCTCAGTTAAATAAATATATTTTTAAGTCAATGAATCTTATTGTTATGAAATTTGGTGGCACATCTGTTGCTAACATAAAAAAAATTAATAACGTTGCAAACATAGTTGAAAAAGAAGCTACAAAACAAAAGATTATAGTTGTTTTATCTGCAATGGCTGGTGTTACAAACGAAATGCAGAGCTACATTGATGAAATTGAATCGAATGAAAAACTAGAAAATGATCTAATATTAACATCAGGTGAGAATGTGACAATTGCTATCTTGTCAGCTATATTAAAAAAAAGAAATATAAATTCTATCCCACTTTTGGGATGGCAAGTTCCAATAATTACTGATGGCAATCATCAGAAAGCAAAAATTTTAAATATTAATAAAAAAAGAATTATGGATTTTCTTAAAGATTTCGATGTTATAGTTTTAGCTGGTTTTCAAGGTATTAACATTGAAGGCAATATAACATCATTAGGCAGAGGCGGCTCTGATACTACTGCAGTCGCTATTGCGTCTGCTGTAAATGCAGATAGATGTGATATTTACACTGATGTTGATGGAGTTTATACAACTGATCCAAATGTTGTGTCAGAAGCGAAAAAAATTCCAAAATTGGCATTTGAAGAAATGTTAGAAATGTCTTCTTCTGGAGCAAAAGTTTTGCATACAAGATCTGTAGAATTAGCAATGAAAAATAATTTAATTTTGCAGGTCTTATCATCACTTACTCAGAAGCCTGGAACACTAATTGTTGATGATAAAAAATTAATTGAAAAAGAAATAGTAAGCGGGGTAAGCTATAGTAAAAATGAGTCAAAAATAACAATATCTGGGATACCTGATAAACCTGGAATTTCTGCAAAGATATTTGGTCTATTAGCAAACAAAAATATTAATGTTGATATGATTGTTCAAAATATTTCTCAGGATGGAATCAATGCAAATATTACCTTCACCATTCCAAACAATGAAGTTCATTACGCAAAAGAAATACTTGAAAATAATTTGGGTAAAATAAATTTTAAATCCTTAAAAACTGATGAAAATGTTTCAAAAATATCAGTAATCGGAATGGGAATGATGTCACAATCTGGAGTTGCCAAAAAAATGTTTGAAACCCTAGCAAATATGTCAATTAATATACTTGCAATATCTACATCAGAAATTAAAATAAGTGTTTTAATTAACGAAGAACATACTGATATAGCGGTTAAATCATTGCATGATGCGTATAATTTAAAAATGAAAAAATGAAAACAGTAGGTAGTTTAATAAAATCTAAAAGAATTTCAAAAAATTTATCTATTGATCAAATTGCTAAAGAACTAAACATACAAAAAAATATTTTACAAAAAATTGAAAATGATCAATTAGCAGAAGATATTAACCCTGTCTTTTTAATAGGTCATTTAAAATCTTATTCAGAATATTTAGAATTAAATACTTCAGAAATTATTGAAAATTTTAAAATTCAAATTTCATTTAAGAAAAATGATCTTGTAGAAAGCATAAAAAGACCAAGTGTTAATACAAATATGTTTAGTTTTGTAAAATTTGTTCCTACAACTTTAATTTTTATAATTTTTACAAGTTTTTATTTTCTATTTATTTATCAAGATAGAGATGAAAGAGATTATGCACTTGTGCCAGATTTACCAGAAAACTATATTCCAATTATTGAGGAAGCTAATACAAATGAATTTAAACAGATATCAAAGTCAAAAAATGAAGATAAAATATTTGATAAAGAAATAAAAAATTACTCGAGTGTTAATGCTTCAAGTAATATCAATGAAAAAATATCAAATGACAAAATTACATTAAAACTTTTAAACCCTACTTGGTTACAATTAAGAAATCAGGCTGATAAAATTGTTTTAAGTAAATTGATGAAAAAAGATGAAGAATTTAGTTATAATATGAGCTTAAAATATAATATAACAGCTGGAAATGGTGGTAATATAATTGTAATTATTAATGATAAAGTAAGAGGTAAAATTGGTAAATATGGAGAAATTATAGACTCAGTTATTCTAGATAATAATTTTAATAACTAGTACCATGCTAAGAAAATATCAAAAAATAAATCGAAGAAAATCTCGTACTATTAATGTTGGAAAAGTAAAAATTGGAGGAGAGAATCCAATTGCAGTTCAGACAATGACAAACACCTTAACTTCAGATGCTAAAGATACAATTTCACAAATTGAAAGGTCAGCTAAATTAGGTGCGGACATAGTAAGAGTTTCTGTGCCAGATACAGATTCATCAATTTCTTTAAAAGAAATTGTAAAACATAGCTCCGTTCCAATTGTAGCAGATATTCATTTTCATTATCAGAGAGCAATTGAAGCTGCTGAAAATGGAGCAGCATGCATTAGGATTAATCCTGGAAATATTGGTAATCAAGATCGTATACAAGAAGTTATAAAAGCAGCTAAAAATAATAATTGCTCTATACGTGTGGGTGTAAATGCTGGTAGTTTAGAAAGACAAATTTTAGAAAAGTATTCAGAACCAACCCCTGAAGCACTCGTAGAAAGTGCAAAATTAAATATTAAAATTCTAGAAGACAATGACTTTACTAATTTTAAAATCAGTGTGAAATCATCAGATATTTTTATGTCAATAAATGCTTATAAACAATTAGCTGAAATTTGTGACTATCCTTTACATCTTGGAATAACAGAAGCTGGTGGTAAGAGAACAGGATCTATCAAATCATCGATTGGTATTGGTAATTTACTTTTACAAGGGATTGGAGACACTATTCGCGTTTCTTTGTCTGACGAGCCTGAAGAAGAGGTAAGAGTTGGTTTTGAAATTTTAAAAAGTTTAGGATTAAGAAATAGGGGTGTTAAAATCATATCTTGTCCATCTTGTGCAAGACAACAGTTTCAAGTTATAGAAACTGTAAGAAATCTTGAAAAAAAATTAGATGATGTATCAACGCCAATTACTGTATCAATTATTGGATGTGTAGTAAATGGTCCAGGAGAAGCTACAATGACTGATATTGGAGTTACTGGAGGTGGCAATGGTACGCATATGATTTATTTAGATGGAAAAAAAAATAATGTAATAAAAAATGTTGATCTTGAAACTTACTTAGAAAAATTAATAAGAAAAAAATCAGAACAAATTCAATTAAGTGAATTAAATGAAGCTTAGATCAGTAAGAGGTACTCATGACTTGTTTGGAGATAATATTGAAAAATATAATATTATTCAAAAAGTAGTAACTAAATTTGCGGAAATTAATTCTTTTAAAAAACTAGAAACCCCAATTTTTGAATTTACTGAATTATTTTCAAAACCTCTAGGCGAGCAGTCCGATGTTGTTTTAAAAGAAATGTACACTTTTAAAGATAGAAATGAAGATTTTTTAACATTGCGTCCTGAATATACAACACCAATGATAAGAGCTGCATTAACTAATAACCTTTTGAATGACCTACCTCTTAAAGTTTTTGGAATTGGCCCCATGTTTAGAAGAGAAAGACCTCAAAAGGGTCGATTCAGACAATTTAACCAAATAAATTTTGAAATATTTGGATCTAATGATTGTATTGCTGATTTAGAACTTATAAATTTGGCCAATGATATTTTAAAATCAACTCTTCCTAATACAAAATTTATATTAAACATAAATTCCTTAGGAAAAAAACAAAATCTTATTAAATACAAAGAGTATCTAAGTAAGTATTTTGAAGATAAAAAATCAAAATTATCATCAGAAAGTAGGAATAAAATTCATTCTAATCCACTTAGGATATTAGACTCAAAAAATCAAAATGACATAGAAATATCAAATTCTGCGCCTTCCATTAAAGATTATATTTCAACTGAAGAAAAAAATCACTTTGATGAATTAAAAAATGGTTTGAAATATTTTGGAATAGATTTCAAAGAAAATAATAAACTTGTTAGAGGATTAGATTATTATTGTAGTACTGTATTTGAATTTAAAACTAATGATCTTGGTAGTCAAGATACATTAATTGGTGGAGGTAGGTATGATGGACTAATTAGTATTCTTGGCGGCCCAGATATATCAGGAATTGGTTGGGCTGGTGGAATTGAAAGAATTTCAATGTTAATGAAAAATCAAAAAAACAAAAAATCTCCTATTCACCTATGTATTTCAAATATTAAATTTAAAGAACACTTAATTAAAGTTATAAATTATCTAACTAAAAATAATATTAATTTTTATTGGAATTATAAATACAATTTAAAAAAATCACTATCAAAAGCAAATACAAATAATGCTAAGTATGTCATTATTATTGGTGATAATGAAACTAAAAATGATTTTTATACAGTCAAGAAACTAACTACTGGTATACAAACCGAAGTAAATTTGAATAATATTATGAATTTAATAAATGATTAATCTTGATTTACAATTTTCAAATATTTTAAATAAGTATAAAAAAATACAAGACTCTCTTAATGAAATGGGTAATAGCAATGCTGAAGAATTAATGAAATTAAATAGAGAGTATGCTGAATTAAAGCCTATTGTAGATAAAATTGAAGAATATAAAAAAGAAAAAACTGAAATTTTAAACTTAAATGATCTAATTAATGATAATGATCAAGAAATAAGTAAGATGGCAGAACTAGAATTAATTCAAAAAAAAAATCTAATTAAAATTTTAGAAAATGAATTACTTAGACTCTTAATACCAAAAGATATTAATGACTCAAAAAACTCAATATTAGAAATTAGGGCAGGTACTGGAGGAGATGAAGCTTCGTTATTTGCTTCAGATTTATTGTCAATGTATCAGAAGTATGCAGACATTAACTCATGGAAATTTGAAATACTATCAATTTCTGAAACTGGTTTAAAAGGAGTAAAAGAGGTAATTTGTAATATTTCTGGCACAAATGTGTTTTCAAAATTAAAATTCGAGTCAGGCGTTCACAGAGTTCAAAGAGTGCCAGCAACCGAAAGTAGTGGCAGAGTACATACATCAGCGGCAACTGTGGCAGTCCTTCCTGAAGCAGAGGAAATTGATGTTGAAATAAATGATAAAGACTTAAGAATTGATGTATTTAGATCGAGTGGACCTGGTGGTCAGTCAGTAAATACAACTGATAGTGCAGTAAGAATTACCCATTTACCGACAGGGATCGTTGTATCTCAGCAAGATGAAAAATCTCAACATAAAAATAAAGCAAAAGCTATGAAAATTCTCAGATCAAGATTATTAGATAATGAAATTCAACAAAAAAATAAAGAAAGATCAGAACAAAGGCGGACACAAGTAGGTTCAGGTGATAGATCGGAAAGGATAAGAACATACAATTTTCCACAAGGTAGAGTTTCAGACCATAGAATAAATCTAACTTTGTATAATCTGACGGAAGTATTGGAGGGTAAGATAGAAGAATTAATAAAACCTTTAATTGCTGAGGAAGAAACTAAAAAACTTGCAGAAATTAAAAATGATTGATTTAATTAATTCAAGTTTGCTAGCTTTAAAAAAAAAAAATATACCAAATCCTGAATTAGATTTAAGAATTTTACTTAGGTCCGCATCACTTAGTAAAAAAGAAATTATTTTAAGTAATTTCGATATTAGAGATTTAAATGTAAATTATTTTGAAAAAATTTTAAAGAAAAGATTAGAATTTAAACCCATATCAAAAATTATAAATAGAAAATCTTTTTGGAAAGATGATTTTTATGTAAATTCTGATGTTTTAGATCCAAGACCAGAGACAGAATTAATAGTTGAAGAGGCTTTAAATAATTTTAAATTAAAAGAAAAAAAACTAAAAATTCTAGATATTGGAACTGGTTCTGGATGTTTAGCTATATCTCTTGCAAAAGAATTTATTAATTCAGAAGTAACAGCAATTGATATATCTCAGAAAGCTTTAAATGTTGCAAAAAAAAATATTTCTAACAACAATTTATTTAATAGAATTAATTTGAAACTATCAGATTTTAAAGATATTAATGATAAATTTGATATTGTTGTAAGCAATCCTCCTTATTTATCAGAAAAAGAATATCAAAACCTAAAACAAGGAGTTAAAAAATATGAACCTAAAATTGCCCTTTTGGGAGGTAAAGATGGTTTAAAATTTTATAGAAAACTAGCAAAAGATGTTGGAATGTTAATGAAATATAATTCAATTTTCATCTGCGAAATTGGTTATAATCAACTTGTTCCATGCCAAAATATTTTTAAAAATAAAAATTTAGTTTTAAAAAAAATATCAAAAGATATCCAAAAAATAGACAGAACTCTTACTTTTTTAAAGATATAAGTTGAAATATTTTATGATATATAATATATGCATATTATTATAAATTTAATGTTTTATAAATAAACTTAGTTTTTTAATATCCAAAAATTATGTATAGAAAGAATAACGGTAGAACGACGTATAAATCTAGTAGAAGACCCGGTTTTAAGAAAACTGGAGGGTATCAAAATTATAGAGGTAGAAATAAAGGAAATGTTTCTCAGCAGTATAATAAATATCTGAAACTAGCAAAAGAAGCATTTAGATCTGGAGATAGAGTTCAGTCTGAATACTATTATCAATTTACAGATCATTATTACAGGCTGATGATAGAATTAGGAATAAGTATTGAAGAAAACATAGTTAATGAAGATATAAAATCTACATCTGATGAACCTAATGAAGATAATCAAACTTCAAGTTCATCTGAAATTGATGATGATAAGTCAAATGATGAATCCATAGAATCAATACCTTTTATTGCAGATCCTTCTAAAGAAAAAAGAACTAGAACTACTAAGTAATCATTCATATAATAAATTTAAATGGTTTGCATATATTACTTTAAATTCTTTATTAAATCTTTTCAACTCATCCCCTTGTAATACTTTTCCTGAAGGCAATTTTAATTTCATAGGGTTGATATGTTTATTCTGATATATTATTTCATAGTGCAGGTGTGGCCCTGTAGAATTTCCAGTGCTACCGACAAAACCAATAACATCGCCTTGATTAACTCTTTTCCCAACTGAAATATTTTTCTTATAGTTAGATAAGTGAGCGTAGGCTGTTTTATATTCATTATTATGACGTATTCTGATATACTTACCATAACCTCCATTATTACCAACAAATTCTATAACTCCATTTCCACCTGCGTAAATTGGTGTCCCTATGGGTGCTGCAAAATCTACACCTTTATGCATCTTATTGTATCCAGATATCGGATGTTTTCTCATTCCAAAGTTTGATGATAACCTTGCTCCATCAAGAGGAGTCTTTAAAATTGATTTTTTAACGTTTTTTCCCTCCCTATTAAAATAATCAACAAAACCTTCATCAGTGGTAAATTTAAAATATTCTAATTTTTTTCCGTCAATTGAAATTAAAGCATAATTAATATCTTCATATTTTAGTTTATTATTTTCGACAATTTCTGCAGTATCATAAGAAACAGAAACTATGGTATCTGTTCTAATATCTCTTTGGAAATCTAAATCAAAACTAAAAAGTCTAATCAGTTCAATTAAAATACTTTGTGGTATATTATTTTTAATTCCATCTGAATATAATGATTCTGAAATAATAAATTCTTGCGAAATTGTATACAATTTCTTTTCAAG
>CACKRG010000016.1 GCA_902602515.1 uncultured Alphaproteobacteria bacterium
TTTCTATTTAATTATTAAAAAAAAAATAATAAAAAATTCCTTTAATTTTGAGTCTGATTTAAATGAGAGAATTAAAAATCTAAATTTTATAAATAATTTAACTATTTCAAAAAAAGGTTTTATAAATTTATATTTAAAAAAAGAATTTATTTTTAAAAGTTTGTTAGATATTTATAAAAAAAATTTTCTACGGGATTTAAAATTTGGAAAAGATAATAAAATAAATATAGAATTTGTATCTGCAAATCCTACTGGTCCTATTCATATAGCACATTTAAGAGGAGCTGTTTTTGGTGATGTTCTTAGTAATCTATATGAAAAAACAGGGTATAAAGTTACAAGAGAATATTACGTAAACGATGCAGGATCCCAGATAGATAAACTATCTAACTCACTTTATAAAAGATATAATGAATTATTTGGAAAAAATATTAAAATTGATGAGGATGAATATCCAGGTAATTATATAATTGACATCGCAAAACAAATTTATAAAAATGATAATGACAAGTGGCTTAAAAAAAATAAAGAAGAAGCTATAAATAATTTTAAAAAATTTGCAATTGAACAAATTCTAAATGGAATTAAATCAGATTTAAAACTACTTAACATAAATTTTGATATATTTACTCATGAATCTGATATTCAAAATTCAAAAATAATAAATGATTTGTTCAAAATTCTAAATAAAAAAAATTTATTATATAAAGGAATGCTGCCTAAGCCGAAAGGTGATGATATCGATTGGGAACCAAGAGAGCAATTGCTTTTTAAATCGTCAGAATTACTTGATAATCAGGATAGAGCATTAAAAAAATCTAATGGAGAGTGGACTTATTTTGCAAATGATTCTGCTTATCATTTACATAAGCACAAAAGAAAATTTTATAAACTTATAAATATATGGGGTTCAGATCATATAGGTTATATTTCAAGAATGAAATCTATGATTAAATCAATTAGCGATAGAGAAAATTATTTTGAAGTACTAACATGTCAAATTGTTAGCTTAATTAAAAATAAGCAGAAAATAAAAATGTCAAAAAGAGATGGTAATTTTGTTACTCTTAACGATGTTTATTCAAATGTAGGTAAAGATCCAATAAGATATTATATGATTTCTACAAGGAATGAAACTGCTATAGATTTTGATTTAGATGAAGTAATTAAAAAGAATAAAGAAAACAAAGTTTTTTATTGTCAATACGCATATGCAAGAGCGTGTTCTATTATAAATAAATCAAAGAGTTTTAATGTTAAAGAAATAAAAATAAATAATTTTGAAGAGTTTGATAAAAATATTACAGATGATGAGTTGAATTTAATAAAATTAATAATTTCATATCCATATCTATTATATCAAACTTCAATTAATAACGAACCTCATAGATTAGTAAATTTTTTAGAATTAATATGTTCAAATTTTCATACAATTTGGAATCAAGGAAAAGATAATCAATCATTAAGATTTATAGATAAAGAAAATATATTACAAACAAACATTAAGTTATTTTGGATTGAATCATTCCGTATAATTTTATTAGATTTATTTGAAATTATTGGTATTGATGCACCTCAGCAAATGTAATGAAGAAAAATTTATTTTTTTCGAAAAAAAATAAATTTAAATACTTAATTATTTTTTTATTATTAATATTTTCTTTATTTGCTTATACATTATTATATTTTATTAATATAAATAAACCATATTTTATTATAAATAATATAATTCTTAAATATTCAATTGTGCCTTTAGATAAAGAAGGAAAAAAAATTAATTATTTAGATAAAAAAAGTATAAATAATTTATCAGTTTCCGAAAAAATACAATTAAAAAACTCAAAATTTCCAAACTTTACAATTCAACTTTTCAGCAATACAAATTATAATGAAGTACAAAATTATTATAATAATTTTATTAAACAAAAATCACAATTAATTAGTTTAAAAGATTTATTTATATTTTTTATTGAAAGTGATATTGGTGTTGATTACTTTGTTTCATATAAAAATTTTTCAACTAAAGAGGAAGCTCTTAATTTTTGTTTAAAATCATCTCTTATTCAAAAATGTTTAATTATAAATCCTGGGAATTAATAATTTTGGAGAATCTCAATAATATTGTTATACATTAAAAATGACTGAAATAATGTCTGAAAATATAAATAATGATAATAAATTTCATATTTTGCTAACTAACTTTGAAGGACCTATAGATTTATTATTAGTATTAGCTAGATCTCAGAAAGTTGATTTATCTGAAATTTCGATTTCTGAGTTAGCAGATCAGTATATAAAATTTATAAATGAATATAAAAATATTCATATAGAAATAGCAGCTGATTATCTTGTGATGGCAGCATGGCTAACATATCTTAAATCAAGATTATTGATACCAAAAGAAGAAAAAACAGAAGAACATTCAGCAGAAGATTTAGAGAAAGCACTCAGATATCAATTACAACGTTTAGAGTCTTTTCAAAAAATATCTAAAGTACTTTATTCTCGTCCTATTATTAATAGAGATGTTTTCTATGGAAACTCTATCGACGGATTAAAGGTTAAATATAAAATAAATTATACATCTAGTCTTTATGATTTATTAAAATCTTATAGTAAGATATTAAAATCTAATGATAAAATTCAAAACTTAACAATTGAATACTCTGAATTATATTCAGTGGATCAAGCAGTAAAGCGTATGAAAGAAATCTTTGGCACAATTTCTGAGTGGACTAATTTTTTAAACGTAATTCCAAAACTTTTACATTCTAAAAATATTGTAAATAAGTCGATTATATCATCAAATTTTGTTGCTTCATTGGAATTGTCAAAAAATGGTCATATTGAAGTTAAACAAGAAGAAACTTTTGGTAATATTTATATAAGGTTAAAAAATTAATAATGAATAAAGATTTAAAATTATTAGAAGCTATTTTATTTGTATCTGGTGAGCCTATTGATGAAAATGATCTTAAAGAAAAAATTAAGGACAAAAAAAATTTAGATACTTTTCTTAATGAATTACAAAAATTTTATAGCTCAAGAGGTATAAATTTAGTAAAAACAGGAAACAAATGGTCATTTAGAACATCCGATGATTTATCAGATAATTTAACTATTTATAAAACACAAAAAAGAAAATTGTCCAGAGCTGCATTAGAAACTCTTTCAATTATTGCTTATCAACAACCAATAACTAGATCTGAAATTGAGAATATAAGAGGTGTACAAATGGGAAGAGGCTCAATTGATCATTTGATGGAAATAGGATGGATAAAACCTTCTGGAAGAAAAAATATTCCAGGTAAGCCTACTTTATGGTCAACAACAAATCTTTTTATTGAACATTTTGGTTTAAATAATTTGTCTGACTTACCTAACAAAGATGAACTTAAAGCCAGTGGTTTTTTAGATAAACGTGCAGCAATTGCAACAATTAGTGATATTGCAAATAGTGACGATATGATTGAAAATATTGATAATTCAGATAATGAAGATGACAATAATATAGATGATTTTATTAAAAATAATTAATATTGTATTAATTTTGATTTAAAATATTTTTGTTTGAATTAGCTAGCAGTAAGAACTTTTAACTCAATTATTTCTTAGAAATTCAATAAAAATCAACATAACTAATATTTGCCTGTTTTTCTTGTTTTTTATATTTTATGATGTATCAGAAATTTGGAGATTAATTATGACACCTAGTATTTGGCAACTTTTGATTGTTCTTGTTATAGTCCTACTTCTATTTGGAAGAGGTAAAATTCCTCAATTAATGGGTGATATGGCCAAAGGCATCAAATCATTTAAAAGAGGAATGTCTGACGAGGAAAAAAAAGAAGATAAAAATTTAGAGAATAAAAACGACGAAGATAAATAATTCCAATGTTTTCATTTGGTTGGGGAGAAATTTTTCTTATTGGAATAATTGTTGTAGTAGTAATTGGACCTAAGGATCTCCCAAAATTTATTAAGCAAATAGGCTTATTAGTAAAAAATATTAGAAAAATATCATCAGATTTTAAATCATCAATTAATGAAATTGCAGAAGAAACAGAAATAAAGGATCTCGCAAAATCTGTTAAAGAAGTTAAAAAAATTAAAGATGGTATAAATATAAAAAAAAATTTTGAAAATGAAATTAATACAGTAAAAGAAACTGTTAAAATTACTCAAAACGAAATTTCTAAAACAGAAAAAGAATAGAATGTCAGACGAAAAATTTGAGGAAATGTCCTTAATTGAACATTTAACAGAATTAAGAAAAAGATTATTATGGAGTTTTTTATATATATTAATAATTTTTGTAATATGCTTCTATTTTGCTGATGAATTATTCGCATTTCTTGCTCACCCTTTAGTTCAATTACTTGATACTGAAAGAGGGCAGGGGTTCATTTATACAGCCCTTCAAGAAGCCTTTTTTACTGAATTAAAAATTGCTTTTTTCTTTGCCTTATTTTTTGCATTTCCTTTAATTGCTATACAAATATGGAGATTTATTGCACCAGGTTTATATAAAAATGAAAAAAATGCTTTTTTACCTTATCTAGTAGCTACACCTATTCTCTTTTTTGCTGGAGGCTCTATGGTTTATTATATTATCTCTCCAATAGCTTGGTCTTTCTTTTTATCTTATCAAAATATGGGATCTAGCGGTGTTCCAATAAGATTAGAAGCTAAAATGGGTGAATACCTATCTTTAATGATGAGATTTATTTTTGCTTTTGGTTTAGCATTTCAATTACCAGTTGTATTATCACTCATGGCTAGAGTTGGCATGGTAACTCATCAATCTCTTAAAAATTTCAGAAAATATGCAATTGTAATTGCTTTTTTGGCTGCTGCTTTTTTAACCCCACCAGACCCGTTCAGTCAAATTAGTTTAGCATTACCTATTATAATTTTATATGAAATTTCAATTTATATTGCTAAATTAATTCAAAAAAATAATGATAAAGAAAAGAAAGATAATGAATAGTGCATAATATTAATTATATAAGAGAAAATCCTACCGAGTTTGATAATTTAATGAAATTGAGAGGTGAAAAACCTTTATCATCGAAAATAATTGAAATTGATAAACAAAAAAGAGAAACTCAAACTATACTTCAATCTTTATTAGGAGAAAGAAACACTATTTCTAAAACTATTGGTATACAAAAAAAAAATAATAAAGATGTTTCCTTCGAAATGAAAAAAATAGAAGAAATAAAAAACAAAATTAACACATTAAAAGAGTTAGAAAATATCAAAGAAAATGAATTGAATGCTATATTGATTAGACTTCCTAACATACCACATAAAACTGTTCCTTTGGGAAAAGATGAAAATGATAATAAACTTTACAAAGAATGGGGGAAAAAACCTAAATTTAATTTTCAACCTAAGAAACATTTTGAAATTGGTGAAGAGTTGGGATTGATAAATTTTGAGCTTGCTTCAAAATTATCTGGTTCTAGATTTGTTGTTTTGAAAAAACAAATATCAAAATTAGAAAGAGCAATATCTAATTTCATGTTAGATAAACATACTGAAGTTAATGGATATACCGAGTATAGCGTTCCTTTTCTTGTAAAAAATAATAGTCTGTACGGAACTGGACAACTACCTAAATTTGGAGATGATCTTTTTACAGCTGGAGAAGATCATTGGTTAATACCTACTGCAGAAGTTCCTTTAACTAATTTAGTAAGAGATGAAATATTAAATGTGAAACAATTACCTATAAGATCAACCTCTTATACGCCATGCTTTAGATCTGAAGCTGGTGCAGCTGGCAAAGATACCAGGGGGATGTTAAGGCAGCATCAATTTACTAAAGTAGAATTAGTTTCAATTGTTGAGCCACAACACTCAGAAGATGAATTAGAAAGAATGTTACAAAGTGCAGAGAGTATACTTAAAGATTTAGAGATTCATTATAGAATTATGACATTATGTACTGGTGATATGGGTTTTTCAGCAAGTAAAACATATGATATTGAGGTTTGGTTACCCGGTGAAGATAATTATAGAGAAATTTCAAGTTGTTCAAATTGTAATGACTTTCAATCAAGAAGAATGAATACGAGATATAAATCAGATGGTAAAAATATTTTTGTTCATACACTTAATGGTTCAGGTTTAGCCGTCGGAAGAACTTTAATTGCTATTCTGGAAAATTATCAAACAGAGGATGGTAATG
Source organism: uncultured Alphaproteobacteria bacterium (assembly GCA_902602515.1). Taxonomy (GTDB): domain Bacteria; phylum Pseudomonadota; class Alphaproteobacteria; order HIMB59; genus CACPNW01. The sequence goes on from CACKRG010000016.1 coordinate 6,197, forward strand.
TTAAAATTCCTGATGCTTTATTTAAGTATTTTCATAACAAAACACTCATATAGTGTTAGACGTCAGAAAAATAAGACTTATCTTAGAACTTAGGGAAGCTGGTATAATAAATTCAAATGTTTTATCTTCTATCGAAAAAATTCCAAGAGAAAAATTTATACCTGAAATGTATAGAAATCAAGCATATGAAAATATAGCTTTGCCAATTGGAGATAACCAAACAATAAGTCAACCATATATTGTGGCTAAAATGACAGAATTATTGGAAGTTAATTCTAATCATAAAGTATTAGAAATTGGTACAGGCAGTGGTTATCAGTGTGCAATTTTATCAAAATTAGTAAGAAGAATTTATACTACAGAAAGGATTAAAAATTTACATGATAAATCTATAAAAACTTTTGAAAAACTTAAACTTTCTAACATAGTGACAAGGTACCAAGATGGTAACGAGGGGTGGGAGGAACAAATCCCTTTTGATAGAATTATCTTTACTGCAGCAACAAAAAATTTATCTGACAAAATTTTTTCTCATATTGAAGATAATGGCATTATAGTATGTCCAATTATTAAAAAAGATAAACAGATATTAACTAAATATATTAAAAAAAATGGCAATATTACTTATGAAGAACATGATAAAGTTTTATTTGTTCCAAACTTAGAGGGGATTAACTAATAAATTAATTTTTTTATTTTTTGTAAAGAGTAAATAAAATAAAACATTCCAACTAACCAATGCATAATTACTAAACCAATAAACATATATATATAATTTATTGATATATATGTATTAATTAAAGATATAACTACAATTGGAACTAATACAAATCTAAGTATTGCCATGTACATAACTATAGATGCTTTTTTTAATCCCTGAAAGGTTGCATTAGATATAAAAAACAATGGAAATGCTGGAAAACCAAATGCCCAAATTTTAAGATAAATTGAACCAAAAAATATTACATCTTTATCATCTGTGAAAAGTTTCATTGATCGCTCGGCTGTGAAAAATAAAATACCACCAATAATAACTAGAAGAAAAAATCCAGTGAAAGTAGCTTTCTTATATGTTTCTAATATCCTTTTTGGTTGTTTTGCTCCTAAGTTCTGACCAACTATCGAAGTAACTGCTGTACTTAGGCCTAATAATGGTAAAAATAATAATTGTTCATATCTTCCGGCTGATGTAAACCCAGCAATAGCATTATTTCCAAAAATACTTACAAAATATAATAATATATACGATCCAAGTGCTATCATCATTAATCCAATTGAAGCTGGAATACCTTGAAATAAAATTTCTTTAATTAGTATATATTTAGGTAAAAAGTAAACTTTTAAAAAATTACTATATATTTCAGTCTTAGAAATTTTATAAATTAAATATATTAAACCTATAAACTGAGATAAAACTGTTGCTATTGCAATACCTGATATCCCTAAAGGGGGAAAAATTTTATAAATATAAATACTACCTGTTATAAGTATCGGATTTAAAATTAGATTAAGAAAAAAACTAAATATAAGCACATTTCTATAACTTCTTGTGTCACCTAGAGCAGCTAGACAAGAATTAGTAACCATCATTAATAAAATAAAAATTGACCCTAAATAAATAATATTCATATATTTAGTTGATAGTACTAATGTATTTTCATCATTATTTATTGACTTAAGTATTGTTGATCCATAATTAATACCCAAGTGTGAAATTATTAATGAAACAATGACTGCAAGAATCAAAGATTGACAAAATATTTTAGAAGCTTTTTTTAAATTATTTTCACCAATTGAATTTGCCACTATACTTGTTGTTGCAATACTCAACCCTATTCCCAGTGCAATTATTACAAAATATATTGGAAATGTTTGACCAATTGCTGCAAGTGCAATTTCTGATATCATTCTTCCAGCAAAAACAGCATCCACAAGTGAATAAAGATTTTGAAAAATAGTTCCAATTGAAGAAGGAAGTGCAATTTTCCAAAAAAGTTTAAAAATATCATCCTTTAAT
>CACKRG010000017.1 GCA_902602515.1 uncultured Alphaproteobacteria bacterium
TTTCAAAAGTTAAATTTATTATTTCATCAATGATAGGCTTTACACCATATTTCTTAATATTTTCATATGTTGGAGACAAAATATCTAATTTTTTAGAAATTAAATCTTTTTCTATTAAAGATATATTCTCAATTGAAATAACAATTATATTAATGATCTTAGTATTAGTTTTAATATTTAGAATATTTTATAAAATTAATTCTAAGAAAATTAAGTAAAAATATTTTTGTGCTTGATAGTAATATAGACTAAATAAATTGTTACAATCAATGCACTATATATTGTCAAATCAATTAAAATAAGTTTTTTGGCTGAAAATTCATTAAATAGTCTGGAGTAAATCAAAGCTGAAGTCTGAATAATTGAAGTAATTGTTATTATTGATAATAATTTGTAAGACTTTTTAGGTTTAATATAAATATAAAATAAACCTATAAATAATAATCCAGTAATAGAAGCTCCTATATTTCTTAACCAAGCAATATTTATTTCTTCAGCTGCTGTTATCCTAACAAAATTATATGGAAAGAGTAGAAAATATACTCCATAAATTAAAGAAAATATTGATAATATTAATAAACTCAATCTAATCATATTAATTAAGATTAATATAAATATTTAAGATTGCAAATTTTATTATCTAAATATAAAAAAAGATATGATCCGGTTGTTGATTGTTTTAGCTGTAATAGTAATAATTTTATTTATTTTAAGATCTAGAACTAAATATAGCTCATCGAGGAGTTCTAAATTATATAGAAACTTAATTTTACTAGTTGTTGTAGCTGGTCTGCTTTTTTTTCTCGCCACTTCAGGTAAATTTTTAATACCACAAGTTTTAAATTTAATTAAAATTGGATTACCTTTTTTAACTAAACTAATAGGAATTTAATGAATTATTTTAATAAAATTGATTTGCCAATGAATAATGAAATGGTTAATTTTTGGAATGAAAATGGATATCTTGTTATTGAGGATTTTAATAGCGCCGAAGAATGTGATAAAATAATTGATAGGTCAAGTTACTTAATTGATAATAACAATTTAAATAATCAAAAATCTATTTTTGATACTATTAATCAATCTCATAATGATGACAAATATTTTTTAGACTCTGGTGATAAGATTAGATTTTTTTTTGAAGAAAAAGCAGATTTAGAAAAAAATAATATAGATAAAAATAAACATTTTATAGTTAATAAAATTGGTCATGCTTTACATGATTTAGATGAAGTATTCCATGAATTCTCTCATAAAAAAGAGCTTCAAGATATAGCTATAAAAATTGGTTTTAAAAAACCAAAATTACTTCAGTCAATGTATATTTTTAAACAACCAAAAATAGGAGGCGAGGTGGTTTGTCATCAAGACTCGACATTCCTTTATACTGAACCTGAAAGTACCGTAGGATTTTGGTTTGCTTTGGAAGATGCAAATAAAAGTAACGGCTGTTTACAAGTAGCAAGTGGTGGTCACAAAGGTCCACTGAGAAAATTATTTAAAAAAGTTGATGGTAAAATGAAAATGCTAGATATTAATAATGAAGAATTTCCAGAAACAGATACATTTGTCGAGGTTAAAAAGGGATCTTTAGTGTTATTGCATGGAAGACTTCCTCATTATTCTTGTGAAAATACTAGTCCAAATTCAAGACATGCCTATACAATTCACGTAATTGATCAAAACAATGATTATCCTGATTGGAATTGGTTGCAAAGACCTGATCTCCCTTTAAAAAGTTTTATGAATGACTAAAAAAATTATTCTAGATTGTGATCCTGGTCATGATGATGCTGTTGCTATAATGTTAGCTGCAGCTTCTTCAGAGATTGAGATTCTTGGTATAACTTGTGTAGGTGGAAATTCAGGATTAAATAATACAGTAAACAACGCATTAAAAGTTTGCACATTAATTGAAAGAACTGATTTAAAAATTTATTCTGGGGCAAATAAGCCAATACATTATGATCTATTTACTGCTGAATATGTTCACGGAAAATCAGGATTAGACAAAAAAGGAGACCCCATAATAGTTAACTCTAATTATAATGTACAAGAGCAGAATGCGATAGATTTTATAATTGAAACATGTAAATTAACTTCCGATCAAATATATTTATGTCCTACAGGACCACTTACTAATATTGCATTAAGCCTTCAAAAAGATCCATCGATAAAAAATAAGATAAAAGAAATAGTTTTTATGGGTGGTGCAGCAATGTGTTTAGGAAATACGACGCCTTCTGCAGAATTTAATATTTATGTAGATCCGCATGCTGCAAATATTGTGCTTGATTCAGGTATACCATTAACAATGATGGGCTTAGATGTTACTCATCAAATTAATGTAAATAAATTAATCATTAATTCTATGAATGAAAATAATAATAAAAGTTCTAAATTTTTTGGAGAGCTTATGGAATTTTATACAATATTTCACAAAAAATTATATGAGACTGAGGATACTCCCCTTCATGACCCATGTGTAATTGCCTATTTATTAGATTCAAGCATCTTTAAAGGCAAATTAGTTAATGTTATTGTTGAAGAAAGCTCCAAATTGACGCGTGGAGAAACCATTGTTGATTGGCTTGGAGTTACAAAAAGAAAACAAAACTGTATGGTAATGAATTATGCTGATGATAAAAAATTTTTTGAATTATTGAAAAATAAGTTATCTAAATTACCCTAAGAATAAAAATTTTTAGCAATTTTTCCTGCTAAATCAGCATTGTTTATAATTAAAGAAACATTAGCTTTTAGAGTTTTATTATTAGAAAAATTATTTATTTCTTTTATTAAAAATGGTGTAAGTGCTTTACCACTAATTTTATTTTTTTCAGCTATTACTAAAGCATTATCTATCCATTCATTAATTTTCTCTTTACTAATAGCATTTATTTCAGGAACCTTATTAAAAATGAGTATTGATTTTTTATGCTTCAATTTTGAATTTAATTTCAAAAAATTACTTATATCAGATACATCTTTAAAATTATTATCTACTTCGTGATTAGTTTCAGAATACCAAAAACCTGGCATATAATCAGTTTTATAACCAATTCTAGTTATTCCTAATGTTTCTAAAAGTTCATAAGTTTTATTTAAATCTAGTATTGATTTAGCTCCGCTACAAATTACGTAATTACAATGTTCTGACAAAGAATATAAATCTGCTGATACGTCATATGTATTTTCTGCATTTAAGTGCACACCTCCAATTCCACCTGTGGCAAAAAATTTTATTCCAAATATTGATGCAATAGATATTGTACTTGCTACGGTGGTTGCGGCATTTTCTTTTTTAAATAATGATAAGTTTATATTATGGTTTGAAACTTTTTGTACATTATGATCTTTTGCAAGAATATTTATATCATCTTCACTCAATCCTATTTTAACTTTACCATTTATTATGCCAATTGTTGCAGCAACTGATCCATTATCTTTTACAGCATTTATTGAATCTTTAGCCACTTTAATGTTATCTGGATAAGGCAAGCCATGACTAATTAGAGTGCTTTCTAGAGCAACAATAGGTTTTTTTAAATCTATTGCCTGTTGAACATCATTACTAATTTCAAACAAATTATCCATTTTACTTTAATATTACATGTTTAGAAATATTTTTTATTTTTTTTAAGTCTTTCTTTGAACTTAATCTATTCCCATTAGCATAATAAGATCCACATGCTACTGAATATTTTAAAATTTGTTCTTTCTTATATCCTTTTGATAACAAATATAACATCATACCAGCCAAAGCATCTCCTGCACCATTTTCATTTTTAACTTGTATTTTCGGAGGCTTTAATTTGATTATTGAATTATTATCACCAAAAATTACATTATTATTAGAGTTTGTAGCTATAACTTTAATTTTATTATTAAGTTTTAAAATTTTTTTAACTCCATTTTCTATACTATGAGTATTTGTTAATCTTATTAATTCAGATTTATTAATAAAAATTATATCAATTTGATTAATTATTGTTTTTATTTTTAGAACTTTGTGCACTGATGTTGCACATACAACAATTTTGTTTCTATTTGAAAGTTTATTAATTGCATTTTCTATAAAATCTTTTGAAAAATTTAGATCAAATATAATATATTTATTAATTATATTTAGGGGTTTATAATATTTTATATTTTCATACACATCTGTATTTGCAAGACCTAAAACAAATTTATTATTTTTATCAGATAACGCTACGTAGTACCTATCTGATTTTTCATTATTAATTTTTTTTATTGATATATTTTTTGAAATTTTATTTTGTAATTCTTTATCAATTGAAAGACTATAAAATTGGATTTTTTCAAAAATTGATATTAATTCTGCAACATTGTAAGCAACCCCCCCAATTCTACTATGATGAATTATTGGATTTGTACGTTTATAGATGATGCTTTTTTTTAAATTTAATAAATAATCGTGATGAATTGCCCCAATACAAACAAAAATGTTTTTAGATTTAGCCATTATGAATTATACACCTTTTATGTCAGTTTTTGATGTCGAACCACCTATAATTGAAAAAAAATATTTAATTAAGTGGCTAAAAACTAATTATTCATTCTTACGTAATAAATCTTTTACTTTGAATAAATTGAATAGTGAAAGAGATGTAAATTTCACAATATCTATACAAAATAAAATAAAATATGTACTTAAAATCTCAAACCCTTCTGAAAATTTAAATATATTACAATATCAAGATAGATTAATTAAACATTTAAGTGCTACAAAGGAACTTAAAGTATACATCCCAAGAATTTTTCATAAAAAAATAGTAAAATATTTAGACACAAAAAATAGAGAGTGTTTTGTAAGAATCTTATCCTACATAGATGGAAGAATGTATGGAGATATAAAAACTAATTCATATATTGAAAAATCATTAGGTAAATTACTTGGCATGACTTCAGTTCAGTTGAAATCTTTTTTTGACAAAGATGCTTACAGAACATTTATTTGGGATCCTTCTAATATAGATTGGATATATAAAGAGATAAATATTTTTACTGGTAAAAAAAAATTAATTTTGCTTAATTGTTTTTTAGAATACAAAAAATTAGTTAAAAATAATCTAAAAAAATTAAGATATTCTATTACTCATTCAGATCCTAATAATTATAATCTTGTTGTTAAAAATAATAAGATAAATGGTCTTTTAGATTACGGTGACTCTATTTATGCACCCACAATCAATGATCTAGCTATTTGTTTATCTTACGCTTTAATGAATAATAATAATATTTTTTCAACATTAAAAAATATAATCTCCGAATATCATAAAATATATTCAATAAACGAAGATGAAATTAATTCTTTGATCTCTTTAACTAAATCTAGACTTATGATTACAGTTGTAATGGCAAAGAAACAAAGAATTAAATATCCCACAAATAAATATCTAAGTATTAGTGAAAATGATGCATGGGTGCTATTAGAAAAATTAGAAAAAATACCAACTAAGTTTTTAATTTATATTATTAGAAACATTTGTGGTTATACAACTATTAAAAATTATAATGAAATTATTACATTTTTAAAAAATATTGATTTTGCTAATATTTTTAGTTTTAATTTGCTTGACGTAAATAAATCTATTTTAAAATTAAATTCAACTTCACACTTGCTTAAAGGAAATCCTACTAATATTGAAATAAATAGTAGGGTAAATAAAATATACAAAAACGATAATTCAAATATTGGAATTGGATTATATAAAGAAAAAAGAAAAGTATACAAAGGTATCAATTTTATTTCAGAATTAAATAGTAGTGAAAGACGCGATATTCATCTAGGAATAGATATATTCATTGAACATGGTACAGATTTATACGCGCCTATTGATGGTAAGGTAAAGATCCTTAAAAATAATGCCTTTAAGTATGATTATGGCCCGACACTTGTTCTAGAACATAAATTTGAAAACACTAAATTTTATACACTTTATGGGCATCTATCAAAAATAATATTAAATAAATTAAAAATAGGTAAAAAAGTTAAAAAAGGTGATTGGATTGGTAAAATTGGTCAAACTAAAGAAAATGGTAATTGGCTTCCCCATTTACATTTTCAAATTATTTTAGATTTATTGGGAGAAAAAACAAACTTTCCAGGTGTCGGGGAAGAATATTTAATTGATGTATGGTCCAAAATATCACCAGATCCAAACCTAATTCTTAAAATACCTAATTCTTTTTTTAAAAATAAACAAGATTTCAAAACTATTTTAAAAAAAAGAAAAAAAAATATTTCCCACAATTTATCTATTTCTTATGATCATCCATTACATATGCTTGAGGCAAAAGATCAATATTTTTTTGATCGTTATGGAAGACGATATTTAGATTGCGTAAATAATATTTCACATATTGGTCATTCAAACTCTCATGTACATAACGCAATGATTAATCAAAATTTAAAGTTAAATACTAATACCAGGTATTTATATGATTTAATTAATGAATATAGCGACAAACTTCTTAGTAAATTTCCTAAAAAATTAAATAAAATTTTTTTCGTTTGTACAGGATCTGAAGCTAATGATTTAGCTTATAGAATTGCTCAGACATACACAAAAGCAAAAGATGTATTTGTAATTGATAATGCATATCACGGTCATACAAATTCTTTAATAGACCTTAGCCCTTACAAATTTGATGGAAAAGGTGGATTGGGCAAAAAGAAACACGTACATGTTTTAGAAATGCCTGATCCTTTAAGAGGAAAATGGCAGTATAAAAATAAAGATTGGATTAAGAAATATATTAATGACGCAAAAGAAAAAATAAATAATGAATCTAAAATTAATAAATTATCATGTTTATTTGTTGAGAGTATTTTAGGATGTGGAGGCCAGGTCATACTTCCAAAAAATTATTTAAAGGAAGTTTTCAAAGAAGTTAGAAAGAAAAAAGCTTTATGTATTGTAGATGAAGTCCAAACTGGATTTGGGAGAGTTGGCAATAGTTTTTGGTCATTCGAAGAACATCAAGTTATACCAGATATTGTAACTTTAGGGAAACCCATGGGCAATGGTCATCCTATTGCTGCAGTAGTAACAACAGAAAAAATTGCTTCATCATTTAATAATGGCATGGAATATTTTAATTCTTTTGGAGGTAATCCAGTATCTTGTGCTGTAGGAAAATCAGTATTGGAAGTTATTGAAAATAAAAAACTTCAGGAAAATGCGCTAATTGTAGGTAAGTATTTTTTAAATAAGTTGAAAAAAATCAAAAGTAAAAACAAAAAATATATAAGTGAAGTGAGAGGTAGAGGGTTGTTTATAGGAATTGATATTATAAAAAATTCAAATCAACTAAAACCAAATAAGCAATTAGCAAAAAAAATTATAAATTTTATGAGAAATAAGGGCATCTTATTAAGTACTGATGGTCCTCATGATAATGTTATAAAAATAAAGCCACCTTTAGTATTTAATAGGCAAAATGTTGATAATGTGTGCGAAAATTTAGAAAGTTTTTTTAAAAAAATATAAATTTAATCCCATACAAGATCATTAAAAATCCTACAATTAAATCTATCCAAAACCAGGTTTTATTTGAATATATATATTCAGATAAATATTTAGACAAATAACCTAAGGCAAAGAAGAATATAAAGCTTGCCATCACCGCACCAATTCCAAAGAATAATTGACTATTAAAATTTGTAGAAATCGAACCTATTAATATAATTGTATCTAAATAAACATGTGGATTAGCATAAGTAATTAGAAATAAGGTTATTAGAGTTTTTTTAAAATCACTTTCAATTACATTGATATTTTGTAAATTTCTAATTTTATTAACATATCTAATTTTATTTAAACCATAAAAAATTAACCAAATACCTCCTAAAATTTTTAAAATAATAATTGTATTTGGATTTATAACTACAATTACACTCGATATATTTATACCAATTATTATTAAAATACTGTCAGAAAGACTGCAAAACAGAACTACAGTAAATACAAATGTTTTCTTTAATCCTTGATTAATTACATATAAATTTTGAGGACCAATAGCTATAATTAGGGTAGATCCGATTATTAGCCCCTGGATAAAATCATAAATATGCATATTGTTTTATGATATAATTACACTATTTTGAATAAATGCATAAAA
>CACKRG010000018.1 GCA_902602515.1 uncultured Alphaproteobacteria bacterium
TTCAGGAATATTTTGCTTAAACTTGAAATAGCCTTTTTTAGCATAAATCCAACTTTTAATGTCATAATCTCTGTTAAATTTTATAAAATTAATATTTCGATATTTTTTAATTATCTTTTTATAAATTTTTTTCCAATTACCTTGTGTGACATATGGAAGATATATCGTTTTAATATTATTTTTAGTAATCCACTTGTCTAAATCTTCGTAATAATTGTTAAAACTTGTTGTAATTATTGAATCTCTATAAAAAATATCATCATTGTAACAAGACAAAACTAAATTCTTAATGTGGTCAAGTATTTTATTACTAAAAATATGATCATTATAATCTTCTTTTGGATAACCACTAAATACATTACATTTATTTAAATTTAAATCCTTTAAAATATTTATTTCATCAGTTGGAATAATTATATAATTAATATTATTTGGATTTGAAATCTTAAAAGTTTCTAATTCGGTAATATTGTAATCTTTATTTTCAAATAATGGTTCAGCAGTTTCATTCAAATGTTCATTATATTTAAGTTTTATATTGCTATATTTTTCTATATTTTCTTTTCTAGCTACATAATTCTTACCTTTTGTTTGAATTCCAGCACACCACCGCCAACTAAGTAAGTTAACAGCTGTATCTCCATCAAGTAGTTTCTGCATGAAAAAATCAGCACCAAGTTGCCATGGTAGTTTTAATGTAAAAATCCAAATTGATGAGAACCACATTCTAATGTGATTGTGAAGATAGCCATTATTTCTTAAATTATTTACCCAATTATTGAAAAAGGATAAATTTGTATTTGCATTAATAGCATTTAAATAATATTTTTTATTTTTAAATTCATCATAAAGATTATTTTTTTCAATTATATAATCTGTGTATACTTCTGGTCTATGTTCTAGCCAGCCTTTCCAATAAGTCCTCCAAAATATTTCTTGTATATATTTTTCTGCTTTGATTGGACCATGTACTTCTAAAACTTTTTTTAGAATATTTTTTTCTGAAATAGCTCTATATCTAATATATGGAGATAGAAGAGATGTTGTATTTTTATTTGTTTCAAAATCAACAGAATAATTTCTCTTTCTCTCATAATAGCTTCCTGTATTTGGTAAATAAGAAATAAGTTTATTTTCAGCTTCGCTGATACTTGAATTGAACATTATGTTAGTATTTAATCGTCTTTTTTAGTTTTAGAATTTCTATTTAATATTTCCATGTGTCGAACTCTAAGAACAACAATAGCTATTGCTAAAATTAAGATTGCTACCGATTCATAAACATAAGCTGATGGCTCAACATCTTTTCTTCCCATAATTATTAGTCTTGCAAGAGCTGTCATGGCTATAAATAATGGATAACTCATCCTTATAACTTTAGAAACCCAATATTCCTTAATCATGCCAATGATTTCAATATAAATAAAAAGTAAAAGTATATCTGCAAGTGTAACTTTAAGATTTATGACCATAGCCTGTATTTCCATTCCTATTGCGATAACAGTGCATACAATAAGAATTGATAGAACAGCTTTTTCTAATATTTCAAAGTTATTATTCATTTATAATCTTTCTAGTTCATTTAATTGATTCTTGTTCTTATAAAATAGAAATAGTGCAAAAATTTCATATAAAAACCATGCTAATTGATAAATTAGAGGTTTTCTTAATAAAAAAGCCAAAAAACGATACCTTGGTATTTCAGACCATAGTTCTATAAAAGCATCTACTCCTTGATAAATTTTATCGTTTTTCTTAACATGCAATCTTCTGAGAAGTTTTTTTGCACTCATTTTTGTTTCTATTTTTGCATTCTTGTTAGTTGATATGTCAACCCAATCTATATTTGTAGTAATTTTTTTATAATGGTCTATTTCAAATTTACATACACTACAAGCATCATTAAAATAAACTTTACAGCTCATAGATAGTATTTAAGTTAAATATATTCAAATTCAATTAATCCAAGTTTACCAAAATCAGCTTTAATTCTAGTACCAGTATTTAATCTATAAGCTTTTGTGCATGAACCTGATGATATAAATTGATGTTTTAACATTGGTTCTCCCTTTTTTACATAATGTGTTAATTAACCATAAAACTGCATTCAAGGGATTATCAAGAACATTATTTGTATTACCTTTTTCTTGTAACTTGTTATCAATAAAAAAAGAAACTTCAAAATCAGTTAAATCAATTTCATCAATTTTATATACTTTATTATTATATATCCAATAATCTGATGCACCATTAGTAGAGACAAGATTAATTGCACCTATATCTGCTAATGGTTTTTGAAATCTAAAATCAACAATCTCAACTGAACATAATATTCCATCTAATAAGTTTTTAATATTATCCAGAGAGTAGGGTGCCTTAGAAATATCTATATCGTCTTTGATTCTAAAACTTATTTCAGGTTCTGCAAATGGTTCAAAAAAATATTTTGAATTTAATTTTTCTACATTTTGTGAAGAATATTTACTATATAAATTTCCATAAAAAGGCTCAGTTACATTCATCTGATTTTGTGCTGCTTTAGAAGTACATCCAATTTTTTTACCAATACAAATATTATTTTTCAAACTTAGATAATGAATTTTCAATTCATCTTGTATTTTATAAGCATCATCTAAATTTTTTGGTTCCAGGTGGTTAAGGTTATCTAATCCAGTTTTATTTAATTTATGATCAAATAAAATTTTAGATGCTTCTATAATTTGTTGTTTATTCATTATTTTATTGAAAGTTTATTCATATGTTCATAAATACAAAGACTTTCTTCGTAAATTTTTTCATATTCATTTGGAACATTCATAATAGTATTTGTAGTTTGACTAAATTCAGTTGAATTTATTATATCATGATACCAATGAGAATGCCAAATTCCAAAATCTTTTGTTATACCTTTAGGCCATTTCAACATTTTTTTTGAAAAACCTATATTTAAATTTATACATAATCTTTTAATATATATCTCTGGATTTTCTAACAATGTGTCAGCATTAACTATAACTATATTTTTTGTTATATTTTTCTTCACATAATTAAAAAGTCTAAACATTTGATCAAAGCCTATGTCAGTAATGCTATAAAGTTTATTCTTTTTAATATATGAATTAATAACTTTTGATGGATGCCTTATTAGAAAACAGTTAATACCTTTTTCCAACCAATCAATATTTGTCTTATCTAAAATATGATGCGTCATATGTTTTTGATAATAAATACCTTTTTTATCTCTTAATATTGTTTCAATTACTTCATTTTCTTTTGTAGGATAAAACTCTATTATTTTATCTCTCATTGGATGATTAAGACCGGTTTCTTTTAAATAATATGAATAAAATGGTTCATCATATACGATTGTATCATCTCTATTACTAAATGAGCGTAATAAGGCTGTTGAAATATTACGAGGCCCTGACCACATAAAAATTCTCATTTATTTTAAAAGTTTTTCATACCAATTTCTTAATTGATAAGTTAAATTTTTATTATTTAATTTTAATTTTTTATTATTTATTGCATTAACTGGAACAACTCCACCAAAACTGCCAGTAACAAATGCTTCATCTGCCTGCATAACTTCTTTAAGTTTAAAATTTTTTATAAAAACTTTAATTTTATTTTTTTTACAAATATCTATAATTTTTTGTCTTGTTATTCCTGTTACTTGGTATTTTCCTTTTGAAGTGTAAACACATTTATTTTTTATATAAAAAAAATGTGTACTGTTATTTGTAGCAATATTACCATTAATATCAAACATTAGTGACTCATCACCACCTTTTTTATGACCTTCAATACAGGCTAAAATACAATTTAGTTTTGAAAGACTATTTATTTGTGGGTTTTGTGCATTTAAACTACCTCTAATTGTTTTTACTGTAACTAATTTTAATCCTTTATTATAAATTTCAATGTTAGGTTTTTTATATTCAGGTATGATTATTATTGACGGTTTTGAGACAACAACTTTTTCTGATTGGTATGGTGTACTTCTTAATCCACGAGATATTATAATTCTCATGTGCACATCATTATACATTTTATTAATTTTAATTGCTTTATGAATTATATTAGTTAGTTCTTTTCTATTTAAGTGAAATTTTATACTTATAAATTTTAAATCTTTATACAATCTGTCTAAGTGTTCTTTTAGAAAAATAAATTTTCCATTATAGATTCTGCCACTTGTCCAGACCCCATCTCCTAATAGTACTGATGAATCAAAAACAGATATCTTAGCTTTATCTCTAGGGTAGTATTTGCCATTAACATAAATTTTAATTTTTTTATTTCTTTTATCTTCTTCAAAATCGTGACTAGAAACCATAGCAAATATTAATTTAAATAAGATTATCGGTCTAGTGATAAATACTATATATCAAAACTAAATATAATATTCTTTTAATGTTCAATAAAAATTTAATAATAATATTTTTAAGCTCAACAATTGCATCATTTGCACCAGTTGTAACAGTTTTATTGAGTGGCATTATTGGAAGTCAATTAATTAATACTGATTGGGCAAGTACTCTTCCAATGTCGTTAATGATTTGTGGTACTTTTATTTTTGCACCTATTGCATCTAAAATATTTAGCATAATTGGAAGAAAAAAAGGTTTTATGACTGCATCAATTATGAGTAGTTTTGCTGCTATTATTTGTTCTTATTCTATCACGATTTCAAATTTTTATATTTTTTCATTGGGATGTTTATTTATTGGAGCAGCTCATTCTTTTGTTCATCAATATAGGTTTGCCGTGCCTGAAACAGTTGATAAGGCATTTGTACCAAGGGCTATGTCTTATATTTTGTTACTCGGCATAGTATCTGCTTTATTGGCCTCTAATTCAGCAAACTTTTTTAAAGACTTAACTGATACACAGTTTACTGGTTCATTTCTTTTCTTATCAATAACTGCTTTAATTCCAATATTTTTTTTATTTTTTTACACTGATGAAAAAATTAATATTGAAAAATCTAAATTTGAATTCAATAGAATCAATTCAATTTTAAAAAATCCAAAAATAATTTTATCTATTGTTTGTGGAGGAGTTGGTTATTATGTCATGGCCAGCATAATGACAGCCTCATCATTATTTCTCTATATATTTAAAGAGTTTACAATATTTGAAACCTCTATAGTTATTCAGCTCCATATAATTGGAATGTTCCTTCCAAGTTTATTTACAGGTGATTTAATTAAAAAATTTGGTCATAATATAATTATCATTACTGGTGTTCTTTTACTTTTCAGTAGCATTTTTATAAATATTTTATTCCAAACATACTTAGGTTATGTAATTGGTTTAATTTTATTAGGAGTAGGTTGGAATTTTCTTTTCTTATGTTCTAGTGCATTATTAGTAGTTTCTTACAAACCTGAAGACAAGTATGTTGCTCAGGGTTCAGCTGATTTCATTATATTTGCCACTCAAGCTACTGGAAGTTTGAGCGCAGGAATACTTCTTTATACAACGAGTTGGCAATTTTTAAATTTTATGTGTATTCCGCTCTTACTTATTGTGCTTTACGTTGTTTTCTTAACAAAAATTAAAGAAAACAAATTGTAACTTAAAAATTTTTACTTTTAATTTATAATAATATTATGAATAAAAATATACTATTTATTGGGGCCAATGGCTACATGGGACACGGAATGTCTTTAAATTTATTAAAACAAAATAATCTTTATGTAATTGCAAACAGACAAAGAAATAATATTGAAAACTTAATTAAAGAAGGAGCAAAGGAAATAAATTCATATAAAGAAATAAAGAACTTAGATTTAGATTGTTTAATGTTATGTGTTACAAATACACCAATAGCAATAGAAATTGCAAATAATGTAAGCCCATTATTAAAAAGTACTACTCTAGTAATAGATTTGACAACTCATAATAAAAATGGTGCTGGTAAGATGAAAGATATTTTTGATAAATATAAAATATCATTTGTAGTATCTCCTGTTATGGGTTCAAAAAATGAAAGTATAAAAGGTATATTAGGATCGATATGGGGTGGAGAACTAAATAAATTTGAAGAATCAAAATTATATTTAAATACATTTTGTAAAAATATTTTTAATTTTGGCTCTGTTGAAAAAGCTTGTGCTGCAAAACTTTTATCTAATTTTCTATCATTATTAACAACAACCACTGTAATTGAATACTTTAAATCTGCAGAAAAACTTGATGTTGACTGGAGAAAATTATTTGAAGTTGCTAAACTTGGTTCCGGTAATTCTGGAGCTTTAGGAAGAATAGCAGAAAAAGCTATTTTAGGTGACTATAAAGGCTATACATTTTCTGTGTCAAATACTCTTAAAGATTTAACCTATATTAATGAACTTTTAAAAGATCTACCTAATGCTGAAAAATTTTCTTCTATAGCTAAAGCATTTTATGAAAAATCTGTTGAAATAGGTAATGGTGATCTTTTAATTAGTGAATTAATTGA
>CACKRG010000019.1:2500-5996 GCA_902602515.1 uncultured Alphaproteobacteria bacterium
CAACCTGCTCATATTAAGCTCATCCCGCTTCGAGTCTAATCCGTACAACTAACGCCCTATTAAGACTTGGTTTCCCTACGCCTACACCTTATGGCTTAAGCTTGCTGCACAGACTAAGTCGCTGACCCATTATACAAAAGGTATGCCATCACTCCATAAGGAGCTCTGACTGCTTGTAGGCATTCGGTTTCAGATACTATTTCATTCCCCCTATCGGGGTTCTTTTCACCTTTCCCTCACGGTACTAGTTCACTATCGGTCATCAAGGAGTATTTAGGCTTGGGAAGTGGTCTCCCCATATTCAGACAAAATTTCACGTGTTCCGCCCTACTCGAGTATACTAATGCTTTTTACCTATACAGGACTATCACCCACTATGGTCTTACTTTCCAGAAAGTTCTAGTTATTACATTAATACAACTGGCCTGTTCCGTGTTCGCTCGTCACTACTAACAGAATAAATTTCTTTTCCTCTAGCTACTAAGATATTTCAATTCACTAGGTTAACTCTTACTAACTATGTATTCATTAGTAAGTAACTCTAAAGAGTTGGGTTTCCCCATTCGGATATCTAAGGATTAAAGTGTGTTGACAACTCCCCTTAGCTTTTCGCAGCCTGCCACGTCCTTCATCGTCTCTTGATGCCAAGGCATCCACTAAATGCCCTTTTGCGCTTGATTGCAATTACGTACAGAGAAAAATTTTGTACGTAAAATAATCAAAAAATTTTTGATCAGTTATTATCATATTAACATTTTAAAGAACAAATAAGATTAAATTATTAGTTTGGTGGAGGATAGCGGGATCGAACCGCTGACCTCCTGAATGCAAATCAGGCGCTCTCCCAGCTGAGCTAATCCCCCTGTAGTTGGTGGGCCGAGGAAGACTTGAACTTCCGACCTCACGCTTATCAAGCGCGCGCTCTAACCAACTGAGCTACCAGCCCAATATAATTAAATTTGCACTCATCATTAGCTAATAATTTTAAAGAGATAGATAGACAACAATCCGGATAACTAGCGAACTAATTATCAATATCCTTAGAAAGGAGGTGATCCAACCGCAGGTTCCCCTACGGTTACCTTGTTACGACTTCGCCCCAGTCGCTGACCCTACCGTGGACGGCTGCTTCCTTGCGGTTAGCGCACCGGCTTAAGGTAAAACCAACTCCCATGGCGTGACGGGCGGTGTGTACAAGGCCCGAGAACGTATTCACCGTAGCACGCTGATCTACGATTACTAGCGATTCCAACTTCATGGACTCGAGTTGCAGAGTCCAATCCGAACTGAGATGGTTTTTAGGGATTAGCTTTATCTTGCGATATCGCTGCCCTCTGTCACCACCATTGTAGCACGTGTGTAGCCCAGGCCGTAAGGGCCATGAGGACTTGACGTCATCCCCGCCTTCCTCCAGCTTATCACCGGCAGTTTTTCTAGAGTGCCCAGCATAACCTGATGGCAACTAAAAATGAGGGTTGCGCTCGTTGCGGGACTTAACCCAACATCTCACGACACGAGCTGACGACAGCCATGCAGCACCTGTGTGTGTGCCAGCCGAACTGAAGAATTACTATTCTGTAATTCATACACACCATGTCAAGGCCTGGTAAGGTTCTTCGCGTTGCTTCGAATTAAACCACATGCTCCACCGCTTGTGCGGGCCCCCGTCAATTTATTTGAGTTTTAATCTTGCGACCGTACTTCCCAGGCGGAGTGCTTAATGCGTTAGCTTCGACACTGAAACTATTGTCCCAGCGACTAGCACTCATCGTTTACTGCGTGGACTACCAGGGTATCTAATCCTGTTTGCTACCCACGCTTTCGTATCTCAGCGTCAAAAATGGCCTAGTTAGTCGCCTTCGCCTCTGGTATTCTTTCCAATATCTACGAATTTCACCTCTACACTGGAAATTCTACTAACCTCTACCAATTTCTAGATCACTAGTTTTAAATGCAGTTCCTGGGTTGAGCCCAGGGATTTCACATCTAACTTTTTGATCCGCCTACATACGCTTTACGCCCAGTGATTCCGAACAACGCTAGCCCCCTTCGTATTACCGCGGCTGCTGGCACGAAGTTAGCCGGAGCTTCTTCTTCAACTAATGTCATTATCATCATTGATGAAAGAGTTTTACAACCCTAAGGCCTTCTTCACTCACGCGGCATTGCTGGATCAGGGTTTCCCCCATTGTCCAATATTCCCTACTGCTGCCTCCCGTAGGAGTCTGGGCCGTGTCTCAGTCCCAGTGTGGCTGATCATCCTCTCAAATCAGCTATAGATCGTAGCCTTGGTGGAGCAGTTACCTCACCAACTAGCTAATCTAGTGCGGGCTCATCTGAAGGCGATAAATCTTTCTCTTTGCAGACACATCCGGTATTAGCTACAGTTTCCCGCAGTTATTCCGAACCTTCAGGTAGATTCCCACATGTTACTCACCCGTGCGCCACTAGATCCGAAGATCTCGTTCGACTTGCATGTATGAGGCATGCCGCCAGCGTTCGTTCTGAGCCATAATCAAACTCTTAAGTTAAATAATTTTGACCGAAGTCAAAAATTACGGAACGTCCGTTAAAGCGGAATACTTCTTGTATAAACAAAAAATATTTGTTGATACGTATTCCATTAACGTTCGTAAAAAAAAATTTACGAATTGTTGTCTACGTATCTCTTTATAATCTTATTAACAAATTAAAGAGCATACAAAACCCTACTAAAATTCTATTTTTTGTAGAGGATTGTTTCTTTTCTTAAAGAAAAGAGTATGTGCCTATAATAGTATAAAAATTCCTTGTCAAATCATAAAAAATAAAAATAATTGGCGAATTTCTGGGGATATTTATTAATAAATACCATTATAGTTATGGAAAACCTAGAATCTAAGGTAAATTTTTGGTTGCGGGGGTAGGATTTGAACCTACGACCTTCAGGTTATGAGCCTGACGAGCTACCGGGCTGCTCCACCCCGCGGCAAAAACTTCTATTACATTTCGGTTACTTAAAATACAAGTGTAATTTATTTTAAGTATGAAAATAATATTTAATGCAGACGATTTTGGAATTACTGAGGAAAACTCTCAAAATATATCTGATTGTTTTAAATATGGATTAGATTCTTGCAGCATAATAGTAAATAGTGATTATATAAATCATCAAATAATAAAAGAAAAAATAATAAACAAAAATAAAAATACAAAGCTTCATTTAAATTTAATTGAAGGAAATTCACTTTTTAAAAATCAAGAAGATATTAATCTCTTAACTAATAAAAGTAATTTATTTGATAATTCATTTTTTAAACTATGTCTTATTTATTACTGTGGTCCAAGATACAAAAAATCTTTAATTAAAAAGCAGATAAAAGAAGCAATAGAAAAGCAAATAATAAGGTATTTAGATATTACAAAAAAAAATAATTATATTTCAATAGATAGTCATCAACATATTCACTTAATTCCCTTTATTTTTGATATTATAATTGATTTGTCAAAAAAATAT
>CACKRG010000020.1 GCA_902602515.1 uncultured Alphaproteobacteria bacterium
TAGATATTAAAGATATACCTTCTAGAATATTTGTTTTACCAGATCCATTGTCTCCAAAAAAAATATTTGTTTTATCTTGAAAATTAATATCAACATTAGAAAAATTTCTGAAATTCTTAAATGAAATTTGGTTAATTTTCACCTAATCTAAAATTAAACTCTCATTGGCATTAAAACATAAACCAAGTTAGAATTGGATTTTTCTTGTGCAGTTATAGGGGAAGATCCATCTTTTAATTTAAGAGTTATAGTTTCATCTTCTAAGTTATTAACAATATCCATAATATATTTTGAGTTAAAACCTATCTCAAAATCATCACCATCATAATTTAATTTTATATCTTCAGTAGCCGTACTATTATCATTATTTATTGTATTTAAATTTAAAATATTCTTTAAAAACTTAAATTTAATCACAGGAGATTTATCATTGGCAATTGTGCTTACTCTATCTACAGCTGACAAAAGATTTTCTCTATCTATTTCTAATGTGTTGTTATTATCTTTTGGAATC
This sequence comes from uncultured Alphaproteobacteria bacterium, assembly GCA_902602515.1. GTDB lineage: Bacteria > Pseudomonadota > Alphaproteobacteria > HIMB59 > CACPNW01. Next base: position 515 of record CACKRG010000020.1, read on the forward strand.
ACTCTTTTATAATCAGGAAAGGTTCCATCGATTAATTTAGAAATAAAAACTAAGTTATTTATGTAAAAAATAATTTTATTTGAGCTAATAATTATTTCAATATCATCATCAACTTCTGATAATAATTTTGATAGTTCATTAATTGTTTTTTTTGGAATAATAACTCCTATATCGTTTCTAATTTTTTCGTCAATTTGGTGACTAAATTTAGCTAGTCGATGTCCATCTGTCCCAACTAGAGTGACATTAGTTTTATTATTTTCTTCATGTAAATTAAAATACAAACCATTTAAAAAGTATCGAGTTTCTTCATTTGAGATTGCAAATTTAGTTTTATCTATTAGCTTAAATAAAATTTTTGAGTTTATACTTAAATTGGTTCCTTCTCCTTGATGTTCAATTATTGGAAAATCTTCTTTAGGAAGGCAAGATAACGAAAATCTTGATCCATTAGCTCTAAGAGTAATTATTTTACCATCATTTGAAATAATCTCTACATTACTTGCATCGTCTAGCTTTCTAACAATATCATATAGTATCTGTGAATTTAAAGTAGTTGAACCATCCTCTGAAATATTACATTCTATTTTTTCTATAATAGATATATCCATATCAGTTGATGATAAAGTTAAAAAATTACCCTTCGCCTCAATTAAAATATTAGATAGAATGGGTAGGGTGTTTTTTTTATCTACAATTCCTTGTAAGTGAGATAAGCTTTTAAATATCTTCTGTTTGGATATTTGAAACTTCATATTAATTATATTAAGATAATTTATCTTAAGAATCTATAAGTCTTTTTAATAATTCTAAATCCTCATTAAAATTGATATCAGAGAGTTTTAATTCTTCAATTTTTTTTACTGCGTGCATAACAGTAGTGTGATCTCTTCCTCCAAATTTTCTCCCTATCTCTGGTAATGATCTAGATGTGATCGATTTAGCTAAATACATTGCGATCTGTCTTGGTCTAGCAACAGAGCGTGATCTTCTTGGGGAATGCATATCAGTAATTCTAATATTAAAATGTTCTGCAACTTTTTTCTGAATTTCCTCAATTGTAATTTTTTTATTTGATGATTTCAATAAATCCTGGAGAACTAATTGAGCTGTTTCTATTGTAATTGGAGTGCCAACAAGAGTGCCATGAGCAACCAACCTATTTAATGCACCTTCCATTTCTCTTACATTAGAAATTATCCTATGGGATAGAAACTCAAGCACTTTAGGTGGAATTTCAACACCTCTTTTTTTTGCTTTCTCAATTAAAATACCTAAGCGAAGCTCATAAGTTGTGGGATGTATATCGGCTACAAGTCCACAACCAAGCCTTGATTTTAATCTTTCTTGAACCCCATCAAGATCAGTAGGTGATTTATCTGCAGAAATAACTATTTGTTTATTTTGCTCAATCAAAGCATTGAAAGTATGAAAAAACTCTTCTTGGGTATTATCTTTACCACTAATAAACTGAACATCATCTATCATTAATACATCAATTGATCTAAACTGCTCTTTAAATGCTGAGGTGTCTTTGTATCTTAAAGCTCTTACGAATTGATACATAAACTTCTCAGCCGAAAGATATATAACTTTTCTATCAGGTTGTTGTTCTTTAATCTTCCAGCCAATTGCATGCATTAGATGTGTCTTGCCTAATCCAACTCCACCACAAAGAAATAATGGGTTGAAAGAAATCTTGTCTGCCTCTGAAACACGTTGAGATGCAGCGAATGCTAGTTCATTGGGTTTCCCCACAACAAAATTTTCAAAAGTGAAACGAGGATCAAGTGGAGCTCCAAATTCATTCGGATAATTAGAAGTCTGGTTTGACCTTAAATCTAGTGTAGACTTCCAGTGGTTATCAGTACTTTTAATTGTACGTGTTGTACCAGGGACAATTCTTCCACCATTTGGCTTAACGACAAACTTGATAATATCTATAGTTTTTAAGTATTTTTTTGACTCATTTTTAATTTTATCTGAATAATTATTTACAATCCAATCTCTTAAAAATTTTGTTGGAACTGAAAAAGTAATTGTGTTCTCTTTCATTGAAACGTAATTTAAATGTTTTAACCAATTATTGTAAGCTGTATCACCAACGGTTTTTTTCAAATCTTTTTTTAAGGAGGACCATTTAACGTCGTCAAATATAGTAGATGTTTTATCCATTGTCCCCCTATAAGACGGTTTTTGAATTTTATAATCTTACGCACAAAAACCTAACGTCGTAAAATTGAATCACCAAATTAATTTCTTAATGAACACCCTTTAAGTATTTTTAGCAAGAAGAAAAGTGAAAAAAATAAAAAAAAATTTATTTTTTTGAAATTTGTTTAGATAAGGAGGATAACTTTCTGGATATGTTTTCTTTTTTGAAAATACCTTTTTTTACAGCTTTAGCCATTATTGAGTTGACAGCACTATAAGATTTTTTAATTTCATCCTCATTTTTTCCCTCAATAGAAGTCTTGAATTTGTGTAGAGCAGTTCTAAACTTTGATAAGTATTGAGAATTAACAGCATTTTTTAATTTGTTCTGTCTTGAGCGTTTTTTTGCTGAAACATGGTTAGCCATAAAGGTGCTATAAATTTAAAAAAAATTAAGTCAATTAATATTTAGTATTAAACTACTTATTATTCTGTAATTTGGAACAGTAGAATGTAGATCTTCCGTATTGAACAATCTTTTTAACTTTATCACCTCTAATTATTTTTCCTTCTTTATTGTACACCTTAAAATTTGTTTGAAAATTTCCTAATGTTCCATCAGTTGATCTATAATTTCGTATACTAGACCCTCCAAATCTTATTGCTTTCTTTAAAATTTTGCGTGTAGACTTAATTAGTTTCAATATGAGACTAAATTGCAAATCTTTACCTAAAATTAATGGTGAGATTTTAGCATCAAAAAGTATTTCTGACGCATAAATATTACCAATACCAGCAATTAATTTTTGGTTAAGCAAAATCTGCTTAATTGGAACTTCAGATTTTGATATTTTTTCATATACCAGATTTGCATTAAGTTCTGGGCTTAAAGCATCTATGCCTAAATTTATAATATATTTATGTTTTAGTAAATCTTCAGTTTTTACTAGATCAATAAATCCAAATTTTCTTTGATCATTATAAATAAGAATATTCCCATTATGAAAATTAATAATAAAGTGGTCGTGTTTATTTCTTATGTATTTAGAATAGGCGGTTTTTAATCTTCCAGACATTCCTAGGTGTATTATTATTGAATATCCTTTATCTAAATCTATAATAATATATTTTGCAATTCTTCTAATATTAGATATTTTAGCATCATGACATGTTTTTTTAATATTACTAGGAATTTTAAAACGCAATTTAGTTGTATGAATTTTGACATTAAATATTTTTTGGCTCAATATTGTCTTAAGTCCTTTTACTGTGGTTTCAACTTCAGGTAATTCTGGCATAATGAAAAAAAATTATAATTTTGGTTATACAAAAGTTAATTCAAAACAAAAGACTAAACTGGTTCAAAATGTATTTACAAACGTTGCACCTAATTATGATTTAATGAACGATTTGATGAGTATAGGAATGCATCGTTTGTGGAAAAAAAGATTTGTAGAAATAATAGATGTCAATAAGAACGATATAATATTAGATGTTGGGTCTGGTTCTGGAGATATTGCAATTGAAATACTAAAAAGAAAGCTTCCAACAAGTTTGTATCTTTTAGATTTAAATAAAGAAATGCTAGAAGAAGGAAAAAAAAGATTAAAAAAAGAAAAAAATATAAGATACTTTATTGGTAATGCAGAAAAATTACATTTTGAGAATAATTTTTTTGATAAATATTTAATTTCATTTTGCTTGAGAAATGTAACTGATTATATATTTTCTATAAAAGAAGCCTTAAGAGTTCTTAAGCCTGGTGGAAAATATTGCTGTTTAGAATTTAGTACTCCAAAATCATCACTAATATCGAATTCATATAAAATATATAAATCAAAAATTTTGCCTTTTTTAGGAGATATAATTGCTAGAGATAAAAATGCTTATGAATATTTAAGTGAGAGTATTGATTTATTTCCTTCTCAAGAGGAACTTTCTAAGCATCTAATTGATTGTGGTTTTGAAAAAGTCAAAACTGTTAATCTTTTTAATGGAATTGTAGCTATACATACTGGCTATAAGATTTAAAATGAAGAAAATATTATTTATAATAACTGGATCTATTGCTTCTTCTAGGTGCAAAGAAATTATTTACGAACTTAGTTTAAAAAAAATTATGGTTAGTTGTATACTTACTGAAGAAGCAAAAAAATATGTAAAAATATCAGAAATTAAAAAATTAGCTAAAAATAAAATATTCACAGATGAAAATGAGAAAAAAAATAAGATGTTACATATTAACTTATCAAGAGAAAGTGATCTTATAGTTGTTTGTGCAGCAACAGCTAATACAATAGCTAAATTTGCAAATGGTTATGGAGATAATTTAGCTTCAAATACATTACTCGCATCTAATAAAAAAATTTTAATTATTCCAGCAATGAATGGTTTTATGTGGAGTAACAAAGCTAATCAAAGAAATATTAAATTATTAAAAAATAGAGGACATGAATTTATTGGTCCAAAAATTGGTAATCTAAAGTGTGGAGAATTTGGATTAGGAAGAATTGACGATTCAAAAAAAATAGTAAGTACAATCATTAACAGAATAGATAGTGTTAACTTATTAAAAAATAAAAAATGTCTTGTAACAGCTGGGCCAACAATTGAAATGATTGACCCAATTAGATTTATTTCAAATAAATCTTCTGGAAAACAGGGTTATGAAATTGCTTCCCAGTTAGTTTTACATGGAGCAAAAGTAATTCTGGTTTCTGGTCCTACTAAATTAGACCCTCCTCCTAATTTAAAATTTATTGAAATAAAATCAGCTAGTGAAATGTATGAAAAAATTAAAAATATAAGAAATATTGATGTAGGGATTTTTACAGCTGCAGTGTCTGATTTCAAGAATAAAAATATTAATAGATCAAAAATAAAGAAAAATAAGAAATTAAATATTAGTTTTACAAAAAATATCGATATTTTAGAAAAAATTGGAAAAA
>CACKRG010000021.1 GCA_902602515.1 uncultured Alphaproteobacteria bacterium
ATATTCAAGCTAAAGAATTAACAACTGATTACATAAAATTTTCAAATAATCATATACCTGAATATGACCCCATTTATACATTAATGTTATCCTTTAAAGAAAAAACACATTTAAAAATTGATGGTGGATTAAATTTGCATGATGATATTAGTTTTTTTATGAAACAAAATTTCAAATTCCCTAAATTGAAGAGTGAAAGTTGGGTTTTAAATATGAGTAGTGAATATACAGAAAAAAATTTAGATATAAGTAATGTTGAATTAGAAAATTATGCTCTTTCAATATTTAAAAGGATATTAAAGATAGATAATAAACCTTTTTTTATGAAAACCCATCGGTGGCTATACGCACAAACTAAAACAACATATAATTCATTATCAAAAAAAAATTGGATAAATTCAAAAGATAATAAAATTTTCCTTACTGGTGATTGGGTTTTAGGTAAGAGTTTAAGTGATGCTTGGAATGCTGGTTTGCAGTTATCACATTATTTAAAAATATTAGATATTTAACAATTTATTATTAATTTCCCTTGCAATAAATTAAATTAAAAATATCTATTTCAAATATATATTATGTGTGGAATAGTTGGTATTTACTTAAAAAAGAAAAATTTACATGTAAAACTTGGTAATTACTTATCTGGTATGCTTGATAATATGTCGTCAAGAGGTCCTGACTCTGCAGGTTTTGCAATATATAATAAAAATAATAAATCTAGAGTCTACAAATACTCTATTTGTTTTCCATCAGATTTCGATGAAAAGAAATTTAAAATGAGTGTTAATAATCAATTCAAAGATATATTAATTAAAAAAGTATCTGATCATTTAGTTATTTCAACTAAAACAAAACCAGAAGTTTTTATTTCTTTTTTGTATGATAATTATAAAGAATTAAAAATAATTGGTTATGGTAAATCGATTGAAATCTTTAAACAAGTTGGTAACCCAAAAGACATAGTAAAGAAATTTAAATTGAGTGAATTACAAGGTAGTCATGCAATTGGGCACACTCGTATGGCAACAGAAAGTGCTATAACTTTAGATGGCTCTCATCCGTATTCGACAGGAGAGGATGAATGTTTGGTTCATAATGGATCTCTTTCAAATCACAATAACTTAAGAAGAAATTTAATTAAAAAAGGTAAAAAATTTGACTCATTTAATGATACTGAAGTTGCTGCTGGATATATTAGTAATCAATTATCAAAAACAAAGTCTATGAAAAAAACTCTAACCAAATGCCTTTCAAATTTAGATGGTTTTTACACATTTATAGCAGGTACAAAAAATGGTTTTGCAGTTTTAAGAGATGAAATAGCATGTAAACCTGCTGTAATAGCTGAAACTAAAGATTATGTTGCAGTTGCATCTGAGTTTCAAGCAATGGCACATCTTCCTAATGTAAATAAAGCAAAAATTTATGAACCAGAACCAGGGATAGTTTATACATGGGGAAATTAGAAAACTTAGATTTTAAGAAGAACAGTCTTAGAAAGATCAATAATTTTCTTCAAAATATTGACTTTAAAAAAAATCAAAGAGAATTTGTTATTAAAAATCCAAGTGGTAATCATGCTATTTGCGCAGGTTTAAAAGAAGATATTTCTGTAAAAATAAAAGGACATGTTGGATATTACTGTGGAGGTATGAATCAAAATGCAAGAATAACAATTGAAGGTAACGCAGGTACTGGACTTGGTGAAAATATGATGTCTGGATTAATACATGTTAAAGGAAATGTTTCACAATCAGCCGGAGCAACAGCTCATGGTGGTACAATAATTATAGATGGTAACACTAGTTCTAGATGTGGGATTTCCATGAAGGGTATAGACATAATTATCAAAGGTTCAGTTGGCCATATGTCAGCATTCATGGCTCAATCAGGTACTCTATTAATTTGTGGAGATGCTGGTGAAGCTTTAGGTGATAGTATTTATGAAACAGTTATTTATATAGCAGGAAAACCAAAAAGTTTAGGAGCAGATTGTATTGAAAAAAAAATGACAAAAAAGGATTTATTAAAAATAGATGAGTTACTAAGTATTGGAAAAATAAAAAAAATTAAATCATCTAAATTTAAAAAATACGGATCTGCAAGAAAATTGTATAATTTTAAAATAGACAATGTATCAGAATACTAAATGAAAAATAAAAGAAAAAAAAATATTACAAAACCACGACAATCATGGACTTTTGATGAATACACCAACTCTGAAATTAGAAGAGCAGCTGAAACTGGTATTTATGATATTAGGGGCGGTGGTTCAAAAAGAAAATTACCTCATTTTGATGATCTTCTTTTCTTAGGAGCATCAATGTCCAGATATCCATTAGAAGGATATAGAGAAAAATGCTCTACTGATGTCACATTAGGTACTCGGTTTGCTAAAAAACCTATCAAATTGAAGATACCAATAACAATAGCTGGAATGAGTTTCGGTGCTCTCTCGGGACCGGCTAAAGAAGCATTAGGAAGAGGTGCTTCAATTGCTGGCACTTCTACAACAACTGGTGATGGAGGAATGACAAAAGAAGAAAGAAGTCAATCAAAAACTTTAGTTTATCAACTTTTACCATCAAGATATGGAATGAATCCAGATGATTTAAGAAAAGCAGATGCTATTGAAGTAGTAATAGGTCAAGGCGCAAAACCAGGTGGTGGAGGAATGCTACTTGGTCAAAAAATTTCAGACCGTGTAGCAGAAATGCGAACATTACCAAAAGGAGTAGATCAAAGATCAGCTTGCAGACACCCAGATTGGACTGGTCCTGATGATTTAGCTATAAAAATAACAGAATTAAGAGAAATAACTCAATGGAATGTTCCAATTTTTGTAAAAATTGCTGGTGCACGCCCCTACTATGATACAGCACTAGCTATTAAAGCAGGTGCAGATGTAGTAGTTCTTGATGGTATGCAAGGAGGAACTGCCGCGACGCAAGAGGTGTTCATTGAGAATGTTGGCCAACCTACCCTAGCTTGCATTAGACCCGCAGTAGATGCATTACAAGACTTAAACGTTCATAGAGAAGTTCAATTAATTATTTCTGGTGGAATTAGAAACGGCGCTGATGTTTCAAAAGCCTTAGCTCTTGGAGCAGATGCTGTATCAATTGGAAGTGCTGCAATGATCGCTATTGGTGATAATGATCCAAAATGGGAAAAAGAATATAATAAACTTGGTTCAACAGCAGGTGCATACGATGATTGGCATGAAGGTAATGATCCAGCCGGTATCTCTACCCAAAATCCAAAATTAATGAAAAGACTAGATCCTAAAAAAGCTGGTAAAAAATTATCAAATTATCTTAAGGTCATGACTCTTGAAGCCCAAACTATCGCTAGGGCATGTGGTAAAAATGATTTACATAACCTAGAACCAGAAGATTTATGTGCTTTAACTGTTGAAGCAGCTGCAATGGCAAGAGTTCCCTTAGCAGGTACAAGCTGGATACCTGGATCAGACCAAAAAATATTTTAACTTAAAAACTTTTTAATATTTTTTGCAGCTTGCCTTATTCGTTGTGTATTTTCAACTAAACCAATACGAACAAAACCCTCTCCATTATTACCAAATGCTAATCCTGGTGCTACAGCAACATCAGCATTAGTCATTAATTTTTTTGCAAATTTCATTGATCCAAGTTTTATAAATTTTGGCGGAATAGGAGCCCAAACAAACATACTTGCCTTTGGTTTAGGAATATCCCATCCAGCTCTTCCGAATGACTCAATAAGAACGTCTCTTCTTTTTTTATAAATTTGCCTGATTTCTTCTACACATTGCTGAGAGCCATTTAATGCTGCTGTTGCTGCAACTTGAACAGGAGTAAAAGCACCATAATCAACATAAGATTTAATCTTAGTTAAAGCTTCAATAAGTGTTTTATTTCCAACTGCAAAACCAATTCTCCAACCAGCCATTGCATATGTTTTTGACAAAGTTGTAAATTCTACAGCAACCTTTTTAGCTCCATTAACTTCTAAAATTGATGGTGGAGGATTATTTTCAAAGTAAATTTCAGAATATGCTAAATCAGATAAAATATAGATATCATTTTTTGAAGCTAATTTTACAAGATCTTTATAGAAATCTATATCAACTATTTGCGCAGTAGGATTTGATGGAAATGATACTATTACAGCTTTTATTTTTAAATTTTTTTTAATATTATTCTCAATATTTAGTAAATATTTTTTTGGATTAAATTCTCCATTATAAATAGTTTTTAATGGAATTAATTTTGCACCAGCTATAGTAAAACCATATGGATGGACAGGATATGAAGGATCTGGACATAAAATTTTATCACCTTTAGATGTAATTGCTTGCGCAAGGTTTGCCAAACCTTCTTTAGAACCAATAGTTACAATGATTTCTTTATTGATATCAAGGTTAACACCAAACCTTCTCTTATAATATTTTGCCTGAGCTTTTCTTAAACCATTAATACCTTTTGAAACAGAATATCTCCCTACTCCAGGCTTATCAATTGTATCTTTTAATTTTTGCCTAATATGAAGGGGGGTAGGCATATCAGGATTGCCCATTCCAAAATCAATAATATCTTTTTTTTGTGAACGTAGTTTGATCTTAAGACTATTAATTTCTGAGAAAATATATGGTGGAAGTCTATTAATTCTTTCAAATTTAGATTTCATATTTTTTTAATAGATAATTTTTAAAAAAAAACTACATTTAATAAAATTGATTTTTAATAATATTATTACTATTTTTACTTTATGGTTAAATTGTTATTTTATATTCTACCATTTTTAGTAGTTTTTCTACCAAGTTTATGGGTAAACTATGTTTTAAAAAAATTTAATGTGACTTTTTCTGATATGCCATTTACAGGTAAAGAATTAGGCAAAATAATACTAGAAGATCAAAACGTAACTAACGTAAGCATTAACTCTATAAAACAATTAGATCATTATAATCCTATAGATAAAAAAATTCATATTGCTGAAGATAAAATTAATAAAAAAAGTATTACAAGCATATCAGTAGTTGCACATGAAATTGGTCATGCCATTCAAGATAAAGAGGATTATAAACCACTTAAAATAAGGCAAACTTTAATAGAAAAAACTTCTATTTTACAAAGAATAGGTTCATTTCTTCTAATTATAGGACTTCCATCAATTTTTGCTTTCACTAAAAGTCCCTTTTTTACTTTACTAGCTGGAATAATAATAATGGGATGCCTATCAACAAACGTTTTAATTCATATAATAACGCTTCCTGTTGAATTTGATGCTAGCAAGAGAGCCTTATTTATTTTAGAAAAATATGTTCCAAAAAAAAATATGAAACAATGTAGATCTGTATTAAGAGCTGCTGCATTTACTTATTTAGCACAATCAATAGTAAGTATATTTAGATTAAAAATTATACTGTTATCTTTTATTAATATTTTTAAATCGCTAATTAGAAGATAATTTTTCTTTCATTTAAATTATAATTATTTAATTATTAATTTATGAATATTTCAGAGAAAATTTCATTAATTTTAATTGATAAAGGATTTAGTTTAAGTCCTAATTATAAAACAGAAA
>CACKRG010000022.1 GCA_902602515.1 uncultured Alphaproteobacteria bacterium
CTAATGATTTGTTCATTAACAGATATTATCATAATAAACATCGTTATCGTCAAATATTTTTTAAAATAGCATTTCCCGCATATTCTGCAGAATTTCCTAAATCTTCTTCAATTCTAAGAAGTTGATTATATTTAGCAGTACGATCAGTTCGAGAAAGTGAACCAGTTTTTATTTGTCCAGCAGCAATACCTACTGATATATCTGCAATGGTTGTGTCTTCTGTTTCTCCAGATCGATGTGAAATAACAGTTGTAAAATTGTTTTCTTTTGCAAGCTGAATTGATTCTAAAGTTTCTTTTAAAGTTCCAATTTGATTTACTTTTACTAGAATTGAATTGCCTGCTTTTTCATTAATACCTCTTTGCAATCTCGTTTTGTTTGTAACAAATAAATCATCACCAACTAATTGTATTTTTGATCCTAAACTATTTGTTAAATTTGACCAACCATTCCAATCATCTTCAGACATACCGTCTTCTATTGAATAAATAGGATAAGCATCAACTAACTTTTCAAGATATTTTATCATTTCATCCGAGCTTAATTGTAAGTTTTCTCCTTTAAGATCATAAATATTATTTTTAAAAAATTCTGTGGAAGCAACATCAAGTGATAGATAAATATCTTTTCCTGGTCTAAAACCAGATTTTTCAATTGCTGCTAGTATGGTTTCAATAACCTCATTAGAGCTATTAATATTTGGTGCAAAGCCACCCTCATCACCAACATTAGTATTAAGATTTTTTGATTTTAACAAAGATTTCAAAGAATGAAATATTTCAGCACCCCATTGCAATGCCTCTGAAAATTTTTTTGCACCAATTGGCGCAATCATAAACTCTTGAATGTCAACATTATTATCAGCATGAGAACCTCCATTGATTATATTCATCATAGGAACAGGCAATATCATTTTGTTTGAATTAGATAAAAAAGAGTAAAATTTTTGATCATTAAAGGAAGACAAACATTTTGCAAAAGCTAGACTAATCGCCAAAGTTGCATTTGCGCCAAGATTAGATTTGTTATCTGTTCCATCAATTTCTAAAAGAGTTTCGTCAAATGAATTTATGTCTGAATAATCTTTTCCTATTACATTATCAGCAATTATTGTGTTAATGTTGTTAACAGCTTTTTTTACCCCTTTTCCATTATATCTACCTTTGTCATTATCTCGTAATTCCAAAGCTTCATGAATACCAGTAGAGGCTCCACTTGGTACTGCAGCTCTTCCAAAATTATTTTCAAAGTATACATCACACTCAACAGTTGGATTTCCCCTACTATCAATTATTTCCCTTGCTTTAACTTTGTTAATTTTAGGCATATTTTTTTGCTATAGCGTCATATTCTTTTAATTGCACTAATAAATTTTTTAAATCTTTTAAATATATCATATTAGGTCCATCACTTGGTGCATTGTCTGGATCATCATGAGTTTCTAAAAAAATACCTGCAACACCAATAGAGATTGCCGCCTTGCATAAAGAAGGTATAAATTCTCTTTTGCCTCCACTTTTATTACCAAGTCCACCAGGTTGCTGTACTGAGTGAGTACCATCAAAGATAACTGGATATTTGTATTGTTTCATAATATCAATACCTCGAAAGTCATTAACTAAGTTATTGTATCCAAAGCTAGTCCCACGTTCAGTAATCATAATATTTTGATTGTTTACAGTTTTAAATTTTTCGAAAATATTTTTTACATCATTAGGAGCCAAAAACTGTCCTTTTTTTACATTAATAATTTTTTTGGTTGACCCAGCTGATAGTAATAAATCTGTTTGTCGGCATAAAAAAGCAGGTATTTGCAAAATATCAATCACATTATTACCAGCTAATTGCCTGCATTGTTCTTCTGTATGAACATCAGTTATTATAGGACAATCAAATTCTTTCTTAATTTTTGTAAAAATTTTTAAACTTTCATCTAAATTAATGCCCCTTTCACTATTAATACTTGAGCGATTAGCTTTATCAAAACTAGATTTAAAAATATAATTAATATTAAGTTCGTTGCAAATTTTATTTATCTCTTGCGCTATAATAAAAGTCTTTTTTTCATTTTCTATAACGCAAGGTCCTGCAATTAAAATAAATGGTAAAGAGTTTGAAATAGAATAATTTCTTAAATCGATTTGTATCATTTTAAACAACTTTTTATAAATGAAACAAATAAAGGATGTGGGCTTAATGGTCTAGATTTTAATTCAGGATGAAATTGTACACCTATAAACCAAGGATGGTTCTTACTCTCTAAAACTTCAGGTAAAATTCCATCTGGCGACATACCTGAAAAAATAAATCCCTTATCATTGAATCTTTTAATATATTTTGTGTTGACCTCATACCTATGACGATGTCTTTCAAAAATTTCATTTTTTTTATATATAGAGTAAATTTTTGTATTTTTTTTAAGCTTAGCTTTATAAGATCCTAATCTCATTGTGCCACCTTTATCACTATTTATATTCCTTTTCTCAATTTTATTTCCCTTAACCCACTCTGTCATTAAACCTACTACAGATTTAGAAGTACTTTTAAACTCTGATGAATTAGCGCTCTTTATTTTCAATAGATTTCTAGCAATTTCAATTACAGCTAATTGCATACCAAGACAAATTCCAAAAAAAGGAATATTATTTAATCTTGAATATTTAATCGCTTCTATTTTGCCACCAATACCTCTTAACCCAAAGCCCCCAGGCACTAAAATGCCATTACAGTTTTTTAGCAGATCTTTTACATTTTTACTGTTTAATTTTTCAGCATTTATCCATTTAATTTCTACTTTAGTTGAATTTTGAATTCCACCATGAATTAATGCCTCATTCAATGATTTGTAACTATCTTTTAAATTAGTATATTTTCCTACCACTCCAATAATTACAGTAAATTTTTGAGAATCAATTTTATTTAATAATTTTTTCCATGGATTTAAATTTAAAGAATAATTTTTTGGATTATATTTTAAATGTTTCAATAATATTTCATCAAGTCCATATTTTGAATATAATGATGGAACTTCATATATTGATTTTGCATTTAATGCAGGAATGACTGAGTCTTGTTTTACGTTACAAAATAATGATATTTTTGAAATTGAATCTTTATCAATAGGCCTTTCAGATCTACACATTATTATATCAGGTTGAATTCCAGCATTTAGAAGTTCTTTTACCGAGTGTTGTGTTGGTTTTGTTTTTAGTTCTCCTGCTGAACTTAAATAAGGAATGTACGTCATATGAATTAGAGCTGAAGAAGTATTACGGTCATTTCTAATTTGACGTATAGCTTCAAGAAAAGGTAAAGATTCTATGTCTCCTACAGTTCCGCCAATTTCATAAATTACGATATCTTCTTTATTGAGATCGCTATTAATAAAGTCTTTAATTTCATTTGTAACGTGAGGAATAACTTGAATTGTTGCTCCTAAATAATCACCTTTTCTCTCTTTATTTAAAACATTAGAATAAATTTTTCCTGATGAAATACTATCGCTTTTTTTTGCTGATTGATTTGTAAATCTTTCGTAATGACCTAAATCAAGATCAGTTTCTGCACCATCATCTGTTACATATACTTCGCCATGCTGATATGGACTCATAGTGCCAGGATCTACGTTTAAATAAGGATCAAGCTTTCTAATTCTAACTTTAAAATTTCTAGATTTAAGAAGAGTCGCTATCGCTGCGGATGCTATTCCTTTACCTAAAGAAGAAGCTACGCCTCCCGTAATAAAAACATAATGCATTACGGAATACCCTGATACATAAATGATACTGGTATAGCAAGAGAATATTAAATAATTATTCTGGTATAGATGGCTCTTGAGGCATAGACTCTTCTTCATTGATAGAAGGAAGAGATTCTAAGACATTTTTATCTGATCCTACAGAAGCAGTGATTGTAAGAACAACGCTCATTACCATAAATAGAGTTGCAGTAATTGCTGTAAGTCTAGATAGAAGATTAGCAGATCCACGAGCAGACATCATACCTCCAAAAGTACCTCCACCAAGTCCTAAACCCTCATTATCTGAACCTTGTAGTAACACTAGTATTACCAAAGCTAAGGCTAGAAGTAATTGAATAACTATCAAAGTTGTCATTTTTTGCTTATATTTAATAAGTATTTTTTATCAAGAAATAATTTTGTTAAATTCTTCTACTTTTAATGAAGCACCACCAACTAAACAACCATCAACATTTTTTAAACTATTAATTTCAGCTGAATTTGAAGCTTTTACTGACCCACCATATAAAACTTTAAATTTATTAAATCTAATATCTATATCTTTAATAAATGAATGCACTTCATCTATATCTTGAATTGAGGGTGTAAGACCTGTGCCTATTGCCCAAATTGGCTCATAAGCTATTAGAGTATTTTCAAAATTTGATAAATCAGGCACACTTTCACAAATTTGTTTTGTTAAAACATCTTTAGTAATTTTCTTTTCTTTTTGCTCAAGAGTTTCACCAATACATATTACTGGAATGATATTATTATTTATTAAATTTAAAGATTTTATATTAACGGTTTCATTAGTTTCATTAAAATACTCTCTACGTTCGGAATGCCCAACCAAACAAAATTTAATATTTATATCCAATAACATTTTAGCGGATAGTTCTCCAGTGAACGCACCTTCAATATAAATTGATGTATCTTGTGCGCCAGAAAATAAGTTTTTATTATTGTTTTTAAGTTTATTTAGAAATATGCTTGGAGAGCAAACAACAACGCAATTTTTAGAATTAGGTAACAATTTTTGATAATATTCATTTATAAACTCAGTATTTCCGTTTAATTTCCAATTTGCGATAAAAATTGAGGAAAAATTAGCTAGTTTTATCATAATTACTTTTATTTATAGAAACTAATATTGTAGAAGCAACCAAAATTTTATGAGAGCTTTAAATAAAGGATGGATAGGTATAATTTTAGTTATACTTTTTGGATTAAGTCTTTTCTTTTTTAACAATTCGTCCAGATACTCAAATTTATTTAATTCTGATAATTATGTTGCAGATGTATCTGGAACTAAAATATCTACTAGCGTTTTTCTTAGATCACTTGAATTAAACATTGGTCAATTTGCTCAAATGATTGGTGAGGAATTGACTGGAGATCAAATAAGAGCATTTCAAATACACCAAATTGTTCTTCAAAACTTGATAAGTAATGCAATTTTTGAAAATGAATTTGAAGATAAAAACTTTATTATAGATGATGAAATTGTAGCATCAGAAACAAAGAAAAGATTCCCAGATTTATATATAGAAAATAAAATTAATGATGATGCATTAAATAGTTTTT
>CACKRG010000023.1 GCA_902602515.1 uncultured Alphaproteobacteria bacterium
TTTTGCTGGTTTTGGTTTTGAAGAAAAAACAAAGAAAAAAATTAAACATTTAGGAAATGTTATTATAGAAAGAAATTGTACAATTGGTTCTAATACCACAATCGATAGAGCAGTTTTTGAAAGTACTATAGTTGGAGAATTTTCTCAAATTGATAATCTTGTTCATTTTGCACATAATGTAGTAATAGGGAAACATGCAATTGTCGCTGCACAAGTAGGTATTGCTGGAAGTACGATAATTGGAGATTTTGTTAAAATTGGTGGACAAGCTGGTATTGCAGGACATATCTTAATAGGAAATAATGTAAGTATAGCTGCAAAAAGTGGTGTTACTAAAAATATTGAGGATAATAAAATAGTTGCTGGTTTTCCTGCTAAAGATATTAAAAAATGGAAAAGAGAAATTATAAAATTAAGTAAATAATATGATTTTAGGTATTGAAGAAATAAAAGAACTTATCCCACATCGCGATCCTTTTTTATTTGTTGATAAATGCGAGATTGTTGTTCCTGGTGAGCATGGCAAGTCTTTTAAAAAATTTAATAATGATGAATATTTTTTTAAAGGTCATTTCCCTAATAACCCAATAGTACCAGGGGTAATAATTGTTGAGGCAATGGCACAAACTGCTGGTATAGTTGTATCATATAATCTTCGTGAATATAAAGATAAATCTGTTTTGTTTATGAGCGTTAATAAAGCTAAATTTAGAAAACCAATATTGCCAAATGATGATGTATATTTTGAGGTAAAATTTTTAAATAAAGTAAGAGATGTTTATAAATTTAAAGGCACATGCCATAAAAACGACATTTTGGTTAGTGAGTCAGAATTTTCAGCAATGATTACATTTAAGTAATAATTTGTAATAAATAAATTATGTAAAATAAAGTATTTTATTTTAATAGTTTTTTGTGTTTCATCCCTCTTCAATAATATCTGAAAATTCTAAAATACATGAAAGTACATATATAGGGCCATACTGCGTAATTGGTGATAATGTTATAATAGGAAAAAATAACAAACTGATTTCGCATGTTTCAATATTAGGTAATACTACAATAGAGGATGGCAATATATTTTACCCCTTTTGTTCGGTCGGATCAGATCCTCAAGATTTAAAATATAATAATGAAAAATCTTTTTTAAAAATTGGAAGTAATAATAAATTTAGAGAAAATGTTACTGTTAATCCAGGAACATCAGGAGGGGGTTTGAATACATTAATAGGTAATAATTGTCTATTTATGGTAGGCTCTCATATCGCGCATGATTGCATAATCAAATCAAATGTAATTTTAGCAAATAATGCAACATTAGCAGGACATGTTGAAATAGACGATAATGCAATCATAGGAGGTAATTCAGCAATACATCAATTTGTTAGAATTGGGAAATATGCAATGATTGGTGGTATGAGCGGCGTTGAGAAAGATATAATACCATATGGACTATACATGGGTATTAGGGAAAATCTAAAAGCCTTAAATCTTGTAGGATTAAAAAGAAAAGGATTAAATTCAAATTTAATAAATAAAATAAAACATATGATAAATCAAATTTTTGATACCAGTGATACAATTGAAAATAATATTAAAAAAAATATAGCTTCAACTACTCAAATTCAAGAAATTAAAGAAATAGTTGAATTTTTAAATTCAAACTCCAAAAGAGGTATTACTACTTTTAAAAATGACTAAAATAGGAATAATTGCTGGGGATGGTAATTTACCCCTTTATATAGGTAAGTCACTTTTAGATAAAAACTATGATGTTACTTTCTTATCCTTAAATAATAAAAATAATAAATTGTATATCAATTGTAAAATTGTAAGTATTGATATTTTATCAATTAAAAAAATATTTAATATTTTAAATTCAAAAAATATAAAACATATTAT
The DNA here is from genome assembly GCA_902602515.1 of uncultured Alphaproteobacteria bacterium. Lineage (GTDB taxonomy): Bacteria > Pseudomonadota > Alphaproteobacteria > HIMB59 > CACPNW01. The sequence continues at coordinate 1,903 of CACKRG010000023.1, forward strand.
TTTTGCAGGAAGTTTAAAAAGACCTGGCATAAAAGATTTAGGATTTGATATTCCGACATTATTACTAGCTAAAAGTTTATTATTAGAAAAAAAAGGAGATAATAATCTTTTAGTAAGTTTAAAAAAATATTTTGAATCTAAGGGATTTATTTTTTTTAATTGGAAAAAATATTGCAAAGAATTATTTTCAACTGAAACAAATTTAACAAAGATTAAACCCTCTAAAAGTGCGATATTAAATTTAAAAAAAGCAAAATCAATATATCAAAACTTTAAAAAATTAGATGTTGGACAAGCAGTAATTATTCAAAATCAACTAGTTTTGGGATTGGAGGCTATAGAGGGTACAGATGAATTACTAAAAAGATGTAATGAATATAAAAGGAAAGGAGATAATGGCATATTATTTAAATTTTCAAAACAAAACCAGAGCAATCTAATTGATATTCCATTAATTGGATTGGATACAATTAAATATTTAAAAAAATATAATTATGATGGTGTTTTTTTGCAAAAAAATAAATGCTTAATTTTAGATAAGAAAAAAATTATTAATTATGCAAATGATAATAAATTATTTATCTCTTCAGTGGAATTAAATTGAAAAAATTTAAAATTTTTGTTTGCTGCACTGAGCAATCTGGTGAAAATATTTGTGCAAATATTTTATCAAGAATAGATATTGATAAATTCCAAGTTGATGGCGTTTGCGGAAAACAATCTGAAAAATATATTTCTAGTAAAATTTATGATTTATCTGAATTTAAATCAATAGGATTTTTTGAAATAATTCTTTCATTATCAAAATATTTAAAAATGATTATGATTTAATTTTAACAATTGACTCTCCAGATTTTAATTACAATTTAGTAAGTCAATTAAGAAAATCAAACTATAAAAAAAAAATTATACATATAGTTGCTCCAACTGTTTGGGCTTGGAGATCATATAGAGCGAAAAAATTTGCAAATATTTTTGACGAAATTTTTCTACTATTCAATTTTGAAAAAAAATATTTTAATTTTCAAAATTTGAAAAAAACTTTTATTGGTCATCCAATATTTCATGTAAAAAAACGCAAAATGAAGGAAAATTATAATTTTATTGCTTTTTTGCCAGGGAGTAGAAAAAATGAGGTTTTAAAACTTTTAAAATATTTTAATCATATTGAGGAATATATAAATAAAAATAACTTAAATTTTAAAATTTTTATTCCTACATTGCCACATCTAGAATCTTTTATAAAAAAAAGTATAAAAGAATGGAAGACTGAGACTATTGTTTCTACTGATGTCAGTAAATTTGATGATTACTATGATGATGTTTATATAAGTCTAACTTGTTCTGGCACTGCGTCATTAGAAATTGCTAAAAGAAATATACCCCAAATTGTAATTTATAAGCTTAATTACTTTACTGAAATTCTTTTTAAACCCTTTGTAAAGGTAAAATATGCAAATATAATCAATATTATAAGTGGTCAAATGATTATACCAGAAGTCTTAAACTCTAATTTAAATAAAAGAAAATTATTAGATGTTTTTTTAAACTTATTTAACAATAGAAAAAATCAAGAAAACCAGATTAATTCAGTCAATATTTATATAAATGAAATAGTAAAAGAATTTAGCCCTTACGAAGTAAGTGTAAAAAGGATTAATAAATTATTTAATCTTTCTTCCACAGCCAATTAAAAATCGATTTTTTCTCTCTAGAAGATTCAACTTGATAAGGCCTTGCTTGATATCCAGTATATAATTGTCGTGGTCTACCAATTTTATTAATTGGATCTTCTATCATTTCTTTCCACTGTGATATCCATCCTACAGTTCTTCCAATTGCGAATAGAACTGTAAACATACTTGTAGGGAAACCTAATGCCTTAAGAATAATACCAGAATAAAAATCTACATTTGGAAATAATTTTTTACTTATAAAATATTCATCTTTTAGAGCTATTTTTTCTAACTCTATTGCAATTTTGAGCAATGGATCACCTTGCATATTTAGTTCTTCTAAAACTTCATGTGCACTTTCTTTCATTACCGTAGCTCTAGGATCATAATTTTTGTATACTCGATGTCCAAAACCCATTAATCTAAAAGGGTCGTTTTTATCTTTTGCTTTATCAATAAACTTTTGAATATTAGATACATCACCTATCTCTTCTAACATTTTAATTACTGCTTCATTAGCTCCTCCATGTGCTGGGCCCCATAAAGATGCAATACCAGCAGCAATACATGCAAAAGGATTTGCACCAGAAGAGCCAGCTAATCTTACGGTTGATGTAGATGCATTTTGTTCATGATCTGCATGTAAGATAAAAAATCTATCCATTGCCTTAACAATTTTAGGGCTAACCTTATAATCTACTGAAGGAACAGAAAATGTCATGTATAAAAAATTTTCTGCATAAGAGAGATCATTTCTCGGATAAACAAACGGTTGGCCAATAGAATATTTATAGGCCATAGCGCCTATTGTAGGAATTTTTGCAATTAATCTATGACATGCAATCATTCTTTGATTAATGTCTGAAAAATCAGTACTATCATGATAAAAGGCTGAAAGTGCGCCAACAACACCTACCATAATTGCCATAGGATGAGCATCTCTACGAAAACCTCTATATAAATTTACAAGTTGCTCATGTAGCATTGTATGATTAGTGATTACATCAGTAAATTTCTGCTTGTCTTCGGGCGATGGTAATTCACCATGAAGTAAAAGATAACAAACTTCAAGAAACTCACTTTTGGATGCTAAATCATGGATATCATAACCTCTATGTCGGAGAATTCCTTTGTCACCATCTATGTAAGTTATTCCTGATTCACATGAAGCAGTTGATGTAAATCCTGGATCAAAAGTAAATAAACCAGTTTCCTGATAAAGTTTACGGATGTCCAAAACATTTGGTCCATCTTTACTTTCAATAAGAGGTATTTGATATGATTTGCCACTCTCATTGTTAAATAGAGTAAATTGTTTGTCATTTACTTTTTTATCTTCGTAATCGGCCATATTTAATTACCTTTATATTGAATTAATCTCTTAATAGTATCTTTTTTACCTAATATTACGAAAATATCAGATATTGAAGGTCCTTGATAGGAATTTATTAATAAGAATCTTATGGGTTTACCTAAAATAGGGAATTTAATATTATTGTTTTGTAAAAAAATATTTATAAAATTTTGAATATTATCTCTATCCCAATCTTTGATTTCACTGATTAAATTTACAAATTCTT
>CACKRG010000024.1 GCA_902602515.1 uncultured Alphaproteobacteria bacterium
AATTTGACCATTTGCACCAGTTAATAAAACTATATTCTTCAATTTAAATATACTCCCATTTAATTGGTAGATCTGCATCAATATCAAATTTTGATTTTTTGTTTATTATTAAATCATAGAATTTTGATGGTAATCCACCTGCAGGGCCTTTTATAATTAAATTATTTTTGGAAAATTTTTGGCCTTTTTTTATTTTTACTTTTGAATAAACTGATTTTTTTTGTGCATTAAGTGTGTCATATTCATTTGGTTGGATTTTCTTATAGCCATCCCCTAAAATTTGAGGAATTTCATATGAATAATTAACTAATTTTTGCATTTCAATAGGTGTTGATGATAATATGTGATCTGGACCATCCATATTTTTATCTAAAGTAAAATGTCTTTCAATTACACTTGCACCCATACTTATAGATATTATTGATGAGAGTAAATTTTCAGAGTGGTCTGAATAACCTATTGGACATGGATATATTTTTTTGTAGTTTTTAATTAATTTTAAATTTATTTCTTCATTACTTGATGGATATGAAGAATTACAGTGTAAGATAATTAAATTAGGATTACCTGTACTTTTAAAAGCTTCTATAGTTTCATCAATTTCATATAATTTAGACATACCAGTTGAAATAATAACTGGTTTCATTTTTTTGGCTACATGCTCTACTAAAGGTATGTTAGTTAGATCCATTGAAGCTATTTTGAAAACATCAACTCCTAATTCATATAAAAAATCTGCACTCTCAAAATCAAAAGGTGTAGAGAACATTAAAATTTTATTTTTCTTTGCAAAATTAAATAATTTTTTTTGTTCATCAAATTTTAATGCGACCTTTGTAAATAATTGGTTTATTGATTCTTCAGTATCTATAACCTTTTCAACATATCTCTCAGACTTTACTTTCTTAGAAACTCTGGAATCAGGTAAAAATGATTGAAATTTTATTGCATCACATCCAGATTTTTTGGCTTCTAAAATTAATTTTTTAGCAATATCAAAGTTACCATTATGGTTAATTCCAGCCTCAGCTATTATAAAACATTTATTTTTGGAGCCAATTTTTTTATTATTTATAGTTATTTCTCTATTTAGATCAATAGAAGCAAAATCTTTTCTTACATTATATAATTTATTATTAGTTACAATCATATCTACTAGATCAAATGATTTGTGAAATAAAACTTGACTATCAGCATAATTAAAATCTCCTCCTGCACCAATAGAAAAAATATTTTTATGTCTTTCTACAAATGACTTAGTTTGTCTTAATTCATTTTTATATTTAGCATATTGAACAGGATAAACAAAAGGCTCATAGTTTATTTTTATTTCCTCTATATGCTTTTCTTTTGCTAAATTAATGTCATTAATTTGTTTAGCAACAATCTTTTTAACATCATTTTTTGACATTTTACTAAATTTATCACCTTGTGAATAAGTAATTTCTGCCGTTAAAAACGTTTTATCTTTAGGGCAAACATATTTAGATAACTTTTTATTTTCTGTAATACGATTAAATAATAATTTTTCTGAGTCATAGTAAAGCCAATGAGTATTTTTAGGTAGAATTGATTTTAAATTATAAAATAAAAAAACTGAGCATATTCCTCTAAATTTTAAATTAGATTTTTTACCAAGCAACTTTGAGGTAATTGGTAGTGGAATTGATGAAATAATCAAAGAAGAATTAGATTGATAATTTTGTTTTGAAGTTTTTATTTCATTTATTATAAAATTGTTTTTTTTGAAACCTAACACATTTTCATTAAACTTAAATTCACCACCTAACTTAATAATATTATCTTTAATTTTTTCATAAATTGAGCCCGTTCCATATTTCCCTACAGCAGCCCATTCATCAGAATAGAAAGGTGCATTTTTATTTCTAAATTTGATTCTGTTTGGAGCCCATTCTGATGTCATTTTTTTTGTACTAATTCCCCAAATTTTTTCAGGATATTTTTCAAAAAACATTTGCCTTAGGGTTTTTCCAATGAAAGCGTCAACATATTCACTGTAATTTACTGCTTTTGAAGCTTTCTTTAAATCCCTACTTTCCAATTCTGAAAATATTTTATTTTTTAAATCTTGTGGAAATTGTTTTTTAATTGAAGATATAGAAAGTGGATAATCATAGAAATTTTCGAAGTTATTACCCTTAACATTTTTTGAATAAAACTTTCCTTTTAAAAAAAGATTATTAAATTCTTTTTCCCAAAATTTTGATAACTCTTTTTCTGGTGTATGAAAAATATGAGGACCTACATCTATTATATAATCTTTATAATTCCAAGATCGGCAAAGTCCACCAACTTGCTTATCCTTTTCAATAATTGTTACTTTATAATTATTTTGAAGAAGTTTCCATGCAGTAATTAATCCTGTTGGACCAGCTCCTAATATAAATGCGTGCATCAAATGTTAATAATATAATTTAATCAAGATTGCCAATAATTATTCTTTTTTTTATTTTAAAATTTCTTATTTTATTTGATGCAAATAATAATCTATCTGGAGTTCCAGTATCTAACCAAATAGTTTTGTTCAATTTTACTATATTAAGTCTATTCTCGCTAGCATAAATTTTTATTAAATCAGTAATTTCAGTCTCACCTCTTTTAGAGGGTTTTAACAATTTAACTTTTTTACTTACGTCACTTGGGAAAAAGTATAAGCCAGTTATAGCTAAATTAGACTTTGGTTTTTTTGGTTTTTCATCAATATTTATTTTTTTATTTTTATCAAAAGAAATTACTCCAAACTCTTTCGGTTTCATTACTTGCTTCACAAAAATTGTTGCATTTTCTTCATCGTTAAATGCATTTTTTGTTATTTCTAATAAATTTTTATTATAAAAAATATTATCACCCAAGATTAATACATTAGCATATTTACTAATAAAATTTTTACCAATTTTAAAAGCTTCAGGTAATCCATTAGGTTTTTTTTGTGTTGCAAATCTTATTTTTACATTTAACTTTAAAGGTGTTATTAATTTTTTAAAAATTTTTACATCTTCAGGAACACAAATAACTAAAATATCTTTTATTCCTAAGTTTATGAGTATTGAAAGTGGATAAAATATTAGAGGTTTATCATACACTGGCACCAGTTGTTTTGAAATCACCTTGGTTATAGGATGCAATCTTTTACCCTTTCCTCCAGCTAATATAATACCTTTTCTCATTTTTTTTGATAATATTTAATTGTTTTAATTATATTATGATTAAAGTTGGAATTAAAAAGTAAACCTGTTTTTTTTATTTTAGAAAGATTTAATTTATACATAAAGTCATGGCCAGGCCTATCTTTAACAAATTTATAAAACTTAGATTTATTATTTTTACCCTGATGTAATTTTTTAAATTCTTTAATTAAATATTTTATAAGATTTAGATTTGAAAGTAAATTATTAGTACCAATATTATATGTTCCGTGTTTTATTTTTGAATTTAAGACATTATAAATTGTTCTTGCACAATCCTCTACGAAGAACCATTCTCTTTTATTTTTTCCTTTGCCATAAATTGGAATTGATTGATTATGTCTAAGTTTCATTAAAGCAAGTGGTATTAATTTTTCTTCATATTGTCTTGGTCCAAAATTATTTGATGGTCTTAAAATTATTGATCTAAATTTATAAGTTTTATTTAGAGATCTTAAAATAAGTTCTGCTGATGCTTTTGATGAAGAATATGGTGAATTAGGTTTTAATGGATCTGTCTCCTTAAAGGAGCTTTTGTTTGTTGAACCATAAACTTCATCTGTTGATATTTGAATAAATTTATATTTTTTTTGATTATTTGTATTAATAAAAATTCTAAATTCATTTGCTATGTTTGTTAAACCAATAATGTTTGTTTCAATAAAAGGTAATGGATCAGTTATTGATCTATCTACGTGAGTTTCTGCAGCAAAATTAATTATTGCATAGGGTTTATATTTTTTAATAATATTTCTAATTTTTATTTTATTTTTGATATTTGTTTTATGAAATTTATAATATTTTTTATTGACAGTAATATTTTTTTATTTCAACCAACTGACAAATTATCAATGTTAACTACAAATATTTTATTTTTAACACAAATATCTATGAAATGAGAACCTATAAAACCTAAGCCACCAGTGACAATTATACATTTCATTAAAATTTACTTAAAAGCTTTTCCATATTATTTGCAATAAATTCAAATCCATTTTCTTTTGAAATATTAGTCTTATTTTTAATTTTTAAAAGAAACTTTTCAAAATCCTCTTTACTAATATTAATCCAATAATTTATTGCATTAAAAATTTCTTTTTTTCCTACGTTAAAGTACTTATAATCATCCATGAATGATTGATTAAGATACCTTGAAAAACATATTGATGGAACATTATTTGATAACCCCTGCCAAATAGTTGTTGAAACAAATACACTTGATAT
>CACKRG010000025.1 GCA_902602515.1 uncultured Alphaproteobacteria bacterium
TTAAATAATTTTATTAGAATGATAAAAAATCCATCATATTCAATGATGATCGATCATATCGATCATAAAATAATATCTGTTGAGGAAAAAGAAACTACTTCATATTATTTTGTAGAATTAACAGATGTCAATGGAAAAAAATATGGTTTTGAATGGACTGTTGAAAAAGTGAGTGAGGAAGGTGAATTCAAAGACTGTTGGATGACAGTTGGTGTTTCAAGACCTATGCCGCTCTCACAGGCTTCCTAGTGTGCGGTAGATTTGTAAATATTGAAAAAAAAGAAAAAATATTAAAACTATTTCCTTCTTCAAGCATATTAAATTATTCAAAAAAATCATATAATATTTCTCCATCAAATTTAATTAATGTAATTTATAAAAATAATAATAATATTTACATAGACAATTTATTTTGGAGTTTTAGCTACTTCAATAAACTAAATAATACTACTCAGTTTGTTATTAATGCAAGAATTGAAACTATTTCAACGAAATATCTTTTTAAAGATTCATTTGTAAAGAGAAAATGTTTAATAATTTCAAACGGTTATTATGAATGGAAAAAAATAGGCAATACTAAACAACCATATTTTATCTCAATTCCAAAAAATGAATTAATGTTTTTTGGAGGTATATGGCGACAAGAAATTAAAAATAATATTAAAATAAATGTTGTGTGCATAATTACAAAAGAAGCAAACGAAAATCTTTCAAAAATTCATTTAAGAATGCCTTTAATAATGTCGCATAATGAAGGTTTAGAATATCTAAATGATAATGAAAGTAAATTTCTTGAAATGAATAATAGTGAAGTTGAAGATGACATAGATTATTTTCCAGTATCTAAAAATGTTAATAATCCAAAATACAATGATGAAAACTGTATTAAAGAAATAAATTTATAACTAAAATAAGTATTTTTTTATCGCTTTTATAAAATTAATCAAATATAAATCCCATTTTTATGAGTCATTTGTATTATAAACCAGCCAAATCAAGACTTCAAAGAAGCGAGTTAGCTGTGCCTGGTTCTTCTCCAAAAATGTTTGAAAAAGCATTAAATTCTAATGCAGATTATATTTTTTTAGATTTAGAAGATGCTGTTTCACCAAATGATAAAATAGATGCGAGAAAGAACATTATAAGTGCAATAAAGGAATTTAATTGGAAAGATAATGGAAAAACTATTTCAATTAGAATAAATGGATTAGATACTCATTACATGTATCGTGATGTAATTGAAATCATTGAAGAGGTAGGAGATAAAGTAGATACTCTCTTGATACCAAAGGTTGGCTCAGCCTCAGACGTATATATGGTAGACTGCATGCTTAATCAAATAGAGCAAAATAAAAAATTCAAAAATACTATAGGATTAGAAAGCCTTATAGAGACTGCACTTGGTATGTCGAATATTAAATCTATTGCTACATCAAGTTCAAGACTAGAAGCATTACATTTCGGTGTTGCTGATTATGCAGCAAGTATGAGAGCGAGAACAGTTGTAATAGGAGGTCTAAACCCAGACTATCCAGGAGATCAATGGCACCATGGTTTATCTACACTTGTTATGATTTGTAGATCATATGGACTCAGAGCAATAGATGGTCCATTTGGAGATTTTAATGATAAAGAAGGATACTTAGATGCTGCTAGAAGAGCTGCAGCAATTGGGTTTGAAGGAAAATGGGCAATTCATCCTTCACAAATTGATTTGGCAAATGAGGTTTTTTCTCCTCCAAGTGATGAAGTAAATAAAGCTAAGCGCATTTTAGAAGAATTAGATAAAGCTGCTGCAGAAGGCAAAGGTGCAGCTCAGCTTGATGGAAGAATGATAGATGCAGCGTCTGCAAGAATGGCAGAGAACATTGTAAATATAGATAAACTTATTAAAGGAAAATAAATGGATATTCACGAGTATCAAGCTAAAAAAATATTATCTGATTTTGGAGTTAAGATACCAACTGGTGGAATAGTGTACAGTCCTGAGAATGCAGAAAATAAAGCGAGAGAAATTGGTGGCTCAAAATGGGTTGTCAAAGCACAGGTGCATTCAGGAGCTAGAGGCAAAGCAGGAGGCATAATAGTTTGTGACTCACCTTTGGAAGTAGCAGATGCAACTGATAAATTGCTTGGAAAAAAATTAGTTACAAATCAAACAGGCCCTGAGGGAAAAATTATCAATAGAATTTATATTGAAGAAGCTACAGATATAAAACATGAATTATATTTAGGTTTAGTTTTTGACCGTTCATCTGAAAGTATCATGGTAGTAGCATCTACAGAAGGTGGTATGAGTGTTGAAGAAATTTCTAAAGAAAAACCTGAAACAATAATTCGTTCCAAGATTGAGGTTGCAGTAGGTATTCAGCAATTTCAGGCTAGGGAAATTGCATTTGGTCTAGGAATTGAGCCTAAATTAATTTCAAGAGCTGCAAATACTATTATAGGTTGTTATAAAGCGTTTAGTGAGCATGATGCTACTATGGTTGAGGTAAATCCTCTTGTTGTATCACAGCAAGACGAAATATTAGCTTTAGATTGTAAAATGAGTTTTGATAACAATGCAATGTTTAGAAGAGATGAAATTTCTGAATTAAGAGATAAAACTCAAGAAAATGCTAATGAAGTTTATGCTTCGGATAGAGGTATGAATTATGTTAGTTTGGATGGTAATATTGGTAATATTATTAATGGAGCTGGATTAGCAATGGCCTCTATGGATATGATTAAGTTAGCAGGAGGGGAGCCGGCAAATTTTTTAGATGTTGGTGGTGGAGCTACTCCAGAAAAAATTGTTAAAGCATTTAAGCTTATTTCCATGGATGATAAAGTGAAAGTAATATTAGTTAATATATTTGCTGGGATAAATAGATGTGATTGGGTTGCAGAAGGTATTGTTCAAGCGCTGGATAAAATAAAAATTGAAGTTCCTTTAGTAATTAGATTAGCAGGAACAAATGTTGATAAAGGTAATGAGATATTACAGAACAGTAAGATAAATTATATTGAAGCTAGCACACTTGAAGATGCAGCAAATAAAGCAGTGAAAGCCTTAAGTAAATAATGTCAATAATTATTCATAAAAATACAAAAATATTAGTTCAGGGGTTTACCGGTAAGATAGGTACTTTTCATGCTGAAGAAATGATTAAATATGGTTCAAATATTGTTGGCGGGGTTACACCTGGAAAAGGTGGAATGACTCATTTAAATTTGCCAGTATTTAATACTGTAAAAGAAGCAGTTGAAAAAACAGGTGCTTCAACTTCAATTCTTTTTGTCCCACCAGCTTTCGCCGCTGACTCTGCAATGGAAGCTGCAGATGCTGGCATTAAAACCTGTGTTGCTATAACAGACGGTATTCCATCTCATGATATGGTAAAAATTAAAAGATATATGAGAAGATATTCAAAAGATAAAAAAATGGGATTGGTTGGTCCAAATTGTGCAGGCATTATTAGTCCTGGTAAATCTATGTTGGGAATAATGCCAGGGCACATATATAAAGAAGGAAAAATTGGTATAGTAAGTAGATCTGGCACATTAGGATATGAAGCAGCTCAACAATTAAAGGATCTTGGTATTGGAGTTTCAACTAGTGTTGGAATTGGCGGAGATCCAATTAATGGTAGTTCTTTTAGAGATATTATTGAAAAATTTGAAAAGGATGATGAAACGATTGCAGTTTTAATGATAGGAGAAATAGGCGGGCCTCAAGAAGTAGATGCAGGTAAATTTGCAAAAGAAAACATGTCAAAGCCAGTAGTAGCTTATATAGCTGGTTTAACTGCACCAAAAGGAAGAGTTATGGGACATGCTGGGGCAATTGTTTCAGCTTATGGAGAAAGTGCAATAGAAAAAGTAGAATTACTTAAAGAATGTGGTGTTACCATATCTAAAAATCCATCAGTTATGGGAGATACTGTAAAAAAAGTATTAGTAGAAAGCAATTTAAATTAATATAATTAAAATATATGAAATTTTTTTATAAAAACGAATTTTGGATGTTAGTATTCTCTCTTGGCGTTTTATATTGGCTATTTAACCCATCCGTATTAATGGCGTTGATAATGATAATTCCATTATTATTAGCAGTTACATCAAGGAAATAAAGCTCCAAATATACATAAATAAAATGAAAAAAAATGAATTATAAACTTATAAATACCTGTTTTATATTATTTGCAATATCTTTAATAATAATAGCTGGAGCATTCACTTATAAAACTTTTTATTTTGATCCTCAAAACGAATGGAAAATAGTATCAGATGAAAAAAATCACGTTTATGT
>CACKRG010000026.1 GCA_902602515.1 uncultured Alphaproteobacteria bacterium
TAAAAGTATATACTTTCATGAAATATTTTTAGAAAATAATAATCTTAAAATTGAGAAAAAATCAATTATTAAAATTTTTAATATATTTGAATATACATTTAACAAATATCATTTATCAAATTTTAATCTTGTTTTGCCAAATCAATATTATTTATTTAAAAAGTTAATTATGAATACAGTTAATAAACAATGAATAAACTATTTAGACAAAGTATTGATAAAATTTTAACTCAAAAATACTTATCTTATGCTGTATCAACAATAGTATCGAGATCTCTTCCTGATGTAAGAGATGGCCTTAAGCCAGTTCATAGAAGGATAATTTATTCTATGTATCAATTGAAATTATTTAATAATTCAAGTTATAAAAAATCTGCAAGAATTGTTGGTGATGTAATGGGTAAATTTCATCCACATGGCGATCAAGCAATATATGATAGTCTAGTAAGAATGGCTCAGGATTTTTCAACTAGAATTAAATTAGTCGATGGACAAGGTAATTTTGGAAATATAGATGGCGATAATCCAGCAGCGATGAGATATACTGAAGCTAGGTTAGAAAAGTATTCAAACTATTTTTTTGATGGTATTGAAGAAGATTCAGTAAATTTTAAAGAAAATTACGATGGACAAAATTTAGAGCCTGAAGTTTTGCCGGCTCAACTACCGAATATTTTAATCAATGGAGCAACTGGAATTGCTGTTGGTATGGCAACAAATATTCCACCTCATAATGTTGTAGAGTTGATTCAAGCATTAAAATTAATACTAAAAAAAGGTAAAACTTCATTGTCTGAAATTTTAAAAATAATAGAGGGCCCAGATCTTCCTACTGGTGGAGAGATAATATTAGACATTAATGAAAAGAAAGAAATTTATAAAAATGGTAAGGGATCTTTTAATATTAATTCCAAATACCATATAGAAGAATTAAAAAATGGTTTGTATCAAATTGTAATTACTGAAATTCCTTTTCAAGTTAACAAAGTTAAAATAATTGAACAACTTGCAAATAATTTAAATAAAAAAAAATTACCTTTGGATGATGTAGCCGATGAATCTGATGAAAATATTAGAATAGTATTAAGGCCAAAAAGTAGAAACATTGATGCTAAAAAATTGATAAGCCTATGTTTTAAATTAACAGACTTATCAATCAAGTTTTCTTGTAATTTTAATGTTTTAATTGATGGCATAGAGCCAAAACAAATTGGAATTAATGATATACTCTCTAATTTTTTAGAACATAGAAAAATTACGATTAGAAGAAAATCAAAATTTAATATTGAAAATATAAAAAAGAGATTAGAAATTCTTAAGGGTTATCAAATTGTTTTTAAAAATTTAAATTCTATAATTAAAATAATAAGAACAAAAGATAATCCCAAAAAAGAATTAATAAAAAAATATAAATTATCTAATTTGCAATGTGATTCAATTTTAAGTATGCGTCTAGGATCTTTAAGAAAGATTGATGAAAAAAACATTAAAGATGAAATCCAAAAATTAAATGAAGAATTAAAATATCTTATTAAACTAATTAAAGATAAAAAAACATTAAATAAATTTATAATAAATGAATTAGATTTTATAAAAAATGATTTAGATAGTGAAATCAAGGCTAGAAAATCTACAATTTCATCAGAACAACATAATGATATTGATATTAGTATTGATGAATTTAAAGAAATTGAAAAATTCACCGTTATCATTAATAAAGATTTTCAACTCAAGAGAATCAAAGAAATAATGGATGAAAAAGAAATTCAAAAAATAAAAAAAGAAAATCTATTTTCAGTTAATTTGACTTCAAATCAAAAAATACTCTTATTTGTCTCTTCTGGTAAAGTTTACACGATAGATCCAAATATTTTACCAGGTGGAAATAGCAATCCTAGATCATTTATTTATTTTGTTGATAGCATGCCTAATGATAAAGTTACTGGTTTACTTTCATCAATCGATGAAGATCTATTAATTGTATCCAAAAATGGTAAAGGTTTTATAAGTAATACTCAATCTCTAGTAACTAACCAAAAGAAAGGTAAGCAATTATTTAATTTAAAAAGTAATGATGAAGTAATTAAGATATTAAATCTAACAAAAAAACACATAGCTTGTGTTACAAAGTTGCAAAAAATGCTAATTTTTGAAATAGATTCTTTGCCGAAATTACAAAAGGGTGGAGGAGTTCAATTAATTAAAATCAAGAAAGATGATTTTTTATCGGATGTCACTCAATTAATCGTAGAAGATGGTTTAGAATGGAGCACTGGTTCTAAAAATAGAAAGTTAGAAGATGTCGACTTTTGGATTGGAAAAAGGGCTCAAACAGGAAAAAAAGTCCCTAAATATTTTAATAAAAATCTTAAATTTGATTAATAAATACTTTTATTATTATTCAATAGGTTTAAAATTATTACATGAACAAACCTAATCTAAATACACAATCTGTTTTATCAATGAAAGGTGAGGGTTACTATTCTCAAAAAACTGTTGGAGCAAAAAATGCTATTGATAAAATGGAAGTATTAATTGGAGAAGCCTTTGAAAATATCCCTAAAGCTGACATACTTAGAATAGCTGATTTTGGCAGTGCTGATGGTGGCACAAGTCAAGAAATGTGGTTTAATATTATTGAAAAAATAAAAAAGTCTGGAGATAATAGAGAAATTGAGATGTTGTATACTGATTTAGCATCTAATGACTTTTCAGTTTTATTTAGAATGATGCAGGGAATGCAAGGTAATGATAATTTTGCTTACCAGAATAAATTTGAAAATGTTTTTGTGCACGGTTGTGGTACAGGTTTTCATAAACAATTAATGGCTAATAATAGTTTATCCTTAGGATTTTCTGCAACTGCAATGCACTATGTTTCAGAAAGACCATGTTTGATAAATAATCATGTTCATATGGTAGGCTCAAATGAAGAAGAAAAAAAACAGTTTAAAAACCAAGCTCTAAAAGATTGGGAAACAATTTTATTGAATAGATCAAATGAATTAGTTCCAGGAGGAAGGTTTATTTGTATAAATTTTGGAATAGATGAAAAGGGTAGATATTTAGGTAACACTGGCGGTCATAATATGTTTAATAATTTTTCTAAACATTGGAAAAATTTAGAGCAAAAAGGAATTATTACAAATGAAGAATTTGTTAATGCTACTTTTACTCAACATTATAGAACTGTTGAAGAATTTAGAAAACCTTTTGATGACCCTAATTCAAAAATATCAAAGTCTGGGTTGATTCTTAAAAAATGCGAAACTATGTTTACTGATTGTCCTTTTAAAATTCATTATAATAATAATCAATCTACTATGTCATCAAGAGAATATGCTGAAACATTAATACCAACAATGAGAAGTTGGTCAGAAACTGTATTTAAAACAGCATTAGAAAAAAGAAATCTTAATGAGATTAATCAAATTGTCGATCAATTTTATAATTCTTATCTTGAGGAAGTGGTAGAAAATCCAACAGGTCATGCAATGGATTATATTCATATAGTGATGGATATAGAAAAAAAGATTAATTAAAAATATAAAGAAATATCTTCATGTACAGATTTACACGAAGCTAAATAAATAGCTTGCTCTTTATTAAGTTTGTCTTGTTTTCTTAATCCAAAAGTCTCTTTACCAGTTTTAGATAATTTAATTAAATCACTTAAGATAATTTTATTACCATCCAATCTCCAATTTTTTTCCAAATTGAATATTTTGTTTGCTTCATTAATTAAAGCTAATGCTTCTGTTTTCTTCTTGTAATTTTTTTTCAACAATTTTCTTGCTTTTTTGATTGGTTTTGTAATATCTGAAGTGTCACTGAAAGAATTAAATAATCTCTCAAAATTTTTAATTATTTCTTCAATTCCATCACTCTCTTCATTAACATTATTTAATAACTCATTAAAATTAATTTCTAATTTTGAAAATTCTTCAGCGTTTTG
>CACKRG010000027.1 GCA_902602515.1 uncultured Alphaproteobacteria bacterium
ATTTTTATATTATTTTTAAATTTAATTGAAATTTCTAGAATACTACAAGATGAAGAAAGTTCTGCATTACAATATTTTCAACTTTCTTTATTTAAATACCCTTCCATATTAAATGAAATTTTACCATTTGTTACAATTATAAGTATTGCATTTTTATTTAGAAGTCTAATTAATAATAATGAATTAATATCATTAAGAAACATAGGATATTCTGTTTTTGATATTTTCATACCAATAGCAGCAAATGTATTTGTTTTTGGAATTATTTTTTTAATAATTTTTAATCCAATATCTTCTAATTTTGAAAAAAAATTTCAAGAAAAAATAAATAAACAAAATCAAAGTATAAATACGATAAAAGTCTCAGATAATGAAATGTGGATAAAAAATAAAACTGATGAAAAAAATTCAAGTTTTATTAATATAAAAAATATAGATCTTCAAAAAATGAATGCTAAAAATATTAAGATTTTATTATTAAAAAATAATACTAATATTTTTATTCAAGCTGATGAAGGAATACTAAAAAATAATAATTTTGTGCTTAAAAAAGTAAAATACTACGATGTTAAAAAAGAAAATTTTATTTCTTATGAGAGTTTTAATTTGCAGATTAATTTTAATAAGGAAAATATTCTAAATTCAATAACTAATTATAAATTTATACCTTTTTATAATTATTTTTCACATACAAAAACACTTAAAAAATTTAATCTATACTCTAAAGAAATAGGGCTATTTTATATTTTTGAAATTTTAAAACCAATATTTCTAGTAATGTTGACTTTTGTAGTTATTGGTTTTTCTGGAAAATTTAGAAGAAACGAAAATTTTTTCAAGATTTTATTTATATCAATATTGGTAGGTTTTTTAATTTTTTTCCTTAAAGAAGTTATCAATCAACTAACAATAACATTGTCTTTAAATTTTGTTATTTCATACTTAATTTTATTTTTACTACCTTTTTCATTTGGATTATATCAAATAACAAAAATTGAAAATGATTAAATTAAATTTTAATAAAATTAAAATATTTATAATTACAATTTTATTATTAATTCCTAATTTAAATAATGCTCAAGAAGTATTAATTTATGCAGATAGTATTAGCTATGATGAAGATGAGAATATTATTGCTAAAGGAAATGCAAAAATAATCAACAATAAACAAATTATTGCATCTGATTTAATTATATTTAAGAAAAATAATAATAAAATAATTTTACCAACTTCATTTACCCTAAAAGATAGTGAAAATAATTATTTAAATGGGAGTAGTGGTTTTTTTGTATCTGATTTTAACTATGGCGAGTTTAATGATATAAAAATTAGATTAAATGATGGTTCTAGGATAGTTGGTGATTATGGAAAACGAGAAGGTCATATTGATATTATTTCAAAAGGAGTCTACTCTCCTTGCAAATCTAGAATTAAAATTGCTAATTTTATCTGCCCTACCTGGCAGCTAGAAGGTGAAAAAATATTACACGACAACAAAAATTTATTTTTGTATCAGAAGCATTCTAAAATGCGTGTAATTAATACACCGGTTTTCTATATTCCATATATTGTTACGCCATCTCCATTAAGAAAAGAGAGAAAATCTGGATTTCTTACACCATCTGTATCTTTAAATTTTTTTGATACAAAAACATCTCAATCTACTGCATTTCCTTATTATTTTAATTTATCTCAAGATAAAGAGTTGACATTTACTCCTATACTAAAATATGGCGGAGGTGTTAATTCATCACAAAGATTTTTATTTAATTATAATCAAATTATATCTGGTGGTAATTTTTCTGCAAATTTAAACTTTGACTCTAACTTTGAAAATGAAAATAGTAATAAATGGTTATCAGATGCAAGTTTAGTAACGAATTATAATAAAAATTTAAATGAAAAATTTAAAATAAATATAGATTCCGCACTTCAAACTTCTCAGAACTATATACAATTAACAGAACCGGATAATGATTTAAGTTACAAAAATTCACTTTCGACAAAATTAACATTAGAGGGATATAATGTTTACAATAAAGATGATTATTTAAACACTAATATAAGCTTTTATCAGATTAATCAAAAAAATGAAGATAATAAAACAACTCCAACTATATTACCTAATTTAAAATATTATACTGGAAGTGATATTTATAGAGGTTATCAGATAAATGGGAATTATCAATTTTATAATATTTTTAGAGATAAAAACACAGAAATACATTCACAAAGACAGAGAAAATTATCTTATCAACATAATGTTTCAAAAGAAATTATAAAGTACAATTCTAAAATATCATTTAAATCTGAAATTCATAATCAATTTTTTAATACTGAAAATAAATTACTTTACTCCAATAAGTTCCACACTGGTAATGTATATAGAATTTTTCCAATAGTTAGCGCTGAATTAGAGACACCTTTTAAAATTAAAAAAAATAATGATTTTATATTCAGTCCTTTTACTCAATTGGTAATAACTCCTGGATTGTCAAATTCAAATAAAATCTCAAATGAGGATTCATCAAATAACAATTTTTCATTAGAAAATTTTAAGTCATTGAATAGATATAGTGGGACTGATAAACTTGATAATTCAAAAAGAATAAATTATGGATTTAGTATAAGAAATGATGAAATAAAATTTGATCTTTTGCAATCATACGAATTTACTGAAAATAGTAACTTTCATTATGAACAAGGGAATAATGATTATTTAAGCGATTTAGTTGGCTCAATTAGCTATGAAAATATTAATAAATTAAAATATAATTTTAGATATGACTCAAATGAAAATATTCTAAAAGAGCAAAATGCTAATTTAAACTATAAATCGGGAATTGGTGCAATAGAGTTGAGTTATTTAGATCTTAAAAGTAAAAATGACGATATTATTACTGAAGATATAGAAACTTTTAATTACGAGCTCAATTCTAATAAATTTATGAAATTTTCAAAAATAAAACTATCTGGACTTTATAATTTAAAGAAAAATTCTAATACTGAGTATAAAATTGGTTATAGTTATTTTGACGAATGTTTTGGCATCAGTATTGACTTTAGTCGCAAATCATACGAAGAAGAAAGTTTAAAGCCACAAGATATATTAACTTTAATGTTTTCATTTAAGAATATAGGGAGTTATAAATCTAGTAATTTAGCAACATCAAAATATGACATAGAGGATATTAGTTGGGAAGATAATACAGTAGAAAATGATCAATTTACAAATTACGAATAAATTATTACATACTATTATTTTTATTTTAATAATTATATTTTCACAAAATATTTTTTCAATAGAAAACAAGATTTTGTTCAAAATATCAAATGAGTCTTTTACAACAGCTGACCTAAATATTAGAAAAAAATATTTATTATTTGTAGGTGATAATTATAATTTATCAGATAGTGAAATCTTAGAGGATTTTATTTCAGCAAACATTTTTTATAAATA
>CACKRG010000028.1 GCA_902602515.1 uncultured Alphaproteobacteria bacterium
TTGAGGTAATCAATCCATCTAATGAAAAAAACTATGCAGTTATTTCATTAGGTAAAAAAGAAGATGTAGATATTGCTGTAAATCACGCAAAAAATGCTTTTTTAACTTGGAGTAGTGTTGATAAAAAAAGCAAGATATTACTATTAGAAAAACTATTAGAAATTTACATGAGAAGATGGGATGAAATTACTCAGACCATGTCTGAAGAGATGGGAGCTCCTTTAGACTGGTCATCATCTGCTCAAACTACTTCAGGTGCTGATCACATAAAAGATTTTATTAAACGCTTAAAAGAATTTGAATTTGAAAAAAAATTTGAAAATAATTCTAATAATTATATAGTTTATGAACCTATCGGTGTATGTGGTTTAATTACACCGTGGAATTGGCCAATTAATCAAATTACTTTAAAAGTAATTCCAGCTCTTGCTTCTGGGTGTACAATGATTTTAAAACCTTCAGAAATTGCACCTTTATCTGGAATGTTATTTGCAGAAATAATTGATGAGGCTGGATTTCCTCCAGGTGTATTTAACTTAATTAATGGTGATGGAGAAGGTGTAGGAACTGATTTATCTTCACATAGTAATATTGACATGATTTCTTTTACTGGATCAACAAGAGCTGGAAAACTCATTTCTAAAAATGCATCTGATACAATTAAAAGAGTTTGTTTAGAGTTAGGAGGTAAAGGAGGCAATATAATCTTTGCTGACTCACACTCCGAAGCTGTTAGAGAAGGTGTTAGAAATATAATGAGTAATTCTGGACAATCCTGTGATGCTCCAACAAGAATGTTGGTTGAAAAATCAATCTATAAAAGAGCAATTGAAGAAGCTGCAGATGAAGCTAACAAAATTAAAGTTGATTTAGCTTCAAAAAAAGGAGATCATATAGGTCCTGTTATATCAGATAAACAATATAATAAAATTATAGATCTTATAAAGAGTGGAATAGAAGAAGGAGCAACACTTATTGCTGGCGGTCCTGAGAAACCAGTAGGTTTAAATAAAGGATATTTTGTTAGACCAACAATATTTACAGATGTTTCTAATAATATGCGAATTGCAAAGGAAGAAATCTTTGGTCCTGTTTTATCAATAATTCCATTTAAAAATGAAAAGGAAGCAATTTCTATTGTAAATGATACTGCATATGGGCTTGGCAATTATGTTCAAACCCAAAACAAAGATAGAGCGAAAAGAATTGCTAGAAAAGTTCGATCAGGTGGTGTGTATATTAATGGGAATAGTGCTGACCCGGGAACCCCTTTTGGTGGTTACAGGCAGTCAGGCAATGGAAGAGAAGGTGGCAATTGGGGTTTAGAAGAATATTTAGAAGTTAAAACAATTTGTGGGTGGGAATAAATCAAACTGATAAATTATTAAAATAATTTAATCTTGCTAAAATCTCATCCCTCTCAATATAATATCCTTGAAGATGTCTATTACCTGAATTTGGGTCAAATTCAGTTCTTCCGTGAAGAACCCTTCTATTATTAAAGCAAAAAATATCACCTGCTTCTAACCTAAAATTAATTTTAAATTTATTGCTTTGAAGTAAAGATGCAAAAAATTGATATGCCTCATAAAATTTTTTCATTTTTTTAGGATTAACATCAATAGTGCCCATTGCTGCCATACTAAATCTAATATCATTAAAATCATTGTTTTTGTTTAGGGTAATAATCGGAGAATGAAGAATTCTAATAGCTTTTTGAGTATAATCAGTATCTTTAAATTTTACATATGTTTCTGTTAGTAATCTAAAAACATCTTTTTCATTTTTTCTTAAGTAATCAGCAACTGCAAATCCATCTACTACAGAGGATTTGCCACCCGTAGCATTATTAACAAGACAATGCAAAAACTGATAACCAGGTGCATATTCAAAATATGGTAAATCTGTATGATTTCTTAGTGCTTGAGCTGTATAAGCAGTATTATTTGGTTTTGGTATATTGATTACCTCAAAAGGAGTGCCAAAAAAAGTTTCCCTATGATGACTAATTCTATTTATAATTTTAAAACCAGATTTTTTTTTAATCGGTGATTTTTTTATAATCACAAATCCATATGAATGAAGAAATTCTAACCATTTTTTTAAATAATTATCATCTTTAAGAACTTTATCATGATTAAACTTAATTTTATTTAAGTTTGATTTTAATTTTCCATTCCAGAAAATATATGGAGATTTATAGTTTTGCTTATTTATCTCAGTGTAGCAGTGATCCCTTAACCATTTTAAATTAAAAATACTCTTATGGTTTCCTTCACTCCAATCAATATATAATTTATTTTTTTCTATATTAATTTTTTTTGGAAATATATTTTTACTTACTGTTAAAATATTAAATACCCTCATATTAGCAGTAGGATGTATTGCAGTAGGGCAATTATCTCTTAACCACAAAAAATGAAATTTACTTTCAAAATCATCATTCCAAATAATACTTAAATAATCTTTTTTCTTTTTTATTTTTTTAGCAGTATATTTATTACTCATACTAAAATATTTATATCGCAATATAATAACTTAGTATATTGAATTTAGTAATGAAATTAAAAAATAACAATCTTCTTGGTATTTCATTTATGATTCTTTCAATGTTCTGCCTCAGTGTAAATGATATGACTTATAAATATCTAAGTTTTCATTTTCCAGTATGGGAGTCTGTTTTTTTTCGAGCCTTAAGTGGTTGTATTATTGCTCTTTTTCTAACAATGTATTTTGGATTTGATAAATTAAAAACAAATAAACCTATTGGTCATGCAATAAGAGCCTTTTCAGCCTCAGGTTGTGTTGTATTTTATATTTATGGAATAAATAATTTAATGCTATCGGAAAATATTGCAATTGCTCATTCTGCACCAATCATAGCTGCCTTTCTCGCAGTTCCTATATTAGGTGAGAGAATTGGTATATTGCGAACTGTAGCTATATTAATTGGTTTTATTGGAGTGCTTATTATTGTTAAGCCAGGCACTGAATTATTTAAATTAGAATCTCTATATCCATTAATTTCAGCTTGTTTTATGGCATCAGTATATTTGTCCACTAGATCTGTAATGAGTACTGATTCAAGTGTTGCAATAATATTTTATTACTCATTTGCTTTGCTAATTACCTCATTAATTTTTTTCCCTAAGGATTTTATTATGCCAAATCTAATTCAATTAATATTTGCAATGAGTCTGGGTGTAATGGGATCAATTGGTCACTTTTTTATGTCACAGGCTGCAAAAAATGCAGATGTTGCAGTTACTTCTCCATTTGAATATTCATCTTTTATTTTTGTAGGTTTTATGGGATTTTTAATTTTTGCTGAAGTACCAACATATAGTATTTATCTTGGAGGTTTTATAATTATATCTAGTGGGATATTTATTGCTTATAGAGAAAGAAAAAAATAATTAAAAATTCTATTTAAATATAGCTTTCATAGTTGCT
>CACKRG010000029.1 GCA_902602515.1 uncultured Alphaproteobacteria bacterium
AAAAGTATAAGATTATTAATAATTGCTTCTTTTAAATATCCATCTTTTTTCAAATCTAAAATATTAACTGCACCATGTCTTTTTGATAATTTTGTTCCATCCTCTCCGTGAATAAGAGGAATATGAGCAAATTGAGGTGTATCCCAATTCATAAATTTATAAATATAGTATTGTCTAAAAGTATTATTAAAATGATCATCACCCCTAACAACATAATTGATCCCTAAATCATGATCATCAACGACTACAGATAACATATAAGTAGGAGATTGATCTTTTCTAAGTAAAATAAAATCATCTAACTCTGTGTTTGCTACTGTAACATTACCTTGAATGGTGTCATTTATATTTAAATTACCTTCATCTGGTATATCTAATCTTATAACAAAACCCTGATTAATATTTTGAATATTATTATTGTATTTACATTCAGTACATATTTTTTTAGAATAATTTTTATTTTCCCTAATAAGTTTTCTTTGATTAGCTATTTTTTCTTCAGAACATACACATTTAAATGCTTTCTTTTTTTTTAATAATTCTTTTGCAATTTCTTTATGCCTTGATGCTCTATCAGACTGAACTTGAATTTCTTCATCCCAATTAAGGCCTAACCATTTTAAAGAATTAATTATATTATCAGTGAATACTTGTTTCGATCTTTCTCGATCAGTATCTTCAATTCTTAAATAAAATTTAGATGATTCTGATTTATTACTTATTATATAGTTGATTAATGCAGTTCTAGCACCTCCAAGATGAAGATTACCAGTAGGTGAGGGTGCAAATCTAGTAATTATTGGAGTCATTTTTTAATAAAGATAACTATTAAATATATTTTCTTATAATTCCAGATAAAGTGCCCTGCACTTGAATTTCACCCACTTTGTACTCTTTTGATTGATAAGATTGATTTGCTGGAATTAATGTTACTTTATCTTTATTAAATTTAATAGTCTTAAGTGTAACTTCATTATCTTGAGTTAAAACTGCAGCAATTTTACCATTTTCAACATTATTTGTCTTTCTTATGACTGCGATATCTCCATCAAAAATACCTTCATCTATCATTGATAATCCTTTAACTTTTAGACCAAAATATTTAGCATTTGGAGATGTCATCGAAGAGGGTATTGAAACAAATTCATTGTGATTTTCAATTGCCTCTATTGCTTCACCTGCTGCAATTGCACCAAATAAAGGGATGTTAATACTGTCAGTTGACGCACTATTTTCTTTAATATCCTTATTAATAATTTCCATTGCTCTTGCTTTGTGCTTTAATCTTTTAATAAATCCTCTTTCTTCTAAACTAGTAATTAATCTATGAATACCTGACTTGGATTTCAGATTAACTGCACTTTTCATTTCCTCAAATGAAGGAGAGATTTGATTACTTGAAATATAATTTTTCAAATAATCGTATAGTTCCTTTTGTTTTTTAGTAAGCATTATTGTTCTATATATGTTCTTTAAGACCAAAACAAGAACAAATATAAATATCTATATTTTTCAGTAATTTAAATATTAGATTTACCACCTTTTTTTGAAACAAGATGTATATTTTGTATTTTAATTTTTTTATTTAAGTACTTACACATGTCATAAATTGTAAGACAACTTATTGTAACTGCAGTTAATGCCTCCATTTCCACACCAGTATTTGAGTTTGTTTTAACTGTACTTATGACATTAAGACTGAATTTTTTTTCATTTTTTATAACCTCAATATTTATGTGATTGATTGGAATATTATGACAAAGGGGTATCAATCTCGAAGTTTCTTTTGCCCCCATAATACCTCCAATTATAGCAGTTTTTTCAAGGTTTCCTTTTTTTGTTTCAAATGATTTTATTTTTTTATATGTTTCTTTATCAAATTTAATTTCGCCAAAGGCAACAGCTAATCTTTCTGTGACATCTTTATTTGATACGTCAATTATATAAGGATTTCCTTTTTTATTTATATGACTCATTTAAAAGTAATTCTCCAATTTTCTTTTCTTTATCTTTAGATTTTAACAAACTTTCTCCAATTAAAAAATTATATATTCCTGTTGAATTAAATTTTTTTATGTCATCAGAATCTTTAATGCCACTTTCTGCTATTAAAATATAATCATTAGTGAGTTATTTAAATTAATTTCAAGACTTTTAAGGTTTCTATTATTAATTCCAATAACAGGGTAGTCTAATTTAATTGCTCTTTTAAGTTCCACTTCATCATGAACCTCTATAATACAATCTAATTTAAGTTCATTAGCGTAATTTATAAACTCCATTGCTTGTTCATCAGATAGTATTGATAAAATTAATAATATACAATCTGCTTGATAAATCTTACTTTCTAAAATTTGATATTTATCAAAAATAAAATCTTTTCTTAAAATAGGTAAATTTGTTTTCTTTTTAACCAGAGATAAATGATCAATATTTCCTAAAAAATATTTACTTTCTGTTAAAATCGATAATGCTCCAACACCAGATCTTTCATATAAAATAGCAATGTCTTCTGGTTTATAATCTGAAATTATTTCACCTGCACTTGGACTTTGTTTTTTTACTTCACCAATTATTAAATTTTTTTTATTTTTTTGAGCTGAAATTAATTTATCTTTAAATT
>CACKRG010000030.1 GCA_902602515.1 uncultured Alphaproteobacteria bacterium
GCAAATCGTGTAAGATCATATATTTTGAAGGATAATTGTCCAGATACTGGTTGCTCTCTTAAAGTATTTGATAAAAATGTATTTTTACAAATTCCATATTTTGATGGTTTACATAGATTTATTCCTGCTTTTTGTAGGTATGAATTTCGATGTAAAATATGTTAATGTAAATCATCGATATAGAAAATATGGTTTTTCCAAATATTCAACTTTAAGTAGAATGTTTAAGGGAATTTATGATATTTACAGAGTAAAGAAATTAATTAATAAAATTAATCATGATTAGTTATTTAGATAATTTAACAAATACAGAAATAATTTTTTTAAGTATAGGATTTATAGGCCAGGGTCTATTTGCTTCAAGATTTATTGTGCAATGGATTTACTCAGAAAAAAAAGGTGAAAGTCAAATTCCTTTAGTTTTTTGGTATTTAAGTATTTTTGGTGGAATTGGCTTACTAATATATGCTATCTTTCGAAAAGATCCTGTAATTATTATGGGCCAATCTTTTGGATTATTTATTTATTTAAGAAATTTATTTTTAATTTATAAGAAAAATAATGAAAAAAATTGAAAATTATATCCACGGTAAAAATATCTCTCATTCTAAGAAATTTTTACCTGTATTTGACCCCTCCAGTGGTGAACAAATAGGTGAAGTTGTCTTATCAAATGAGGAAGATTTTAATTCATTAATTAAGAGCTCAGTAAAAGGTTATGAAACTTGGAGAGAATTTACTCCATTAAAAAGATCTAGAATTATTTCTAAATTTAAAGAGCTTATCGAAAAAAATATTGAAGATTTAGCTAAGTTAGTTTCGTCTGAACATGGAAAGACTTTTGAAGATGCAAAAGGTTCTGTAATAAGAGGTCTTGAAGTTGTTGAGTTTGCAACTGGTATCCCACATCTATTAAAAGGTGAATTTTCTCAAAATGTTGGGAATAATATTGATTCTTGGTCTGTTAGGCAACCTTTAGGTATTACAGCTGGTATTACACCTTTCAACTTTCCTGCAATGGTTCCAATGTGGATGTTTCCTATATCTATAGCATGTGGTAACTCATTTATTTTAAAACCATCAGAAAAAGATCCCTCTTGTCCTATGAAATTAGCTGAGCTTTTTAGTGAAGCTGGACTTCCAGATGGTGTGTTAAATGTAGCAAATGGCGATAAGGAAATTGTAGATCATATTTTAAATTCAAATAAAGTTTCGTCAATTAGTTTTGTTGGATCTACACCTGTTGCTAAATATATATATAAAACTGCATCATCAAATGAGAAAAGAGTACAAGCATTAGGTGGAGCTAAAAACCATTTAGTTGTAATGCCAGATGCAAACATAGATCAAGCTGTAGATGGAATTATTGGTGCAGCTTATGGATCAGCTGGAGAAAGATGCATGGCAATTTCTGTAGCAGTAGCAGTTGGAGATATTGCTGATAAACTAGTTTCAA
Organism: uncultured Alphaproteobacteria bacterium; assembly: GCA_902602515.1. Lineage (GTDB taxonomy): Bacteria > Pseudomonadota > Alphaproteobacteria > HIMB59 > CACPNW01. The sequence continues at coordinate 1,457 of CACKRG010000030.1, forward strand.
ATATCTCTGATAGAGCACAAATACTTAAAGTAGCACCGTGGACTGATAATGAAGCTGAAATGGGCCCACTTATAAGTTTAGATCATAAAAAAAAGGTTGAAAATTATATTGATCAGGGAGTTAGCGAAGGTGCGAAACTTATATTAGATGGAAGAAACTGCAATATTCAAGGTTATGAAAATGGTTATTTTGTAGGACCAACTTTATTTGATAATGTTAACGCGAATATGACTATTTACAAAGAGGAGATTTTTGGACCAGTTTTATCAGTTGTAAGAGCAAATAATTATGAGGAAGCTTTGAATTTAGTTAATAATCATCAATTTGGTAATGGAGCAAGTATCTACACATCAGATGGAGAGGTTTCACGTCATTTTACAACAAATTGCAAAATAGGAATGGTAGGAATAAATGTTCCAATTCCAGTACCTATGGCTTTTCATAGTTTTGGTGGTTGGAAACAGTCTTTATTTGGTGATCATTCAATGCACGGTACAGAAGGAATACATTTTTTTACAAAATTAAAAACAGTTACAAGTAGATGGCCAAAAAGCATACAATCTGGACCAGAGTTTGTCATACCAACTAACTAACTAATGAAAATTTTAGTTACCGGAAGTGCTGGATTTATTGGTTTTCATATATGTAAAAGACTGCTTGATGATAAAAACCAAATAGTTGGCATAGATAATTTAAACGATTATTATGATCAAAGAATAAAAATAGATAGAAATAAGATTTTAACAAACTACGATAACTATAAATTTTTTAAGTATGATTTAGTTGATTATACTAAATTAAATAAACTAATCAAAAAATTCAAAATTAAAGTAATTCTACATTTGGCAGCTCAAGCTGGAGTACGTTATTCAGTTGATAGTCCAGAAAAATACTTTGATAGTAATTTAAAGGGTTTTTTTAATATTTTAGAATTATCTAGAAATAATAAAATTAATCATTTAATTTTTGCATCAACAAGTTCAGTTTATGGAAATTCAAAAAAATTTCCTTTTAAAGAAAGTGATAATTCAGATTTTCCGATGTCTTTTTACGCTGCAACAAAAAAGTCTAATGAGGTAATGGCACATTCATATTCAAATATTTATAAACTTCCATGTACTGCTTTGAGATTTTTTACTGTTTATGGTCCT
>CACKRG010000031.1 GCA_902602515.1 uncultured Alphaproteobacteria bacterium
TTGCCGCTCCTGCATTTATTTCTACAATCATTTGAAATTCTTTGTAATCTCCATTAATCATTTTATTAAAGCAATTTGCATTATATTCTGGATCTCCACCTTTTATATCTTCTAATTTAATTAAATCATAACCATAGTCTCTTGGATTAAAACTATATTCCAGAACTTTATTATCTTTTAATTCATTTATTAGAGTATTCTCGGACAAACTTATTTCATCTAAACCATCCAATCCGTGAACAACCATAGCTTTTTCAGAGCCTAGTTCTTTTAAGCAATTGCAATGCATAGAAACTAAATCACTTGAGTAAACACCTAGAAGTTGTTTACTTGCTTTAGCAGGATTAGTAAGCGGACCTAATAAATTAAAAATTGTGCGAGTAGCTAAATTCTTACGAACGTTAATTACATTCTTCATGGCAGAATGATGATTTTGAGCAAATAAAAAGCAAAAATTTTTATCGTATAACGAGTTTTCTAAATCTTTTATATTATTTGTAATCTTATAGCCTATTTTTTCTAGCATATCTGCTGAGCCTGATTTTGAACTAACCGAACGATTGCCATGCTTTGCTATAGTAACCCCAGCGCTTGCCGCAACTATTGCTGCACTTGTTGATATATTTAACGTGTCTTTCATGTCTCCACCAGTACCACAAGTATCAATTGTATTTTGGGGAGAGTTTATTTTTAGAGATTTATCTCTCATTACTTTAGCTGCACCAATAATTTCTTCTTTTGTTTCACCCTTTAACTTTAAGCCAATAAGTATTGATGTAATTTTAATATCATCTAATTTTCCACTCATAATTTTATTAAATATATACATACTCTCTTCAATATTCAGATTTTGTTTTTCGAGAATTTTATTTAAAATTAAAGTTTGATCCATTATTTTGATAAGTTTAAAAAGTTTTTTAAAATAATTTTTCCCATATTAGTACCTATACTTTCTGGATGAAATTGTAGTCCAAATATTGGTAATTTTTTATGTGCAATACCCATTATTATCTTATTATTTGTTTCAGCAGTAATTAAAAAATCTTTAGGCATAGTTCTTTTATCAATTATAAGAGAATGATATCTAGTTGCTTTAAATTTTCTTTCTACATTTTTAAATATTGAGTGACCAAAGTGATTAATTGTATCAACTTTTCCATGCATGATTTCTTTGCATGTAACAATTTTACCTCCAAAAGCTTGACCAATAGTTTGATGTCCTAAACAAATACCAAGTATAGGAAATTGTTTTGATAATTCTGAAACGATTTTAAGACTTATCCCAGCTTCATTAGGAGTACACGGACCTGGTGAAATAACTATTGATTTAGGTTTTAATTTAAAAATTTTATTTATAGAAATTTTGTCATTTCTAAAAACAACAACCTTCTGATTTAAATCTAATAAGTAGTGTTTTACATTGTAAGTAAAACTATCATAATTATCTATTAATAATATCATATATCAAATTTGTATGAATCCTCAGCAGCTGCCATCAAAGCACCAGCCTTATTCAAAATTTCTTGATGTTCATTTTTAGCAACAGAATCATATACTATTCCAGCACCAGCCTGGACATATAATTTATTATCTTTTACAAGCCCAGTTCTTAAACTAATGCATGTATCCATGTCTCCGTTAGAATCAAAATATCCCATACAACCAGCATAAAAACTTCTATTTAAGTTTTCAAGCTCCTCTATGATTTCCATCGCTCTTATTTTTGGAGCACCAGAAACTGTGCCTGCTGGAAATCCAGCCATTAAAACATCTAGAGCATCTAAATTATTTTCTATTTTTCCCTCAACGTTTGAAACGATATGCATTACATGAGAGTAATATTCTATAATCATTTTTTCAGTAACATTCACTGTTCCTTTTTTTGAAACTCGACCAACATCGTTCCTTCCTAAATCTAAAAGCATTAAGTGTTCTGCAAGTTCCTTTTTATCATTAAGTAAATCATTAGATAGAAAAAGATCTTCTGAGGCATTCTTTCCTCTTTTTCTTGTTCCGGCAATTGGCCTAATTGTTACTTTTTTATTTCTTAATTGGACCATTAATTCAGGACTAGATGCAACAAGTCCGATCTTATCAAAGTTGAGATTAACAAGATAAGGAGATGGATTTAAGCGTCTTAAAGATCTATACAAATTTATTGCTTTTAGATTATATTTTGTTTCAAATCTTTGAGAAGGTACAACTTGAAAAATATCTCCATTTTTGATGTATTTTTTTGCCTTATTTACAATTTTATAAAATTGCTCTTTTTTGAAATTTGATTTGAACTTAAGTTTCGATTTTTTATATTTAATCTTTGTTGATTTTAAAATACTTTTTTCCAACTTTTTAATTGTTTTCTCAAGAAGTAATTTATTTTTTTTATAAGCATTTTCAGCTGAAATTTTTTTACT
>CACKRG010000032.1 GCA_902602515.1 uncultured Alphaproteobacteria bacterium
AATTTAAATTTTTTTTAAAAAAACCATACATATTTTAATTATGCTAATACAATATTATTTCTTTATTTAAAAGATTTATGCTAATGTTAATAATGATTAAATTGGCAGTTTTAATTCCCGGATACAATGAAGAGGACAGTGTCAATTTTACATTGAATGCTATATCAAAAAAATTGAATGAAATGATCAAAAAAAAAATGATCAGTAGAAATAGCTTTATCGCATTTATTGATGATGGAAGTAGTGACAAGACATGGGAGGTAATAAATAAATTTAAAAAAAATAAATATAATAATTTAAAAGCTTTAAAGTTATCAAAGAACTACGGTCATCAGATTGCCTTGTTTGCTGGGATTAAAGAGTTTTATAGTCAATGTGATTGCTCTATTTCAGTAGATGCAGATTTGCAACATGATATAGGCTTATTTGATAAATTTATTGAATTTTTTAAAGATGATTTTGAAATGGTTTTAGCAATTTCTGATCAAAAAACAGAGAGTTTTTTTAAAATAATTACAGCTAATTTATTTTATAAGATGTTAAATTTTATTTCATTTTCAAAAATTGAGCCTAATCATGCAGATTTTAGATTATTAAGTAAAAAATCTATGGAGGAAATATCAAAACATGAAAGTAAAAGTATTTTTTTGAGAGGATTAATATCTTCTTTGAATTTTAAAAAAAAGATCATTAAGTATAGTGTTAAAGAAAGAAAGTTTGGAAAAAGTAAATACACTATCTTTAAGATGATTAGACTTGCATTAGATGGAATTACTTCTCAAAGTACATATCCTCTAAGAATCTCAAGCATAACGGGTTTTATCATATTATTATTTTGTTTCATTTCATCTATAGCTGTATTTTATGATTATTTTGTAAATCAGAATACTGTTCCGGGTTGGGCTTCAACAATTATACCAATATATTTCTTAGGTGGAGTACAAATCTTTTTATTGGGAATTATTGGTGAATATATTGCAAAAATATATAAAGAAGTAAAAAAGAACCCAACATATTCAATTACTGATAAAATTAGATAAATATGCATAGTTTTTTTTTATCTTTGGATAAATATTTAAAAAATAATTATATATTTTTTCTATTATTATTAATATTTTTTATATTAATTGAAGAACCTTCTTTAAGGTTGTTCAGTTCAGAAATTCATTACTTAGGAGAAACACTCAGAAAATATAATTATATAAATCATGAACATTCATCATATATCGTATATGGATCACCATTAGATTATAGGTATTTATTTGATTGGATAACAATCTTTTATTATGAAATTACTAACCAAAATATAATTTTAACTAGTAATATAGGTAGAATAACTTGTTCATTTTTATTTTGTTATGCATTCTTTCATTTTTCTAAGACCCTTGAGATTGATCTGGTAAGTACATTAATTATCATTTGTGTTTTTTTACTAATGAATCAACAAATAATAGGCGGAAATAAACTTTTTGCAAATGGCTTCCAGTCTACTACAATTTCAAATGCATTAAACATATTATCTTTTTCATTTTTTTTAAGAAATAAATATTATGTATCAATACTCTTGTTAGGGCTTTCTACGAACTTTCATTTTTTAAATGGCGGCTTTTGGTTTCTTATTATTTTTTTAGGTTACTTTTTTACTACTTTTAAAATTAGAAAAAGTATAATTTTATTTTTAATATATTTTATAATTTGCATTCCAATTTTAATATTACTCTTGAATAAAATAAATATTGGTAATGATTTATCTTCTGAAGTAGGACAAATCCTAGCTTTTAGAAGCAAACACCATATTCTGCCTTTCTACAGCTTTGAATATTTTATATGGTGGATACCAGGTATTGTGATGCTAATTTTATATTTGTTTATTATTTCATCAATATCAGAAAATGAAAAATTAAGTAAAAAAATAAAATTAATTATTACTCTTGTTATAATACAGTTGTTGTTGTGCTTAATAATTTCTCCATTTGATAAAAATTACATAATTGCTAATTTTACTCCATTTAGAACATCGCCTATACTTCTGCTTCTTATTATATATTATTTTATGTTTAAATTAATAAAACATGACATTGGTTTTAAAATTAGAATGGCAATTTTAGTTCCTCTTATTATAAATATAACTTACCCAGCATTAGGAAGAATAGTTTTTGAAAATGTTGATGTTTTAATGGGAAATTCTAGTGATTATAAATCAGAACTTTATGATTTCATTGAACAAGAAACAAAAGATGACGATATCATTTTTACAGTTTATGACAAAAATATTATTGATTTAGAATTACTTCTAAACAAACCAACCTATTTTAATTGGAAAAAAATTCCTAGTAGTAGTGAGGCTGTGATTGAATGGTGGAGAAGATATCAATTATTGGAAAAAATAGATGATCAAATGTGCAAAACT
>CACKRG010000033.1 GCA_902602515.1 uncultured Alphaproteobacteria bacterium
AAAATTTGAAAAAAAGGAATTTAAAAATTTATCAGAAATTAAAATGTTCCTTGAAAAGAAAAATATAGGTTATTCAGTCAACGAAAAAAAAATTAACACTATAAAAAACCTTAATCAAATACTGAAAAATAAAATTAATGAAGACAATGATTTCTTTATTTTACAAAATGGTGAATTTATTTCAATCGTTATGTTACAAAAAGAGTTCGTTAGCTATGATGGATTAAATGTAAATTTATATAGTATAAAAAATAATGAAAAATTAAATGAAAATTCTTTAAAATGTGAAAATTTACAAAAAAACTTTTCTGAAAGATTAAAAATAAAGGAGTATGAGTATGTAAAATTAAATAACAATATTAAAAATAATCTTTTAGAAATTAATGATTATATAGAATTTAAAAATGAAAACTCTTTTACATATGTTATACTATGTTCAATAAAATTTAATAAAGAAATATTAAGTAACATTAACTTAAATCAAAACATAAACTCAATAGTTACTAAAATTGAGAGAAATTTTATTAAAAAGTATTCTAAAATTTATAATTTATACAAGCTTTATGAATAAACCTACTGCAGTTACTATTGGTGATATAAACGGAATTGGTATAGAGATTTTGATTGATTTATTTAAAAATAATAAAATAAAGAATTTTGTTCTATTTTCTGATGTAAAAGCAATTAGAAAATATTTAAATAAAAAAAATTATAAAATAAATCTTAATATAATTAATAATAATAAAAAGAAGAGTATAAATTTAAAAAAGAAATATTTTAATGTATTTACTTATTCATCTAAATCCTTAGAAGATAACACTCTAAAATCAATAATTTTTGCTCACAAATATTGTAAAGAAAATAAATTTGCAGGAATGGTAACTCTACCTATTAGAAAAGATTTAATTATTAAAAAATTAATTCCAAGTTTTATCGGTCATACTGAATTTCTACAAAAATTAGAAGGGAAGAATTACTCAAATATGATCTTAATTAATAAAAATATTATCGTAACACCATTAACAACGCACATAAAGTTAAAATCAGTAGTTAATAAAATAACTAAAGATACTATTTATAACCAAATTAAAAATTTAAATACAGTCCTTAAAAGAGATTTAAATATAAAATTTCCAAAAATTATTTTAAGTGGCCTAAATCCTCACGCAGGTGAAAATGGCAAGATTGGCAATGAAGAAAAAAAAATTGTAAATCCTTCATTAATTAAATTAAAAAAAGAAAAAGTCTTAATTAACGGCCCTGTATCAGCTGACGCAATGTTACTAAAAGAAAACATAAAAAAATATGACTGTTTTGTATTTATGTATCATGATCAAGCGTTAATACCCTTTAAATTTATTAGTCAATTTACTGGTGTAAATTTTACAGGAAATCTTGATGTTATTAGAGTCTCGCCTGATCATGGAACAGCATATAGATTAAAAGGTAAAAAATTTAGATCAGATAAATCAATAATAAATTGTTTTAAATTAGTAAGTAAAATAAATAATAATCGTAAGTTATATGAAAAAAGCAAAAAAATCATTGGGACAAAACTTTATAATTGATAAAAATATATGCAATAAAATTATAAAACAAACGGTAATTAAAAATAAAAAAATAATAGAAATAGGACCAGGCAAGGGATTTCTAACCGATTTTATTTTACAAAGTAATCCAAAAAAAATTTATTTAATTGAAAAAGATAATGAATTATCAAGTTTTCTTAAAAAAAAATATATAGATTTCAAAAATGTTAAAGTTATTAATGATGATATATTAAATTCAGATGTCAGCATATTTAAAAATGCAACTATAATTGGTAATTTACCATATAATGTTGGTACAAAAATTATTTTATATCTCTTTAAACATTCAAAAAGTATAAATGAAATGATTTTCATGATTCAAAAAGAAGTGGCAATAAAGTTTGATTATAAATTGAAAAAGATGAATAAATATAAATTCATAACTAAAATATTTTGCAAATATAAAAGGTGTTTTAATGTGAATCCAAGTGTATTTATTCCACGTCCTAAAGTAAAATCAACAGTAGTAAAATTTATTTTT
>CACKRG010000034.1 GCA_902602515.1 uncultured Alphaproteobacteria bacterium
GTAGTTCACATAGAAATAATTTATCACTATTACTCGATAATTTAGATATTATATATGGTGAACCAGGATAAAAATTATTCTTCTTATTAATATTTTTTATAATATGTAAATAATTCAGTATTAATTTATTTTTGCCGATATATTTTTGAACTTTTTTTATACCAAACTTATACTCTTTATTTTTATCCATATATTTTGATGTGTATTTGTATATTCCGCTTCCAGAATGTGTATCTATATAAGTAATTGATTTATGGTGCTTTTTTGAAAAAAAATAGAGGTATATCAGCACAATATGTTTAAATACATCTGCATAATTCCCTGCATGATAACCGTGTTTATAGCTTAACATAAAAAAAATAAATAAATCTTGAAATAAATTACTTATTAGTTATTTAATGAAATTAATTAATCAATATTTATATTATATATACGACAAAATAATAATTAAACCTCAAAAAATCATTAACAAAGGAGAATGCAATATGCCAAGTGGTAAAATAAAGTGGTTTAATCCAACCAAAGGTTATGGATTTATAGAAAATGACGATGGAGGAAAAGATGTTTTTCTTCATGTTTCTGCATTAGAAGCAGCAGGAATAGATACTCTCGAAGAGGGTATGCCAGTTGAATTTGAAATTGGTGAAAATCGTGGAAAAGAGAACGCAGTTAATATTAAGAAAAAATAAATTTTTTGAATTTTAATAAATTGTTAGAATGGGTAGGTGTTTTTACCGCTATCTTGTACTCACTTTTCGTGGCTTTTAACATTGGTTTAGAGTTTTTAGGTTTTTCACTATTATTATTCTCTGCTATACTGATAGGCATATGGTCCTACAGATTAAAACATAATGGAATTTTATTTCTACAAGCTTTTTACGCACTTGCCGGTATAATTGGAATGTACAGATGGTTTGGCTAAATAAAATAATATTATTATTATTTTTATTTATTTCTCAAAATTTATTTTCTAATGAATTAAATAATGATGAGAAAATTTATTTTAATTTTATAGATTTTAACAATGATAACCAAATCTCAATATCTGAAATTGAACAAGCAACTAGAATTATATTTCAAATTATTGATTCTGATCAAGATGGTTTAATTTCTAGTTCTGAAATCAGTGAATTAAAAAAAATTATTGATACATTAAGATGAGTATCTGGGGAAGGCTTATAGGTGGTGCAGCTGGCTTTGCAATAGGTGGACCAATAGGTGCCATCTTAGGAGTAATGGCTGGTGGAGCATTCGATAAGAGATCAAAATCTCACTCAAGCTTTAATTTTAATAAAATAGATAATAATCAAAAACAGCAAATTTTCACATTAAGTTTTATAATACTTTCGGCAAAATTAGCCAAATCTGATGGCCAAGTTACTGACGATGAAGTTAGAGCATTCAAAGATAAATTTAAAGTACCAAAATCAGAAATTACAAAAGTTGCTAAAATTTTTAATGAAGCTAAGAAAGATACTTATGGTTATAAACAAATTGCAAATCAAGTAGGCAATTTATTTTCAGATAATAAAATATTACTTGAAGAGTTATTAAATAATTTATTTTACATAGCTGCATCCGATGGAAATATATCAATAAGTGAAATTGACCTTCTCAGATCTATTTCAAAATCCTTTAAATTTTCTGAAAAAGATTTTCAAAGATTATTTCAAGCAAATTTAAAAAATACTGATTCTGACCCTTATAAAGTTTTGGGAGTAAATAGATCTAGTACTGACTCAGAAATAAGAAAAAAATGGATAAAATTAAATAAAGAACACCATCCAGACAATTTAATTGCAAAAGGTATGCCTAAGGAATTTATCAAACAATCAAATAAGGAATTAGCAGCAATCAATATTGCATATGATAAAATAAAAGAAATTAGAGGTATTTCTTGATACCATCTGATTTATCTCCTGATAAAATTAGATCTACGCTTAATAAAATTAAACCATATATTAATAAAACTCCTTTTATAAAAGCATCAAAAAATCTAGATGAATTTTTTTCTACTAATATTTATTTTAAAT